>NZ_LMKQ01000001.1:0-1200000 GCF_001421565.1 Agromyces sp. Leaf222 | reverse complement strand
GGTCGCCTCGCCGGTGTGTCAGACCGCCGCGGGCTGCTTCGCCGCGATGAGCTCCGCGATCTGCACGGCGTTCAGCGCTGCGCCCTTGCGGAGGTTGTCGTTCGAGATGAAGAGCACGAGGCCCTTGCCGTCTTCGGCCGACTGGTCCTGACGGATGCGACCGACGTAGCTCGGGTCGGTGCCGGCGGCCTGCAGCGGCGTGGGCACGTCGCTGAGCGCGACGCCGGGGGCGTCCGACAGCAGCTCGGTCGCGCGCTCGGGCGTGATCGGGTTCGCGAACTCCGCGTGGATCGAGAGCGAGTGACCAGTGAAGACGGGCACGCGCACGCAGGTGCCGGCCACGCGCAGGCCCGGCAGCTCGAGGATCTTGCGGCTCTCGTTGCGCAGCTTCTTCTCTTCGTCGGTCTCGAGGTCGCCGTCGTCGACGATCGAGCCGGCGAGCGGGATCACGTCGAACGCGATCGTGCGCGGGAACTTCTCGGCCTCGGGGAACTCGACCGCACGGCCGTCGTGCACGAGCAGGATGGCGTCCTGCGCCACGGCGGCGCGCGCCTGCTCGAGCAGCTCTTCTCCACCGGCGAGCCCGGCACCCGAAACGGCCTGGTACGTCGAGACCATGAGGCGCTCGAGCCCGGCCTCGTCGTGCAGCACCTTGAGCACCGGCATGGCCGCCATCGTCGTGCAGTTCGGGTTGGCGATGATGCCCTTGACGGCCTCATCGATCGCGTGCGGGTTGACCTCGCTCACGACGAGCGGCACCTCGGGGTCCATGCGCCAGCCGCTCGAGTTGTCGACCACCGTCACGCCGGCCGCGGCGAAGCGCGGGGCCTGCGCCTTCGAGAGCGTGGCTCCGGCCGAGAAGATCGCGATGTCGAGGCCGCTCGGGTCGGCCGTCGAAGCGTCTTCGATGACGATGTCCTCACCCTTCCAGGGGAGGGTCGAGCCGGCCGAGCGCGCCGAGGCGAAGTAGCGGATGCTCGCGACCGGGAAGTCGCGCTCCTCGAGCAACTGGCGCACGACCGCGCCGACCTGACCGGTGGCGCCGACGACGCCGATGTTCACTCCGTGTGCCATGCGTGATTCCCTATCTCTGCGGGCTCGCGGCATCACCGCGACCCGGACGATCGTCATTCCAGTGTGCAGGACGTCGGCGCCGATTCAGGACCGAATGCGAGCATTCGTCCGGTTCTGGCAGCTTTCGCCCGATCTGCGGCAGTCGACGGATGCCGCGGGCGGCCCCGGTGCGACGGATGCCGCGGCATCCGCTCGACCGAAGCCGGCGTTCGACTCAGCGGCCGGTGCCGCCGTGCACGACCGCGTCGACGTCGGAGTCGAGCCCGAACGCCGTGTGCACCGCGCGCGCGGCGTCGGCGACGCTGTCGGCACGCGTCACGACCGAGATGCGGATCTCGCTCGTGGAGATCATCTCGATGTTGATGCCGGCCTCGTAGAGCGCCTCGAAGAGCTTCGCCGAGACGCCGGTCGCGCTGCGCATGGCGTTGCCGACGAGCGAGAGCTTGCCGATCTGGTCGTCGTACTGCAGCGACTCGAAGCCGATCGAGTCCTTCGCGTTGGCGAGGGCCGTGAGGGCGCGCTCGCCGTCGGCCTTCGGCAGGGTGAACGAGATGTCGGTGCGCCCCGTGGTCGCCGCCGACACGTTCTGCACGATGACGTCGACGTTCGCGTTGGTGTTCGCGACGATCTTGAAGATCTTCGCCGCGACGCCCGGCTTGTCGGGCACCCCGACGACGGTGATCTTGGCCTCGGACAGGTCGACCGCGACTCCGGCGATGACGGACTCTTCCACAGCTGCTCCTTCGGGAAGACGCGAGGGGTCGTAGACGATCGTCCCCTCGTTGTTGTTGAACGACGAACGCACGTGCAGGGTCACGCCGTGGCGGCGGGCGTACTCGACCGCGCGGATGTGCAGCACCTTGGCACCGGATGCCGCGAGCTCGAGCATCTCTTCGCTGGTCACGCGGTCGAGCTTCTGCGCCCGCTTGACCATGCGCGGATCGGAGGTGAACACGCCGTCGACGTCGGTGTAGATCTCGCAGACGTCGGCCTCGAGCGCTGCGGCGAGGGCCACGGCCGTCGTGTCGCTGCCGCCGCGGCCGAGCGTGGTGATGTCGCGCGACTCCCGGCTGAAGCCCTGGAAGCCGGCGACGATGACGACCGCACCCTCGTCGAGCGCCTCGCGGAGGCGCACCGGGGTGACGTCGACGATGCGTGCGGCGCCGTGCGTGGCATCCGTGATCATGCCCGCCTGGCTGCCCGTGAACGAACGCGCCTCGTGGCCCATGCTCTTGATCGCCATCGCGAGCAGCGCCATCGAGATGCGCTCACCCGCCGAGAGCAGCATGTCGAGCTCACGGGGCGCCGGGAGCGGCGAGACCTCGTCGGCGAGGTCGAGCAGCTCGTCGGTCGTGTCGCCCATGGCGGAGACGGCGACCACCACGTCGTTGCCCGCCTTGCGGGTCTCGACGATGCGCTTGGCCACGCGCTTGATGCTCTCCGCATCGGCGACGGACGACCCGCCGAACTTCTGCACGATCAAGCTCACGTGGTCTCCAAGGGGGTGGGTGGGGCGCCGGGTTTGCACCTCGGGACGCCGGAACCTCCATCATACGTGCGGCGCGTATGCGCCTCCGGCAATGTGACGGCGGCCCCCACGGCATCCTCGAAGTTGTATCTATATGGGTCTCGAATGCTCAGAAGATGTTCACCTACGTGTTCCCCGGTTTCGCTCGGAATCCTCCGCCACCGCCGACAGACTCGGAAATCCACCCATCTGGAAAGGACCAGAAATCGTGCGAACACGAAACCGCGCCGTGATGCTCACGGCCGGCTGCCTCGGCATCGGACTCCTCATGCCCGCCACCCCCGCAATGGCCCACGACAGCGGGGAACTCGCCGCGACCACCTCGTTCTCCGAGGACTTCGACTCCCTGAGCGGCTCGCTCGGGCCGTCGGTCCACGAGACCCACATCCCCAAGACCACGCTCGGCTGGACACCCACCGCACCCACCGGCTGGACCGTCGCCAACGATGCATCGATGGGTGCCAAGGGCAAGAGCGAATGGCGCGGCTGGACGTTCGCGACCCCGTCGTTCTGGGCCGCGGCGCAGGGCGGGCAGGGTCGCGAGGCCTTCGCGAAGGGCTCCGGAGTCGTCGCCGTGGCCGACAACGACGAATGGGACGACGGGAACAACCCCGGCGAGCAGCTCTTCGCCAGCACCCTCACGTCGCCGTCCGTCGCCGTCACGGGCGGCTCGACGGTGCACGTCAACTTCGACTCGAACTACCGCCAGACCGGACCCCAGGTCGCCGCGCTCGAGGTGTCGTTCGACGGCGCCGCTCCCGTGCGGCTCTTCGAATACTCGACCGCCGTACTCGGCGACCAGGTGTACCTGCAGAACCGCACGCTCACCCAGCCCGTCGCCGTGCCGGTCGGCGCCACCTCGATGAAGCTCGGTTGGGTCATCGAGAAGGCGACGAACGACTGGTACTGGGCCGTCGACAACATCAGCGTCGACTCCGAGCCGCGCGCCGGCGCCGAATCGCCGCTGCCCGACCCCGGCCCCCGGCCATCCGATGTGCCCGACGGCATCAGCTCCCGCAAGGTGCTCTTCATCGACTTCGACGGTGTTCGTTTCGACAAGCTCACCGAGTACGCGACGCCGAACATCGACGCGCTCGCGGCGAAGGGCCAGATGGGCGTCGGCTACATGCAGGACAACGCGCTCGGCCCGACCGTCTCCGGTCATGGCCACGCCAACCTGCTCTCAGGCGTCTGGGTCGACAAGCACCGGTCCCCCGACAACAACTTCGCCAATCCGAACATCGAGGCCTACCCCGACGTCCTCACCCGGCTCGAGCAGGTCGATCCCGGGTTCGCGACATTCTCCACGGCCGACTGGAAGCCGCTGAACGACCACCTGATCCTCCGTCCGGACGTCAAGATCCAGCAGACCGGGGCCTCCGCCGCAGCCACCGACGAGCAGAGCGTCGCCGACGCTCTCGAGGTGCTCGGAACCCGGAACCCCGACGCGATGGTCGTCTACCTCCACAACGGCGACGCCACCGGCCACAGCTACACGGCCGAATCGCCCCAGTACAAGACCACGATCGAGAAGCTCGACGCGCAGGTCGGCGAACTCGTCGCCGCGATCGAGGCGCGAGAGGCGGCATCCGACGAGGACTGGCTGATCCTCGCCTCCACGGACCACGGCTTCACCGGCTACGGTCACGGCGGCGACCAGCACCTCACCCGCATGATCTGGACCCTCGCGTCCGGCGGCGACGTTCCCGTCTCGGGCACGGCGACCCGGCAGTGGCGACAGGTCGACATCGCGCCGACCGCGCTGGCGCACCTCGGCGTCGACATCGACCCCGAGTGGGGCCTCGAAGGCGTGCCCATCGGCACCGAGTCGACCGACCCGTTCGACACGCTCGTCGGGTCGCTCGGCGACGTCGTCGACGAAGCCCCGAAGCCGGTCTTCTCCGGCGGATGGACGAAGCAGACCCCCCGGGATTGGCAGATCGACGAGCAGACGCCCGACCTCGGCGTCGCCGAGTACCGCGGCTGGTCGTTCATGGACGGCGAGTTCTGGGCGACCAGCGAGGAGGGCCAGGGACGTGGCTCGTTCGTGCGCGCCCGCGACGTGATCGCGGTCGCCGACCCCGACGAGTGGAACGACAAGGGCAACCCCACGGCATCCGGGGCCCGTTTCGACTCGACGCTGTACTCGCCGTGGCAGGACGTGCGCCCCGGCGGCGCCGTCGACGTGTCGTTCCTGCAGCACTACCGGCAGATCACGGCCGGTGTGCCGCAGCATGCGGAGGTCATCGCCGAGTACGACGACGGCACGAGCCAGGTGCTGTGGTCCCGCGACGGCGTCGCCGACGGCGCCCTGTTCGAGATCAACCAGCCCGTCGCGTTCTCGACGACCGCACCGGCCGGTGACGTGAGCAAGGTGCGCATCGGCTGGCGACTCTCCGACGGTGCCAACAACGGCTACTGGGCCGTCGACGCACCCGAAATCCGCGCGGACGCCCCCGACCCCGCGATCGCCCCCGTCATCACGAGCTCGCTCACCGACGGTGCGATCCTCCGCGGCAAGGCGGATGTCTCGATGACCGTCGCCGGCGAGAACCTCCAGGCGTTCCACGCCCAGCTCTACACCGCCGACGGCGCTCAGGTCCCGTCGGTCAAGGGCTACCAGTGGGAGCCGAGCACCGATTCGCTCACCCTCCCGGCGGTCGACTTCAGCACGCTCGCCGACGGCGAGTACACCTTCGTGTTCTCAGCCAAGGCCACGAGCGGGCTTCGTGGCGAGCTCGAGGTGAAGGTGAAGGTGGACAACACCCGACCGACGCTCGACCTGACGATCGCCGAAGGTCGGGCCGACCTCGTCGCGACCGACGCCGTCGGCCTCCGCCGCGTCGCCGCGAACGTCTACGACGCCGCGAACTCCAAGCTGCTGAAGGCGATCGGCTCCACCTCGGCCTCGACCGCGATCGGCGCGACCGAATGGACCGGTGGATGGACGCTGCCGAGCGGCCTCGCCTCCGGCACCTATACGGTGCGCGCAGCCGTCACCGACCTCTCGGGCAACACCCGTACGGTCACCTCGACGGTGACGATCCCGTAGGCGATGCCGCACCGACCATCGTCGAGGTGCCCATGACGGCATCGCGATGAGGGTCCAGGAAGGGTCGGGCCTCCCCCGGCCCTTCCTGCGTGCCACGAGCCTCGCCATCGACGGGCCGCCGCCGATAGAGTGCGGGCATGTCCGAGGCGCTTGAACCATGGTCCGAGTTCAACGTGGCGATGGTCGGGGCGACCGCAGCGCTCGCGGGCCTGCTCATCGTGGCGATGTCGGTGAACATCGGCGCGATCATGAGTTCGAAGACGTTGCCCGCCCGAGCCGCCGCGTCGATCGCGACCCTCGTGCTCGCGATCGTGGTCACCGGCCTCGCGCTCGCGCCCGGACAGCCGCTGTGGGCCTACGGCATCGAGGCGCTCGTCGCGGCCGCCGTCGCCGCCGCATTCGAGGTGCATGCCGTGCGCGCGATCTTCCAGGACGACCAGCATCGGGGAACGGCGCGCGAGCTCGCCGCGAAGTCCGCGGCCGGGCTGCTGCCCATCGTCGCGTACCTCGTCGGGTCGGTGCTGCTGCTCGCGGGCGTCGTGCCGGCCGGCCTGATGGTGCTCGGCATCGCGACGATCCTGGCGATCGCCTCGGCGATCGTGCTCGCGTGGGTCGTGCTCGTCGAGGTGCTGCGCTGACGGATGCCGGTGGCGGATGCCGGTGGCGGATGCCGGTTGCAGGCCGCCCGTCGCGGGCCGCCCGTCGCCCGAGCTCAGTCCTTGTGGCCTCGCGCCATGTACCACTCGGTGTACTCGGTGGCACGGCCGTCGGGCGCGAGGCGGATGATCCAGAGGTTCAGGTAGTCGCTGCGGGCCGGATACACGGTGCGCCCCTGCACGACGACGAACCCGTCGTGCTCGTGCAGCACCTTCCAGTCGAAGGCCCAGGTGCCCGGCTCGTCGAGGTCTTCGAGCCAGCCCGCGACGATCTGCTCTCGCCCGACGCGCGGCTGCGAGTCGGGGCTCGTGAGGTAGACGGCGTCGTCGGTGAACAGCGCGCCGATCTCGTCGGGGTCGTTCGACTGCCAGGCGGCGACGTACCCCGCAACCCATTCGGCACCTCGACTGACGGCCATGCACCCAGTCCAGTCCACCGCGCGGTCGGCGTCAACCCTCGTCGGGTCAACCGACCACGCGCCGCCCCTCGAAGGCACGGCCGAGGGTGACCTCGTCGGCGTACTCGAGGTCGCCGCCGACGGGGAGGCCGGAGGCAAGACGGGTGACGCGGATCTCGAGGGTGGTGAGCAGTCGGCTGAGGTAGGTCGCCGTCGCCTCGCCCTCGAGGTTCGGGTCGGTCGCGATGATGACCTCGGTGACGGTGCCGTCGGCGAGGCGCTGCATGAGCTGACGGATGCGGAGCTCGTCGGGCCCGATGCCGTCGATCGGGCTGATCGCGCCGCCGAGCACGTGGTAGAGCCCGCGGAACTCGCGCGTGCGCTCGATCGCGACGACGTCCTTCGCCTCTTCGACCACGCAGATCAGGGCGGGGTCGCGGCGCGGATCACGGCAGATCGAGCAGGTCTCCTGCTCGGAGACGTTGCCGCAGATCGCGCAGAAGCGCACCTTCGTGCGCACGTCCATGAGGATCTCGGCGAGCCGGCTCACGTCGAACTGCTCGGTCTGCACGATGTGGAACGCGATGCGCTGCGCCGACTTCGGCCCGATGCCGGGAAGCCGGCCGAGTTCGTCGATGAGTTCTTGGACGATGCCTTCGTACATGCGCTAGCCACGCTCCCCGAAGCCGGGACGTGCCGGCGTCTCGACCTCTTCGAGGAAGGTCGCGCCGAGAACCTCGCGCACGACGGCCTCGCCGTAGCGCTGGATGCCGCCGCTGGTGGAGGCGCTGGTTGAGGCGCTCCGTGCAGCGTTCGCCGCGCGCTGCCTCGGCGCGGGAGCGGATGCCTCGGCCGAGGCCTCGGCACGCGCCGCCGGCTGCGTCGGCGCGACCCGCTGGGAACCTTGAGGTCGTCCCGCGCCCGGTTCGTCGGCCGGAACGCGGTCGAAGTCGGGATCGAAGGGCGGCTCCTCGTCGAGCGGAGGGGCATCGGCGTCGTCTGGGGCGCTCGGGGCCTCGATCGATCGCGTGGCCTCGCGCTCGACCACGGGCGAAGCGGACGGCGCGGACTCGACGGTCGCCGCAGCGGCGGGGCGCTCGGCCTCGCGCGTCGCGGTCAGCAGGGCCGTCGCGGTGCCGGCGGTGGCGCCTGACGCGCCGTCGGCCGGGTCGCCCGGGATCGCGACCGTCGCCCAGGAGTCGACCGGCGCCGAGGCTGCGGCCTTCGCCGAGGGTGCGGAGGTCTTCGGTGCGGACGTGCGACCGGCGTCGCGTGCGGCACCGGACTTCGTGCCCGACGTCGACGGAGCCCCGGAGGACGCCGCCGGCCCGGAGCCGGGTGCTGGTGGCGCCGCAGCCGCGCTCGGCGCCGCCGGTGCGGAGCCGGCGGATGAAGCGCCGGCGGGCGCGGAACCGGGCGGCGCGGAACCGGCAGGCGCGGAACTGGCAGGCGCAGGGCCGCCGGATGCAGGCGCGGCAGGCGCGGGCGACGCGCCGCCCCCGTCGGCCGCTCGGCCGGCGGGCTGCTGGCCCGGGGCCTGCGCGCCGATGACCCGCGGAATGAACTTGACCTGGATGCCGAGCACCTCGGTGATCGCCGCACGCAGCAGCTCTGCGGGGCTCTGCGCGCCGGCGGAACCCCTGAGGTCGTTCACGTCGTTCTGGCTGGGGAATCCGAGCAGGAGCACGCCGTCTTCGGAGCGGTAGTCGATGACCTGCGCGGTGAGCGCGGCCATCCACGCGGTGCGCTTGACCCGCTGCAGCGCGGCGAGCACCTCGGGCCACGCATCGCGCATCTGCTGCACCGTGACCGGCCCGACGAGCGCAGGTGCCGGGGCGGGTGCGGAAGGCGCCGGGGAGGTCTCGGGCGCGGCCGGCGCAGCGGCTGCCGGCGTCGTCGCGGCCGACTCCGGCGCGGCAGAAGCAGCCGCAGGCGGGGACGCCGGGGCCGACGTGGTGGGCGCTGGCGCAGACGGCGCTGCAGCAGGCGCCGGCGCTGCCGGCGCAGGAGCGGCCGGCGAAGGGGCGGCCGGCGAAGGGGCGGTCGGCGCAAGAGCAGCCGGTGCAGGGGCGGAGGTCGGGGCCGGCGCGGCAAGCGCTGCACCGCCGCCGGACGGCGCGCCCGCGGCATCCGAGAACCCGACGCGACGCTCGAGTCGCTCGACGCGTGCGAGCGCGCCGCGCTGCGTGTCGTCGATCGCGGGCACGAGCACGCGGGCGAGCATGAGCTCGAGGTGCAGGCGCGGCGAGGTCGCGCCGCTCATCTCGGTGAGGGTCTGGTTGACGAGGTCCGCGACGCGAGAGAGCTCGGCGGCCCCGAAGGCGGCGGCCTGCGTGCCCATGCGCGCGAGCTCGTCGGCCGGGACGCCGCGCAGCACCGCCGCGGCGGCCTCAGGCGTCGACGCGGCGACGATGATGAGGTCGCGCAGGCGCTCGAGCAGGTCTTCGACGAATCGGCGGGGGTCTTGGCCGGTCTGCACGACCCGGTCGGCGGCGGCGAACGCCCCGGCCGCATCGCCCTGGCCGATGGCGTCGACGACCTCGTCGAGCAGCGCGCCGTGCGTGTAGCCGAGCAGCGCGACCGCGCGCTCGTAGTCGATGCTCGTGCCCTCGGAGCCGGCGATCAGCTGGTCGAGCAGTGAGAGCGTGTCTCGCGGCGAGCCGCCGCCGGCGCGGACGACGAGCGGCAGCACGCCGGGCGCGACCTCGACGCCCTCTTCGCTGCAGAGTTGCTGCACGTACTCGAGCATCGGGCCGGGCGGCACGAGCCGGAACGGGTAGTGGTGCGTGCGCGAGCGGATCGTGCCGAGCACCTTGTCGGGCTCGGTGGTCGCGAAGATGAACTTGACGTGCTCAGGCGGTTCTTCGACGAGCTTCAGCAGGGCATTGAAGCCCTGCGGCGTGACCATGTGCGCCTCGTCGAGGATGAAGATCTTGTAGCGGTCGCGCGCCGGGGCGAACACGGCGCGCTCGCGCAGGTCGCGCGCGTCGTCGACGCCGTTGTGGCTGGCGGCGTCGATCTCGACGACGTCGAGCGAACCGCCGCCACCGCGAGCGAGCTCGACGCAGCTCGGGCAGGTGCCGCACGGCACGTCGGTCGGCCCCTCGGCGCAGTTCAGGCAGCGCGCGAGGATGCGCGCCGACGTCGTCTTGCCGCAACCGCGCGGGCCGCTGAACAGGTAGGCGTGATTGACGCGATCGGTGCGCAGCGCCGTCATCAGCGGATCGGTCACCTGCGACTGTCCGATCATCTCGGCGAACGTCTCGGGCCGGTAACGGCGATATAGGGCGGTGACCACGCCTCAATCGTAGTTGCCGCGTCTGACACGCGTTCCGGATGTCGTGGGCGTAGCATGCGGTGATCGAAAGGGGGCATGATGACGGCGACGACGATGACACCGGCACAGCTCACGAGATTCGAGGCGAGGCTGCGCGCCGAGCGCGCCGACGCCGAGCAGCGGCTGGCCGAGTTCGACGATGCGATGACCGCGGTGCGCATCGCGAGGAGCGACGCGACGGCCGACGACGAGCACGACCCGGAGGGCCCGACGATGACCCAGGAGTGGTCGCAGCGCAGCGCCGTGCTCGCCGATGTGCGGGCCGAACTCGCGGATGTCCAGCATGCGCTCGCGCGCATCGCCGACGGCAGCTACGGCGTCTGCTCGAACTGCGGCAAGCGCATCACGGTCGCACGCCTCGATGCGCGCCCGACCGCGGAGCTGTGCATCGACTGCGCGCGCCACGTGCGCTGAACCGAACCTGCCTCGACCGCCTCGGCGACATGCCGTCGCGCTACCGCGAGTAGTCTCGTTCTGCCGGTTCGCGCGGGTCGGAAGCCGCAGAACGCGACCGCTCGGCGTCGGCGCCTCGGCGCGCCGCATCGACTGGCGCGTCATCGTCCGCGGCGGTGACGGCGGTGCCGCCGGCGGCGGCGGCGAGGCCCGCGAACGCCCGGATGAACAGCGGACTCGCACCGAGCACGAGGTAGAGGCAGCCGGCGCCGATGAGCGTCGGCGTGAGGCCGACCTGCTCGACGGCGAACCCGCCGACCAGCGCGCCGAGCGGCATCGACGCCGCGACGCCGGCCGTCATCGCGCCGAACACCCTGGCCCGCATGCCGTCGGGCACCTGCCGGTACATGGCCGTGGCGATCATCGGGTTGAGCATGCCGGCCGCGAGACCCGAGCAGAGCAGCACCGCGAGCAGCACGGGCAGCGGCACCCCCGCCGCCATCGCGAGGTACGGCGGCGCGCCCGCGAGCATGAAGCAGGTCGCGAACAGCCCGCGCCCCGAACGGCGATGCCCCACCCAGCCGAACACGGCCGACCCGGTGAGCGCGCCGGCCGCGAAGCATGCGACCATTCCGCCCAGCAGCCCGGCCTCGCCGAGCACCTCGGTCGCATAGACGGGCTTCAGCACGGTGATGCCCGCGGCATCGATCGCGTTCGTCAGCGTCACGAGCAGCACGACCGCGAGCAGCAACGGCGAGTGCAGCATGAAGCGGATGCCGGCGACGAAGCCGCCCTTCGTCGCCTCGGGTTCGGGCGAGTCAGCACCTGAAGCGGCGCCGGAATCATCCAGTGCCTCGGCCGGCGACGACGACCGGGCCGCCGCCGCGCTCGGCACGAATGCGAGCACCAGCGCCGCGGAGACGAGGAATCCGGCCGCATCGAACACGAGCGCCGGCATCGGCCCGGCGAGCGCCACGGCCACGCCGGCGATGCCGGCCCCGATCATCGAGGCGGTGCGCTGCACGGTCGACTGCACGCCGGCGGCGCGAGCCAGTGGCATCCGCGCGAGGGCTGCGAGATCGGGAACGAGCACGGTCTTCGCCGTGTCGCCCGGCGGGTCGAGGAGCCCGCCGAGGAAGACGAGGGCGAGCAGCACGCCGAAGTGCAGCCCGATCGTGGCCGCGAGGATCGGGATCGCGATGACCGTGACGCCGCTCGCGACGTCGGCGACGATGCTCGAGAGGCGGTACCCGAAGCGGTCGACGAGCACGCCGCCGAGCGCGCCGCCGATCACGAGCGGCACGGTGGCGAAGACGCCGGCGACGCCCGCGGCGAGCGGGGATCCGGTCTGTTGCAGCGCAATGATCGGGATCGCGATGAGAGCGATGGCGTTGCCGGCGAGCGAGAAGAACTGCGCCGCGAACAGCGCGAGGATCGGCAGGCGACGGCGCGGCTCCACCGCCGGGCCGTCGGCCGGCACGTCTCCGGCCGGCGATGCGGAGTCGGCTGCCGTTTCCCGGGCAGGGCCGGCCGATGCCTCCGGTTCGTCGGCCGCGACCGAACCGGCGGATGCCGCGCCCGATTCGCCGCTCACGACCCGCTCCGCGGGAACACGTGCGTGATCCACCGCACGAGGCGCGTGTCGGGCTCGGGCTCGCGACCGCGGCCGAGCGCCCACCACTTCTCGTGGACGGCATCGAGCTCGGCCGCGAGCTCGCGCATCTCGTCGATCGAGAGGCGCGCACCGCCGTCGCTCGAGTCGGACGCGGCGACCCACTCGGGTTCGAGCGCGATCTCGGCGTCGAGCGCGTCGAGCAGCTCGCGGTGGTAGGACTCGAGCACGGTGCGCCGCATCGCCTCGGACGCCTCGCGCCGATCGGGGTCGCCGAGGAACTCCTCGGCGTGCATCACGGTCATCTCGTGCGCGGACTTCCACCAGCGCTCGCGACCGTCGCGCTCGCGCTCGGGCGCCGGCACGACGAAGCCGTGCTTGGCGAGCGTGCCCAGGTGGTAGCTGATCGATCCGGATGCCGCGCCGGTGGCCTCGACGAGCATGCCGACCGAGTGCGGGCCTCCGGCCCTCAACAGCCCGAGGATGCGGAGGCGCAGCGGGTGCGCGAGGGCCCGCATCGAGCCGGCGTCGTGCAGGCCGATGCGCCGATCGGCCGGGCCGGCACCCTCGACGGGGCTGCTGGCAGGGGTACCGGCGGAAGCGGCCGCGTCGGGTGCGGGAGTGTCCATGCTCGCCATGCTAGATCAGCAAGAGTTCTTGCACAACATTTCTTGCAGAAGGGGTCCCCGAAGTCAGTCAGTCAGTCCGTCCGTCGTCACCAGGAAACTCAGGAAATCCGGCATCATGCGCGCCCCACAGCGCCCATGGCGCCGAATCTCCTGAATTTCACGCCCGGCGCTACGCACGGCGGTACGCCCGGCGCTACGCCCGGCGGTACGCCCGGCGGTACGCACGGCGTCACCGGCGGCGGTGCGCAGCGGTACGCGCAGTGGGCGCGCGGTGGGAGCCGCAGTGCGGCGGTGCGCCGCGCGTCAGCCCAGCACGACCTCGAGCGCCTGCCGCGCGATCTCGAGCTCCTCGTTCGTCGGCACCACGAGCACCGCCGTGCGCGACGCGTCGGTCGAGATGCGGCGGGCGCCGCGCTCGCGCGACGCGTTGCGCTCCTCGTCGATCTCGACGCCGAAGCCCTCGAGTCCGGCGAGCGCCGCGCCGCGCACGGTCGCCGAGTTCTCGCCGACGCCGGCCGTGAACACGATCGCGTCGACGCGACCGAGCTGTGCCGCGTAGGCGCCGACGTACGAGCGCAAGCGGTGCGTGTAGACGTCGAACGCGATGACGGATGCCTCGTCGCCGGCCTGACGCGCGGCCTCGAGGTCGCGCATGTCGGCGTGGCCGCTGAGGCCGAGGATGCCGCTCTGCGAGTTCAGCAGCCGGTCGGTCGCGTCGGCATCGAGCGAGGCCCTGCGCTGGAGGTGCAGCAGCACCGCGGGGTCGATGTCGCCCGAGCGCGTGCCCATGACGAGCCCCTCGAGCGGGGTCATGCCCATGCTCGTGTCGACCGATCGCCCCTCGGCGACCGCGCACGCCGATGCCCCGTTGCCGAGGTGCAGCACGATCAGCCGCAGCTCCTCGACCGGGCGCCCGAGGAACTCGGCCGCCGCACGCGACACGAACCGGTGCGACGTGCCGTGGAACCCGTAGCGGCGCACGCGGTGCTTCTCGGCGAGCGCGCGGTCGATCGCGTAGGTGTACGCGGCGGGCGGCATCGTCTGGTGGAAGGCCGTGTCGAAGACGGCGATGTGCGGCACGTCGGGGAACGCCCGCTCGGCCGCGCGGATGCCGGCCAGGTTCGCGGGGTTGTGCAACGGCGCGAGCACCGAGAGCTCGTCGATGTTGATCTTCACGAGCTCGGTGATGACGGTCGGCTCGAAGAACCGGGCTCCGCCCTGCACGACCCGGTGCCCGACCGCGACCGGCGCGTGCTGCTCGAGCGAGGGCCCGTGCGATGCGAACGCCTCGAGCATGACCGCGAAGGCGGCGTCGTGGTCTGGTGCGTCGACCGCGGCATCCCACACCGACGGCTCGGCGGCACCGGGCGCGGAGGCCGTGTGCTTCACGTGCCCGTCGGTCGTGCCGATGCGCTCGACCAGTCCACTGGCGAGCGGATGCCCCGTCTCGACGTCGAGCAGCTGGTACTTGAGCGACGAGGAACCCGAGTTGACGACGAGCACGATGCTCATGACGCGTCGGCCGCCTGGATCGCCGTGATCGCCACGGTGTTCACGATGTCCTGCACGAGTGCCCCTCTCGAGAGGTCGTTCACCGGCTTCTTGAGGCCCTGCAGCACGGGCCCGATCGCGACCGCCCCGGCCGAGCGCTGCACGGCCTTGTACGTGTTGTTGCCCGTGTTGAGGTCGGGGAAGATGAACACGGTCGCCCGCCCCGCGACATCCGACTCGGGGAGCTTCGTGCGCGCGACCGCCGCGTCGGCCGCGGCGTCGTACTGGATCGGCCCCTCGACCGCGAGCTCGGGCGCGCGCTCGCGCACGAGCTCGGTGGCCCGCCGCACCTTGTCGACGTCGGCGCCCGTGCCGGACTCGCCGGTCGAGTACGAGAGCATCGCCACGCGCGGCTCGATGCCGAACTGCGCGGCCGTGCGCGCCGACGAGATCGCGATGTCGGCGAGCTGCTCGGCGGTCGGGTCGGGAACCACGGCGCAGTCGCCGTAGACGAGCACGCGATCGGCGAGCGCCATGAGGAACACGCTCGAGACCACCTCGACGCCCGGCTTCGTCTTCACGATCTCGAAGGACGGGCGGATGGTGTGGGCCGTCGTGTGGACGGCCCCCGACACCATGCCGTCGGCGAGTCCGAGCTCGACCATCATCGTGCCGAAGTACGAGACGTCCTGCACGGTGTCGCGGGCCTGCTCGAGCGTGATGCCCTTGTGCGCACGGCGCTTCTGGTACTCCTCGGCGAAGCGGGCGACGTGCACGAAGTCGTGGTTGGAGAGCACCGTGGCGCGGGAGAGGTCGAGGCCGAGGCCGATCGCTCGCGAGCGCACCTCGATCTCCTCGCCGAGGATCGTGAGGTCGGCGACGTCGCGCGCGAGCAGGGTCGCCGCGGCGCGCAGCACGCGGTCGTCGTAACCCTCTGGCAGCACGATGTGCTTGCGGGCGCTGCGGGCGCGCTCGAGCAGGCCGTACTCGAACATGAGCGGGGTCACGACCTCGGGCGCGGCCACGTCGAGCAGGTCGAGCAGGGCCTGGCCGTCGACGTGCTTCTCGAAGAGCGAGAGCGCGGTGTCGCGCTTGCGCTGCGACTCGGCGGCGAGCCGCCCTCGGGTCTGGGTGATCGCGACCGCCGTGTCGTAGCTGCCGAGCGTCGTGCGGATGATCGGCAGGCCGGCTCGCAGGCCCTCGACGAGCCGCTCGACCTGCTCGGAGAGCGGGAACCCGCCCACGAGCACGATGCCCGAGATCGACGGGAAGTTCGCCGACGCGTGCGCGGTCAGCACGCCGAGCAGCACCTCGCTGCGATCGGCCGGGATGATCACGATCGAACCCTCGATGAGGCGCGTGAGCACGTTCTCCATCGACATCGCGGCGATGACGACGCCGAGGGCCTCGCGGTCGAGCAGGTCGGGGTCGCCGGTTGCGAGCTCGCCGTCGACGGCCTCCATGATCGAGCGCACCGACGGCGCCACGAGCACCTGGTCTTCGGGGATCGCCCAGACGGCGACGGATGCCGCGCCCTCGGCGTCTCGACCGGCCGCCTCGTGGGCGGGCACGCGCTTCATGACGGGCTGCACGGCTGCGACGATCTCGTCGAGCCGATCGCCGTCGGCGCGGTTGACGACGACGCCGAGCAGCGTGGAGTGCTCGCGCGCGAGTTCTTCGACCGCGAGGTCGGCGAGCTGGGCGACGTCGTCTGGCGTGCGCGCCTCGGCCTGCCCGAGGTGCTCGGCGCGCTGGCGCCCGCCGCCGACGCGGCCGCCGAGCACGAGCAGCACGGGGGCGGCGAGGTTCGCCGCGATGCGGGCGTTGTAGGCCAGCTCGGTGGGGCTGCCGACATCCGTGAAGTCGGAGCCGAGGATCACGACCGCGTCGCAGCGGTGCTCGATGGCCTTGTAGCGGCGCACGATCTCGGCGAGCGCGCCCTCGGGGTCGGCGTGCACGGCGTCGTAGTCGACCCCGATGGCCTCGTCGTAGGCGAGGGGCACGACCGCGTCGTGCGCGAGCAGCAGGTCGAGCACGTAGTCGCGCTCGTCGATCGACCTCGCGATGGGCCGGAAGACGCCGACGCGCGTCGCGCGCCTGGTCAGGGTGTCGAGCACCCCGAGGGCGACCGTCGACTTTCCGGTGTTGCCTTCGGCCGAGCAGATGTAGATCCCGTGCGCCACCCTGCAAGCCTATTGGGCGGGGCCCCGAAGCGGACTGGGAGTCTCCCGCGAGCGCCCTCCCGAGCCGCGTGAGAGCGTGTGCAGAGAACCGAGCAGGCTTCGCTTATGCTGGGTCGGCCCCACGGCCGGGCCGTCTCCCCCAGCGGTCCGCATCCAGCACAGGAACCACCAGTGAACCCCATCGCCCTCATCGGAGCGGGCCCCTCCGGCCTCGCAGGCGCCCGCGCGCTCAGCCGCGCCGGCATCCCCTTCCACGGATTCGAGGCCGGCCCCGACGTCGGCGGCCTCTGGAACATCGACAACCCGCGTTCGACCATGTACGAGTCGGCGCACCTCATCTCGAGCCGCACGACGACCGAGTTCGCCGAGTTCCCGATGCGCTCGACCGCCGACTACCCGAGCCACCGCGAGCTCCTCGGGTACTTCGGCGACTACGCCGACGAGTTCGGGCTCCGCCGGCACTTCAGCTTCGGCACGCGCGTGACGAAGGTCGAGCCCGTCGACGGCGACGCGACCGGCGCGAGCGGCTGGCTCGTGACCTCGACCGGCCCCGGCGGCGAGACGACGGGCGAGTACTCGGCCGTGGTGCTCGCCAACGGCACCCTCGCCGAGCCGAACCTTCCGGCCTTCCGCGGCGAGTTCTCGGGCGAGATCATGCACACGAGCGCCTACAAGTCGCCGAAGGTGTTCGACGGCAAGCGCGTGCTCATCATCGGCGCCGGCAACTCGGGCTGCGACATCGCGGTCGACGCGGTGCACCACGCGGCATCCGTCGACATGTCCGTTCGTCGCGGCTACTACTTCGTGCCCCGCTACCTCTTCGGCAAGCCGTCGGACACCCTGAACCAGGGCCGCCCGCTGCCCGCGCCGATCAAGCAGTTCATCGACAAGCGCGTCCTGCAGGCGTTCACCGGCGACCCGGTGCGGTTCGGGTTCCCGAAGCCCGACTACAAGATCTACGAGTCGCACCCGATCGTGAACACGCTGATCCTGAACCACCTCGGTCAGGGCGACCTGCGCATCGTGCCCGACATCGACCGCTTCGACGGCAGCACGGTGCACTTCGCAGACGGCACCTCGGGCGAGTACGACCTCGTCATGCTCGCGACGGGCTACCACCTCGACTACCCGTTCGTGGATCGCGCGCACCTGAACTGGACGAAGGCCTCGCCCGAGCTCTTCCTCAACATGTTCCCGCCGTCGTTCAACGGGCTCTTCGTGCTCGGCATGATCGAGGCGTCGGGCATCGGCTGGCAGGGCCGCTTCGAGCAGGCGGAACTCATCGCCGCCTACCTCGCCGCGGTGCGCGACGCCCCGGAGACCGCGGCCGCGTTCCGATCCCGAGCGGATGCCGCGTGGCCCGACCTCAGCGGCGGCTACCGGTACCTCGGGCTCGAGCGCATGTCGTACTACGTCAACAAGGACGCCTACCGGCGCACCGTGAAGAAGCTGCTCGGCACGCTGCCCGCGGCATCCGCCCCCTCCGCCTCGATCAGCTCGACCACCGCCCAGGAGGCACGCGCATGAACATCGACGACGTCGTCCTGAACTTCACGCCCGGCTCGATGGTCGCCCTGAACATCGTGCTCGGGTTCATCATGTTCGGCATCGCGCTCGACACCGCGCCGTCGGACTTCAAGGCCGTGCTCAAGGCGCCGAAGGCCATGATCATCGCGATGCTCGCGCAGATCATCCTGCTGCCCGCCGTGACCTTCGGGCTCACGCTGCTGCTGAACGTGCAGGCTTCGATCGCGCTCGGCATGATCCTCGTGGCGTGCTGCCCGCCGGGCAACATCTCGCAGGTGCTCACCTACCGCTCGCGCGGCAACGTCGCGCTCTCGGTGTCGATGACGGCCGTCGCGAACGTGCTCTACATCTTCATCCTGCCGATCAGCGTCGTGTTCTGGGGCAGCATCCACCCGACGGCGTCCGAGCTCGTGCGCACCGTGAGCCTGAACGGCTGGCAGATGCTGCTCGAGATCTTCCTCATCATCGGCCTGCCGTTCTTCGCCGGGCTCCTGATCCGCGCCAGGTGGCCGCGGTTCGCGAAGCGCGTGCAGCCGTACGCCCGCTGGATCAGCCTCGCCGCCCTCGTCGGCTTCATCGCGATCGCGCTCATCGGCAACTGGGCGGTCTTCATGGCGTACATCGGCGTCGTGCTCGTCGCCGTGTTCCTGCACGATGCGATCGCGCTCGGCCTCGGCTACGCGAGCGCCCGCATCGGCGGCCTGCCGAGCCGGGAGCGCAAGGCGATCACGTTCGAGGTCGGCATCCGCAACGCCGGCCTCGGGCTGGGCCTCGTGTTCACGTTCTTCGGCGGCATCGGCGGCATGGCGATCGTCGCCGGCTGGTGGGGCATCTGGGACATCATCGCCGGCCTCCTGCTGGCGACGGCCTGGGCCCGCGTCACGCGCAAGGCGGATGCCGCGTGGGCGGCGTCGCACGCGGCCGAGACGTCGGGCGAGGCGGGCGCCGACGGCGGCCCGGTCGGCGGCTCGCCCGTCAGCTCGCCCGTCGAGGCGCCGGTCGACGGCGCCCGCCCCGAGGCCTCCGCATGAGGCGCATGCTCGTCACCGGCGGCAGCGGCTTCCTCGGATCCAACGCCGTGCGCGCCCTCGCCGCCCACCCCGGCGTCGAGCTCGTCGTCTCGGGCGACGTACGGCCGCCCGCGGCATCCGCCCCCGACGGCGTCGTCGTCGAGACCTGCGACGTGACGGATGCCCCGACGGTGGCCGCAGTGGTCGAACGCCACGCGATCGACACGATCGTGCACCTCGCCGCCATCGTGAACCCGGGCGGCCTCAGCGAGGAGGTCGAGCGCCGCGTCGACGTCGACGGCACCCGCAACGTGCTCGACGCGGCCGTCGCCAACGGCGTGACGCGCATCGTCGTCTCGTCGTCGGGCGCCGCGTACGGCTACCACGCCGACAGCCCCGAGTGGCTCACCGAAGACGACGCGATCCGCGGCAACGAGGCGTTCAGCTACTCGCGGCACAAGCGCCTCGTCGAGGAGATGCTCGCCGCCTACCGCGCCGAGCACCCCGAGCTCGGCCAGGTCGTGCTGCGCATCGGCACGATCCTCGGCCCGTCGGTGTCGAACCAGATCACGGCGCTCTGGGAGGGCCGGCGCATCCTGAAGATCCGCGGCTCCGAGAGCCCGTTCGTGTTCATCTGGGTCGACGACGTCGTGGGCGCCATCGTGCAGGGCGCGACCGGTGACGTGACTGGGGCGTTCAACGTGGCCGGCGACGGCAGGGTCACCGTCAGCGAGATCGCCGAGGCGTTCGGCACACCGACGCTCGAGCTCTCGCCCGGGCTGCTCGCCGGCGCGCTCCGCGTCGGACACGCCCTGCGGCTCACCGTGCACGACGCGAACCGCGTCGGGTTCCTGCAGTACCGCCCCGTGCTCGACAACGCGCGCCTCAAGCGCGTGCTCGGCTACACGCCCGCCAAGACGAGCCGCGAGGCGTTCGACGCGTACCTCGCGGCGCGGCATCCGGAGCTCGCGTCCAATTCGGCCCCGCGGCTCGGGTAGACTGTCCGAGGCTCCTCACGTGGCGCCATCCAGGCCAACTCCCCCAGGGCGGAAACGCAGCAAGGGTAACCGGGCTCTGGCGGGTGCGTGAGGGGTCATCAGGAGGATTCGCCTAGTGGCCTATGGCGCACGCTTGGAAAGCGTGTTGGGTGCAAGCCCTCGGGGGTTCGAATCCCCCATCCTCCGCAGAAGAGGGAAACGAATTCCGGGTGACGCACAGCGCTCATCCGGGGTTCGAATCCCCATCCTCCGCAGAAGAGGGAAACGAATTCCGGGTGACGCACAGCGCTCATCCGGGGTTCGAATCCCCCATCCTCCGCCAGCACCACCCGAACGGCCCGATCGCCTCGCGATCGGGCCGATTCGCATTCCGCCGGCGTGGGTCCCGCGCGGGTCGCCGATCAGCCGTCGGAGACGCGCGCCTCGGCCCGTCGCTCGAGGATGAGGTCGACCGTCGCCTCGACGCTGAGCTCCGACGAGTCGATCCAGAGGCCGAGCCGGGGCGTCTCGCGCAGCGCGGCGTCGAAGTCGGCAACGGACCAGTCGCCGTAACCGCGCTTCGGGCGCGACGCCTCGCGCGCCTCGACGACGTCCGGCCGCGGGGCGAGCACGATCACCGAGAGCGGACGATGGCAGATCCGGCCGACCATGCGTTCGAGGTCCTCGCCGAGGTAGAGGTCCTGGACGACCGCCGAGATGCCGGCGTCGGCATAGGCGTCGGCGACGGTCGCCGCGAGGCGATGCCGCAGCTCGAGTTGCGCCTCGGCCGCCGGACTCAGCGGATTCGACATCTCGGCACGGCCCGAGACGAGCATGCGCCGGAATCCGTCGCCGCGAACGTGCGCGGCGTACGGCAGCCGCCCGGCGAGCACCTGCGCCACGGTGGACTTGCCGGCCGCCATGACGCCGGTGATGAGGAACACCTCAGCTGCCCCGACGCGGGCGTGATTCGGGGCGGCATCGGCGGTCGACATCGGGTCAGCATATGGCCGGACGGCGCGCCGCGGCATCCGTGTCCTCATTAATGCCGAATAGCGCGAAGGGGCGCCCCTCCCGGATGATTTCAGAGATGTCAGCGGCGAAGGTGGATACACGGAGTGGGGACGCAGGGGGCTCCTCCATCGTGGCCGGGGCAGTAAGGGGCGACGGCCTCAGGGTGTATACCCTGAGGCCGCGTCGCACCCTCGGCCGCAACATCGGGTTCTCGATCGCGGCGCTCGTGCTGCCGATCCTGGCGACGCAGCTGTGGGTGCTCGATCCGACCGGCGCCTGGTCGGTCGTCGCGTGGGCCGGCGCGATCATCGCCGCGCTGCTCGTGACCGCCTGGATCTCGTACCAGCGCACGCAGGCCTCGGTGAGCCGGTACGGCATCGTCGAGCGCGGCTTCTTCGGCGGCACCTACACGGTGGCCGCGAGCGACATCGCGACCGTGCTGCGCATCCAGCTCTACCGCGGCAGCAGCCTCGACACCACGCAGGAACTGTTCGTCGTGAACCGCGCGGGCCGCGGCGTGTTCCGCATGCGCGGCCGGTTCTGGAACACCTCGAGCATGGACCGCGTCGCGAAGATCCTCGACGTCGAGGAGGTCGTGCGCACCGAGCCCGTGACCCTCGCCGAGCTGCGCGAGACCGACCCGAACCTGCTCTACTGGTTCGAGCGCCGGTCGCTCACGCGCTGAGCGGCAGGATCTAGCGGGCCGTCGCGATGCCGAGCAGCGGCGAGCTCGGCTTGTGCGCGGCGAGCTCGTGGAACCCGAGTCGGTCGTAGAACGCCCGTGCGTTCGTGTTGTTCGGGTCCATGCTGAGGTGCACGCCCGGAACGCCCCGTTCGGCGAGCGCGTCGCGCAGCGTGTCGATGAGTCGGCGTCCGAAGCCCTTGCCCTGCAGCTCGGGCAGCAGGTCGATGTGCAGGTGCGCGGGGAACTCCCCCAGTTCGGCGATGCGCATGCGCTCCGGGTCTGCGCCCGCCTTCAGCAGGTCGGCCTCGGTGAACTTCGGGGCGTGCGAGGTGGCGGCGCCGGGCGACGGATGCCGCGACGTGAAGCCGGGGGTCCACTCGCGCTTCCACCAGTCGATGAAGTCCGCGGTGTCGGCGACGCCGATGATGTAGCCGACCGCACGCCCGGCCCCGTCGTCGACGACGAACGCGAGGTCGGGCGCGTACGTCACGTAGGGCAGAGCGAAGACCTCCGGCATCAGCGAGTCGTCGGAGTACACCCCGGTCGCGTCGCCGCCGCCCGACGCGGTGAGCAGGCAGATCCGCGCGACGTCGGCCCGGTCTTCGGGCCGGTAGCCCCGGATGAACGGATGCCGCGCCTCGGCGGACTCTGCGGACTCGGAGGAAGCGGACGACTCGACGGGCACGAACGGTGAGCCTACGCCATCCGTCGGACCCGGACCTGCGGCGCCGTGGCCGACGCTCACCGCCGACGCCGCGTGCCGAAGATGCCCTGTACGACGCTCGTCAGCACATCGCGTGTGGCCTTGGATCCCAGCACCTGCTCGAGCACCGAGGCGTCCTTTCCGCGGGAGGTGCCCGTGCTCCGCGACGAGCCCGACCGCGAGCCGCCCGAACCGCCCGAACCGCCCGCCGTGCCGGAGGTGCGCTTCATCATGCGGTCGTACTCGGCCTGCGCGGCCTTCTCCTCCTTCGCACGCTGCTGCTCGACGGCGGCCTGCTGCTTCGCGAGCTCCGCGTCGGACTTCGCCTTCGCGGCGGCGTCCTCGGCGGCCTGCGCCGCGGCCGCCACGGCGTTCATCTTCGCGGTGAGGATCTCGTGCGCGGACTCGCGGTCGACGGCCGTGCCGTACCTCGCCTGCAGCGGCGAAGCCGCCACTGCGGCGTCGATCGCGGCATCCGTCGTGGGAGACATGAGGGCCTGCGGGGCGCGCAGCCGCGTCCAGGCGACGGGCGACGGGGCGCCCTTCTCGTTCATCACGGTGACGATCGCCTCGCCCGTGCCGAGCGAGGTGAGGACCTCCTCGAGGGCGTAGCCCGACTTCGGGTAGGTCGACACGGTGGCCCGCAGCGCCTTCGCGTCGTCGGGCGTGAAGGCCCGCAGCTGGTGCTGCACGCGCGAGCCGAGCTGCGCGAGCACGTCGCCCGGCACGTCCTTCGGCGTCTGGGTGACGAAGAAGATGCCGACGCCCTTCGAGCGGATCAGGCGCACCGTCTGCACGACCTGCTGCAGGAAGTCCTTCGAGGCGTCGGCGAAGAGCAGGTGCGCCTCGTCGAAGAAGAACACGAGCTTCGGCTTGTCGAGGTCGCCGACCTCGGGCAGGTCGTTGAAGAGGTCGGCGAGCAGCCACATCAGGAAGGTCGAGTACAGCGCCGGCTTGTCGGCGACGCCCGGCACCTCGAGCAGGCTCACGATGCCGCGCCCGTCGGATGCCACCCGCAGGAACTCCGCGGTGTCGATCTCGGGTTCGCCGAAGAACACGTCGGCGCCCGACTCGGCGAAGGCGACGAGCTCGCGCAGGATCACGCCGACCGTGGCCTTCGAGAGCCCGCCGAGTCCGTCGAGCTCGCCCTTGCCCTCGGCGCTCGTGAGGTACTGCAGCACGGCGCGCAGGTCTTCGAGGTCGAGGAGCGCGAGCCCCTGGTTCTCGGCGTAGTGGAAGACCAGGCCGAGGCTCGACTCCTGCGTGTCGTTCAGGCCGAGCACCTTGCTGAGCAGCAGCGGTCCGAAGCCGGCGACGGTCGCCCGGATCGGCACGCCCTTGCCGATGCCGCCGAGCGAGAAGAACTCCACGGGGAAGGATGCCGCCTCCCACGCCTGCCCGATGCCGGCGGTGCGCTTCAGCAGCTTCTCGTTGCCCTCACCCGGCGTCGCGATGCCCGACAGATCACCCTTGATGTCGGCGGCGAACACGGCGACGCCGTTGGCGGCGAGCTGCTCGGCGAGCACCTGGAGCGTGCGCGTCTTGCCCGTGCCGGTGGCGCCCGCGACGAGCCCGTGCCGGTTCGTCATGGCGAGCGGGATGCGCACCTGCACGTCGGGCATGGCCTCGCCGTTCACGAGGGCGCCCATCTCGAGCGCGGCGCCCTCGAACGCGTACCCGGAGCGGATGCCGGCGACGCCGTCGGCGTCGAGCGGCCCTGCGGGGGTGGCGCCGGCGGCGGGCGGGTCGGAGGGGGCGTCGGAATCCCCGGATGCCTCCGGCGACGCGTTCGCCGCGGCATCCGTCGCCTGCTGCTCGGCCTCGATCGCCGCCTGCGCGAGCGCCGCCGCCTCTTCGGCCCTGCGGACCGCCTCCGCCGCCTGCGCCTGCAGCGCTGCCGCCGCCTCTGCCGCGGCTGCCGCCGCCTGTTGTGCCTGCTCGACCGCGTCGTCCCCCATGCGGCCAATGCTAGCGACGCACCTCGGCGAGTCGACAGGCCGCGAGCGCGGCGCGCCGGGCGACGCCGCGACGCTACGTCAGTCGGACGGGCTTCGGCAGGCGCCCGGGCTTCGCGATGCCGAGGCGTTTCATGCGCATCGCCGAGTTCAGGTAGAGGTACGCGAGCAGCGCCGACTCGATCGTGCCGCCGATCGTCGTGCCGAGGGCGGGCGCACCATCGAGCCGTGGCGCGGCCGTGCCCTCGCCCACGCCGGCGAGCTGGATCGCCACGCTGAACACGCCCATGGCGGCGACGACGATGAACAGCACGCCGAGCCGTCGACTCAGCGTCGGCCACGCCGTCATGCGCCACCACGCCCGCGGCGGGTCGACCGGCTCGTCCTGCCCGCGGAAGATGCGCACCGCGAGCGCGAACGACACGGCCAGCGTCAGCAGGTTGACGAGGTTCAGGATCAGCGGCGGTACGCCGAGCGCGACGAGCGCGTTGACGATCACGACGCCCGCGATCCACGCGACCGCGATGTAGAGCACCTTGAACTCCCAGCGCACGATCCGGAAGTCGAGGATCCGCCGCATGATCGCTCCCTGGTGCTCGGCCTGGCTCCGACGTCGTCGCCGGGTGGTCGCCTCAACCTACTGCAGCGACCGGCCGCCCAGGCGCAGCACACGGCCCGATCAGGACGGGAACGGCAGCGCCCTGCCCGTCTCGATCCACGACTTGAAGCTCGAGAGCACGAGGGGCCACGTGCCCTCGGTCTCGGCCTCGGCGGGGTGGGCGTCGCTCCACTGATCGTTCGTGAACGTGAGCTTCGTGAGGTTCTCGGCCGCCGACTCGAGGCGCCAGGTCATGCGGCTCGTGAGCTCGGCGTGGTTCTCGCGATAGGTGGGGCCGGGGTGCTCGGTGAGCTGCAGCAGCGCACCGGGCTCGGCCTGCAACACCTCGCCGTAGACGTGCACGGTCTCGTCGCCGTCCTGCCCGGGTCCGACGTACTCGTAGCGGCTGCCCGGGGTCAGCTCGCCGCGCAGCGCCGAGCCCCACATGACGGCGCGGCTGCCCTCCTCGCCGGTGATCGCGTCCCACACGCGCTGCGGCTCGGCGGCGATGTACAGGGTCATCTCGAAGTCGCTCATGGTCTCCTCCTCGTCTGCGTCGCGACGGGTCGCCGCGACGGGTTCTGGTGACCTGCGTCACGCTACGGATGCCGCGTCTGCGCGTCTTGAACAAACGCGACGTCGGCGGATTGCTGCCAACCGACCGCGTGCGGCGGCGGGATGCCGCGGCCGGATGCTGCGGCCCGACCGACCTCGGCGACCCATGCGGCGCCGGCGGATTCACGCACGTCATGGGAGCGTCGGCCAGGTACTCATCGCTCCGAATCCCATATGCCAGTTCCGCCTCATCGATGAGGCGGAACTGGCATATGCGATTCCGAGCACAGATGGATCGGAATCGGTGGGCTCGTTCGACGAGGCACGCCGGTGCGGCCAGACGGCCGGGAGAGCCCGCGGCCACGAGGGTGGCGCCGATCAGGTGGGAGGTTCCCTCCCCTCCCAGGAGGCCGATTCGCCGCGGCCGGCGCCACGTCGACCCTTGCGACCGAGGCGATGAGGGCGTTGCCGGTCACCGCGCACGGACCGCTCACGCCCGACGTGGGGCGTGCGCGGCGGCGTGGGCACGGAGATCGGCGCGTGCTCCGAGCCGAAGCCGTACCGGTGGTCCCAGAGGTGGAAGAGTTCGCCGACGGCGGCGTCCAAACGGTGCAGGAAATCGTCTTCGAGGCCGTACAGCCGCTCGGCGGAATCCGGCAGCACCGACACCGCGCGCACCGCGCGGAGGATGCGAAGGTGATGGGAGACCGCCGATCGGGAGACTCCGAACTCCACCGCGATGACCTCGTTGAGCACGCCGACGGGGTGCCGGCCCGTCGCCAGGACCTCGAGGATCCGCCGACGAACCGGTTCGGCCACGACCTCGAACGGATGCATCATGCCGGAACGATACGGACGCTCCCCCGCCGGCGCATGCCGTGGAGCCGGTGCCCGGCTCGGAGTGCATGGCGACGCAACTTGGGAGGAGACGACCATGGCTTCATCGGCGTCGGCGGTGCGTCGACGGCGGTGATGGCCATACTTGGGGCATGCGGAATGGCGGGGTGCGCGATGCACCGGGCAGCGTGCGCCACGAGCGCGACGAGCCCGGCGAGTACTGGCGGCGGCGAGCGGGTGGCGCGGCCACGAAGGGCGTGCTCGCGAACGCACCGGGCGAGCCGGGCATCGCGCCGCTCGCCGACGCCGCGGCCGAGCAGGCGGCCTCCGGTGACGCGCCCGTGCGGCTCGCCCGCCATGCCGTGAGCGCGGATGTCGCGCATCTCGTGCGGCACGTCTGGATCCCCCGCTGGAACCTGCCACCCGGCGTCGTGATCGAGCAGGGCGTGCTCGAGTACCCCTCGGCGAACCTCGTGATCGACGCGACGTCGGCGGCCATGCACGGCCCGGCCCTCGGGCGGGGATTCCAGCGGCTCGAGGGCACGGGGGCTGCGTTCGGCGCGCTGCTGCAGCCGGGGGTCGCGCATCTCCTCGTCGCCGGGCGCATGAGCGCGCTCGTGGGCTCGTCGATTCCCCTCGGCGCGCTTCGGCTCGCGCCCGATGCGTCGACGGCCGAGCTGCCCGACCGCGTCCGGTCGGCCGTCGCCGCCGGCGACGACGCCGCCGCGGTCGCGGTGTTCGAGCGGTGGCTCCGCGCGCAGCGGCTCGAGCTCGACGCCGACGCCGACCTGCTGCGGCGCATCGTCGAGCTCGCCGAGACCGACCGCGGCATCCTCCGCGTCGACCAGCTCGCCGACGCGTGCGGCATCGGCGCGCGGGCGCTCCAGCGCCTCGTGCACGAACGGCTCGGGCTCACGCCGAAGTGGCTCATCGGCCGCTACCGCATGCAGGAGGCGGCGCAGCGGCTCGCGGCATCCGACCCGCCCCAGCTCGCCGAGCTCGCGGCCGAACTCGGGTTCGCCGACCAGGCGCACTTCTCGCGGCAGTTCCGCGCCGTCATCGGCGAGACACCGCGCCGATACGCGCGCGCCGCGGCATCCGTCGCCGTCGGCTCCGACCGAGGGTGAGGAGGCGGCCCCCACCGCCCCCTGTCGCCCCGACGGCGCCCGCCATAGTGTTGAACCCGTGAGTCCGTCGAAGGGCGAAGCCACGACCATCGAGGTCGACGGGCACGAGGTGCGCATCTCGAGCCCGGGCAAGGTCGTGTTCCCAGAGCCCGGCATCACCAAGTTCGACCTCGTGCACTACTACCTCGCCGTCGCCGACGGGGCCTTGCGCGGGGCCGGCGGGCGCCCCATGGTGCTGAAGCGCTTCGTGAAGGGCATCGGCGCCGAGGCGTTCTTCCAGAAGCGCGTGCCCGAGAACCACCCCGACTTCGTCGACACCGCGACGCTGCACTACGCGCGGGGCACATCGGCCGAAGAGGCGGTGATCCGCAACCGGGCGGCGCTCGCCTGGGTCGTGAACCTCGGATGCCTCGACCTCAACCCGCACCCGGTGCGCGCTGACGACCTCGAGCACCCCGACGAACTGCGGGTGGATCTCGACCCGATGCCGGGCGTCGAGTGGGCGCAGATCATCGACGTCGCCATGGTGGCCCGCGAGGTGCTCGAAGACCACGGACTCGTGGGCTGGCCGAAGACCTCCGGCTCGCGGGGCCTGCACATCAACGTGCGCATCGAGCCGAGGTGGGACTTCCGCCAGGTGCGGCTCGCCGCTGAGACGCTCGCGCGCGAGGTCGAGAACCGGGCTCCGGGAATGGCCTCTGCCCGGTGGTGGAAGGAGGAGCGCGGCGAGAGCGTGTTCGTCGACTTCAACCAGAACGCGAAGGACCGCACCGTGGCCTCGGCCTACTCGGTGCGTCCGCTGCCCGACGCGCGCGTGTCGACCCCGCTCGACTGGAGCGAGGTGCGCGACTCGCACCCAGAGCGCTTCACAGTGGCGACCGTGCTCGAGCGGTACGCCGAACGCGGCGACGCGGCATCCGGCATCGACGAACCCGGCGCCGTGGGCAGCCTCGACGCGCTGCTGCGCCTCGCCGAGGAGCTCGGGCCCGCCGAGAAGCCACCCTCGTCGAAGGACGGGTCGGGCCGGCGATCGTCGAGCATGCCGCTCATCGAGGTCGCACGCACGAAGACGAAGCCCGAGGCGCTCGAGGCGCTCGAGCGGTGGAAGGCGAAGCATCCCGAGGTCGTCGACCTGCTGCGCCCGGCCGACGTGCTCGTCGACGGCATGCGCGGGTCGAGTTCGCTCTGGTACCGCATCCGCGTGAACCTGCAGCACGTGCCGGCGGCCGAGCGCCCGGAGCAGGGCGAACTCGAGGCCGACTACGACCCGTGGGCCGGGCGCACCTGGGGATGAGACGGGGCCGGCCCACCGCCGTCGCGAGCGATCTCAGCAGAAGCCGGCGATGCCCGCCCAGGCGACGTCCGCGGGGGCGATCCCCTCACGCATGACGGTCGCCTCGATGAGGCCGTACGGCCGGTCGGCGGCGTAGAACACCTCGTTCGGGTTGTCGAGGCCGAACGGGGTGAGGTCGACGACGAAGTGGTGCTTGTTGGGCATCGAGAGGCGGATCTCGGCGATCTCCGGACATTCCTCCAGAACGCGCGCGCCCATCTGGAACAGGGTCGCCTGCAAGGCCGCCGAGTACCCTTCGGTGAACGCCTCGAGCAGCAGCGCTCGCACGCGGTCGTACACGGCGTTGTAGTCGACGCTCGCGTCGGAGTAGCGCCATCGCGCCGCGACATCCGTCGCGAGGACGCGGTCGCCCGTCTCCTGGAGCGTCGTGTACCGGTCTCTCGGAAAGCCCTCGAAGCCCGACTGCGTGGTCTTCAGCACCGTGAGGCCCTTGAGCCCGGCAAGCACGTGGCGGTCGGTTCCGTCGGCGACGACCAGTGCCGTGCGCGTCTCCTGCCCGGAGCGCACGAAGGAGTGGTCGTGCGGGGCGCCGTGCGCCTGGATGCGCTGCCACGCGAAGCTCTCGGCCTCCCACCGACCACCCGAGACCCAGTCGAACGACGAGGTGAAGTGCTCCGCGAGGCGCAGCAGGAACGCCTCGGGCGAGCCGATGCCCGCCCGCGCGAACGCGAAGACGGTGTTCTTCTGCGTGTCGGTGGCGATGACGTGCGAGTTGTCGCCCTCGAGGTGGGCGCCGGCGAAGTCGCCGCGGAGCTGCGACGTGACGCTGAGGTCCTCGATCTCGTGGCGAGGGCCGTCACGGGTGACCTTGACGACGCGCACCTCGGCCTTGCCGTACTGGTTGGGCCCGAGCACGATGGCGGGGTCGGTCATGATCAGCTCCCTCGGTAGGTCGAATAGGCGAACGGACTCAGCAGGAGCGGCACGTGGCAGTGCGCGCCGCCGGCCACGACGAAGGTGATCAGGACCTCGGGGTAGAACGTGTCGACGGAGCGCGCGGCGAAGTAGGCGCCGGTGTCGAATCGAAGGCGGTACTCCCCCGCCGCGAGCGGCTCGGATCCGAGCTGTGCGACGCGGCCGTCGGCATCGGTGACGGATGTCGCGACGAGACGCCACCCGTCGCCGACGCCGACGCCGTCGGCGTCGGCGTCGGCGTCGCGGGCGAGGAGCTCGACGGCGACGCCCACGGCAGGCCGGCCGGCCGTGGTGTCGAGGACGTGCGTGGTGATCCCGGAGGCATTCATGTGGCGAAGAGTCCCTTCAGTCGCAGCGTCGCGATCTGACGCAATTGCTCGGCGACGATGAGATCCTCCTCGGCGCCCGTGTGCCCGAGCCGTTCGGTCAACGCCTCGAGGATCTCGCTCGAGGTACGGCCCGCCGCGCGAATGAGGAAGACCCGGCCGAATCGCCGTTCGTACGCCGCGTTGCCTGCCGCGAGCGCTGCGGCGACGGCGACGTCGCCCTGATCGACCCCGGCCTGCTCGGCGCGCGAGAGCGCAGCCTCGCGATGCGCGCCCGCGGCGCGTTCGCCGATGCGCGGGTGTCGGGCGAGCGCGCCCTCGACCTCCGCGGCGGTGAACGGCGACGCTGCGCTGTTCGCTCGGGCCGCGAGTTCGTCGACGGAGTCGTACGGGCGCCCGTCGACCAGCTCCTCGCACCAACGGCTGATGTCGAGGCAGGGCCTCAGCAGGGCGATCGCGGCTCCGCGATCTGCGGCGTTGTACTCCTCAAGCAGCATCGTGCGCTCCTGCCACGGCTCGGCGCAGCAGTCGGCCGCGCGGGGTCGAGCGGTCGATCGGGGTGCCGGCGAGGAATGCCGACCGGACGACGCCGGCGAGCTCGCGGCCGTCGTAGGGCGTCATCGGATGCCGGTGCTCGAGTGCCTCGCCGTCGACCGTGAACGTGGCCTCGGGCGCCACGACGGCGAAGTCCGCGGCGCCCGCTTCGGCGATGCGGCCCTTCGTCGTGAGTCCGACCCGTCGGGCCGGCGCGGTCGACATCCACTCGACGACCCTGGCGAGCGGGATGCCGCGCCGCCTCGCCTCGGTCCAGACGAGGGGCAGCCCGAGTTGGAGGGAGGCGATGCCGCCCCAGGCCGCCTCGAAGTCGCCGTCGCCCGCATGCTTCAGTTCGGCCGGGGCCGGCGAGTGGTCCGAGACGACGAAGTCGATGACGCCCTGCTCGAGGCCGTGCCAGAGGGCGTCGCGGTTCTCGGCGCCGCGGATCGGCGGACAGCACTTGAACGCGGTGGCTCCCCTGGGCACCTCGTCGGCTTCGAGCACGAGGTAGTGCGGGCAGGTCTCGACGGTGAGCCGCACCCCCTGACGCTTCGCCGCCGCGATCCGGTCGAGGGCGTCGGCCGCGCTCAGGTGCAGGATGTGCGCCCGCGCCCCGGTGCGGGCCGCTCGATCGATGACCGCGGCGACGGCGGCGCCCTCGGCCTCGCGCGGGCGGGAAGCGAGGAAGTCGGCATAGGCGGGTCCGTGGCGGTGCGGCGCCGCGTCGATGAGCGCGGCATCCTCGGCGTGCACGATCAGGAGGGCGTCGGATGCCTCGAGCACGGCCATGGCCGCCTCCATCTCGTCGGCCGTGACCGGCGGGAACTCGTCGACCCCCGAGGACACGAGGAAGCACTTGAACCCGAACACCCCCTCGGCGACGAGCGGCTCCAGGTCGGCCGAGTTGCCGGGCACCACGCCGCCCCAGAACCCGACGTCGACGAACACCTGCCCCTCGGCCGCGGCCCGTTTCACCTGCAGTGCGGCGACGTCCGTCGTCGGCGGGATGCTGTTGAGCGGCATGTCGACGATCGTCGTGACACCACCCGCCGCGGCGGCCCGGGTTGCCGAGGCGAACCCCTCCCACTCGGTGCGGCCCGGCTCATTGACGTGCACATGCGTGTCGACGAGCCCGGGGATCAGCACTTCGTCGTCCGCGAGTCGCACCGTTCGCGCCGCGACGAGCCCGGTACCGAGCGCTGCGAGGCGAACGACCAGTCCGTCGCGCACCCCGACCTCCGCGGGAGAGAACGCACCGTCGACGAGCACCCGCTCGCCCGTGACGACGAGGTCGAGGCCCGAGGCATCCGTCATCGCAGGCCACCGGGTACCGGGCCGCCGGCCGCGGGATCCGTGAGCCGAACCTGCCGATTGACGTCTTTGTAGAGCAGGTACCGAAAGGGCCCGGGCCCGCCCGCGTAACAGGCCTGCGGACAGAACGCCCTGAGCCACATGAAGTCGCCCGCCTCGACCTCGACCCAGTCCGCGTTCAGCCGGTAGACGCCCTTCCCCTCGAGCACGAAGAGGCCGTGCTCCATGACGTGCGTCTCGGCGAACGGGATCGAACCGCCGGGTTGGAACGTCACGATGTTCACGTGCATGTCGTGGGCGAGGTCGTCGGGGTCGACGAACCGGGTCGTCGCCCATGCCCCGTCGGTGCCCGGCATCGTCTGCGCTTCGGTCTCGGCATCGCTCGTCACGAACGATGCGGGCGTCGGCACGTCCTCGAGCGGCTCGTAGGCCTTGCGGATCCAGTGGAAGCTGGTCGGCTCGCCGCTGTCGTTCGCGAGCGACCATTCGGCGCCCGCCGCGAGATAGGCGTAGCCGCCGGCCCCGAGCACGTGACGCTGCCCGGCGAGCGCCAGGCCGAGCTCACCGGAGGTCACGAACACGACCCCCTCGACGCCGGCCTCCCGCTCGGGGCGCTCGGCGCCTCCGCCGGGCCCTATCTCGACGATGAGCTGGGAGAAGGTGGTCGCGAAGCCGGCGATCGGGCGGGCGAGGATCCACGATCGGGTGGTCGTGAAGCCCGGCAGCCGACTCGTGACGATGTCGCGCAGCACGCCCTTCGGAATCACGGTGTACGCCTCGGTCACGATCGCCCGATCGCTGAGGAGTTCCGTCTGCGAGGGCAGTCCGCCCTCTGGGGTGTAGTAGCTCATCTGCTCTCCTCGTGAAGCCTCGGATGTGCGAGCGCGACGAGCGCCGGCTCGTCGATCCCGGTGTCGGCGGCGACCTCGAGTGCCGAGATCGCCCCACAGCGAAGCCCTCGCAGCACGAACCCGGCGAGCGCGCGCACCGTCGCCGGCTCGTCGAGCACCGCCCCGGAAGCCCCGACGCGGGCGTCACGGAGCCGCGCGGACGCGTCGGGATACCCCTCACGGTAGAACGCGTACGTCGCGATGAACCGCGTGGGCAGTTGGAGCGCGTGCAGGTCCCACCCCTGGGGGAATCCGCGCTCGAGTGATCGCCGCACGAGCCGTGCGTGCAGTCGCCACGCCGCCTCGGCCCGGTCGCCGATGGGCAGGATGTTCGTCGACCCGTCGGACAGGCGGATGCCGGTGCCCGCGACCGCGAGCTGCATGACCCCCTTCGCGAGATCGGCGGCGGGATGCTCCATCGACTGGTAGCGCGCCGGGATCTGCAGCGACGCGCTGTAGTCATAAGTGCCGTAGTGCATCGCACTGATGCGGCCGGGCACCGCGAGCGGGAGCCTCGCGACCGGGGACGTGCCGTCGGCGCCGAGCACCAGCTGCGGCGTCTCGACCTGCACCTCGAATCGCAACCGCCCCTCGGGCAGTCCGTGAACGCGTTCGAGGGCGGCCGCGACCTCCGCCGCCGCCTGCACCTGGGCAACGGTCGACACCTTCGGCAGGGTGAGCGCGAGGCCGTCGGGCAGGCCGCCATGGTCGATGAGGGCGGTCACGAAGAGGTCGAGGGTCCGGATGCCACGTGCCCGCGTCGTCGCCTCGAGCGACTTGAACCGGATGCCGATGCAGGGCGGCGCGACCCCCGCAGCCTCCGCCGCCGCGACGCGCTCGGCCGCGCGAACGGCGTCGGCGTCCTCGACGTCGTCGCCGCGTTCGCCGTAGCCGTCCTCGAAGTCGATGCGCAGATCCTCGATCGGCTCGACCTCGAGCTTCTCGCGCACCGCCGGCGCAACCGCGGCCGCGATCTCGGCGTCGAGCCCGGCCATGACGGCGAACGCCTCGACGCCGCCGGCCGCGTCGACGGCGGCGCGGGCGGTACGGCCCCATTCGATCGACAGCTCCGGCGTGAACCGGTCGGCCGGCACGTACACGGTGTGCACCGGCTGTCGCGATCCGTCGTCACCGGGATAGGCGGTGGCGAGCAGCGCGTCGGTCTCGGCGAGACCGGCGTCGATGCCGGCGAGGGCGGTGGCGGGGAGCGCCGTGCGCATCCTCATTCCAGCAACTCGTAGGCGGGCAGGGTGAGGAAGTCGACGTAGTCGGCTCCGAGGCAGAGGTCGGCGATGAGCGAGGCGGCGGGCTCGTAGTAGGCGGCGTATCGTTCGGGTGGGACCTCCGTCCGCAGGAGCTCGACCTCCTCGGCGAGCACCGCGCGCACGAGCTCGGGGGTCATCGTGCGGCCGGTGTCGGCGAGCACGACCCGATGCTGCAGGTGCTGCCACACCTGCGACCGTGAGATCTCGGCGGTCGCGGCATCCTCCATCAGGTTGTGGAGCGCGACGGCGCCGTTGCCGGCGAGCCAGGCGGCCGTGTAGGCCACGCCGACCGAGAGGTTGGTGCGCAGGCCGGCCTCGGTGACCTCGCCGCCGGCGGACGCCACGTCGAGCAACTGCTCCGCGGTGACCTCGACCTCGCGCCGCTGCCGATCGATCTGGTTCGGCCGATCGTCGAGCACGGCGTCGAAGACCTCACGACACACCGGCACGAGGTCGGGGTGCGCGACCCAGGATCCGTCGAACCCGTCGTTCGCCTCGCGGGTCTTGTCGGCGCGCACCTTCTCGATGGCCGCCGCGGTCGCCTCGGGGTCGGCCCGGTTCGGCACGAAGGCCGCCATGCCGCCGATCGCCATCGCCCCCCGCCGATGGCAGGTCTGCACGAGGAGATCGGTGTAGGCGCGCATGAGCGGCGCCGTCATCGACACGCTGGCGCGGTCGGGCACGATGAACTCCGGCCCGGCGTCGCGGAAGACCTTGATCAGGCTGAACAGGTAGTCCCAGCGGCCGGCGTTCAGGCCCGACGCGTGCTCGCGCAGCTCGAAGAGGATCTCGTCCATCTCGAAGGCGGCGGGGATCGTCTCGATGAGCACGGTCGCGCGGATGCTGCCCGCCGAGATGCCGAGATGCCCTTCGGTGAACGTGAACACGTCGTTCCAGAGCCGCGCCTCGAGGTGGCTCTCGAGCTTCGGCAGGTAGTAGTACGGGCCGTGGCCGTTCTCGAGGAGCTGCGCCGCCGTGTGGAAGACGTGCAGCCCGAAGTCCACGAGCGAGCCGGAGACGCGTTCGCCGTCGACGAGCACGTGGCGCTCCGAGAGGTGCCACCCTCGCGGCCGGGTGACGACCGTCGGGCGTCGGATGTCGGTGCGGAGCGTGTAGGCCCTGCCCTCCGGCGAGGTGAAGGCGAGCGTTCCGCGAGCGGCCTCGCGGAGGTTCAGGATGCTGCCGACGACGTTGCCCCACGTGGGACTCGACGCGTCCTCGAGGTCGGCGAGCCAGACCCGTGCGCCCGAGTTCAGGGCGTTGATGGCCATCTTGGGCGGCGATGCCGGACCGGTGATCTCGACCCTTCGGTCGAGGAGCGCCTCGGGCGCGGGCGGCACCTGCCACTCGCGTTCGCGGATCTCCCTGGTCTCGGGGAGGAAGTCCAGCCGCCCCCCTTCCGCGATGCGCTCGCGGCGGTCGGCTCTCGCGGCGAGCAGCCCACGGCGCCGCCGATCGAAGCGACGATGCAGTTCCTCGACGAAGGCGAGCGCCTCGCCGGAGAGGATCTCCTCGCCGTCGGGGACGTCGATGGCGCGGGCGAATTCGATGGTCATGCGGTTGCCGCTCCCTTCCGGGTCTGCTCCACACGCTCTGCTCATCTTCGCGCAGATGCCCTCGCGGCGTAACCGGAACATCCGGAATGCCGCGGCGTAGACTCCCGAGAACGAGGAGTTCGATCATGGAGCACATCGACGTGACGGTCAACGGGGCCCTGCGCCCGTTGCTCGGCATCCGCGCACACACGACGGCGCTCGACTGGCTCCGCGAGTCCGGCCTGACCGGGGCCAAGGAAGGCTGCGCCGAGGGCGAATGCGGCGCGTGCGCCGTGCTGCTCGCGACCTCCGACGAGCGAGGCGGCACCGTCTGGACTGCCGTCAACGCGTGTCTCCTGCCGGCTGCCGCACTCGACGGCCAGGAGGTCGTCACCGCTGAAGGCCTCGGCTCCCCCGAGGCACTGCATCCCGTGCAGGCCCGCCTCGCCGAGGCCGGGGGCTCCCAGTGCGGCTACTGCACGCCCGGGTTCGCGTGCAGCATGGCGGCCGAGTTCTACCGACCCGAGCGCGCGCCTTCGGCGGCTGCGGCAGGCGCAAGCGCAGGCGCAGGCGGCGAGGCGGATGCCTCGGCCGGCGACTGCGGCCCGAACGGCTTCGACCTGCACGCCCTGAGCGGCAACCTCTGCCGGTGCACCGGCTACCGTCCCATCCGCGATGCCGCCTACGCCCTCGGCGAGCCGGAACCCGACGACCCGCTCGCGGAACGACGCCGGCAACCGGCGCCGAAGCCCCGGACGACCCGGCTCGACGGGCCCGGCGGCCGGTTCGTGCGCCCACGATCGTTCGAGGATGCGCTCCGGATCCTGCGCGAGGAACCCGGCGCAGCGGTCGTCGCGGGCTCGACCGATTGGGGCGTCGAGGTGAACCTCCGCGGTCGCCGCGCACCGCTCACCGTCGCGATCGACCACCTGCCCGAACTCCGCGACGTCACGTTCGGCGACGCCGCGATCGAGATCGGCGCAGCGCTGCCCCTCGCCGACGTCGAGCGGAGGCTCGAGGGCCGTGTGCCGGTGCTCGGCGAGCTCTTCCCGCAGTTCGCCTCCCCGCTCATCCGCAATCGCGCCACGATCGGCGGCAACCTCGGCACCGCCTCGCCCGTCGGCGACACCTCGCCCGTGCTCCTCGCCCTCGCGGCCCGCGTCGTGCTCGTCTCGGTCGACGGCGAGCGCGAGGTCGACCTCGCCGACTACTTCACCGGCTACCGCGAGACGCTGCGCCGGCCCGACGAGCTGATCCGCTCCGTGCGCATCCCCCTGCCGCTCGCCCGGCTCACCGCGTTCCACAAGATCGCGAAGCGCCGCTTCGACGACATCTCGAGCGTCGCCGTGGGCTTCGCCCTCGATCTCGACGGCGACGTCATCGCCTCGGCCCGAATCGGACTCGGCGGGGTCGCGGCCACCCCGCTTCGCGCTCGCGCGACCGAGGCCCACCTGGTCGGCCGGCCGTGGAACCTCGAGACCGTCCGCGACGCGGCATCCGTGCTCGAGTCGGAGGGCACGCCGATGTCGGACCACAGGGCGAGCGCCGAGTACCGCTCGCTCATGCTGGGCGCGGCGCTCCTGAAGCTCTTCCGCACCAGCCCCCGAACCGCCGAGGGGGCATCGGCATGAGCGAGCTCGCCGCCCGTCCCTCGCACGCGGTCGTCGGAACCCCGATGGCGCACGAGAGCGCCTCCCAGCACGCGACGGGCACGGCCGTGTACACCGACGACCTCGCGGCGCGACGTCACGACGCGCTCACCGCCTGGCCGGTGCCGTCGGAGCACGCGCACGCGTTGGTGACCATCGATGTGCGGCAGGCGCTCTCGGTACCCGGCGTCGTGCGGGTCCTGACCGTCGATGACGTGCCCGGCCACAACGACGCCGGGGTGAAGGACGACGAGCCGCTCTTCCCGAGCGAGGCGATGTTCCACGGGCAGGCGCTCGCCTGGGTGCTCGGCGAGACGCCCGAGGCCGCGCGACTCGGAGCCGCCGCCGTCGAGGTCGGGTACGAACCGCTGCCCTCGATCCTCACCGTGCCCGAGGCGATCGAGGCCGGGTCGTTCCAGGGCATTCCCCGCACGATTCGTCGCGGCGAGCCCGAGGCTGCCCTGGCCACCGCGCCGCATGTATTCGAGGGCATCTCCGAGGTCGGCGGGCAGGAGCACTTCTCGCTCGAGGCGCAGGCCTCGCTCGCCCACGTCGACTCCGAGGGCCAGGTGTTCGTCGAGTGCAGCACGCAGCACCCTTCCGAGACGCAGGAGATCGTCGCGCACGTGCTCGGCGTGCCGAACAACCGGGTCACGGTCCAGTGCCTTCGCATGGGCGGCGGCTTCGGCGGCAAGGAGATGCAGCCGCACGGATTCGCGGCCGTCGCGGCACTCGGATCGGTGCTCACGGGCCGGCCGGTGCGCCTGCGCCTGAATCGCACGCAGGAGTTCACGATGACCGGTAAGCGGCATCCGTTCCACCTCGCATGGAAGGCCGGATTCGACGACGACGGGCACATCCTCGCCCTCTCGACGACGCTCACCGCCGACGGCGGCTGGAGCCTCGACCTCTCGGAGCCGGTCATGGGCCGGGCGCTCTGCCACGTCGACAGCGCGTACTGGATTCCGAACTTCGTCGCGCACGGGCGTGTCGCGAAGACGCACAAGACCTCGCAGACGGCGTTCCGCGGGTTCGGCGGCCCGCAGGGGATGTTCGTGATCGAGAACATCCTCGGCCGCGTTGCGCCGGTGCTCGGCATCGACCCGGCGACGCTGCGCCGTCGCAACTTCTACGAACCCGGCCAGACGACGCCCTACGGACAACCCGTGCGCCACGCCGAACGCCTGCACGACATCTGGCGACAGGTGCGCGACGGGAGCGACTTCGACGAGCGTCGCGCCGCGGTCGCCGAGTTCAACGCCCGGCACCCCGACGCCAAGCGGGCCCTCGCCATCACCCCCGTGAAGTTCGGCATCTCCTTCACGCTCACCGCGTACAACCAGGCCGGCGCGCTCGTGCACGTCTACAAGGACGGCTCGGTGCTGATCAACCACGGCGGCACCGAGATGGGTCAGGGGCTGCACACCAAGATGCTGCAGGTCGCGGCGACCGCCCTCGGGGTCGAGGTCGCCTCGGTCCGACTCGCACCGACTCGCACCGACAAGGTGCCGAACACCTCGGCCACCGCCGCCTCCTCGAGCGCCGACCTCAACGGCGGCGCGGTGAAGGACGCCTGCGAGCAGATCCGCGACCGCATGGCCGCGGTCGCCGCACGCATGCTCGGCATCGACGAACGCGACGTGCGATTCGGTCGCGGTCGCGTCTCCGGCCTTCGTCCGACGGGGCCTTCGCTCGGGTTCGCCGAGGTCGCGAACGCCGCCTACGACGCGCGCGTGCAGCTCTGGGCCGCGGGCTTCTATCGCACCGAAGGGCTGCACTGGGACACCGAGGCCATGCAGGGCTCGCCGTTCAAGTACTTCTCCTACGGCGCCGCCGCGACCGAGGTCGAGGTCGACGGGTTCACCGGCGCAACGCGCATCCTCCGCGTCGATATCGTGCACGACGTGGGCGACACGCTCTCGCCGCTCATCGACCTCGGCCAGATCGAGGGCGGATACGTGCAGGGCGTCGGATGGCTGACCCTCGAGGAACTGCGCTGGGACACGGGCGACGGGCCCGGTCGAGGTCGCCTGCTCACGCAGTCGGCGAGCACCTACAAGCTTCCGAGCTTCTCGGAGATGCCCGAGGTGTTCAACGTGGGCCTGTTCGAACGCGCGACCGAGGACGGCGTGGTCTATGGATCGAAGGCGGTGGGCGAACCGCCGCTCATGCTCGCGTTCAGCGCGCGCGAGGCGATCCGCGAGGCCGTCGCCGCGTTCGGGCCAGGCGGGCACAGCGTCGAACTCGCGTCACCGGCGACACCCGAGGCGGTGTTCCGGGCGATCCGGGATGCGCGACGCGCCGCCGAGGGGGTCGCGGCGGATGCCCAGGCGGGGCCTGAACCCGAACTCATGCCCGTCGATCGCTGAGTGGCGGGTCGAGCGATGGACTGGTTGGATGCGGCGCAGGCGCTCCGTGCGGCACGGACGCCGTCGGTCATCGTGACCGTGGCGACGGTGCGCGGCCACGCTCCACGCAACGGCGGGGCCAAGATGGTCGTGTCGGCGACCGCAACGTTCGGCACGGTCGGCGGCGGCAACCTCGAGGCCACGGTCATCGCCCGCGCCCGCGAGCTGCTCGGCGAAGCCGCCGACGAGCCCGAACTGATGAAGCTGACGTTGAGCGACCGGGTCGCGACGGAGTACGGCGTGCAATGCTGCGGAGGCGAGGTCACCATGTTGCTCGAACCGGTACTGGCCGTTCCCGTGGTCGCCGTCTTCGGGGTCGGACACGTCGGACTGGAGCTGGCGCGGATCCTCGTCCGGCAGCGGATCGAGCTCCATCTCGTGGATTCCCGCCCCGAGATGCTCGCGCCGGAGCGGATCGGGGTCCCGGGGTCGAGCGGGCCGCTCGCCGACGCCGTGGCCACCGTGCTCGTCCACGGCCCGCAGGTGCCCGAGTCGGCGCTGATGCTGCTCCCCACCGGCGCGCACGTGCTCGTCATGACGCACGATCACGTCGAGGACCTCGCGATCATCGAAGCCGCACTCGGCACCGACGGCCTCGCGTCGATCGGCCTGATCGGGTCGAGATCGAAGTGGGCACGCTTCGAGCAGCGGCTCCGCGAGGCCGGCCACGAGGACGCGTCCCTCGCCCGCGTCGCGACCCCCATCGGCATCGACGGCATCGGGTCGAAGGATCCGGCCGCGATCGCGGTGAGCGTCGCGGCACGGGTGCTCCAGCAGATCGAGGAGCAAGCCGTGACGCGTGGGCACGCCGAACAGGGGCGCACGACGCCGGTCGCGCCTGCTCCGCCTGCTCCGCCTGCCGTGTCTGCCCGGGTAGCGGCCACGTGGACGGCTCAGTAGTCGACGCGGTCGCCCTTGCGCTTCCACGCGGTGAACGGCGCGACGCTCCGATCGTGCCCGAGGTCGATGCTGCCGACCGGCATGATGCGACGGTCCTCCTCACCACCTTCGAAGTAGCGATCGAAGACCGCGTCGTCGAAGCCGGCATCGGCCGCATCGTCGCGATCCGCCGCGAAGAAGACCCGGTCGATGCGCGCCCAGAGGGAGGATGCGAGACACATCGGGCACGGTTCGCAGCTCGCGTAGAGCGTCGCGCCGCTCAGGTCGAAGGTGCCGAGTCCCGTGCAGGCGGCACGGATCGCGGTGACCTCCGCGTGGGCGGTCGGGTCGAGGTTCGCGGTGACCCGATTGACGCCCTCGAACACCCGTCCGTCGGCGGCGACGACGACCGCCCCGAACGGCCCGCCCCCGTGCTGCACGTTCGCGGTGGCCAGGTCGACGGCATGGGCGAGGTAGGCGGCCGCCCGATCGGCGACATGGTCATCGGCAACGGTGCGATCGGCGACCGTGCCATCGGCGCCGGCACCGGCTGCGGTGCCCGACGCGGAACCGGAACCGGGACTCGACTGGAGCGAGTGGTCGAACGAATCCATGGTGACCTCCTTGCTGCGTCCATGCTAGGCGTCGAGCCCGGCCGCCACCGCGTCGCGCTCGAGCGTCCCCTGACCGGGGCGGGGCGGATGAAGCCCGAGGCATCCCCACCCCGGTGTTAGCGTTGACGCCACGGAAGGGGATGCGATGACGAGCACGGCGATGCGTCTGCCCTCGACCGGGCGACTCGCCGACCTGCGCGACCGGCCCCTGCGGGACCTGCGCATCTCGGTGACCGACCGCTGCAACTTCCGCTGCGTGTACTGCATGCCAAAGGCCGTGTTCGGGCGCGACTACGCGTTCCTCGACCGCGACGAGCTGCTGAGCTTCGAGGAGATCACCCGCATCGCCCGCATCGCCGCCGCGCACGGCGTCGAGAAGTTGCGCCTCACCGGCGGCGAACCGCTGCTCCGGCGCGGCCTCGAGGGGCTCATCGCACAGCTCGCCGAACTGCGCACGCCAGACGGGCGCCCGCTCGAGATCGCCCTGACCACGAACGGCTCGGCGCTCGCGATGAAGGCGGCCTCGTTGAAGGCCGCTGGGCTCACGCGCGTCACGGTGTCGCTCGACTCGCTCGACGACGAACTGTTCCAGTCGATGAACGACGTGCGGTTCCCGGTCGGGCGCGTGCTCGACGGCATCCAGGCCGCCCACGACGCCGGCCTCGGCCCGGTCAAGGTGAACATGGTCGTCAAGCGCGGCCTCAACGACCACGAGATCCTGCCGATGGCCGAGTACTTCAAGGGCACCCCGTTCACGCTGCGCTTCATCGAGTACATGGACGTCGGCACGTCGAACGGGTGGGAGCTCGGCGAGGTCGTGCCGTCGGCCGAGATCGTCGAGCGCATCGGCGAGCGGATGCCGCTGGCCGCCGTCGGCGCGACGGCCCCCGGTGAGACGGCCGCACGCTGGCGCTACCTCGACGGGGGCGGTGAGATCGGCGTGATCTCGAGCGTGACGCAGGCGTTCTGCGGCACCTGCAACCGGGCCCGCATCTCGACCGAGGGGCGCCTGTTCACGTGCCTGTTCGCGTCGGAGGGGCACGACCTGCGGGCCCTGCTGCGCGGCGGCATCGACGACGACGGCCTCGCCGACGCGATGGGCGCGATCTGGGGCGCGCGCGACGACCGCTACTCCGAGGTGCGCGCGACCCTCACGCCCGAGCTGCGCGCGGCGCGGCCCAAGGTCGAGATGAGCTACATCGGCGGCTGAGGAGCTGCTGGCGCGTGCACGCGACGCATCTCGTCGGCGAGGGCCGGATTGCGCTCGTCGAGGTTGGCGATCACGTTCGCCGCGACATCCGGAGCCTTGTTCTGGCTCAGTTTCGCCCTCGCATCGAAGCGGTCGACGCGCATGCGCAGGCCGACCGTGCCCTTCGCCACCCGTCGGGTGCCCGCCTCGTCGTCGGCGAGGCTGCGACCGCCCGCCTGGTGCTGCTCGAAGTGGTCCGTGAGCCGGTTGAGCATCTCGTAGTTCTCGTCGTCGCTGAGGATCTCGGGGGTGCCGTACAGGTGGGCGGTGACGTGGTTCCAGGTCGGGATGACCTCGCCGGGGGCGTACCAGCTCGGCGAGACGTAGTCGTGCGGGCCCTGGATGATCACGAGCACCTCGTGCGCGCCCAGCTCGTGCAGCACCTCGTCGGGCCGCCCGAAGTGGCTGACGATCGTGATGCCGTCGGCCGCCTCGTCGAGGATGACCGGGTAGTGCGAGGCCACGAGCCCCGTGCTCGCCGGCGAGACGAACGTCGCCCACGCGTTGGCACGGATCAGGCGCTTCACCTCGTCTGGGTCGGTCATCAGGTAGTGCGGCGTGTGGCGCATGTGTGCGGTTCCTCCAGGGCTCAGCGCTGCACGAGGTCGTCGGCGACGCTCGCGAACCGGTCGATGCCGCCCACGAGGAACACGACGTCGTCGTGCCCGCGCTCGAGCAGCAGCCGTGCCGCGCGACGCGAGCGGAGGTCCTGTTCGCAGTACACGACGAGCGGGGCGTCGCCCGGGTGCGGCTCGGCGCCGGCGACGAGGTCGCCGAGGGGCAGCAGCTCGCTGCCCTCGATGCGGCGCAGCTCGGCCTCCGCGGGCTCTCGAACGTCGAGCAGGCGCACCGGCTCGCCGCCGCGCACCCGGGCGAGCAGGTCGGCCGCGGTGACCCCGCGCGGCGCGGATGCCTCGGCGAGCGCGGCGGCCGCGGCATCCGCCTCGGTCGCGCCCGTCGACGTCGCCGTCGGCAGGCCGCAGAAGAGCTCGTAGTCGACGAGCGACGTGATCTCGGCGGCATCCGCGATCGCCCGGTACGAGAGCTCGCGCGAGCGGCCCGAGAGGGCGTCGATCGTCGTGACCCGCCCGAGCAGCGGCTCGCCGACGCCCGTGACGAGCTTCACGACCTCGGTCGACATGAGGGCGCCGACCCACGCGCACACGCTCGGCAGCACGCCGCCCTGCGCGCAGGAGAGCACCTCGTCGGGCGACGGCGGCACCGGGAACAGGTCTCGGTACGTGGGCCCGGACGCGTGCCACGAGACCCCGACCTGACCGTGGAAGCGCAGGATCGAACCCCACACGAGCGGGATGCCGGCGAGCAGCGCCGCGTCGTTCACGAGGTAGCGGGTCGGGAAGTTGTCGCTGCCGTCGACCACCAGGTCGTAGCCCGCGAGCACCTCGAGCGCGTTCGCCGAGGTGAGGCGATCACGATGACGGATGACGCGGCACGCCGGATCGATGCTCGCGACCGCGTCGGCGAGCGAGTCGACCTTCGGGCGGCCGACGTCGGCGACGCCGTGGCTGACCTGCCGATGCAGGTTCGACAGTTCGACGGTGTCGTCGTCGACGAGGCCGATCGTGCCGACGCCGCTGCCCGCGAGGTACGGCACCAGGGCGCTGCCGAGACCGCCCGCGCCGACGACGAGCACCCGTGCGGCCGCGAGGCGCCGCTGCGCGAGCTCGCCGAAGCCGGGAAGCATCAGCTGGCGGCTGAAGCGCGAGACCTGCTGGGCCGTGAGCGGCGGACCGGGCTCGACGAGCGGGCCCGGCCGCGATGCGACCGTCGGGCCGGTCTCGACCCCCGCGTTCGGCGCCGGATTCATGCTGCCATCCTCGCACGCACCCGCCGGGTAGCATCGAGGTCGTGACGCTCGTGACCGTTCGGTACTTCGCTGCGGCCGCCGAGGCGGCCGGCCTCGAAGAGGAGCGACTCGAGCTCGCGGCATCCGCCACCGTGGCGGATCTGCGCGACCTGCTGCTCGCCCGCTACGGCGCCCCCATGGAACGCGTGCTGAAGTCGGGCTCGTTCCTCGTCGGCGGGCGCGTCGAGCGCGACCCAGCTGCCGCGCTGTCGGAGCAGGTCGACATCCTGCCGCCGTTCGCCGGCGGGTAGTCGCGGCGGGCCGGAGCGTCGGGCCGGAGCGTCGGGCCCGAGCCCGGGTCGTCGAGCCGGGTGCCGGCCGGAGCGCGGGTCAGGCCGCGTCGGGCTCAGCCAGCCCGAAGGCGCGCCGCAGGGCTCGCCCGAGCAAGTCGGGAACGTCGAGTTCGCACGGGTTCAGGGCGTCGTAGACCTGCAGGCCCTCCCAGGTCGCGATCACGACGGCGGCGGACTGCTCCGGCGTCAGCCCGTCGTCGTCGACCGCACCGGCGATCCGCTGCGCGCGGATCGTGTCGGCGATGACCTGCTTCGGGATCTGCTGGCGGCGCTGCAGCAGCTCCCTCGCCGGGTGGTCGGGCGCGCCGGCCTCGGCGGTCATGACGGAGAGCAGCTGCACGAGACCGGGGGCGCCGACGTTGCGCTCGGCGGTGGCGACGAAGCCGTCGGCCACGGTCTCCGGCGAGGACGGCAGCGACGGGGCAGACGACGAGAAGTCGACCGGCAGGTGCTGCGCGTCCTGCCACTCGAGCACGGCCAGCAGGAGCGAGGTCTTGTCGCCGAAGTGGTGCAGGAGCGTCGAGTGGTCGACGCCGGCCGCCCTCGCGATGCCGCGCACCGAGGCGCCGTGGAAGCCCTGCTGCGCGAACGCCTCCGCGGCGCGGGCGACGATCTGGTGCTTCGTGGCACGGCCGTTGACGTAGCCCTCGAGGTGTCTGATCAGTTCGTCGTCGCCGGTCGTCATCACGCCTCCATGCTTCCACGCCTCGTCGCTGCGTCCGCTCGAATTCCACCACATGGTGGAATTCGGCTACGATAGCACTCGCGCACCCCCAGCGCGTCGGCATCCGCTCCGTCTCCGACAGGGCAGCCAGCACATCGACCAGCGTCGTCCGAGGAGTCCCCCATGCCTGAGCGCGTTCAGCACCTGCTCGACCAGCTGACCCTCGCCGAGAAGGCATCGCTCATGTCGGGCGCGAACTTCTGGAACACGAAGGCGATCCCCCGTGTCGGCATCCCCTCGATCATGCTCACCGACGGCCCGCACGGCCTGCGCAAGCAGGGTGGCGCCGCCGACCACCTCGGCCTGAACGCGAGCATCCCCGCCACCTGCTTCCCGACCGCGGCGACGCTCGCCAACAGCTGGGATCCGGTGCTGCTGCGCCGCGTCGGCGAGGCGCTCGGCACCGAGGCGGCGGCCGAGCAGGTCAGCGTGCTCCTCGGGCCGGGCCTGAACATCAAGCGCAATCCGCTCGCGGGGCGCAACTTCGAGTACTTCTCGGAGGACCCCCTGCTCTCCGGCACGCTCGCCGCCTCGTTCATCTCCGGCGTGCAGTCACGGGGCGTCGCGGCATCCGCCAAGCACTTCGCGGTGAACAGCCAGGAGACGCACCGCATGAGCATCGACGAGGTCGTCGACGAACGCGCGCTCCACGAGCTCTACCTCGAGGGCTTCCGTCTCGCGATCACGGGCGGCGACGCCTGGACCGTCATGAGCTCGTACAACCGCGTGAACGGCACCTATGCGAACGAGAACCAGGAGCTCATGCAGCAGGTCCTGCGCCGGCGATGGGGCTTCGACGGGCTCGTCGTCACCGACTGGGGCGGCAGCAACGACCGCGTCGCCGGCCTCATCGCAGGGAACGCCCTCGAGATGCCGTCGACGAACGGGGTCACCGACCAGGAGATCGTGCGTGCCGTCGAGGCCGGCCTGCTCGACGAGGCCGTGCTCGACGCACGCGTGGCCGAGGTGCTCGAGCTCATCGAGCGCACCGCGCCCGGCGATGCGGCTCCCGCCGACCTCGATGCGCACCACGAGCTCGCCGTCGAGGCCGCGCGCGCCTCGGTCGTGCTCCTCGCCAACCGCGACCGCACGCTCCCCCTCGCGCCAGGGCGCGGTCGCGTCGCCGTCATCGGCGACTTCGCCGAGACGCCGCGCTACCAGGGCGCCGGCAGCTCCCTCGTCAATCCGACCCGTGTCGATTCCGCCCTCGACGCCTTGCGCGCCTCGGCGCTCGACGTCGCCGGCTTCGAACCGGGCTTCACCCGCATGGACGGCTCGTCGAAGCGGCTGCGGCGACGCGCCCTCGAGCTCGCCAAGGGCTCCGACGTTGTGCTGCTCTTCCTCGGCCTCGACGAGTCCGCCGAGGCCGAGGCGGTCGACCGCACCCACATGCGCCTCGCCCGCAACCAGCTCGACCTCGCCGAGGAGCTCATCGCCGTCGGCCGGCCCGTCGTCGTCGTGCTCGCGGGCGGTTCCCCGGTGGAGCTGCCGTTCGCCGACCGCGTCGACGCCATCGTGCACGGCTACCTCGGGGGCCAGGGCGGCGGGCGTGCGATCGTCGACGTGCTCACCGGCGCATCCGAACCGGGCGGCAAGCTCGCCGAGACCTACCCGCTGCGGTACTCCGACGTCGCGTCCTCGACGACCTTCCGGCTCACCGAGGCGACCTCCGAGCACCGCGACAGCATCTACCTCGGCTACCGCTACTACGACAAGATCGGCGCCCCGGTGCGCTATCCCTTCGGGCACGGGCTGGGCTACACCGAGTTCGCGTACGCCGACCTCGTGGTCGACGAGACGACGGCACGACTCACCGTGACGAACACCGGCGAGCGCGCCGGCTCCGAGATCGTGCAGGTCTACGTCGAGGCTCCGGATGCCGCGAACGGCGAGTTCCGCGCCCCGCGCGAGCTGCGCGGCTTCGCGAAGGTCCGACTCGAGCCGGGCGAGCACGCCCGGGTCGAGGTGACGCTCGCCGAGCACGCCTTCTCGGCGTACGACGTCGGAACCCACGACTGGCGCACGGTGCCCGGCAGCTACGCCGTGCTCGCCGGCGCGTCGTCCCGCGACATCCGGCTTCGCGCGACGATCGGGATCGAGGGCGAGGCGTGGTCGCTCGGCGATGCCGCCGACCTGCCGCACTACGTCTCCGGCCACGTGCAGAGCGCCGGCGCCGGCGAGTTCGAGGCACTCCTCGGCCGGTCGCTGCCCGCGGCGGACTGGCCTGCGAACCGGCCGCTCACGCGCGACGACATCATCGCCCAGACGAAGGGCCGCGGCGGATTCGGCGGCTTGCTGTACCGGCTGATCACGACGAGCCACCGCGTGCTCATGCTGCTCAAGCGACCCCATGCGGCGAACAACACGTACTTCGCGCTCGACCTCCCGTTCCGCTCGATCCCGCGCCTCTCGGGCGGGGCGTTCGACGAGGACATGCTCGACGGACTGCTGCTCATGGTGAACCGTCACTTCTTCCGCGGCACTCGCCGCCTCATCAGCGCGGCATGGAAGCTGCGCGCACGAAACACCCGAATCCCGAAAGCGAACTGAGACATGGTCACCCGGAAAGAGATCAAGCAGGACGCGGTCGCCCGCGTCCAGGCCGAGAAGGCCGCGAAGCGCGAGCGACGCGCGGAACTGAAGGCGATGTCGCCTGCGGACCGCTCGGCAGCCAAGAAGGCCGACCGCGCTGCGGCCCGCGAGGCCCGCGCCACCGCGAAGCAGGAGCGCAAGGCGGCCCGCGCCTCGATGTCGCGCGCCGAGCGCCGCGAGCTGAAGCGTCGCGAGCGCGCGTACCGCCGGGTGAAGGCACGTCCGCGCCGCCTCGTCGGCTGGGGCGTCGCCGTCGCCGTCGTCGGCGTCGTCGCCGTGGTCGCCGCACCGACCGTCGCCGACGTCGGCCGCCTGACCTCGGTCAGCGTCGACAGCTCGACGGCCGAGGGCATCGCGGCCCGCGAGCACTCGACCGAGCTCGCCGGCCGCATCTCCGACGAGGGCATCGTGCTGCTCGAGAACGACGACGACGTGCTGCCGCTCGCCGACGACACCGTCAACGTGTTCGGCTTCGAGTCGTTCAACCTCCGCTACGGCGGCGGCGGCTCGGGCGGCGCCGACCAGTCGAGCGCCGTCACGCTCTACGACGCGCTCGAGACCCAGGGCATCGCCTACAACCCCGAGGTGAAGGCCGCCACCGAAGACGCCGGCGCCGAGACCAAGTCCGGCGGATCGGCTAACGGCCTCGTGCAGATCTTCAGCTCGATGCTCGCGGGCGCCGAGGAGAAGGAGCCGTCGCCCGACTACCTCACCGACGACGTGCTCGCCCAGGCGAAGGACTTCTCGGACACCGCGCTCATCGTGCTCGGCAACGACGGGGTCGAGGCCTCGGACTTCACGGCAGATGAGCTGCGCATCACCGACACCCAGCGCGAGCTGCTCGACGTCGTCACGACGAACTTCGACGACGTCGTCATCGTCGTGAACTCGGGCAACCAGATGGAGCTCGGCTTCCTCGACGAGTACCCGCAGATCAAGGGCGCCGTGTGGATCGGCACGCCGGGTCCGCAGGGCGCGACCTCGCTCACGAAGATCCTCCACGGCGACGTGAACCCGTCGGGTCACCTGACCGACACCTACGCGTACGACATCACGAGCGCTCCGTCGACCGAGAACTTCGGCAACTACTCCTACGAGAACGTCGCCCGCGGGCTCGTCGACTACGAGGAGGGCATCTACGTCGGCTACCGTTTCTACGAGACCTTCTACGAGGGCGACGAGGCGGGCTACGAGCAGGCCGTGCAGTACCCGTTCGGCCACGGCCTCAGCTACACCACGTTCGACTGGAAGGCGACCGCCCCGGTCGTCGCCGACGACGAGGTGAACCTCGACGTCACCGTGACCAACTCGGGCGATGTCGCCGGCAAGGACGTCGTGCAGGCCTACTTCTCGGCGCCATACACGCCGGGCGGCATCGAGAAGTCGGCGATCGAGCTCGCCGGCTACGCCAAGACCTCGCTGCTCGAGCCCGGCGCGTCCGAGACGGTGACGATCTCGTTCCCGGTGCGCGACCTGGCGTCGTGGGACGAGCGCGGCGAAGGCGCGTACGTGCTCGACGCGGGCAGCTACGACGTCTCGGTCTCCACCGACGTGCACACCCCGGTCGCCTCGTTCCCGATCGAGATCGCCGAGCAGGTCGTCTTCGACACGGATGCCGCGACCGGCGCCGAACTCGAGAACCGCTTCGGCTACGCCGACGGCGACCTCACCTACCTGTCGCGCGACGACTGGGCGGGCACCTACCCCGATGACGCCGACGTCGCCACGGAGGCATCCGACGAGCTCCTCGACGAGATGTTCCCCACGATCGAGCCGGCCGAGGGCGATGCGCCGGCCTACGGCGCCGACAACGGCCTGCAGCTCGAGGACCTCGCCGGCCTCGCCTACGACGACCCGAAGTGGGAGCTCTTCCTCGACCAGTTCACGAAGGACGAGCAGCTCGCGATCTTCGCGAAGGGCGCCTACCGCACCGAAGCCGTCGAGCGCCTCGGCGTGCCGTCGGCGGTCCTGCTCGACGGCCCGGCCGGCATCAACTCGCTCTTCAGCAAGGTGACGGCCGCGTCGTTCCCGACCGAGGTCGTCATCGCCTCGACGTGGGACGTCGACCTGGCCCGCGACATGGGCGAGGCCGTCGGCGACGAGGCGAACGCCTACGGCGTGCAGGGCTGGTACGCCCCCGGCATGAACATCCACCGCACCCCGATGGGCGGCCGAAACTTCGAGTACTACTCGGAGGACCCGCTCGTGTCCGGCACGATGGGCGCCGCCATGGTCGAGGGTGCGCAGAGCAGGAACGTGCTCACGTTCATGAAGCACTTCGCGCTCAACGAGCAGGAGACCAACGCCCGCACCGGCATCAACGTGTGGGTCGACGAGCAGGCGCTCCGCGAGATCTACCTGCGTCCGTTCGAGATCACGGTGAAGGAGGGCGGCGCCAACGGCGCGATGAGCTCGTTCATCCACGTCGGGCCGCGTTGGTCTGGCGGCAACGAACAGTTGCTGCAGGAGGTGCTGCGCGGCGAGTGGGGCTTCGACGGCATCGTGTCGACCGACGCCGTGCTCGGCGCCTTCATGGACCCCGCCCAGGCGGTGCGGTACGGCAACGACCTGATGCTGGCGATGCTCGGCAACTCGACCGTCTCCACCACCGAGAAGGCGCTGGCCGACGACCCCGTGGGCGTCGGCGAGGGCCTGCGCGACCGCGTGCACAACGTCATGTACGCCCTGCTGCAGACGGACCTGTTCGTCGACGCCGACTGACGCCGGCCGACCTGGTCTGCTTCGTCCCCCGGATCCCGCCGCACGGCGGGATCCGGGGGACGTTCGCTTTCAGGGGCGGATGCCGCGGTCAGAGCCCCAGCCGCTCCAGCAGGTCGTTGCGGAACACGCCGTTCGGGTCGAGGCCGGCCCGGAGCGCGGCGAAGTCCTGCCAGCGCGGGTAGAGCCGCGACATCCGCTCGGCCGCCTCGTCGACGTCGAACAGCTTGCCCCAGTGCGGGCGGGCGTCGAACGGCTCGAGGGCGGCCTGCAGGAGCGGCAGCAGCGCCTCGACCGCGGGCTGGTCGGGCAGCCAGGTGAAGTGGATGCCGACGGTGTCGTGTCCGTGGGCAGGCGAGAGCCAGAGCCCGTCGCCGGCGACGGTGCGGATCTCGCACACCTGCAGCAGTGGGGCGATCGACGACGCGAGCGAGCGCACGACCCCGATCGCCTCGGCCGCGCGCGCCCTCGGCACGAGGAACTCCGACTGCAGCTCGTCGCCGTTCGACGGAGTGAAGCCGAGCTTGAAATGCGGCAACCGCTCGAACCACGGCCCCGGCACGCCCAGCTGGTCGGTGCAGTGCTCGGCCGAGACGCCGGGCAGCGGGTGCCGCTTCACGGTGGCCGCGGTCGCGCCCATCGCCGCGAGCGCGGCCGGCAGGGCGACGGATGCCGCGGCCTCCGTGCGCTGCTTCAGCCACAGCTGGTCGATCACGTCGGGGTCGCGCCAGGTCGTGAACAGGCTCGTCGACGTCGCGCCGCCGGTGACGGCGTCGAGGTCGGCGAGGACCGCGTCGAGGGGCAGCCGCTCGAACACGTGCTGGGCGATCTCGTAGGTCGGCTGGATGTCGAGCTCGAGGGCGGTGACCACGCCCAGCGCGCCGAGCGCGACCACGGCGCCGTCGAAGTCGGGTTCGCCACGGCGGATCGCCCGCACCGAGCCGTCGGCCGTGACGAGCTCGACCGCGGCGACCTGCGTCGCGAGGGAGCCGACCGCGTCGCCCGACCCGTGTGTGCCCGTCGCGACCGCGCCGGCGATCGAGATGTGCGGCAGCGAGGCGAGGTTCGCGAGCGCCCAGCCGTCGCGCTCGAGCGCCTCGGCGAGTTCGCCGTACCGCAGGCCCGCCGAGACGCGCACGGAGCGCGCCGCCTCGTCGACCTCGACGACCTCGGGCAGTCCGCCGGTCTCGATCGACAGCCCCTCGGTGTCGGCGATGCGGTTGAACGAGTGGCGCGACCCGAGCGCCCGCACGCGGGTGCCGTCGTGCGCCGTCGCGGCGACGAGTTCGGCGAGTTCGTCGACCGAACCCGGCCGTGCGAAGCGGCGCGAGCCGTAGGCGAGGTTGCCGGCCCAGTTGCGTTCGGTCATCGTGCTCCTGTCGTCTTGGCTGGTGCGGATGCCGCGGGCATCACGAGTTCGCGGCACGGGGTCGCGTCACGGGGTCGCGTCACCACCGTACGACGGGCCAGCCTTCTTCGTCCCAGTCGATCGTCGCGAGCGCGAGCCGGAACGTCCCGCCCGCGTCGGCGTCGTAGTAGTGGAACGCCAGCACGCCGTCGGCGACGGACTGGCCTCCGGGCCCCACGCGGGCGCCGTCGGTGACGAGCACCGGCGTGCCGCCGTCGTCGAGCATCGGCACGCCGTCGCGGTCGACGAACGGGCCGGTCGCGGCATCCGCTCGGCCCACCGCGATGTTGTAGGTGCTCTTCGCGCCCTGGCAGCAGCTGTCGCGCGAGACAAAGAGGAACCAGTCGCCGTCGTGCTCGACGAGGTACGGCGCCTCGATCGCGGTCGGCGGCGCACCGCGGTCGGCGATGCGAAGCGGCTCCGCGTCGTCGGCCCGCAGCCCGGTCGGCCACGAGAGCTCGACCATGCGGATGCCGCTCCAGAAGGAGCCGAACGCCATCCACGGCGTGCCCTGCTCGTCGATGACGACGCCCGGGTCGATCGCGTTGAAGTCGTCGGACGTGGTCGACTCGATGACCGCTCCCCCGTCGACCCAGTCGAAGTCGGGATCGTCGGGGTCGAGCGTGGAGTTCGTCGCGACCGCGATGAGCGAGGTGTTCTTGCCGAACCGCGACGCCGAGTAGTACAGGTACCAGGTGCCGTCGTGCTCGACGAGCTCGGGCGCCCAGAGGTTGTCGACGCCCTTCACGGCGTCGGTGAGCCACTCGGGCTTCTCGGGCCAGACCTCGCCCTCGTACACCCAATGCTCGCCGTCGGTCGAGGAGCGGATCTGGATGTCGCCCTCGGCGACCGTGCCGTTGCCGGTCGAGTAGACCCACCACGTGCCGTCGTCGTCGCGGGCGAGCGCCGGATCGTGGGTGGCGAGGTCGCCGGAGGCCTCCCACACGCCGCCCGGTGCGCTGCACGCGGTGAGTCCCCCCAGGAGTCCCACCGAGAGCAGCGCCGCCGCGACGCGGGGCGTCGCCCCGCTCAGCCGAGCGAGACGGCCGACCACGACACCGGCGGCAGGGTGATGGTGAGCTCGCCGCCGTCGATCACGATCGACTCGTTCGCGCTCGGGGCGACCCGCTCGGGCTGCTCGAGCGTGTTCTTCGCGTACACGTCGTCGTCGGTGAGGGTGTGCGACTCGAGCACCGACACCTCGCCGAGGCCAGAGATGTCGACCGTCACGGTGAGCGCCTCGGTCTGCGAGCGGTTCACGAGGAACACCGCGGAGCGACCGGTCTCGGCGTCGTGCGTGGCGACGGCGTCGACGAGCGGGACCTCGCCGTAGGCCTTCGTCGAGTACGTCGGCGCGTCGAGCTTCAGCTCGAGCGCGTCGCCCTGCGCGAGGCGCGAGGTGATCGAGAACGGGAAGAACGTCGTCTGGCGCCAGGCGATGCCGCCGGGCTCGGTCATGATCGGGGCGATCACGTTGACGAGCTGCGCGAGCGAGGCGCTCGTCACCCGGTCTGCGTGCTTCAGCAGCGAGATCATGAGGTTGCCGAAGACGACCGCGTCGGCGACCGAGTAGACGTCCTCGAGCAGGCGCGGGGCGACCGGCCAGTTGTCGATGCCCTCGATCTTGTCGACGCCGTGGAAGCGCTCGATGTACCAGACGTTCCACTCGTCGAACGAGATGTCGATGGTCTTCGAACTGCCGTTCACGGCCTTCACGTGGTCGGCGGTCGCGACGACCGACTCGATGAAGTGGTCCATGTCGACCGCCGACGCGAGGAACGAACCGAGGTCGCCGTCGCGCTCCTCGTAGTAGGCATGGCACGAGATGTAGTCGACGTCGTCGTAGGCGTGGGTGAGCACGACGCGCTCCCACTCGCCGAAGGTCGGCATGTGCGCGCTCGACGAGCCGCAGACCACGAGCTCGACCGAGGGGTCGAGCTGGCGCATCGCCTTCGCGGTCTGCGAGGCGATCTTGCCGTAGTCGTCGGCCGAGCGATGGCCGAGCTGCCACGGGCCGTCCATCTCGTTGCCGAGGCACCACATCTTCACGCCGAACGCGTCGGTGCGGCCGTTGTCGATGCGGCGCTGCGAGAGTGCCGTGCCGCCCGCGATGTTCGTGTACTCGAGCAGGTCGAGGGCCTCCAGCGTGCCGCGCGTGCCGAGGTTGACGGCGAGCATGAGGTCGCTGCCGACCTTGTCGAGCCAGCCCTGGAACTCGTGCAGGCCGACCTCGTTCGTCTCGGTCGAGTGCCAGGCGAGGTCGAGGCGGCGGGGGCGCTCCTCGCGCGGACCGACCGAGTCCTCCCAGCGGAAGCCCGACACGAAGTTGCCGCCCGGGTAGCGGATCGTCGAGACGCCGAGCTCCTTCACGAGGTCGATGACGTCGGAGCGGAAGCCCTCGGCATCCGCGCTCTCGTGGCCGGGCTCGTAGATGCCGTCGTAGACGTGGCGGCCGAGGTGCTCGACGAACCCGCCGAAGACGCGGCGGTCGATGCGGCCGACGGCGAAGTGCGGGTCGACGGTGAGGCGTGCGGTGCTCATGATGCTCATTTCAGGATCGAAGTCGAGGGTCGGTCGAGGTCGAGTGGTCGAAGGGTCGAGAGGTCGTTCGTCGCGTGGTCGCGCGAAGGGCGAGCGGATGCCGCGGCATCCGTCACTTGATGGAGCCGATCGCCAGGCCGCCCTGCCAGTAGCGCTGCAGGAACAGGAACGACAGCACGAGCGGGATCACCGAGATGAAGGCGCCCGAGGTGATGAGGTTCCAGACCTGCTCGCCGCCGGCGCCCGCGTTCGAGAGCGCGGTCCACCGGTTCAGGCCGACGGTGACCGGCAGCAGCTGCGGGTCGGTCAGCACCGCGAGTGGGAGGAAGAAGTTGTTCCAGGTACCGACGACCGACAGCAGCAGCACCGTCACGATGGCGGGCTTCAGCATCGGCAGGGCCACCTGGAAGAACGTGCGGATCTCGCCGGCGCCGTCGATGCGGGCCGCCTCGAGCATCTCGTCGGGCACGGCGTCCTGCGTGTAGACGCGCATGAGGTAGACGCCGAACGGGCTGAGCAGCGACGGCAGGATCACGGCCCACGGCGTGTTGATGATGCCGTACTGGCTGAGGAGCATGAACGTCGGAATCACGAGCGCCGTGAGCGGCACCATGACCGAGCCGAGGATGACGCCGAACACGCCGTTGCGTCCGCGGAAGTTGTACTTCGCGAAGCCGTACCCGGCGAGGATCGCCAGGATCGTCGCGCCGATGCCGCCCGCGAACGCGTAGAGGAAGGAGTTGGCGAGCCAGCGCCAGTAGATGCCGCCCTGGTGGGTGAACAGCTCGGCGACGTTCGCGAAGAAGGCGAAGTTGCCGTCGAACCAGAAGGCGGGGCTTCCGAACAGGCCGGCGGTGTCCTTCGTCGCGGCGACGAAGAGCCACCAGATCGGCACGATGAAGTAGATCGCGAGGATGATCAGGAACACGTGCGAGCCGATGCGGCGTCCGCCGGAGCGGCGGTTGCCGCGGGGACCGCGGAACGCGTGGTCGGGAACGCCGGTGACCGTGGTGAGGGCGTCTTTGGGGGCGGCGTCGTTGGCGAAGATGGCCATCACTTGAGTCCGCTCTGCTTGCGGGTGAGGAAGAGGAAGAGGTAGGACCCGGCGAAGACGAGCGCGCCGAGCGAGAACGCGATCGCCGAGGCGTAGTTGAACTGGCTGTACGAGAAGGCCAGCGAGTACGCGTACATGTTCGGCGTGTAGGCCGCGTCGATCGCGCCCTGCGCGATGTTGCGCAGCACCACCGGTTCGGTGAAGAACTGCAGCGTGCCGATGAGGGCGAAGGTGATCACCATGACCATCGACGACGAGATCATCGGGAGCTTGATGCGGGTCGCCGTCTGCCATCCGTTGGCGCCGTCGATGCGGGCGGCCTCGTAGATCGACGGGTCGATCGAGCGCAGCGCCGCGTAGATGACGACCATGTAGTAGCCCGACCACTGCCACGTGACGATGTTCACGAGGCTGCCGAAGACGGTGTCGGAGGCGAGGAAGTCGGGCGTCGGCAGGCCGACGGCGGTGAAGAGCGTCGCGCTCGGGCCGAACTTCGGGCTGTAGAGGAAGCTCCACATGAGCGCGCCGATGACGACCGGGATGGCGTAGGGCACGAAGATGAGCAGCCGCGAGAGCTTCGACAGCCACGACGTGAGCGAGTCGAGCACGAGCGCCGCCGCGAGGGCGACGATCAACTGCGCCGGGATCATGACGATCGCGAACGCGGCGACGCGCAGCAGCCCCTCGAGGAAGAGCGGGTCGGTGAACGCCTTCGCGTAGTTCCCGAGGCCCGTGAACTTCGTGCCGGTGGCCAGCGTCGACGTGAACAGGCTCATGCCGAAGGCGTAGAACAGCGGGAACACCAGGAACAGGGCGAACACCGCGAGGAACGGGGAGACGAAGAGCCAGCCCCAGCGTTGGCGGCGTCGTTCGAGGCGCGAGCCGCGGGAACGCGGCGCGGACGTGCGGCGCGTCGCGACGGGCTGCGGCCCGGCAGTGGTCTGGGTGGTCATGCTCGTCTCCTCGTCGAGGCGGTCGGTGGTGAAGAGGTGGGCGGATGCCTCGTGGTCGGCCACGAGGCATCCGCCCCGCCTGCTACTTCAGGGTGAAGCCCTGTTCGCCCGCATACGCCTCGAGCGAGGCCTGCAGGTCGTCGAGCGCCTGGTCGGAGTCCTTCTCGCCCTGCGTCATCGCGTAGAGCTGCTCGGTGAGCTGGTCGTACGCGTAGTTCTGGAACGGGCTGAACGTGAAGCCGGTGTAGCCGGCCGCGGCGTCGAGGAAGACGTCCTTGTTGATCTGCTGACCGCCGAAGAACGGGTACTCGAGGTCGCGGAAGTAGTCGGACTCGAGGATCGGCTTCCACAGCGGGAACAGGGCGGCCTTCTCGATGCCGATCTTCCACGCCTCCTCGGTGCCGAAGACCTCCTTGGCCACGACGGCCGCGGCTTCCTTGTCCTTCGCCTGGCTGGTCACGGCGAAGGTCGAGCCGCCCCAGTTGATCTGCACGGGGTTCGCGGGGTCCCACTGGGGAACCGGCGCGGCGCGCCACACGGCGTCGCTGTCGGCATCCGAGAGGCCGCCGAGGTAGCCGGGGCCCCAGGCCGCGGCGACGTAGATGGCGTAACTGCCGTCGACGAGCTTGGTGTTGTAGTCGGCCGTGAACGCGTCGTCGGTGGCGACGAGGCCCTTCGAGACGAGGTCGTTCCAGTAGGCGTTGACCTTCTTCGAGCCCTCGTCGTTGACGTCGATGCCGATCTCGGTGGGGTTCGCGTTGTCGTACTCGAACGGCACGGAGCCGGCCTGGGCGAAGAGCGCCTGGTTGTAGGCGCGGCCGTTGGTCGGGAAGTCGGCGAGGACGCCCGGCGCGCCCGCGTCCTTCAGCGTCTGCGCGGCGGCGGCGAACTCGTCCCACGTGGTGGGGGCCGTGATGCCGTACTCGTCGAGGATGTCCTGGCGGTAGAGCATGCCCATGGGGCCGCCGTCGACCGGGATCGCGTAGACCGCGGCGCCGCTCGAGACGTCCTTCCATGCGCCCTCGGTGTAGTCGCCCTTCACGTCGTTCGCCCCGAACTCGGTGAGGTCGACGAGTCCGTCGCGGATCGAGAAGCTCGAGAGCACCTCGGACTCGAGCATGATGACGTCGGGCGCGCCCGAGCCGGCCTCGAGCGCCGTCGAGAACTTCGTGTACTCGTCGTTGCCCTGGCCTGCGTTCGTCCAGCAGATCTGGACGTCGTCGTGGCTCTCGTTGAACAGGTCGACGACCTCTTCGAACGACGGGTACCAGGCCCAGACACTCACCTGGGTGGCGTCGGCGTTCACGATCTTGTTGGTGCATTCCGTGGCGGAGGATTCGCCTGCGCTGCAGCCGGTGAGGGCTGCGGCCGCGATGGCGACCGTGCCGCCGACGGCGAGGAGCTTGCTCTTCATCGTGCGGTGCTCTTTCTGTTGCGGTGGACAACTCTGTCTGTGGTGCGCCCGGTCTCCGGGTTGTACAACGTTGTAAAGTAAACGTTGTAGACACATGATGCCGAAGGGTTCGTGCGCTGTCAAGTCCGTTCGGGACAGGGCGTGCGTCCGGGCGGGACGGGGCTTGCCAACTCCCGCCTCGCGGCGCGCGGAGGCCCGCCGACACGCCGAGCAGTACCCGCGAGGGACACGAGTTGCGGCCTCACGCGGCGCCATCCCGCAGAATGCGTCCCCGCGGCGCTCGGGCCCCGCATGTCGTCGCGGCGGGCGGGCGGGTCGCCGCACCGGGCGGGCCGGGCGCCGGCCGCCGGGCGCCTGGCGCCTGGCGCCGGCATCCGCCGCTCAGGAGACGCGCTGCGCGACCGTCGCGACGGCGGATTCGCGCTCGGCGATGCGGAAGTCGGCCAGCAACAGGCGCGGCGGGCCGGGTTCGGCGCCCGCCGCGATGCGCTCCATGAGCGTCGCGACGGCGGTCTGCGCGATCCAGTCCTGGCCGGGATCGACCGTCGTGAGCGAGGGGATCGAGTACCCGGCCTCGTCGAGGTCGTCGAAGCCCATGACCGCGACATCCTCGGGCACCCGACGACCCGAGACCTGGAGCACGCGCATCGCACCGAGCGCGAGGGTGTCGTTCAGGCCGAACACCGCGTCGAACGAGGCACCGCGGTCGAGCAGCTCGGTCATCGACCTGGCCCCGTTCGAGCGGTGCCAGAGCGTGGTGTACCCGATGAGCGACTCGTCGTACTCGATGCCGTGCGCCTCGAGCGCCTCGAGGTAGCCCTGCATGCGCAGCGCGGCCGACCCGACGACCTCGCCCTCGTGCGCGCCGACCACGGCGATGCGACGTCGTCCGGATGCGATGAGGTACTCGGTCGCCGCGCGCGCCGCCTCGACATTGCGCATGGTGACGTGATCGGTCGGCCCGCCGAAGATGCGCTCGCCGAGCAGCACGATCGGGAAGTCGACCGCGAGGCTCGCGACATCCGCCTCGCTCATGCCGAGGGCACTGAAGATCAGGCCGTCGGTCATCTTGAGGCGTGGGCTGCGCAGCAGCTCGAGCTCGCGATCGCGATCGCCGCCGGTCTGCTCGACGAGCACCACGAGCCCGGCGGCCTCCGCCGCCTCGATGACGGCCGCCGCGAGTTCGGCGAAGTAGCTGAGGCCGAGTTCGGGCACGGCGAGGGCGATCGCCCCGGTGCGGCCAGACTTCAGGCTGCGCGCCGTGAGGTTCGGCACGTAGCCGAGTTCGACGATGGCCGCTTCGACGCGCTCACGCGTGGCGGGGCGGATGTGCGGGTACGCGTTGATGACGTTCGACACCGTCTTGATCGACACGCCGGCGACGCGCGCCACGTCGTGCAACGTCACAGCCATGTCGCCTCCCGGTTTCCTGCGGGTACTCTACAACGTTGTATCCCAGTACTGGCGCAGAAGCTCGTCGGCGACCGGTTCGACGGGCGGTGCCGGCGGCGTCACGTGCGCGAGCGGTGCGGCCGCGTCACGTGCGCGGGTGCGCCGGCGGCGTCACGTGCTCCTGTGCGAAGGCGGCGTTCCGTTCGGAGATCACCGCGAGCCTTCGGAGCCGCTCCCGCTCCATCGGCACCGCGAACACCGCCCACAGCAGCAGGGCCGCGCCGGCACCGACGAGCGCGCCGCCGATCGTGTCGGTGAGCCAGTGCACGCCGAGGTAGGTGCGGCTGATCGCCATGAGCACGGTGTAGATCACCCCGCACACCCAGACCCAGACCCGCGGAAAAATGATGCCGAGCGCGACGGCGATGGTCGCCGCGTTCGCGACGTGCCCCGACGGGAACGAGCCGAAGTCGCTCGTGACCATCATGTCCTCGGGGCGAGGCCGCCCCAGCAGGCCTTTCAGCACCTGCACCACGAGCGCGCTCGCCGCCGAGGCCGCGACGAAGTACAGCGCAGCCCACGGCCGCCGCAGCACCAGCAAGGCGATCGCGATCGCCAAGGGAACGACGATCACGCCCACGATGCCACCGCCCAACGTGTTCATGAAGAGGGCGAACGCGTCGGCCCACGCCGAGTGGGTCTCGAGCAGCTCGACCGACCATTCCTCGTCGATGCCGAGCGGCAGCCCGCTCGCGCGCACGGCGATGACCACGCCGAGCAGGGCTCCGAGCACCACGGCGATGCCCCCCGCGATCAGCGGCACCCTGCGGCCCATGCGGTGCACGCGCGCGGCGCGCTGATGCGGCACGAGGTCGTCGGACGTTGCCGCGGTCGCATCGGGGCGCCCGGCCGGCTGGGCGGCGGCGGCGCGCTCGGCGTCGTTCGCCGCGTCCGGCGCCGCGGCGGGCTCTGCGCCGCGCTCGGCGGCGTCGTCAGGCGGCTCGGCAGGCACGGTCATGGCCCAACGCTATCGAGGCGACGGATGCCACGGCGCGCGGCACGCGGCATCCGTCGGCGCCCGGTCGGGCCGCCTCGCTGCGCGCATGCGGTCGTGCAGGGGTGCGGAGGTCGCCGGTGCGAGGCCGCCCCGGACCGCCCATGACGCAACTCCGGATGTCGGTGGCGGCCCGCCGGGACGATCGGGTCGACACGCGGGCGGCCGCCACCGACATCCGGAGTTCGGTTGCGGGCGCGAACCCGGATGCGACCCCCGGAAGCGGACGGAGGCCATGGCGAGCGGGGGCGAAGCAGGCCAGGACCGACCGTGTCAGTCGCTGAGCGGCGGAACCGTCTTCGGCCGCACCAGGAACCAGAGCGCGGCGATCGCGACGGCGGCTGCGCCGATCTGCACGATCGCCATGGGCACGGCGCTGCCGACGCCCATGAGGCCGATGAGCGGCGAGATGAGGCCCGCGAGGCCGAAGTTCAGCGCACCGAGCAGCGACGCCGCCGTACCGGCCTCTGCGCCGTGGTGCGCGAGCGCGAGCACCTGCACGGCGGGGAACGAGAAGCCGCAGGCGAGGATGTAGATCCACAGCGGGATCGCCGTGCCCCAGAACCCGGCGCCCGACGAGTCGAGCACCATGATCGCGACCGCCATTGCGAGGTGCACGATCGTCGTGATCGCGAGGATCCACTGCGGCGCAACGCGCCCGCGCATGAGCCGCGAGCTCGTCTGCACGCCGATGATGACGCCGACCGAGTTCACGGCGAAGAGGATGCCGTACTGCTGCGCCGTGAAGGCGTAGACCTCCTGGAACAGGAACGACGACGTCGAGAGGTAGCCGAAGAGGCCGGTGAAGGTCATGCCGCCGATGATCGCCGCGCCCAGGTACACGCGGTCGCGGAAGAGCGCCGCGTAGCGGTCGCGCAGGCTCGAGTGGCCGGCCACGTGACGTCGCGACTCCGGCAGGGTCTCGATGATGAGGAACGCGACCGCGAGCACCACGACGACGCCGTAGATCGCGAGCACGACGAAGATGCCGCGCCAGTCCATGACGTTCAGCAGCTGCGAGCCGATGACCGGCGCGAGCACGGGTGCGAGGCCGTTCACGAGCGCGAGGCGCGAGAGCATGCGCACGAGCGGCTTGCCGCCGAACAGGTCGCGCACCATGGCCATCGCGACGACGCCGCCGGCCGCGGCGCCGAAGCCCTGCAGCAGGCGGAAGGCGCTGAGCCACACGATGTCGGGCGCGAAGGCCGCCCCCACGGAGGCCGCGATGTGCAGCATCGTCGCGAGGATGAGCGGGAGGCGGCGGCCGACCTTGTCGCTCCACGGGCCGACGATGAGCTGGCCGAGGCCGAAGCCGACCATGGTTCCCGTGAGGGTGAGCTGCACCGCCGCGGCGGAGACGCCGAGCTCGTCCTGCAGCACGGGGAACGCGGGCAGGTAGAGGTCGATCGTGAAGGGCCCGAGCGCGGTGAGGGCACCGAGCACGAGCACGTAGACGAGGCGCTGGCGGCGACTCAGGAGGTCGCCGGGGTGGGCGGGAACCTCGTAGTCGGACGGGCGGAGGATCGGGATGGAGGCGGTTGATGACATGCGGGTGTCCAGGCGTGCTCGAGTGCGGCGGCGCACGCCCTCGGACGCCGGGAGACAGGAAACGGCGCCCCGTAGGGCGCCGTCGTGGTGCGATCCGGCCCCGCGACGGGCTCGAATCGATTCGACTGTCGTCAAGTGTACCCGAGGCCCCCTCCTCGGCCGCAAGTACGAGTCGCATTCGGTTTTCACGGATGCCGCGGCCGGCCGTCTCGTGTCGAACGGACCGCCGCCGGACGGACCGAGCGGATGCCGCGACGCGCCGTCGCGGCATCCGCTCACCGGATCTTCGGGGTCACCGCCCCCTCGCGGTCAGGCGGCCGGCACCTCGACGGCCGCCGCCTCGCCGGCCGCCGTCTCGCCGGTGGCCGCGCCGGTCGCCGACGCCCCACCCGCCACCGCCCCGGCCCCGAGCCCGGCTGCATGCACGGCCGCGAGGTATCCGAACACCGCGGCCGGCCCGATGGTCGAGCCAGGTCCGGGATAGGTGCGCCCCATGACCGAGGCCGTGGTGTTGCCCGCGGCGTAGAGGCCCTCGATGGCCTCGCCCTCGACGTCGAGCACGCGCGCATGCTCATCGGTGAGGAGACCGCCCTTGGTGCCGAGGTCGCCGGGCACGAGCTGCACCGCGGTGAACGGGCCACGCTCGAGCGCGGCGAGGTTGGGGTTCGGCTTGACCCGCGGGTCGCTGTAGTAGCGGTCGTACGCGGTGTTCCCCCGACCGAAGTCGAGGTCGACGCCGCCGCGGGCCATGCCGTTGAACCGCTCGATCGTCGCGCGGAAGGTGGCCGCGTCGACCCCCATCTTCGCGCCCAGCTCGTCGAGCGTGTCCGCCTTCACGACGACGCCCTGCTCGACGAGCGCCTTGCCGCCCATGAGCAGCGCGCCGAACATGTAGCGCTGACGGTGCCGCTTCTCGACGACGAGCCACGACGGGTTCGCCGGCGAGACCTGGTTGCGCTCGAGCAGGTGGTGGCCGAAGTCGATGTAGCTCTCGGACTCGTTGAGGTAGCGCGCACCCGACTGGTCCACCACGAGGCTGAACGGGTCCGAGCGCTCATTGAGCACGAACTGGGCCTGCTTGCCCGGGATCGGCACCGAGGCGCCCCACCACGCGTCGTCCATGAGGGCGACGTCGGCGCCGGCCTCGACGCCCGCCTCGATCGCCGTGCCGAGGTCGCCCTCGGCCGCCGACGTGTAGCCGGGGATGCCGTGGTACCGCTCGCGCCAGGCGGTGTTCGCCGCGAACCCGCCCGCGCCGAGGATGACGCCGTGCCTCGCGCGGATGCGCAGCACGCCGTCGGGCGTCGCCACGACGGCGCCGACGACCCGGCCGGCGTCGTCCTTCACGAGCTCGGTCAGGGGCGAGCCGAGCAGGATCTCGACGCCCTGCTCCTTCGCGATGCAGCCGAGCTGCAGCATGAGTCCGCCGCCGAACCCGTAGAGCTTCTTTCCGGCGATGAGCCCGCCGAGGGTGCGGAACACGAACCGGGCGCCGCGCACGAATCCCGAGAAGCTCGACCAGGCGCGCATCAGCAGCCACACGTCGTCGGTCTGCATCGGCGCCGGGATCGAGTCGCCCGTGCGCGAGGTCGCGCGCCAGTCGCCGAGCTTGCGCGCGTCGAACGGCTTGGACTCGATGCCGCGCCCGATCTTGCCGCCCGGCCGGTCGGGGTAGTAGTCGGGGTAGTCCTTGGCGACCGCCCACCGCACGCCGAGCTGCTCGAGCCGGGTGACGAGCTCGGGAATGGTGTCGACGAACGCCTCGCGACGGGCCTGCGAGCTCGCCGGGCCGATGGCCTCGACCGGGCCGATGGCCGACTCGAGGTAGGTGAGCGCCTCGGCACGCGAATCGGCGATGCCCCTGCGCTTCATGACGGGGTTGTTCGGCATCCACAGTCCACCGCCGCTGCGCATGGTCGTGCCGCCCCAGCGGTCGGTGCTCTCGACGATGAGCGTCGACATGCCGCGGTCGGCGGCGGTGATCGCGGCGGTCATGCCCGCGGCGCCGGTGCCGGCGACGAGCACGTCGACCTCGCGGTCCCAGGATCCGGTCATTGCTTCCTCCTCCTACCGGACATCGTTGTCCGGTAACGGTTGTACGCTAACACCCGTGCTGGATTCAGGGAAGGGCGAGACCACGCCCACGAAGGCCAACCGCGGCCCGGGCGCCGGCCCCGAGAACCGTCGCGCGATCATCGCCGCGGCGCGCGAGATCTACGCGGAGGCCGGCCTCCAGACGCCGTTCAGCGCCGTCGCGAAGCGAGCGGGGGTCGGCCAGGGCAGCCTCTACCGGCACTTCCCCGACCGCGTCGAGCTCGCCCTCGCGGTGTTCGACGAGAACTTCGACGCGCTCGAGGCATCCGTCGCCGCGCCCGACACGACGCTCGACGGGCTGATCGACGACATCATCGACCTCGCGGCCGTCTCGACCGCGCTCATCGACCTCATCTGGCAGCACCAGCACGAGGAGCGCGTCGCGCACCTGACCACGCGACTGGCCGCCATCGTCGGCACCGTCGTGACCCGCGAGCGCCTGGCCGGCCGGCTCGGCGACCACGTCACCGACGACGACGTGCTGCTCGCGATCACGATGCTCGCCGACCTGCTCGCCAGGGCGGATGCCACGGAGCGCCGCCCGATCGCCGACCGGGCGTGGGCGATCTTCCGCAGGTCGTTCGCACCGGCGCGCGACTGAACCCCGGGCGGCTTGCCGCCGCGCCGCGTCGCGCGAGATGACGACTTCGGGCGGTCGACAGGGCGTGACGACCGCCGAGACTTGTCCTCTCGCGCTCAGGTCGGGCCGGCCGGGTCGGCACCGCCCGCCGCGCCGGCGGCGTCAGCCGACGAGCGGGTCGGCCAGCAGCTCGGCGAAGGCGAGTTCGGCGGCGCCGATGAGCAGCCGGTTCTCGCCCAGCTCGGCGACGCGGAGGTCGAGCCCTTCGGATGCCACGGGCAGCGCCTGTGCGGCGACGGCCGCCTCGAGCGCCTCGGGGTTCCACTCCGCGAGGGTGGCGAGGAACCCGCCGAGCACGATGAGCGACGGGTTCAGCACGTTGATGGCATTGCCGAGGGCCGTCGCGAGGATGCGCTGCTGCCTGGCGAGCTCGTCGGCGACGGCCGGGTCGTCGGATGCCTCGAGCAGGCCGGCGAGCGTCGGCTCGTCGGCGCTCGCACGGCCGACGACCTCGAGCAGTCGTGCGCGGCTGACCTCGTCTTCGAGCACGCCGTCGGGGGCGCGCCGGTCGCCCTCGCGCGAGATGCCCGGACGGTTCTGCCCGAACTCCCCCGCGTAGCCCCGGGCGCCGCCGACGAGCCGGCCCTCGACGACGAGGCCGCCGCCGATGCCGCTCGCGCCGCCGTTGAGGTACACGAGGTCGTCGACGCCTCGCCCGGCGCCGAAGAGGTGCTCCGCCCTGGCGCCGAGCGTCGCGTCGTTGGCGACGTGCGTCGGCAGGCCGGTGGCGGCCTCGACGAGCGCACGCACCGGGGCATCCGTCCACTCGAGGTGCGGCGCCCAGCGCACGAGCCCGTCGGCGTGGCGCACCTGGCCGGGCACCGCCAGGCCGGCGCCGATGAGCCGCACGTCGGCGAGTTCGGCGCGGCGCCAGCGCGCGATGGCCGCGGCCACGAGGTCGGCGGTCTCGTCGGGCGTCACGAGGTGGTCGACCTCGATGCGTTCTCGCACGACGATGCGGGCGTTCAGGCCGACGGCGGCGACCGTCACGGCGTCGACCTCGGGGTTGACGGCGATCGCCTGCACGCGCGGGTGCACGGCGACGACGGGCGACGGTCGGCCGACGCGCTTCGTGGGGTCGGGCGCCCGCTCCTCGACGAGGCCGAGGTCGACGAGCTCGGTGGCGAGGGCGGCGACCGTCGACCGGTTGAGTCCGGTCTCGGCGGTCAGTCGGGCACGCGACAACGGCCCCTCGAGATGCGCGAGTGCGAGAAGTTTCGAGAGGTTTCGACGATGCACGCCGTCGAAGGTTCCGAGTCGATCGACCACGGAGGCCACTCTATGTTCCCGCGCGCCGCCGTTGCGGGCGGCACGCGGTATTTGTTGCTCTTGACGGCAAATCCCCTCCGGGTTAGAGTTCCATCGTCCAGATCACTTTCGGCGTTGAGGCCGAAACTTTCGAGAGGTTCGATGATGAACAGACGACGCATGGGCAGGGTCACCGCCATCAGCGCCGCAGCAGCACTGGCCATGGGCGCCCTGGCCGGCTGCAGCGCCGGCAGCGACGACTCCGGCGACGGAGAGGTCACCCTGTCCTTCTGGCACAACTCCACCACCGGCGACGGCAAGGCCTACTGGGCGGCGACCGCCGCCGACTTCGAGGCCGAGCACCCCGGCGTGAAGATCGAGATCCAGGCGATCCAGAACGAGGACATGGACGGCAAGCTCCAGACCGCCCTCAACTCGGGTGACGCCCCCGACATCTTCATGGCCCGAGGCGGCGGCAAGCTCGCCGCGGTCGTCGAGGCCGGCCAGGCGCAGGATCTCAGCTCCGCGCTCTCCGACGACACGAAGGCGGTCCTCGGCGAGGGCTCGCTCTCCGCCTTCACCGTCGACGACAAGCTCTACGGCGTGCCGTCCTCCGTGCTGCCCGGCGGCATCTACTACAGCAAGGACCTCTTCGAGGAGGCCGGCATCACCGAGACGCCGACCACGTTCGACGAGCTCGGCGACGCCGTCGACAAGCTGAAGGCCGCCGGCATCGATCCGATCGCGCTCGGCGCGAAGGACGCCTGGCCCGCCGCCCACTGGTTCTACTTCTTCGCCCTCCGCGAGTGCGGCCAGGACGTCATCACGGGCCTCACCGACGACCCGAGCTTCTCCGACGAGTGCTGGCTGCGCGCGGGCGAGGACCTCGCGGACTTCGCGGGCATCGAGCCGTTCAACCAGGGCTTCCTGACCACGACCGCCCAACAGGGCGCCGGATCCTCCGCCGGCCTCGTGGCGAACCACAAGGCCGCGATGGAGCTCATGGGCGCCTGGGATCCCGGAGTGATCGCCTCGCTCACGCCCGACGAGAAGCCCCTGCCCGACCTCGGCTGGTTCCCGTTCCCCGCGGTCGACGGCGGCGACGGCGCAGCCGGTGCCCTGATGGGCGGCGTCGACGGCTTCTCGTGCTACGTCGATGCGCCGAAGGAGTGCGGCGAGTTCCTCGAGTTCGCCTCGCAGAAGGAGTACCAGGAGGGCTACGCGAACGCATTCGTCACCCTCCCCGCCAACAAGGACGCCCAGGGCGTCGTCACCGACCCCGCCCTGCAGGAGGTGCTCGCCGCCGTGAACGAGGCCCCCTACGTCTCGGTCTGGCTCGACACCCTGCTCGGCCAGAACGTCGGCAACGCGCTGAACGTCGGCGTCGTGGACCTGCTGGCAGGCAAGGGCTCGCCCCAGGGCATCGTCGACGCGGTCGACGACGCGATCAAGAAGGGCTGAGGCCGAGCACATCATGAGCGTTCGCACCCACTCACCCGCCGACGGGCGAGTCGAGGCGGACGACGTCACGGCCGGGGGCGGTTCGCCGTCCCCGGCCACCGGCCGGGTCGCCGCGACGTCGTCCCGCCCCGGACGTCGTCGCCCCCGCAGAGACCACCTGAAGACCATCGAGATCGCGGTGCTCGTCGGGCCCGCCCTGCTCGTCTTCCTGGCCTTCGTCATCTTCCCGGTCGTCATGGCCGGCTACTACGGGTTCTTCCGGTGGAAGGGCTTCGGGCCGCCCACCGACTTCATCGGCCTGCAGAACTACGTCACGATCTTCCAGGACCCGTCGTTCCACGAGGCGCTCTGGCACAACGCGATCATCGTCGTGATGTCGCTGGTGCTGCAGGGCCCGCTGGCCCTCCTGCTCGCACTGCTCCTGAACCGCCCCATGCGCGGGCAGTCCGCGATCCGCGTGCTCATCTTCGTGCCGTACGTCATCGCCGAGGTCGTCGTCGGAACGGGCTGGAGCCTGATGCTGCAGAGCGAGGGCGCCCTGAACGGACTCCTCGAGAAGATCGGGCTCGGCGCCTTCACGCAGGACTGGCTCGCCGATCCGAACATCGCCATCTGGACCCTGCTCGGCATCATCACCTGGAAGTACATCGGCTTCGCCGTGATCCTCTTCCTCGCCGGCCTGCAGGGCATCCCCCAGGAGCTCACCGAGGCCGCCCAGATCGACGGCGCCTCCTACTGGCAGATCCAGCGTCGCATCACGCTGCCCCTGCTCGGCCCGACCCTGCGCATCTGGGCGTTCCTGTCGATCATCGGCTCCCTGCAGCTCTTCGACCTCGTCTACATCATCTGGGGCCAGTACGTCGCCTCGACCGCGGGCACCTCGACGATGGCGACCTACATGGTCGCGAACGGGCGGAACGCCGGCAACTACGGCTACGGCAACGCCGTCGCCGTCGTGCTGTTCCTCATCTCGCTCGTCGTCGCCCTCGTCTACCAGCGCTTCGTGCTCCGCCGCGACACGGCGGGCGCCCTCACCGAACGGAATGACCGATGACCGCATCGATCGCCATCCCCCGGCCCCCGCGGCCACGGCAGAGCGGCAAGCTGCCATGGGGCAGCCCCGCCATCTACTTCGTCGGCTTCGTGGTCGTCTCCCTCATGCTCGCGCCGATCGCGTACATCATCATCGGCGGCTTCCGCACGAACTCGCAGATCACGACCGACCCCTCCGCGCTGCCCGCGCCGTGGGTGTTCACGAACTACGCCGACGTGCTCGTCAGCACCACGTTCTGGGGCGAGGTGCTGAACTCCACGGTCGCCGCGGTCGTGACCACCGTGGGCGTGGTCGCCCTCGGCCTCATGGCGAGCTACGTGCTCGCCCGCTACCGCTTCAAGGCCCGCGGCGTGCTCTACGCGGTGTTCGCCGCGGGGCTGATGTTCCCGATGACCGTGGCCATCACGCCGCTGTACCTCGTGGTGCGCAACCTCGGCCTGATGAACTCGCTCGGCGGCATCATCCTGCCGCAGATCGCGTTCGCCTTGCCGACGACGATCATCATCCTCGTGCCGTTCCTGCGGGCGATCCCCGACGAGATCGAGGAGGCCGCCTCGATCGACGGGTGCTCGCGCCTCGGGTTCTTCTGGCGCATGGTGCTGCCGCTCGCGCTGCCCGGCGTCATCACGGTCGGCATCCTCGCGTTCATCGCGAGCTGGAACAGCTACATCCTGCCGCTGTTCATCCTGAACAACGAGGCGTCGTTCACGCTGCCCCTCGGCGTGCAGGCGTTCGCCTCGCAGTACTCCGTCGACACGGCGAAGGTGCTCGCCTTCACCTCACTGTCGATGATCCCGGCCCTCGTGTTCTTCAGCATCTTCGAGCGTCGCATCGTCGGCGGCCTCACGGGAGCGGTGAAGGGATGAGCGCGCACGAGGACACGACGGTGACGGATGCCGCGGGTGCCGTCTGGCACGATGTCACGCGTCCGATCGGGGACCGGGTCGAGGCGCTCATCGCCGAGCTCGACCTCGACGAGAAGATCGCCCAGCTCTACGGCGTCTGGGTCGGCGCCTCGGCGGAAGGACTCGACGTCGCCCCGAACCAGCACGAGATGAGCGGCGACGTCGACCTCGACGAACTGCTGCCGAAGGGCCTCGGGCAGTTGACGCGTCCGTTCGGCACGGCACCCGTCGACCCGGGTCTCGGGGCCCTGTCGCTCGCGCGAACCCAGCGCCGCATCGTCGCCGAGAGCCGCCTGGGCATCCCGGCCCTCGCCCACGAGGAGTGCCTCGCCGGGTTCGCGACCTGGGGTGCGACCGCCTACCCGGTGCCCCTGTCGTGGGCGGCGACCTTCGACCCCGAGCTCGTCGAGCGGATGTCGCGGCGCATCGGCGACGACCTGCGCCGGGTCGGCGTGCACCAGGGGCTCGCTCCGGTGCTCGACGTCGTGCGCGATGCCCGCTGGGGCCGCGTCGAGGAGACGATGGGCGAGGATCCGTTCCTCGTCGGCACGATCGGGGCGGCCTACGTGCGCGGCCTCGAATCAGCCGGCGTCGTCGCGACGCTCAAGCACTTCGTCGGATACTCGGCGTCGAAGGCCGGCCGCAACCTCGCCCCGGTCTCGGTCGGGCCGCGCGAGCTGGCCGACGTGCTGCTGCCGCCGTTCGAGACGGTGCTCCGCGAGGGGCGCCCGCGATCGGTCATGAACGCGTACACCGACCTCGACGGCGTGCCGACGGCGGCCGACGCGGCCCTGCTCACCGACCTCCTGCGCGACACGTGGGGCTTCGCCGGCACGGTCGTGGCCGACTACTTCTCGGTCGCGTTCCTGCAGACGCTGCACGGCACCGCCGGTTCGCTGGCGGATGCCGCGGCTGCGGCGCTCGTCGCGGGCATCGACGTCGAACTGCCGACCGTGCACGCCTTCGGGGCACCGCTCGTGCAGGCGGTCGCCGACGGACGGCTCGACGAGGCGGTGCTCGATCGCGCGCTGCGTCGGGTGCTCGCGCAGAAGGCCGAGCTCGGCCTGCTCGACGCCGACTGGGATCCGACGCCGGCCGCGCTCGCCGGCCTCGCCGACGACCCAGACGCGGTGCGCGGGGCGATCGACCTCGATCCCCCGGCGAACCGTGCGCTCGCGTCGGAGGTGGCCGAGCGGGCCGTCGTGCTGCTGCGCAACGACGGCACGCTGCCGCTCACCGGCGGCAGCCGCACGGCCCCGGCCCGCATCGCGGTCATCGGCCCGACGGGCGACGACCGGTTCGCCGTGCTCGGCTGCTACGCGTTCCCGACGCACGTGGGCGTGCACCATCCGGAATCCGGCGACGGCATCGAGCTCGCGACGCTCGTCGAGTCGCTGCGAGCCGAGTTCCCCGGCGCCGACGTCGAGTTCACCGCGGGAACGAGCATCTCGGGCGGCGAGACCGACGGGTTCGCCGCGGCGGTCGCCGCGGCATCCGGGGCCGACGTGGTCGTGCTCGCCCTCGGCGACCGGGCCGGGCTCTTCGGGCGCGGCACGAGCGGCGAGGGCTGCGACGCCGAGACGCTCGCGCTGCCCGGCGCCCAGGCGCAACTGCTCGAGGCGGTGCTCGACGCCGGAACCCCGACGATCGTCGCCCTGCTCGCCGGCCGGCCGTACACGCTCGGCAGCGCACCCGAGCGCGCGGCGGGCATCGTCGCGGCGTTCTTCGCCGGCGAGGAGGGCACCCGGGCCGTGGCCGGCGTGCTGAGCGGTCGCATCGCACCGAGCGGCCGACTGCCGGTCTCGATGCCCGCCTCGGCCGGCGTGCACCCGTCGACCTACCTGGCATCCAAGCTCGCACGCCGCAACACGGTCTCGAGCATCGACCCGACGCCGCGGTATCCGTTCGGCCACGGCCTGACCTACACGGAGTTCGAATGGACCGACCTCGTCGGCGATGCGCCGACGGTCGACATCGGCAGCGAGGTCGGCGTGGGCCTGCGGGTGCGCAACTCCGGCGAGCGCGCCGGCGTCGAGGTCGTGCAGCTCTACCTGCACGACCCGGTGGCCTCGGTCGTGCAGCCGGTGCAGCGCCTCATCGGGTTCGCCCGGGTCGAGCTCCCCGCCGGCGCAGCCGCCGACATCCGCTTCACCGTGCCGACCGACCTCGCGTCGTTCACCGGGCGCGACGGCGTGCGCATCGTCGAACCCGGGGCGCTCGTGCTGAGCGCCGGCCGCTCGAGCGGCGACCTGGCGTCGGCGCACGAGGTCGAGCTGACCGGCCGGGTGCAGGTCGTCGACCACACCCGGCGCCTCCGGCCGGCGGTCGCGATCACGGCCGCTCGGGCGGCTGCGGACGTCGCGGGCTGATGGCGCTCGCCCGCAACCCGGTGCTGCCCGGCTGCCACCCGGATCCGAGCGTGTGCCGGGTCGGCGAGGAGTTCTTCGTCGTCACGTCGAGCTTCGAGCTGTTCCCCGGCCTCCCGGTGCACCGGTCGCGCGACCTGGTGCACTGGGAGCTCGTGGGCCACGCGATCCACCGCGAGACGCAGGTCGACCTCTCCGGCGTGCGTTCGAGCGGCGGGCTCTTCGCGCCCACGATCCGGCACCACGACGGTCGCTTCCTCGTGGCGTGCACGCTCGTCGGCGGCACGGGCCGCTCGGGCAGCTTCGTCGTGACGGCGACCGACGCAGCCGGGCCGTGGTCGGATCCCGTGTGGGTCGAGGAGGCGGAGGGCATCGACCCGTCGATCCTCGTCGACCGCGCCGGCCGCGCCTGGTGGAGCGGCACTCGGCTCGCCGACCCTCCGGCGTGGCCAGAGCAGACCGAGGTATGGGTGCGCGAGCTCGACCTCGAGACCCTGCAGCTCGTCGGCGAGGAGCGGGTCGTCTGGAACGGCGCGCTCACGGGCGCGGTCTGGGCCGAGGGCCCGCACCTTTACGACCTCGGCGACCGCGACGGCGACACCTCCGCCGACATCGCTTCCGGCGGCGGCATCCTGCTCCTCGCGAGCGAGGGCGGCACCGAACGCCATCACGCCGTGAGCGTCGCCATGGCCGATTCCCCGCTCGGCGAGTACCGCGGCAACCCCGGCAACCCCGTGCTCACGCACCGGCACCTCGGGGCGTCCGCGCCCGTCGCGAACGTCGGCCATGCCGATCTCTTCGACGACGGCCGGGGCGGCTGGTGGATCACCGCACTCGCGACCCGCCGGGTCGACGGCCGCGACGCCCTGCAGGCGAGGGAGACCTGGCTCGCACCCGTGGCCTGGGAGCACGGCTGGCCCGTCCTCGCGCCGGGGCTCGGTCGGCTGACCGACACGGTCGACGTACCGTGGGCGGATGCCGCGGGCGAGTCGTCGGTCGCAGGCGAGCGTGCCGAACGGTCGCTGTCCGGCCTCCTCGACGAGGCCGTGCACCCCGAGCTCGCGCTCGTGCGCACCGCCCCGGACCGCCCCCGCGTCACCGTGGATCGCGCCGCCGACGCAGTGCGCCTGCATCCGTCGTCCCGGTCGCTCTCGGAGACCGCGCCGCACGCCGTGCTCGCCTGGCGGCTGGAGGAGATGCGTGCGACCCTGTCGGCCTCGGTCGCCGTGTCGTCGCACCCGGCGTCCGGCGCGGACACTGCGAGCGCGGACACTGCGAGCGCGGACACCGCGAGCGGCGACGCCTCCAGCGGCGACAGCTCCAGCGGCGACACCTCCACCGGCGCCGCGAGCGGCGGACTCGTGCTGCGCCTCAGCGACGCGCGGTTCGTCACCCTGGCGCTGCGGCGAGCGATCGGCGGCGAGGCCGCGGCATCCGACGTGCGCATCGAACTCGCACGCCACGTCGACGGGGTCGACGAGGTGATCGCCGTCGCCGTGCCGCCCGCCGGAACGGGCGACGGCGAGGTTGCGCTCGTGCTCGAGGTCGACGGGTTCACGTGCCGGGCGAGCGTCGACGGGGTCGGGCTCGGCGATGCCGACCTCGCCGCGCTGAGTCCGAGCGAGGGCGGCGGCTTCTTCGGCGTGCTCGCGGGCGCGTTCGCGGTCGGCGCGCCGACGACGATCGCGACGTTCTCGGACCTCCGGCTCGCCCACCACGCCTGACGGGCGGATCGGCGCACAGGCCGGCCCGCGCACAGGCGGGCCCGCGCGCAGGCGGGCCCGCGCCTCGCTGGAGCTTCGGGTCAGCCGCGCGGCGGCGCCGTGCTCTCGCGCACGATGAGGTTGGTCGCGAGGTCCATGCGCGGCGTGACCTCTGGGTGCTGCTCGCCGCTCAGGCGAATAGCGAGGCGCGCCGCCTCCTCGCCCATGCGCCGCAGCGGTTGGTGCACGGTCGTGAGCGGCGGACTCACCCACGGCGCGAGCGTGATGTCGTCGTAGCCGACGATCGAGAGGTCCTCGGGCACCGACAGGCCCGCCTCGCGCGCCGCGTCGAGCGTGCCGAGCGCCTGGAGGTCGCTGCCGGCGAAGATCGCGGTCGGCCGCTGCTCCGGCGGGAGGGCGAGCACGGCTCTGGCATGGTCGCGCCCGCCGCCGACCTCGAAGGTGCCGAAGTGGATCCATGCCGGGTCGATGGGCAGCCCGGCGGAGTTCATCGCGCTGCGGTAGCCGTCGAGCCGTGCGAGCGAGCACATCATGTCCTCCGGCCCGGTGATCGCGGCGATGCGGCGATGGCCGAGCTCGATCAGGTGCCGCGTGGCGGCGAGCCCGCCCGACCAGTTCGCCGAGCCCACGCTCGGCACGTCGGGCGACGGGTCGCCCGCCGGGTCGACGATCACGTACGAGATCGCCCGCGCTCGCAGGCGCTCGCGGTACTCGGGCGAGAGCTCCGAGAAGACGAGCACGACGCCGACCGGACGGCGACGGATGACCCCGTCGATCCACTCGGGGTCCGGTGCGTGGCGGTCGCCGCTGACGGTGAGCACGACGCTCAGGCCGTGCTCCTTGGCCACGGCCTCGACGCCGCCGATGAGCTCCATCGACCAGATCGGGTCGAGGCCGTGGAAGACGAGCTCGAGCAGTTCGGGCCTGGACTCCGACCGGCCGACGCCGCGGCGCACGTATCCCCGCTCCTGCAGCACGCGCTCGACCCGCTCCCGGGTCGGCCGCGACACGTCGGTGCGTCCGTTCAGCACCTTCGAGATCGTGGAGAGGCTCGCACCGGTCGCCTCGGCGATCTCGGCGAGGGTGACTCGGTCGCCTGAGGCATCCGTCTTCATGTTTCGAAGCATAGACGCGAAAGTTGCGGGACACGAGACTTGCGCCGGATGCACGGCCGGGTTTATGTTGTACGTGCCAACAAATCATCGAAGACGCTGAAAGGCGGATCTCCATGGCCAGCGCGCCCACCCGCGACGACAAGTTCTCCTTCGGCCTCTGGACGGTCGGGTACAACGGCACCGACCCGTTCGGCGGCCCCACCCGCGAGCCCCTCGACGTCGTGCACGCCGTCGAGAAGCTCGCCGAGCTCGGCGCCTACGGCCTCACGTTCCACGACGACGACCTGTTCGCCTTCGGCTCGAGCGATGCCGAACGCCAGAACCAGATCGACCGCCTGAAGGGCGCCCTCGACGACACCGGGCTCATCATCCCGATGGTCACCACCAACCTCTTCAGCGCACCCGTCTTCAAGGACGGCGGCTTCACCGCCAACGACCGCGACGTGCGCCGCTTCGCCCTGCGCAAGGTGTTCCGCCAGCTCGACCTCGGCGCCGAGCTCGGCGCGAAGACGTTCGTCATGTGGGGCGGCCGCGAAGGCGCGGAGTACGACTCCGCGAAGGACATCCGGCAGGCCCTCGAGCGCTACCGCGAGGCCGTGAACCTGCTCGGCGACTACGTCACCGACAAGGGCTACGACATCAAGTTCGCGATCGAGCCGAAGCCCAACGAGCCCCGCGGCGACATCCTGCTCCCGACCCTCGGCCACGCGATCGCGTTCATCGACTCGCTCGAGCGCCCCGAGCTCGTCGGCCTCAACCCCGAGGTCGGCCACGAGCAGATGGCCGGCCTGAACTTCGCCGCCGGCATCGCCCAGGCGTTGTACCACGGCAAGCTCTTCCACATCGACCTCAACGGCCAGCGCGGCATCAAGTACGACCAGGACCTCGTGTTCGGCCACGGCGACCTGCACAACGCGTTCGCGCTCGTCGACCTGCTCGAGAACGGCGGCCCCGGCGGCGTGCCCGCCTACGAGGGCCCCCGCCACTTCGACTACAAGCCCTCGCGCACCGAAGACGAGAAGGGCGTGTGGGAGTCGGCTGCGGCGAACATGCGCACCTACCTCCTGCTCAAGGAGCGCGCCGCGGCCTTCCGCGCCGACCCCGAGGTGCAGGAGGCGCTCGAGGCCGCGAAGGTCTTCGAGCTGACGACCCCGACGCTCAACCCGGGCGAGACCTACGACGAGTTCCTCGCCGACCGCTCGGCCTACGAGGACTTCGACGCCGACGCGTACCTCGGCGGCAAGGGCGGCGGCTTCGTGCGCCTGCAGCAGCTCGCGACCGAGCACCTGCTGGGCGCCCGCTAGGCCGGAATCGGCACAAGCCACCCCTGCGCCGCGTTCGACGACACGGCGCAGGGGTTTTCCCATACCTGCACCACACCCATACCTGCACCACAGACGAGAAAGGGGCGGGCCGTGACGCTCGTCGCAGGGGTCGACTCATCGACCCAGTCATGCAAGATCGTGATCCGGGATGCCGCGACGGGGGCGCTCGTGCGCTCGGGTCGCGCGCCGCATCCCGACGGCACCGAGGTCGACCCGTCGGCCTGGTGGGGCGCCCTGCTCTCCGCGATCGGCGACGCGGGCGGGCTCGACGGCGTCGAGGCGATCTCGGTCGGCGGGCAGCAGCACGGCATGGTCGTGCTCGACGCCGAGGGCCGCGTCATCCGCGACGCCCTGCTCTGGAACGACACGCGTTCGGCGCAGGCCGCGTTCGACCTCATCGACGAGGTCGGCGCCGAGGAGTACGCGAAGCGCACGGGCGTCGTGCCGGTCGCCTCGTTCACCGCGACGAAGCTGCGCTGGCTACGCGACGCCGAGCCCGAGTCCGCGGCGCGCGTCGCCGCGGTGGCCCTTCCCCACGACTGGCTGACCTGGCGCCTGCGCGGCTACGGTCCGCTGGGCGAGTCGCCGCTCGGCCCCGTGCTCGACGAGCTCACGACCGACCGCTCCGACGCGAGCGGCACGGCGTACTGGGGCCCGGCCGGCTACGACCGCGACCTCCTCGTGCGCGCGCTCGGGCACGACGCGATCCTCCCCCGCGTGCTCGGGCCGTCGGATGCCGCGGGGCGCACGCCCGACGGCATCCTCGTCGGCGCCGGGGCGGGCGACAACGCCGCCGCCGCACTCGGGCTCGACGCGGCGCCCGGTGACGTCGTCGTCTCGATCGGCACGAGCGGCACGGTCTTCGCGGTGACGGATGCCGCCATCGCCGACGCCTCGGGCACGGTCGCCGGGTTCGCCGACGCGGCGGGCGGGTTCCTCCCGCTCGTGGCCACGCTCAACGCCGCTCGCGTGCTCGACGCCTTCGCCCGCGTGCTCGGCGTCGACCACGACGGACTCGGGCGGCTCGCGCTCGAGGCCGAGCCCGCGGCATCCGGTGCCGTGCTCGTGCCGTACTTCGAGGGCGAGCGCACGCCGAACCTGCCGAACGCGACGGCGCACCTCGACGGGTTGAGCCTCGCGAGCATGACGCGCCCGAACCTCGCGCGCGCCGCGATCGAGGGCATGCTCTGCGGGCTCGCCGACGGCCTCGAGGCCGTCGAGCGCCTCGGCGTCGCCGTCGACCGGGTGCTGCTCATCGGCGGCGCCGCGCAGAATCCCGCCGTGCGGGCGGTCGCCGCGCAGGTGTTCGATGCGCCGGTCGTGATCCCGGCGCCGGGCGAGTACGTCGCCGACGGAGCGGCACGACAGGCCGCATGGGCGCTCTCGGGCACCCGTCCGGCCTGGCCGATCGAGCTCGCGGCGAGCCCGTCGGGTGACCACCGGCCGCTGATCCGCGAGCAGTACGCGCGGGTCTCCGGGCGCTGAATCGATTCGACTCCGAAGAATGTTCGGCCGCCGCTGCGGCACCGTTTCGGGCCTGCGGCGGCGGCCGTCCGGTTCATGTGACAGTCCCATGCGCCGACCCGCGCGGACGGGCCGATCGGCAACCGATTTCCCGTTTCCGTGTGACGTGTCACATCCGGAATCGCGTTACTCGATCGTTATCAGCGGGCGGCTCCGCATTGCTTACAGGGTCGTAAGTTTCGTCATGCCGATGTCAGTGCAGACACCGGCGGATGTGAATGTCCTGCACACTCACCAGTCAGAAGGGGAGAACGATGAAGAAGACTTCATTGATCTCGATCACAGCCCTCGCCGGAGCATCGATGCTGTTGCTCGCAGGGTGTTCCAGCAGCGGAGGCGACGGCGGAAGCTCCGACGAAGCCACCGCGACCCGCGCCTGCGTCATCCTGCCCGATGCCGCGTCCTCGCCCCGTTGGGAGAACGGCGACCGTCCAGCGCTCGAGACCGCGATCACCGACGCCGGCTTCGAGGCCGACATCCAGAACGCCCAGGGCGACACCAGCAAGTACGCCACGATCGCCGACCAGCAGCTCAGCAAGGGCTGCGGCGTCATGCTCCTCGTCGACTACAACGGCGCAGCCGTCGCCGTCGCAGCGAAGGCCAAGGAGCAGGGCATCCCCGTCATCGCCTACGACCGTCCCATCGAGGGCGCCGACTACTACGTCTCGTTCGACAACGAGCAGGTCGGAGCGCTCGAGGGCCAGTCGGTCCTCGACGGCCTCGAGGCGGCCGGCAAGGACCCGAAGACCGCGGTCGTGGTCTACATGGGCGGCGACCCCGCCGACGGCAACGCGAAGATGTTCCACGACGGCGCTGTGAGCGTCATGGAGCCGGCCGGCATCAAGCCCGCCCAGGAGCCCGCGGGCGTCTGGGACGGCGACAAGTCGGCGACCAACTTCGAGCAGGCCCTGACCGCCCTCGGTGGCAAGGTCGACGCCGTCTGGGTCGCCAACGACACCAACGCCGCCGGCGTCATCACGATCCTCGACAAGAACGGCCTCACCGTTCCCGTCTCGGGTCAGGACGCCTCGATCGCCGGGCTGCAGAACGTGCTCCTCGGCAAGCAGACCGCCACGGTCTACAAGCCGTTCGCACTCGAGGCCGACGCGGCATCCGAACTCGCCATCCAGCTCCTGAACGGCGAGACCCCCTCGGTCGACAAGAAGCTCGACGACGGCACCCCCTACATCGCCGTGACGCCCGTGCTGGTCGGACCCGACGACGTGCAGACCGTGGTCGACGACGGCAACGCCGACGCCGCCGAGATCTGCACCGCCGAGGTCGCCGACGCCTGCGCCGCACACGGCGTGGGCTAGTCGGACTCGTTCCGACACCGGTCGACGGGAGGCTCCGGGGCGAATGCTCGCCCCGGAGCCTCCCGCTCCCGCGCATGAGAAGAACTCCCCGGGACAGCGCTGTTCCCCAGAGAAAGGAACCGGCATGGACATGCCGATCATCGAGCTGAAGGGGGTTGTGAAGAGCTTCGGCCCCGTCGATGTACTGAAGGGCGTGAACTTCGCGGCATACCCCGGAAAGATCACCGCCCTCGTCGGCGACAACGGCGCCGGCAAGTCGACGCTCATCAAGGGCCTCGCGGGCGTGCAGCCCTACGACGGCGGTGAAGTGCTCTTCAACGGCGAGCCGGTCAACCTGCACACCCCGCGCGAAGCCGGCCACCTCGGCATCGAGGTCGTCTACCAGGACCTCGCGCTCTGCGACAACCTCGACATCGTGCAGAACATGTTCCTCGGCCGCGAGGAGCTCTCGGCCGGCACCTTCGACGAGGGCGTCATGGAACGCGAGGCCGCCGAGACCCTGCGCCAGCTCTCGGTGCGCACCGTCAAGTCGGTTCGTCAGAAGGTCTCGTCGCTCTCGGGCGGCCAGCGCCAGACCGTGGCGATCGCCCGTTCGGTGCTGAAGAAGGCCAAGGTCGTCATCCTCGACGAACCGACCGCCGCACTCGGCGTCGCCCAGACCGCCCAGGTGCTCGCGCTCGTGAAGCGCCTCGCCGAGCAGGGCGTCTCGGTCGTCATCATCAGCCACAACCTCGTCGACGTCTTCGAGGTCGCCGACTACATCAGCGTGCTCTACCTCGGCCAGATGGTCGCCTCGGTGAAGACGAGCGAGACCACGAACGAAGACGTCATCGGCTACATCACGGGCGCCAAGACCTACGAGGGAGAGCGCGCATGAGCGGCCAGAAGACCGGCGCGCCGGCCCCCGATTCGACGAGCGCGCTCTCGGCGCTCAGCACCGAGCAGCTCATCGGCAGCGGCCAGGAGGGCGGCCTGGGCGACCAGGTGCGCGCCTACGTGCAGCGGGTGCGCAGCGGCGAGATGGGCGCACTGCCCGCGGTCGCCGGCTTCGTGGTGCTCAGCATCCTGTTCACGATCCTCAGCCCCTACTTCTTCACCGAGCGCAACTTCGCGAACCTCCTCACGCAGGCCGCGACACTCGTGATGCTCGGCATGGCGCTCGTGTTCGTGCTGCTGCTCGGCGAGATCGACCTCTCGGCCGGCGTGACGGCGGGCCTGACGATGGTCATCTTCGTCGTGCTCATCGCCGTCGTGAACCTGAACTGGATCCTCGCGCTCGCGATCGCGTTCCTCACCGGCATCGCGATCGGCACGTTCATCGGCTTCTTCGTGGCGAAGGTGGGCATTCCATCGTTCGTCGTGACCCTCGGCCTGTTCCTCGGGTTCCAGGGGCTCGAGCTGATCATCATCGGCGCCGGCGGCCTGTACCGCGTCGAGACGCCCGAGATCCTCGCGATCCAGAACAGCACGATGCCGCCGTGGGCGGGCTGGGTCATGATCCTCGTCATGCTCGGCATCTCGGCGACGATGTCCTTCATCGACCGATCGCGTCGCACGCGAGCAGGGGTGCCGAACCGCACGATCTCGCTCGTGTGGGCGAAGCTCATCGCGATCGCGGTGCTCGGCGGCATCGTCGTGTTCATCCTCAACCAGAACCGCGGCACCGGGTTCAAGGCCATCGAGGGCGTGCCGATCGTCGTGCCCATCACGCTCGCGATCCTCTGGCTCGGCACCTTCGTGCTCGACCGCACGAAGTTCGGCCGCTACATCTACGCGGTCGGCGGCAACGCCGAGGCCGCGCGTCGTTCGGGCGTCAAGGTCGCCATGATCCGCTGGTGCGCGTTCATCGTGTGCTCTTCGCTCGCGGTCGTCGCGGGCCTGTTCAGCATCAGCAAGGTCGGCTCGGTGGATGCCGCAGCCGGGCGCGAGATCGTGCTGAGCGGTGTGGCGGCGGCCGTCGTCGGCGGCGTCAGCCTGTTCGGCGGACGCGGGCGCCTCATCCACGCGGCGATCGGCGCGCTCGTGATCGCCGTGATCACGAACGGACTCGGCCTGCTGAACCTCCCGGCCGGCGTCAACTACGCCGTCACCGGCGGCGTGCTGATCCTCGCGGCCACGGTCGACGCGGTCTCCCGCAAGCGCGCGGGCGGCTCGATCCTGCGCACCTGACCTCCGGGTTCCCGAGGCGGACGGGCCCGTGCACCTGGTGCACGGGCCCGTCCGTCGTTCCGGGCGGGCGCGGGCGTTCCGGGCGGGTGCCGGCGGTCCGGGCGCGGGCTGCGCGGTGGCGGGACGCGGTGGCAGGCAGCGAGGGCAGCTCAGCTGCGCGGCTCGCCGTGACGCTCGGTGCCGGCCAGCGCGTTGAGCAGCGCGGCCCCCGTGCGGGCGTCGCCGACCGTGACGACGAGGGGCGGGGCATCCGCTCGCTCGACCTCGAGGCCGGGGCCCGACCGGAGGATGATGCCACGACGGCCGCGCACGTCGAAGCGGAAGCCCCAGCCGCCGAACTCAGCGGGCAGCACGTCGACGTCGGCCGCCGACACGACCTCGGCGAGCGGAACCTGCGAGAGCCGCAGCCCGAGCACCGTGCGCACCGTGAGCCCGTGGCGGTCGACCGTCACCCGGATCCACGCCGTGGTCGCGAGCACGAGCAGCAGCACGAACACCGCCGCCCAGAGCCACCAGGTCTCCGGCGCGAGCACGAGCGGAACGAGCACGGCGGCGAGCACGAACCCGAGGAGCGCGAACACGGGCCACGGCGCCGACGTCGTGGCGGTCCAGACGGCGACCTCGCCCGGCGCGAGGTCGAGGGCCGGAGTCGCGGCCGGGGCATCCGCCGCCGTGAGCTCGGGAGCCGGCAGTGCACGCCAGGTGATCCAGCCGACGAGGCCGGCGAGCAGGATCCCGCCGATGACGGCGACGGGGGTCGCCCAGGCCGGCGGCACGGCGCCGTCGAGCTGCGTGCCCGTGAGCGCGAGCATGGTCACCGCGAGCAGCGTCGCGACCGCCGGACCGAAGGACGCGGTCGGGCGTACGCGCGCGAGGAGCCGCGACGGACGGCCGTCGGCTGGGCGCATCATCGCGCGGGCGCCCCCGAAGCAGGCGATGGCGATCGCCCCCGTGACGGCGATCGAGATCACGACGAAGGCGAGCACCGCCCGGCCGGGTGTGGTCCACCCGTCGGCCTGACCGCTCGCGTCGAAGTGGATCGCGACCTGCTCGGGCATCCGCGGGATCCAGAGCAGCAGGATGACGGTCGTGACGACGATGATCGCGAGGGGGATCCAGATGACGACGACCGAGAGCACGCGGCGGTCGCGCCGGCGCTCGGCGAGTTCGGTGGAAGCCTCGGCGGCGGGGTGGGTCATCGGTCGAGTTCCTCTCTGACGATCGCCAGCACGGCGTCGGCGGCGATGCCGCGCTCGCGCGCGGTCGTGACGAGTTCGGCGGCGAGGCGCCGCGTCTGCTCGAGTTCGGGTGACGCGGCGCGCACGACGGCGCCGCGCCCGCGGCGGAGCTCGATCAGGCCCTCGTCGCGGAGCGTCTGGTAGGCGTGCAGCACGGTGTGCTGGTTCACGTCGAGCGACTGCGCGAGATCGCGTGCGGCGGGCAGGCGCTCGCCGGCGGCAACACGGCCGGCCAGGATCTCGCCGCGCATCGCACGCGCGAGCTGCTCGAACAGCGGAGTGCTCGAGGCGGGGTCGATGCGGATGATCACCATTCCATTGTTCTAGTTGCGGCTAGAACAAGTCAAGTTTCGTGAGCGGTTCGCGGATGTCGCGCCCGGCGGCGTCAGGCGGAGGCGGCCGCGAGGGCCGCGCCGGCGGCCTCGAGCCAGCGCACGGGCTCGGCCATGGCCGCGGCGGCGGATCCGGCGAGGTCGCTGAGGGACGCGGCGGCCGCGAACGCGGAGGCATCCGCCGTGATGGATCCGGCGACGAGGGCGACGGGCACGCCCGCGGCTCGCGCGAGCGCGGCGACCTCGGTCGGCGCCTTGCCCGCCTCGGACTGGCCGTCGAACCGACCCTCGCCCGTGACCACGAGGGCGGCGTCGGCGATGGCGCCGGCCAGGCCGACCGCCTCGGCGACGAGCCGCGCGCCGGCGCCCATGCGAGCGCCCCACGCGAGCAGCCCGAAGCCCGTGCCGCCGGCCGCCCCGGACCCCGGCTGCTCGGCGAGGCCCTCGCCGCCGGGCATCGCGGCGCTCACCGCGTGGGCGAGGCGAGCGAGGTTCGCGTCGAGCACCTCGACGGTCGCCGGGTCGGCGCCCTTCTGCGGGCCGAAGACCGCTGCCGCGCCTGAAGGGCCGAGCAGCGGATTCGTGACGTCGCCGAGGATCAGCACGCCGCCGGGCGGCAGCTCGCGCAGCCCCGCGAGGTCGGCGGAGGCCACCGAGGCGAGTCCGCGGGAGCCGAGCAGCACGGGCCGACCCGCATCGTCGAGGAAGCGCGCGCCCAGCACGGCGAGCGCACCGGTTCCGCCGTCGCTCGAGGCGCTGCCGCCGAGCCCGAGCAGCAGGCGTGTCGCACCGGCGTCGAGCGCCGCGGCGATGGCCTCGCCGAATCCGCTCGTGTGCGCATCGAGCGGCTGCAGCGGGTCGACCAGCCCGAGTCCGCAGGTCGTCGCGAGCTCGACGACCGCGGTGCCGTCGGGCAGGCGCAGCCACGAGGTGCCGACCGCGGAGGATCCGGGAGCCGGCGGGGCCACCGTGAGCGGCATGCGCTCCGCGCCGGGCACCGAGGCCGCGAACGCGTCGAGCGTGCCCTCTCCCCCGTCGGCCATCGGCCGCAGCACGAGCTCGTCGCCCGGCCGCACACCGCGCCATCCGCGTGCGAGCGCCGCAGCCGCGTCGGCCGCGTCGACGGTGCCCTTGAACGAGTCGGGCGCGAAGACGATGCGACGGCTCATGCGCCACCGCCCTCGGTCGCCTCGGCAGCGGCGGTCTCGAACGAAGCATCGCGCACGATCGCCCACTCCCAGGCCGCGAGCTCGAGGCCGTCGACGGCCGCCCCGGTGATGAGGTCGGTTCCGGCCAACGGCACCCGGGTCGGCGCGCCGCCGTGGTTGATCACGGTCACGACGTCGCCGCGTCGGGCGACCTCGACGTGCTCGGGCAGTCCGGGCAGCACGGGCGCGACCGCCGCGTCGGCGAGCACGTGGTCGACGACGGCCTGCGTTCCGCGCTCGTCGGGCACCGTCGCGAGGTAGCGGGCGGTTCCGGCACCGGAACGGCGAGCCGTGAGTGCGGGCCGACCGGCCAGGCGGCCGCCGGAGAACGAGGCCTCGACCGCGGCATCCGTCACGTGGATCTCCTCGGCGAGCAGGGTGCCGATCGATTCGGCGAGCGACGCCGAGGCCGACGCCGACGAAGCCGACGCCGACGCCGCGCCGGCGGCCGCCGGGCCGAACGGCGCAGTCCGCTCCCCCGGCGCGGCGGCCGGCGCATCGGGCGCGACGAGCGCGCCGAAGTCCTCGAGCCGAACGCCGAACATGCCGCCGAGCTGGGTGAGGAACCCGCCCTCGCGGAAGCGGTCGGCCTCGTCGACGACGTCGGTGTACGGGCCGGCGAGCAGGTGCCCACCGCCCTCGACGAACGCGGTCAGCGCCGCGGCATCCGCTGCACGGACCAGGCCGAGCAGCGGTGCGACGACGAGGTCGTAGCGCCCGTCGACCCGCGCGGCCGGCACGAGGTCGACCTGCACGTGGCGGCGGTGCAGCGCGCGGTGCCAGCGCTGCACGACGGCGACGTAGTCGAGCCCGTTCATGGGGTGGTCGGATGCCTCGACGGCCCACCAGTTCTCCCAGTCGAACACGATCGCCACGCGGGCGTCGTGGCCGCCGACCGGCAGCTCGGGCAGGGCGGCGAGCGCCTCGCCGAGCGCGGTGACCTCGCGCCAGGTGCGGGTGTCGGTGCCCGCGTGGGGCAGCATCGCCGAGTGGAACTTCTCGGCGCCCGCGCGCGACTGGCGCCACTGGAAGAAGAGGATGCCGTCGGCTCCGCGCCCGATCGCCTGCGCGCTGAGCGCCGCCATCTGCCCCGGCGCCTTCGGCGCGTTCGACGGCCGCCAGTTGAGGGCGTTCGTCGCCTGCTCCATGAGGATCCACGGCACGTCGGGCTTGAACGAGCGCACGAGGTCGCGCTGGAACGCGGCCGCCCGGAAGCTCTCTGGGTCGTTCGGGTCGGGGTAGCAGTCGTCGCTCACGAGGTCGAGGTGCGGCGCCCACTGCTCGTAGTTCGCGGGCTTGAACGCACCCATGAAGTTCGTGGTGATCGGCTGCGCCGCCCCCGCCGCGCGGATGAGGTCGCGCTCCATGAGGTAGCACTCGAGCAGCATGTCGCTCGTGAACCGGTGGTAGTCGAGCATCTGGCCGGGGTTGAGGCTGTACGGCGCCTTGCGCGGCGGGAACACCTCGTCGAAGGACTGGTAGCGCTGCGCCCAGAAGTTGGTGCCCCACGCGAGGTTCAGCGCGTCGACGTCGCCGTAGCGGTCGGCGAGCCACCGCCGGAACGCGTCGCGCGCGGCATCCGAGTAGTCCATGTTCAGGTGGCAGCCGTACTCGTTGTTGACATGCCACATGACGACGGCCGGATGCCGCGAGTACCGCTCGGCGATGGCGCTCACGAGTTCGCCGGCGAGGCGTCGGTAGACCGGCGACGACGGGGCGAACTGCTGGCGGCTGCCCGGCCAGTACGTGGCGCCGTTCTCGTCCTGCGGGAGCAGCTCGGGATACGCGGCGCTCGCCCACGGCGGCGGCGAGGCGGTGGCCGTGGCGAGGTCGACGGCGATGCCGCCCTCATGCAACAGGTCGATCACCCGGTCGAGCCAGGCGAAGTCGAACTCGCCCTCGCGCGGCTGGATGCGCGCCCACGAGAAGATGCCGAGGCTGACCATCGTGACCCCGGCCTCGCGCATGCGCGCGACATCGTCGGGCCAGATCTCCTCTGGCCACTGCTCGGGGTTGTAGTCGGCGCCGTAGTGCACGTGGTCCTCCGTCGTTGGATGGGAAAGCGTATTCCCTACCCTATCGGGCGAGGGAGCGGTGTGCGTCAGGGCGGCGGGCTCCTGCTCGCCGGCCCGGTCGGTGGCTCCCAGACCCGTGATGTCGCGCAAACGGTCGCCATCCCGACCGATGCAGACGATTTGCGCGACATCACGGGTGGATTCCGGGCCCGGACGGGATCAGGCTCCCACGGATCCGCGTTCGAGCGCGAGGTACTGGTGCACGAACGCGATCGCCATGCCGCCCTCGCCGACGCCCGCCGCGACGCGCTTGACCGACCCCGAGCGCACGTCGCCCACCGCGAAGACGCCCGGGGTGCTCGACTCGAGTGCGAACGGACGACGCGCCTCTGGCCACGAGCCGCTCGCCGCGGCATCCGCCCCGGTCAGGATGTAGCCGCGACCGTCGCGCGCGATCTCGGCAGGCAGCCACCCGGTCACCGCGTCGGCCCCGATCATGACGAACACGACCGTGAAGGGGCGCTCGGTCGTCGCGCCCGCAGCGCCCGGCTCACGCTGCGCGCCCGCGCCTCGCGAGCGCACGTCGACCGAGCTCAGGCCGTCGGCGCCGTGCAGCCCGACGACCTCGCTGCGCGTCTCGACGTCGATGCCGCCGTGGGACTCGATCTGGTCGATGAGGTAGCGCGACATGCTCGCCTCGAGCGACTCGCCGCGCACGAGCATCGTCACCGAGCGCGCGTGCCGCGAGAAGAACAGCGCTGCCTGCCCGGCCGAGTTGCCCGCGCCGATGATGCACACGTCGGCGCCCTTGGCGACGGCGGCGTCGCTGCGGGCGGCGCCGTAGTAGACGCCGTTGCCGAGGAACCGCTCGACCCCGGTCACCGGCAGGTCGCGCCACTCGACGCCGGTCGCGACGATCACGACGGCAGCGCGGAGCGTGTCGCCGCCGTCGAGCACGATCACGTGCCCGGCCGCGCTGTCGGAGCGCAACGGTCCGCCGATGCCGATGCCGATGCCGACGTCGCCGATGACGGCCCCGCCGTCGACTCCCTCGCCGGTCTCGTCACCGACCACCCCGCCGCCGTCCCCGCCCCCCGCCGGCCGGATCGCCTCGACCGTGCGCGTCACGACGATCTCGGCGCCCAGCCGCTTCGCCTGCTTCAGCGCGCGACTCGCGAGGTCGTCGCCCGAGATGCCGTACGGGAACCCCGTGTAGTTCTCGATGCGGGTCGACGTTCCGGCCTGGCCGCCCGGTGCCAGCGACTCGATGATGACCGTGCGCAGGCCCTCGGCCGCGCCGTTCACCGCAGCGGTGAGGCCCGCGGGCCCGGCTCCGAGGATCACCACGTCGTACTCGTCGGCGGACGGCTCGACGTCGAGCCCCACGGCGACGGCGACCTCGCGCATGCTCGGGTCGACGAGCCTGACCCCGCCGGCCGCCTCGAGCACCGGGAAGGCGGATGCCGCGGCATCCGCCCCGCTCGAATCCCGCGAATCGGCCGAATCGGGCGAATCGGCCGAATCGGGCGAGCCCGGCGCGACACCCGAACCCCCGGCCGCCTCGCGCACCGCCTCGGTCGTGACCCGGTCGAACGAGACCTGGTTGCGCGTGAGGAAGCGCGCGATGCGGTGCGTCTTCGCCTCGTTGCGCGGCCCGATGAGGCGGATGTCGGTCTCGGGCGCCTCCGCGGCGATCACCTGCAGCGAGTCGAGGTAGCGTCGCGCCAGCCCCGCCACCCGCGCGGGAATCGACGGCGCCATCGCCGCGAGCGTGTAGAACGCGGTCACGTCGACCTTGATGATCCGCGACGGCCGACCCGCTCGCCCGCTCGCCGGGAACGGCGTGCTCAGCGTCATCGGCACCTCGCCGAAGAACTGGCCCGGCTTGCGCGTGCCGATGACGCGCTCGTCGCCGTTCACGACCTTCGTGATCTCGGCGCGGCCCTCGACGACGACGAACAGCGCCCGCTCGTCGCCCTCGTGCGCGAAGTACTCCCCCGCCACGAGTTGGATGTCTTCGACCACTCCGGCCAGGTAGTCGAGCGTCGCATCGGGCAGGGGCGCGAAGATCGGGATCGTGCGCAGCACGTCGGTCGTGATCATGCGCGAACCCGCTGCGTCGTCGATCCGAACCGCGTCCTGGCCCCGCCCGTCACTCGCACCATGCGACCGTATCCGCGGCGGGCGGCACGGTCAATGACCGCGGGCACCGTCCACGAGCTGGTCGACTCAGTCGGGCAGCACGATGCGGGTGATCGGGCGTCCGTCGACGCTGCGAACGGATGCCGCGGGCGCGTCGACGACGACCACGATGCCGTCGGGCGTGGCCCAGGCCCGCCACCACGCGGCATCCGTCACCTCGACCTCGTCGGCGCCGAGCATGCGGCGGCCGAGCGTGTGCGGCTTGATCGCGGTCATCCACGGTGCGACGCCCTCGAGCGTTCGGCGCTGCACGCCCGGGATCTCGCCGGCGGCGGTCGGTCCGACGTTGAGCATCAGGCGCCCGCCGCGCGAGACGACGTCGGCGTAGAGGCGGGCCAGCTCGCGCGGGCTCAGGGTGAGCGACTCGTCTTCGACGCGGTTGTAGCCGAACGAGAAGCCGAGGCCGCGGCAGTGCTCCCACCCGGTGCCGGTCTCGTGGTCGGTGTCGTGCGCGTACTCGCTCGTGGCGTAGTCGCCGACGGGGGCGCCCCAGCGGTCGTCGACGACGCCGTGGGGCACGGCCTCGCGATACCGGGCGAGCAGTGCCTCGATCGAGCGCGGACCCGGCCGCTTGCCCGCGTCGGGCCAGTCGATATCGTTCCAGATCAGGTCGGGCGCGTACCGCTCGATGAGGTCGACGACGTGTGCGAACGCGTAGTCGTTGTAGTCGGCGCCCTTCGGGCGCTGGAGCTCGATGTCCGCGCTCGAGCGGTGCGGCGGGCCACCGGTGAACGCCCAGTCGAGGCCGCCCGAGTAGTAGACGCCGAACCGGATCCCCTCGGCGCGCACGGCCTCGGCGAGCGGGCCGATGAGGTCTCGACGGGGTCCACGGGCGACGGTCGTGAGCTCACCGGAGCCGGGGGCGTCCCAGAGCGCGATGCCGTCGTGGTGCTTCGTGGTGGGCACGACGTAGTCGGCGCCGACCGAGCGGAACAGCCGTGCCCACTCGGCGGGGTCGTACGACTCCGCCCGCCACGCGTCGAGGAGCGCGTCGTACGGCGCGCCCCCGAACTCGCGCGCGTGGTGATCGGCGGCCGGCGAGCCCTCGATGCGGATCGTGTTGGCGTACCACTCGGCGTAGGCGTTGTGCGCGAACCACTCGTCGTCGGGCACGGTGCCGAGCGCGCCCGACGGCTCGGCCCAGGCCGGCACGGAGTACGCACCCCAGTGCACGAAGAAGCCGAGGCTCGCCTCGCGCGCCCACTCGGGCAGCGGTCGGCCTGCGGTCATGCGTCGAGCTCCGCGCGCGGGCCGTCGGCGTCGTCGAGGTCGTCGCGTCGGCGGCGCGGGCGCTCGGGCACGGCCACGATCGCGAGGGCGATGCAGCCGAGCGCGGGGATGACGAGGGGGAACAGCTGCCAGGTGACGACGCCCGCGAAGATCGCCGTCGCCAGCAGGTAGGCGGCTCCGGCGAGGTCGCCGCGCAGCGCGGCCGGCACGCCCTTCAGGGCGCCCAGCCAGCCCAGCTCGGGCGTCCAGCCACCGGATGCCGCGAACAGGGCGAGCACCAGAGCGGCGAGTCCGACCCACCCGACGACCGCGATGAGCTGCCCGCCGGGCAGCGCACCCGACCCCGCCAGATCGAGGTCGAGCACGAGGATCAGCGCGAGCACCGCGGCTGCCGCGCCCACCGCCGTGCCGCCGAGCAGCGCCGAGCGCACGTCGCGCCAGAACCACCCGAGCCCGGAGTCCTCGGCCCTCAGGAACCGGCGGAGGTGGCGCACGCCGGCGGCGAGCGCCGCGGGCAGCGTGATGATCGGCAGCGACACGATCGCGATGAGCACGCCGATGACGAGCACCTCGCCGAGCAGCCCGAACGCGCTCTTCGCGCCCGGAAACCTGGCCTGCCCCGCCGCGTCGTCGCGCGTCGGACCGCTGCCCGTCGCCGCGGCGTGGCGGGCGGCGCGTTCGGCTGCTCGAGACATCCGGAACCTAGCCCTTCAGTCCCTGGGTGGCGACGCCGTCGACGAGGAAGCGCTGGAACACGATGAAGAAGATCAGGATCGGCAGCAGCGCCAGGAACGACACGGCCATGGTCGCGCCGTAGTCGGACGTCGAGGTCTGATCGTTGTAGAGCTTCAGCGCGATCGGCAGCGGGTACTCCTCGGGCGTGTTGATGTAGAGCAGCGGGCCGAGGAAGTCGTTCCACGTCCAGATGAACGTGAAGATCGCCGAGGTGATCAGGGCCGGCTTGATGAGCGGGAGGATGATCGAGAAGAAGATGCGGATGTGTCCGGCGCCGTCGATGCGGGCCGCCTCGTCCATGTCGCGCGGGATGTTGCGGATGAACTGCACGATCAGGAACACGAAGAACGCCTCGGTCGCGAGGAACTTCGGCAGGATCAGCGGCCAGTACGTGTCGACCAGTTCCAACTTATTGAACATGATGTACTGCGGGATGATGATGACGTGGAACGGCAGCAGCAGCGTTCCGATCATCGCCGCGAACAGCAGCCCGACGCCGCGGAACTTGATGCGCGCGAACGCGTACGCCGCCAGCGCCGACGAGAACAGGGTTCCGATCACGGCCATCACCGCGATGAACAGCGAGTTCGCGAAGAACCGCCACAGCGGGGTGCCGGCGATGCCCTCGACGACCTTGACGTAGTTGTCGACCGTCGGGTTGTCGGGCATCAGGCCGGGGTTCTGGCCGAACTCGCTCGACGGCTTGAAGGTGGCGAACAGCATCCACACGAGCGGGTAGAGCACGATCGCGGTGAGCGCGAGCAGCACGATCATCCAGATGATCGTATTGACGGTCTTGCGCTTGATGCGACGACGGCGCGGGGTGTTCGGTTCGGTGGAGATCTCGAGGAACTCGGCCCTGGGGACTTCGATCGTGCTCATCGGTTCTCTCCTGCGTAGTGCACCCAGCGCGTCGACGTCTTGAAGAGGATGAAGGCGATGATCGCGACCACGATCACCAGCACCCACGCCATCGCCGAGGCGTACCCCATCTGCAGGTCGGCGAAGCCGCGCTTGTAGAGGTACACGGTGTAGTAGTTGGTCATGCCGGCGGGGCCGCCGGAGCCGTTCGAGATGATGTACGCCGAGGCGAAGATCTGGAACGCGTTGATGAGCTCGAGCAGCAGGTTGAAGAAGATCACGCTCGAGAGCATCGGGATCGTGACCGAGCGGAACTTGCGCACCGGCCCGGCGCCGTCGACCTCGGCGGCCTCGTAGAGCTCCTGCGGTATCTGCTTGAGCCCGGCGAGGAAGATCACCATCGGGGCGCCGAACTGCCAGACCGCGAGCAGGATCATCATCGGCACGACGAGGGCGACGTTGCCAACCCAACCGCCGAGCTCGATGCCGAAGAGGCTCAGGCTGTTGTCGACGGGACCGTCGCTGGAGAACATGGCCCGCCACACGATGGCGACCGAGACCGAGGCGCCGATGAGCGACGGCGCGTAGAACGAGGAGCGGAAGAAGCCGGACCCCTTGTTGCGGTAGTTCAGCAGCATCGCGATGCCGAGCGCCGCGGCCAGCTTGATCGGAGTGCCGACGAGCACGTAGATCAGGGTGATCTGCACCGACTGCAGGTACTGCGGGTCGTCGGTGAACATGCGCACGAAGTTGTCGAACCCGACCCACTCGGGGTCCTTGAACAGGTTGTACTTCGTGAACGCGAGGTAGAGGGAGTAGATCATCGGCCCGAGCGTGAGCCCGAGGAACCCGATCAGCCACGGCACGAGGAACCCGTAGCCGGCGATGGACTCGCGCCTCGAGGCACGGCGTCGGCCGGGACTCATCGAGGGCCCGCCGCGCTCGGCGCGGCGAAGCTCGCGGCGCATGGCCTTCGTGTCGGCTCCCGCCGTCACGATGGACTGGGTGGTGGTCACGTGGAACTCCGATCTCTCCCGAATGGGACTCCGGGCGGGGCTGCCTTCCCCGCCCGGAGTTGCGGCGCGAGCGCCGACTACTGGTTCAGGACGACGTCCATCTCGCTGAAGAACTGCGAGACCGCGTCATCGACCGTGAGGGTGCCGTAGCCGAGCTCCTGGCCGATCTGGCGGAACTTCTCCTCGAGGGTGCCGTAGCCGACGATCGGCACGGGCGGGGCGTCGCCGAGGCGGTCGGCGATCGAGGCCTCGTAGTCGGCGATCTGCTGGCTCAGCGGGTCGAGGTCTGCGCCCTCGAGCGCGGTCGTCGAGGCCGGCAGGCCGCGGTTGGTGCCGAAGGCGGCACCCGACTCGGGGCTGTTGATGAGGAAGTTCACCAGGGTGGCCGCCGCCTCGGGGTGCTCGGTCTTCGCCGAGATCGAGTGCAGCATGGAGGGCTTGAGGTAGAGGTCCTTCGCGCCTTCCTCGGTGACGGGCGGTGCGAGCAGGCCGAGCTCGGTGAAGTCGGTGCCCAGGTTGCCGAGGTAGCCCGCGCCGAAGTTGTCCCAGGTGAGCTCGCTCGCGGTGAGGGCCGAGTCGAAGCCCGAGAGGGGGTAGATCTCCTCGAGGCGCTGCTGGCCGATGACCGTGCCGTCGGTGCGGATCGCGTCGCCCTGCTCCCAGAAGGCCTTCAGGTCGTCTTCGGTGAAGTTCGGCTCGCCGTCTTCGGTGAAGAGGTCCTCACCCTTGGCGCGCTGCTGCACCTCGAAGTTCTGGATGCGGCCGGTCCAGTCGGTGCCGCCCCAGAGTTCGACGCCCTTGGCGGTCGCCGCGTCGGTGACCTCCTTCATCCAGGCGTCGTAGTCCTCCCAGTCGCCGCCGGCGAACTCGTCGACGCCGGCCTCCTCGAGGAGCTTGGGGTTCGTGTAGAGGCCCCAGGCGTTGGTCGAGGTCGGGATGCCGGTGGTCTCGTCACCGACGACGCCGATGTCGAGGATGTTCTGCGCGAGCGGCTCGGTGTCGATGACGTTGCCGAGGTACGGCGTCAGGTCGAGCAGGAGGCCGTTCTCGGAGTACTGGCGCAGGTACGAGTAGTCGAACTGCATGACGTCGGGCAGACCGCCGCCGGCGGCCTCGGTCTGGCGCTTCTCCCAGTACTCGGGGAAGCCGAGGAACGAGGTGTTCACCGTGATGTTCGGGTACTCCTCGTTGAACGAGGCGATCGCGGTGTCGTAGAGGTCGGCGCGAACGTCGTTGCCCCAGAAGGCGAGGTCGAGGGTGACCTTCTCGTCGGGGTCGTAGGTGGCTGCCGTGTCGGCGCCGCCACCGGAGCACCCCGTGAGCACGAGTGCCGCGCCTGCGGTCAGTGCCGCCGCGGCGAGCGCCGTGCGTCGCGTGCGAATGTTGAACATCGTTGTCCTCCCGGAAACGTCAGTGTCTGCCTGGTGCCTGCTGCGCCTGCCCCTGCCTACGGGAAAGCGCTTGCCCAAATGTAACCGAGCGATGGCGGGCGGTCAACTGAAATCGCAAAATCGTTTCAATCCGTGATCATCATCGGATGCCGCGACCACTGCCTCTCCGCGGGAATCCCAGGTCAACGCAGGATCCGAGCCGTCGGGCCGGTTCGTGATCGGGTCTCGCTCAGGCCTCGGGCAGGGCCGAGACCGGCGTGTCGCGGTCGCACACCAGCCTGCCATGCTCGACGCGGAGCTCCGCCGCGAAGACCGCACTCGCGCGCGCGGCGGGCGCGTCGCTCGAGCCGAGCTCACCGCCGTCCCAGTGCGGATGCGTGAAGTAGTAGAGCACTCCCCGGCCGCCGTCGACCACCACGTCGCCGTGACGGCCGAAGGTGCCGTCGCCCGCCCGCCGTCCGGGCTCGCCGAGGATCACGTCGTCCGGGCCGCCCTGGCGGGTCCAGGCGCGGGCATCGGGCGACCGATGCACGCCCATGCCGCGCCACTCGTCGACGAGCATCCACCACCATCCGCCGAGCTCGAAGACGTTCGCCCCCTCGTGCGGGCGTCCGCCGATCGCGCGGCCCTCGACGGCCCACGAGCCCAGGTCGTCGCTCACGGCAGCCCAGGTCGTCGAATCGTCGGCCTCGTCCTTGTACCAGAGCCGCCATCGGCCGTCCGGGCTCTGCGCCACGCAGGCGTCGATCACGCGATCCGAGCTCAGTTGCACCTCCCCAACTCGGCGCCAGCGCTCGAGGTCGTCGCTCACGAACTCGACGATGCGGCGCGGGTGGTCCCAGTCGGCGAACACGCCGTCGATGACCGTGAGGTACATGCGGTACCGCTCGCCGTCGTCGATCACCTCCGGCGCCCAGTGCGTCTCACGGGGGCGGTCGCGATCGACGGATGCCGCGGCATCCGCCTCGAGGCCCTCGACCGCGCCCGCGTACCGCCAGTCGAGCCCGTCGGCCGATCTGGCGATGCCGATGCGGCTGCCGTGCACCCAGGCGACGCCCGGCTCGTCGACCGTCGCGCGGCGCTGCGTGTAGAACATCCACCACTCCCCCGTGCCGCGGTGGCGGATCACGGTCGGGTCGGTCGCGCCGTCGTGCACGGGATCGTGGAAGATCGCGTCGTCGAGCGCGTCACCGTCGGCGTCGGATGCCGCGGGCCGGCGCTCGGCGTGGGCCATCGAGCTCGTCACGCCCGGCGCAGGTCGGCCACGGGGCTCTCGAGGCTCCGGCGGTGCGCGGCATCCGCTCGCAGGGTCTCGGGGGTCACGACCTGCCCGATCGCGGACGACGAGTAGATCGCCGTGACGATCTCGAACGAGCGGGCGACCTCGGTCGCGGTCGGCGGCAGCGGCTCGCCCGACCGCAGCGCGGCGTAGATGTCGCGCACGAGCGGATCGTGGCCGCTGCCCTCCTCGACCTCGGGCAGCGCCCAAGCGGCCTGCACCTCGGCCGGGACATCCGGCGCCGGCGTGATGCGCCAGTGCTCGTGCGCGTGCCCGTAGAGGTGGTCGACGGTGATCGTCGCGAGTTCGGTGTCGATGCGGATCGAGCTCGTCTGCCGCGGCGAGAGCGCACTCGTGACGACGGATGCCACGACGCCGCCCGCGAACGTCACGACCGCCGTCGAGACGTCCTCCATCTGGGTCTCGCGGTCGAGCCGCCAGAGCTGTCCGTGCACGCTGGTCCAGTCGCCGAGCAGCCACGCGAGCAGGTCGATCTGGTGGATGCCGAGGCCGAGCGTCGGCCCGCCGCCCTCGGTGGCCCACTTGCCGCGCCAGGGCACCGCGAAGTACGCCGGGTCGCGGTACCAGAGGGTGTTGCACATCGCCACGAGCGGGCGTCCGAGCGCCCCGGAGTGCAGCAGGTCGCGCACGTGCGCCGGCGCCGTGCCAGTGCGCTGCTGGAACACGACCGCGAGGCGACGGTCGCTGCGAGCTGCGGCATCCGTCATCGCGTCGAGCTCGTCGAGGCTGAGGGCCGCCGGCTTCTCGCAGACGACGTGCAGGCCCGCGTCGAGCGCCGCGATCGCCTGCTCGGCGTGCACGCCCGGCGGGGTCAGCACGTGCAGCACGTCGATGCCGCCGCGCTCGAGCAGCTCGGCGAGCGAGTCGTCGACGCGAGGGATGTTCCAGCGGTCGGCGAAGCGCCGGGCGTGCTCGGGGTCACGGTCGGTCACCGCCACGAGCTCGGCGTCGGGCGTCGCAGCGAGCGCGGCGGCATGCGCGTCGGCGATCGCGCCCGTGCCGACGAGGGCGGCGCGGAGGGGGGCGGAGGCGGTCTCGGTCATCGGGGTCCTTCCGAGTGGCGGGGGTCGCGGGCGGGGTCGAGTCGGTCGCGGCCGGCGGGGTCGGGGCCGGCGAGGTCGTAGCGGTCGAGCACCCCGCACATGCCGAGGCTCGCGGGCTCGGGGCGTACCGCGGTCACGCGCGCCGCGGCGAGCCCCGGATCGCGTCCGGACTCCAGCGCGTCGAGGCGCACCCCGGTCGCGTTCGCCTCGGCGAGCGCGCCGTGCTGCCAGAGGGTGCGCCAGTCCGACGCCTTCGCCGCGACCAGTGCGAGGGCCCGCGAGTACAGGCGATCGAGCCGCTCATGGTTCAGGTGGGCGTCGTCGGGCACGCCGTCGTCGAAGAGGTCGAGGAATCCGCGCACGGCGAGGTCTCGGCGAGCGGCGGCTGCGGCCCGTCGCTCGGCGGTCGGCCGGTCGGCACCCGGCAGCGACGCCGCGGCGAGGTACGCCTTGGCATCGGCGAGCACGTCGTCGGGAAAGGTCATCACCGCGTCGCCGGCCTCCGGCAGCCCGGCGTTCGCCATGATCACCCGCACGTCGAGGCCGCCCCGGTTCACCGCCCGGTGGATGACGCCAGGCTCGAACCAGACGAGCGCACCCGGCCCGAGCGTGTGCTCGGCGAACCCCGACGCGTCGACGGTCTGCAGCGTGCCCGCCCCGGCGACGACGAGGTACGCCTCGCTCGACACGGTGTGCAGGTGCGGGGTGCCGCCGGCGAGGCCGTCGGGCGCGGCATCGGAGTAGGCCTCGAGCCGGCTGATCGAGGTCGCACCGGGGAATCGCGGTTCGCGGCTCATGCGTCGACCTCCCCGCCGAGCGATGCGCCGAGCAGTCCGTCGAGCGCCCCGTCGAGCCCCGCCGCGCCGGCCGTCGCGAGCCGCTCGGCCCGCTCCGGGTCGCTCGCGCCGTCGGCGATCACGACGCCGTACCGCAGCGCGAGCACCTGACCCGGCTCGACGACGTGCTCCTCGCTGAAGAACGGCGCCGGGCAGAGGCAGGCGAACTCCTCGGCGCGGGCGAACCACTGCGGCGGGTGCTGCACGTTCGCCGCGTGGTCGACCATGACGACGGTCGACGCCGTGCCGGTGCCGTCGTGGCGCCCGCTGAAGCCCATCCAGGGCGAGCGGATGCCGCGCAGCTCGTCGCCGCCCGCCACGCCCGGCGCCAGCACGGTGCCGTTCGTGAACGAACGAGGGCCGCGCCAGAACAGGCCGCCGTAGCCGGCGTTCTCACGGCCGCGGGTCGTGGGCGAGCCGATCGGCATCGGGCGATCGCCCACGTTGCGCAACCGGGTGGCGAACGCGAGCAGCCAGGCGTCGTCGGCGAGCGTCGTCGCGGCGATCGTGCGCTCCTCCTCGAAGACGTGCCCCCCGGCCTCGGTGACCCAGTCGAGGCGCTCGGTTCGACGAGCGGATGCCGCGACATCCGCTCGGCTCGGTTCGGTACCGGATGCCGCGTCGAACCCGAGGTGCCGCTGCTCGCCGTTGTTCGGCAGCTGCACGTAGCCCTCGCCGCGCACGAAGGTCGGGCCGCCCCAGAAGTTCTCGTCGCCGACGACGGGCAGCGACCAGGCGATGCCCTTGTGCCACACGTGGTCGTGCGGGCGGAAGAGCGACACGACCTCGCCGCCGAGCGTGCGGATCGGGCTGAAGTACGGACGCGGCGACTCGAGGCGCACGTCGGTCGGCCGGAACACGTACTCGGCGAGCACCGCCTCGCCACCGCGGATCAGCAGGCGGTCGTCGGCCTCGTCGATGCGGATGTCGAGCATCGGTCTCCTTCGGTCGTCGTCGATCCGGGGTCTGGTGCGCGCTCCATTTGGGAAAGCGTTGTCCAAGCGTACCGGCCCGGCCGGCATCCGCCATCCCCTCGAACGATTGTCGACCAATCTCGGCCTGGATTGTTGATCAATCCTGGCCAGCCCCATAGGTTGCTGAGTAGCCGCGAGACCCCGGAATCGACCGGGCGCGGCCGGGATTTCGGTGCGCCCTTCAGCTTCATTCGGGACTGAAGGGCGCTGGTGTCCGACGTCCGAGGAAGTTCATACGGAATGCCCATCACCCTTTGGGACAGCGCTGTTCGCGACAGCACCGCGTCGTCCTCGAACGGAAGGACCGGAATGAAATACAGAACCCTCGCCATTGCGAGCTCGTTGGCCATCGCAGCGCCACTGGCACTCGTCACGGCGGGCGCGGCCAGCGCGGCGCCGACCGACAACCCACCGGTCACGCTGGTTGACGGCACCACCGCCCCGATCTACGACTACGCCGGAGCCATTCGCGAGACGGTCTGGGTCGCCGCCCCCGACCTCGACGGCGACGGCGTCGACGAGCGGATCGCGACCGACATCATCCGACCGGGCGAACTCGACGGCAACGCTCAGGTGCCGATCATCATGGATGCCAGCCCCTACTACCTGAGCTCCGGACGCGGCAACGAGGCGGAGCGCAAGCAGTACGACGCCGAGGGCAACCTGGTCACGTTCCCGCTCTACTACGACAACTACTTCGTGCCCCGCGGGTACGCCTACGTCGCCGTCGACATGGCCGGCACCGCCCGGTCCACGGGATGCACCGACGAGGGCGGCCGCTCGGACATCGAGTCCGTCAAGGCCGTCGTCGAATGGCTCGACGGCAACGGGGTCGCCTACGACGCCGACGGCGCGGTCGTCGATGCGGACTGGAGCAACGGCAAGACCGGCATGATCGGCAAGTCCTACGACGGGACCCTGGCCAACGGGGTCGCCGCCACCGGCGTCGACGGCCTGAAGACGATCGTGCCGATCAGCGCGATCAGCTCGTGGTACGACTACAACCGCTGGCAGGGTGCGGTGAAGTCCAACAACTACCCGAGCAGCCTGTCCCGGTCGGTCGCCGCCAACCGCACCATCGCGACCGACTGCTCCGCGCGTCTGAACTTCATGAACGCCAACGACGGTGACGAGACGGGCGCCTACACGGACTTCTGGGCCGAGCGCGACTACCGGGACGGCACCTTCTACGACGTGTCCAAGGTCAAGGCCAGCGTCTTCGTCGTGCACGGACTGCAGGACACCAACGTCAAGACGATGAACGCCTCGAAGTGGTGGGCCGATCTCGGCGAGCAGGGCGTCGACCGGAAGATGTGGCTCACTCGCCTCGGACACGTCGACCCGTTCGACTCCGAGCGCGCCCTGTGGGTCGACACGCTCCACCGCTGGTTCGATCACGAGCTCATGGACATCGACAACGGCATCGACCGCGAGCCCGCGGTGAGCGTCGAGACTGCGCCGAACCGGTGGGAGCAGTCACCGACCTGGCCGATCTCATCGGCCCGCACCCAGACGCTGAACCTGCACTCCGACGGCACGATGATGCTCGGCAAGAAGGACCGCTCGACGGCCAGCTACGTCAACTCGGCATCGCTCAGCGAGGCGAACGCCGTCAGGATCGGCGCGAACCCCAACCGGCTGCAGTTCCTCACCGGCACCACCAAGCACGAGATCCGGATCTCGGGCACGCCGACCCTCGATCTCGACGTCGCGCACACGGCACCCGTCGGGCAGGTGTCGGTCATGCTGGTCGACTACGGGGCGATGGATCGCATCAGCACCGCGGGTGACGGCGCGGAAACGCTGAGCACGGAGTCCTGCTGGGGTCCGGCGACCGCCACCGATGACGCCTGCTACAACGAGGTGGGCAAGCGCATCTCGAGCACCGAACTGCAGGTGCTGGCCCGCGGATGGGCGCGCCTCGACGGGGCGGGCGACCACGAGGTCAGCGTCGAACTGGCTGCGAACGACGTCATCGTGCCGGCAGGGCACCAGCTCGGCGTCGTGATCAGCGGCAGCCGCAACGGCGTGCTGGCCGTCGACACCGCGGCGACGACCTACACGGTCGACCTGAGCGGTTCGAGGCTGAACCTGCCGGTCTCGGGTCCGATGGCCGGATTCGGCCCTGGTCACGTGAAGCCGAAGAACACCGAGAACCTGCGTCAGGGCACCCTGCCCGACCTCGATGCGACGGTGTGGCCCGGCAACTGACCGCATTCCGGGAGGTACCGCACGCGCGGTGACCACCCGGCTCGCGAGCCCGGCGGTGTATGGAGACTCCGTATGCCGCCGGGCTCGTCTGGGTTCCGGCCACACCGACAACCCGCGCGGTTCATCGGGCTCGCCGGTGAGAACCCCGCGTCGATCAGGCCGGCCTGGCAAGTTCGCCCGCGACGAGGCCTGCTGTCGAGAAGCGGACCCGCGGGACCCCGCCTCAGGTCCGCCGACCGCGGGCGAGCGCGAAGCCGACCACGCCGGCCAGCGCCGCGAACCCGAGCGCGGCGAGCATCGCCCCGACGACCGCGGGCGTCGTGAGCAGCACGGCGCCGCCCGGCATGAACGCCGATCCGGCCAGCGGCTGGTAGGCGAACCAGCCGAACGAATCGACCGGCTGCACCACGCGAGCGACGAGGATGAGCACCGCACCGACGACGACGAGCGCCGCCGAGGCGACCAGCACGAACAGCAGGGAGCGCGGCATCCGATTCACCGTCGCAGCGTAGCCCGATCGGGCGACATGGCGCGCGCGGCTTTCAGCGAACGACCGGGGATCGGTATGGTGACCGGATGCCACGGACGCGCCTGCTCGCCCTCACGACACTCATCCTGTCGGGGGCGATCATCGTCACCGGTGCCGTGATCGTGAGCATCTCGAGCCAGGCGCCCGTCTCGTTCGGATTCGTCGGAGGCGTGTCGGTGTTCGACACGTTGTTCAGTCCGGGCGGATACGCCTTCGTGGCGCCGCTCGAGCTGGTGGGCGCCCTGGTGATCGTGCTCGGTCTCGTCGGGACGGCCGGCTGCGCCGGGTTCATGCTCGGTCGGCGGGCCCCGCAGCGACCGGGCACGGAACCCGTCTGAGCAGCTCGCGAAGAGCGGTCGTCAGCCGCGTCGCCGCCACCACTTCCGAGTTCGCGATGCTGCTTGCTCCTGTTCGCGCTGCGCGCGCTCCTCGGCCACCTTGCGCTGTCGGGCGTCACGGCGCTCGCGCCACGCCCGAACCTCGATGCCGGCATCGCGAGTCGGAGTCACGACGGGCGGTCCGCCGAGCAACTGTCGGCGTGCCTCGACCACGCGGCGGTTGAAGTCCTCGACGGCCTCACGCACCTCGGATTCGCGGTGCATCCGATCGAGGGTGGCGTCGAGCTGGGCGTTCTCGACCCGCAGGGTGAGCGCGGGTGGACCCAGCCCGGTCAACTGCTCGCGCTCGATCTTGCGGCGGATCCACCAGTCGGGGTCGTGCTGGCCGGTCAGCCCTTCGAGCGGCTTGCCCGCGCCCGGGAGGTCGTCGAACTCACCGCGTCGGATCGCCTGCTGGATCGCGTTCTCCACGAACGCCGATCGCTCGGCCTCCGTCGACTGACGAGGCGGGTCCGGCGCCTCGTCGACGCCGGGCTCCTCGCCACGGGCGATCGCCTCATCGCGGGCGAGCCGATCGAGCCGGTACTGCGACGCGGCGCGCTGAGGATCCTCGCTCATCGTCGACCTCCTCGCGGCGTGGGACTCCGTCTTCCACGATACGACGCCGCGGAGGGCGGCCCGTGAAGCCGGAAAACGTCTCGACTTGACCTTGACATCATGACAAGGTCTTGACTGGGTGCAGGAGGTGGTCGAGATGACCCGAACATCGATGGGCGAGCCGGCGATGCGATTGCGAGACGCACTGCGCACGCCCGCGGCATCCACTCGGCTGCAAGCGGCGCTCACGGCCGGCAGCACGCCCACCCCCGAGTACGTCGAGGTGCTGGTCGAGCGGTGCGCGATCGAGCCGGACTTCTTCGTGCGCGACATGTTGACGTGGGCGCTCATTCGACACGACTCGTCGGCCGTGATCGAACGGCTGCTGCCCGAACTCGACTCCGAGGTCCCGCAGGCCCGGGCTCAGGCCCTCCACACGCTCTCGAAGATCGGAGACCCCGACATCTGGACCGCCGTCACGCCCGCCCTCCTGCAGGACGACGACGAGGAGGTCGCTCGCGCCGCCTGGCGCACGTCGGCGGGCCTGGTTCCCGGCGGCCGCGACGCGGAGGGCCTTGCCGAGACGCTGTCGACCCAGTTCGACCGTGGAGGTCGCGACCTCCAGCTGAGCCTCAGTCGCGCGTTCGTCGCGCTCGGAGACGGGGCGGTCGCCGTCGTCGAGCGAGCGAAGTCGGCACCCGACGCGGGCGTGCGCACGCACGCGGCGGCGACCGAACGGCTGATGCAGGACCCTTACCTGGGGTTCGACGCCGCGATCGCCGAAGCCCGCCGCATCGTCGCCCTTCGCGAGGCGCCGGTCGTGGAGCCGGTCATGGAGCCGTGAGCGGATGCTGATCGGCGAGCTCTCCGAGCGGTCCGGCATCAGTGCCCGCATGCTGCGTCACTACGACCGCATCGGGCTCGTCTCCCCGACCGGTCGCACGCAGGGCGGCTATCGCGACTACTCCGAGGAGGACGCTCGCCGGCTCTTCCACGTCGAGGGGCTCCGCTCGCTCGGTCTCAGCCTCCGCGAGATCGCGGAGGTGCTCGAGGACCTCGCGTTCGATCCGGCGCCCATGATCGAGCAGATGATCGTGAGCACCCGCACCCGCATCGCGCAGGAGCAGGAACTGCTGGATCGCCTCGAACAGGTGCGCGGCCGTGATCCCGCGGCGTGGTCTGAGGTGCTGGGCACCATCGGGCTGATGCGAGCGCTCGACGCCGACGATCCGTCCGCGCGCCAGCGCCTCGCCCTCGCACTCGACCGCGAAGCGGAGACGGATGTCGCCGCGCTCGTCGATGCGGTGCTGCGAGAGACCGACCCGAATGTCGCGGGTGCGCTCACCTGGGCCATCGCGCGACGCGACGAGGACGCGATCCCGGCGCTCGTGCGGGCGTTGGATGCGCCCGGGGCCGACCGGCGTCGACGAGCGGTCGAGGTGCTGGAGAAGCTCGGCTCCCCGCGAGCGCATGCCGCACTGGGGGATGCCGTCGCGAACGCCGACCCGTTCGTCGGCAGCCGGGCCGCGCTCGCCCGTGGCGCACTCGGTGACGCCGCCGCCGTGCCGGCCCTGATCGCGCTCATCGTCGACGGGCGTTACGACGTCGACGCCGCGGAGACGCTCGGCGTGCTCGCGGCAGACGGCGGCCGCGCTCACCAGATCGTCGACGCGATCGTCCGCGAGATCGCGCGCACTCCGGTCGCCGCTCGGAGGCGGCTGGCAGCGGCGCTGGCGGAGATTCCGGGCGACGACGCAGTGGCCGCCCTCACGACGATCGCCGACGACCCCGACCGTGGGGTTGCGCTCGCCGCGTCATCCGTTCTCCGCATGCGCCGCTGAGGAGCCGCGCAGGCACCGGGTCGTCGGAGCCCCGGCCAGAAACGTTCAGGCCGTCGCTCGATCCCATCCGACCGGCGGCACCGGGTGTCGCTAAGGTTCGGCCATGGACTCCCCGGTCACGGACTCCCCGATCGCGGTGCGGCCCGCCCGCGTCGGTGATGTGCCTGCCATGGCCAGGGTGCTGGTGCGCTCATGGCAGGAGACCTACCGCGGCCTCATGCCCGATTCGGTGCTCGACGATCCCGGGCTGGTCGGCGTGCGCGAGCGGTTCTGGAAGGCGGCGCTCGTCGACGAGCGCTACCGTGCGAATCGGGTGGCCGTGGCCGAGCGCGACGACGCGATCGTCGGCGTCGCGATGGCGGGGCCGCCCGAGGTGCCGGAGCCCGCATGGGAGCTTCACCTGTACGTGCTGTACGTGCTCGCGGCCGCCCACGGATCCGGTGCGGGTGCGGCCCTGCTCGACGCGGTCATCGGCTCCGACCAGCCGGCGGCGCTGTGGGTCGCCGACCCCAATCCTCGGGCGCAGGCGTTCTATGCGAAGCACGGGTTCGTCGCCGACGGCACGGTGCAGGTGGATCGCGGGGTGCGGGAGATCCGCATGGTGCGCGGCTCCCGCCGCCCTGCTGCGCCTCAGCCCACCCGGCGGTAGCGGATGTGCGTGGCCAGCGGCGACTGCAGGACCTCGACCGGCTCCAGTCCGAAGGACTCGACGCCGTCGAAGATCCGCTCGCCCGCTCCGAGCAGCACGGGCGCGATGTCGAGGGTGAGCTCGTCGATGACCCCGGCGACGAGTGCCTGCCGAACGGTGGATGCACCGCCGGCGATGTCCACGCCGCCGTCGCCGGCCGTCTCGAGCGCCAGGGCGTAGGCGGCGTCGAAGCCGTCGGTGACGAAGTGGAAGGTCGTGCCGCCCTCCATCTCGATCGGCTCGTGGGCATGGTGGGTGAGCACGAACACGGGTGCGTGATACGGCGGTTCGGCGCCCCACCATCCGCGCCAGTCGCCGTCCCACTCACCGCGGATCGGACCGAACATGTTGCGGCCCATCACGTAGGCGCCGCGCGGGCGCATCAGCCAGCTCGCGGCGATCGCATCGGCCTCGTTGGCGCGCTCGTCGCCGATGTGCCAGCGATGGAGCTCGATGCCGCGCGTGCCGAGCCCCTGCTCGAGGCTCTGGTCGGGCCCGGCGACGTAGCCGTCGAGCGAGATGGACATGTGGCAGGTGGTGTCGGACATCCGCGATCCCTTCGAACTGCGATCGTCAGCAGTGCTCGCAATCTACCCGAGGGCGGTATGGCAGGCTGCTGGCATGCCGTCTGCGCAGTCCCTGAGCGAAGCCGATCGCCGCCTGGTCGCGAGCTGGGCGGCGGACTGCGCCGAGCGGGTCCTCGCGCTGTTCGAGGCCGAAGCCCCCGACGACGATCGGCCACGCAATGCGATCGCCCGCGCCCGTGCGTTCGCTCGCGGAGAGCTCGACGCCGCCGACGAGATCCGACGTCGCTTCGTCGCCGGTCGAGCCGCGCATGCCGCGAGCTCGCCCGCGGCCGTGGCGGCAGCGCGCGCCGCGGCGCAGGCCGCCGGTGTCGCCCACATGGGCGCGCACGCGCTCGGTGCCGCGGCGTACGCCGCGAAGGCGGTCGGGCTGGCCCAGCCGCATCGACCCGAGGCCGTCCGCGACGAGATCACCTGGCAGCTCGAGCGCATGAGCGAACCGATGCGATCGGCGTTGCGGCAGTTGCCACCGCTCGGCGAGGACCCCTCGGGTCCCCTCGGCTCCGGACTTCTGGCCACCGGCATCCTCGGGTCGACGATCCGCGAGCTCCAGGCTTCGATCGGCGCCGCGTCGCAGCCGGCCGCCGATCAGTAGGCCGGTGGACGGCAGCGACCGTTCACGCGCTCGATCGCGGGCCGAGCGAGTCCACCACGTGCCGATTCCGCTGCTCGATCAGCCATCGCAGGTACGGAACGAGTACGACGCGCTCGGCGAGGCGTCCGAAGACCGGCGAGGCGATCGTCAGCGTGTCGACCATCACGCTCCCTCGGCCGTCGGCGGCGAAGGCGTGCTCGTGATGGAACGAGCGGAACGGCCCCCGCACCTGCTCGTCGACGAATCGCCGCGGTCGGTCGAGGCTCGTGATGCGCGAGGTCATGGTGAACCAGATGCCGAAGTGCCGCGCCCGCCACGTCACCGTCTCGTCGAGCCCGATCGATCCGCTCGTCACGCCGCCGATCGCCCGCTCACCGGAGCGTTCCATCGACGCCACGTGCGCGTCGATGCTGAGGCAGGCGTCGAACAGGAGCTCCACGGGAGAGTCGGCGCGGGTGACGATGCTGAAGCTGCTGACCACCCGTCGATCCTCGCAGGATCTCAGGTGATGAGTCCCGGCAGGCCGTCGATGCTCATCGAGTTCTTCTCGACGCGGTACTCCGCCATGCCGTCGACGCCCTTCTTCTCCGCCTGGAGCCGCAGGAGGTCGCGCTCGCCGGTCATCTCCATGACGGGCACGCCCCACCCGCAGGAGTCGCTGATGCGGGTCACGTCGACGATGATGACAGCTCGGGTGCTCTGATGCTCGGGGTGGAGCGCCACGACCTCGTCGAAGGCGGGGTCTCCGAGCAGCGCGACCGAGCCCGTGCCGTGCAGGCGCACGATGCGCGGGCGACTGTCGAAGGAGTTGAACATCAGGCACACGCGCCCGTTCTCCCGGATGTGGGAGATCGTCTCGACGCCGCTGCCCGTGTAGTCGACCCACGCGACGCGGTGCTCGTCGAGCACCGAGAACGTGTCGTGCCCGCGCGGCGACAGGTTGACGTGACCCTCGGCGCTGAGCGGCGCGGTCGCGACGAACCACATCGGCTGGGCCTCGATCCAGGACCTGAGTTTCTCGTCGATTGAGTCGAATCGCTTGCCCATCCCCACAGGCTAGGGCGAGCCGACCCGAGCCCGTGGCCGCTCACCCGGTCGCCGAGCGCCAACCTTCGGAAGGTTCTCGCCGACCAGGTCATTCAGGGATCTCGTCGCGGAGCCAGCCGAGGTAGCGCAGCAGTGAGCGCTCGGTGATCTCGTGCGCCTGCGCGGGCACCTGCCCGAACGCGCCGTAGAGGCGATCGAACTCCAGCGCCAGGACGGTGTCCATGATGCGCCGCACCGCCCGTTCCGGCAGCGGGATGTTGTTCACGAAGCTGCGCATGACGTTGACCGAGGCGCGGTCGGCGCCGATCGCGATCGTGTCTCCGGTCAGGAGCGCGCCCCGGCCCTCGGCTCCGTCGGGCCAGTGCACGACGCTGCTGCCCGCGAAGTGGCCGCCGCACTCGAGCATCACCAGCCCGGGCAGGAGGTCGACGCGCTCGTGCCAGAGCCGGATGACGGGATCCGGCCGCCTGATCCAGGCTTCGTCCTTCGCGGCGACGTAGACCGACGCCCGGTCGAACGCATGGCTCCACTGGATGGACGACCCGGTCAGGTGCGGATGGCTCGACGCGATCGCGGCGACGCCGCCGAGACGACGCACCGCGTCGACCCCGGCGTCGTCGATGAATCCCGGGGGTTCGAAGAGCAGGTTGCCGGCCTCGGTCTGCACGAGCAGTCCGCGCTGCCCGATGCCGATCTCGGGTTCGGTCGTGACGGCGTGCAGGCCCGGCTCGATCTCGGACGTGGTGACGCGGTGCCCCTGGTCGGCCAGTTGCTCGCGCGTCGTCCACCGCTGTCCGGTCGCGGGAACGTATTGGCGGTCATCCGAGCAGATGGCGCAGGATGCCGGTGGCTCGACGGTGTCGGAGTGCTCGATCGCGCACGTGGCGCAGGTCCAGATCGTCATGGGAAGGCCCTTCGTTTCGGTGATGGCACGGGTCAGCCTGCATGCTCAAGTGGACTTGAGGTCAAGCCCACGGGCACCGAGAATGAACCCGTGCCCCCCATCGCTCCGAACGAGTTGCTCTCCATCGGCGAGACGGCCTCGCGCTCCGGGCTCACGGTGCCGACGCTCCGGTACTACGAGGACCGGGGCCTCGTCGCCGCGGTGCGCGACCCGGGTGGGCGGCGCCGATTCCCGCGTCACACCCTGCGGCGTCTCGCGGTCATCGCCGCCGGGCAGCGCGTGGGTCTCTCGCTGGAGCAGATCCGCCTCGCCATGGCGCAGCTGCCGACCCACCGCGCTCCCAACCAGCGCGAGTGGCGCGCGATGAGCGTCGAGTGGGCGAAGCTGCTCGCGGTCCGCGTGCGCGAACTGCAGGCGCTGCAGACCGACCTCGACGGCTGCATCGGCTGCGGCTGCCTCTCGCTCGGCCGCTGCGTGCTGTTCAATCCCGACGACGAGGCACGAGCCGAGGGCCCGGGCAGCAGGTGGCTGCGGCACGCGGTCGAGGAGGGCGCTGCACCGGAGTGAGCAGGCGGTCGGTGCTCGCGCGTCGAGACCTCGGCCGGATGTCTCAGCCCAGGTCGAGCTCGAGCGGCCGTTCGACGCCCGCGATCGACACCGTCGGCCAGCGCGGGTCGACCGTCAGCACGTCGATGCGACCGGAACCCGCGAGCACGGTGTCCTCGACCTTCGCGCCAGCGGCCGTCGGGTTCCACGCGAACGCCTGGCCCTCGTGCACGACGTCGGCGATGCCCGGCACCGCCCGCGGATCTCGCCCGGCGTATCCGGCCGCCCCGCCCTGGTGGTGGTGCCGCCACTCGTCGGCGTCGAATCCGTGTCGCGGGTACGCGGCGACGCCGGCGTCGAACACCTCGCCCAGGGTCGCGCCGGGCCGGGTCGCCGCGAAGACGTCGGCCTCGACGTCGAGGATCCGCCGCATCGCGTCCTGCTCGCCATGCGCGGCCGGCCCGAACCGCAGCCATCTCGTCGCGTTCGCGATGAGGCCGTGCCGCCGACCGCAGACGACGAGCATCGCACGGTCGCCGATCGGCGCTTCGGTGGCCAGCGGATGCCGGTGCACGAGCCTCGAGCGCCCGGCCACGAGCGTCACGAGCGGGTCGATGCCGCGCGCGGCGAGCTCACCGGCGAGGCGGGCGGCGAGCCGCCGCTCGGTCACGGCGGGATCCGCGGCGGACGCGACATCCGTCAGCACCTCGGCGACCTCGCGGCAGAGTCGTCGGTACCGGTCGAGCTCCCCCGGCAGCATGCTCGCGCGGGCGGCGCGCAGCTCGGCGGCGGCGTCGGCCTCGTCGAGCTCGGCCACGCCGGGTGCTGCGAGGGTCTCGTGCCAGGGCACCTGCACGACGTCGAGGCGGTCTGTCGAGACGAGTTCCTCGCCGAGCAGGCGGTCGGCCTCGTTCGCGAACACCCGCAGCTCGTCGCCGCCCCGCCGCGCGACGACCGCCGCGACAGGGTCGCCCGCGAGCGACACGTGCGTGCGCGCGCCGTCGAGGTACCACGACACGGCCGTGTGCGATCGCAGCACGATCGACGCCGCGCCCCGGCGGTCGAGCAGGTCGAGCACGCGGGCGCGCTTGACGGCCCGGTCGGCGATCATGCGACGGCCTCGACGACGGCCGCGGTGCTGCCGCGCGCCTCGAGCCGAGGGCTGTAGAGCACCGAGTGCTCGACCGGCCCGCCCTCGATGAGGGTGCGCAGCCGCAGCCACACCTGACCGCCGATCTCGCCGCGCGGCACCGACATGCTCGTGAGCCGCGGCGTCGCGAAGCCGGCCATGGGCACGTCGTCGAATCCGGCGATCGAGAGGTCGCGCGGCACCTCGACGCCGAGCTCGTGCAGGCGCGTCATGAGGCCGAGGGCGACGAGGTCGTTGAAGGCGATGACCGCGGTGCAGCCGTCGCGGTGTGCGGCGAGCACCGCATCGGACGCCGCGTAGCCGTCGTCGAGGCGCGAGCCGCCCGGCACCTCGTCGATGCGCACGTCGGGGTGGGCGGCGAGCGCCTCGGCGACCCCGCGGCGGCGCTCGGCGTTGGACGCGCTGGTCGGCGGGCCGCTGACGTAGGCGATGCGGCGGTGGCCGAGGTCGTGCAGGTGGTCGACGAGATCGCGGATGCCGCGCACGTAGTCGACCCCGACCACGGGCACGTCGGCGCCCGGCAACGGCCGGTTCACGACGACGACGGGCGAGACCGCGTCGACGAGGGCGCGGAGCTTCGCCTCCGGCATGCGTGGCGCGCAGAGCACGAGCGCGTCGCAGCGCTGTCTGGCCTCGACGGCGATCGCCTCCTCGTCGTCGACGTTCTCGGCGGTGTCGGCGACGAGCACGCGATAGCCGTCGCGGGCCGCGGCGAGGCTGAGCCCCTTGAGGATGCCCTGGAAGAGCGGGTTCTCGAGGTCGGGCACGACCATCGCGACGGTGTTGTTGCGCCCGTTCACGAGGCTGCGCGCCGTCGGGCTCGGGCGGTAGCCGAGCTCGGCGATCGACGCCTGCACGCGCTGCACGATCTCGGGATCGACGGTCGAGCGTCCGTTCAGCACGCGGGAGACGGATGCCTGCGAGACGCCCGCGTGCGCGGCGACGTCGGCGATCGTGGTCGCCCTGCTGCGCTGGCCCATGTGGATCCTCCCGTTCGTTCGCGACCCGGCTCACGGCGTGGCCCGGCTGCGCGAGGGCGACGCGAGAAACCGATTCCCCGAAACGATCCCGGAGTTGTCGGCGGCCTCAGTCGTGACCTATGGTAGCGACCAGAAAGCGGTTTCCCAACCGCATCCGAAGACCATCCCCGGCCTCACCGGCTCACCGAAGGAGCGACATGCGGGTCATCGTCACCGGTTCTGCGGGCAGGCTCGGGCGCAGCGTCGCCGCCGGCCTCGCGGCATCCGGCCATCAGGTCGTCGGGGTCGATCGCACGACCGCCGACCTCGCCGGGGTCGACGAGCGCAGGGTCGACCTGATCGACGCGTTGGCCACCCAGCGACTCTTCGACGAGGTGCGCCCCGACGCCGTCGTGCACCTCGCGGGCATCGCCGTGCCGTTCAGCGCCCCCGAGCGCCGCATCCTCATGACGAACACCGCGCTCGTGCACACCGTGCTGGCCGCCGCCGTCGAGGCCGGCGTCGAGCGCGTGCTCGCCGCGAGCAGCCCGACCGTGCTCGGCTACAGCGCGCCGACCTGGCACGCCGATCGGCTGCCGCTCGACGAGGCCACCACGCCCGAGCCGGCCAACGCCTACGCGCTCTCGAAGCTCGTGATCGAGCAGACGGTGCAGATGTTCGCGCGCACCTCGCCCGGCGCGTTCGGGTTCTTCCGCCCCTGCTACGTCATCTCCCCCGAGGAGTGGGCCGGCGCCCCCACGCAGCAGGGCCACACGCTCGAGCAGCGCCTTGCCGATCCCGCGCTCGCGGCCGTCAGCCTGTTCAACTACCTCGACGCGCGCGACGCCGCCGACTTCGTCGGAGCCTGGCTCGACGCGCCCGCCGAGCTCATCGACGGCGAGGGCTTCTTCGTCGGCGCCGCCGACGCGCTCGCCGTGCACCAGGTCGCCGACCTCTGGCGCGAGTTCGCCCCCTCGATCGGCGAGGCGGCCGATGCGCTCGGCCACGGCCGCCCCGTGTTCGCGATCGACAAGGCCGAGCGACTGCTCGGCTGGCGGCCCGAACGCACGTGGCGCACCGAACTCGAGCCGGCGGCGCTCGAGCGGGTGCTCGGGGCGTCCGACCGCCCTTCGTCGGCAGAGCGCCCATCGGCGTCCGACCGCGCCGCATCCGACCACGCCGCATCCGACCGCGACGACGCAGACCGCACCCGACACGCAGACCGACTCGAAACGAGGGCCAGATGACCACCACCACCCCCCTGCAGGCGCCCTCGTTCGACGGCGTGCTGTTCTTCCCGGTCACGCCGTTCGGCGCCGACGGCGCGCCCGACCACGACCTGCTCGCCGAGCACGTCGACTCGCGGCTGCCGTTCGGCCCCGGCGGCGTGTTCCCGGCGTGCGGTACCGGCGAATTCCATGCGCTCTCGGCGGGCGAGGCGATCGACGTCGTGCGCACCACGGTGCGGACCGTCGACGGGCGCGTTCCCGTCATCGCGGGCGCGGGCGGCCCGCTCGGCCACGCGATCGAGCTCGCGCGCGGCGCCGAGGCCGCGGGCGCCGACGGCCTGCTGCTGCTGCCCCCGTACCTCGTCTCGGGCACGACCGCCGGACTCGTGGCGTGGGTCGAGGCGGTCGCCGCGGCATCCGACCTGCCCGTGATCGTGTACCACCGCGGCACGGCGCGCTACACGGCCGACGCCATCACCCGCCTCGCCGCGAACCCGAAGGTCGTCGGCTTCAAGGACGGCACGGGCGACATCGGCCTCGCGCAGGAGATCGTGCTCGCCGCCGAGGCTGCGGGCCGCGACTTCGCGTTCTTCAACGGCCTGCTCACGGCCGAGCTCAGCCAGGGCGCGTACCGCGGCATCGGCATCCCGCTGTACTCGTCGGCGGCGTTCGCGATGATCCCCGAACTGGCCGCCCTGCACTACCGCGCCTACACCGACGGCGACGAGGCGACCCGCCTGACCCTGCTCGCCGAGTTCTACCGGCCCCTCGTGAGCCTGCGCGATGAGACGCCCGGCTTCGGCGTCTCGCTCATCAAGGCGGGCCTGCGCCTGCGCGGCCTGCCCGTCGGCTCGGTGCGCCCGCCACTCGTCGACCCGACGCCCGACCAGGAGCAGCGCCTCGGCGCGATCCTCGAGCGCGGGCTGGAGCTCGCCGAGCGGCTCGGCGGCGGTTCGGACCGAGCGGATGCCTCCGGCGCGAGCGCCGGCCGGGTCTCGGCGACGGGCGACGCGGCCGACGCGACCGACGGGGCCGACGGGGCCGCAGCGGCCGCTGCGGCGAGCGCCGAGGCGGTGCCGGCCCGGTGACCGCGGCGATCCGGAGCCTCGCGACCCGGCGCATCCGCGTTCCCCTCAGCCGCCCATGGGGACCGGACGTGCGCGACCTCTCGCTCGTCGAGGTCGTCGTCGAGGATTCCGACGGCGCGCAGGGGCGCGGCTTCTCGTGGACCCCGTCGATCGGCGCGGCCGCCGTCGAGGCCCACCTCGCGAACGACATCACCGCGTTCGCACTCGGACGCGACGCCGACGCGGCGACCCTGTGGCATCCGCTCTGGGCGCACCTGCACGAGGGCGGCAGCGGCGGCATCACCACGATCGCGATGGCCGGCCTCGACCTCGCCCTCTGGGATCTCGCGGCCCGCCGCGCCGGGCTCGGCATCACCGACCACCTCGGCCGGCAGCACGACGCGGCGACCGTCTACGGCAGCGGCGTCAACCTGCACTACCCGCTGCCCGAGCTCGTCGCCCAGGCCGAACGCTGGGTCGAGGCGGGCTTCGAGGCCGTGAAGGTCAAGGTCGGCAGCCCCCACCTCGCCGACGACGTGGCCCGCATCCGCGCGGTGCGCGAGGTGCTCGGACCCGACCGCGGGCTCATGATCGACGCCAACCAGCGCTGGAGCCTCGAGCAGGCCGAGCGCGCCATCGGCGAGCTGTCGGCGTTCGACCTGGGCTGGATCGAGGAGCCCCTTCGGGCCGACGACCTCGCCGGGCACGTCGCCCTGCACGCACGCATCGATGTGCCGATCGCCCTCGGCGAGAACGTGCACACGCGCTACCGGTTCGCCGAGTTCATCGACGCCGGCGCAGTGGATCTCGTGCAGCCAAACATCGTGCGCGTCGGCGGCATCACGCCGTTCCTCGAGATCGCCGCGCTGGCGACCTCGCGCGGCGTCGACCTCGCCCCGCACCTGCTGCTCGAACTCTCGGCGCAGCTCGCGCTCGCCCTACCGGGCGATCACCTCGTCGAGGCCGTCGAGGACGCCTCGTTCGAGTCGCTCGGCGCGCTCGCCTCGCCGACTCCGATCCAGGTCGACGCGAGCCTCGCGCGCACCACCGGGCAGCTCGGCCTCGGCCTGCAGTTCGCCTGACCGCTTCGAACTGCGGATGCCGCGGCATCCGCCCGACCCCGCTCGACTCGCTCGACCCCTCTGGAGGACGCATGACCACCGACCGCTCAGCCCTCGCCGCACCGTCGACGGATGCCACGGCGCTCGTCGACGAGGCCGCCGCCGCGGCCCGCCGGGCCTTCGCCACGACCGTCGCGTCGACCGCCGCCGAGCGGTTCGCCTGGCTGACCGCCGTCGCCGACGCGCTCGACGCCGCGCGCGACGAGCTCGTGCCGCTCGCCGACGAGGAGACGCACCTCGGCCCCGTGCGCCTCACGAGCGAGCTCGCCCGCACGACATCGCAGCTGCGGCTCTTCGCGCGCGCGATCGTCGAGGGCTCCTACCTCGAGGCGACGATCGACCACCCGGATGCGACGACGATCCCGCCGACGCCCGACCTGCGGCGGATGCTGCGGCCGCTCGGACCCGTCGCTGTGTTCGGGGCGTCGAACTTCCCGTTCGCGTTCTCGGTCGCGGGCGGCGACACCGCGTCGGCGCTCGCCACCGGATGCCCCGTCGTGGTCAAGGGCCACTCCGCGCACCCCCGCCTGTCGCGACGCACCGCCGCGATCGTCGGCGACGCCCTCTCCGCCGCGGGCGCACCCGACGGCGTGTTCGCACACGTCGAGGGACGCGCGGCCGGCGTCGCCCTGGTGCAGCACCCCGAGATCCGGGCGGTCGGGTTCACCGGCTCGCTGCACGGCGGGCGAGCGCTGTTCGACCTCGCGTCGTCGCGTCCCGACCCGATCCCGTTCTACGGCGAGCTCAGCGCCGTCAACCCGGTGCTCATCACGCCGGCCGCCGTCGAGGCGCGCGCGACCGAGCTCGCCGCCGGCCTCGCCGCGTCGTTCACGCTCGGCGCCGGCCAGTTCTGCACGAACCCGGGCGTCGTCTTCGTACCCGCGGGCTCCGGCTTCGCCGAACTCGTCGCCGCGCAGGCGGTCGGGTCGGGCGATGCGGATGCCGCGGTGCCGATGCTCACCGACGGCATCGCCGCCGCGTTCGCCGCCGGGGTCGCCGCACTCGCCGCCCATGCCGACGTGCGGGTCGTCGCGGGCGTGGTGAGCGGGCCGGGCCGGCCGGGCCGGCCGGGCCGGCCGGACGACGTGGACGGGTCGGGCAACGCCCCGGCCGCGGCATCCGCCACCGGAACCGGCTCGCCGGTCGTGCTCGCCACCACCGCCGCCGCCGTCGTCGCCGACCCGCAGGCGCTCTTCGCCGAGTGCTTCGGCCCGTCGACGCTCGTCGTGGAGTACGCCTCGATCGACGAGGCGCTCGCGGCGATCCGGGCCGTCGGAGGCAGCCTCACGGCCACGGTGCACGCCGAGCCCGGCGAGGACCTCGCCGACATCCTCGCCGTGCTCACCGAGATCGCCGGGCGCGTGCTCTTCGCCGGATGGCCGACCGGCGTCGCGGTGAGCTGGGCGCAGCAGCACGGCGGCCCGTGGCCCGCGACGACGACCATCCACACGTCGGTCGGCGTCAGCGCGATGCGCCGGTTCCTCCGGCCGGTCGCCTACCAGGAGGCTCCGGATGCCGCGCTTCCGCCCGAACTGCGCGAGGCGAACCCGCTCGGCATCCCCCGCCGCGTCGACGGCGTGCCGACCCTGCCCTGACGCGTCCGAGCGACGCCGGCCCGCGGCATCCGCTCGCGACGACGGCGGCGTCGGCTGCGCCCCGAGCCCGCGGGTACGCTCGAACCCTCGTGTCCCGTCACCAGTTCGCCGCCCCATGAGCGCCATCGCCTACCTCGCCGCCGCGACCCCGCCGCGCCTCGCGGTCGGCGGCATCACGGTCGCGATCCCGGTGCTCGCCGTCGAGCAGCTGGGCGACGTCGCGCTCGGCGGGCTCCTCGCGGCCGCGGCGCTCGGGCCGAGCATCGTCGCCGCACCGATCGTCGGCGCCGTGCTCGACCGCACCCGCCGGCCCGGCGCCCTCGTCGCCGGCGCCGGCGTGGTGACGGCCGCGGCGTTCACGATCGCGGCCTTCCTCGGCGCCGTCGCGCCCGGCATCGTCGCGGTCGCCCTCGTCGTGGCCGGCATGGCGACGCCGTTCGTCATGGGCGGCCTCTCGAGCTTCGTCACGGAGGCCATCCCCGACGAACGCCGCGCCTACGCGATCGATGCCCTCGCCTACAACCTCGGCGCGGTCGTCGGCCCGGCGACGGTCGCCGCGGCCGCCGCGTTCGGGTCCGCCAGGCTCGCCACGCTGCTCATGGCCGGCAGCGCGCTGCTGGGGGCGATCGGAACGATCCCGCTTCGCCTCCGACCGGTCGCCGCACAACCGCACGGCTCCATGCTGCGCACCATCGCCGCAGGGTTCCGGCACATCTCGACCCACCGGCCGCTCGCCGTGATCACCTCGAGCGGAACCATCAGCCAGTTCGGCGCCGGCGGCCTCGCCATCGCGGCTGTCGCCCTCTCCGTGCAGCGAGGCGGCGACGCGGGCGGCGGCGCACTCATCGTCACGGCCTTCGCGATCGTCGGCCTGCTCGGCGCACTCTGGAACTCGGCGAAGACGCCGGCCTTCCGGCCCGAGTTCACGATGGGTGCCGGGTTCGCCGCGACGGGCGTGTTCACCGTGCTCGCGGCGTTCGACCTCGGCACGCCGTGGACGATCGTCGCCATCGGCGCCTCTGGCCTGTTCACCGCGGCGAGCTCGGCGGCGATGCTCCTCATCCGCAAGCAGCAGAGCCCGCCCTCGCTGCGCTCCCAGGTGTTCACGGTCGGCGCCGGCCTGCGCGCTGCCGCGGCCGCCGCGGGGGCGGCCGTCGCCGGCCTCGCCGCCGGGCTCGGCGCGGAGGCGCTCCTCGTCGCGATCGGGCTCGTGTGGATCGCCTCCGGCGCGATGCTGTTCGCCTACCCGCGGCACGCCCCGGCCATCGACGGCGCCTGACCGGCCTCCCCCGGCGCCAGCGCCGGCCCTCCACGTCCGAATCGGTGACGGATGCCGCGGCATCCGCCCTGGAGGTCAGACCCCGAGCTCGAGCTCGCCGATGAGCACAGGCCTGCCGGTCTCGAGCGAGAGGTTGCCGGCGATGCCCACCGACACGGCGCGCACGCCGTCGGCGTAGCCGGCCACGCGGCCGAGGGGCGCGTCATCGGTCACCCTTCGGAAGAGGTGATCGAGCAGGAACGCGTCGCCGCCGCCGTGGCTCCCGATGCCCTCGGGGATCGGCACGACCTCGGCGCCCTCCCAGTGCCGTTGCACGACGAGCCGCTCGCCGTGCGGCCGCACGTCGTCGCCGGACGAGGCATCCGGATGCATCGAGGGGTCGACGATCACGCGGCCGTCCTCGCCGATGAGCACGGCCCCGCGCTCGACGACCTCGAGCTCGGCGCGACCTTCGGTGCCGTTCACGGTCACGCGGTAGCCCTCCCAGGGGGCGTGGGCGTTCAGCGAGTAGCTGAGCGTCGCGCCGGAGTCGTAGTCGACGAGGGCGGCGAGGTTGTCCTCGATCGTGATGCCCGCGTCGAACACGTCGCGGTCGCGCAGGTAGCCGTCGTGGTGCTCCTGGTCGAGGTAGAGCTCCTTCATGCGGGCGTCGCCGGCGAGGTCGAGCGCGAACGGGTCGCCGCTCGTGCCGGTGCCGCGCGATGGACGCTCGCCGAGCCCTCGCGCCTCGGCGTTCTCGGCGCCGTAGAAGCGCAGGCCGCCGCTGGCGAAGACGCGCACCGGGGTCGCATCGATCCACCAGTTGACGAGGTCGAAGTGGTGCGACGCCTTGTGGATGAACAGGCCCCCCGAGTTCTGCTTCTCGCGGTGCCAGCGGCGGAAGTAGTCGGCCCCGTGCACCGTGTCGAGCGCCCACTCGAAGTGCACGCTCGTGACCCGTCCGATGCGTCCGTCGGCGATGACCCGGCGCAGCGTCGAGTTGCGCGGGCTGTAGCGGTAGTTGAACGTCGTGATGACCTCGCGGCCGGTCTCGGCGATCGCCTCGCCGATGCGGCGCACGCTCTCGGCGTCGATCGTGAGCGGCTTCTCGACGACCACGTCGGCACCCGCCCGCAGCGCCCGCACGACGTACTCGGCGTGCGTGAAGTCGGGTGTGGTCACGACGACCCGGTCGATGCGCTCGTCGACGATCATGCGCTCGAGGTCGTCGACGGCATAGCGCACGGGCGCCGGATGTCCCGTCGCGACGACCTCGCGCTCGTAGACGTCGAGCCGGCCCGGGTTCACGTCGCACCAGGCGACGAGGTCGGCGACCTCGGCGACATGCTCGGCGCCGAACGCGGTTCCGGACATCGCGGCGATGTACATGCCCGCGCGGCTGCCCGTGCCGATGAGCGCGTAGCGTTCGCGCCCGGGCCCGCGCTCGTGCCCCTGCTCGTGCCCCTGCTCATGTCCGCGCTCGCGTCCGGGTTCGTGCTGCGCCATGCTGTGCTCCATCGCCTCGCTGGTGGGTGGCGGCATCTGCCGAGAAACCGCTTGCTCAGCGGCATCCGTCTCACGCCCGGATCGGCGGGAAACCTGCGGGAAAGCGCTATCTCGCTTTCGCTACAGGTCTACCAGAAACACGTGACGCGGCAAAACCCCCGTCACCCGCGACCCGCGGTAGAGTCGAGGCCCATCGGCCCGTACGGCACGACGAACCGCGCGACGACCCCGCGCGATCCGGCCGACCTGCGACCAGGAGGACCCATGGCTGAGGGCGGCCCCCAGACCCGGCGATCGACGCCGGCCACCCTGCACGACGTCGCCCGAGAGGCCGGCGTCTCACTCGCCACCGCATCGCGTTCGCTGAACGGCAGCACCCGCAAGGTCAACGAGGAATACCGCGAGCGCGTGCTCGCCGCCGCCGCGAAGCTCGGCTACACGCCGAACCTCTCGGCCCAGGCCGTCGCCCGCGGCACCTCCACCACGGTCGCCCTGCTCGTGGCCGACATCGCCGACCCGTACTTCTCGTCGATCGCCGCCGGGGTCGTCGGCGCCGCCTCGGGCGAACGACTCATCGTCACCATGGCCGAGACCGAGCGCGACAGCGAGCGCGAACTCGAGCTCGTGCGCGCCATGCGCGGCCAGCGACCCCGCGTGATGATCCTCTCCGGCTCCCGCTCGATCGACGACGGGCTCGCCCCTGCGCTCGAGGCCGAGCTCGCCGCCTACGAGCAGACCGGCGGACGCGCCGTCTTCATCAGCGCGAGCGACCTGCCGTTCCGCACACTCCCGCTGGCCAACCGGTCCGGCGCGAAGGACCTCGCCACCGAACTCCACGCGCTCGGCTACCGGCGCTTCGCCGCGCTCACCGGGCCCGAGTCACTGCGCACCGCGCACGACCGCATCGCCGGCTTCACCGAGGGCCTCGCCCCCTTCGGCACCGGCCTCGCCGACGACCGCCTCGTGCGCACCGCGTTCACGCGCGACGGCGGATACGAGGGCATGCGCGAACTCCTCGAACGCGGACTCGGCGACACGCAGCTCGTGTTCGCGCTCAACGACGTCATGGCGATGGGCGCCATGTCGGCCGTGCGCGACGCCGGCCTCGAACCGGGGCGCGACGTGGCCATCGCCGGCTTCGACGACATCCCGACCGTGCGCGACGTCACGCCGCGCCTCACGAGCGTGCGCATGCCGCTCGAGCGCATCGGCGAGCAGGCGCTGCGCCTGGCCCTCGACGACGAGGCGGATGCCGCATCCGCCCGCGCCGCGTCGGCCGACGTCTCGACCGAGGTCGTCATCCGCGAGAGCACGCCCCGCCTCGAGGCGTAGGCCGCACCACTCCGCTCGCCGCCTCCCAGTACTGCGGCGCTCCTGCTGCCCGCGCGCCGGCCGCGCGTCGACCCGCCGGCCCGCCCGCCGGACCACCCGTCGGACCGCCGATCGGACCGCCCACCCCTCGGACCGCCGCCCGAGCGACGACCACGCAGCAAGGACGCTCGTTGCGGTCCGATCGCCTTCGACCCCGCAACGCACGTCCCCGCCAGCTAGGACACCCTCGCCTCTCGACCCCCACGGATGCCGCGGGAACGGATGCCGCGGGCCGGCGCTCCCCGAGCCTGCTTCGGCCGCAGCATCCCTTCCGCGAATGTCCGAAATGTCGGATACACGATCCGGCTCGCCGGCCGAAGGCGCATTGGAGCGGCGTGGCGGATCGTATATCCGACATTTCGGACATCGACCTCCCGCCGACCCGTCACCCGCCGACCCGCCACCCGCGGGCCGCCCCGGCCCCCGCCCGCACTCCCCCGCACCGGGTCTTGCGCGCCGCACCCTCGTGTGCCACACTCGGGTAAACGCTTTCCCAGCGCAGGACGCGGCACCGATCGCCTCCTGCCCCGTCCGAACAGGAACCACCGTGGCAGACACCGCAGCCCCCGCAGGCACCGCAGCCTCCGCACCGCAGGCACCGCAGGCACCGCAGGCGCCCCAGACCATCGGCATCATCATGAACGGCGTCTCGGGCCGCATGGGCTACCGCCAGCACCTCGTGCGCTCGATCCTGGCGATCCGCGAGCAGGGCGGCGTGCTCCTCGGCGACGGCGAGACCCGGGTGCAGGTCGAGCCGATCCTCGTCGGCCGCAGCGAGAAGAAGCTCGCCGACCTCGCGGCCAAGCACGGCATCGAGCACTACACGACGAACCTCGACGAGGCGCTCGCCGACGACCGCTGGCAGATCTACGCCGACTTCCTCGTGACGAAGGCGCGCGCGGTCGCGATCAAGAAGGCGATCGCCGCGGGCAAGGCGATCTACACCGAGAAGCCGACCGCCGAGTCCTTCGAGGAGGCGCTCGAGCTCGCCCGCCTGGCCGACGAGGCCGGCATCAAGAACGGCGTCGTGCACGACAAGCTCTACCTGCCGGGCCTGCAGAAGCTCAAGCGCCTCATCGACTCGGGCTTCTTCGGCCGCATCCTGAGCGTGCGCGGCGAGTTCGGCTACTGGGTCTTCGAGGGCGACTGGCAGCCCGCTCAGCGCCCCAGCTGGAACTACCGCGCCGAGGACGGCGGCGGCATCATCGTCGACATGTTCCCGCACTGGAACTACGTGCTCGAGAACCTCTTCGGCCGCGTCGAGTCGGTCTACGCGAAGGCCGTCACCGAGGTCCCCGAGCGCGTCGACGAGCGCGGCAAGACCTACGCGGCCACGGCGGATGACGCGGCCTACGCGATCTTCGAGCTCGAGGGCGGCGTGGTCGCCCAGCTCAACTCCAGCTGGACCACGCGCGTCAACCGCGACGAGCTCGTCGAGTTCCAGGTCGACGGCACGCACGGCTCGGCCGTCGTGGGCCTCTTCGGCTGCAAGATCCAGCCGCGCAACGCGACCCCGAAGCCCGTGTGGAACCCCGACCTCGCCGACGCGCACGACTACGCCGGCGACTGGATCGAGAGCCCCGGCAACCGCGAGTTCGAGAACGGCTTCAAGACGCAGTGGGAGGAGTTCATCCGCCACGTCGTCGAGGACGCCCCCAACGAGTTCGACTTCCTCGCCGGCGCCCGCGGCGTGCTCCTCGCCGAGCAGGGCCTCGCGTCCAGCCGCGAGGGCCGCCGCATCGAGATCCCGGTCGTCACGCTCGACTCGGGCCTGAGCACCGCGGATGTCGCGGCCGCCGTCGAGGCTCCCGAGTTCGCCGGGGCCCGCTGACCATGACCACGCTCACCCTCCTCGACGCCGACGGCGCACGGCGCGCCGTCGACCTCGCCGAGGCGCCGACGTTCGCCAAGCCGCGGCATCCGCTCACCAGCCGGGTCGCGTACGCGGCGGCGCACGTCGTGCCCAAGGCCCACGCCGACAACACGCCGGGGCAGCCGGCCGAGATCGACTGGGATGCGACGCTCGCGTTCCGCCACCACGTGTGGTCGTGGGGTCTCGGCGTGGCCGATGCGATGGACACGGCCCAGCGCAACATGGGGCTCGACGCGGCGGCCACGCGCGAGTTGATCTCGCGCAGTGCGGCCGAGGCGGCATCCGTCGGCGGCAGGCTGGTCGTCGGCGTGAACACCGACCACGTCGACGATGAGCAGATCTCGCTCGACCAGGTCATCGACGCCTACAAGGAGCAGCTGCACCACACCGAAGATGCGGGCGCCGGCGTCGTGCTCATGGCGAGCCGTCACCTCGCGCGCGCTGCGCAGACCGCTGACGACTACCGCCGCGTGTACCGCGAGGTGCTCGCCGCGGCGGGCGGGCCGGTCGTGCTGCACTGGCTCGGCACGGCCTTCGATCCGAGCCTCGCCGGCTACTTCGGATCCGACGACACGGATGCCGCGGCCGAGACCCTGCTGCAGATCATCGGCTACAACGGCGACAAGGTGCAGGGCGTCAAGATGAGCCTGCTCGACGCCGATGCCGAGATCGCCGTCCGGCGCCGCCTGCCCGAGTCGGCGCGCATGTTCACGGGCGACGACTTCCACTACGTCGGGCTCATCGAGGGCGACGAGCAGGGGCACTCCGACGCCCTGCTCGGCGCGTTCTCGTGCCTCGCGCCGAACGCGTCGGCCGCGATCCAGGCGCTCGACCGGGGCGACGTCGCCGGCTACCGCGAGATCCTCGCGCCGACCGAGCCGCTCTCGCAGCAGGTCTTCGCCGCGCCCACGTACTACTACAAGACGGGCGTCGCGTTCCTGTCGTGGCTGAACGGCCACCAGGCGGCGTTCCAGATGGTGGGCGGCCTGCACGCGGCCCGCAGCCTGCCGCACCTCTCGCGCATCGTCGAGCTCGCCAACGCGTCGGGCGCCCTCGAGCGGCCAGAGCTCGCGGCGGCCCGCTGGCACTCGCTGCTCACCCTGAACGGCGTCGACGTCACGACGGTCACGGCGACGGATGCCGCGGGCGAGGCGGATGTCGCGGGCGACGCCGCTTCGGCCGGGCAGGCCGGTCCTGCGTCCGCGGCGACCGCGGCGGCCCCGGTCGGACATGCCGCCCACGCGGCACCTGCCGAGGCTGCAGAGGACTCCGCGTCGGCGGACGCCGTCGACGCGGCATCCGTCGACGAGGAGGTGCACGCGTGAGCGCGCACCCCCGCCTGTCGATGAACCAGGCGACGATCAAGTACGCGCCGCTCGACGACGCCCTGCGCGTCACCGCCGAGGGCGGCTACGAGTCGATCGGCCTCTGGCGCGAGCCCGTGCAAGCCGTCGGGCTCGACGAGGCCGCTCGCCGCTTCGCGAGCTCGGGGCTGCGCCTGTCGACGTACTGCCGCGGCGGCTTCTTCACGATGCCCGAGGGCCCGGCCCGCCGCGCGTCGATCGACGACAACCGTCGGGGCATCGACGAGACGGCGACCCTCGCGGCGGTCGGCGCGCCCGGCAGCACGCCCGTGTTCGTGCTCGTCGCGGGCGGCCTGCCCGAGGGGTCCACCGATCTCGTCGGCGCCCGCTCGCGTGTGGCCGACGCCCTCGCCGAGCTCGCCCCGTACGCGGCATCCGCCGGCGTGACCCTCGCGATCGAGCCGCTGCATCCGATGTACGCGTCGGACCGCGCCGTCGTCTCGACGCTCGGCCAGGCGCTCGACCTCGCCGATCCGTTCGACCCGTCGGTGGTCGGAGTGACGGTCGACACGTTCCACGTGTGGTGGGACCCCGACGTGCTGCCGCAGATCGCCCGCGCCGGGGCATCCGGCCGCATCGCGACCTACCAGGTGTGCGACTGGAACACGCCGCTCGCCGTCGACGTGCTGCTCTCGCGGCACGAGCCCGGCGACGGCGTCATCGACTTCGCGAGCCTCACCGCGGCGGTCGAGGCCACCGGCTACGACCGCGACATCGAGGTCGAGATCTTCAACCAGGAGATCTGGGATGCCGCGTGGCCCGACGTCGTCGAGCGCACCGCACGTGCGTTCGGCGCCGCCGTCGCGCCGCACCTGCGGGCATCCGTGACCGCGTAGCCGCCGCACGTCGGACCCGAGCCGCCGAGCCTCTCGATCCCCTCTCGTCGCCTCGACGGGAGGGGATCGTCGCGTCGGGAGGTACCCTCCGCCCGAACGCCCTCCCGAGCCGCCGAACTCCTCCCACCGCTCAGGCGACGCTGCTCAGGCGAACGCTGCTCAGGCGAACGGCGCCTGCTCAGGCCGATCCACGGGGTTTCGGCCTGAGCAGCGGCCGGATGCCTGACTCCGATCCCCCCTCGTCGCCTCGACTGGAGGGGATCGTGGCGTCGGGAGGCCCCGTCCTCCGGAAATCGCCCTCCCGAGCCGCCGAACTCCTCCCACCATGTCGCTCACGCGCCACGCACGCCCGCACGCCGGCATGCCCACCCGCCACGCACACGCCACACACACACACACACACACACACACGCCATTCAGGCGCACGGAGGCTGCTCAGGCCGAAACACGACCGAACGGCCTGACGCGGCGACGTTCGCCTGAATTCCGTGCGAGCCGCGCCGAGCCGGGTCGAGCGGAGCCGGGTCGAGCGGAGTCGGGTCGAGCGGAGTCGGGTCGAGCAGGGCCGAGCACGCACGCAACAGGGTCGCCCCACCGGACGGGGCGGGGCCCGACTGCGGCCGCCCGAGGCATCCGCTACGCCGACTGCACCCGGTCGAGCTCGGCGTAGCGTCCGTCGGCGGCGATGAGCTCGGCGTGCGACCCGATCTCGACGATGCGCCCGTGCTCGAGCACGACGATGCGGTCGGCCGAGCGGATCGTCGACAGGCGGTGCGCGACGACGAGGGTCGTGCGTCCGCGCATGAGGTGCTCCAGCGCCACCTTGATCTTCGCCTCCGACTCGGGGTCGAGGGCGCTCGTCGCCTCGTCGAGCAGCAGCACGCGGGGGTCCCGCACGAGCGCGCGGGCGATCGAGAGCCGCTGCCGCTGCCCGCCAGAGAGGCGTGCACCGCGTTCGCCGACGACCGTGTTCCAGCCGTCGGGTTGGGCGTCGACGATCTCGAGCGCGTTCGCGTCGCGCAGGGCGTCGAGCACGCGATCGTCGTCGACCTCGCCGAGCCCGTAGGCGACGTTGTCGCGGATGCTGCCCTCGAACAGCACCGACTCCTGCGGCACGACCGAGACGAAGCTGCGGAACGTGCGCAGGTCGAGCTCCTCCATGTCGGCGCCGTCGAGCAGCACACGTCCGCTCGTGGGCCGCAGGAACCCGAGCACGAGGTTCAGCAGGGTCGACTTGCCCGATCCGGATGACCCGACGAACGCGATCGTCTCGCCGGCACGGATGTCGAGGTCGAGGTCCGAGAGCGCGGGGCGCCGCGCCCCGCCGCCACGCCCTGGCGACGCAGCTCCGGCGGCCGCGACATCCGCCGTATCGCTGCCCGGACCCCTGCCCGCATCGCCGCCCGCACCCCCGCCGTTGTCGTCGTACCGGAAACCGACGCCCTCGAGCGTGAGATCGCCGCGCACCGCGACGACCGGCCGCTTGCCCTCGTTGCGTTCGAGGTCGGGGTCCTGCATGACCTCGCCGATGGAGCGGATCGACTCGGTGCCGCGCGCGATGATCGGCAGCAGCATGAGCAGGTTCGTCGCGGCGCCGGTGAGCAGCGCGAAGTACGAGCTCAGCAGCACGACCTGGCCGGGCGTGATCGGGATGAGGCCGGTGATCGAGACCCAGGCGGCGAGCACGAGGCATCCGATGCCCAGGAGCTGCAGGCTCACCCACGAGAGCGACGCGAAGCGCCCGTTGAGCAGGTCGAGCTGGAACCCGGCCGCGCGCACGCCCTCGGCGCCGTGCGCGACCCGGTTGACGGCGGTCTGCTCGAGGCCGTGGGCTCGCGTGATGGGCAGCAGGGTCGCCATCTCGCCGACGCGGGCCGAGAACTGCTCGACCTCGCGGCGGAACGAGGCGTTGCGCATCGCGCTGCGACGGTTGAGGATCGCGCGCAGCAGCACCGCGAGCGGGATGGCGAGCGCGTAGACGGGCAGGAACGCCGGCACGTTGATCGCCGTCATGACGACCGCGCCGATGAGCACCATGGTCGCCGACAGCAGCGGGTGCGCGGTCTGCTGCAGCATGACCTCGACGTTCTCGACGTCACGCACGACCTTCGTCTGCACGACGGCGGAGTTCGCCCGCGAGTGGAAGCCGATCGAGAGCGCCTGCAGCCTGGCGGCGAGCGCGTTGCGCAGGTCGGCGCCGATCGCGCGCACGGCGCCCATGAACAGGCGCGTGTACTGCACGTGGTTCGGGTAGTTCTGCGCGAGCGCGACGACCGCGACGCCGGCCCAGATCATGAGCGTCGAGACCGGTCCGCCGGCCACGACCACGTCGATGATGGCGGCGGTGATGACGGGCAGGAGCCAGAGGGGCGTGTCCTTGAGCGTGAAGAACGCGACGGCCGCGAGCACGCTCCGGCGGTGCAGGTCGAGCAGGCGGAACACGGACCGCGCGGGGTGCTGTCCGTCGATCGCGTGCTCGAATCGGGAAAGCGCTTGCCCAGTCATGGTCCCATTCTGCCCCGAATCCGCGGCCATGGGTACGCTGGGAGCATGTTCGATCCCCGCAGCATCCCCGCCGATCAGTCCACGATCGACGCACTCCGAGGCCGCGGACTCGACTACCGCGAGGTCGACCCGGCCGACGAGACCGCGCTGCAGGCATGGGCGCAGGCCGAGACCCGCGGCTTCCACCACGCGAGGCCCGAACCGGCCGAACTCCGGCGCGAGCTGCGCATCGCCAAGCAGCGCAGCGTCCGGGGGGTCTACGACCCGAGCGCACACGACGCCGCAGTGCCCGTCGCGACCGTCGACGGCTGGCCGTCGGGCCTCAGCGTGCCCGGCGGTCGGAGCGTCGACGCCTGGGCCGTGAGCGCCGTCACCGTCTCCCCCACGCACCGCCGCCGCGGCATCGCCCGCGCACTGCTCGAGGCGCAACTGCGCTACGCCAGCGAGGCGGGCGCCGCCCTCGCCATGCTCACGCTCACCGAGGCCACCATCTATGGGCGCTACGGGTTCGGCCCCGCGGCATCCGCGGCGACGATCAAGGTCGACCGGCGTCGCGTGCACTGGATCGGCCCGGACGTACCCGGCCGCGTGCAGTTCGTCGAACCCGCCGACCTCATCGCCAAGGCGCCCGCGATCGCGCGCCGCGCCGTCGCGCGCACGCCCGGCGAGATCGACCGCTGGCCGGGGCTGCTCGAACGCCACCTCGGGCTCGTCGACCCCGACAGCGCGGCATCGCGGGCCCTGCGCGTGGCCCGGTACGACGACCGGTCCGGCCAGGCGCAGGGGTTCATCGCGTACACGGTCGGGCGAGAGCCGAACCAGCCGGGCGTCGTCGAGTGCGACGTGTTCGTCGCCGCGACCGACGAAGCCGAGCGCGCACTCTGGCACTTCCTCGTCGAGCTGGACTTCGTCACCGAGATCCGCGCGCGCCTGCGCAGCGTCGACGAGCCGCTTCCGTGGCTGCTCGAGGACCAGCGCGCCGCGAGCATGCACGACGTCGTCGACCACCTCTGGCTGCGCGTGCTCGACCCGATCGTGGCGCTCACGGCGCGCGAGTACGGCGCATCGGGCACCCTCACGCTCGAGGTCGCCGACCCGCTCGGGCACGCGGCCGGCACCTACGTGCTCGACGCCTCGGGCGTCGGGCACGCCGAGGTGCGCAGGGCCGACGAGGTTCCGGATGCCGCGGCCGCCGCATCGCGTTCCGGCCGCCGCTCGCGCGGGCAGGCCGCGCACGGGCTGCGGCTCGATGTGCGCGAGCTCGGCTCGGTGTACCTCGGCGGCGTGCGCCCGTCGGTGCTGGCCCGCGCCGGACGCATCGACGAGCTCTCGCCCGGCTCGCTCGCCCTCGCCGACCGCCTGTTCGCCGCACCGCGCACCCCGCACCTCAGCATCTGGTTCTGAGCGCGGCTGCCTCCGGCCCCCGGTTCCCGGCGGCGCTCGCGCCTCGACCCGCCCACGCCTGCGGCTGCGCCTGCGCCGCATCGGCCCACTCAGGGCCATCACTGATGAGCATTCCTCAGCACCGACCTACACTCGCCGTGTTCACCCCCGCAACCGCCGCGATGGCGTCGCCGAGCCGTCGCTGCGCACGGGCCCATCGCTGGAGGGCGAGAACCATGCAACACGCGAGCAAGCACTCGATCGTGCCCCTGAACGTGCCCCACTCCCGCAGCCACGAAGGGCGCTTCGGGCGCCTCTTCGGTCGCGGCTTCACCCCGTGGTCGCCTCCGGGGTCCACCGACGCCGAGAAGGAGGCGGCGATCCGCACCTTCGCGATCGACGAGATGTTCGCCGACGGCGCCCCGCCCGACAGTGCCACGCCGGTCGGCTACACGTATCTCGGCCAGTTCATCGACCACGACATCACGTTCGACCCGCAGTCGAGCCTCACGAGGCACAACGACCCAGACGGCCTGCAGAACTTCAGGTCGCCGAGGTTCGATCTCGACAGCCTCTACGGGCGCGGCCCCGACGACCAGCCGTACCTCTACGACCACGTTCGCGTGCTGCCCGACGGGTTCCCCGGGTTCCTCAAGGTCGGCACGGGCGAATCGCCGAAGGAACCCGATGTGCAGCGAAACGCCGACGGCATCGCACTCATCGGCGACCCGCGCAACGACGAGAACCGCATCGTCTCGCAACTGCAGCTCGCATTCGCGCTCGCGCACAACAGCACGCTGCAGAAGCTGGCGGACGCCCCGGTTCCGGCTGGTGAGATCGCGCCGACCGGACGGAAGCTGTTCCTCGAGGCTCAGCGCATCACCGTGTGGTTCTACCAGTACGTCGTCTGGAACGACTTCGTCTCGCGCATCGTCGACGACAAGGTCTTCGCCAAGGCGATCTCGTTCGACGAGGACGGCGGCGATGCCGGCGGCCCGTTCTACTCGGTCACCTACGGACTCGAGGACGTGTACGACTGGAGCGAGAACCCGTTCATGCCGGTGGAGTTCTCGGTGGCCGCCTACCGGTTCGGGCACTCGATGATCCGCGCCGAGTACCAGCTCAACATCGAACTGCAGCGCAGCGTCGGCGTCTCGCCGCCGATCGGAACCCAGTTCGGCAAGCCGATCTTCGCCACCCCGGGAGTGACCCAGCCGTCCGTCCCGGTACCCGGCCCGCCCGACCTGCGCGGCGGCTCACCCCTGCCCGACCGGCACTCGCTGCAATGGGACTGGTACTTCGACTTCCCGTCTTCGGGCGGGCCGTTCCCGCAGAGGGCGCACAAGATCGACACGCATCTCAGCAAGTCGGTGTTCACGATCCCTGGCGGACCGACGCCGAACCCGCTCGCGGAGCTCAACATCCGTCGCGGCTGGCGCATGGAACTGCCGTCGGCCACCGACGTCGCCCACGCGCTGCACATCCGCCCGATCGAGAATCTCGCCCCCATGGAGGAATCCCTCTGGGTCTACATCCTCAAGGAGGCGAGCGAGGCCCCCGCCGATGGCGAGCACCTCGGCGCGGTCGGCTCGACCATCGTCGCGGCGGTGTTCTCGGGGCTGCTGCGAGGTGACGCGTTCTCCTACCTGAACCGGGATCCCCACTGGACGCCGGCCAAGGAGAAGGCCGGCGGCGTCGCGCTCTTCGAGAAGATCTCGACGGCGGATCCCGAGAAGTGGGAGATCACCGACCTGCTCGCGGCCGCGGGCGTTCCGGTCGACGGCCAGGCCATCGCCGACCTGTTCGCCTGACCCTGTTCGCGACGCCCTCTTCGCGACGCCCTGTTCGCGAGAGGACACGTTTCGGCGGTCGGCACGCCCTGCCGACCGCCGAATACCGTCCACTCGCCGCCGGTGCCGGTGCCGCCGGCCGGTGCCGGTGCCGGGCCGCCTGCCGTCAGTGGGCGTCCTGCCTCGGGAAGATGACCTTCTCGACGATGATGATGAGCGACGCGGCGACCGGGATCGCGACGAGGGCGCCCAGCACCCCGCCGAGCGTGCCGCCGGCGACCGCCGCGATGACCACGAGCGCGCCGGGCACGGCGACCGCCTTGTTCATGATGCGCGGGCTCAGCACGTAGGCCTCGACCTGCATGTAGATGAGGTAGTAGATCGCCGCGACGAGCGCCGTGAGCGGCGAGGCGGCGAGGCAGACGAGCGAGATGATGACGGCGCCCGTGAGCGTTCCGACGAGGGGCACGAGGGAGAGCAGGAACGCGATGAACGCCAACAGGATCGGCGCGGGCGCGCCGATGATCGTGAGGAAGATGAGGCTCAGCACGCCGTTGACCGCGCCGAGCGAGAACTGCCCGATGACGTAGCGGCCGACGGATCCGGTGATCTCATCGGTCACCTCGCGGTACTTGCCGCGCGAGCTGGCGGGCACGAACTTGGTCGAGTAGCGCTTCATCGAGTCGAGCGAGGCGAGGAAGTACAGGGTGAGGATCAGTACGATCGTCGCCCCCGTGAATCCGCCGGCGATGCCGACGCCGACCGCGAGGATGCCGCCGCCGAGGGCCCCGAGGTTCGCGGGATCGGCGAGCCAGTCACCGGCCGAGGCGATCGCGTCGTCGATCGCGTGGTCGCCGCCGCCGAGCGCGTTCAGCCACGCCACGAAGTCGCTGTTCAGCACGTTCTCGCGGATGTCGTCCCAGTTCTCGACGATGATCTTGGTCTGCTCCACGATGATCGGCACGATCGTCGCGATGAGTCCGACGAAGATGCCGATGACCGCGGCGAACACGATGAGGATCGCCGCCCAGCGCGGCAGCGAGCGCCGCTGCAGCCAGCTCACGACCGGGTCGAGGCCGAGCGCGAGGAACAGTGCGAGCGCGACGTAGAGCAGCACGGTGCCGAGCTGCGAGACGATGCCGCCGAGCAGGATGGCGAGCAGCACGCCGAGCGCACCGACGAAGCCGATGCGGAACGACCGGATCCTCACCTCTGGCGCGTGCACCGTGCTGTCGGTCGTGATCTCGGCCGCCGGTTGCCTGAGCGTTTGCGGTCGTGCGCGTCTCCACATGGATGCGACGCTACGCGTCGGCGCACCCCCGCGAAAGGGTGCCGCGCCGATCATGACTCACTTACCTGGTTAGCGAGTTCAGTGGTACGATCTGGGCCCGCGAGCGGGTCGATCGGCGCGAGCGGATGCCGCGGGCGATCCGTTGCCGGGCCCGCGAGCCGACCGCGACCCGGGCCGTCAGAGGGCCGTGACACCGGCGACCATGCCGACGACGAGCGCGGCGAGGACGATGAGCACGCCCGCCACCGAGCTGGCGACGATGGCCACTCGCGCCGTGCGATTCGAGGCCTTCGCCCGCGCGCCGCCCGTCGTGCGAAGACCGCCGGTCGTGCGAAGACCGCCGGTCGTGCGAAGACCGCCCGTCGTGCGGAGGGAGCCCGTCGTGCGCGCCGAGCGGGTCGCGCCCGCCCTGCGGGTCGTGCGCGTCCGGCGAGTCCTCGCGAGGCTGCGGCTGCGCTCGCCGCCGCTCCCGCGCTTGCCTCGGCCCTCGATGATCATCGAGCGGATCAGGTCGCGCAGCGTGGCGGCGACGTCGTGCGCGTTCGGCCTGGCCGCCGGGTCGTCGTCGGTCATGGCGAGGAGCAGGTCCTGCCATTCGGCGCCGAGCTCCTCTGGCACGACCGGAGGCCGGTGCAGTCGGGCGAGAGCCGCCTCGATCGGGGTGCCGGTGTACTCCCGTTCGCCGTTGAGCGCTTCGAGCAGGACCAGGCCGAGGGAGTACACGTCGCTCGGCGTGCCGACCGGCTCGCCGCGCGCCTGTTCGGGCGAGATGTACGCCGCCGTTCCCATGATCGCGCCGTCGTTCGTCAGGCGGGAGCCCTCGACGAACTGCGCGACGCCGAAGTCGGCGAGCTTGGCCATGAGCGTGTAGCCGAGCGCCGGCGACTCGTCGAGCAGCACGTTCTCGGGCTTCACGTCACGATGGACGATCGACCGGGCGTGCACGTAGCTCAGCGCGTCGGCGAGCTGTGCGCCGAGGTCCGCCACCTGACGCGGCTTCATCGGCGACCGCGCGAGGCGGTGTTCGAGCGAGCGGCCCTCGACGAGCTCCATGACGATGAAGCGTCGGGGGCGCCCGTCGTGCACCATGGTGCCGGCGTCGTGGACGCCGACGAGACCGGGGTGGCTCAACACTCCCAGCAGGTGGATCTCGCGTTCGCGACGCTGCTGGTCGGCGATCGTGCCGCTCTCGTCGCGGAAGAGCTTGATCGCGACCTCGCGTCCGAGTTCGGTGTCGCGGGCTCGATACACGTCGGCCATTCCGCCGGAGCCGAGGTGACCGAGCACGTCGTAGCGAGGTCTGGTCGGCGGGTCGACCACCGGGTCGGCTGGAATCGGATCGGTCATGCTGGGGCTCCTGCGGTCGTACGTCGCGAACGGATGGCGCACGCACCGGTTGCCCTCTGCGTTTTCGCTAGTTTATCTAACGAAATTCGCGCCCGGAGGGCCTTGACAACGCGACCGCCGCATGTCCTCGCGGCGTCGGGGTCAGGCGCCGCTCGCGCCATCCGCCTGCTCGTCGGGCGTCGGCACGCCGTCGACGGCCTCCCGCATGAGATCCAGGAAGCGCAGCACGGCCGTGGCCTGATCGGCCGTGAGCGACTCGGCGACGTCGATCATGCGTCGGTGCATGTCCCCGAGGGTCGTGCGCACCTCGTCGTCGCTGTCGATCGTCGCCGCGATGACGAGTCCGCGTCGATCGGTCGGATGCGGTCGACGCTCGACATGCCCGCTGCGCACCAGCCGGTCGATGAGCACGGTCGTCGACGCCGTCGAGATGCCGAGGTACGCGGCGATGTCCTTCGGGCTCACCATGCGACCGGCCGATCGTTGCTTGAGCAGGAACCGGATGGCGAGCAGGTCGGTCTCCCCCATGCGCATCGCGGAGCGGGTACGGCGTCGCATCGCCGACTCCGCGGCACGATAGTCGCGCAGGGCGTCGAGCACCGCGACGCTGCTCCGGGTGCGGTCGTCGGCGTACCAGTAGTGCGAGGACCGCGGTTCACCCATGCGGACATCCTACGCAGACTGGTAACTAGACCGTCTAGGGATTCGAGGGGCGCGCGGCGACGTCGAAGCGGATGCCGCGGCATCCGATGCCCGAGTCGGGAATGGATCCCGGCCGCGAGCGTTGCACCGATGGTGTGGCTGCCCGCCGCACCCACGCGAGGGGCGCCGGGGCTCCCGCACGCGAAAGGGTGAACGTGGCCGAGACGACAGCCGTTGGATTCCGCTCCGAGCGGGGGCCCGTGCTGATCGCCGTCATGCTGGCCACCGGCCTCATCGCGATCGACTCGACGATCCTCGCGACCGCGGTGCCGTCGATCGTCGCCGATCTCGGCGGGTTCACGCAGTTCCCGTGGCTGTTCTCGATCTACCTGCTCGCGCAGGCCGTCTCGGTGCCCGTCTACGCGAAGCTCGCCGACACCGTCGGCCGCAAGCCGATCATGCTCATCGGCATCGGGCTCTTCCTCGTCGGCTCGGTGCTCTGCGGCTTCGCGTGGGACATGACCTCGCTCATCGTCTTCCGCACCGTGCAGGGCCTCGGCGCCGGCGCCGTGCTGCCCGTGTCGATCACGATCACGGGCGACATCTACACGGTGCGCGAACGGGCTCGGGTGCAGGGCTACGTCGCGAGCGTCTGGGCGATCTCCTCGGTGGTCGGCCCCACGCTCGGCGGCCTGTTCTCGGAGTTCGCGTCGTGGCGCTGGATCTTCTTCGTCAACATCCCGCTGTGCCTGCTCGCCGCGTGGATGCTGATCCGCAGCTACCACGAGTCCGTCGCACGCGAGAAGCACCGCATCGACTACGCGGGTGCGAGCGTGCTGACCATCGCCTCGACGCTGCTGATCCTCGCCGTGCTCGAGGGCGGCCAGGCCTGGGCGTGGCTCTCGTGGCAGTCGATCGGCGCGTTCGCCATCGGCGCGCTGCTCCTCGTCGCGTTCGTGTTCATCGAACGGCGGGCTGCCGAACCCGTGCTGCCGCTCTGGGTCTTCTCTCGCCGCCTCATCGTGACGACCTCGCTCATCTCGCTCGGCGTCGGCGCGGTGCTCATCGGGCTGACCTCGTACGTGCCGACCTTCCTCGAGTCGACCGCGGGGGCGAGCCCGATCGTCTCCGGGCTCGCCGTCGCCGCGCTGACGCTCGGCTGGCCGATCGCCGCGAGCCAGTCCGGCCGGTTGTTCCTGCGCATCGGGTTCCGCAGCACGGCGCTCATCGGCCTCGCGGTCGCGGTGCTCGGTTCGGCGGCGCTCGTCGCGGCCTCCCTCACGCCGAACGTCTGGACCACGGCGATCGCCTGCTTCGTCGTCGGCCTCGGGCTCGGGCTCGTCGCCTCCCCCACGCTCATCGCCGCCCAGTCGTCGGTGCCGTGGTCGGAACGCGGCGTCGTCACCGGCGCCAACATGTTCCTGCGGTCGATGGGCAGCGCGGTGGGCGTCGCGATCTTCGGCGCCGTCGCCAACGGCGTGATCGCGCGGTCCGGCCTCGGCGAGCAGTCGCCCGTCGCGATCCACGCGGCGTCGACCGCCGTGTTCGTGGCGGTGCTCGTCGCCGCGGTCGTCACGATCGCGGGCGGCATCGCCATGCCCGCGGCGCACGTCGACGATGTCGAACATCGCCCGGTCGACGAGGCCGCAACAGCCTGACCCGTCTCAGCCCCGCAGCGACGCCGGCCCCGTGACCTCGCCCTCGAGCGTGCGCACCCAGCGATCCCCCGTCTCGCGGAACTCCGCCCTGGTCGAGAACCGGTAGTGGTACGCGCGGGCCCGCACCCACCTGGGCGGCGCCCCGCCGAACGGGTCGCGTGCGAGCAGGCGCAGCGTCGCGGCATCCGCCTCGAGCAGGCGCAGCAGGAACACCTCGAACCACGGCTCCCACATGCGCCCGAGCGGGAGGAACCACATGAGCCAGTCGAGCCGCAGGTGGTACGGCGCCCATTGCCGCGGAATCGCGCGCACGTCGCCGGGCTTGCCCTTGAAGCCGTACTCGCGCCACTCGGCGGCATCGTCGGGCGCGAGGTCGAGCGTGCCCTCGACGACGATCTCGATGCGGCGCTTCGTGACCGTGCCGAACGCGCCGTAGGCGTTCACGAGCATCCACCGGTTGAAGCTCGCGTTCATGAGCTGACGCCGCGACACCAGGTTGCGCAGCGGCCACCAGCTGAGCACGAGCAGCAGGGCGGATGCCGCGAGCACGACGACGATCCACCACGGCGGCGACGACGCGGCATCCGTTCGAAGCGTCGCCGGGATCGCCGGGATCGCCGCGTGCCACACCGAATCGGGGATGGCGGCGGCCGCGAGCACGACGGTGATCGCGTTGAGCCACGCGAAGTTGCCCGTGACGATGAGCCAGAGCTGCGTGAGGATCACCACGGCGGCGGCGATCGCGCCGACGGGCACCGGGCCGATCCACGGCACGAAGAGCAGGAACGGCACGACGAGTTGCGCCACGTGGTTGCCGAGCACCTCGCCCCGGTGGAACCACGCCGGCAGCAGGTGCGCCTGCCGGCTCAGCGGGCCTGGCATCGGCTGGGTCTCGTGATGGAACATGAGGGCCGTGAGGTCGCGCCACTCACGCCCGCCGCGGATCTTGATCATGCCGGCGCCGAACTCGAGGCGGAACACGAGCCACCACACGGCGACGACGATCGTGATCGGCGGCGGCACCTGCTGCGAGCCGAGGAACGCGACGGTGAACAGCGCCTCGCAGAGCAGCATCTCCCACCCGAAGCCGTAGAAGGTCTGCCCCACGTTCACGATCGAGAGGTACAGCAGCCACGTCGCGAGCAGCACGACGAGCGGCACCCACGGCGGCCCGAGCTGGGGCAGCCCGAGCACCACGGATGCCGCGAGCACGGCGCCGGCGGTCGCGACGACCACGAGCCGACGATCCATGTAGCCCCACCGGAACACGCTCGGACCGCGCAGCCGCGACGCGCGGCGAAGCAGCTCGGGCACGGGCAGCAGGCCGTGCTCGCCGAGCAGCGGGCGGAACTGGTTCAGCGTCGAGACGAACGCGACGAGCGCGAGCGCGGCGACCCCGCGCTGCAGCACCTCGCGGGCGATCTCGGAGTCGTGCGCATCGAACCAGCCGAACCAGTCCTGCCACTGCATGCCGGGATCACCGCACCCCGAACCGCTCCCGCAGGGCGAGCCTCGCCGCGAACCAGCCGTTCATGCCGTGCACGGCCGGGCCGGGCGGCGTCGCGCTCGAGCAGAGGTAGACGCCGGGCAGCGGCGTGCGCCACGGCGCCGGCGAGACCACGGGCCGCTTGACGAGCTGGGTCAGCGTGAGCGCCCCGGCCGAGATGTCTCCGCCGACGTGGTTCGCGTTGCGCGCGGCCATCTGCGCCGCGCTGCTCGACGCCGACGCGAGCACGAGGTCGCGGAACCCGGGCGCGAACCGCTCGACCTCGGCCGTGATCAGCTCGGTCGCGTCGAACGTCGACCCGGCGGGCACGTGCGTGTACGCCCACAGCACGTGCTTTCCCGCCGGTGCGCGGGTCGGGTCGAGCACGCTCGGCTGGGTCACGAGCACGTACGGATGCCGCGGCGCACCGCCGACCCCCGGCTGGAACCCGCGGTGCACGGCGTTCTCGGCCGCCGCGATCTCGGCGCGCGTCCCGCCGAGGTGCACCGTCGCCGTGCGGGCGACGAGTGGATTCGCCCACGGCACCGGTCCGTCGAGCGCGAAGTCGACCTTGGCCACGCCCGAGCCGTACCGGTAGCGCTGCAGTGCACGCCGGTACGCGGGCGGGAGGTCCTCGCCGAGCAGCAGCTCGGGGGTCGTGTCGAGCAGCACCACGCGCGAGTCGCGCACGTCGGCGAGGCGTTCGACCGCGGCATCCGTCACGATCTCGGCACCCCGCTCGCGCAGCTCGTCGAGCATCGCGTCGGCGATGGCCTGCGATCCGCCGCGCGGGAAGCCCCAGCCCACGCCGTGGCCGTGCATCGCGAGCAGCAGGCCGGCGCCCGCGGAGGCGAGCGAGGGCATCGGCCCGGGGGCATGCGCGACGACGCCCGTGAGCAGCGCCTCGGCGACCTCGCCGTCGAGCGCTTCGGCGCCGACTCCGCCGCCGAACCTGAGGTTCCACAGCGGGGGGACGCCCTGCTCGAGTGCACGCAGCCCGAACAGCACGGCCGCCACCGGGTCGCGCGGCACGCGCAGCAACTGCGAGCCCGTGAACTGCACGACGCCCCGTTCGTGCGCCAGCAGCGGCGCGACGAGCCGGCGCCAGGCGTGGCCGGCCGCGCCGAGCCCGTCGACGGTGCGGTCGAGGTCGCGCCAGGCGATGCCGGCTCGACCGCCGTCGAGCGGGTGCGCGTACGACGCCTCGGGCACGATCCAGTCGACCCGCTCGAGCAGCCCGAGCCGGCGGAACACCGGCGACGCGAGGCCCGCCGGATGCACCGCGGATCCGACGTCGTGCCGGAATCCGGGCAGCGTGAGCTCGGCCGTGCGCACGCCGCCGCCGAGCGTCGACGACGCCTCGAGCACGCGCACCGACAGCCCGGCGCGTGCCGCGACCACCGCGGCCACGAGCCCGTTGGGACCGCTGCCGACGACCGTGACGTCGGTCATGTGCTCAGCTCCCGGCGCCGAGGGTGTTCGTGTAGACCCACGGGAGGCTGCCCACGTTGAGCCGGTGCTGCGCGCCCGGGGCCTCGGGTGCCCCGTCGGGCACGGCGTGCGTGTCGGGGCGCTCCCCGTCGAACGCCTCGTCCTCCTGCCAGATGACGGCGGTGCGATCGTCGCTGTAGCGCGAGACGTACGGGCGCACCTCACCGGCCGCGCGCGCGGCGAGCGCCTCGTCGACGGATGCCGCGTCGGTGAGTCCGTGCACCGTCACCCAGGTCGGCGGCCACAGCGTCATGCCGTCGGCGGCATGCCGCTCGAGCACGTCGATCGGGCGGAACCACTCGGCCCGCACGACCTCGTCTGGTGCGAGCACGAGCTCGCCCTCCGGCATGCGGGCGGCGAAGAACCAGGTGCGCAGGCGCTTCGGGGATCCGGGCGGCGGGGTCCAGTGCGAGAACGGCACGAGCTCCTGCAGGCCGAGCACGAGCCCGACCTCCTCGTACGTCTCGCGCACGGCGGCACGGCGCGCGGCGGCCTCGTCGCCGAGCGGGCCGCCGGCGGCATCCGCTTCATCGACGGCGCCGCCCGGGAACACCCAGGCGCCGGCGAACGAGCCGCGCTGGGGGCGCTCGGCGAGGAGCACCTCGACCCCGCGCTCTCCGTCTCGGAGGAGGACGACGGTGGCGGCCGAGCCGTCGACCGTGTCGCGCATCACGGCGTCGAGCTCGGCGGACATGACCTCCACACTATGACGCAGCGCGCGAAACCGCACCGGGCGAGCCCGCGCCCCACCGGCACCGTCGGCCCGCGCGTACACTTCGGGACATGGCCGACCCGCTGCCCCACCACGCTCGCCGCGGCATCCGCCCCTCATCGGTCTCGAGCCTGGCCACCTGCCTGCTCGCGCCGAACCCCGGACCGATGACGCTCGACGGCACGAACTCGTACGTGCTGCGGGCGCCCGGAGCCGCAGGGGCCGTCGTCGTCGACCCCGGACCGCTCGACGAGGGGCACCTCGAGCGCCTCGCGGCCCTGGGCCCGGTCGAGCTCGTGCTGCTCACCCACCACCACGCCGACCACCGCGACGGGCTGGCGCGGTTCGCCGAGCTCGTCGGCGCCCCGGTGCGCGCGGTCGATGCGGCGTTCTGCATCGACGGCGCCCCGCTCGTCGACGGCGAGCGCATCGAGGCCGCGGGCCTCGCCATCGACGTGCTGCTCACGCCCGGTCACACCGCGGACTCGGTCTGCTTCGGGCTCGCCGACGACTCGCCGCACGGCTCGGTGCTCACGGGCGACACGATCCTCGGTCGCGGAACCACGATCATCGCCGATCCCGACGGCGCGCTCGGGCCGTACCTCGAGTCGCTGCAGCGGCTGCGCGCCATGGCACGCTCGCGAGGCGGCCACGTCGCCGTGCTGCCCGGGCACGGGCCGGTGCTGCGCGACCTCGCCGAGATCTGCGACGAGTACCTCGCGCACCGCGCCGAGCGGCTCGACCAGGTGCGGGCGGTGCTCGCCTCGCTCGGCGCCGACCCGGCCGATCCGGCGACGGTCGCGCGCGTCGTCGACACGGTCTACGCCGACACGGATGCCGCGGTCAGGCCGGCTGCCGAGGCCTCCGTTCGAGCCCAGCTGGCGTACCTGCGCGAGCACGGCTGAGCCCGGCGCGCCAGCGCACGCCGGGCTCGAGGCTCGAGGTTCAGGCGCTCGGGCGCTCAGGCGCTCAGGCGCTCAGGCGCTCAGGCGACCTCGTAGGTGAGGCAGTCGGCGTCGTCGACCGAGCCGGCGCCGATGCGCACGGAGGGCGCGGTGCACTCGAGCGAGCTGTTGTGCACGCATTCGGAACGCTGGCAGGCGCCGACGTGGGTGACCACCTTGTCGAGGCCGCCGCGAACGCCGAGCGGAATGAAGGTCGCGCATTCGGCATCGCCGACGGCACCGCCGATGGTGACGGCCGCGGCGTGGCAGTGCGAGTGGTCGTTGTACGAACAGCCGCTCACCGAACACTCGGCGACGGCGGGCAGTTCATCGAGGGTCATGCTCATGGTGGCCTCCACGTGACTCGGCTGGGTACCGGTGATGCTACGCCCGAGCATCCGAGATCCGCCATGAACAAGCGCCGCTTTTCCCCAGATCAAGACCGGTTTTCTTTTTAGGCGAGCCTCACCTATCCGGTCGCTGGCGTCGCCGCTGTCGCGCCCGGGACCCGCCGCCGACGGGCCTTTACCGATGCGGGTCGTGCCGCCAGAATGGGAGCACCATCTGCACCATCTCGAAGGAGTGCGCCATGTCGACTGAAGCCGTGATCTGGTCGGTGCTCGGGCTGATCGCCGCCGTGGGCGGCATCGGGCTGCTCGCCTCGATCATCTCGCTCATCCGCGCCCCGCGCTGAGCGCTCGGCGCTCATCAGCGCCCCGGCGGCGTGCTCCCGCTCGGAGCGCGCCCCGGCGTCAGCGCTTCGGCGGCCTGGTCGACCAGATCGCGAGCGCGACGAGCAGCGGCTGGAAGAACAGCCGGACGAATCGCGACCGGTCGGTCGTGAGGCCGAACGCGTCGCGGCGCTCGCGCCACTGCGCGATGTTTCCCGGGAAGACGGCGGTGAAGAACGCCGCGACGATCCAGCCGATGCGGCGGCGCTCCTTGGGCAGCACGACGAGCGCCGAGCCGAGCGCGACCTCGACGACACCCGAGGCGACAACGACCCCGTCTGCGTCCATCGGCACCCAGGTCGGCACCTGCGCGCGGAACTCCTTGCGCGCCCAGAACAGGTGGCTCACCCCCGCGAAGACGAGGCTGCCGGCGAGAAACCAGCGGCCGATGCTGCGCGGAACCGTCGAGGTGCGAACGTCAGAGGTCATGCTCCGACGCTAGGGCGGCGGGCGGGTGGTTGTCACCCCCTTGCGCCGGGCGGCGGCGGGCTGCATCGATCCCGCGTCGTCTCGCAGGCGGCGGCCGGGTTACGCTGGCGGAGCCGCGCACGTCGTTGCCGTGGCATCCCACCCCTGCGCTTTCCGGAGGCCACCGTGCACGAACCGACGACCGCGGCGCCCGCGCTGCACCCCGAGACGCGGCTCATCATCGCGGGTCGGCCGCCGCACGTGCCCGACCAGCCCATGAACGTGCCGGTGCACCTCACCTCCACGTACGTCGCTGGTGGCGACCTCGAGTACGCGCGCTACGGCAACCCGTCGTGGACCGCGTTCGAGGAGGCGCTGGGCGGGCTCGAGGGCGGCCGGGCCGTCGCCTTCGCCTCGGGCATGGCCGCGATCACCGCGGTGCTCGACCTGGTTCCCGAGGGCGGCACGGTCGTGGCGCCCCGCCACTCGTACACGGGCACGGTCGCGCAGCTCGACCAGCTCGCGGTGCGGGGCCGCCTCTCGGTCGTCTACGTCGACATCAGCGACACGGCCGCCGTCGCCGCCTCCATCGAGGGCGCCGCGCTCGTCTGGATCGAGTCGCCCACGAACCCCGCGCTCGAGCTCGCCGAGATCCCGGCGCTCGTCGCCGCGGCGCACGAGCACGGCGCCCTCGTCGCCGTCGACAACACGTTCGCGACGCCGCTCCTGCAGCGTCCGCTCGAGTCGGGCGCCGACCTCGTCGTGCACTCGGCGACGAAGTACATCTCGGGCCACAGCGACGTGCTCATGGGCGCCGTGGTCGCCGCGACCGACGAACTCGCCGAGAAGGTCACGGCCTACCGGTCGATGTTCGGCGCGATCCCCGGGCCCTTCGAGACCTACCTGGCGCTGCGCGGCCTGCGAACCCTGCCCGTGCGACTCGAGCGCGCGCAGGCCTCGGCCGCCGAGCTCGCCGCACGCCTGCAGGGCCACCCCGCCCTCGACGAGGTGCGCTACCCCGGCTTCGGCGCCATCATCTCGATCGTGGTGCACGGCGGCAAGGAGCCCGCCGACGCGCTCGTGCAGCGCACCGCGCTGTGGGTGCACGCCACGAGCCTCGGCGGCGTCGAGTCGACCTTCGAGCGCCGTCGTCGCTGGCAGCTCGAGCAGCCGACCATTCCCGACGGCCTCGTGCGCCTCTCGGTCGGCCTCGAGCACGTCGACGACCTGTACCGCGACCTCGTCTCGGCACTCGACTCGCTCGGCGCCTAGCCCTCTCGTGCCGCCGCGTCGAGCCCGGCGAGGTGCCGTTCCCGCATCGCGAGGAACAGCGGGAACGTGAAGGTGAACGCGGTCAGCGCCGAGCCGACCACGTAGAGCCAGCCGAAGCGCATGCCGAGGCGCCGCGCCTCCACGATGATGAGGATGCTGCCGGCCACCGCCACGCCGAGCAGGTCGACGGTGAGCGACGAGACGGCGGGCCCGCCGCCGAACCACGCCGCGAGGAAGTCCTGCATCGCGACCGCCGCGAGCACGTTGAAGGTCATCGCGGCGACGAGTCCGGCGATGCTGATGACGAGGTATGTGATCGCGAGCGGCGTCCATCGGGGTCTCATGCGACCCAGTCTGGTGCGGCTCGGGTCAGCGCGCGAGCAGCCAGTCCATCGCGTCGGGCACGACGCCGAGCACCGAGACGTGCCCGTCGTCGAGGCGCATCCAGAGCGTGGCGTCGGGCAGGTGCGCGAGCATCCACGAGGCGTGGGTGCGCGGGACCACCCGGTCGCCCTCGCCCTGCACCACGAGCACGGGCGAGGCGACCTCGGCGAGCTCGAAGCCCCAGGGGTTCGCGAACGCGACGTCGTCGTCGATGAGCCCGTCGTCGCCGAACGCGGCCGACTTCGCGACATCCGCCCCGAGGTCGGACCAGGCGCCGTCGAGGGCCGCGAAGTCGACCGGCAGGAACTGCTCGGGGTCGAACTCGTCGACCTCGGCCAAGCGTGCGCGCGCGGCGCGCCCCTGCTGCGCGGCGTGCAGTCCGCCCGGCGAGCGCATGCCGGCGAACCAGTCGAAGCGGTCGGTGAACGGGGCGATGCCCGCCAGGGTCACGACGCCGGTCACGCGATCCGGATGCCGCGCCGCGCCCGCGAGCGCATGCGGGCCGCCGCCCGAGGCGCCCATGCTCGCGAACCGGTCGACGCCGAACGCATCCGCGACCGCCACCGCGTCGTCGGCCGCCGAGGCGACGTCGCGGCCCGGCCGCGGCGACGATCCGCCGTACGAGGGCCGGGCGTAGGAGATCACGCGGATGCCGCGCGCCGCCGCCGCGGCCACCACCGGCTCGAGCGGGGCGCCGGTCTGCGGCGAGCCGTGGTGCCACATGAGCACTCGCCCGCCCGCGGCATCCGCCACCGGACCGGTGTCGTAGGCGCGAAGCACGCGGCCGTCGGCGAGGTGGACGTCGAGCGCGATCGGCACTGGGCTCGGCATTCGGCCTCCTCGATCGGGGTGGGTGCTGCGGCGGCTGGCCGTCACCGGGCCAGCCTAGGCTGTTCCCCGATGGTGCAACGGTTCCTGCTCGGCGTGCGCATGCTGCTGCGCGGCTTCGGCTTCTGGCGTCGGCAGCCGGGCGCGATGCTGCTCGGACTCGTGCCCGCGGCGATCGTGTGGGTGTTCGTGCTGATCGCCCTGGTCGCGCTCGGCATCAGCCTGCCGACCATCACCGTGTGGGCGACGCCGTTCGCCGCCGGCTGGGTCGAGCCGTGGGCGACGCTCACCCGCACCGCAATCGGCGCGCTCCTGCTCGGCGGCGCCACCGTGCTCGCCGCCGTGACGTTCACCGGGCTCACCCTCATGGTCGGCGACCCGTTCTACGAGCGTATCTGGCTCGCCGTCGAGCATGATCTCGGCGGAGAGCCCACCGGCGACGGCATCGGCTTCTGGCGCTCGGCCGGCGATGCGGTCTCGTTCATCGCGCTCGGCGTGCTCGTCTCGATCGGGGTGGGGCTCAGCGGCCTGATCCCGCTCATCGGCGGCGTGCTGGCCCCCGTGCTCGGCGTCGTGCTCGCAGGGCGCCTGCTCGCCTGGGAGCTCACCGGGCGCGCATTCGAGTCGCGGGGCATCCCGGCCGACGTGCGCCGGACGCTCCTGCGGGGACACCGCGTGCGCCTGCTCGGATTCGGCATCGCGACGCAGCTCTGCTTCATGGTGCCGCTCGGGGCGATCTTCACCATGCCGGCGGCCGTCGCCGGCGCCACGATGCTCGCCCGCAGCGTGCTCGACGACGTGGCCGCGCGAGCGGCGACGCCGCCGGTGCCGCCGGTCGAATAGGCGCTCGCGCCGTATCGAGACCCGCGCCGACGAACCGGGTCTCGATGCGCTCCGCTACTCGACCGGCGCGGGAGCCGCGCCCTCGTAGAGCAGCACGGGCACCGGGCCGAACGGCATCGAGCGCACGCGAAGGCGACGCACGTCGGCGCCGGTGAACCCGGCGGCCGCGAGCTCCGGCTCGGGGTCGCGGTTCCAGTGGCATCCGTGGTCGAGCCACGTCGAGAGCGGGGTCGCCATGTTCTGCAGCGCGCGCTTCAAGGTGCCGCGCGGCGCGGCCACGTGATCGACGAACACGACCCGGCCGCCCGGCACGAGCACGCGGCGAACCTCGGCGAGTGCGGCCGCGACATCCGTCACCGAGCAGAGCACGTAGGTGCCGACGACCGCGTCGACCGAGGCGTCGGGCAACGGGATGTGCTCGGCCGTCGCGTCGAGCGGGGTCGACGCGTGCCGCCATTCGCGCGCCCGGGTCGCGAGCTCCGTGCGGCGACCGGCATCGGGCTCGAGGCCGGTCCACGCGACGTCGGGGTGGAACGCGCCGAAGTTCTCGCCGTCGCCCGCGCCGATCTCGAGCACGCGACCGCGCACCCGCCCGATGAGCTCGCGCTCGAGGTCGTCGAGGCGGTCGTTCGTGATGAGCTCCACGCCCGGCACGATACCCGCAGGCACCGACCGCGTCAGCCTCGGACTGCGTCAGCCTCGGACTGCTCCGCCCTTGGCGGCGATGCGCTTCAGGAGCGGCGGCTTCGCGAGCACCCACGCCACGGCGATGACGACGACGGATGCCGCGAACACGACGAACCCGATCCAGTCGTCGGCGTCGCGGGCCGCGTACATCTGGTTGAGCTTGCGCAGCGCGCCCGTGGTGAGCACGAGCACGACGTGCACGAACGTGAAGGCGAGGAAGAAGAGCATCACCGGGTAGTGCACCGCGCGTGCGAGCCGCTCGGGCACCGCCCGCGCGAGGCGCCCCTCGGGCGGCCAGACCGACGAGAGCCGGAGCCCCGTGAGGATCGCGAGCGGCGACGCGACGAAGACGACGGCGAAGTAGGCGAGCTGCTGCAGCGAGTTGTAGACGATCCAGGAGTTCTCGGTCGGCCAGTCGAGCGACGCGTACTGCAGCGCGGCCGAGATCGCGTTCGGCACGACCGACCAGTCGGTGGGCACGATGCGCAGCCACTGGCCGGTCGCGAAGAGCAGCACGATGTAGAGCACGCCGTTCAGCACCCAGAACGCGTCGAGCCAGAGGTGCAGCCAGAGGAAGATGCCGAGCCGGCGCGGCGCGCGCTTCGTGCGCGGCCACCGGGAGTTGTCGCGTGTGAAGAAGCCCGGCGGGCGCTGCTTCGATCGCAGCTGGAATCCGGTGCGCACGATGAGCACCAGGAAGAACACGTTGAGGAAGTGCTGCCAGCCGAGCCAAGCCGGAATGCCGACGGGCGTGCCCTCGGGCGGCGGCACGATGCCGGGGTAGGTCGTGATGAAGTCCTCGCCGGCCGGGCTCTGGCGAAGCCAGCGTGCGATCAGCACGACCACCACGACGACCACGACGGAGATGAGGGCGGTCCAGCCGACGAGACGCCGACGCGCCTTCACCCACTCGACGGCGCGCGAGGTCTTCGAGGCGGTCTCGGTCATCGCGCGGTGGAGTCCTCTCGGAGGGCAGGCACGAGCGGCCTGAATCGGCCGGTCGTCACGGGGGCGATCACGATCGCGTCGCGACGGGGCGACGAGACGGATGCCTCGACGATAGCGCCGCGACCTGAGCGGTGCGAGTCGACCCGCAACAGATCGCCACAGCGCCGGCCCGCGACATCCGCTCGGCCACCCCGCCGGTCCGCGACATCCACTCGCCCTTCCGTCGCCCCGCGACAACCGCCCGGTCCGCTGCCGCGAGAACAGGACGCCTCGCCCGACACGCCGTAGACCCGCCTGTTTCCGGATGCCGCGTGCTGCCCGTTCCTGTTTCCGGATGCCGCAGGCTCACGCCGCGAGCCCTGCCGCGTGCCTGGCGGCGTCGACGAACGCGGGGCGCACGCGCTCCCAGCCGTCGAGGTAGCCGCCGACCATCGCGGCGTCGCGGAGCAGCACGAGCTGTCCCGCCGCGATCGCGGGGTCGGGGCGGCCGGCACCCGTGAGCAGCGCCTCGAGCGTGCCGCGGAACCAGTCGCGGTGCTCCCCCACCGCGACCCGCACGCCGCTGTCGGCCTCGGGGTACTCGGCCGCGGCGTTGATGAACGGGCAGCCACGGGTGTGCAGGCGCGCCACGTCGTCGGCCAGGCCCTCGATCACCAACTCGAGCAGCTGCTCGGGGTCGTCGGTCACCTCGCCGGCCCGCTCGAACGCACCGCGGATGTTGGCGTCCTCGACGTCGAGGTAGGCCTCGACGAGGTCCTCCTTGCCCGGGAAGTGGCGGTAGAACGTGGCGCGCGTGACGCCGGCCTCGCCGATGATGCGGTCGACCCCCACGGCGTGGATGCCCTCGCGGTAGAAGAGGTCGGATGCCGCGGCGACGAGCTTCTCGCGTGCGACGGAAGCGCCTGCAGATGTGGTTCGTGTTGCCATGAAGTAAATGATAGAACGATCTTTCTCTTTTTGCTTGACAGCAGCTGTGAATCGGGTCTACCTTGAGATCCATCAGGAAGTAGACCAGTCGTTCTACTTACACCGCAGTCAGTTCGACCCACAGGAGAAGGCATCATGACCAGCACCGACAAGACCCCCATCGTCCTCGTCCACGGCCTCTGGATGACCCCCAAGAGCTGGAACACCTGGGCCGAGTACTTCGAAGCCCGTGGCCACCAGGTGATCCGCCCGGGATGGCCCGGCATCGACGACCGCGAGGTCGCCGACATCCGCTCGAACCCCGAAGCCCTCAAGAACATCGGCCTGAAGCAGATCGCCGACCACTACGAGCGCATCATCCGCGCACTCCCGCAGAAGCCGATCATCATGGGCCACTCCTTCGGCGGCCTGCTCACCCAGATGCTCGCCGACCGCGACCGCGACCTCGGCGTCGCCTACGTCGGCGTCACCCCCGGGCAGCCGGCCGGCATCACGACGCTGCCGCCGTCGACGCTGCGCACCGGGTTCCCGATCCTCGCCAACCCGTTCGACAAGAACGGCGCGAAGCCCATCTCGAAGGGCCACTTCCACTTCACCTTCGGCAACGACCTCTCGCGGGCCGAATCCGACGCCATCTGGGAGGAGTTCGCGGTGAACTCGTACAACCGGGTGTTCTTCGAGGGCGTCGCGGGCGCCTTCAACGAGAAGGGCGGCGTCAGCCACGTCGACTACGCCAAGGCCGACCGCGCCCCGCTGCTCGTCATCACCGGCGAGATCGACCACGTCGTGCCGCCGGCCATCGGCAAGGCCATCGTGAAGAAGTACCACGCCACCGGCAGCCCCTCGGTCGTCGAGTACCAGGAGTTCGCAGGCCGCACGCACCGCATCGTCTCGCAGGACGGCTGGGAAGAGGTCGCCGAGTACGCCCTCACCTGGGCGCTCGAGCACGCGGTCGCCCAGACCGCAGAGACCCCCGCCGACGCGTGAGCGGATGCCGCTGAATCCACGCGCGACGCACGACACGACGCCCGCACCGGTCACCCGGGGCGGGCGTCGGCTCGCCCGACGCTCATGCGCGAATCAGGAGGGCGCACCCGACTCGCCGTCGACGCGGGCCTCGGGCGCACGCAGCCCCACCAGGTCGGGCACCGACATCGGCACCCGCGGCAGCCAGGCCTGCACCTCGGGCCAGGCCCGACCGGTCGGCAGCCGCCGGAGCAGTGCCGCGAGCGAGGCATCCGCAGACGGCCACGGGATGACACGGGTCGGCGATTCGGCGGCGAGCACGCCGAGCCACCAGTGCTTCCACGTGACCGGCAGCCCCTCGGGATGCAGCACGACGTAGTAGTCGGGCACGTTCATCTCGCGCCGCCCGGCGGCATCGAGTGCGCGCTCGATCTCGAGTTCGAGCACCCCGAAGGTGGAGAGGTCGTCGAAGAACTCCACCCAGGCCGCGGCCACGTGTCCGAGCGGATCGTGGTCGTGCACGACGTAGGGTGCACTGGATGCGGCCGACCAGCGCACGACGTCTTCATCCGAGGCATCCGTGAGGCTCGCGGCCTGCACGTTCGGAAAGCGCTCGAGTGAACGGATGGCCTGCGACGCCTCGTCGCCGACCACGACCAGAGTCGTGCTGACCGGTGGCTCCATTTTCGGAGTCTACGTCTGCGCGACGGCCATGAGCCCGTCGGCGCGCGTTCCGACTCCGAACCGAAACACGCGCGACGCGTGGGCGCTACGCGGCCTGCTGGGCCTCTGCCGCACGGCGCTCGATCGCCAGTGCGGCCTCGAGGTACGGCACGTCGGCGACGGTGCGCACATGCCATTCGGCGTTCGCGAACTGCAGCACCGACGACGACAGGTTGTCGAAGCGCGGGTAGTGGCGGGCGTCGTGGCCCGAGATGCTCGAGAGCGTCTGGCGGATGAACGTGCCGTGCGCGATGGCGAGCACGTGCCGGCCGTCGTGGTCGAGGGCGATGCGGTGCAGCCCCCGCACGCCGCGCGCGGCGACCTCGTGGTCGGCCTCCTTGCCCGGGAACGCCCGGTCGGGCCAGCGCGTCGACAGCTCGGAGACGGCAACGCCCTCGGCCTCGCCGAACTCCTGCTCGATCAGCTCGTCGTACGTGCCCGTGAACGGCAGGTCGATGGCGTCGGCCAGGATCTCCGCGGTCTCGCGCGCACGCCCCAGCGGCGAGCTCACGACGGCCTCCCAGTAGCCACCGGCGTAGGCGGATGCCGCGGCACGAGCCTGCGCGCGGCCCACGGCGTTGAGGGGGATGTCGGTTCGTCCCTGCAGCCGTCCGGCGAAGTTCCAGTCGGTCTGGCCGTGGCGAATGAGCGCGAGCATGGCCTCCAGCATATGAGCGCGCGGCTGAGCGGATCCTGCGCACGGGCGTGCGCCGCGGGGTCGTTGCGCGACCGTGACCCTCCGCCACGGCGCGGGCGCCCAACACCCCGGGCGTTGCCGAGAGGACGGCTTCGGGCGGTGCCCGACGCCGCGGAACCGCCCGAAGTCGTCCTCTCGCCGAACGCTTCGGTGGCGTCCGCGGGGCGTGAGCCGGGCCGGAGCCCTCAGTCGGCGACGGGGCCCATCGTGCTCGTGCCGTCGGAGAGGATCGGCGAGATGAGCCCGAACACGTTGTTGTCGGGGTCGAGCAGGTAGCCGACCCGGCCGACGCCCTGCATGTCGTCGAGCGGCAGGGCCTCGATCGCCCCGAGCGCGAGGCCCTTCGCGAAGGTCGCGTCGATCTCCTCGACGCCGACGACGAAGTTCGCCCCGGTCACCGGTGCGCCGACCTCGGGTTTCGGGCCGAGCCGCTGCGTGAGGCCGCCGTTGATGCCGAACCCCGGCTCGCCGGTCACGTTGCCGATCGCGCCCTCGCCGGTCGAGATCGACCAGTACGGGATGTCGCCGAACTGCGTGAAGCTCCAGCCCAGCAGTTCGGAGTAGAAGTCGATGAGCCGCTGCGGCTCCGACGCGTGGATCTCGAAGTGCACGACGAGGCTTGCCATGGTCTCCCCCAGATGTCAGGTCGGGTGCGGCCCCCGCCGCCGTCCGATAGGCGCAGGCTACGCCCGGAGCGCGGGCGCCGCCACGCCGTGTGCGCACCCCGCATTCCCACGACGTCTTGCGGCTTCACGCCCGCGTGCGGAACTCCCGTGAAGCCGCGAGCCGTCGTGGGAACGAAGAGTCGGGACTCAGCGACCGTCAGGCGGGCAGCAGGCCGCGCAGGGTCTGGATCGTGTCGGCCTCGGCAGGCGGCTTGTCGTCGCGATAGCGCTTGACGCGGGCGAAGCGCAGCGCGATGCCGCCCGGGTAGCGACTGGAGCGCTGCACGCCGTCGATCGCGATCTCGACGACGGTGATCGGCTCGACGAAGACCGTGTTCGCGGTGCGGCGGGTCTCGATCTCGGGGAACCGCTCGGTCTGCCAGCGCAGCAGTTCGTCGGTGAGGCCCTTGAACGTCTTGCCGACCATGACGAACGACCCGGGCTCGCCGAACTCGCCGACCGCGTCGAGCGCCCCGAGATGCAGGTTCGACAGCAGGCCCGTGCGCCGGCCGGAGCCCCATTCGCAGGCGAGCACCACGAGGTCGTACGTGTGCACGGGCTTGACCTTGATCCAGCTCGCGCCGCGGCGGCCGGCAGCGTAGGGCGCGTCGATCGCCTTGACGACGACGCCCTCCTGGCCCGCGGCGAGCGCCTCGCGGGAGACGCGTTCGGCGACCTCGGGGTCGGCGGTGATCTCGCCGGGGATGCGGTGCGACGACGCGATGCGCTCGAGCTCGGCGATGCGCGTCGACAACGGCTCGTCGAGCAGGTCGCGCCCGTCGACGTGCAGCACGTCGAAGAACCACGGATGCAGCAGCGTCTCGCGCGCGGCATCGGCACCGAAGCGCGACATCGTCTCTTGGAACGGGCGCGGCCCGCCATCTTCGTCGAGCGCGAGCGTCTCGCCGTCGAGGATCACGTCGCGCACGGGCAGCGAGCGCACCACGTCGACGACCTCTGGCAGCCGGTGGGTCACGTCGGCGAGGTTGCGGGTGTACACGCGCACGTCGTCGCCGCGTCGGTGCACCTGGATGCGCGCGCCGTCGAGCTTGTACTCGACGGAGGCCTCGCCCGTGGTCTCGAGGGCGGCGGCGGCGCTCGACGCGGTCGCCGCGAGCATGGGCTGCACCGGGCGCCCGACCACGAGGCCGACCGCCTCGAGCTCGTCGGCCGTGCCGGTGAGCGCGAGCAGGGCCGTGGCGCCGAGGTCGCCCTGCAGCATCGCCGCTCGCCGCACGCTCGCCGGCGGGCGGTCGGCGGCCTTCGCGACCGCGTCGGCGAGCACGCCCGCGAGCGCGCCGGTTCGCATCTCGCCGAGCAGCGCCCTGGCGATGAACTCCTGCTCGTCGGCCGTCGCCGCCGCGAGCAGGTCGTGCAGCTCGCGGGTGCGGTCGAGGCTCGACCCTGTGCCGGATGCCGCGGCCAGCCGCTCGAACGCAGCGTCGAGCCCGTCGACGGTGAGCGTCGCCTCGGCCGCGGGCGTCGTCGACGACGTGGCGGATGCGACGCCCCTCCACCCGACGCCGAGCCGCCCCTGGCGGGGCTTGCCGACGAGCAGGCCGATCGCGGGCACGACCTCGTCGGGCTCGAGCCTCGCGAGGAGGTCGGCGAGCGCCTCGATCTTCGCCAGCCGCGATCGCGTGGCGGTGACGGCCTGGGCAGTGGTGACGAGCTCTGCGAGCAGCACGTGGCCAGTCTCGCACCCACCGCCGACGTCGCAACCGCCGTCGCCGTCTCACCCGACGCTCGCCGACATCCGCTCGCCCGAACGGCGTCGCCGCCACTACTCTTGGCCCAGCCCGCCCGTGAGGAGACTTCATGTCCGAACTTCCCGTCTTCACCGTCGCCGATCTCGAGGCGCAACCGCAACTCGACGTCGACGCCTTCGTCAACGACGATGCGGTCGACCTCGGGGTCACCGCCATCGAGGTGATCCGCCAGCGGCGGCTCAACCTGGCGGTGCGCGTGGTGCTGCGGGGCGACCTCGTGTTCCAGGCGAAGCTGCGCGAGACCGGGCCCGACAACGACGAGTGGCTGGCGGGCAAGGCCGCCGTGGTCGAGCGGTTCGGCGAGCCGTCGCTGCTCGTGCGGCGACGCCACGACGAGGCCGGCACGCCGTTCGGCGAGCGCGACGACGTCGACCACGACGCCCTGCGGGCGCACGGCGGCTCGCTGCCGATCCGCGTCAAGGGCGAGCTCGTCGGCACGATCACGGTCTCGGGCGAACCCGATGTCATCGACCACGAGGTGGCGACCGAGGCCGTTCGGCGGTTCAGAGCCCGCTGACGCCGAGGCACCTGCCACCGGCATCCGCACCGCAGGCGCCGGCCCGCGACATCCGCACCGCTCCGAACCCGCTCACACCCCGATCGTGAGCGCCGCCGCATACCCGGCGGCGACCGAGCCCGACATGTTCGCGATCTGGTGGATGCCGCCGTCGTCGCTGAACACGTTGTCGCTCGCGAGGCTCGTCTGCGCCATGTTGCGCACGCTCTGCTCGTAGCCGGCGGTCGCGTAGACGAGGGCGTTCGCCTCCTCGGGCAGCGCGATCTGCGAGGTCTTCACGATGGGGCCGCTCGCGACGGCGGTCGCGACGTCCGAGTAGACCTCGAAGTGGATGTGCGGCCAGCGGCCCGTGTAGCAGGCCGGGTAGATCGAGGTGAAGGTCACCGTGCCGTTCGCGTCGGTCTGCTGCACGCCGCGCAGGTAGTTCTCGCCCTCGAGCCCGTTCGAGTACAGCGAGTAGCCGCCGTCGCGGTCGCAGTGCCAGAGGTACACGCCGGCGCCGACGAGCGCGCTGCCGGTCGCGGCATCCCGCACCGTGAGCGCGATCGTGAGCGGGACGCCCTGGGCGACCGTCGACGACGATCCGAACGACGAGCGGATGTCGCGGCGCACGATGCCCGAGTCGTCGAGCACGTTGACACCGTTCGAGCCGTCGGCCGGGTAGGGGCCGCCCGTCTCGTCGGGCACCTCGTCGAGCGGTCCGGATGCCGCGGCCGACGCCGACGGCGAGGGGGTCGCGGATGCCGAGGCCGACGCCCTCGGCGCGGCGCTCGCCGTCTGCTCGGGCGGATCGGCCGAGCACGCCGCGAGCAGCGCGGTGAGGCCGACGCCGCCGAAGATGCCGAGGGCGCGCCTGCGGTCGACGAGCGTGCGGATGTCGTAGACGAGCCCGCGGTGGTCCTCGTCGATCTCGTCGCCGTGCTCGTCGATCCAGCGGGGGTCGGTCGTCATGTCGTGCTCCTCTCGCGGGCCCGGCTGTCGTGCTGGGGCATGCAGCGAGTGTGTCCCGGGCATCCCGCAACCCCCTGTGGAGCGACGATGCGTTTCCTATGATGGGTCGCGCCGACGCCCGCCGGGGCGACGCGCGAGCCGGGCGACCGGCGACCACGGAACTGCGAGGGAGCATCATGGGAACCATCTCGGTCGACCTGTTCATCACGCTCGACGGGGTCTACCAGGGTCCCGGGGGCCCTGATGAGGACGAGTCGGGCGGCTTCGCGTTCGGCGGTTGGCAGGGGCACTACCTCGACGACGAGAACGGCGCCGCGATCGGCGAGGGCATCGACCGCATGGACGCCCTGCTGCTCGGCCGCCGCACCTACGACATCTTCGCCGCGTTCTGGCCCCACCGGGGTGACGAGCCGATCGCCGTGAAGTTCAACGGGATGCCGAAGTTCGTCGTCTCGCGCACGCTCTCGGATCCGGGGTGGGAGGGCACGACGGCCCTCTCGGACGTCGAGGAGGTGCGGGCGCTCAAGGACCGCTTCGAGGACATCCACGTCGTGGGCAGCGGCGACCTCGCGCGGTCGCTCATCGCGGCGGGTCTCGTCGACCGCCTGAACCTCTACCTGTATCCCGTCGCGCTCGGCTCGGGCAAGCGGCTCTTCGACGGCGACTTCGGCGTTCCGGCGGCGTTCACGCCGGTAGAGCCGCCCAGGCCGTTCCCGAATGGGGCCGTGCTGCTCGTGTACTCGCAGGCCGGTGAGGCGGTCACGGGCTTCGACATGTCGAAGTAGCGTCGGCGCGTGGGCGGCTCCGACGGGAACCGCGGATGCCCGATGATGGTGGGATGCAGCCCGGATTCCGCTTCTCCGCCGACCCCGACGACCTCGACCGCGAGCGAGTGCACCGCTGGCTCTCGACCGACGCATACTGGGCGCTCGGCCGCCCGCGCGAGCGCCAGGAGGCCGCCATCGACGGATCCCGCAACTACGGCGTCTTCGACGAGGCATCCGGCGCACAGGTCGCGTACGCACGCGTCGTCACCGACGGTGCGACGTTCGCCTGGCTGTGCGACGTGTACGTCGATCCGTCGGCGCGGGGCAACGGCGTGGGCGTCGGGCTCATCGAGGGCGTGGTCGCCGACCTCGAGCCGCTGGGCCTGCGCCGCATGATGCTCGCGACCGCCGACGCGCACGGCCTCTACGCGAAGTTCGGCTTCGAGCCGATCGCCGAGCCCGCCCGGTGGATGGTGCGGCTCGACCCGGGCGCGAACGGCTGACCCGCCGACGGCGTACCGGCCGGCCGGGCGACGGCGTACCCTCGCCCCATGGACGATCGCGCGCGGGGGCTCGAGCGGCTCGAACAGGTCACCACCGAGCTCAGGGAGCGATCGGATGTCGCGGTCGGCCGCATGTTCGGCTCGGAGGGCTACTCGGTGCGGGGCAAGCTCTTCGCGTTCGTCGCGACCGACGGGCGCCTCGTCGTGAAGCTGCCGGAGGAGCGCATCGAGGAGCTGCGGCTCGACAACATGGTCATGCGCGGCCGGCCGATGCGCGAGTGGGCCGTCGTGCCATACGCCGACGGCGTGGATCGATGGGCCTCGATCACGGTCGAGGCCCACGCCTACCTCGACGAGATCACGCCGTAGCGCGGGTCGCGTGCTCGCCGAGCCAGGCGTCGAACGTCTGCGTCGCGAGCACGGCGTTGGGGCCGGGCAGCGTCTCGCCGCGGCGCATGGCGGCGAACTGCTTGCCGGGCAGCGAGACCGGCGACGGCGATCCTCATGCCGCTCCCCCCATTCACTGCGACAGGTCGTCGCGCTCCACGATGCGATCCTCGTTCCACGGCTCGGTCCACCCGAGCTCGTCGAACATGCGGGCGAGCACGAGCGCGGTGAAGCCCCACACGACGCGACCGCCCACGGTGAACGCGGGCCCGCGGTAGACCTTGCCGCCGAAGGTGATCTCGGTGCTGCCGCGATTGGCCGGGTCGAGCAGGTCGGCCACCGGCACCCGGAACACCTCGACCGACTCGTCGTGATCGACGGCCGCGACCTCCGACGGCCTCATCCACCAGCCGGGCACCGGCGTCACGAGGTGATTGCTCACCGGCACCGGAAGCGGGGCGAGCGTGCCGAGCGGCTCGACGTCGGCCGGATCGACGCCGGTCTCCTCGGCGGCCTCGCGGAGCGCTCCGGCGACGGGCCCGTCGTCGGACTCCTCGATGCGCCCGCCGGGGAACGCGATCTGGCCCGGGTGGCTGCCGAGCGTCGACGCCCGGCGCAGCAGCAGCACGTCGAGGTCGCGGGCGACCGGCGCGGATGCGGTGTCGTGCGCCGTGGCGCCGGCCCTCGCCGGCAGGTCGTCGAGCACCCCGAAGAGCACGAGCACGGCGGCCGGGCGCCGGTCTGCGGCATCCGTCGCCCACCGGGGCACGTCGGTGTGCCACGTGATGCCCCGTTCACAGAGGGCGAGGAGTTCGGCGCGGGCGTCGACGACCTCGCTCATGACGGGCTCCCGACATCGCGACGCAGCATGCCTGCCATCCTGCCACTCCGGTGCACCTGTGAACACGTCGTGAAATGCCACGCAACCCCCAGCCGAAAACACGACGAGGTCATATTCTGATCGGATGCTGGTGATCAGCTACAACCTCCGCAAGCATCGCGCGATCTCCGAACTCGCGGCGCTCGATGAGCGCTACTCGCCCGACGTCGTGTGCCTGCAGGAATGCGACACGCTCGACCTCGCCGAGCACGTCGGTCGGCTTCGCCTCGCGCACTCGACCGTCGGCAGCCGCCTCGGCCTCGCCGTCTACTACCGGCCCGACCGCATCGAGGTTCGGAAGCTCCGCACGGTCGCCCTGAAGAAGTCGATGCACGACCGCGTGCTGCGGCCCGCTCATGAGCGACTGCTGGGCGCCCTCGTGTTCGACCGCGTGCACGAGCGCGAGGCGATCGTGGCGTCGTTCCACGCCGCTCCACTCACGGCGCTGAACTCGCTCCGCCGCCACCAGATCAAGGCCGCGCTCGGCGAGCTGCAACTGCTCGGCCCGAACCTGCCGACCCTCATGGTCGGCGACTACAACTACCCGATCTTCAAGGACAACCTCGCCGAGAAGGTGCGCGAGGCGGGCTACGACCTGACGCTCAGCGACAGCCGCACCTACACGCGCTACAAGTTCTTCCGCGGCCACTTCGACCTCGCGACCTCGGCGGGCTTCACGATCCGCAAGGTCGAGACCCTGCCGCGCGGCTCGAGCGATCACCTGCCGATCCTCGTCGACACCGAGTACGCGGATGTCGCGAGCGACCTCGCGAGCGCTCCCGACCCGGCCGACGCGGCCGACGTCGCCTGATCCACCGCATCGGTGCCCGCGGCGGACCGGCCCCTTCCGCCGATCGCCGCGACGCCGTCTGACCAGGATCGAACCCGGCGGATGGCCGCCGCGCACGATTCCGGTCGCACGTGATGATGGCCGCGGAGCCCCCTCCTGCGGCAGAATCGTGCGATGACCGACCTCTCCGCGCGAGCACAGGACCGGCTCCCCGACCTCGCCAACGTCGAGACGCCGTGGGGCGCGTTCCTGGCCGTCGAGGACGACGGCGTGCAGCGCATCCGCAACATCCGCTACGCGCGGGCCGCCCGGTTCGCGCCCGCCGAGGCCGTCGACCCCGACCCCGCGTCATCCGCCGACCTGCAGTTCACGACGATCGCGTGCCCGCAGCCGCCGAGCCCGAGCGCGGCCGTGCTCGGCGAACCGCTCGAGGGCGCCACCTTCGACGAGGACTGCCTTCGCGTCACGATCACGCGCCCCGCCGACCTCGACGGCCCGGTGCCGGTCATGGTGTGGATCCACGGCGGCGCCCACGTCTCGAACGCGGGCGACCTGCCCGGATTCGACCCGTCGGCGCTCGCGCGCGAGCACGGCGTGCTCGTCGTGGCGCCCACATTCCGGCTCGGACTGCTCGGGTTCATCGGCGACGGCACCCCCGACACCGCGACCGGCAGGGCCCCAGGCGGAGCAGTCGGCGGCACGCACCGGCCCGCGAACCTCGGGCTGCTCGACGTCATCACCGCGCTCCGCTGGGTGCGCGAGCATATCGCCGGCTTCGGCGGCGACCCCGAGCAGGTCACGGTGTTCGGGCAGTCGTCGGGCGCCGACGCGCTCGCGCACGTGCTCGCCGCCGACGGCACCGACGGGCTGATCACGCGGGTCGTGCTGCAGAGCGCGCCCTTCGGCATCCGCACCGACCGCGACGAGATGCAGGCGAAGATGCGCGCGGCCATCGGCGAGATCCCGGCGGATGCCACGACCGACGAGCTCGGTGCGCTGCAACTCGTCGCGAAGCAGGCGGGTTCGGGGTTCGGGCTCCGCTCGAGCATGGCCTTCGGCACCGAGTACGGCCGCGCGCCCCTGCCCGTCGAGGCCGACATCCCCGCGGCGTGGATCCGCCGGGCACCGGGTCTCGAGGTGCTCGTCACGTGGACCACCGAGGAGACGATGTTCTACCTCGGCACCGTGCCGAGGCTCGAGCGGCTGTTCCGCGTGCCACTGATCGGCGCGCTCGCCCGCCGTGTGGTCGTGAACGCCACGACCAGGTCCGTCTACTCCCGAGACGGCCGCCGGTTCGCGAAGCTGCTCGCGCAGGCCGGCGCCTCGGTGCAGGTCGGCGTCTTCGACGGTCGGCCCGATGGCAGCCCGCTCGGCGCCGCGCACGCGATCGAGCTGCCGCTGCTGTTCCCGAACGAGGCCGCCTGGTCGCGTGCGGCCCTGCTCGACCCCGACGGGGCCGGCACGCTCGTCGAGGCGGGCGCCGCGCTGCGCTCGGCCTGGGTCGAGTTCGCCCGCACCGGGCGCATCGCCGAGCAGCGCATTCCCGTCGGCGCCGGCTGGCGCGGCGGACTCCGAGTGGAGGACATCGCATGAACGACAAGCCCGCCAAGCCCACCACGGTCGACGAGTACCTCGCCACGTTCGAGGGCGAGCCCGCCGAGCGCCTCGCCGCGGTGCGTGCGGCGATCCACGACGTGCTGCCCGACGCCGAGGAGAAGCTCCGCTACGACATTCCGGGCGTCTCGATCCGGGGCCGCTACTGGCTGCATTTCGCGGGCTGGAAGCACCACATCGGCCTCTACCCCGTGCCGCACACCGACGGCGAGCTCGAGGAGCGCATCGCGCCGTGGCGGGCGGCGAAGGACACCGTCAACCTGCCCTACTCCAAACCCCTGCCGCTGGATCTCGTGCGCGACATCACGCGGCTCGTGGTGGGCCTGCACGGCGCCGACGGTCCGACCGCCTGAGCCATCTGCCAGAATCTCGGGGTGACCAGCCCCGAATCCATCCCCTCGTCCGCATCCGTCGGCGCACCGACCCCCGCGCGCCCGTCTCCGCTCGCCATGGTGTCGTTCGTCGCCGGGACCGCGGCGAACCTGCTCCAGTTCCTCATGCAGTTCGTCTTCGTCCTGCTGCTGAGTTCGGTGGGCTACGCGGGGCTGCAGCCCGTGCAGTTGATCGCTACCGCGATCGCGTTCGTGCTCGGTGCGGCTGCGCTCGTCATCGGCGTCCTCGCGCTCCTGCAGAAGAACGCGCCCAAGGCTCTCGCCGGCGCAGGTACGGCGCTCGGCGCGGTCGTGGTGCTCGGCGCCGTGGTGAGCCTGATTCAGGGCCTCCTGCTCGCCCTGGTCTGACCCGCCCGCTCGGAACACGGCGGATGCCGCGGCAGCACGTGCTGCCGCGGCATCCGCGATTCTCATGGGCCGTTCAGACGCCCGCCCGAACTCAGCCGAGCGTGAACGTCTGCGTCGTCGCGTTGCCGGCGACGTCGTAGACGACGAGGGTGTTCAGCCCTGCGACCGCACCGAACACGCCGGGCTTGACGTAGTTCACGTCGGACCAGGCGTTGTTCGAGAGGTCCTTGACCTTGCCGTTGAGCTCGACGCGGTCGATCTTGCCCGCGTCGTACAGCTTGAAGCTGACGAGCGAGTACCCCGCACCCTTCGCGACGGTGTACGAGGCGCCGTCCTTCACGGTGACCGTCGGCTTGACGGCGTCGATCGTGAACGCGAAGGTGCTCGTCTTGGAGATGTTGCCGGCGAGGTCCTGCGCGTTGTACTTGACGGTGTAGTCGCCGGAGGCCAGCGCCACCTTCGCCGTGTGCGAGCCGACCTTCGCGCCGCCCTCGACCTTGGACTGCGTGCTCTTGACGAGCTTGCCGTCCTGGTAGATGTTCGCGACGATGCGCTGCAGGCCGCGGTCGTCGGTCGCGTCGACCTGCACCGAAAGCTCCCGGAACGGTCCGACGACGGTCGGCGAGACGAGCGAGACCTCGGGGCGGGTGGTGTCGGGCTCCTCGACGGGCGGCTCGACGCCCGCCTCGGTGACCCACTTCTCGCCGGCATCCGTCTTCGTCACGGTGAACTCGTCGTACACCGCGCCGACCGGGAGGTCGGTGGTGGCATCCGCCGTCTTCTCCGCGAGGTACGACCGGTAGTGCAGCTGGTCGTTCGAGACGTCGATGACCTGGTAGGTCGTGACGCCGGCGCCGCGCAGCACCTGGGTGGCGTTGTTGTTGGTCCAGACGTTCTTCGCGTCGGTCTCGAGCTCGTAGTGCTTCGCGCCCGAGTTGGAGACGATGTAGACGGGGCCGTCGGTGATGCCGGCCGTCTCAGTGACGTCGTCGTTGTTGTAACCACGGGCGTAGGTGTGGTCGTGGCCCATCATGACGAGGTCGATGTCGTGCTTCTGGAACACGGGCACCCAGTACTTGCGCAGCTCGGGCTCGTTGCGGCCTTCGGAGGCCGAGTAGACCGGCTGGTGGAAGGTCACGACGTTCCACTTCGACGGGCTCTGCTCGAGCACGTGGTCGAGCCATGCCGCCTGGAACTCGGGCCAGAGCGACGAGAGCTTCGTCGACGGGCAGTCGGCGCCGGCGCAGGCCGGGAGGTTGTCGGGCGTCAGGAACGTCGCGTCCCGGGTCGCGTTCAGCGTGATGAAGCGCACGCCCTGGTAGTCGGTGAAGTACACCGTCTCGGTGGCGAACTGGGTCCAGTGCGCGAAGTATGCGGCGTACTGCTTCGCGACGTCGGTGTCACCGTCGGCGAGGTCGGCGAGGGCGCCGACGGTCTCGGTCGTCGGGTTGTTGTGCGGGTACTCGAAGTTCGCCTTCCACGACTTCAGGAGCTTGTCGCCCGAGTACTCGTGGTTGCCGGGGGCGGCCATGACGTTGGTCGTCGCGGCCGAGGTCTGCATTCCCTTGAACCAGTTGACCCACTGGGTCTCGTTGCTGGCGCTGTCGATGAGGTCGCCGGCGTGCACCGATCCGATCGAGTCGGGGGCGGATGCCTCGGCCATGGCCACGACCTTCGGCCAGGTGGTGTCGAGGCCGATCTGCGCGTCGCCGTAGTAGACGAACTGGAACTCGTCGTCCTTCGGGTCGGCGGTCGTGAACTCGGTCCACGGGCTCCAGCCCGTGTCGGTGCCGACGCGGTAGGTGTACGCGGTGCCGGCGGCGAGGCCGTCGACCGTGGCGGAGAAGTGCTGCAGCGGGTTGCCGTTCACGGAGCCGGCCGCATACGCGTCGATCGAGCGGATGTCGCCGCCGGCCGTCGGGCGGATCTCGACGTGTCCCGTGGTCTGCGTCGCGTCGCCCGCGAGCCACGAGAACGACTGCGACGTCTCGGGGGTGGCGGTCGGCGTGAGGATGACGCGCGACGGCGGCGCGCTCACCGGCTCGACGGGTCCGGCGGCCTCGGTCAGCCGCAGCGAGGTCACGTCGAGGTAGATGTCGCTGCTGGTCTCGCGGTCCTGGTAGAGCGCGACGGCGACCGTGTTGACACCGTCGACGAGCACGTCGCCGTCGGCCGCGAAGCTCGCGGCGAGCGGGTCGGACATGCCGGCGCCGGCGTACTCCTGGTTCGTGGTGCCGGTGACCCGCTCGTCGCTGAGGCCGGCGACCTTCTGGCCGTTGATCCACACGATGGCGCCGTCGTCGTAGACGACGTCGCCGAGCACCTGGTCGACCCGGTCGGCGACGCCGGCCTCGAGCGTGAAGCTCGTGCGGAAGAAGAACGTCGGCACGTCGGGCGCCTTCACGCCGTCGAGGTACTGGTTCAGCAGGGTCTTCGGCATGCGCGGGCCGACGGCGGCGAGCTTGCCGCCCTTGGCGCCGAAGCTGCCCGCCGCGGACTTCCAGGCCGAGTCGTCGAACGCGCCGGTGGTCCAGGCCCGCAGGTTCGCATCGCCCTTCACGGGGTCGCTGCCGTCGTCGAGGTAGCGCCAGGTCGTCTCGCCCGTCACGACCGGTGCCGTGGGCACGTCGGGTGCGGTCTCATCGGCGGCGAACGCGGCGGCCGGCGCCGCGATCGCTCCGCCGACGAGGGCGAGCATGAGCGCGGATGCCGCGGCTCGCCTCCCCCATCGCGTCGCCGTCGTCTTCGTCTTCGTCATCGTCATTCCTTCGTCGCTCCGGAGGGCGCGCATGCGCGATGCCCCTCCGGTCGCCCGCAGGTGCACCGTCTGCCGCCCGAATGCCGTACTCCATCGAATCCGGGCCGGATGTCTCGCCCCTTGCCCCGCGGTGGCCCCGACGTGAACCCGCGGTGGCCCTGCGCGACAGGTCGGCCTGCTAGCCTTCGGGTCCTCCCGGTGCCGGTCCCACGGTCTCGGCCGATCGGCCGATCGGCCGATGCAGGTCCGGCCGGCGGGCCGATGCGTCTGCACACGCCGACGACGAGCATCGACGCATGACCCAGACTTCGAACGCCGGGACGGCACGCCGCCACCGCCGCCACCACCGCCCCGAGTGGCTCGCACCGGCGGGACTCATCGCCCTCACGCTCGTGCCGATGGCGGCGGGCTCGAGTCGGCTCGCGCAGCTCGGCTCGGGCGCCGAGGTCACCGCCGAGAACGCCCGCTTCTTCGACTCCCCCGTTCCCGTGATCGCGCACATCATCGGGTCCACGGTGTTCCTGTTGCTCGGCGCCCTGCAGTTCGCTCCGTCGCTGCGGCGGCGTCGCTGGCATCGGCTGGCCGGGCGGGTGGTGGCGCCCGCAGGGCTCGTGTCCGCGGCATCCGGGCTCTGGATGGCGGTGGCGTACGACCTGCCGGCGAACAGCGGGGTCGCGCTCATGGTGATCCGCGTGGTGCTCGCGCCGGCGATGGCGGCGGCGATCATCGTGGCGGTGCTCGCCATCAGGCGCGGCGACGTCGCGACGCACAGCGCGTGGATGACGCGCGCGTACGCGATCGGGCTCGGCGCCGGCACGCAGGTGCTCACGATCCTGCCGTGGGCACTCGTGGTGGGCGAGCCCGGCGAGGTCGCGTACACCGTGCTCATGGCGCTCGGGTGGGCGATCAACCTCGTGGTGGCCGAGGTCGTCATCCGCGCACGGGTGCGGCGGGGCATGTTCGGCCCGCGTGCCGCATCGGGCGGGCGCATCGTGGAGCCCTCGGCGCCGGATGCCGCGCACCTATCATGAGGGCATGACGAGCCCCGTGCGGTCGCTGTGGAACGCGCCGGCCGCGGTTCCGCCCCCGCCACGGCGGGTGTGGCGCGACTGGGCGCTTGTGGGCCTGCTCGTTCCCCTCATCGTCGTCGAGGCGTCGCTGCGTGCCGAGCTGCCGTGGCGGTGGGCGTGGGCGGCCGCCCTCGTGCTGCTCGTGCCGACCCTGCTCTGGCGCCGCACCCGACCCTTCACGATGCTCGCCGTCGCCTCGGGTGCGGGCACGCTGCTCGGAATCGCGACCGGCGGCGACCCGCAGTTCTTCACGACCGCGTACTTCCTGCTGCTCGTCTACGCCGTCATGCGCTGGGGGTCGGGGCGCGCAATGCTCGGTGGCGGCGCGGTCGTGCTCGCCGGCTCGGTGCTGACGCTCGTCACCGGCGAGCCGACCGTGGCCGACGTGATCGGCAGCATCGCGGTCGTCGTGTCGACGTGGTCGCTCGCCCTGGCATTCCGGTGGCGTGCCGGCGCGAGGTCCCGCGAGCTCGAGCGCATGCGCCTGCTCGAACGCGAGCAGCTCGCGCGCGACCTGCACGACACGGTCGCCCACCACGTGTCGGCGATCGCGATCCAGGCGCAGGCGGGGCTCGCCGTGGCCACCACGCAACCGGATGCCGCGGCCGGCGTGCTGCGCACCATCGAGGTCGAGGCGTCTCGCACCCTCGACGAGATGCGCGCGATGGTGCGCGTGCTGCGGCAGGACGGCGGGCCCGGCGACCGCGGGCCGGGCGCCGTCGGGGCGGACCTGAGCCCGGCGCCGGGAGCCGGGGACCTGCGGCGGCTCGCGACATCCGCCCACACTCCGTCCGAGCTCGAGGTCGAGGTGGCCGTCGACGGCGACCTCGACGGGCTGCCGCCGGCGGTCGGCGCGGCCGTGTTCCGCATCGCGCAGGAGGCCGTGACGAACGCCCGCCGACACGCGCGCGACGCGACCCGCGTCGGGGTTCGCGTGCGGGTCGACGGCGACGGCGTGCAGCTCGAGGTGCTCGACGACGGCCGGCCCGCGGCATCCGCTCGCCCGGGGTACGGCATCACGGGCATGATCGAACGCGCGACGCTGCTCGGCGGCACGTGCGAGGCCGGGGCCGTCGACGCGGCCGACGGCGGAGGATGGCGGGTCGCTGCCGCGCTGCCGCGCGCCGCCTGGACGGGAGGAACGGCATGACCGTGCGCGTGCTCATCGCCGACGACCAGGAGCTGGTGCGCACCGGCCTGCGCATGATCCTCGACGCGCAGCCCGACATCGAGGTCGTCGGCGAGGCGGTCGACGGCGGCGAGGCCGTGCGCATGGCGCGCGCCCTGCGCCCCGACGTGTGCCTCTTCGACATCCGGATGCCGGTGGCCGACGGCATCGCGGCCACGCGCGAGCTCGCGGGGCCGGGCGTCGCCGACCCGATGCCCGTGGTCGTGATCACCACGTTCGACCTCGACGAGTACGTCTACGCGGCGCTGCGAGCGGGCGCACGCGGATTCCTGCTGAAGAACGCCGGAGCCACGCTGCTGCGCGAGGCCGTGCATGCGGCTGCCAGAGGCGACGCGCTCATCGATCCCAACGTGACGGTGCGGCTCATCGAGGCGTTCGCCGGCACCGCCCCCGAGCCGAGGCCGGCGCCGTCGACGCCGCTGACCGACCGCGAGCGAGAGGTCGCCGCGGCGGTCGCCCGCGGCCTCGGCAACACCGAGATCGGGCGCGAGCTGCACATCTCGCTCAGCACGGTGAAGACGCACATCGCGAGCATCATGGCCAAGATCGGCGCCCGCAATCGCGTCGAGCTCGCGATCTGGGCGACCGAGACGCGGCGGTAGCGCGGATCGCCGGCTGCTCGCCCACGCAGATCAGTCGTCGAGCTCCTCGAAGAGCGTCAGCTGCAGCCCGGCCGGGCCCCGCAGCCGTGAGTTGACCGAGCGCCACGGCGTCTCGCGCGGCTCGGCGATGAGCTCGGCCCCGGCCTCGACGAGCTCGGCCGTCGTCGCCGCGCTGTCGTCGACCTCGAGGGCGACGCGCAGCCGGTCGCTGCGCTGCCCCTCGGCCTCGACGCGATCGATGAACCGCACCTGCGCCGGATTCGAGAGCTCGAGGGTCGCCCGCCCCGCGTCGAGGATCACGACCCGCGCGCCCTCGTCGCCGTCGTAGGCCTCCTGCTCGGGCATGCCGAGCACGTCGCGGTAGAAGGCGAGCGCCTGCTCGAAGTCCTCGGCCTCGACGACGAGCCGCAGCTGTCTGACGCCCTTGGCCCGGCGGGCGCCGGCGTTCTCGTGCTCGTGCTCGTGCTCTGGTTCGGTGGTCATGCACCCATTCTGCGCGCAACGCGGGCATCCGCATCCGCACCGGCAGCGCCCTCGGCCGCGGCGCGCTCTGCCGCGAGCCGCCCGACCATCTCCTTGAGGAACTCCTCCACGTTCGTGCACTCCACGGGCGTCGGCACCCAGAACACCGCCTCGGCGATCTCGGCCGTGACGGCCTCGGAATCCTGTTCGAACCGCACGAGCAGGCAGCGCACCGAGTACGCGGCCACGTCGATGAGGTATCGCGCCGCCCGCAGTCGCTGCTCGGGATCGAGCCCACCGGCATCCGTCGTCTCGATCACGCGAAGCAACATCGACGCGTCGAGCAGCATGCCGAACTCGTCGCCGCGCATCGCGGTCGACTCGAGCAGCGTGTCCAGTCCGGATGCCGCGGCCAGCCCATCGGGCTCGAGGATCCCCTGCCCGGCCAGCGCGCCGCGCACGCCCGAGAACCGCGAGATCTCCCACGGCGAGCGGATCGGCCGCAGCACGAGATCGCGCATGCGCTGCTCGTCGCCGAGCAGCTTCAGCTCCGGGTCCCATGACGCCAGCCCGCGGTAGTAGTCGACCGACTGCGCCGCACTCACCCGCCGCACGGCGTCGCTGACCACGTTCTCGCGCACCTTGCGGTTCTCCGCAGTGCGGGAGCGGCGCGCGAGGTAGCACGCGTACGAGTACCGGATCTCGATCTCGCACGACGCCTTCGTCTCGTCGAGCCACGGCCGCACCAAGGCGGCCGCCCGATCGCGGACCTCGGCCTGCCGCTCGGACTCCGACAGGGCCGCGAGGCGCCCCTGCTCGCGCCGCCGCTCGGCCCAGGCCGCATGTCGCGGAGGCCTCGACAGACGGCGGCTCGCGGCATCCGTCACCTTTGCGGCGTCGTTCGGGTCGATGGGGTCCGCGGCCGAGACGAGCTCGGTCACCGCGGACCCGTCGGAGAAGATCACGAAGGCCAGCGCCGCCCGTGCGCGCATGCGCAGGAGGATCCCGAACTGGTCGCGCCGCTCGAGCTCCTCGTTCTCCCAGGTGCGGCGGGCGGCAGCCGAATTCGGCCGGAGCGTGCTTCGGATGGCGCGGCCCGTCGCCTGGAGCCGCGTGAGTTCGGTGCGTTCCGCCGTCTCGAGCGCGAGCAGCTCGACGAGCCGCTCGAGGGAGCGCCGGATCTTCGCTCGACGAGTCGCGACGTCGTCGTCGACGCCGTGCAGCTCCACCTGCGCCGCCCAGTTGCGCGCGTGCGTCGAGTAGAGCATGAGCGTGCGGAGCAGCATGATGCGCGGCTCCTGCCGCCGAGTGCGCGTCCGTTCGCGTCGGCGTGCCTTCCGGTCGAACTCGGCATTCGGGCCCTTGCGCTCCAGCCGCGCCTGCTCCTCCCGCTGCTCCTCCTGCTTCCGCTTCCGCGACCGCTCGACGTAGTCGTGCCAGTCCCGTGGCTCCGCGTCGAACACGAGTTCCGCGCCACAGACGCTGGCGACCTGGTTCACCACGGGTTCGAGGTGATCCATGAGCGCCTCGAGGTCGCGGCGCCCTTGGGCCCCGTCGGAATCGAGCAGCACCCGCCGGTACTCGACGAGCAGGCTGCGCGGTTCGAGTTCGAGGGCGCGGTTCAGGTAGTAGTCGCGCTCGGCGGCATCGGCGGCCATCTGCGCGATGCCCAGGTATCCCAGCGAGCGCCAGTTCCTCGCGCCGTAGAAGCCGCGCACGTCGGGATACCGCTCGGCCATCGTCATCGCCGTGAACGCGGCCGCCAGCGCGAGCAGCTTGCGATGCTGGTCGGCCTCGTCGGCGTTCCGAACGCCACGCCAGCCCAGCTGGAGCTGCACCTCGCCCACGGACGCGCCGTTCCGGCGGATCGTGGCGATCGCGGAATCCGCGTCGACCATCGCGACCTGCAGCATCCAGGGCGAGGAGTTGAAGAGCACCTGCACAAGCCACGCGACCACCGAGGCGAGGCCGTTGCCGCTCCGGTCGGCGACCGTGATGAACTCGCCGAAGTCCGGCGAGTTCTGCCGTTCGACGCGTCCGGGATCGTCGGCGTTCAGGTCGCGCACCTGCAGGAGCGCATCGATCGACCAGGCCTCGTTCGCCGACCCGCCGGGCGCGATCACGTGGGCGTCGATCCGCGACCGCGTCGCGAGTCCGGGAGCGAGCACGCACACGGCCACGGTCGCGAGCACGCCGCCGACGAGCCCCCACATGAGCAGCGCATCGCGGGCGAAGACCGTGACGAACACGGTCGCGATCGGTGTCGCGAGCACGAGCGCCCAACCGTACGTGCGGAACCGGCGGCCGGCGGCACGCGTCAGCCGCAGATCACGCACGCCGGGCAGCAACGTCACGATGCGTGCCGCAACGGCGAGGCCGACCCACCAGCCGGCGATCGCGATGCCGGCGTCGGTCAGCGGCGCGAGGTTGCCGTCGACGAAGCGCTCCCAGCGGGCGCCGATGGACGAGGTCCAGTCGCCCAGGCCGCCATCCCCGGCTGCGGCGGAGCACCCGCTCAGGGCGGCCAGCACGATGAACGCGCCGAATGCCGCGCCTGCCGCCCTCGGCATTCGGGACCAACCTGACCGCGGATCGCGTCGCATCTTCCATACCGCCTGCCCCGACCATGGACCCGCGCGAGCCCGACCGGGTCAGGGCGGCCCCGGAGATCGCCCGAGGTCAGCCCTGAGTCGCGATCAGGACGCGGCACCGCCGAGCCCCGGTGTCACGGCGACCGGGGCGCGGCGGCCGAGGTTGGCGACGACGAGTGCGGCGACGCCGAGCAGCAGAATGACGGGCGCCCCGATCTCGAGGGCGAGCTGCAGTCCGGAGGCCGTGGCAAGCGCGCCGAGGCCCAGCGCCGCGAGGGCCTGCACGAGGTAGGCGACGACGTACGCGGCCGAGATCACGGCGGCCCGCTCGTGCGTGGGCGCGGTCGTGGTGATGAGTCCGAGGCCGCCGGCGAACATGAGGCTGTAGCCGGCTCCGGCGACGATCGAGGCGGCGATGAACGCGGGCAGCGAGTGCGCGGCCCCCGCGACGATGAGCAGGCCGAGGCCGGCCACGGCGAGCGGGGGCCCGATGCTCACGGCGGTGCGCGGCGGCATCCGCCTGAAGACGATCGCGACCACGCCGATGACGATTGCCGACAGGGCGATGATCGCGCCGTCGACGAACGCGTTGTCGCTGCGCACGAGTTCGCGGGCGATCTGCGCGCCGAGGGCGAGGAAGATCGCGCCCATGGCGTAGGCGGCCGTGATGCCGAGGGTTCCGGCGACGAACGGGCGGCGCTCGGTCCGCGGCATCCGGGGCAGTCGGGGTCGCCATGGGCCGGATGCCTCGTCGCGGGTGTGCCGGGGCAGCGCGGCCGTGAAGGCGGCGACGCCGACCGTGACGCCCGTGAGCACCCAGAAGCTCAGGTGCATGGGAGCCGGCGCGTACTGCACGAACAGCCCGCCGAGGATCGTCGAGAGCGCGAGGCCGGTCGCGGTCGCGGCGGTCGTGGCCGAGCCGGCGCGGCTCGCTCCGTCGGCGCCGCCGAACTCGACCATCGCGGCCGTGGCGGGGCTGAGCGCCAGGCCGACGCCGACGCCCATGAGCGCACGGCCGATGAAGACCCAGGTGAGGTCGGGTGCGATGCCGAACGCGATCGAGCCGAGGCCGAGGGCGCCGAGCCCCATGAGGATCACCGCCCGCCGGCCGATCACGTCGGAGAGGTTGCCGAAGACGATGAGCACGGGCACCAGCACGAGCGGGTAGATCGCGAAGATGGCGGTGGTCACCGTCGGCGGCACGTTCCACTCGGCGGCGTAGAGCGGATAGACCACCGTCGGGGCGCCGCTCGCCCAGAGGGCGAGGCCCGCGACGGCTGCGGCGGTGAAGAAGCTGCCTCGTCTGCCCAGGGTCATTCGGGACTCCTTCTGAGTTGGAAGGCCCAAGTTAGCATCCTGAGTACGAATCTCCTAGCCAGCTTGCTAGAATCAAGGCATGACGACCCCCGCCCCCTCGCTGCAGCGCTGCTCGATCGCGCGCACCCTCGACGTGCTCGGCCAGAAGTGGTCGCTGCTCATCGTGCGAGAGGCCATCTGGGGGCGCACCCGGTTCGCCGAGTTCCGCGCCCGCCTGGGCATCGCCCCCGACATCCTCGCTGACCGGCTCGCCCGCCTCGTCGAGGCCGGCATCCTCGAGCGCCGCCCCTACCGCGACGACGGCGAGCGCGAGCGCGACGAGTACGTGCTCACCGACGCCGGTCGCGCGCTGACCCCCGTGCTCGCAGCCATGGTCGACTGGGGCGACGAGTTCCGCCCAACGGGCTTCGGCCCGTCGACGGTCTACACCTCGCGCACCACCGGCGAGCCCGTGCGCCTCACGTTCGTCGACGCCGCCGGAGTCGAGCATTCTCCCGCCGACATCGTGCCCGTTCGCGGACCCGGCGCGCTCACGTAGCGGCGAGCGCACGACGAGCGCGCACGACCTCAGCGCGGAGCGTCGCCCATGCCGACGGCGAGCGAGGCACGCGCCCGGCTGAGCCGCTGCCGAACGGCTGCGTCGGAGAGCCCGAGCTCCTCGGCGATGCGCTTGGTCGCATGGCCGTGGCCGTACCGGAGCTCGACGACCTCGCGCAGCGCCTCGGGAAGCCCCTGCACGGCGCGCGCCGTCGCCGTCACGAGCTCCTGACGCTCCCACTCGGTCTCCGCGCTCGCCGCGAGACCGCCGCTCACGATGCCGGTGGCGGATGCCTCGGCGAGGACCTCGCCCGATGAGAGGAACGCACGTTCGCGCTGCCCCCGCCGGTACGCGTCGGCGACGACACGGCGGGCGATCGTGTCGACCCAGGCGCAGATCACGGGCTCCTCGGCGCAGCGAACGGCGTCGATGTGCTCGAGCGCCGCGACGGCCGCCGCCTGCGCGGCGTCCTCGGCATCCTCGCGACGGAGCCCGAGGCTCACGGCACGCCGGCGCAGGCGCTGCGGCTGCTCGGTGAACATCGTGTGCAGCACGCGGACCGCGTCGTCCGACGTCGCCTCGGCGTGCATGGTTCCTCCACTCGTTCGCCATCCGGTCGGCGGAGGCCTCGGGCACCAGACCCCGGTATTCGGGCCGCCGAACGCGAGAGTACCGGATCGCGATGTCACATTCTCGTCGCCGCGACGTCTCTCTTTCGGAACCCGCTCGTCGATTTGACGCACGGGGTCCGCCGACCCGTGCGAACGCCAGGTGCACCTGGGGGGACCTGGCGCTCCACGGGTCGGCGGCGGGGGCGCCGGACGCGGGAATCCCGCTGTCGCGGTGGAGCCCCGAACGATGGGGATGCTCCTGCGACAGCGGGATTCCGGTGGTGGATCAGGTGGAGGGGTCAGCGCCCGCGGCGCTCGTCCCACGGCTTGCCGGCCTGGTCGCCCTTCGGCAGCGGCCAGCTCACCTTGACATCGGTCTTCAGCTTGAGCGCGTTCGCGATCGTGAAGAAGGTGTCGGTCTGGTCGGTCAGGCCGAGCACGCCGATCGCGCTCGGGCCGAACGCGGCGACGCGCAGCTGCGAGCCGGTGTGCTGCTGCGAACCGCCCTCGGCCGAGGTGCCGTACGAGATGCGCAGCGGCGTTCCGTCGGCCGTCGTCAGCGTCGTGCCGAGGCCGGGGGTCGCGCCGTCGACGATCTGCGACGAGTGCGCGTGGTCGGCGGTGACGATGACGAGCGTGTTCTTGTCCTTCTTCGCGAAGGCGAGAGCCGCCTGCACGGCCTCGTCGAAGTCCTGCGTCTCGCCGATCTGGCCGCACGCGTCGGCGGCGTGGTCGCGCTTGTCGATCGACGCGCCCTCGACCTGCAGGAAGAAACCCTTCTTGGCCTTCTTGTCATTCAGCAGCTGGATCGACTTCTCGGTCATCGCCTTCAGGGTGACGCCGGATGCCCCGAGGTAGGCCGGGTTGGGCTGGCACACCTCGCCGGTCGCGGCACCCGACCCGCCCACGGTCGCGACGGTGGGCGCGAACCGGGTCGGCAGGTTTCCGGGCGCGAAGAGCCCGAGCACCGGTGCGTCCTGGCTCGCCTTCGTGATGCCGCTGAGGCCCGCGCCGTCGGTGACGACGTTGTAGCCGCGGTCCTTCGCCTGGTCGAGGAGCGTGAGCCCCGACCACTCGCCGGCCTTCGCCGTCTGGGCGAACGTCGCCGAGCCGCCGCCGAGGGTCACGTCGGGGCGGGTGTCGAGCAGCTGCTCGGAGATCGAGCCGGCTCCGCCGTTCACGAGCGCGTCGGCGCCGCACGACGCACTGTCGGGCCCGTAGCAGCTGCGGGCGGCGACGTGCGCGACCTGCACGGCCGGCGTCGCATCCTGGATCTCGGAGGTCGTGACGTCGCCGGTGCGCAGCCCGTTGCCCTTGGCGAGCTCGAGCAGGGTGCTCTGCGCCTCGCCGTGGATGTCGACCGAGACCGCGTTGTCGTACGTCTTCGTGCCGGTCGCCCAGCCGGTGCCGGTCGCCGCGGAGTCGGGCGTGTAGTCGGGCTTGCCCGCGAGCGGATCGCCGTCCTTGTAGAGCGAGTACGTCGTGTACTGCCCGGTGACGGGCAGGGCGTCGATGCCGGCGAGCTGGCCGCCGGCGCCGACGAGGTAGTTGCGGGCGATCGTGATCTCGCTGTCGCCCATGCCGTCGCCGATGAGGAGGATGACGTTGCGCGCCGGGGTCGGCAGCAACGACTTGGCGAGGTTGACGGCATCGCCGAATCCGGTGGTGTTGTGGCGCACCGCGCCGCCGGTCTGGTCGGGCGAGGGCTGCGACGCGGCGGTCGCCGTGAAGGCGGATGCCGCGACGATCGCGCCGGCGCCGAGCACGGCGGCCGCGGACAGCGCTGCGCGCCGCCGGGTGAGACGGAACTGCATGGGGATTCCTCTCGAAACGTGTGAGTGAGCGGCCGGCGATCGGGTGACCTGGCGGCCGAACCCAGCGCACCAGTGACCGCGTACGGCCGCATGAACTCCGCACGAATCTCGGATGAACACCCCCGGATGGGGGTCAACGGTCGTAGCTTGGTGGTGTCATCCCGCCTCGAACACCTCCGATGAAGGAGCATGCGCATGATCAGACGTCGTCACACCCTCCCCCTCGCCGCCGCGACCCTCGGCACGGTCGCCGCCCTCACGCTCGGCGCGATGCCCGCGGCCGCGGCCCCGACGCCGGCGACCGCGCCGGCCCAGAACCCGGCGCAGGCCGACTCGAGCGGCGATCCGTCGGGCGGCCCGTCGGGCGACCGACACTCGAAGCTCGCCGACCTGCTGCGGCGCGGCTCGACCGAACTGCGGGTCGCCACCTACAACCTCTCGCTCAACCGCGCGACGGCGGGCGAACTCGAGGCCGACCTCTCGACCGGCGACGACGTGCAGGCGCAGACGGTCGCCGAGGTGATCCAGCGCGCGAACCCCGACATCGTGCTGCTCAACGAGTTCGACTACGTGCCCGACGGTCGCGCCGCCGACCTCTTCCGCGAGAACTACCTGCAGGTGTCGCAGGGCGGCGCCGACCCCGTCGAGTACCCGTACGCCTTCGTCGCACCGTCGAACACCGGCATCCCGAGCGGCTTCGACCTGAACAACGACGGCACCGTGGGCGGCGGCGACGACGCCTTCGGCTTCGGCCTGTTCGAGGGGCAGTACGGCATGGTCGTGCTCTCGAAGTTCCCGATCGTCGAGTCGAAGGTGCGCACGTTCCAGGACTTCCTCTGGAAGGACATGCCGGGTGCGCTCCTGCCCGACGACCCGGCCACGCCGGCCGCGAACGACTGGTACACCCCCGAGGAGCTCGAGGTCGTGCGGCTGTCGAGCAAGTCGCACTGGGACGTTCCCGTCAAGGTCGGCCGCTCGACCGTGCACGTGCTGGCGTCGCATCCGACTCCCCCGACGTTCGACGGCCCCGAAGACCGCAACGGCAAGCGCAACCACGACGAGATCCGCTTCTGGTCCGACTACGTCTCGCCCGGCAAGGGGCGGTACATCGTCGACGACCAGGGGCGCCGCGGCGGTCTCGCGATCACGCAGCCGTTCGTGATCCTCGGCGACCAGAACGCCGACCCGCTCGACGGCGATTCGGTCGATCAGGCGATCGACCAGCTGCTCGAGAACCGCCGCATCACCGACCCGCTGCCGACCTCTGACGGCGCCATCGAGGCATCCGCCCTGCAGGGAGGCGCGAACGCGACGCACGCCGGCGACCCGCGCTACGACACCGCCGACTTCGCCGACACCGCGCCCGGCAACCTGCGCGCCGACTACGTGCTGCCGTCGCGCGTGCTGCTGCAGGTGAAGGATGCCGGGGTGTTCTGGCCCGTGCAGTCCGACCCGCTGTCGCGGCTCACCGGCGTCTACCCGTTCCCGAGCAGCGACCACCGGCTCACGTGGGTCGACCTGCGCGTACCCGGCTGGACTGGTTGGATCAGCTGACCCTCCGCTTTCACCCGCGAAGGCCCGGCAGCCTCATGGGCACCGGGCCTTCGCCGTGGGCGCTCCTCCCCGTCGCCGCCCGGCGGAGGCCGCTGCTTCTACAAGGCACCGTGGGAGGCGTGCGTCTTCCAGGTCGACGCGGCCGCCAACGGCGGAGGCACGAGCTACGTCTCGGCCGATCGATGGAAGGCGCTCGGCTACCCGGCCGTCACCACGCTCGACCTACGTGCCGTCGCTGCGCGCGATCACGTACGCCGAGTGGACCGAACTCGGGTTCCCGACGCCGCAGGTCGTGTCGAAGCTCCCCTGACTGCGAAGCCCTCGACCCTGAAGCGAGCGGATGCCGCGGCCGGCCGTCAGCCGGCCGCGTTCCCTCGTGCGCAACTCACGCGCATGCCACCAGGGGGCCGTCACTCCGCGGCATAGGCCCTCAGCCGCTCGCGCAATGAACCCGAGTGCAGCTCGAAGAGGTGACCGTCGTCGTCGTGGAAGTAGATCGAGTCGCCTTCGCCGTCGACCCGTGACCTCGGCGGCCGGATGTCGAGGCCGAGCCCGGCGACGGTCGCTCGAAGCCGAGGCAGGTCGCCCGCTTCGACCTGGAACGCGACGTGGTTGTAGCTGCGCGGCAGTCCGCCATCGCCGACCATGATCGCGACCCAGGTCGCCGTCGGTCCGTCGCCGACGAGGAAGAACCGCTCCTGCGACAGTGAGAACGTGTCGCTCCCGCTGTCGTAGACGCGCACCGCACCGAGCACCGTGGTGAGGATGCGTTCCATGCGGTCGAGGTCGCGCACGATGAAGGTCACATGGCTGAGTCCGCTGCTGGTCACCGCGACAGGCTACGCCGCTGACTCCCACACGAACCCGTCGGGGTCGGTGAACGCGCCGCCGTCAGAGGAGATGCGGATGCGGTGCGAACCGGTGCCCTCGGCGTCGACGCCCGCCTGCTTCGCGAGCGCGCGGCGCTTGTAGAGGCCGAGGCCGACGGGGCTCTGCCCGGTCGAGAAGTCGACGTAGCTGCCGAAGCTCTTGCCGACCTCGAGTCCGCGCGCGGTGTAGAACTTCTTGCTCGCCGACACGTCGTCGGCGCCGAGCAGCAGCACGAGGTTCTCGAACTCCTTGGTCGCGGGCCCGGTGTCCTTCTTGTTCGACGTGGCGAGGTTCCAGATGGCGCCGTCGGGCGCCTGCACGACGCCGCCGAAGCCCCAGAGCGACTTTTCCATGGGCTTCAGCTGCGTCGCGCCGGCGGCGATGGCCGCGGAGAAGAGGGCCTGCACGTTCCCCGGCTGCGACACGACGAGCGAGAGGGTGAAGCCGCGGAATCCGCTCGTCGGGGCCTCCGATGCGACGGTGCGCACCTGCGGGCCGAGCTCGAACGCGTCGGCGTAGAACCGGGCGGCCGCATCGGGATCGGCGGCCTCAATGATGATCGAGTCGATGGTCGTGATGGTCTGGTCGATGGTGTTCATGGCTCAGAAACTACGCTCGCACGCGGCATCCGGCTTCTCGATTCCTGCTCGATCACCCGGCGAGCGCCGGCGAGAACGCGTCCCACGCCCGGCGGCGCTCGGTGCGCGGATCCTGCTCGATGCGGTCCGACGCGTCGATCACGAGTGTCGATCGCGTGCCCTCCTCGTAGCGGGGCCATGCCGCTCCCGGGTCGCCGTGCTCGACGAAATGCAGCCAGAGGCGCCGCATCCGCTCCCCGGCCGCGGCGTACTCCTCGTACCCGCCGAGCGACGTGAAGACGCGGGCGAGCGGCACGTCGGTGCGGTCGAACAGGGCGAACATCTCGACGCCGTGAGTCGCGTCGAGCCCGACGAGCTTCAGGAGCCGCGGGGCGAAGTCGAACCGGTACGACCAGACGGGCGCGTGCCGCGAGCCGGCATCGGCGATGCGGGTGCTCGGGTACCAGAAGCCGTAGTCGCCGCCGAAGTCCGCCGCCGCGCGCCGCGCCGGCAGGTCGGGGTACGCGTCGCGCATCGGCTGGCGCGCGTGCCCGGGAGCGCGCGCGAAGAGGTCGTCGATGCGGTCGGGCGTGCGGGGCAGGATGTCGACGCGACCACGGAAGATCGATCCCTCCCGGTCGTTGGTGCCGATGATGAGCGGCACCCGGTGCGCGCGACCCTCGCGGAAGGCGACGAACGGCCGCTCGGGCACGATGTCGCCGTCGACGACGGGAGCGAAGCAGAATGCGCCGGGGTAGATGTCGGGCGTCCGCACCTGCAGGGCGATGGATGCCGCGACGAGGTCGTCGGTCGCGGCATCCGCCAGCACTCGTTCGGGAGGGTCGGATGCCGCGCCGCGATCGGGAGCCGTCTCGCGGAGCAGCCCGTACAGGAGTGCGAGGTACTCCGACGCCCACCGCGCGGTGAGTTCGCGCGGGTAGACGGCGTCGGGAGGCGGGCTCTGCGCGATGGCGCCGGCGAAGAGCCCGCGCGCCGACGGCATCGTCATGAGGGTCGTGATGGCGTTGCCGCCGGCCGATTCGCCGAAGATCGTGACGCGCGAGGGGTCTCCGCCGAACGCGGCGATGTTCGCGCGCACCCAGCGGAGGAGCGCGACCTGATCGCGCAGTCCGAGGTTGGCCTCGAACGGACGGCGCTCGGTGCTGTACCGCCGAAAGTCGAGGTAGCCGAGGGCACCGAGCCGGTAGTTGAAGCTCACGTACACGACGCGTCCGCTGCGCACGAAGCCCTCGCCCTGGCCCGAGAAGTCGCGCGACGAGCCCGCGCTGTAGCCGCCGCCGTGCACGAACAGCATGACGGGCAGGGGCGGTGCGCCTGCCTCGCGCTCGGGGGCGACGACGTTCACGGTCAGGCAGTCCTCATCGACCTCCGCGAGCGCCGCCATGGGCCGCCCGAGCCGCACGCCGCGATGCTGCGGGGCCATCGCCCCGAATGCGGAGGCCGCGCGGATTCCGATCCACGCCCGCACGGGTCCGGGCGCCCGGAACCGCCGTGCGCCGGTCGGCGGGGCCGCGTACGGCATGCCGCGCCAGGCGAGCATCGAGCCCTCGCGGATGCCGCGGACGACGCCCCCGGTGACGCGGACCTCGAGTCCGTCGCCCGTTCGGACGCCTGCGGTCATCCCTGTACGCGGCTCACCACCCCATTCAATGCCCGTCGGCCGCCGGCCGCCAGTGCTTGCGCGGAACGGGGTGCTCCGCGAACGGACTGTCGCAGGTCTCGGATGGCAACCGGAAGATGAACATGACGTCAACCCGCTGACGCAGGTCCCGCATCGGCGTACCGTTGCGCGCAGCGCGACCGCCTGGCGCGCGACCGGACACGAGGAGGCGGCACATGGCCGAGGGTGACGTCGAGACGCATTCGAATCGCGGGCAGTGGGAGAACCGCGTCGAGGGGCGTCCGGAGGATTCGCAGAGCTTCGCCGAGCGCGACGAGGCGATCGAAGCCGGCCGCCTCTATGCCGAGGAGCACGGCACGGCGCATACCGTCGTCGACAGCGACCCGTCGGGCGTGATCACCGACGAGGACCCGCCGACGGGAGCGCAGGCCTGATGCATCCGACGCCGCTGCCGACCGCGCCGGGCCAGGAGTCCGTCTGGGACTACCCGCGCCCGCCACGCGTCGAGCCCATCGACGCACGGGTCACCGTCACGCTCGGAGGGACGACGATCGTGAGCACTCGCGACGTGCTGCGCGTGCTCGAGACGAGTCATCCGCCCGTGTACTACCTGCCGATCGAGGAGTTCGCGCCGGGCACCGTCGTGCCGGCGACCGGCTCATCGTTCTGCGAGTTCAAGGGCTCCGCGCGCTACTACGACCTGCTCTCGGGAGCCCGCACCGCCGAGCGGGCGGGCTGGGAGTACCCCTCGCCGTCGCCGGGCTACCTGGTGCTCACCGGCCGCATCGCGGTCTACGCCGGCCTGGTCGACGCGTGCACGGTCGACGGCGAGGTCGTCGAGCCGCAACCCGGCGGCTTCTACGGCGGCTGGATCACGTCGAACATCGTCGGCCCGTTCAAGGGCTCGCCCGGCACGTCGGGCTGGTAGGCGCCGCTTCAGTACGGCGGCGGTTGCTTCGGCCTGGTGCCGGATGGTTCCGTCACGATTTCCCCGCAACTTTGCAACTTTGCAACTTTGCAACTTTGCAACTTTGCAACCTCGTTTCGAAGCGGATGTCTCCCGCGGCCGGAGCGAGCGCGGCACAGGTCGCGATCGTGTTGCCGAACCGGCAAGCGAAGGTGCCGTCGTCGCGCCAGACCCGTAGCCTCGAGGCATGACGGCATCGGCACACCAGCGCGCATCGGCGCACCGGCACGACGACGCGGGTTCGATGTTCGAGGCGCCGGGCTGGGAGGAACGGTATTCCGGCGATCAGACCGTCTGGAGCGGAAACCCGAACGCGCAGCTCGTCGCCGAGGCTTCGAAGCTCGAGCCGGGCACGGCGCTCGATGTCGGCTGCGGCGAGGGCGGCGATGTGATCTGGCTGGCTCGTGAGGGCTGGACCGTCACCGGCGCCGACTTCTCGGCCAACGGCCTCGCCCGAGCCGCCCGCCACGCGGAGGAGGCCGGGGTCGCCGATCAGACCTCCTGGTGGCAGGTCGACGCGCGAACGTTCACCGCTGACGGACGATCGTACGATCTCGTCACCACGCACTTCCTGCACCCGCCGGACGCGGGCATGGTCGACGTGACACGCCGGCTCGCCGAGGCCGTCGCCCCCGGCGGACACCTGCTCGTCGTCGGCCACGCTCCGTCGGAGCTCCACCGCCACCTGAGCGAGAGCCACCGCTCGGCGATGTTCCTCGCCGCAGACCTGCTGCCAGGCCTGCCCGACGACTTCGAGGCGGTCGTGGTCGAGCAGCGTCCGAGGACGATGGCTCGCGACGGCGAGACGATGCACGTGCACGACTCGACCCTGCTCGCGCGCCGCCGCCCCTGACCGGGCGGCGAACGGCATGCGCGACGGCGCGACGGCCCGGTGATTGTGCCCGGCCGCCGACCGGAGGATCCTGAGATCCATGAACGACCGTGAAGAGTTCCTGGTCTGGGTGCAGAGCGAGTTCGTGCGGGCCGAGCGGGCCATGTTCGACGGCGACGACGGCCCACGTCGCACCATCTGGTCGGCCGAGGAGCCGATCAGCGTGCTGGGCGCCTGGCGCAACGCCACGAATCGCGCTGAACTGGTCGAGGCGTTCGAGACGCTCGCGGCGACCTTTTCGAACTGCACCGACTACGCGTTCGACCTGATCGCCTTCGACCTGATCGGCGACATGGCGTACACGGTCGGCTACGAGCGCGTCTCGGCGTCGATCAACGGCGAGCCCCGCACCTTCACGTTGCGCGCGACGCAGGTGTACCGCCACGAGGCCGACGGCTGGCGCGTGGTGCACCGGCACGCCGACACGGTCGGCTAGGTGCTGGCGCCCGGCCGCTCGTTGAGCGCTCAGGCGCCTCCCTCGGCCAGCAGCGGCGCCAGCAGCTCGAGAAGCGCGCGCTCCGTGTCGTTCACGTCGAGGCCGCCGTCGAAGCGCAGGATGCGCCAGGTCGTGGCATCGCAGATCGCGATGATCTGCGCCAGCCGACGGGTGCGGTCGGCGAGGCCGAGCGACGTCGGCAGGGCGAACGCCCGACGGCACCAGTCGACGTGGTAGGCCCGCCCGCGGGCGGCGAGTTCGGGCAGCCCCGGCACTTGCGGCGCCTCGGAATAGGTCTTGAGGATGAGCGCGCCGTAGCGCTCGTAGTGCTCGACCAGGGCTCGAACGGTCTCGTCGGGCGAGGATCCCCTCGCCGCCTCGCGGGCCGCGGCGATCCTGCCCAGCTCACGCTCGACGGTGGCGTTCATGAGCGCGGACTTGCTGCCGAAGCGACGGATCACCGTCTGGCCGGTCACGCCGGCGTCGTCGGCCACGTCTTCGAGCCGGATCTGCTCGTAGGGCGTCGTCACGAGCCGGGCGAGCATCGCGTCGATGACCCGCTGCCCGGTGAGCTCGGCAGCCTCGGCGCGTGCGGTCATCCGGTAGGGTCGACTATTCATGTTAGTTAAGCTAACATCAAAAAATGAACACGATGACAGAACACGCCGAGCGCATCCCGACTCGGCTCGGCGCACTGCATGCACGCATCATCGGGTCGGGGCGCACGACGATCCTCTGGTCGTCGATGTTCGTCGACAGCCACACGTGGGACGACCTCGTGCCGCTGCTCGCGGACGCCGATGACGAACGCCGCCGCTTCGTTTTGATCGACCCGCCGGGGCTGGGCTCCAGCGAGCCGCTCGGGCGCCGCAGCACGATCGCCGAGGCAGCGGATGCCGCGCGCGACGCACTCGACGCACTCGACACCCGGGGTCCGGTCGACTGGGTGGGCAACGCCTTCGGCGGGCACGTCGGACTGGACCTCGCGACCGATCCCGCTCGCCTGCGCAGCCTGATCGCGATCAGTTCCCCGACCGAGGCGATCGCGCCCGACCTCCGACGCAAGATCCAGCTCCTCAAACCGCTGCTGGAACTGGCCGGCCCCGTCGGCCCCGTGCGCGCCGCCATCGTCGAGGCGATGCTCACGGAACGATCGGCCGCCACGCCTCACCTGCGTCGAGTCGTGCTCGACAGCCTGCAGCGCCCGTCACGCAAGAGCATGAGCCTCGCGCTGCGCTCGTTCATCCTCGACCGAATCGACGTGACCGACCGGCTCCCCGACATCCGCGTGCCGAGCCTCTTCGTCGCCTCCGGCGACCGCGGCGACTGGAGCCCCGCCGACGCCGAGCGGGCCGCGTCCCTCACGCCGCACGCACAGGTGCTGACGATCGAGGGGGCGCGCACGCTGGTTCCCCTCGAGCAGCCTGAGGCGCTCGCCACGGCGATCAGCGACTTCTGGCGGGGGCTCGCGGACTGAGCGCCGCGCCGCCGACCCGCGCTCTCCGGCGGGTCGCCGGTTCGCCGGCCCTCCGGTCACCGTGCAGAGCCGCGCTCGCGTCAGGCGGCGTGCCGTCCGCGCCCGGCGCGAGCCGTCAGCGGGCGCAACGAGACCGCACGGCGGCGGTGCCCCGTCGCGTGACCCGAACCGAGCGGCAGGTCTGCGGATGCCGCGGCGAGCCCGGCAGACCCCAGACGCTGGTGATCCGCGACCCGCCCGCACACGCACGGCAGCGCGGTGCGCTCGCCGAGTGATCCGGTCACGTATTCCAGGTGGGCCGTCATCGCGCGGATCCTCTCTCAGTCACGGGCGGTGGCATTCGCCTCTCACCCATAGAGATGCAGAATGCCCCGGATCATGACGCGCGACATCCGGATCAGCACTGATCTTCACCCTGAACCGGGAGACGATGCCACTCAGGCCCCTCGCGCCTCGCGATCTGCCGTGTCTGCCGCGCCTTCCGCATCGGCCTCAGCGGCCGACGTCGGCCCGGCGCGGAGGCGATCGACGTTCGGACGGGCCGTGCTCTCGCGGAGGATGAGCCGCGGCCGCTCCGAGGAGTAGAGCCGATCGCTCGAGTCGTCGATGACGTGCAGCAGCAGCTGGAACCCCCGGCGGCCGAGCCCTGCGAAGTCCTGCTCTGCGGTGGTGAGCGGCGGCGACCACATCTCGGCCAGCGGGTGGTCGTCGAAGCCCGCGACCGAGACGTCGTCGGGCACCTTGAGTCCGGCGTCGGCGAGGCCGCGCATCACGCCCATCGCGATCTCGTCGTTGCCGCAGAACACGGCGGTCACCGTCGGATCTTCAGCGAGGCGCCGGCCGATCTCCATGCCCGTGCGCGGCTCCCAGCCGGCATCGTGCGTCTCGGGGATCGGGGCGCCCGCCTTGCGGAGCGCGCGACGCCATCCGGTGGTTCGGCCGTCCTCACGCCGCGACGGGGGCACGCGCACGTGGTGCACGGTGCGGTGCCCGAGGCCGAGCAGGTACGCCGTGAGCTCCTCGGCCGCACGGGCCTCGTCGAGCACCGCCTGGGGCACGCCGACGTCGCGCACCCCAGAGAGGGCGACGACCGGGATGTCCGACGGCAGGCGCTTCAGCGCCGCAACGCCGGGCGGGTCGAACTTCAGCACCACGACGCCCGCGATGGACTGCGTCATCGTGGCCGAGATCGCCCGGTCGACCTCTTCGTCTTCTGCGGTCTCGACGACGGTGATCATGACCGTGTACCCGGATGCCCTGGCCGCGACCTCGACGCCGCGGATCGTCTCGGCGTAGCCGTACCTCGACGTGTCTCCGGCGATGACCGCGATGACCTGCGAGCGTCGCGAGGCGAGCGTGCGGGCGGCGGCGCTCGGCCGGAAGTTGAGTTCGGCGATGGCCGCCTCGACGCGCTCGACCTTGGCCGGGCTGACGCGCGCGGCCCCCGTGAGCACCCGCGAGACCGTGGGAACGGACACACCAGCGCGCGCCGCGACATCCGCGATCGTGGCGTTCTTGGCGCTCATGCGTGTCCTGTTCACTCGTTGGCCCGACTTCACTTCACGGCACCGCTCGTGATGCCGGAGATGATCTTGCGCTGCGCGACCATGAACGTGATCAGCAGCGGCAGGCTCATCAGGATGATGTAGGCGAAGATCAGGTGCCAGTTCTGAAGATAGAGCCCCGAGCTGGCGACCTGATAGAGGTTGAGCGGCAGCGTGTCGAGCCTGCCCCCGACCACGAACAGGGCGTAGAAGACGTCGTTCCAGATGTAGAGGCAGATCAGGATCGTCGCCGTCGCGAGCACCGGCATCAGCAGGGGCAGGATGATCGTGATGAACACGCGCACGGGCGACGCCCCGTCGACGCGCGCCGCCTCCTCGAGCTCGGGCGGGATGGTGCGCACGAAGCCGGTGACGAAGAAGATCACGGTCGACAGGTACATGCCCATGTACACGCAGATCATGCCGATGGGGGTGCCGGCGAGTCCGAGCTGGCGCAGCAGCAGCACGATCGTGACGACGGCCGGCGGCAGCACGATGCCGCTGATCGCGAGCGCGTAGACGATCGCGAGCGCACGGCTCGAGCGTCGGGCGAGCACCCAGGCCGCCATCGCGCCGAGCACGAGCACGCCGAGCACCGACGGCACCATGACGAGCAGGCTGCCGAAGAAGGCGGGCAGCATCTTGCCGTCGGTGAAGACCGTCGCGAAGTTCTCGAAGAGGCGCCACTCGGTGGGCAGGCTGAGGTTCGGGTTCAGCGCCTCGGCCTGGTCCTTCGACGCCGTGACGATGACGAGCCAGAACGGGATGCCGAGCAGCAGCACGGCCGTGAGCACCGCGGCGATCGGTTGCACCACGCGGGCGAGATGATGACGGGTGCGACCCGCCGGCCGGTCGGCGTCGGCCGTGCGGCCTGAGCCTGCACGGGCGCCGGAGCGCCCGCCGCCTCGGGTGACGATCGCGCGGGTCGAATCGGTGGTGAGGGTCATCAGAGGACGTCCTCTCGCTTGCGAAGGGTGCGGATGACGGGGAACGCGAGGATCGCGACCAGCAGGAACAGCACGAGGCTCATCGTGGTCGCCTGCGCGAACAGGCCCTGTCCGAACGTCCTGAAGATGAAGATGTTGAGCAGTTCGGTCGTGCCGCCCGGCCCGCCGGCGGTGGTCGCCTGCACGATGTCGAAGCCGTTCATCGAGCCGAGCAGGGCCGTCGCGACGTTGAACGTGACGGCGGGAGCGAGCAGCGGGAACCGGATGCTCCGGAACGTCGTCCACCAGCTCGCGCCGTCGAGCCGCGCGGCCTCGAGGATGTCGCCGTCGATGGTCTTCAGGCCGGCGAGGTAGATGAGCATCGAGAGGCCCATCCACTTCCAGGCGTGCACGAGGGCGACCACGACGATCGTCCACGTCGTGCTGCCGAGCCACGCGATGTCGACCGGCTGGCCGATCACGGTGCCGATGATCGAGTTGACCGCGCCGTCGGGCTTCAGCATGGCCTGGAAGATGTAGCCGACGGCGAGCGCCGACATGATCACGGGAATGAAGAACGCGACGCGGAGGCCGCGGTTCAGCGGGGTGTCGCGTTCGAGCAGCAGCGCGAGCGCGAGGCCGAAGACGTTCTGGAAGACCGCGACGAGCACCGCGTAGACGAGGGTCACCCAGAGTGCGCCGAGCAGCTGCCCGCTCGAGAACAGCGAGACGAAGTTGTCCCAGCCGACGAACCCGATCTCCGACTTGAAGCTCGACCAGTCGGTGAAGGCGTAGACGAAGTTGAAGACGGTCGGGATGAAGAAGAACACCACCAGCACGACCAGGGCGGGAATGAGGAACCAGAGCGGGTGGTCCTGCTTGGCGCGCGGGCTCGCCGCGAACTCCCGGATGCCGCGGGCGCGCGCTGCGCCCTTCGAGAGCCCAAGAGTGGTGGTCATGGGTGTTGCCTTTCGAGGGAGGTGAACGGAGCGGTGGGGTGCCGATGCCGGCATCGGCACCCCTCGCTGCGGATCAGAAGCCCGATGCGCCGATCGCCTTGGCGAGCTCGGCGAACTGCTTCTGCGTCGCCTCGCCGACCTCTGCGGTGGTCATCGTGCCCTGGATCAGGTCGCCCAGGTTGAGGTACAGGTCGGGGTTCGCGATCGCGAGCGCCTGCATCGAGCCGACCGAGTCGGCGAGCGAGTCGCTGACGGCCAGGAGCGCCTGCGGCACCTCGGCCGAGGAGTCGACATCCGTCTGCAGCGACACCGTGGACTGTGCCTCGACGAAGTCGGCGTAGCCGTCGCCGAGCCAGTACGAGAGCAGCTGGCGGGCGCCGGCCTCGCGCTTCGCGTCACCGGTCTTGAAGGCGACGAGGGCGTTGGACTGGTCGGGGATGAACGTGCCCACGTTGCCGCTCGGGGAGATCGGGAAGAAGCCGATCTTCTCGTCGAGCTCCGCGGTGTCGGCGAGCGACTGCAGCTGGCCGAAGAACGAGTTCACCTGCACGGCCATGGCCGCGTCGCCGGAGAGCAGCGCGGGACCCTGGTCTTCGAAGGTCGCCGTCTTGAGGTTCTCGTTGAAGAGGCCCTCGGCGATGAGGTCGTCGTAGGTGTCGATCGCTCCCTGGATGGTCGGGTCGGTGAACGTCTCCTCGTTCGCGTTCACGCGCTCCCACAGGCCGTCCTTCGCGGCATCGGCGAGCTGCACCTGCACCCACCACTGGGTCGCCCACGGCGTACCGCCGCCGAAGTCGAAGAACGGGGTGACGCCCTTCGCCTTGAGGTCGCGGCCGGCCTGCACGAACTCGTCCCAGTTCGCGGGGACGTCAGTGATGCCGTTCGCCGCGAACACCTCCTTGTTGTAGTACACGCCCTCGACCGCGGGGGTCGTGATGAGGGCGGCGTAGCGGGTGTCGTCGAGGATGCCGGTGATGTCGCGCAGCTCGGGCTTGTACGAGTCGAGCCAGGGCGCGTCGTCGAGCGGCTGCAGGTTGGTCGACGCGTTCAGCGCGGTCAGCATCGACGCGGTCGGCTGCCAGAACGCGAGGTCGGGCGTGTCGCCGGTCGCGACCTTCGTCTGCACGCTCTGCTCGTACGGGTCGGGGATCGTGACGACGTCGACCTCGGCGCCCGTGAGCTCCTCGAAGCCCTCGACCACGCTCTCGGGAACGGTGTTCGAGTTCTGGGCGGCCCAGATCGTGAGGGTCGTGCCCGAGAGGTCGGCGTCCTGCGCCGGCCAGTCGGCGGGGGCGGCGTCGCCGCCTCCGGCGCCGGGGTCGGAACAACCGGCGAGGGTGAGTGCTGCGACGGCGGCGATGACGGCCGCGCCGCGGAACCTGTTCTTCATTGAATCGCTCCTTACTGTGTGATTATCCGATGCGCCCGGTGGGTCCGGTGACCGGCTGTGATGCAGTCCTCTGTGCCCGACTCGGGGTGTCGGTGGTGAGGCGAAGGGTGCGCGCGGCGAGTTCCCCGTCGTTCGCGCGCACGGTCAGGGTTCCCGTCGCGGCATCCCATGCGGTCTGCCAGGCGGGGAGGTCGGTCGGGAAGACGGCCTCGACGGTCACGTCTTCGCCCGCGAGGTGCGGGAACGACAGGTCGGTCGACGTCGAGCCGTCACGGCGCCAGATCGAGACGAGGTCGGCGCCGGCGCCGCGGAGCCCGAGGCTCACCCAGGCGTCGTTCCACCCCGGCATGCCGGAGGGCCAGTACGGGTGGCCGGCGAGCAGCTCGGGGCGCAGCGCCTTCGCCGCGGCGACCGCCTCGGCGACGAGTCCGCGCCCGCGGTCGTCCATGCGGTTGAGGTAGCCCGACACGTAGAAGCGTCCGAGCAGGCCCGTGACGAGGCAGAACGCGACCTCCTCGTCGGACATGCCGGGTTGCGGGTACGCCCAGCTCGCCGCCTGCTCCGGCAGCAGCGACATGGGCGCGGCCGCGGCGATCGGCGGGAACTTCGTGAAGTCCTGCTGGTCGGAGGTCGACTGCATCGCGAGGCGCGACAGCATGGCGAAGTCCATGCGCATGGCACCCGACGAGCAGCTCTCGATGACGAGTTCGGGATGCCGGTCGAGCATGCGGTCGAGCCAGGCGAGGTGCGCCCGGTTGTGCTCGAGCAGCCCGTCGCCGACGCTGTCGGCGTCGTGGTCGGTGCCGGCGCCCGGGTTGATGTTGTAGTCGAACTTGAAGAAGCCGACGCCGAAGTCCCGCACGAGGCGATCGACGACGCCGTCGAGGTGGGCGATGGCCGCCGGATGCCGCAGGTCGAGGTGGTAGCGGTGGTGCTCCACGATGCGCTGACCGTGTCGGAGCAGGAACGCCTCTCGGGGAAGTTCGTCGGCGATCGGGCTGCGCACGCCGATGACCTCGGGCTCGAGCCAGAGGCCGGGTGTCATGCCCGCATCGCGGATCGCGTCGATGACCTCGCCGAGCCCGCCGGGGAACCTCGTGGTCGACGGCAGCCACTCGCCGACGGTGTCCCACCAGTGCCCGCTGTCGTCGTACCATCCGGCGTCGATGCAGAAGATCTCGGCGCCGACCTCGGCGGCCGCGGCCACCAGCGGCAGCAGCTTCTCGGTGGTCGGATCGCCGTCGAGCGTGTTCATGTAGTCGTTGAACACGACCGGCATGGCGGTGTTGTCGGGGTGGCTGCGGCGCGCGGCGCGGCGGTAGTCGGTGAGCGCGGCGACCGCCTGCTCGAAGTCGGCGCCGACGGCGATCGCGACCGGCACGGTGGTGAAGGTGTCGCCGGGTGCGAGCACCTTGGTCCACGAGGAGTCGGTGTCGGTCGGGCCCGAGAGGCTGAAGTAGCCGCCATCGGTGTCCTCGCCGATCTCCCACCGCCAGGCGCCGTTGTGCTCGATCTGCCAGAGCAGTGCGAGGCGCTCGTCGCGCGATTCGGCACCGCCCACCGGCAGGTCGCGGCCCGTCGACCACGTGCCGTCGGAGGTGACCGCCCACGCGCCGCGCGGGTTGTGCCCGGTGAGGCCCTCGGCGAGCAGCGGGAAGTCGGGGCCCCGAAGCGCCTCGCGGGTCCAGCGGCCCTCGCCGAGCCAGTCGCTCGTGCCCGAGATGCGGTGCCAGCCGTCGAGCTTCTCGAGGCTGGAGCCGTCGCGGGCCGTGAACCCGGCCGACCACGAGGCGACCGAGCGCAGCACGACCGGCTCGGCGCCGACGGCCGTCACCGTCACCGTCGCACGCACCGCGTCGGGCGCGGCCGCGAACTGCTCGAACACCGAGACGGCCTCGACGCCGGGCCCGGCCTGGCGGATCGTGAGTCGGTTCGTGAGTCGGTCGGCGGTCGCCTCGTGGCCGACGTGGCGCAGCTGCGAGCCGAGCTCGGTGTGCGCGAGCCGATCGGATGCCGGGAGCCGGCCCTGCCCGACGGTGAGGATCTCGACCAGCGGCACGGCGTAGACCGGGTGGGGGCGACCGTCGCTCGTGATCTCGGTGATGCGCACCGGAGCATCGGCGCTCCACTCGAGGCGGAACGCGAGAGCGAGGCTCCCCCAGCTCAGCTGTTCGGTCACGACGCTCCTCGTCTTCGGGGATGATGCGGCCGATCGTCGGCCACCTTGATAACGGTTTCAGGGATGACCATAGACGATCCTGAAACCGCTATCAAGTTTTGCTTGAAATCGCTATCAGAAGTCGGTAGCGTCGGGCCCCGTGCGGTGGGCCGTGGCGTGAGCCGGCACCGATCCGCACTCGACACTCGACGAAGAGGGGAATCGACGACGATGAGATTGAGGACGATGGCGGCCGCCGGAGCGGTCGCAGCACTCGCGGTGACGGGGGTGGTCGCCCAGCCCGCACTCGCAGACGACGCCGACGTGCTGGCCGTGGACTTCTCCGCTCGCACCGGCGACTTCCGCGGCGGCGCGACCGGCACGCTCTACGGCTTCGGCGACGAGGGCGCGCCGACGCAGGCGCTCATCAACGGCGCCGCGATCACGAACACCTCGCAGAAGGCGCCGTACGGAACGCAGCATCCGTCGGGCGACGCGATCAAGGTCGAAGACGGCTTCTTCACCAAGCACGGCGAGGACATGTACATCTACGTGCAGGACTACTACCCCGACTGGTCGTACAACGGCGGCCGCCGCCCCGGCGACGCCCGCACGTACAACCAGGCCGACGGCACGTACACGAACACGCCGAACGGCGTCTGGGACTACCTCGAGGTCGTCGAGTTCGTCGCCGAGGCCGTGGCGACCGACTCGGCCAGGCCCGACGACTACGTCTTCATCACCTTCAACGAGCCCGACGGCGGCAACTGGTATCCGAACTGGTCGACGCAGAAGGCGCAGTTCCTCGACGACTGGCAGGCGACCTACGACAAGGTGCAAGAGGTGTGGGCGCGCCACGGCCTCGGCCACGCGCGCATCGGCGGCCCGGGCGACACCCGCTGGCAGCCCGAGCGCAGCCGCGACATCCTCGAATTCGCCAAGGCGAACGGCTCGCTGCCCGACGTGTTCATCTGGCACGAGCTCGGCATCGACAACCTCGCGCACTACCGGCAGAACTTCGCCGACTACCGCGCGCTCGAGGAGTCGCTCGGCATCGACCCGATCCACGTGAACATCACCGAGTACGGCATGCTGCGCGACATGGGCGTTCCGGGGCAGCTCATCCAGTGGTTCACGATGTTCGAGGACACCAAGGTCGACGCGCAGACGGCCTACTGGAACTACGCCGGCAACTTCTCCGACAACAGTGCCAGGCCGAACGGCGCGAACGCGGGCTGGTGGATGTTCAAGTGGTACGGCGACCTGAACGGCAGCGAGACCGCGCAGGTCACGCCGCCGACGCCGAACGGGGTCGACACCCTGCAGGGCATCGCCGCCGTCGACGACGAGAACCGTCGGGCGACCGTGCTCTGGGGCGGCACCGACCGCGACGTGTCGCTGGACCTCAGCGGGCTCGACCCTGCGGTGTTCGGCGACGCCGTCGACATCGAGGTGCGCGAGGCCGCGCTCACCGGCGCCGAGGGCCTGGCCGACACCCCGCGGGTCATCACCGCGATCGACGGCGCAGCGCTCGACGGCGGCACGCTCGACCTCGTCGTGCCGACCTACGACCGCTATGCCGGTTACCAGCTCGTCATCACGCCGTCGCAGCATCGGGATGTCGCCGCGGCCCAGGCCGCGCAGCCGTGGACCGCGTCGATCGAGGCCGAGGCGATGCAGCTCACCGCCGCGCAGGCCTACGCGCAGGACCCGAAGGCCGGCGGCGGCTGGAAGTTCCTCGCGTCGGGCGGCCGCGACGTCGGCTCGTTCAACCGTGCGACCTCGAAGGCCGACTGGACCGTGGAGGTGCCGCACGACGGCACCTACCGGCTGCAGGTCATCGGCGGTGCGCCGGGCGTGCCCGGTCGCCATGCCCTCTTCGTCGACGGCGCGGCATCCGGCACGATCCAATACACCGCCGACCTCGCTCTGAACGCGACGAGCCGCTGGCAGTACCGCGGCAGCGCCGAGCTGCTGGTCGACCTGACGGCCGGAACGCACACGCTGTCGATCCGCGCGAGCGCCGACGGCACCACACGGCTGCCGAACTCCGACATCACGCTCGACAAGGTGTCGCTCACCTCGGTCGGCGAGGGCGAGCCCACCTCGTATCCGGCGTCGGGCTTCCGCCTGGCGGGCGATGCCGCGCTCGAATGGAGCGGCGCCCACCCCGGTGCGGCGAGCCTCGTCGGTGAAGGGCGAGCCGATGTCTACGCGAGCGCCTTCGAGACGGGGTACTACGACCTCGTGGTCGACTGGGCGACGACGGATGCCGCTGAGCTGACGATCGACGTCAACGGGCAGTCCACGCCGGCGATCGCCGCCGACGGGGTCGGCTCGTGGCGCTCGACGACCCGGGTGCACCTGGTCGAGGGCATCAACGAGCTCGAGCTGCGCTCACCGTTGGGTGCCGCGGTCTCGAACCTCACGACGGTGCGGGCGCGGGAGGCCGACGCGGCAGCCGTCTCGATCGAGGCCGAGAGCGCCCAGCTGGTCGGCGGCGCAGCGGCCGCGACGCTCGCCGACACCACCGGCACGAACGCCTCGGGCCGCGCCTTCGCGGGCAACGTCGGCAACGGCACCGGCACCGGCACCGGTGCGATCGTGATCGACCGTGCCGCAGGCTTCGACACGGCCGGCGCGTACGACCTGACCGTGCACTATGCGAACGCCGAGACATCCGGCGATCACGCGTACAACCCGCAGGTGGTGGATCGTCGCCTCGACGTGAGCGAGGGAGGCGAGCACGTCGGCGACGCGTACTTCCGGTACACGTACTCGTGGAACAGCTTCTGGCAGCGCACGATCCCGGTGACGCTCGCGACCGGCGACCGGCCGCTGCGCTTCGGCAACACCACGGGTTGGGCGCCGAACGTCGACCGCATCGTCATCGCCCCGCGAACGCTCGGCGAGCCGACCACCGTCGCGGCCGCAGCGACGATCGACGTCTCGGTCTCGACGGCGTGGCGGTGCGTCGCGCGCAAGGCCGTGCTGGCCGTCACGGTTCGCAATGACGACGAGGTGCAGGTGGAGGCGCAACTCACGAGCGACTTCGGCACGGCGACCTTCGGCACGATCCCTATGGACAAGGCCTCGTCACGAGCGATCACCACCCGACTCGCGACGGTTGGCTCCGGAGTCGTCGGCGTGCATCTGACGGCGGAGATCGACGGCGAGCAGGTGACGCGCGACCTCGAGATCGACTACCCGGGCACGACCTGTTCGTAGCGACCCGCTTCGAACGCCACCGAACGCCCGGCCTCCACAAGGAAGCCGGGCGTTCGCGTTCGCTCGTGCGAGCCTGCGCCCTCGTGCAGGACTACAGGCTCGTGATGACCACTCGCGTGATGCTCGAGTCCTTGAGCGCCTCAGCCGCTCAGAACGCTGCGCCCGCGTCGAGCGCCGCTTCGGCGGCCGCGCTCGCCGGCCCGATCCACGCCTCGCCGTGTCCGGGCAGCACGACCCTGGCGGTCGACCAGCCGATGGCACCGACGGTCGCCCTCGCCCGCTCGGCGTCGCGATGGAACATCGACGCCAGCAGTTGCGGCCCCTGCAGCGGCGAGGTGCGGTGCCGGGTGACGAGCGCGTCGCCGACGGCGAGCACGCCCTCGTCGTCGAACTCGAACACCGCGTGCCCGCTGGTGTGCCCGTCGATGAGTCGCATGCGCGGATGCCCCGGCACGTCGACGAGCTCGCCGCGCATCGGCGGCGCCGTCACGCTCGGCACTCCGAGGCCGGCGCGGCCGTCGAGGAGCGGCACGATCGCGCTCGCCCACGCCGCGACGCCCGGCCGCCACGCGTTGCGCAGCACCCGCGCGGTGCTCGCCTGCTCCAAGATGTCGCGGCGCACGTTCGCGAGCTCGAGCGGGTGGGCGTGCACGGGCGTGCCGAACTCCTCTGCGAGCCACGCGGCCCCGCCGAGGTGATCGGCGTGGCCATGGGTGATGAGCACCGCCGCGACATCCGCCGGCCCGACGCCGATCGCGTCGAGGGATGCCTCGAGCAGCACCCGCTGGCCCGCATAACCGGAGTCGACGAGCGTGACGCCGTCGGCGCCCGCGTAGATCACCCAGTTCACGTGCTCGGTGTGCGCGAAGTGGATGCGCTCGGTCATGCGGTGAACGCGCACGCCGTCGCGAACCCCGCTGCCGCCAGCCGTGCCGACCATGCGTCCTCCCCCGGGCCCACAGTACGCCCGGCCGAGTTTCCGGCGGCCGAGGCTGGTCGTCAGCCGCCCACGCAGTTCGGGTCGCCCGGGCTCATGCAGGAGTTGCCGCCGCCGGGGTCACTGGGCGCGGACGGCTCGGTCGGAGCGGGCGGCGGCTCGGGGGCGAACCGGTCGGTCGGCACCGGCACGGTGAAGGTGATGATCAGGCCGAGACATCCGACGATGCACGAGGCGATGATGAGCCCTCGGCGACGACTGACCGCGGCGAACACGATGGCGCCGACCAACGCGCCGAGCGTGACCGCGGCCGTGACGACGTAGAGGTTCTCCTGATCGGGCGTCGGCGTCGGTCGGCTGCCCCAGATGGCGAGGTTGGCCGCGATCCACTGCCAGACGAGCAGCAGCGTGAGCAGTCCGCCGAGGGCGAGCAGCACACCCGCGATCCGCGAAGACGTGCGCCGTTCCCCGCCGAGGGCGGCCGCGGTGAACGCGATGCCGAGCGCCACCACGAGGGTGAGGATCCCGGCGTCAATCCAGGCGACGGGGTTGCCGAACAGCGCGCCGAGGCCGGCGGTCCCGAGACTCGGAATCCCCCGCACGGCGTTCACGACCACGACCGCGACGGGCGCGGCGAGCACGACCAGCGCCCATCGCCCCGGGCGGCCCATCGCCCGCAACCCGAACTGCACGGCCGCGGCGAGCGCGATCCACACGAGCACGTTCGGGTCGAACACCATGGCGACGAGTGGCATGAACGCGTCGAACGAGCCGAGCCCGTACGACGACGCCACCATCAGCAGCAGGCCCAACAGGCGAAGCACGATGACGGATGCCACGAGCACGACCGTCTCGACGACCCGCGCTCGCAGGTCGAACGTCGGCCGGTCGGTGGCGGCCTCGGCGCTCTCGCCGGGGTCGTCGCGGGCGTCGGAACGAGTTCCGCTCATCGGGCCAGCCTTCGCCGTCAGCAGCGCGCCCGCCTCAGTGGTGACCCGGAACGTCGTCGCGGCGCCGGGTCTCGATGCGGTGCCGCGGCGGTACGCCGAGCGGCGGATGCCGGCGGACGGTGGATCCTTCGAGAAGGCCACGCCGCCCCGCGCGGATGATTGTGCCCGACCGCGAGTCCCGCCATCCTGAGACCATGACTGATCCCTATGAGTTCCTGGCCTGGGTGAACATCGATGTCGTGGCCGCCGAACGCGCAATGCTCGACGGCGACGACGGTCCGCGCCGGGCCATCTGGTCGACGCAGGAGCCGGTCAGCGCACTCGGGGCGTGGCGTACCGCGGTCGGGCGCACGCAGCTGGTCGAGGAGTTCGAGGTGCTCGCCTCGACGTTCTCGTCGTGCCTCGCGTACGAGTTCGACCTGCTCTCGTACGACGTGACCGACGACTTCGCGTACACCACCGGCTACGAGCGCATCGAGACCTCGGTCGATGGGGTGCCGCGCAGCTTCACCCTGCGGTCGACCCAGGTGTACCGTCACGAGGCCGACGGCTGGAAGATCGTGCACCGCCACGCCGACATCCTCTCGTGACGGCGAGCTGAACGCGGGCCCGCCCGCTGGGCTCATCCTGGCCAGGCCCGGGCGCCGCCCGTCGCGGAAACGCAGGAATCCCGCCCGTGCGGACACTCCGCCGGTCGAGTAGCGAAGCGTATCGAGACCCGGGGGGATGGCCTCGATACGCTGCGCTACTCGACCGACGGGGCGGCTAGGCCGCCAGCGGCACCGTCACCGTCGCCCGGGGCACAGGCACGATCACGAACTCGCCGTCTGCGGCATCCACCCGCACGCCCTCGCCGTCGCCGAGCGCGCCCGAGACGAAGAGGTCCGCGATGCGGTCGTCGACCTCGCGCTGGATCACGCGACGCAGGGGTCGGGCGCCGTACTCGGGCTCGTAGCCGCGTTCTGCAAGCAGTGCGACCGCGGCATCCGTCACCTCGAACTCGACCTCGCGGGCCGCGAGGCGAGCGGAGGTGGCACCGAGCATGAGGCGCACGATCTGCGACAGCTCGTCAGCGCCGAGCTTCTGGAACAGCACGATCTCGTCGATGCGGTTCAGGAACTCGGGGCGCATGGCCTCGCGCACCTTGCCCATGACGCGGTTGCGCACGTCAGCGGCGGAGCTGAAGCCCGAGCCATCCGTCGACGCGACGAACCCGAGCGCACCCGAGCGCGACGCGAGGAACTCCGAACCGAGGTTCGAGGTCATCACGATCACCGTGTTGCGGAAGTCGACCGTGCGGCCCTGGCCGTCGGTCAGGCGTCCGTCGTCGAGCACCTGCAGCAGCAGGTTGAACACGTCGGGGTGCGCCTTCTCGATCTCGTCGAAGAGCACGATCGAGTACGGGTTGCGCCGCACGCGCTCGGTGAGCTGCCCGGCCTCGTCGTAGCCGACGTATCCGGGAGGGGCGCCGACGAGGCGCGACACCGTGTGCCGCTCGCCGAACTCGCTCATGTCGAAGCGGATGATCGCACCCTCATCGTCGAACAGGCGGTCTGCCAGCGCACGCGCCAGCTCCGTCTTGCCGACGCCCGTCGGGCCGAGGAACAGGAACGACCCGACCGGTCGACGCGCGTCGCCCATGCCGGTGCGGCTGCGGCGCACGGCCTTCGCGACCGCGGTGACCGCGTCGTCCTGGCCGATGACGCGCGCGTGCAGCTCGCCCTCGAGGTCGCCGAGGCGCTCGCGCTCGGTCTCGGTGAGGCGGTTCACCGGAATGCCGGTGGCCCGCGAGATCACCGCGGCGATCTCGGGCTCGTCGATGGTCGTCGCCGGTTGAGTAGCGAGCGACGAAGGAGCACGCGTATCGAAACCCTCGCTGGCGCTGGTCTCGATACGCTCCTGCGTCGCTACTCGACCGGCGGACGTCGCCCGATCGAGTCGCTCCTGCACCTTCGAGATCTCGTCGCGGATGCGCGAGGCCTCCTCGTAGTGCTCGGCGCTCACGGCGGCGTTCTTGTCGGCCTCGAGGTCGGCGAGCCGCGCGATGAGCGCGGAGACATCCGTCTTCATGCCGAGCTTGAGGCGCAGGCGCGCCCCGGCCTGGTCGATGAGGTCGATGGCCTTGTCGGGCAGCACGCGGTCGGTGAGGTACCTGGCCGAGAGCTCGACGGAGGCCCGCAGCGCGGCATCCGTGTACTCGACGCCGTGGTGCTCCTCGTATGCCGAGCGCAGGCCCCGCAATATGAGCACCGCGTCCTCGATCGAGGGCTCGCCGACGCGAACCGGCTGGAACCGGCGCTCGAGGGCGGGGTCCTTCTCGATGGTGCGGTACTCCTTGAGCGTGGTCGCGCCCACGAGGTGCAGGTCGCCGCGCGCGAGGCGGGGCTTCAGGATGTTGCCGGCGTCGGTGCCGCCGTCGCCGGAGCCGCCCGCACCGACGACCGTGTGGATCTCATCGATGAAGATGATGAGCTCGCCCTTGTGCGCGGCGATCTCCTCCATGGTCTTGGTGAGGCGCTCCTCGAAGTCGCCGCGGTAGCGGGTGCCGGCGAGCATGCCGGGCAGGTCGAGCGAGATGACGCGCTTCTCGAGCAGGGCCTCGGGCACCGACTCCTCGACGATCGCGCGCGCCAGGCCCTCGACGATCGCCGTCTTGCCGACGCCGGCCTCGCCGATCAGCACGGGGTTGTTCTTCGTGCGGCGGCTGAGGATCTCGATGGTCTGCTCGATCTCGTCCACGCGTCCGATCACGGGGTCGAGCTCGCCGTTCTCGGCGAGGGCGGTGAGGTCGGTGCCGAACTTGTCGAGCATCGGGGTCGCGGATGCCTCGGAGCCGGCGCCGTTCGCACCGTACTGCTCGGCGTCGTCACCGTCGAACCCGGCCTCGACGGTCTCGCGCATGCCCTGCGTGAGCGCCTCGGCGGTGACGCCGGCGCGCGCCAGCACCTGGCCGGCGGGGGCGTCCTGCCCCAGCACGAGCGCGAAGAAGAGGTGCTCGGGGTCGATGTAGGTCGAGCCGGCCGAGCGCGCCACCTGGTAGCTGTGGAACAGCGCGCGGGAAGCGCTCGGGGTGATCGTGGCCGCGTTGATATCGGCGACATCGGATGCCGCGGGCAGGCGCGCCTCGGTCGCGGTGATGAGCCGCTCGGGGGCGACGCCGATGCGGGCGACGGCCTGCTTCACGCTGTCGTCCTCGACGATCACGCGCAGGATGTGCAGGGCGTCGAGCTCGGTCTGGCCGCGCTCGAGCGCGAAGCGTCCTGCCTTCTGCAGGATGCCTTGCGTGCGGGCGGTCAGGAACCGGCTGAGGTCGATCGACCGAGCCTGGCGAGCCTGCTCACCCGCGAGATACCGGCTCAGAAACTCGTCGAACGAGCTCGCACCGGCTTCGGGGTTGAAGTCTTCGGGCACCAATCCTCCTGGAACTTGAGTGGCGTACGCTCAAGTTCAACGCGGCGGGGGCTGGTGTATTCCCGGCGCGTTGCGTCCTCACTTCATGCGAATCCAGGATGCGGCGTGTCATCGACTGCTAGCGCATTCCATCGATAGTGTCGCAGCCACCGACCGGAGCCAACGCATGCACGCGTTGCTGTCGAGAAAGCCACATCGCTGTCGCCGCGCAAGGCGAATCGCAGACGCACTGGAGGAGCAAGTATGGATATCGTTCGCATCGACCTCGACGACGGCACTCACGTGCTTATGCCAGTAAGCACCACCGACCCCGAGCAGGAGGTGGGATTTGAAGAGGCACGCATCAAAATTGGCCAACTACTAGCCGGGGTCAAGCCGTTCGCGGAAAAGTTGCGAGAAGAACTTGAGGACGTTGTACCGGACAAGACGACCGTTACTTTCACCGTTGGAGTTGGGTGGGAATCTGGCGCGTTTGTGAGCCTGATCGGCGGTCCGACTGCAGATTTTGGCGTGCAAGTCAGCGTCGAGTGGGCTTCGAAGGCCGAGTAGTGGATCGACTCATCGAATTAATTGATCGATGCGTTGTTCCTGTTCGCGGCTTGAAGCTTGGCACTGGGTGGTTTGTTGGCCCCGACCTTGTTGCTACGAGTAGACATATCGTCGACGGTCGTCCGATTGTCACGATCGATGGCGCTCGTATTCCGGCAGACTCAGTGATCCAAGTTGACGACACCGACGTTGTCTTACTGCGGATGCCAGTCCGACGCTCGAACTGGATGCTCCTTGCGGAGGAGTGGGCGTTCGACGAGCGGTGCCTAGTACGAGCTGCCACAGCGGACTCATTCGATAGCGCGATGGTTACTATCGAAGGTACCCGCGGCACCAGCTTCGACTACCAACTCAAGGTTGGAAGCGGCCAGATAATTCCAGGTTTCAGTGGGGCTCCGGTGGTCTCATTGGCGAGCGGGCGAGTCATTGGCCAGGTTCACAAGACGCGTGACAAAGACAATGCGTTGGGCGGCTACCTTGTGCCGTCAGCAACCATTGCAGCTTTCCTGAACGGGTTGCAGAGCAACGAAGAGACTGCAACAGTTGCTGGCCAATGGCGCGCCGCCGTTGGTGGTAATCCGATTGAGCACATCACCCCACCGCCGCCGCCCCCGTTCGGAACGCTGCATGGCCGTGTCACGGAGGTTGCTGACCTTCAAAGCAGGACCTCACTCGGATCCGTTCGCGTTCTGGCCGGCCCGCCGTCCTCGGGAAAGACTGCCCTCATCGCAGCGTGGATGTCCTCAGAGTCGGTCGATCTCAAGGGCAACATTTACAGCAGGTACGCCTACGTCAATCTCACTGGATTCATCCTCGGGCGCAGCCCAGTACTGCGAGCGCTAGCAGAGCACCTCGAAGTTCTCACAGATACGGACGATCGGCGGGCGTTAGAGATAGACGATCAAGCCGCTGCCTATGTGCAATTGGGTATTCGGCGCAAGCTCGGGGCTGCACCAGTCGGCCTAGCGCTCGACGCGGGGGAGGGTCTCTTCCAAACGGCCAGCGGACAAAAATCGTTGTTGGAAGTTCTACAGGCCGGGGTACTGGGATGGGCGGCTGTTGTCGTGGTGGCCTGGGCCCCCGCGCCCGAGCTTCCTCTCGGCCTCCGAACTAGACCACCGATCTCGATCGGCTCATTGGGTAAGTCGGATGCCGCAAACCTCCTAGCAGCGGAGACAGGTCTCGGCGTCGCGGTTGCACAGGATGCAATCGAACTAATTGATGAGCCCCACCGGCTGCCGGGCGTAATCGTCTCAGCCGGCGGACGTATTGACCTCGATGGCGATGCATTCAAGATTGCCGAAGAGCTGACCAACATAGCGGTGCGCCAATTTCTTACCGGCATTGACCGAATCACGGCGCATGTACCCGACGGGGAGCGGCTCTGGCCCCGTTGGTTAGTTCAGTCGATCTCGCAGGGCACCAATGCCGATCCTCACGACCAAGCTCCGCTCGCGCATGCGCTGGGGTGGAACGACGCGTCCGGCGAGATTCGTCCGGAAGTCAGACTTGCGGGGTTCCGTCTGCTTGCCGACGCGGCGATTCTCGGCCATATTGACCACGAGTTGATTGAAGAAGTTCTGGACCTACTTCTGGACGCAGCCCCGAGGCAAATCCTTGAACTCCTGCTCTGCTCCAACTTGGCGGGCTTGGATACGGAGTCCGTCCGCAAGGTCCACCGTCGCATTCGTGACCGCATAGCGCGAATGACTGTCGGCGATCCGATGGGCCCTGTGCTAACTGACCAAACTAACACGACGGCACTCCGCATGGCAGCGGAGCCGCTCACGACCGCAGATTTGCTGCTCTTGGCACGAACATCCCCGGACGCGGACAGTTTTCTAAGCGAAGTCCGAGCGGCATTCCTCGACGGCGGCGCGGACTACCGCATTGACGACCAGATCGGTGCCGCACTCGTTAAGCAAGCATTCGCGGAGGTAGAGAACAGAGTCAATTTCCAAATCGAGGCCGTCTTGGCTCGGGAACTATTCCTCGACAACATTGAGAGTGACGCACACTCGATTGCGGCGGCGTCACACCTTGAGTTGCTGCACGACTCGGCTCGCGGCCTGCTCTTCGTTTCAAGGCACGACGATGCGATGGCCCGTATGACCGAACTGCATTCAGCGCTTGAACGCAGCAAACCGGCTGAATCGAATATGTCCGTCCAAGCCTGGACGCGCACGCGCATGAGCCTAGATGTTCTCCGCGCACGCGCTGGTGTCGTGGCCATCGACGAGGTCATCAGTCGTCTCGACCGCGACCTTGACGATCAGACGATCACCGCGCGGGACGCGCTCACCGCCCGCGCGACGCTCCTCGACTTCGGTGCTGCACGGGGAATGCCTGCCATCCGAATCACCGAACAGCTCCAACGACTGCTTGAAGACGCGTCCCGGGTTTCTACTGTCGAAACTCGAGCAGCGATAGTGGCTCGCGTACTTGCTGTGGTTCGCTCCGCGAGCGTTGAGCTTCCCCTGTCGGAGCGAGCGGAGTTGCTCGAGAAGGCGCTAACCATTGCGGCGGACATTCATGACGACGCACGCGCCCTGTCCCGTTTCGGTGATGCCCGACCACTCTCGGCGGTCATTCGTGGCCTTCTCGCTCTTTCCGACTGTCTAAGGATGAGTACCGAGCAAAGCGAGCGGCAGCGCGCACACACACTCCGGCTGAACGCGATAGCGATGCTGCGGGAGGCGACTTTGGACGCGCCGAATGCGACTTTGTGGGGACTGTACATGCGAGCGGTCGACCGTATCGCTCCCTCGGCATACGACGCCGCGCTTGATCCCACTTGGATGTCCCGTGAACAGCTGACTTCGGCCGACGGAACGATCCGCGAGTACCGGAAATGGTCTCGGGCACGACGAATGAGCTCAGCACGTGAGTTCGAGAACGAGGTATGGATTCTCCGGCGGTCTTGGGCGAGAGAGGGAAGCCTCATAAATGCCGTGATCAGGGAAGATCCGAACTGGCAGAGGCTCCCCGTCGACGCCAAGCTCGACGCGTTCAAGGCACAGTATTTGAAGCGACGTGCGCGCCTCCACGACCTCGCTAAGCGGTGGAACGGGCAAACCGAGGTACACCTTGAACGGTTCCGCATCGAACGTCAATATCAGCGAGCGTTGGCCCAGTTCAGGAACGGCGTGACCAACGAAGAACCTGTATTCGCTGTGCTCGACGAAGCGATCCGTGAACGGGGGCCCCTGGCCGAACTCCAACTCGTACGGGCCTCGTACATGCGGTACATAGGGCGGACTGACGACGCGATCATTGAACTGCGTGCCTTGCTTGGCTCGTCGATCGCGAATCGTGCGACGGCGCGTAGGACCCGTCAAACGCTCGCGCAAGCGCTGATAGACAAGGTAGCGCGCCAGGAGAACCAGGATGTCGAGGGACTTTGCGGTGAGGCGATCCAGCTACTCGGTGGGCTCGAGGAGGCAAACGCCGAAAGTGCACTCATTGGTCTGCGCGCACGTGTGGAACTGCATCGCGGCGTACTCCCGCCATCCGCAGAGGCATTGTGGCCGCTCTTCACGACTTCTGGGCCACTGAACGAGGTCTGGACGAAGCGAGAAATTTTCGAGCGCTGCGAGAACCTGCTGCGCGACCAGGGCGCACCGTTCGGACTGCAATTGATCGCGCAAGAGTTCACGAACCCCAAGATCCTATTGAAGTTCTCGTCCATCCTGCTTCGATGGCACGTTCTCCTCGGAGACAAGAAAATCCAGAGGGTCGTGGCCGCATTGACCGCAATGGAAGGGGCACGCATATTCGCAGCTACCTCATCAAGGACGGAGCAGCTTGCCTATCTTCAGGGCCGGGCTCTGTTGATTGCCTGTGAAGAAACGATGTCGATATGCCCGCTTCACTGGAGCACGAAAACTAGCGATCTCGACATTGACGATCTGGAACTCTCTTTCAGGCGTCTTCAAAGCGCGCTGGATCGGTCAGTCGGCGGTTTTCGCGAGGTTATCAAAGACATGATCGCCCGCGGTAAGTATCTCCGCACGGAGATCGAGAACTCCTGACGGGTTCGAGGTCATCGCGCATTGCGCGGGCATCAACCGCGAGATCGGCGAGCAGACCTACCAGCGGGTGCACATCGAGGGCACCGCGAACGTGATCGAGGCGGCCAAGCGCGCCGGGGTGCGCAAGGTCATCATGCTGAGCTTTCTGCGGGCGCGCCCCGACTGCGGGTCCGCGTACCACGAGTCGAAGTGGGCGGCCGAGGAGCTGGTCCGCGCCTCGGGCCTCGACCACACGATCCTCAAGGCCGGCATGATCTACGGTCGCGGCGACCACCTCATCGACCACCTCAGCCACACCGTGCAGACCCTGCCGGTGTTCGCGACCGTCGGCTTCCGCGAGAAGGCGATCCGGCCCATCCCGATCGACGACCTCACCGACATCCTCGTCGCCGCGGTCGACGGGCGGATGCCGCGTGAGACCGTCGCGGTCGTCGGCGCCGAGCAACTGCTGCTGTCGAAGGCCGTGCGGCGCGTGGCATCCGTCGTCGGTCGTCGCGTGGTCGTGGTGCCGTGGCCGGTGTGGGCGCAGTTCGCGCTCGCGCAAGTGACCGAGTGGACCATGAAGGTGCCGCTCGTCGCGAAGGCGCAAGTGCGCATGCTCGCCGAGGGCGTGACCGATGCCGCGCCGCCCGCGGCATCCGTCCCCGACGACCTGCTGCCCCGGCGAATGTTCACGGCCGAGCAGATCCGCCAGAGCCTGCCCGAACCGGGCGGGTTCGGGTGGAAGGACCTGCGGGTCAGCCGCTGATCCTGTCACCCGACCGCGGTGGTTGCCGCCATCACCCGGTGACGCTCACACGAGCGCCGGATACGGGTACTCGGTCGAGCGCGCCTGGAACTGCAGGATCGCCTCGTTGCGCACGCGACCGCCCTCGATCTCGATCGCACGGCTGATGGTGTCCGACTCGGCCCAGGCCCCAGGGCCCTCCATCACGGTGCGGAGGAACGGCATGAGGGCTTCGCTGATCTCCCACGTGGCCGAGTTCCACAGGTACGAAGGGCTGTGGTCGACGGCGTAGTAGTTGGTCGAATCACCGACCGTGAACATCGGATCGGCGAACGAGGTGGGCCGCGCCCACTCGAATCCCATGCCCTCGTCGATCGAGACGTCGACGATGAGACTGCCGGGGCGGAAGGCCCCGAGGTCCTCGGTGCGCAGGTAGGTCAGCGGTGCGTTCGGATCCTGCAGGGTGCAGTTGACGACGATGTCGTGCGCGGCGAGGAACGGGGCGAGTGCGACCGGGCCGTCCTCCGTGTTCACGGTGCTCGCGAACGGCGCCTCCGGGTCGTGTTCGAACTGGATGATGTCGACGGACGGGATCGGGGAGCCGACGGCAGCCGTGTCGCGGTTGGTCAGCACGCGCACGTCGTGGATGCCGTGCGCGTTCAACACGGTGACGGCGCCGCGTGCCGTCGCGCCGAAGCCGATCACCACCGCGTTGAGCCGCCGGCCGTAGTCGCCCGTTGAGCCGCACAGTTGCAGGGCGTGCAGCACGGAGCAGTACCCCGCGATCTCGTTGTTCTTGTGGAACACGTGCAGCCCGAACCCGCCGTCGGCCTTCCAATGGTTCATGGCCTCCCACGCGATGAGCGTGAGGCCCTTGTCGATGGCGTATTGGGTCATGTCCCGGTCCTGGACGCAGTGCGGCCAGCCCCACAGCACCTGTCCATCGCGGAATTCGGCGAGGTCAGATGCGAGCGGCTTCGGCAGGGCGATGACGTCGGCCTCGGCGATGATGGCCTCGCGGGTGGCCATCGCGCCCACCAGCGGAGCGAGCTGTTCGTCCGAAAAGCCGAAACGCTCGCCGTAGCCGTGCTCGAGGATCATGTTCGCGCGCAGGTCGGCGTCGATCCGCTCGAGATGGGAGGGATGGATCGGCAGTCGCCGCTCGTCGGTCTTGCGAGAGGTGACCAACACCCCGAGTTTGAGGAGAGCGGGTGTCGGCGTGTTCATGTGGGCTCCAGTTGTGCGGCTGCCGGTGTCGGCTCGAGCTCGCTCACCGGCATCCGTCATGGCAGGTGTAGACCACGGGTGAACCGCCGTCCGTCGAACCGGCGTCCTTCCCTGAGGGTACGTCACGGATGTTCGCGCGATCGCTGATCGCGGCGAGGCCGCTCGCAGGGCGCCGATCAGGCGCGGACGAACACGATCGCCGCCGGGAACCGCTTGAGCACGGCCCGGAACGGCCCCTTCGCGAGCTGTTCCGCCGCGGCCGCATCGACGATGCGCGGCTGCACCAGCTCGACGTCGCGCCCCTTCCAGCGCAGCGAGGCGCCGTCGGCCGCGATGACGTTGCGCGCCCAGTTGGTCTTCGCACCCCACGGCAGGCCGATCATCACGATGGCGGCGTCCTTCGTGGGCACCACCGCGATCGGCGTCTCGTAGGCCGTGCCGCTCTTGCGCCCGCGATGACGGATGACGCCCCAGACCGGCATCCACCTGCGCCCCGCCAGTGCTCGGGCGACGGGCGCGGTCGCGTTCACGAGCCGGCGGGGCGGCCCGCCGGCGGCATCCGCGCTGCTGCGTGCTGAGGTCGTCGTGTTCTCGTTCATACCAAGGGGACGACTGAGCGATCGCGATTGTGACCATCGGAACGACATCCGGACTTGCCGTCACACTCGGCCTGGGTGAATCGTCTCTCTTGACATGACCGATTTCGCCGAGCTCTGGACCGCCCACCGGTACGTCGTACGCGACGTCGCGTACCGGGTGCTCGGCTCCGTCGCCGACGCCGAGGACGTGACGCAGGAGACGTACGTGCGGCTGCTCGCCCGCGGCGACGAGCCACTCGACGACCCGCGCGCGTGGCTCATCACGGTTGCGTCCCGGCTCTCGATCGATCGGCTGCGTGCGCACGAGCACTCCCGCCGCGCCTACGTCGGACCGTGGCTCCCGGAGCCGATCGTCACCGACGCGCGGACCCTCCCCGAGGATCGCGTCACGCTCGACGACTCCGTACGGATGGCGCTGCTCGTCGTGCTCGAGCAACTGTCGCCCGCCGAGCGCACGGCGTTCCTGCTGCACGACGTCTTCGACCTCGACTTCGGCCGCGTGGCGGAGATCCTCGGCGTGAGCCCGGCGAGTGCGAGGCAGTCCGCGTCGCGCGCACGCAGGCGAATCACGGCGCAGGGCGAGGCCCGGTACACCGTCGAGCCTGCGGCCGCCCGACGCCTGTCGGAGCAGTTCGCAGCGGCCGCGTCCGAGGGCGACTTCGATGGACTCGTCACGGCACTCGCCGCAGATGCCCGCGGCCACTTCGACTCCGGCGGCATCTTCCCGGATGCCCCGACCGAGGTCGTGCACGGCGCGGAGCGGATCGCCCGACAGCTGCTCGCGAACGTCGGCGGCCAGGGCCTGGAGTTCGAGGTCGCCGAGGTGAACGCCGAGCCCGGCATCATCGCGCGCCGCCGCGGCCGGATCATCTCGGTGCTCGCCCTCGAGTTCGATGACAACCGGATCTCGGTCATCCACGGCATCGGCAACCCGGCGAAGCTCACCCACCTGCGCTGAGTACCGGGCTGCGCTCACCCTTGCGTTATCGGCACATAGGTGCGTATAGTCACACGCATGCCTAGACGACGTGCGGGAGTGCTCCTCCCGATCGAGCTCGCGATCCTCGATGCGGGTCTGACGATCCAGCCGCGCGAGGGCTCCTTCTTCGGCTTCGCGCTCGCTCGCACCCTCGCCGAGACGCAGGGGTCCGCGTTGATCGCGCACGGAACGCTCTATCGCGCCCTGAACCGAATGGATGCCGCGGGGCTGCTCGAATCCGAGTGGGAGGCGCCCGAGCTGGCAGAGGCCGAGGGTCGGCCTCGCCGCCGCCTGTACCGGGTGACCGGAGTCGGCGAGGCCGCCTTCCGGCAGGCCGCCCGTGCCGAGCAGCGCGGCACCGTGACCGGAGAGGCGCTCGCATGACCGGCCGGGGAGACCGAGCGGTGGAACGCGCCGCTCGGGCGACGCTGCACTGGTCGCTGACGTACACGGGCGGCTTGGACCCGGTCGTCGCGGCCGATCGGCAGCATGAGATCCTTTCCGACCTGCACGAGCAGGCGGCGTGGGCGAGCGAGGCCGGCATCAGCCAGCGGGCCGTCGCCAGGTCGATGCGCGCGCGCATGCTCCGCGGCATCCCGGCCGATCTCGGCTGGCGTCGCACGCAGCTCACCGGTGAGGAGCGTGCCACGTGGAGCGCACCGCGCGTCGACGGGCTGCTGCTCGCCGCCGTCGCGCTCATCGGCATCGTGCAGGTCGCCGTCGGCGCGTTCATCGCGGCCCGGCAGACGCGCGCGCTACTGATCGGCGATATCAGCTTCATTCCGAACTCCGCAGCGATCACCATCGCACTCGGCTCGATAGCGCTCGTCGCCACCGTGCTGCTCTGGCACCGGAGCACGCGACACTGGGGCGCAGCGCTGCTCGCCGTCACGGGCGTGCTGATATTCGCGCAGAGCGTCGAATCGCTGTACTACCTCAGCGCGACCGCGCTCCTCGTGATCAACGGGGTGACCTGGCTCGAACCTGCTGCCTACGCCATCGGCTTCGGCGTGGCGATCGCCTGCCTCGCGGGCGCCGCCCAGTGGGCCAAGCCCGTGCACCTCATCTCGGCCACGCCGACCCGAAAGGAATCCCGATGAACGTGCAGCACCTGCTCGACGAAGAACGTGAGCGCGAGAACCGGAGCACGCAGCGTCGGATGCCGCGGCACCGCGTCGCGCTCCTGATCGGCGCCGTCGGGGCGGTCATCATCATCGGCACGGGTTCCGCGTTGACCGCGGCGGCGGTCGCCTCGATCACCGAGTACGACGAGCTGAACGCCGCCGCGGAGGCGTCATCGCCCGTGATCACGCCCACGGAACTCGCCCCCTCGGCGATCCTGCCGGCAGAGACTGCGACTGAGACTGCGGCTGAGGCACCGGCGGCCGCCGCGGCCGAGGAGACCGTCGTCGACGAGGCCGCCACGGAGGACCCCGTCGAACCGGCTCCCGGTGGCATCACCACCATCCTCGGGCACACCGTGTACGACGAGACCACCGACCTCGCCCTGATCCCCCGACCCTCCCCCGAATTCATCGAGGAGTGGGCGCTCGACTTCGACACGATCGTGATGCAGTCCCACCTCGATGCGGTATGCATGGCCGACAAGGGATTCCAGGCTGCGTTCCTCCCGATCTGGGACACGTGGGAGTCGGGCGACACGATGGAAGCGGTCGGTGCGCTGGATGCGTTCAACGACTCCCGGAATCCCGAATGGCAGCTGGCCATGTGGGGTGCCGACGACCAACCGCTCGGCGAGGACTACGACTGGAAGCAGGCCGGGTGCCACGGGGCATCCGTTCACGACACCGGAATGGACGACGCCCACTAGGCCGCCAGAAGGGTCGCCGCCACATCGTCGGCGACCAGGTCGGCGTTGAGGGCGCCGGCCACGAGCGACCCGAGGCCGAGCGACACCGAGACGTTGGCGCGCAGGTTCACGACGTTGCCGACCGCCCAGACGCCCGGCACCGAGGTGCGCCCGTCGGCGTCGACGTCGACCCAGTCGCCGAGGTCGCTCACGGTGCTCGACGCTCCGAGCGAGCGCAGCAGGGCATCGCGCGGACGAAGCGTCGGGCCGGTGAAAACCACGCCCACGTCGATGACGCGCCCGTCGACCTCGACCCCCGTCATCCGCTCACCCTCGATGCGAAGGCCGGTGACCTCGCCCGATTCGATTCGGATGCCGCGGCTCACGAGTCTCTCGAGGTCGGCTCCGGATGCCGCGCCGACGACGTTCTCGAAGTAGACGACGCGATCCGACCACTGCCGCAGCAGTTGCGCCTGCTCGACGCTGCGCGGCGAGGTCGCGACGACGCCGATGACGTCGTTGCGGTGCTCCCAGCCGTCGCAGTAGGGGCAGACGACGACGCCTCGACCCCACTGGTCGCGGAATCCGGGGATGTCGGGCAGCACGTCTTCGAGGCCGGTCGCGACCAGGAGCCGACGCGTACGGATGGTGCCGTTCGCCGTGTCGACCTCGATGACCTCTCCGTCGACGCGGGCAGCCTCGACCTCGCCGTGGAGGAATCGCACGCCGTATCCGGCCGCCTCGGCGCGCCCGCGCTCGAGCAGCACGAGCGGCGACAGTCCGTCGTGGCCGAGCACTCCGTGCATGTGGGCGGCGGTGCGGTTCCGCGGCTCGCCCGAGTCGATCACCGTGACGCGTCGCCGCGCCCGTCCGAGTGAGAGCGCAGCGCTGAGACCTGCCGGGCCACCGCCGACGATCACGACATCCGTGAGTCCGTCGGCATCTGCGTGCGCCGCGGCATCCGCTCGTTCCTGTGCATGTTCGACCATGCACACCATGCTTGCGCTGGGGCACCCGAACGGCAATGCTTGTTGCCGTATCAGCAACGAGCCGCGGGCAACGAGGAGCACCATGGAGCAGCGCGACGAGTTGGCCGGCATCGGCGATCGGCTGCGGGCGATCCGCGAGTCGCGGGGCATGACGCTTCGGGCCGTCAGCGAGGCCAGCGGCATCTCGACGAGCACGCTGTCGCGGCTCGAATCGGGTTCTCGGCGCGCGCAGCTCGACCTGCTCATGCCGCTCGCGCGGCTCTACCGCCTGCCGCTCGACGATCTCGTCGGGGCGCCGCCGCTCGGCGATCCGCGCATCCACCCGCGGCCGCGGCTGCGACACGGGGTCGTGACGGTTCCGCTCTCGGGCGGCGCGGGTGCGTGGGAGGCGTTCAAGCAGGTGCATCCGCCGGCGCCCGAGAAGCCGATCACCCAGTTCGTGCACCCCGGCTGGGACTGGATCTACGTGATCTCAGGGCGGATGCGGCTGCTCCTCGCCGACGACGACCTCATCATCGAGGCGGGCGAGGCCGCCGAGTTCGACACCCGCGTTCCGCACGGCTTCGGCAACCCCGGCCCCGACGTGCTCGAGGTGCTCTGCCTGTTCAACGCGCAGGGCGCGAAGGTGCACACGCGGGCGTCCGTCTGAGGTCGAAGCCCCTCGCGAGAACTCGCCGCCCGAGATGGACCCGCGTCACCCCTCGACGTTCGGGTGCCCCACGACATCCGCGAGCGCGTTGCCGATGAAGACGGCCGGCTCGGCGCAGGCGCCCGTGGTGCGACCGCCGTCAACGGTGGCCGTCCCTTCGGGGCACTCCCCCGACTTGATGTCGCTGTTCGCCATGACGATGAGCGTGGTGCCCGACTCGAGGTGGTGCTGCAGCACGGTGTTGAAGCCGGGCATCGTGCCGTCGTGGCCGTACCAGCCGAGCGCCAGGCCCATGCCGAGGCCGTAGGCGCGGGCCGGGGTCTGCGGTGCCGTGGTGCCTTCGCCGGTGTACACGGGCAGGCTGAAGTCGAACGAGTCGATGCGCTGCTCCTGCCACTCGGGGGCGAGGAGCCCGTCGCCGGTGGCCAACGCCTCGCTCCAGGTGAGCAGGTCGTCGAGGTCGGAGATGACGGAGCCGGCGGTCCACCCCCATGACGGGTTCCAGTCGGTGGTCTCGATCGGCACCCCGTCGTCGACCCCCTGCAACGTGTACCCCTGCGCATGCGGCTCGGGGAACGAGGCATCCGTCGGGAAGATCGTGCCATCGAGGCCCAGCGGCTCGAAGATCTGCTCCTGCAGCACGTCTTCGATGGACTTGCCGGTGACCTGTTCGATGACCATGCCGAGCAGCACGGTGTTGGTGTTCGAATAGAACGTCATGGTGCCTGGCGCGAACATCGGATCCTCGCCGCGCACGATGTCGACGAGTTCCTCGGGCGTCCAGACGTGGTTCGGCTCGTCGAACAGCATCTGCTCGAACTCCGTGTTGTACGTGTACGACGGAATCCCGCTGCGCATCGCGCCGAGCTCGAAGAGCGTCGCGTCGCCGTTCGGCAGGCCGGGCACGTACTTCTCGATCGGGTCGTCGAGCGAGAGCACCCCCTGCTCGGCGAGCTGCATGAGCGCCGTGACGGTGAACGTCTTGGTGACGCTGCCCACGCGATGGTTGACGTCGGCGGTCATCGGAACGGTCTTCTCCCAGTCCTCGAAGCCGACCGTCGCGGCCCACGTGCCCTCTGGCGTTCGCACCCCGATGACGGCGCCAGGCGAACTGACGCCGGCGAAGGCCTCGCTCGCGGCGGCCGCGAGCTGCTCGCCGAGCTCGGCGCCGAGACCGTCTTCAACGACGACGAGACGACCATCGGATGCCTCGGCAGCCGCGGTCTCGGTCGCGGACACATCAGCCGTCGGGCTCGCGCAGCCGGCCGCCCCGACGACGAGCCCGCTGAGGGCAAGGGTGAGCAGGGCGGTGCGGATCGTGCTCGGCATGTCGTTCCCCATTCGATCACCGGGCTGCGTCTTCACTCTATTGACGACTCGGCGCGATCCGCGCCCTTCGGCGTCTCTGGCGAGGCCCCCCGTTCGGGGCAGATCGCACGCTTTTGATATTCCGACTCTCCACCGCTCACTACCTTGGTACTCGTTCGTGGGAGCCGGGAGTTCGGCGCAGGCCCATCACGATCACCGGATCCGAATACCCGTTCGGCACCGAAGCCGCGGATGCCGCCTGCCGCGGCATCCGCTCATGCAAGCCGCCGCGAGTCGAGACACCCTGCCGACGACGCGTTGGATGTGCATCGAGATCCAACCTGCGACGGCGTCGTCGCTCTACCCGAGGAGTTCCACCGCATGACCACCACGGCCACGCCGCCACGACCGACCTTGCCCGCGTCTCAACCGGTGAAGAAGACGCCGTGGTGGGCGAAGGCACTGCTCGTCCTCTTCGTGCTCCTGCTCGTGGCGGGGGCGGCCTTCGCGGGGCTGACAGCCGGGAGGTTCTTGGGCGCGACCGAATCGCGCGACACCCAGGTGATCAGGTCGATCACCACAGAGGAGCAGGTCATCCTCTTGACCGCTGGCATGGCTGACGTGAAGACGGAACGCGGCGAAAAGTACAAACTCCTCGGGCTGTTCGAACTGCCGGGAAGCGAGCGTGCCTTGTTCCTCCGTTACGAGTTCGACGCCAAGTTCGGCATTGAAGGCAAGGACGTGAGGATCAGCAAGACCGGCGACAACGCGTATCTCATCTCGATCCCGGCGTTCACGTTCCTCGGCTACGAGAACCCCGACGTCTCGCTGGCCAAGGAGGAGAACGGCCTCCTCAGCTGGACCACTCCCGAGATCGACAAGTTCGAGGTCATCGAGGAGGTCCTCACCGAAGAAGGTGTGGATACCCACATCGAAGGTATCCGGCCGCTGCTCGAAGACCAGGCCCGCTCCTTCTACACGAGCATCATCACGAGCATCGACCCCGACGTCACCCTCGAATTCGAGTTCACGAAGTGACGACCGAGAATCGCGCCCAGAAAGACGGCAGCCCGATGGCGGCTGAACCCGAGACGCCCACCGATCGTTCGCAGGAGTTCGACGAGCGCCCCTTCATCGAGGCGTCCACTGAGGCGAAGTCTCGATACGGGCGGTTCAATCTCGCGATCATCGGTGGCTCCGGCGTGGGCAAGTCCTCGCTTGTGAACGCCGTGTTCGGCCGGGACTGGGCCAAGGTCGGCACCGGCCTGCCGGTGACTCGAGGCGTGAAGTACTACCACGACGATTCGCTCGGCATTTGGGATGTCGAAGGATTCGAGATCGGTTCTCCGCTTCAACCGAGCGAGCAGCTGCGCAACCACCTGACGACGATCTCGGAGCGATCCGCCGACGAGCAGGTCTCGGTCGTCTGGTACTGCGTCAACTCATCCTCGGATCGCCTGCAGCAGCCCGAGATCGACATGATCCGAGAACTCGATGCCCAGGGTCTTCCCGTGATCCTCGTACTCACGAAAGTCGACTGGCTGAAGAACCCCATCACGGGAAAGCGTGATGTCGCCCAGGATCTCAAGAGGTTCGTCGCTTGGCTCGAGAACCCCGTCGACGAAGGCGAGCGGCCGCTCAGCATCCCGTACGAGCGGGTCATCCTCACCTCAACCCGTGACAAGCACGGGAAGGGGAAGGGGCACGGCCTCGGTGAACTCGTCGCGGAGACCCTCAGCCTCTCGCCCGAAGACGAGAAGGATGCCTTTCGCATCGCACAGCGGCTCAACCTCCCGTGGAAGCGGGAGATGGCTCGCCCGATCATCCGCGGCGCTGCCGGACTGGCTGCCGCCGCGGCTGCGACGCCCATCCCCGTTGCCGACGCGGTCGCCCTCGCGCCGATCCAGCTCGGAATGATGGGCCGCATCGCGGCGATCTACGACCTCGAATTCAAGACGATGCTCTCGGCTGGAGCCCTTGCTCAGCTCGGCGTGCAGATCGCAGGTCAGGCGCTGGCTCGCAGCTTCATCAAGCTGATCCCCGGTGCCGGAATGGTCGTGAACGCGAGCGTTGCGGGCGCGCTGACGGCAGCGACCGGCGAAGCGTGGATGCGCCTCTGCGAACAAGTACACACGGGCAAGGTCGACCTTGCCAATGTCGCCGATTCGTGGGGTGATTACGCGCCCAACCTTCTCGACGTCATTCGCAAGATGGCCGAGCAGCGCATCAGCAAACGGTAAATCACCAGGAGTAGGCGAATTGCCTACATATGGTTCGTGCGACGCCATGCCAGTTCCGCCTCACGATGAGGCGGATCTGGCATTCGAATTCTGAAAACGTGATGGCGCTCGAAGCTCATTCAACGGACCTAGGAGACGCGGCGCTCCAGACGACATCGATTCGACTCGCCATTCGCCCCATTGCTCGCCGAGGTTCAGCCACTGGCAACTCCGCCGCGAGAGCCGCCTGACCCCCTGAAGTGGGGGCGTTGCCCGTCAGACAGCGGCGCGCGCCCGCGGCGTAGGGTCGCGAGTGGGGGCACGGGGCTCCTGAACTGCGTCTTGCGCGACCCCCGAGGGGCTGGTCATGCGGAACTCCAGATGGGCGGGCGCAGCAATTGCGGCCGCCACGATCCTCCTCCTCGGAGGGTGCGCCGCGACGCCGGTTTCGGATGCCGCCACGAGCCCGCCCGCGACATCCGCCCCGGTGCTCGACACGGCGCTGCGCGCAGAACTCGAGGCGGCGCTCGACGAGGGGTTCGCGGCATCCGGCATGCCTGGCGTGATCATCGGGGTGTGGATCCCCGGCGAAGACGAATGGGTCTCCGAGCGGGGCGTGGCCGACGTCGACACCGGCGAGCCGATCGGCCGCGTCAACCAGCAGAAGATCGGCAGCATCACCAAGACGATCGTCTCGACGGTCATGCTGCAGGTGATCGGCGAGGGTGAATTCGACGTCAGCCTCGACGACACCCTCGACCGGTGGTACCCCGACTTCCCCGAGGCGTCGAACATCACGGTACGGATGCTTCTGAACCACTCGAGCGGCACCGGCGAGGCCGGGCGGGCGCAGGTGGATCGCATCTGTGCCGCCCCGCACGCCGTCCCGGCGCCCGACGAACTCATCGCGGTCGGCGCGGCGACCCCCCGCGCCGACTTCGCCCCGGGCGAGGGATTCGAGTACGCCAACACGAACTACTTCCTGCTCGGCGGTATCCTCGAGCAGGTCACCGGCGACGACCTCGCGACCCTCATCCACGACCGCATCACCGAGCCGTTCGGCATGGACCGCAGCCGGTTCGCGCCCGACGGAGAGGTCACCGCCCCGCTGACCCACGGCTACTCCGGGTTCTGCCCCGAGCTCGGCGCGGTGGTCGACACCGTCGACTGGTCGAACGGCGAGAGCTGGGCAGGTGGGGCGATGGTGTCGACCCTCGACGACCTGCACGCATGGGGCGAGGCCCTCGGCGAGGGCGCGGGCGTGACGCCCGAGCTGCAGATCGCGCGGTACGCGGATGTCGCGGCCATCTCGACCGGCGCCGCGTACGGCCTCGGCACGGGCATCGAGTTCGATGTCGAGACCGGCTGCATCACGAGCGTCTCGCACGCCGGCGCCGAACCCGGATACGGGACGAACCTCGCGTACTACCCGATGACCGGGGCGGTCGTCGCGATGCTCGGCAACGGCGACGGCGGAACCGGCGATGCGTCGACACAGGTGCTGCAAGCGCTGGCGCCGCTGCTCGGTCCAGTGCTCAAGGGCTCGCCGACCGAGCCGTGCGACGCGCCGTGGGGATGAGCGTCGACGCCTGACGGCGCCGCCTCCGCGACCGGCCCATCAAAGGGCTCAGCCGAGCCCGGCACGCTCCTCTGCGGCATCCGAATCGCCCTCGACCGGGCGGCGCGAGAGGCCGACCGAGCCGGCACCCTCGCCCTTCGACAGGGCGGCCGCGACCGCGACCGACTCGTCGACCCCGGGGTACTGCGGGCGAAGGTGCACGGCCTCTTGACGGCGCTGCTCGCGCTTCGCCTTGCGGCCGGACGCGACGAGGTTCAGCGCCTCGACGAGGATCGCGAACGCCATCGGCGCGTAGATGAGCGCCTTGTCGATGTGCACGCCGAAGCCCTCGGCGATGAGGAACACGCCGATGAGCAGCAGGAACGACAGCGCGAGCATCTTCACCGTGGGGTGGCGGTTCACGAAGGTGAAGATGAAGCGCGACGCGAACAGCATGATGCCGAACGAGAGCACCACGACGGTGACGATGACGATGAGGTTCTCGGTCATTCCGACTGCCGTGATGACCGAGTCGAGCGAGAAGACGATGTCGAGCAGGAGGATCTGGATGAGCACCGAGCCGAACGTGATGCGCTTCGGCGCGCCGCCGTGCTCCTCTTCGGCGCCCTCGAGCTTGTGGTGGATCTCGGTGACCGCCTTGTAGACGAGGAAGAGGCCACCGGCGATCAGGATGAAGTCCTTCACCGAGAAGCCCATGCCGAACCAGACGACCACGTCCTCCTTCAGCGTGATGATCCACCCGGCGAAGAACACGAGCACCACGCGGATCACCATCGCGAGCGTCAGGCCCAGGTTGCGGGCCTTCGCCTGCTGCTCCTTCGGCAGCTTCGACGCGAGGATCGAGATGAAGATGACGTTGTCGACACCCAGCACGATCTCGAGCACGAACAGGGTCACGAAGACGGCGATGAGGTCGGGGGTGAAGGCGAAGGAGAAGTCCACCCGGTCATGGTACTTGCGGCATGGGTGAGCGCATGTCGCGTGTTGACGCCGCGTCGTCGCGCCCAGCCCCAACTCGTTCGGCCGCCTCGACGACCTCGGCCTGTCGCGAAGAGGTCTCGACGCCGTCCGACTGACGCACGGCATGCCTAGACTGAGACGGTGAAGAGCCGTTCGGCGGTCCCGACCCTGCAAGACGTCGCCGATCGGGCCGGCGTCGCGAGAGCGACCGCGTCGTTGGCGCTCAACGGCAAGGGCCGCATGTCGGAGCAGACGCGTCAGCGTGTTCGCACGGCGGCCGACGAGTTGAACTACGTCGTCAACGTCTCGGCACGCAATCTCCGCACGGCGCGCTCCGGCGCGGTCGGCATCTACATTCCCGACCACACGTTGAGCTCCCGGTACTACATGGACGTCGCCTTCGGCGCGGTGGAGCAGGCGCAGTCATCCGACCTGCTCGTCACGCTCATGCCGACCGCCTTCGCTCCTCGCTCGGGCATCACCGAGCACCTCGACGGCTTCATCATGGTCGACCCGATGGACGGCGACCCGATCGTCGAGCGACTGCTTCGCGGGCGGGCGCCGGTTGTGAGCGGCGAGGGATCACCGGCGGGACTGCCCTCGCCGTTCGGCCTCGTGCAGTCCGATCACCGGGCAGGAATGCGAGTGCTCCTCGACCACCTCTGGGAGCACGGGAGTCGGCATCCCGCCTGCATCCTGCCCGACCACTCGATCGCGTGGGGTCGCCAGATGCACGAGGGCTACGCGGACTGGTGCGCCGAGCGCGGCATCGAACCGCGCCTCGCGGCCGGAACCCTTCACGCGACGCCGCAGGAGAACCGCGAGCTCGTCGCCGCATTCGTCGCCGATCTCGGCGAGGTCGATGCGATCGTCGGCGGCGCCGACGGCGTCGCCCTCATGGCGCTCGACGCCCTCCGCGAGGCAGGCATCGAGGTCGGCCCCGACATGATGCTGGCCAGCTACGTCGACGGGGATGCGCTCGCCGTCACGGAGCCGTCGATCACCGCACTCGACTTGGCTCCGCGCGACTTCGGTCGTCGCTGCATGGACCTCCTGGCCGGAGCCTTGGACGGCACCATCGAGGCCGGGGCGACGGTCGAGATGCCGGTCACGCTCATTCCTCGGGCATCGACCATGCGCGTGCGCACCCTCCGCTGACGCGTCAGATGTCGATGCCGAACCTCGATGATGAATCGATTATGCAATTGCGGATGCAGCGTGCATAATCGATTCACCTCGCGGGGAACCCCCTTCTCGCGACGCGACCACGCAAGCGAAGGAGCTTGGTTTGGGCATCATCGACTCTCCCCGGATGGACCCCCCTGTGGCTGAGGGGCAACCCCACGCCCTGCGGACGAACGCGCTCGGTACCGGCGGCATCGTCTTCATGGTCATCTCGGCGGCCGCCCCGCTCACCATCGTCGCGGGCGTCGCGCCGATCGCGATCCTGATCGGCGGCATCGCGGCACCGATCGTCTACACGGTGGCCGGCATCGTGCTCGGCATCTTCGCGATCGCGTTCATGGCCATGACCCGCTACGTCAAGGCGCTCGGCGGCTTCTACACCTATATCGCGCAAGCGCTCGGCAAGGCCGCGGGCCTGGGCTCCTCGTTCGTCGCGCTGGTCTCGTACAACGCGCTGCAGATCGGCCTGTACGGTCTTCTCGGCGCCCAGGGCCACGAGATGTTCCTCACGCAGTTCGGCATCGACATCCCCTGGTGGGCGATCGCCGGTGTCGGCATCTTCGCGGTCTTCTTCGTCGCCTATCGGGGCGTCGACGTCGGCGCCAAGGTACTCGGCGTCCTGCTCGGCGCAGAGGCGCTCATCCTCGTGATATTCGCCGTGGTCGTCCTGGCGCAGGGCGGCGCCGAGGGCATCACGTTCGGCAGCTTCACGCCCGATGCGATGCTCAACCCCGGCCTCTTCGCGATCCTCGGCGCCGGCTTCGCCGCGTTCATGGGCTTCGAGTCGACCGCCCTCTACCGCGAGGAGGCGCGCGACCCCGAGCGCACCATCCCGCGTGCGACGTACATCTCCGTCGCATTCATGGCGATCTTCTACGGCTTCATCATCTGGGCGGTCATCATCTCGCTCGGCGAGACCAACGCCGTCGACCTGGCTGCTGAGAACCCGGCCGGACTCGTCTTCGCACAGGCGGGCCACTACCTCGGCGCCTGGGCCGAACTCGCCATGTACCTGCTGATCCTCACCAGCGTGTACGCCTCGCAGCTCGCCTTCCACAACGCCATCAACCGCTACACGTTCTCGATGGCGCGTGACGGCGTTCTTCCCGTCTCGCTGAGCCGCACGCACCCGACGTCCGGCTCGCCGTACGTCTCGGGCATCCTGCAGACGATCCTCGCCGTCGTCGTGGTGGCCTTCTTCGCGATGGCCGGCCTCGATCCCTACATGCAGCTGCTCCTCTGGGTGAACAGCCCGGGCGTGCTGGGCATCCTCTTCCTGCAGGTGCTCACGTGCCTGGCCGTCGTGGTGTTCTTCGTGCGCAACCGCGACATCGCGCGCCGCTGGTTCGTCATCCCCTCCGCCGTGGTCGCGGGCCTCGCGATGACCGGCGTGCTCTGGCTCCTGTGCACGAGCCTCGACATGCTCACCGCAGGTGGACCGGTCGTCAACGTGATCGTCGTCGCCATCACCCCGGTGACCTTCGTGGTCGGCGTCGTGCTCGCCCTGATCTGGAAGCGCACCCGTCCGGAGGTCTATGCCAGGATCGGCGGCGCCAGCGAGTTCTCCGAGGTCGAGCGATGAGCACCGGCGACCTGCTCATCCGGGCGGGCGCCGTGCTCACCCCTGAGGTCATCAGTGGTGAATCGGAGGCCGCCCCCGGCTTCGTCGCGATCCGGGACGGCGTCATCGTCGAGGTCGGAGACGGCGACGGCGCGGAGTGGCAGGCCGGCCGCGTCGTAGACCTCGGCGAAGCCACGCTCGCACCCGGGTTCATCGACGCGCACATCCACCCGATCATGGGGCTCCAGTTGACCAGGGGCGTCGACCTGTCAGGGCTGCAGTCCCTGGACGAAGTACGCGCGGCGCTCGTGTCGCACATCACCGAGACCGACGACTCCTGGGTCGTCGGCTGGGGACTCGACCTCAATGCGTTCGGCGCCGGCGAGGCCTCGTTCGCACTCTTCGACGGCATCGAGGACGCGCGCCCGATCTTCCTCACGATGTTCGACGGCCATTCCGCCCTGGCCTCACGGGAGGCGCTGCGCATCGCCGGAATCACCGGCCGGGAGACGTTCCCGGACGCTTCCAGCGTCGCCGTGGATGCGAACGGCGAGCCCACCGGACTCCTGCTCGAGATGAGCGCGGTGACCCTGCTCTGGAACCACCTCCCCACGCAGACGTTCGACGAGCGGGTCGGGGCATTGGAAGCCCTGTTCCGCGGCATGGCCGAGGCCGGCCTGGTCGCGGGCCAGATGCTCGACCTGACCGCGCCCGACTCCTTCGCACTGCTCGAAGAACTCGAGCGCCGGGGAGAGTCCGCCATCCGGCTTCGCATCTCGCCGTTCGTCATGCCCGGCTTCACCGATGAGGACCTCCAGGACATCGTCGGGCTGCAGGAACGGGCAGGCCGACGCTGGCACGTTCGCGGCGTCAAGCTCATGATCGACGGCACCGTCGACAACGGCACCGCCTGGCTGTTCGAGCCCGACGCTCGCGGCGAATCGACGGAATCGCTCTGGCTCGATGAAGGCGAGTACCGCCGAGCCGTCGCGTTCTTCCATGAGCGCGGCATTCCGACCACGACGCACGCGATCGGCGATCGGGGCATCGCCTTCGTCGCCGAGACCCTCGCCGCATTGCAGGTCAACGGCACGCAGCACCGCATCGAGCACGTCGAGACACTGCCGGACGCGGTGCTCGAAACGATCGTCGCGGCAGGGGTGGCCGTCAGCATGCAGCCCACACACTGCACGCACTACACCCGCGCCGACCACACCGACAACTGGTCGACCCGGCTCGGCGACGAACGTGCCGACCGGGCCTGGCGCGTCGGCGACCTCCGTCGCCGCGGCGCGATCGTGACGCTCGGCTCCGACTGGCCGATCGCCCCGTACGACCCGCGGACCTCGTTCGTCTCGGCGGTGCTCCGGCGTCCGTCCGGCAGGCCCGAGGTGGAACCGGTCCTCCCAGGACAGGCCATCTCCGCCGCGGCCGCCGTCGAGGGCTACACCAGCGAGTTCTGGCGTTCCGTCGGCGAAGAGGGAGGCGTCATCGCGCCCGGCATGCGCGCCGACCTGACGGCGTTCGCGCACAATCCGCTCACCACCGACCCTGACGAGTTCGCCACGACGCCCGTGCTCCTGACGGTCGTCGACGGCGACGTGGTGGTCGATCGCGTGCCGGAGTTCGACCTGAGCTGAATCCGCTCGCATCGCGTGGAACCCGCACGCAGAGGACCCCGGCTCTTCGGGAGATCACGTGGATCTCGTGAAGAGCCGGGGTCCTCGGTTCGTTACGCTCCAGGGCTCTGCCGCCGAGCAGTGGTGCGTCAGTACCGCGAGATGACCTGGATGCCGGCGCCGCTGCCGACGGGCTTGTCGACGTAGCATCCGGCGTCGTAGGCGGCCTGCCACGCCGACTTCTGCAGTGCCGAGGCGTTGTACACGGCGAACGAGCGGGTGCCTGCGTAGCGGCAGAGCTGGTTCCAGCTGTTGCGGCCGACGATGCCATCGGAGACCAGGCCGGTGTAGCTCTGGAAACGTCGCACGTTCGTGTTGGTGTTGGCGCCGAAGCTGTTGTCGACGGCCAGTTGGTAGCCGCCGTAGCTGCCGCCGCGGGTTGCGGCGATGCCGTTCAGCATGCGCTGGATGTAGCCGACGCAGGTCGAGTAGCCGCCCGACGAGTACTGGTAGGCCGTGCAGCCCTTGCCGGTCGCACCGGTGGCCGCGTTCGCCGCAGTGGCCGGCGCGATCGCACACAGCCCGGCGATCGCGAGCGCGGTCATGGCTCCGGCGACGCCCCTCCTCAGCTTGATCATGGTCGCACTACTCCGTTTCGGACGGTCGATGGATGCCGCGGCATCCGAGGTGAGCTGCGCAACTGCGCGCGGCGCGAGCCTATCCAGCCGCCCGGTGCGGTGGGAATGGGCAGGGCTTCCCCTCCCCGAAGGGGTGACACACGCGCAAGCGCGGCTTATATTAGATAGATCGAATACTGGAGGTGGATCGATGAGCGCAGGCAGCCTGATTCGCACCGCCCGCAAGAGCCGCCGGCTGACGCAGGGTGCGCTCGGGCGCCGCGCCGAGCTGTCGCAGTCCCATCTGTCGCTGATCGAACGCGGGCACCAGAATCCTTCGTTCGATGCCGTGGAGCGAGCGCTCCGCGCGACCGGTCACCGCCTGATCGCCGTGCCGAGCGTTCGCGACGACGCGGCGGCCGTCGCCGCCGACATCCGATTCGCGGTGCTCGACGGCCGCGAAGAGCTCGCACTGCGCCGATTCATCCAGCTCAGCGACAACCTGCACGCCGAACACGGTGCGGTTCGGTTCGCGCTCACGATCTCGGAGCCCGAACCCACCGGCAGCAAGCAATGGGACGCCGCGATCGCCGCAGTCGTCGCACACCACCTGGTCACCGAGCACCTTCCGGTACCCGACTGGGCGAACAGTCCGACGCGCACCCTGCGCCGACGGTGGGCAGTCGGCGAGGGGCCCTACACGCTCACGCCCGAGCTTCACCGGGTTCCGCCGGAGTTCCTGCGACGCGGCGTGCTCATCGATGCAGACACGTTGGTCAGCGCATGACCACGCGATTCGACCGCGACGGGCTCATCGACGGGCTTCGGCAGCTCATCGCGAAGCTGCGGGAGACCGACGGCCCGACCGGCCTGCGCATCATCGGCGGAGCAGCCCTCGCCCTGCGTTACTTCGAACGCGAATCGACCGTCGACATCGACGCCCGGCCGATCGGCGACGCCGAACCGGTGCTCGAAGCCGGCCGGGCGATCGCCGCCGAGAACGGCTGGCCCGAAGACTGGCTCAACTCGAAGGCATCGGGCTTCATCCCCGAATACGGCGCGGCCGTGACCGACTGGCACACCCTGTACGACGACGGAACGGTCGTCGTTCAGGTCGCCTCCGCCGAGGCGATGCTCGTGATGAAGCTCCGGGCGAACCGGCCCGGGCGCGACGAACGAGATCTCGCGAACCTCATGGCGATCGGCGGCATCACCACGGTCGACGATGCCGAGGCGCTCTACGAGTCGTACTACCCGGCCGATCTCCTCCCCGATCGTGCGGTGCGCATGGTCGAGAGGATCCTGAAGGTCGGACTCCCCCAAGCGCCGCCGGCACCGCCACGACCCGACCTCGGAAGCTGACGAGCGCTGCCGGAAGCAGCGCCACCCGCATCCGGTGCCACGCTCGGCTGGCGCCCTACGCCCAGCCCAGCTCCCCGAGTTTCGCGTCGTCGAGGCCGAAGTAGTGGCCGATCTCATGCACGAGCGTGATGCGCACGCGGGCGCGCAGGGCGTCGAGGTCGGCGCTGTGCTCCGCCATGGTGTTCTTGAACAGGGTGATGCGGTCGGGCAGCTCGCCGTAGCCGTAGACGCCGCGGGTCTTCAGCGGGCGGCCGCTGTACAGGCCGTAGAGCCGCGGCCGCTGGCCGACCGGCTGGTTCGCCGTGAGGATCGCGACGTTCTCGAGCCCCTCGACCATCTCGTCGGGCAGCGCATCGAACTCGTCGGCGACCATGCGCTCGAAGTCGTCGTCGGAGATCTCGACCATGACCCCATTCTGCGCGCTGCGTCGGTGCGCGCGGCCGGTTCCGCGAACTTCCGCCGCGCCGTCAGTACGTCTGCGCCACGATCGCCTGGGCGACCGCCTGCGCCCCGTCGCCCTGGATCTCGTAGAGCGTGGCGCCGATGCTCAGGTACGCGGGCGACGCCGGCCCGTCGTGGGCGACGGCGACGACCGCGGCGGCATCCGCCGGGGCATCCGCCAGGTCGAACGGAGTCAGGCCGACATCGCCGTCGGGTGCGCCGAAGCGGTCGAAGAGCGGTGAGAAGCCGCGCGCCGTCGTGATCGTGACGCTGGGGATCCCGTCGACCCAGAGCTCGCAGTCGAACGCGAGCGCCGCGGCGTGCACCGCCTCGCTGAAGTACGACGGCGCCTCGGCCGTCGGATCGACGGTCGTGTACTCGACGCCCGCGTCGGCCGGCAGCTGCAGCGCGGCGACGATGCCCTGTTCGTCGAGTCCGCCGTTGCACACCGCATCCGTCTGCCTGGGCTCCACGGCCGGCCAGGCGAGTTGCGCCGGTGACGCCGCCTGCACGGCGGTGAACGCCGACTCGGCGACATCCGCGAGCCTGCCGATGATCGCGTCGGCGTCGAGCCCGGCGAAGCGGCCGCCGGTCGAGGTCAGGGCCGCGGCGCTCAGGCTCGCGACCACCCAGCTCTCGCCGACGGGCGCAGAGATCGACCAGCCGGGGTCGCCACCCGAGACGGATGCCTCGATGCCGGCGAGGGTGCGGGTGTCGGTCGACGGCGAGTCGCCCGCCCACAGCGGCACCCACTGGTCGGCGGCGCCCGGCAGCACGTCGATGCGCAGGTACGCCCAGTCGCTCGGGGCGTTGTACTCGGGCATGCCCGACCCGACCCGCCACGAGCACGGCAACCCGCCCGCGCCCTCGAGCAGCACGCCGTCGAACACGTCTGCGCGGTTCACCGCGGGCACCGGCTGCACCGCGACCCCGTCGGCACCCTCGAGCGCGGCAGCCAGAAGATCGGTCGGTGCGAGGTCGTCGCACGAGAGCAGCACCGGCTCGGGCGCGGGCGTCGACTCGGTCGGCGACGCGCTCGGCGTCGGCGTCGCGGGGGCGATGGGAGCGGTGCACGCCGTGAGGGCGAGCAGGAGCAGCGAGGCGGTGACGGCCGCAGCCGGTTTCAGGTGCACGGTACGACGCTAGTGGGCGGGTGGCCGCCGGGGCATGAGGGTGGGCACTGGGAACACCGACCGACGGGCGCGCTTCAGCCCTGCTTCAGCAACCGCGACGAGAATGGCGTGGATGCGAATCCTGGTGGTCGACGACGAGGTGCGCCTCGCCGACGGCGTGCGCCGCGGGCTCGAGGCCGAGGGCTTCGCCGTCGATGTGGCGCACAACGGCGTCGATGGGCTCTGGCGAGCGCGCGAGACGCGGTACGACGCGATCGTGCTCGACCTGATGATGCCCGGCATGAGCGGGTGGAAGGTCTGCGAGGCGCTGCGCGCGGAGGAGAACTGGACGCCCGTGCTCATGCTCACCGCCAAGGACGGCGAGTGGGACCAGGTCGAGGCCCTCGAGACGGGCGCCGACGATTACGTGACGAAGCCGTTCTCGTTCGCCGTGCTCGTCGCCAGGCTGCGTGCGCTGATCCGTCGCGGCGGCGTCGAGCGGCCGGTCGTGCTCGAGGCCGGCGACCTGCGCCTCGACCCGAGCAGCAAGCGCGTCTGGCGCGGCGACGAGCAGGTCGCGCTCACGGCCCGCGAGTTCGCCGTGCTCGAGCACCTCATGCGGCACCGCGGGCAGGTGCTCTCCAAGCGCGACCTCATCTCGGGCGTCTGGAACGACGACTTCGAGGGCGACCCGAACATCATCGAGGTCTACGTCGGGCACCTGCGCCGCAAGCTCGACCGCCCCTTCGGGCGCGAGGCCATCGAGACCGTGCGCGGCTCCGGGTACCGGCTGGCGGCCGACGGTGGCTGAGCGGCGGCGGCAGTCGGCGTCGGCGGCGAGGTCGGCGAAGCCGGCGCGGCCGATGCGCTCGGTGCGGGCGCGTGCGACGGCCGGGGCGACCATCGTCATCGCGGTCGTGCTGCTCATCGGCTCGTTCGCGTTCCTCGAGATCCTGCGCGGCAGCATGCTCGGTGCGTCGACCAGGGCCGCCGAGACGCGTGCGGAGGCGCTGGCGACCCAGGTCGAGATGCAGGGCCCGGCGGCGATCGAGGCGCTCGACGACGAGCTCGTGCAGGTGCTCTCACCGGGCGGCGAGGTCGTCGCGGGGTCCGACGAGGCTCCGGATGCCGCACTGCCGTTCGCCGACGATCCGCAGGTGTTCACCGTCGACGACGAGCCCGTGCTCGTGGTGACCGAAGACCTCGACGGCGACGGCACCCTCGTGCTCGGGGTCTCGGTCGAGGACGACGTCGAGACCCTCGGCACGGTCACGCTGCTGCTCGCCGTGTCGGTGCCGCTCGTGGTGCTGCTCGTCGCCGTCAGCACCTGGATCGTGATGGGGCGTGCGCTGCGCCCCGTGGCGCGCATCACCGCCGAGGTCGAGGACATCACGGCAGACCGCCTCGACCGGCGCGTGCCCGTTCCCGCGTCCGGCGACGAGATCGCCGCCCTCGCCGAGACCATGAACGCGATGCTCGAACGGCTCGATGCCTCGGCGAGCGCGCAGCGACGCTTCGTCTCCGACGCGTCGCACGAGTTGAGGTCGCCGTTGGCCACGATCCGCCAGCACGCCGAGCTCGCGCAGGCCCATCCCGAAGTGACGTCACTGCAAGAGCTGGCGGATGTCGCGCACGACGAGGGGCTGCGCCTGCAGGGACTCGTCGACGCGCTGCTGCTGCTCGCGCGCCTCGACGAGGGTGCGCCGAGCGCCGACGAACCCGTGGACCTCGACGACCTCGTGTTCGCCGAGGCTGCACGGCTGCGGGCCGCCGGAGTCGCGGTGGACGAGACGGGCGTCGGCGCCGCGCGCGTGCACGGCAACCCGCAACTGCTCGGCCAGCTGCTGCGCAACCTCGCTGACAACGCCGCACGCCATGCCCGCAGCCGCGTCGCCCTCGGTCTGGCCGAACGCGACGGACAGGCGGTGCTCGTCGTCGACGACGATGGCGCCGGCATCCCCGCGGCCGAGCGCGAGCGCGTGTTCGACCGGTTCGTGCGCCTCGACGACGCCCGCGATCGTGACGCCGGCGGCAGCGGCCTGGGCCTCGCCATCGTGCTGGCCGTCGCCCGCGCCGCGCACGGCGACGTCACGATCGACGACGGCCCGCTCGGCGGCGCCCGCTTCATCGTGCGCCTGCCCGCGGCATCCTGAACCCGGCTTCAGGAAGCTTCAGGGTCGCTTCAGCGCCCGTTCGACACCATCGGGACATGAGCGAAACGACGAACACCCCGAACCCGCCCGACCCGAAGAAGGCGGATGCCGCGACGCACGAGAACACGAAGATCGACGCCGCGCCGACCACGACCCCCGCGAAGCCGGCCTCGCGCAAGCGCACCCTGCTCATCGCGGGCGGCTCCGTGCTCGCAGTCGCGCTCCTCGCCGGAGGCGGCATCGCCGTCGGCGCCGCGATGGCCGACGAGCACGACGGCGACGATGACGGAACGACGGCCACCTCCGTCGCCGACCAGGACGACGAGGGCGGGCGTGACGACGACGCCCGCGACGACGGCAAGGACGACACCACGTTGGCCGCCGGCTCCGGCGCCACCTCGGCAAGCGAGCTGAGCGAGATCATCGCCGCCGCGGCATCCGAGGCCGAGGGCACGCCGGTCAGCCTCGACGCGAACTCCGACGGCAGCTGGGACGTCGAGTTCCGCACCGACGCCGGCGACGAGACCGAGGTGCGCGTGGCCGACGGCAGCGCGAAGGTCATCTCGACCGAGGCCGCCGACGCCGATGACGCGAACGACCCCGCCCCGCAGGGAGCCCTCGACGCGGCGACCGTGAAGGCACTCGTCGACGCCGCCCTCGGCGAGGTCGACGGCCGCGTCGTCGAGCTCGACGTGGACGACGACACCACCTCGCCCTATGACGTCTCGGTGCTCACCGGCGACGGACGCACCGTCGAGGTCTCGCTCGATGCCGACGTGAACGTGGTGACCTCCGGCACCGACGACTGACGACGTTCCGGCGACCGGCATGCCGGCTGCCGGAGCCGAGGCCGGCCCGAAGCCGAGTTGCTGGCCCGCGGAGGCGACAGGCCTCAGCGGGCCAGTTCGGCCTCCGTCCCCACCCAGCCCAGCTTGTCGGGATTCGCCATCGAGAAGATGCGCGTGATGCGCCCGCCCTCGATCGTGAGGCTCACGACGCCGGCCAGCTGCCCGTCGAGCTCGACGCGGATGCCCGGATGCCCGTTGAGCCACGCCGGCGCGGCGACGACCTCACCCGGCGTCTTCGCGAGTCCGCCGACCAGGTACCGCGCGATGCGGTCGGCACCGATGATCGGCCGCAGCGCCGCGCCCCGAACCTTGCCGCCGCCGTCGGCGACCGACACCACGTCGGGCGCGAGCACGTCCATGAGGCCCTGCACGTCACCCGTGTTCAGCGCCGCGACGAGCTGCGCGACGACCCGCTCATGCTCGGCATCCACGACCTCCATGCGCGGCCGGCGCGCGGCGACGTGGTCCTTCGCGCGGTGGGCGATCTGCCGCACGGCCGCCGGCGACTTGTCGACGGCGACCGCGATCTCGTCGTACGGCACGTCGAACACCTCGTGCAGCACGAACACGGCGCGCTCGGTCGGCCCGAGCGTCTCGAGCACGGTGAGCATCGCGATCGAGACGCTCTCGGCCAGCTCGACGTCGTCGGCGACATCCGGGCTCGTGAGCAGCGGCTCCGGCAGCCACTCCCCCACGTACGACTCGCGCCGGCGCGACACCGAGCGCAGGTGGTTCAGCGCCTGCCGCGTGACGATGCGCACGAGGTACGCCCGCGGGTCGCGCACGTCGTCGCGCGCGACATCCGCCCAACGCAGCCAGGACTCCTGCAGCACGTCCTCCGCATCGACCGCCGAGCCGAGCATCTCGTAGGCGACAGTGAAGAGCAGGCTGCGATGGGTGACGAACGGATCGTCGGTCATGCCGGCGAGCTTACGACCGTGGGCCGTTGGGCGAGAGGCGGCAGGCCGCATGCGTCCGCGAACCCCTCGGAGGTGATCCCGAGGGTGATGTTCATGCGCGCGCTCATGTTCATGAACGCCACGCGGGCGGTGAGCTCGATGAGGGCGGCCGGGCCGAGCTCGTCGAGCAGCGCCGCCGACATCTCGTCGGTCACGGCCGGCGGCGTCTGGCTCATCGCCTCGGCGTACTCCATGACGCTGCGCTCCAAGGGCGTGAAGACGGATGCCTCGCGCCACCGTGGCACCTCGCGCACCTTCGCCTCGTCGAGGTGCTCGTTGTGGGCCATGAAGTAGTTCAGGTCGAGGCAGGCGTTGCAGCCGACGTAAGCGGCTGCGGCCATGACGGCGTAGGAGTCGAGGTCGGGGTCGAGCTCGTGCCAGCGCACGACCTTGCGGCCGAAGCCCATCGCGTCCTTCATCACGGCCTGGTGGTGCCACAGCACGCCGAGCGAGTCGGGCACCTTGCCGATCATGCGGCGGGCGGCGAACTTCGTCGCGGTTCCGTAGAGCCCCGTGACCTCGGCCGGCGGGATGCGGGTGCTGATGCTCATCGTGTCCTCCTGGGTGTGGTTCGCGGGCCCGGTTCGGCCCGTCGACATGGAGACACCGCTCGAGCGACGGATGTGACATCCGCTCGATGCGCAACCCGGTCGACGCCGTCGGCGCGAGCCGGTATCGTCCGGTGCGATCGCCGCAAAGACGCTCGAATGAACGGGGAACCACGATGTCAGAGGTGCTGCTCTTCCACCACGCGCTCGGCCCGAACGACGGCCTGCGCGCCTTCGCCGATTCCCTGCGCGAGGCGGGCCACACGGTGCACGCACCCGACCTCTTCGAGGGGCGCACGTTCGACACCATCGAGGACGGTGTCGCCTACGCGAAGGAGGTGGGCTGGGACGAGATCATGGCCCGCGGCGTGCAGGCGGCCGACGCGCTGCCGCACGAGCTCGTGTACGCGGGATTCTCGCTCGGCGTCGTGCCCGCCCAACTGCTCGCCCAGACCCGGCCGGGCGCCTCGGGCGCGCTGTTCTTCTACTCCTGCCTGCCGGCGTCGGAGTTCGGCGACTGGCCGGCGGGCGTGCCCGTGCAGATCCATGGTGCGGATGCCGACCCGATCTTCATGGAGGAGGGCGACGTCGATGCCGCCCGCGAGCTCGTCGCGACCACCGACGACGCCCAGTTGTTCCTCTACCCCGGCAACCAGCACTACTTCGCGGACTCCAGCCTGCCGGGCTACGACGCCGAGGCGGGCCGGATCCTCATGGAGCGGGTGCTCGCGTTCCTCGCGCGCGTCGGCTGAGCGACATTCCCGCTGGCGCGGATCCGTGCGAGCGACGGATGCCGCGGCATCCGGACTCGGGTCACGCGTCGTTCGCTCCGCCGCCCTCGACCGCGACGATGCGATGGTCGTCGGCGTGGGTGAGCTCGGTACGCAGGAACAGGTCGTCGGTGGGCAGGCGCAGCTCGAAGCGGGCGTAGGCGTCGACCTGCAGTTCGCCGCGCGCGACGGCGAGGTCGAGCACGTGCCCGCCGACGCTGCGGTCATCGGCCAGGAAGTGCAGGTGCAGCCCGGCGACGGCGATGCCCTGGTAGATCGCGGGGGTCCAGAATCCGACGAGGGTTCCACGGATGCCGCGCACGGTCGTCTCGACCTGGTGGCTCGTCACCTCGGCGAGGCGTGGCAGCGGGTGATGCTGGCGGGGCGTCGCGCGCACTCGGACTCCGGACAGCTCTCCGTCGAACCGCACCGCGTGGAACAGGTTGCGGCTCACGAGCTCCGACTCGACGGATGCCGCGAATCCGGCGAGGTCGCGGTCGCGCACGTCGATGCCGGGTCGCCGCGGCATCCGGCACACGATCGCGAACGGCAGCACCTCGTCGTCGCCCATCGCACTCGGCGGGCCGTCGACCGTGCACTCGATCGCCGTGCCGTCGAGGATCACGACCTCGCCGCCGAGGTGGTCGACGCAGCCGAGCCCGAAGTCGCCGAGCGAGCGGACCTCGTCGACGCGGATGCCCGACTCGTACGCGCCGGCGAGCAGCGCGTCGAGCACCGCGAACTGGGTCACGGCTGAATCCGCAACGGCGGGCGGTACCCCGGAGCTCGGCACGTGCGGCGGAGTCATCACGGTTGGAGCGTACTCCCGAGCCTGTCGGCGGCACCTGCCACGATGGGCGGATGACTCGCCCCGACCCCATCGACCTCGCCACCTGGACCCGGCGCGAGACGTTCGAGCACTACCGCCGCAGCGTGCCGTGCACCTACGCCATCACCGTCGAGCTCGACGTGACGGCGTTCGCCGCCGCGCTGGCCCGCTCATCGCGCAAGACCTACATCGCCCAGATCTGGGCGATCGCGACGGTCGTGAACCGCCACCGCGAGTTCCGCATGGCGGTGTCGGATGCCGGCGAGCCCGCCGCCTGGCCGGTCGTGCACCCCGCGTTCACGGTGTTCAACGCCGAGCGAGAGACGTTCGCCGCGGTCTGGGTGCCGTACGACGCCGACTTCGCCCGGTTCCACGATGTCGCCGCCAAGGTGCTGGCGACCGCGGCGAGCGCGACGACGATGTTCCCGCAGGGCGAGCTGCCCGCCGACGTCTTCGACGTCTCGAGCCTGCCCTGGACGAGCTTCACCGGCTTCACGCTGAACATCGACGGCGGGTCGAACCACCTGCTGCCGATCTTCACGCTCGGCCGCTACCTCGAGCGCGACGGCCGCACCCTGCTGCCGCTGGCCGTGCAGATCCACCATGCGGCGGCCGACGGCTTCCACACGGCACGGCTCGTGCGCGAGCTCGAGGACCTCATCGCCGAGCCGAGCTGGGTCGACGGCTGACCTTCGCTGGCCGAGACGATCTGCCGTGTCCCGGCGGTGGAGTTCGTGCCGGGAACTCGTGCAACTTTGCAACTTTGCAACTTTGCAACCGAATCTGCGAGCGCGATGCCCGCACCGCGAGCCCGGCGGCGGCCGCGTCGCGAAGGGCCGTCAGTTTGCGAACTCGAGTCCGTGCGCGTCGATCGCCTCGGCGAGCAGGCGGATCGCCTTCGGCCCGACGCCGTGCATCGCGAGCAACGCCCGCCGCCCGGTCGCGGCGACCTGCTCGAGCGACGTGATCTCCGCGAGCAGCAGCGCGCTGTTCGCCGGGCGTCCGAGGGGAGGCAGGTCGCCGATCTGCGCCGGCACGTCGCGGGTGCTCATCGTTCCACCGTACCCACGGGCCTTTCTTCACGCGGGCCGACGATCGCCTCGACCGCCGCGTCCCACGCCGACGGCGGCAGCTCGTGTCCGCCTCCCGGGATCGTCACGAGCCGAGCTTCGGGTATGTCCCGGGCAAGCGCCTCTCCGTTCCCGAGCGGGAAGACCGGGTCGGCCGTGCCGTGCACCACGGTCGTCGGCACCTGGATCTCGCCGAGCCGCTCGCGCCAGCGCGGCCCGTCTTCGACGACATCCGCCCCGCCCTCGTCACGGTGCATGCCGGGTGAACGACGCACCGTGTCCGACCAGATCGCGCGATCGTGGGCCTCGTCGAACTCGTCGCCCGCGTAGTCGCGGTCGATCTCGACGTGGTACTCGATCACGGCCTCGGCATCGCTCCAGTCGGGCTCGGGTCGCGGGTTCGCCCAGGCCTCCTGCATGCGGGCGGTCGCGCCCGGCAGGTCGGCGTCGGGCTCGAACATCGTCGGGCTCGTCTCCATCAGGGTGAGGGCGCGAACCCGGCCGGGGTGGTCGAGCGCCGCGAGCTGCGCAACCCATCCGCCCGCCGAGAAGCCGACCCAGTGCGCGTCGCGCCCGGCATCCTGATCGGCAGCGGCGGCCGCGTCGAGCACGGCGATCGCATCCCCGACGGCCGCCGTCAGCCCGTCGTGCCGCGGCGACGGGCCGAGCGTCGTCTCCCCCATGCCGCGCTGGTCGTAGCGCACCACGCAGCATCCGCGCCGCACGAGCAGGTCGCAGAACTCGGGCCGCCACCAGTCCATCGACGACTCGCCTCCGGCGACGAGCAGCACGAGCGGATGCCGCGCATCGCCGATGACCTCGGCCGCGATCACCGCCCCGTCGGGGCGCGCGATCCGCAACGCCCGCCGCGAGGCATCCGTCGATCCCATGCGCCCATGATGCTCGCCCTCCGCATGCCGCGCCACGGGGTTGACGCGCCACGGGTTGACGCGCCCGGCGCCCTCGATGCTGCGGGCACCGCCCGAACGTGGCAGGCTCGCCGCCATGGCATCGGACACGTACGTCGCGCTGCTGCGCGGCATCAACGTCGGCGGGCGCAATCCCGTCGCCATGGCCGATCTCGTCGCGTGCTTCGAGGTCGCCGGGTTCGGCGACGTGCGCACCCACCAGCAGAGCGGCAACGTGATCTTCACCGCGAGCGTGCCGAAGCGCACGGCCGACGAACGCCTCGAGGCGACGATCGAGGAAGCCCTGCGGCAGCGGTTCGGGTTCGAGATCCCGACGCTCGTGCGCTCGCGCGACGAGTTCGCCGCCACGATCGATGGCGCACCGCCCGACCACGGCTCCGACACGCTGCGAAGCGAGGTCTTCTTCGTCAAGGCGCCGCTGACGGTCGGGGAGGTGCTCGCCCAGATGCCCGAACTGCGCGATGGCGTCGACGCGATCACCCCTGGGCCCGACGCGCTCTACTTCTCGCGGGTTCGTGCGATGGCGACGAAGACCCGAATCCAGAAGCTCATGGCGATGCCCGTCTTCAAGCAGATGACTGTGCGCAGCTGGCGCGTCTGCACCCGACTGCTCGAACTGCTCGACGACGGCGAGTAGGCGACACGACCCGCGCGGCGCGGCCAGGCGCGGCGCGGCGTGGCGTGGCGCGCCCTTGCCCGGCGCCGAATCGCCTGCCACGATGCGGGTAGCCCTACGAGACCCGCAGCACGCAGACCGGAGACCCGATGCCCGAAACGCTCGCCCGCCCACCAGCCGAAGCGCTCTCGACGCTGCCGGGGGCGCCGATCATCCGGCGCATTCGAGGCCTGCTGTACTCGGCCGGCGCGACCGCGCTCGTCTACTCGATCCTCAGCACGGCGAGCAAGGGCGGCTGCCCCGGCGGCGTCACCGGCGACGGCGGGTTCATCGACGCGAACGGCGCCCCGACCGACGCGCAGCAGCTGTGCGTGACGCTGACGCTGCGACCGAGCCCGATCGTCTACACGGCGATCGGGGTGATCGTGCTCATCGCCCTCACGCTCGTGCTGCGCCGCGCCGAGTCGGTCACTGCGGCTCTGCGACTCCTCGACCGTGCGGCGATCCTGATCATCGCCGTCACGCTCGTCTGGACCGTGCTGACGATGGTCTCGTTCTTCGCGATCCCGATCGACGCGTGGAACGGCGTCGATCCCTTCACGATCCCGTTCACGTTCGGCAACGTCGACGTCGACGTCACCCCGCTGCAGTAGGGGGCCGAGCATGCGGATCCGCGCGAGCGCTCAGAGCCAGCCTCGCTCTCGAGCAATCGTGAACGCTTCCAGACGGTTGCGCGCACCGAGCTTGCCGATCGCACCTGAGAGGTAGTTGCGCACCGTGCTCGGCGACAGCGAGAGCTGCACGGCGATGTCGATGACGGTCGCCCCCGCCGCGGAGGCGCGCAGCACCTCGGCCTCCCGCTCGGTGAGCGGCGAGCCACGGTCGCCGAGCGCCTCGGCCGCGAGCTTCGGATCGACGACTCGTTCACCCGATCGAACCCGCCGGATCGCGGCGGCCAGTCGCTCGACCGGGTCGTCCTTCACGAGGAATCCGCGCGCGCCCGCGGCGAGTGCACGACCGAGGTATCCCGGGCGGCCGAAGGTCGTCACGACGACGACGGAGCAGCCGGGCACAGCCTCGATCAGCGGCGCGATCACGTCGAGCCCGCTGCATCCGGGCAGTTCGATGTCGAGGAGCACGATGTCGGGCCGAAGGCGCTGCGCGGCGGCCACGACCTCGTCACCACGCTCCACCCCGCCGATCACCGCGAGATCGTCCTCGAGGTCGAGCAGGGTGGTGAGCGCGGAGCGCATCATGCGCTGGTCCTCGGCGATGAGGATGGTCGTCGGCTCGCTCATCGACCTGCCCCTCCTAGGAGCGGGATGTCCGCCGCGAGCCGGAACTCCGATGGATCCGAGCTGACCGCGATGGCCCCGCCGACCGCCTCGACTCGTTCGCGCAGTCCCACGAGCCCGCTTCCGTCGTCGACGGCGGTCGTCGCCACCGTGCCTTCACGATGACTCGGGCCGTCGTCGGCGACCACGATGCGCACCAGCCCCGCCGACACGGCGACCTCGACAGCGCAGCGGCGGGCCGCCGAATGCCGCAGCACGTTCGTCGCCCCCTCGCGCACGACCCAGCCCAGCACCGCGTCGACGGTGACGGGAAGCGCCCGGTCGGGCATGGTCACGGACACTGCGACGCCCGCGTCCTCGAGCGCGCGACGAGCATTCGAGAGCTCCTCGCCGAGACTCATCGACCGTGAGCCCACGACCACCGACCGAACCTCGTCGAGCGCCTCGCGCGCGATCGTCTCGACCTCGGCGATATGGGTGGCCGCGACATCCGGATCCCGTCGGCTGAGCCGTCGCGCCGCCTCGGACTTGACGGCGATGACCGAGAGGGAGTGGCCGAGGAGGTCGTGCAGGTCGCGAGAGAAGCGCAGGCGCTCCTCGGCGACCGCTGCGACGGCGAGTCGCTCGCGCGTGCGGTCGAGTTCTCGCGCCAAGGCGACGTAGTACTGCACGAGGAAGTTGCCGGCTCCGCCCGCGAATGCTGCGAACCCGACGAGCACGGCCGCTTCGAGCGATCCGGTCGACGTTCCGACGGCGATCGCACCGCTGACCGCGATCGAGCCGACCATGGCCATGGCCCAGCGACGGCGGATCGCGAGTGACGCGGCCACGGCGAGGAGCGGGAACAGCAGCGCCTGCTCGGTGCGCCAGAGCACGAGGTAGCCGGTGCAGAGCAGCAGCAGGCCGGCGAACACGGCCTCGGTCGCGGCCGTGGGGCGTCGGCGCGAGCCGAACGGCAACGACACCGCGATCCCGAAGACGCCGCCGAGCAGCAGCACGTAAGCGACCCTCGCCCAGTCACCGGTCGCGACCGCTGCGACGAACGGCGGCAGCAGCAGCACCGGTGCGGCGATGAGCGAGAGCCACGGGCCCGGTCGGTAGGCGAGCCAGGCCGGCGCCCGCCGTGCGGAGTCCTGAAGATCGTCGATCGTCGTCATCGTCTCACTCGTTCGGAAATCGGTGCCTGCTCGGAGGCTCGTCCCATCGCCAATCTACGTCACCGGCCCGCGGGTCGCCGTGCCTGCCGAGCGGCGCGCGGCAAGCCGATCAGCAGCGTCGCTCCGGTCGCCACGTGCATGGCGAACAGCACCACGAGCGCGGCCCCGGTCGCGCCGGTGAACACCGGGCCGAGCAGTGAGAGTGCGAGCACCGGCCATCCGATGAGGGCGAAGATGCGACCGCTGCGGCGCGAGAACCGTTCGAGCAGGGCGAGCACGCCCCACGCTGTGAGCCCGGTGACGAGCACCGCGAAGACGATCGAGGCGGGCGCGACGGTCTGGGCGGCGGCGCCTTCGCCGACCGTCAGGTCGAGCCCGCCGATCGGCACCGCACCCGCCCAGATCAGCAGCGGCAGCGCGACCGCCGCCGCGAGCGTCGCCATCCTGCCGATCCGGCGGCGCATCGGGGTCGAAGCGCCATCAGCCGCGCGTTCCGTGCTCGTCGTCGAGGAAGCGTTCTGCATGGTCATGTCAGTCATGCCCTCGACGCTACGAACGCCGCCGGCGACCCGGCAGAGTCGGATGTCCCGACTTCGACAGGACGAATGTCACCAGCCGCAGTTCCTGTGGCCGTTCGCAAGACTGAACGGCCAGAGGCTCAGGCCTCCGGACGCCGCGGCTCGAGCAGGTCCGCGTACTGCGCGTTGTTCCGCAGGAACGCGGCGACGACCTCGCAATGCACGACGAGGTGCTTGCCGCGCTCGCGCACGTCGTCGAGCACGTCGGCGATGAGGTCGGCCGCGATGCCGCGCCCGCGGAACGCGGGCGCGACGGTCGTGGCGAGCACGTCGATCTCGTCGTCGGTCTCGGCGAAGCGCACGCTGGCCACCTCGTCGTCGCCGATCGTGGCCGCGTACCGTCCCTCGGCGAGGCGGTGCACCTCGATCTCCGCGTCGGCGTCGGCCGACGGCCGGTCGACCTCCCGCACCTCGGCAGCCGTCACCTCGTCGACGAGCGCCGAGGTGCCCTCGTCGAGGAACCCCGCCCCGTCGGGGTAGCCCGCGGCATCCGGGTACTCGATGGGCGTGAACCCGTCTGGTGTGCTCATGGCGCGTCTCCTTCGATCGTGTGCCAGGTTCGGTGGCGGGTGGGACCAGCCGTGGTCTGCTTGGCGCAACCCGGGGAGGGGCCGCCTGAAACCCGGTACTCCCGCTCTTCTCTCACGGCTCGACCGGACCTGTCAACAGTCAGGACCGAGCGGATGCCGCGGCTGTGACATCCGGCCAGTGCGCCGTCTGCCCGCCCGCGAGCTCCGCCGCCCGGCGCACGGCGTCGGCGAAGGCCCTCGGCGCCTCCTGGGGCAGGTTGTGTCCGGCGTGCGGAACGCGCCGGTGCTCGTGCGGGCCGGCGAATCGAGCCCCGGCCGCCGTGGCGTCGCGGGCGGGAAAGTTGCCGTCGGCGAGTCCGTCGAGCGTGACCGCGGGCACCTCGATCGACGGCAATTGCGCCAGTCTCGCTTCGAGTCGTGCGTACTCCGGCGCCCCGTCGACGTGGGCGAGACGGTGCCGGTAGGAGTGGATGACGACCTCGAAGAAATCGGGGTTGTCGAACGCGGCGGCGGCGCGGTCGAGCTCCGCTTCGTCATAACGCCAGTCCGGGGAGTTGCGACGCCAGATGACCTCGGCGATGCCGCGCGGGTCCTGCGCCAGCCCGAGCCGGCCACGTTCGGTGAGGAAGTAGAAGAAGTACCAGAAGCCGGCCTCGAGCTCGGGCGGGAGGGGCCGCATCGACGCGCGGATGTCCTGCACGAGGTAGCCGTTGACGGCGACCAGCGCGGTGACCCGCTCGGGCTCGAGTGCGGCGACGACGCAGGCGGCGCGTCCGCCCCAGTCGTACCCGGCGAGGATCGCCTTCGGGATGCCGAGCGCGTCGAGGAGCTCGATCACGTCCTGTCCGAGGGCCGCCTGCTGCCCGGTGCGAGGCTCCGACAAACGCAGGAATCGCGTCTCGCCGTGGCCGCGCAGGAAGGGCACGATCACCCGGAAGCCCGAGTCGGCCAGCATCGGCGCCACGTCGACGTAGCTGTGGATGTCGTACGGGAACCCGTGCAGCAGCACGACGGGCGGGCCGTCCTGCGGCCCGGCCTCGAAGTAGGCGACGTCGAGGCGGCTCGTCTCGACGTGGCGGAGCGGCTGCAGCCGCGGAATCGCGTTCATGGTGTGCTCCTCTCGGATCGGGTGCGTTGCGAACCCGTCACGACCTCCGACCGGGCCGGGTGCCCGGATGTGACGAGCGGTCGGCGTGCACCTCGTGTCACAGGTCGCTGCTCCGCACGGTCTGAGCTGACATCGACCCCGCACTCCGCGGACGTCGATCCGAGAAGGGAACCGCCATGTCAGAACAGAAGCCGACCGTCGTGCTCGTGCACGGAGCGTTCGCCGAATCCGCAAGCTGGAACGGCGTCATCGAACGCCTCTACGCCGAGGGCGTCACCTCGGTCGCCGTCGCCAACCCGCTGCGCACCCTGGCCGGCGACGCGGCGTACGTGCGCGACGTCATCGCCTCGATCGAGGGGCCCGTCGTGCTCGTCGGCCACTCCTACGGCGGACTCGTGATCAGCGAGGCCTCCGCCGGCAACGACCAGGTCGCCGCACTCGTCTACGCCGCCGCGTTCGTGCCCGAGCCGGGCGACAGCGCGTTCTCCCTCTCGGCGAGCGCCCCCGGATCCACCCTGGGCGAGGCGCTCGACGCGCACCCCGTCTCGACGGGCGGCGTCGAACTCGTGATCCGCCGGGACCGCTTCCGCGAGCAGTTCGCCGCCGACGTGCCCGTGCAGGTCGCCGGGCTCATGGGTGCGACCCAGCGCCCCGTGACCGAGGCCGCCCTGAAGGACCCCGTGCAGGCGCAGGCCCCCGGATGGACCGACCGCCCCTCGTGGCACGTCTTCGGCGCCGAGGACCGCAACATCCCCGCCGCCGTGCACCGCGCCGGCGCCGAGCGGGCCTCCTCGCTCGGAACGAACGAGATCGCCGGAGCCTCGCATGCCGTGAGCGTGTCGCAGCCCCAGGCGGTCGCCGCCGCGATCCTCGAGGCCGTCGCCCACGTGGTGGGGCAGCGCGCGGCCGCGTAGTCCGCGGTCGCCGTCGGCGTCGAACGGATGCCGCAGACAGGCGGGGCCATTGCACCTCGCCCGCCCGCGGCATCCGCTCGCCCGACGCGACCCGAGCCGGAGAACGCTCGCCGGGCCGCGGCATCCGGAATAGCATGCGAGCGTTCGAAGATTTCTTGGCGGATGTCGTCACAGCGCGGGCTGCTGCGCGGTCGTAGCTGCAGAGGGGACGGCTGCGGTCCCTCCGCCGACCGACGGGACACGACATGGACGAGAACCTCGACGACGCACTCGCCGCATTCGAAGCCGTGCGCGGGAGGCTCTTCGGCATCGCCTACCGCATGCTCGGCAGCGCCGGCGAGGCCGAGGACATCGTGCAGGACGCCTGGCTGCGCTGGCAGGGCACCGACCGCACGGTCGTCGAGAATCCGCCCGCGTTCCTCGCCACGACGACGACCCGGCTCGCGATCAACGCGCTGCAGTCGGCGCACGCCCGCCGCGAGACGTACATCGGCCCGTGGCTGCCCGAGCCCGTCGACACGAGCGCCGACCCCACGCTCGGCGCCGAACGGGCCGAGGCCCTGGGCTTCGCCGTGCTCGTGATGCTCGAGAAGCTCACCCCCACCGAGCGGGCCGCCTACGTGCTGCGCGAGGCGTTCGCCTACCCCTACGACCAGATCTGCGAGATCGTGCAGGTCTCGGAGCCCGCGGCCAGGCAGCTGGTCAGCCGCGCCCGCAAGCACCTCGCCGGCGAGACCCGTCGCGAGGTGAGCCGGCACGAGCAGCGACGGCTGCTGACCGCGTTCCTGAGCGCCGCGAAGACCGGCGACCTGGTCGAGCTCGAGCGGCTCTTCGCCGAGGACGTGGTCTCGTACTCCGACGGCGGCGGCCGCGTGCGCGCCTCGAAGTTCCCGGTGGTGGGGCGCCTGCGGGTCGCGAAGTTCGTTCGCGCCTTCCGCACCCACTTCTGGGAGGGCGTGGAGATCACCGAGGCCGAGACGAACGGCCAGCCGTCGGTGATGCTCTCGAAGGAGGGCACGACGTTCGCCGTGCTCACCGTGGTCGCCGGCGCGCACGGCATCGACCAGCTGCTCTGGATGATGAACCCCGAGAAGCTCGGGGCCGTGGCCTCCCGTGCAGCATGATCTCGCCGCTCGCCTCCTCGCCGCCCTGCACCCGTGGAACGAGGTCGCCCTGGCGAGCGTGCTGACCCGTGACGTGCGCCTCGTCGTCGACTCCGGCGACGAGACCGGCGGCGAGGCGTACGGGCGGGCATGCGTCGTGCGCACCCTGCACGAGCGGTTGTCGAGGCATCCGGATGCCACGATCCTCCCCGCGCACGTCAACGGGCGCCCCGGCCTCGCACTGCGCCGACCCGACGACGAGGTGGTCGGCGTGCTCGCCATCGACGGCTCCGAGGCGATCGAGACGCTGTGGGTCTCGACCGCGCCCAGGAAGCTCGCTCCGTGGAACCGCCGACGGCCGGCGATCGACTGAACGCGTTTCGCGACATCCGTCACAGATGCGACGCATGCCCGGTCAGAGCTTCATGACGGCAGCGGAACCACCGCGGCCACGACGGAAGGCACTGAAGTCATGAAGATCGTCGTCATCGGAGGCACCGGCCTCATCGGATCCAAGGTCGTCGAGCACCTCGTCGAGCACGGTCACGAGGCCGTCGCCGCATCGCCGAACTCGGGCGTGAACACCATCACCGGCGAGGGCCTCGCCGAGGTGCTCGAGGGCGCGAACGTCGTCGTCGACGTGTCGAACTCGCCGTCGTTCGCCGACGACGACGTGCTCGCGTTCTTCACCACCTCGACCGCGAACCTCCTCGAGGGCGAACGCGCCGCCGGCGTGACGCACCACGTCGCCCTCTCGATCGTGGGCGCGGAGCTCCTGCCGAGCAGCGGCTACCTGCGCGCGAAGGTCGCGCAGGAGCAGCTGATCGAGGAGTCCGGCCTGCCGTACTCGATCGTGCGCGCGACGCAGTTCTTCGAGTTCGCCGGCCGCATCGCCGACGAGGCGACCGTCGACGGCACCGCCCGCCTCAGCACCGGACTCATGCAGCCCATCGCGGCAGCGGATGTCTCGGCCGCCGTCGCCCGCATCGCCGCCGGCGAGCCGCTCAACGCAACCCTCGAGATCGGCGGGCCCGAGCGCCTCGGCCAGGACGAGTTCGTGCGCCTCGGCCTGACGGCGAGGGGCGACTCGCGCACCGTGATCGGCGACCCCGAGGCGCCGTACTTCGGCACGAAGCTCACGGGCACCGAACTCGTGCCGACGAGCGCCGACGCGCAGCTGTCGACGACCACGTTCGCGGAGTGGCTGGCCGCGCAGTCGGCGCCGGCCGCCTCGGTGAAGTAGCCAGCCATGCGCATCGCAGTCATCGGCGGCACCGGCCTCATCGGCACGCGGCTCGTGGCACGGCTCCAGGCCGACGGCCACGACGTCGTCGTCGCCTCGCGTGCGACGGGCGTCAACTCCTACACCGGCGAGGGCCTGGCAGAGGCCCTCGCCGGTGCGGAGGCGCTCATCGACGTGTCGAACTCGGACTACCTCGATGAGGCGGCCGCGAACGAGTTCTTCTACGCCTCGACGTTGAACCTGTTGACATACGGCGCAGCGGCAGACGTGGCGCACCACGTCGCGCTCTCGGTCGTCGGCACGGATCGCCTCGCCGGCTCCGAGGGCGGCTACTTCGCCGCGAAGGCGACCCAGGAGCGGCTCATCCGGCAGTCGGGCCGACCGTTCTCGATCGTGCACGCGACCCAGTTCTTCGAGTTCATCGCGAACATCGCGGATGCCGGCACGAGTCGCAACGTCGTGCGGCTCTCGCAGGCGCTGTTCCAGCCGATGGCCGCCGACGACGTGGCCGCCGCGGTGGCCTCGACCGCCGTCGGGTCGCCGCTCGGCCGGATGGTGGAGTTCGCAGGGCCGGAGCAGTTCCGGCTCGAGGAGCTCGTGCATCGTCACCTGCGCGAACGCAGCGACCTGCGCGACGTCCGCGTCGACCCGTTGGCCCGGTACTTCGGCACCGACCTCGACGAACGCGAGCTCCTGCCCGGGCCCGACGCGACGATCGCGGCGACGCGCTACGACGACTGGTTCGCCGCCGGCGGCCGGGCATACGAACCCGCTGTGGCCGCGCCCGACGTGCGGGCGTAGCATCTGCCTCGCAGCACCCCGCGATCGGAGGACGCCATGACCGGAACCGGATCCGCAGACGACCCGTGGCAGCTCAGCACGGCTCCGGGCACGAGCGCCTACACGATGCACCGCGACGAGGACGCCGATCCCCCGGCGCTCGTGTGCCAGGTCGGATCGACGACCCTGAAGTACCGTCTGAGCGCGGTCGACGACCTCGCTGCCTGGCTGCGCGAGCAGGCCGACTGGGTCGACCTCGGGGCCGCCGACGAGCAGAAGCCGGCGCAACCCGGCACCGTCGAGGCGTGGGGTCGCGATGAGGCGAATCCCGTCGGAGGTTGGTACGGGCTGCGCAAGGGCTACCGGGGCAGGTTCGGCATGTACCTGCCCCCGCTGCTCGAGGCGCTCGGGCTCGCCGAGCTCACCCACGACAAGCGCAACAACCGCATACGCGCGATCTGAGCGTCAGCCGATGCGCCGGTGGGCGGCGGATGTCACGGTCCGGCCCACGCGGACGCCTCGGCGCTTGCGCGGGGTGCGCCGGCGCCGACCGTCAGGGGTCAGCCGTCGAGCTCGACCCTCGCCTCGAGGCCGAGGTACGCGCCGTAGCGGTCTGCCGCCTCCTGAACCGCGTCGACCTCGCGCGGCCGGAGCGGTCGGTACGGCCGCACCGCGAACCTGACGGAGGACGCGGTGAGCGTCCGCTTCATGGCGGCGACCAGCTGCCCGTCGACGAGGGCCATGCCGATCGCGGCCTCGCGGGCTCGTGGCACGACGCCATCGGCATCGAGCACCCAGCGCGAGTCCTGGTATCCGCGGTACATCTCGTCGAGCACCTGCAGCAGGTGTCCGGCCGGCTCGTCATCCGTCGGCGCCGCGGATGTCGGCAGGTCGCCGCTCGCATGCCAGTAGGTGCGTCCGTCGTGCTCGAAGGAGTCGAGCCGGTCGACCACGGCCGCGATGCCTCTGCGCACGTCGGTCACGGTGAGGGTGGCCCAGTATGCGAGGTCGCGCTCCGTCGCGGGCCCGTGCGCGGTGAAGTACCGCAGCGCCAGCTCGGCGAGCGCCTCATCGCGGTCGAGACGGCGCACGTCGGGCACGCGATCGGCGAGGAGCGCATAGGTGTGCTCGCCGTCGCGCGGCGCGCCGCTGCACACCAAGCCGAGCACCTCGAGCCGGCCGAGCAGCAGCATGAGCTGCTGGCCCGTGAGCTCTTCATCTCGTTCGGCGAGCGCAGCGGCGACCTCCGGCCGCGTCCGATCGGGCGATTCGGCGAGCATCGCCTCGACGACCTCGCCGAGCGCCTCGACCCGGTCGGCGATCGGCTGCAACTGCTGCTCGAAGATCGGCATCACCCGCGGCCTCGTGAGTTCCTGCAGCCAGAGTGCGTCGTCGGCGTGCACGTAGTGCCAGGTCGAGCGCAGCACGTGCAGGCGCAGCACCCGACCGTCGACGAGCGCGCCGGCGAGGTCGACCCGGGCGGGCGAGGCCGTGCGGGTCGCGACCGCCCATGCCGACTGCGACGCGTTCTCGGCCTGCACGGCGCCGAGGGCGCGCACGACCTCCTCGGCCGTGCCCGAGGATGCGGCGAGCCGCTGCGAGCGCAGTCGCCAACGAGCGAGTTCGCGATCGGTGGTCATGTTCGCAGCGTATTCGGCCCCGCCGTCGGTGAACACCCGGATGCCGCGGAGGCGGTCTCGGCGTACCGTCGTCAGCGTTCCACCGAGGAGGAGCCATGAGCGAGCGCACCGTCGCCGAGCCGGGCGACACGGACACGAGATGGATGACGCGGCGAGCCCGCTGGACGCACATCGCCGTCGGAGCGGCGGCAGGCCTCGCCTGGGCCGGCGCCCTGCGCGCGTGGATGGCCGAGCTCAGCGGACCAGCGTCGTCGTTCTCATGGGGCACGTTCGAGGGCGTGCTGCTGCCCGGGCTGCTCGTCGGGGCGGCGTTCGGCTGGGCCTCGGGCGTCGGCCCCGCGGCATCCGTTCGCGAACGACGGATGCTGCGATGGTGCGCCGCGGCCCCCCTGGCGTTCGCGATCGCGCCGATGCTGCGCCCCGGCGCCCTGGCCGATTTCCTCCGCGAGGGGCTCGGCGGCGGAGCGGTGCTCGTGGCGCTCACCGCGATCGGCGGCGGCTACGCGCTCGGCGGCGGGCGCCCGCTCTGGACTCGGATCGCCTGCGGGGTGCTCGCGTTCGGCATCTCGCTCGCCGGGGCACTGCTGACCGGCCCGTTGCTGCGCGACAGCGCGCTCGCGCTCACGACGCCGCGCGGCGCCTGGCTCGCGGTCTTCGACCTCGCCCTCATGTGCACGCTCATCGTCGCCTCGGCCATCCCGTTCCGCAGGCTCTCCCGATCCTCTCCGCGGCGGCTAGCCTTGGCCGGGGCGCACGACGAACGGGAGTGACGATGCACGAGCAGTCGACGCGGCACGGCGGGCGCGCACACGCACCGGCCGATCGGTGACGGGCCCCGACGCGAGGCCGACCCGCCGCATCGAACTGACCCTGCACCGGCCGTGGTACGCGCTCTACTGGGGCATCAGGCCGACCCTCGTCATCGGCGAGCGCGGGCAGCCCGCGCAGTGGGGCGTCGGCACCTGGCAGGTCGCCGCCGAAGAGAACGTGATCGTCGGCGTCTACCTCTTCAACCGCGTCTGGCGCTTCGGGCAGGCGGAGGTCGCGCTCGAGCCGCACCACGCCCCGGCGCTCACCTACCGGGCACCCGCGCTGCCGTTCCTGCGCGGGCGGATCCGTGCAAGCGAACCGGGCTGAATCCGCGCCTGCAAGACTGGCTCGTATGGAGACTCCCCCCACCGACACGTCCGCCGCCGGCCTCGCCGCCAACGCCCCGGTCGATCGTGCCGCCGCGGCCGAACTGTGGGAGGCGTACCGAACGGCTCTGCCCGCGCGCGCGACCGATGCCGAGCCGCCTTCGGTCGAGCAGTTCGGCGATCATCCCGACCTCACCGACGAGCTCATCGGACTCGTGCTCGAGGGGACCAAGCGGGCGACGGCGAGCCTCGTCGTCGAGTTCGAGGCCGAGGGGCAACCGCTCCCGCGCGTCGGCAGCCACTGGATCGCCTGCGACTCGTTCGGGCGGCCCCGCGCCATCCTCCGCAGTACGGAACTCCGCATCGCGACGGTCGATCAGGTCGACGAGGCCTTCGCGTACGACGAGGGCGAGGGTGATCGCTCACTCGCGTGGTGGCGCGACGCGCACATCCGGTACTGGCGACGAGCGACCCAGCGCCTCGGGTCCGATTGGACACCCGACCTCGAGATCGTGCTCGAGCGCTTCACCGTCGTGTGGCCCGCCGAGGTCGCCGACTGACCCATCCGCTCGCAACCCCTTGAACTCCCGTGAATCGCCGACGAGACTTCCGACCGGCGATTCACCACTCGCGAGGCCTCGCCCGACGAGGTCGGTCCGGTGCTGAAGCGCTACGTCGCCGTCGCCCCGCTCGTGCTGCCGTACTTCACGGCGGCGGCCGACGACCCGCCCGCGGCCTTCGCTGCGGAGGCCGACCGGCATCCGGTCTTCGAACTCACGATGCTCGACCGTCCCTAGCCCAACCCTGAGCGCCCGGCCTTGAGCGCCCAGGCGCGAGAGTCCGGGCGCAGGCGGCCGGATCAGGCGTGCTCGTCGGGCTTGCCCTCTTCGGGCTCGACAGCCCACGACGGCGGCTCGTCGACACCGGACTCCTCGTCGCGATCGGCGTCGCCCTTCGTGGCCTGCACGATGCCCGCCGCGTGGTGCACGGGGGCGTAGACGACGTAGAGGCGCATGGGCTCGTCGCCGATGTTCTCGACGTCGTGCCACGTGCCGGCGGGCACCTGGATGCTCCAGCCGTCGGAGACCTCCTCCTGAATGGGGAGGTCGTGCTCCGACGGGCCCATCTTCACGAGTCCGCGGCCGGCGTCGAGCCGCAGGAACTGGTCGGTCTCGGGGTGCGCCTCGAGCCCGATCGACTCCCCCACGGGAATCGACATGAGCGTCACCTGCAGGTACTTGCCGCTCCAGGCGACGGTTCGGTAGTTCTCGTTCTGCTTCGTCGCCGTCTCGAGGTCGAACACGTTCGGCTTGGGTCCGTTGTCGATCGTCATGCCTCGACGCTATGCCCGGATGCCGCGCCGCTGCCAGCCCTTGCGGTATCCGCCCGGGTCGTGATCGCCGACGGATTCACCGCACGGATGCTGCCTCGCTGCGGTTCCGGATGCCGCGGGCGGCCGCCCGGCGCTAAGGTCGCCCGTATGACCGAGCAGACCGACGACGCGACGGCGGAGTCCTCGCCGACGGCGCCGCATCGCCCGCCGCCCGAGCTCGTCGTCGCGGTGGTGCTCGGCTACCTCACGGGCGTCGCGCAGGTCATTGCGGGCATCGCGGTGATGTTCGGTCGCTACCTGCCCGATACGAACGACGCCGAACGCCTCGTCGTGACGATCGTCGGAGCGTGCATCGTGCTGCTCGGCCTGTTCGTGATCACCATCGCCTCCGGGCTCACCCGAGCCCGGCGCGACGCCCGCGTGCTCGTGACGGCGCTGCTCGGCGTCACGATCGCGCTCGACGTCGTGATCCTCTTCGCGTCGCCCGACCAGTGGTTCGTCATCGTCGACCTCGTGCTCGTGGCGGCCGCCGTCACGGTGCTGTGGACGGGTCGAACCGCGCGGTTCTTCGCACATAGCGCAGGTGGAAGAAGCGGATGACCTCGATCGCCGAGATGGCCACGACGGCGACCACCAGCACCAGGGCCGCCGTGACGATCGACGGATCGACGAACACGAGGAACTCCGTGATGAGCGGCACCGAGTAGACCACGATCAGCCCGAGCATCATCGAGCCGATGATGAGGATCTTCCAGCCGTCGATCGGTCGTGAGAGCACCGTGAGCACCCAGAGTCCGATGACCGTCAGCAGGAGCGTCGAGCCGGTGCGCAGCTCGTCCTGGCCGATGCCGGCCTGCGTCGCGAGCCAGCTGTAGACGAAGAGCGCGAGCGCGACGACGACGCCGGCCGGGATCGCGAAGCTCAGTGAGCGCCGCAGGAACCCCGGCACGTAGCGCCGCGCGTTCGGCATGAGCGCGAGGAAGAAGGCGGGCAGGCCGATCGTGAGCCCGTCGATCACCGACAGCTGCCGCGGCAGGAACGGGAACTCGAGCACGAACGCCCCGAAGAGCACCGCGAGCCCGGTCGCGTAGACCGTCTTCGTGAGGAACAGCATCGAGACGCGCTCGATGTTCGCGATCACCTGCCGCCCTTCGGCGACGACCCGCGGCAGGTGCGAGAACCGCCCGTCGAGCAGCACGATGCGCGCGACCGCCTTCGTCGCTGCGGCGCCCGACTCCATGGCGATGCCGATGTCGGCCTCCTTGATCGCGAGCGCGTCGTTGACGCCGTCGCCGGTCATCGCGACGGTGTGGCCCGCCTGCTTCAGCGCGACGACGATCGCCTTCTTCTGCTGCGGCGTCACGCGTCCGAAGACGAGGTGCTGCTGCAGCACCTCGGCGAGCTCGGCGGGGTCCTCGGGCAGCTGCCGCGCGTCGAAGCCGCCCGGCGCATCGAGGCCCACCGTGCGCGCGATCGCGGCGACCGTGTCGGGGTTGTCGCCCGAGATGATGCGCACGGCCACGCCCTGCTCGGCGAAGTACGCGAGCGTCTCCGCGGCATCCGACCTGATGCGCTCGCGGAACGTGAGCAGCGCGACCGCCTCGAGTCCGTCGGGCAGCGACTCGGCCTCCTCGTCGAGGGGTGCCGTGCTGTGCGCGAGCACGAGGGTGCGGAGTCCGGATGCCGCGAGCCGCCGCGCGTCGCCCGCGAGCCGGTCGTCGGGGAAGACCATCTCGGGCCCGCCGAGCACCCAGCTGCCCGCGGCATCCGCGCCCTCGGCGAAGGCGACCGCGCTCCACTTGCGCGCCGACGAGAACGGGATGCGCGCGACCGGCGCGGCCGACGGCGCCTCCGAGTACGGCTCGGCGAGGCAGCGTGCGGTGGCGTTCGCGTCGGGCTCGGCGCCGTACCAGGCGAGTGCCGCACGCCACCCGGCGGGCGCGGCATCCGGAGCGAGCGGATGCTCGGCATCGAAGACGATGCTGCCCTCGGTGAGCGTGCCGGTCTTGTCGAGGCAGATGAGGTCGACACGGGCGAGCCCCTCGACCGCGGCGAGCTCCTGCACGAGCACCTGCTGCCTGGCGAGCTTCACGGCTCCGACGGCGAAGGCGATGCTCGTCATGAGCACGAGTCCGAGGGGGATCATCGCGACGAGGGCCGCGATCGTGTTCACCGCCGCCTGGCGCCAGTCGCCGGACTCGAAGGCCTTCTCCCAGCCGCCGAACACGAAGATCTGGGCGTTGAAGACGAGCAGCGCGATCGGCCCGACGATCCAGCTCACGACGCGCAGCACCTTGTCGATCGACGAACGCAGTTCGCTCGCGACGAGCGAGAACTTCTTCGCCTCCGCGGCGAGGGAGTTCGCGAACGAGTCGGCGCCGGCGCGCACTACGACCGCCTCGCCCTCGCCGGCGATCACCACCGACCCCGACAGCACCTCGTCGCCGGGCACCTTGTCGACCGCGTCGGACTCGCCCGTGAGCATCGACTCGTCGAGCTGCAGGTGAGCGGATGTCACGACGCGGGCGTCGGCCGGAACCTGGTCGCCGGCGCGCAGCACGAGCAGGTCGTCGACCACGACCTCCGCCACGGCGACCTCGGCGACCTCGGCGTCGCGTCGCACCCGCGCCCGCGGCGCGTGCAGCAGGGCGAGCTTGTCGAGGGCGGCCTTGGCGCGGAACTCCTGCACGGAGCCGATGACGGTGTTCGCGATCGCACTGATGCCGAACAGCGCGTCCTGCCAGCGCCCGAGGAGCAGCAGCACGAGGAAACAGGCCGCGATGATGCCGTTGAACAGCGTGAGCACGTTCGCGCGGATGATGCTCGCCACGCTGCGGCTCGACTGCTGCGTGAATGCGTTCGTGCGCCCGTCGGCGACGCGCTGCGCCACCTCGGCGGTGGTGAGGCCGGTCGGGGTCTCGACATCCGTCGCGCTCATGTCGGGAGACTATCGGTCAGGCCCCGCGTCGGCCGATGCCGCGCAGGCCGTACTGCCGAACCTGCACGAGGCGCGTCGCGGCGCACGTCGAGAGCAGCGGCGACGAGGCCTCCTCGGCGAGGTCCACCACGACCGAGCCGTCATCGGCGAGGTCACCGGCGCCGCCGAGTCCGAGCCGCACGCGCCATCCGCCGTCGGTCGCGACCTGCTCGAGCGGCGGGTACGCGCCGATGCGATCGTCGCCGAACTCCTGCCGCGCGTAGTGCTGCGCCGCCTGCACGGGGTGGCTGAGCGAGCTCCGCCCCCGCAGCCGGTCGGGCACCACGCGCCCGGCGTCGAACGCGTCGGCGATGCGCACGGGGTCGCCGTCGTCGGCGTAGCCGTAGTACAGCCCGTGCGGGAACACGACCATCGTGCCGGCGAAGCGATCGCCACCGACGTGCGAGCACTCCCACGTCTGCTCGGGTCGGGCGGCGGCGAGCGCGGCGGCGACCCGGCGTCCGCGCACCGCGCAGCAGCGGTCGTGCCGGCCATGGGCGCACACCGCGTAGATCGGCTCGGTCGACGGCCTGCCCGCCGAACCGTCGAGCGGAATCTCGAGGAGCGCCGCGGCATCCGTCGCCTCGCCCCAGGCGATCGACTCGCTGCCCGGGCGGGAGTCGACGATCGCCCACCGCTGCACGGCCGGCGGCACCCGCCGGCCCGGCCGCCGGATGGCGAGGATGCGCAGGTCGGCCGCCTCCGCACGCCGCACGATGCGCCGACCGAGCTCCCGGTCGAACGGCGCATCGAGCAGGGCGTTCGGGCCCCAGCTGGTCGCCACCTCGAGCAGCAGCCACCGCATGCCGCGCGGCGCGGTGCCCGCGAGCGGATCGCTCCGCTCGCGGGCGCGGTCGCTGCACGGCGCCCATGGCTCGGCGGCGAGCGTCACGCGGGCGTCACCGCGAATCCCTCACGGACGAGCCGCCGCGCGACCACGACGGCGCTCGCGGCGTCGAGCCCCGGCAGGTCGCCGACCGCGATCGGGTCGCCCTCGACGAGGCGGCGCATCGCGGCCTCGGCCTCGACCGGCAGCGACAGGGTCTTCGCGCTCGACACGATGCGCACCCGATCGCCGTCGGTCTCGACGCGCACGCGCAGTGAGCCGCGCCAGCGCACGGTCGCCGACGCGTCGAGCTCCGCGAGCGCGGCCAGCGTGGCCAGCGGCGCCAACGGCTCGGGGCGGATGTCGCGCTCGAAGCGCCGAGCGAGGGCCTGGGCCGTGCCCGCGGCATCCGCTCGCTCGATGAGCTCGGACAGGGCGCCGGCCGTCTCGCGGAGGATCTCGGCGACCTGCTCGGGGTCATCGAAGTCGACGCCCAACGGCAGCGAGGCGCGCAGGCGATCGCTGTCGCCGACGCGGGCGACCAGCGCCGAGACGACGTCGGCGTGCGTGTACGTCGACATGCCGACGGTCAGGTGCACCGACGTCGCGTCGCCGCCCGCCGTCGCCGAATGGATCCAGCCGCGCGGCAGGTAGAGCGCGTCGCCCGGCTGCAGCACGGCATCGATCACGGGCGGCTCGAGCGCGGCGACCGCGACCGCGTCGCGATGCCCGCCCCACGGCTGCGAGCTCAGCGGGTCGACGTGCACGGGGGCATGGATGCGCCAGTGCTTCTCGCCCGACACCTGCAGCACGAACACGTCGTGCGTGTCGTAGTGGGGGTCGAAGCCCTGCGCCGACGGCGGCGTCACGTAGGCGTTCACCTGCACCGGATGCCGCAGCTCGTCGGCCAGCTCGCGGGTGAAGTCGATGATCGGCGGCCAGAGGCGGTGCAGCCCCTGCAGCACGATCGTCGCGCCGCCCGCGAAGCGCTCGAACACGCGCTCGCTCGAGACCTGGTCGCCCACCTCGGCTCCGTAGCCGCCCGACGCCGTGTAGGCCGACGCGGGGAGCACGGTGCCGTCGCGAGCCATCCGGATGAACGGGGTGCGCACGCCGCGGCGGGCGATCAGCTCATCGACCGCGTCGGCGCTGAACAGGTCATCGAAGCCGGACGGGAGTTCGTCGGCACGGGACAGCAGCGCCGTGCGGGCCCAGACCTCGTCGGCGAACTGCTGCGCCGGCATGCCGACGCAGCGCGACAGCGCGGGCCGAGTGCTCGACCCGCGCTCCGCTGCCGGCACTACGCCGATCCGTCGGCGCCGCCGTCGTGACCCGCGGGGTTCGCTCCGCCGTCGGCCGTGCCCTCGCCCGCCGAGCCGTCAGCGCCGCCGTCGTGGCCGTCGGGGTTCGCTCCCCCGTCGGCCGTGCCCTCACCGGGATCGGCAGACCCGTCGGCACCGCCGTCGTGGCCGTGCGGGTTCGCGCCGCCGTCGCCAGCGCCCTCGCCGCCCCGGTCGGTCGGGTTCGGCTCAGAGAGGTCCTGACGGCCCTCATTCGGTTCGAGCGTGATGTCTTCGTCTCCGATGGACATGCCATCCCCCTTCTCGTCCGCCACGACCGGGCGCCGCGGCGCGTCTGCCGCCAGCGTAACGAGCGTCGCGCCGGGTCGCGATGGGTTGACAGGCGGATGTCACGATCCACGTGGTTCGAGGCGCATCCGGTGAGTCTCATCCCGCCAGCCGGCCGTGAGGGTCACACGCGCGCGGGCTGCCGTTGCGGGCTGGCGGCCGCGCGCAGGTTCACGAAACGCTGCTCGGTGTCGCGCAGCATCCGCTCGCGCTGTTCGACGGTCTTCTCGGTGATGGCGGCGTAGTTGACCCAGCGCAGGTTCTTCACGCCGATCTTGCCGAAGGTGCCCTTGAACATGATCTTCGTGAGCGGGTCGCGGAACCACCAGCGGTAGGCCGCGTCGGGCGTAGTCATGATCGACAGCACCGTGACGCCCCCGAGCCTGGGCATGAGGTTGCGGAACGGGTTGCCCTTGGCGCCGGCGATCTCCTCGAACACGACTCCCTTCGTGAGCACGCGATCGAGGAACCCCTTGGTCGCGGCCGGCATCGCCTCCCACCACACCGGGAAGGCGAACACCACGTGATCGGCGGCCAGCAGCCGACGCTGGTAGTCGGCCACGACGGGATCGACCACCGACTTCAAGCGCCAGGCGACGAGGTCGTCGCGGCTCATGACGGGATCGAACCCGTCGGCGGCGAGGTCGACGAGGTCGATCTCATGACCGGCCTGCCGTGCACCGCGGATCGCGGCGTCGGCGACCGCGGCCGTGAAGCTGCGCCGGTGCGGCACGTTCTCGGCGGAGTCGAGGGTGTAGGGGTGATCGAGGACGAACAAGATGCGCATGGCGGCTCCTTCGGTTGCTTTCTCAACGGTTGCATGCGCAACCGTCGCCTGTCAAACGAATACAGTAGACTGCCGGGCATGGACGAGGTCGACTTCCCCGATGAGCAGGCGCAGCTCTGGTACCTGATCCGCCGCGTGGCGGGCCTCCTCGACCGCACAGGCGACGCGCTCTTCCGCCGGGAGCTCGACATCTCGCTCGCGCAGTTCCTCGTGCTCAGCGTCGTCGACGCGCATCCGGGCCCCCTCAACCAGCAGGCGATCGCCGACCGGCTCGGTCTCACCAAGGGCACGGTCAGCCGCCAGATCGAGCAGGCCGTCGCGGCCGGGCTCATGACCGTCGAGACCAGCCCGCACAATCGCCGTGAGAACGTCCTCGGCCTGACCGCTGCCGGCACCGACCTCGTGCGCCGAGGCGACGCCCTGCACGCCGCGAGCCGCAGCACGTGGGATCCCGAGCCCGACGAGCTCCGGGCGACGCTGCGCGTGCTCGAGCAGATGAACCGCGCCCTCGGCTGAGACCGACGGCGCAGCTCGGGCAGAGTGGATATCCATGACGAACCACCACTTCGACATCCGCACTCTCAGCAGCATCGACGAGCTCGACTTCTTCAACGGCCTGCCGTACACCCTGAATCACGAGATCGCCGACGACCTCGAGCAGGGGCGGCGCCGACCCGAGTGGACCTGGATCGCCGAGCGGGACGGACGCCTGCTCGGACGGCTCGCGCTCTGGTGCCCGACCGGAGCTGCGGGACCGACCCAGCTCGACGTGTTCGATCTCGACGACCGACTGTCCGACGACGAGCAACGGACGGTCGGCACGGCGCTGCTCGACGCTGCGCGAGACGAGATGATCGCGAGCCTGCCGACGCCGCCGGAGTTCGCCCGCTACCTGCCGGCCGACTGGCGCGAGCGCTCGGCCGAACGACGAGCGACCGAGACGATCATGGGCCTGCTCGAGGCATCCGGTGCCCGATTCATCGTCGAGCGGCTGCGGCTCGAGTGGCGACCGGAGGCCGGCGTGCCGGCGCCCGACCCGCGACTGACGTTCCGGGCGTTCGCCGGCGATGAGGAGCTCATCGACCTGACGACGAGGGTGCTCGCCGGAACGCTCGACGCGCACAGCCTCGAGGAGCTGGAGCATGCGTCGCCGCGCGAGGTCGCGGTCGCACAGAACGAGGAGGAGTTCGCCCGATACACGACGCCTCGCGAATGGTGGCGGGTCGCGCTCGACGTTTCGGGCGAGGTCGTCGGGTTCGTGCTGCCCGCGCGCAACTCGTACCACCACATCGTCGCGTATCTGGCCGTGCTGCCCGAGCACCGCGGCAACGGCTACATCGACGGCATCCTCGGCGAGGGCACCCGCGTGCTCGCAGAATCGGGGGCACCGTACATCCGGGCGTCGACCGACGTCGGCAACGTGCCGATGGCGAACGCGTTCGCCCGCGGCGGCTACGTCACGTTCGAGCGCCTGGTCAACATGGCTTGGGCCTGAGCTCAGCAGACACGGAAGGTTCTCGGCATCGGCCGCGTTGGCCTGAGCATGAAAGCGATCGCGTACTCGAAGACCGGTGACTCGTCCGTGCTGCAGCTCGTCGAGCGGGAGGCGGCCGACCCAGCCGAGGGCGAGGTGCGCGTGCGCATCGCCGTCTCGGGCGTCAACCCGACCGACTGGAAGGCCAGGGCGGGATCCCAGCCCGGAGGAGCCACCCCGTTCGACGAGGTCGTGCCGAACCAGGACGGCGCGGGCGTCATCGACGCGGTGGGGCCCGGCGTGACCGGCTTCGCCGTCGGCGACCGCGTCTGGGCCTACCTCGCCGCGCATCAGCGGCCGACCGGCACCGCGCAGCAGTTCGCCGTGCTGTCGGCCGAGCATGTCGTGCCGCTTCCGGATGTCGCGAGCTTCGAGCTCGGGGCCTCGCTCGGCGTGCCCGCGATGACCGCGCACCGCGCCCTCACCGTCTCGGAGCACGGCCCCTCGCGGCTCGGCCCCGGCGCGCTCGACGGGCGGACGGTGCTCGTCGCGGGCGGCGCCGGCGCGGTCGGCCACGCGGCCATCCAGCTCGCCCGCTGGTCGGGAGCCACCGTCATCACGACGGTGAGCTCACCCGAGAAGGCGGCCCTCGCGACCGCGGCCGGAGCGCACCACGTCGTGGACTACCGCGCCGGCGACGCCGCCTCCGTGATCCGCGCCCTCGCCCCGCACGGCGTCGACCAGGTCGTCGAGGTCTCCCCCGCGCGCAACGCCGAGCTCAACGCGAGCGTCATCGCGAACCACGGCACGATCGCGGTGTACGCGACCGACGGCGGCGCCGAGATGGCGATCGACGTGCGCCGGCATTTCGCGCTCAACGTGCGCTACCAGTTCCTGCTGCTCTACACGGTCGGGCAGGCGGCGCTCACGGCGGCGGCCGAGGACATCGGCCGCGCCCTCCTCGACGGAGCGCTGCCCGTCGGCGAGGAGGCCGGGCTGCCGATCACGCGGTTCCCGCTGGAGCGTACGGCCGAGGCGCACGACGCCGTCGAGGCCGGCACCGTCGGCAAGGTGCTCATCGACGTCGACCCCGCGGCCTGAGCCTCGAGGTCGTGCCGGTCTGCGGCCGCCCGGCCGAAGCTCACCCGAGCAGGTGCGACAGCTGCTCGACGACCAGCACGACCGCGAGGACGACCATCGCGGCGCCCGACACCCGCGACACCACGGTGAGCGCCGTCGGCCGTGCACGCAGCACGGCCCGCGCGCTCACGCCCACGACCGAGTAGACGAGCGCGCAGCTGCCCACGAAGATCAGGCCGAGCACCGCGAGCTGCACCGGGATCGGCCATTCGCTCGCGGCATCCGTGAACTGTGGCAGCAGCACCACGAGCACGAGCAGGCCCTTCGGGTTCAGCCCGCTGACGCCGGCGCCCTGGGCCAGCCGCAGCCACGGGCGGTCGACGGATGCCGCGGCCGACGTGCTGCTTGGCGCGCCGTCCGCGGCGAGACCGGCCGTGACCCCCGCGACCGCCGGCGGCGCGAGCAGTACCCGAACGCCGAGCCATGCGAGGTAGCCCGCGGCCGCGAACGTGAGCACCACGAGCACCATCGGCAGCGCGGCGACCGCGGCGCCGACGCCCACCGCCACGGCCGCGACCGCGGCGAGGTAGCCGACGAGGATGCCCGCGAGCGACGGCACGATCGAGCGATCGCGCAGGCCGGCCGAGATGATGTAGGCCCAGTCGGGGCCGGGCAGCACGACCATCAGCGTCATCATGCCCCAGCAGGCGAGCAGCAGCTCCGGGTTCATCGCCATGCCCCTTCTCGTTCGATACGACGAACCTAGGCAGGATCGCCCGAAAGAGGCTTCCGAAGATCACCCATGGAAGCACCCGCAGTGGAAGGATTCACCCCATGGATGCCATCGATCGCAGAATCCTTGCCGAGCTGCAGCAGGACGGCCGCCTCAGCCTCACCGACCTCGCCGATCGCGTGCAGCTGAGCATGTCGCCGACCCATCGCCGGCTGCGCGCGCTCGAGGCATCCGGAGCCATCACCGGGTACCGCGCCGTGATCGACCCCGACGTCGTCGGGCTGGGGTTCGGGGCGCTCGTGTTCGTCAGCATGGAGTCGGCGAACCAGGCGACCATTCCCGCGTTCGATGCCGCGGTCGCCGAGATACCCGAGGTGATCCAGGCGCTGCGCCTCTTCGGCGACCCCGACTACCTGCTGCGCGTCGCCGTGCCCGACCTGCCCGCATACCAGCGCCTCTGGGACGAGAAGCTGTCGGCCCTGCCCGGGGTGCGCCGGGTCGAGTCGACCCTCGTCATGAAGACCATCGTCGACGACCGGCCGCTGCCGATCTGACCTTCTCTGGCCGCTTCACGGGTGACTGCCGTTCAGCTCAGGCGTTGCGACGCTTCACCCAGACTGCGGCGAACACGACCAGTGCGATCGTCCAGACGATCGAGGCGATCGCCCCGGCGACCGGGTCGAGCTCGGACGGGTCCGTCGTGATGCTGAAGAAGTTGCTCGCGGCCTTTCCCGGCATCGTCTCGCTGAACACCGCGAACGCGTCGAGCGGCACGAGGCTGATGACCACGGGCACGATGTAGAGGTAGCCGAGGGTCGCGCCGAGTGTGGCGATCGTCGAGTGGAAGACGAGGCCGAGGGCGGTCGCCGAGACCGAGACCACTGCAGCGAAGAGTGTCAGGTCGCCGAGCACGCGGAGCACCCCCGGGTCCCCGAAGTCGGCGCCTCCGCCGTGCAGGGCGATCGACAGCGCCAGGCCCGCGGCGGTCGCGATGCCGCCGACCACCGCGCCGACGAGCGCGGAGAGCAGCACCTTCGCGAGCACGAGCGGGGTACGGCTCGGCACCGCAGAGAAGTACACCGAGATGGCGTGGTTCTCGTGATCCGCGGTGGCGATCATGGCCCCCACGAGCAGCACGAACAGCAGGCTCACGGTGAAGCCCTTCGCGACGGCGTCGAGGACGTTCGCCTCGGTCGCGCCGGGAACCGCGACGGTCCAGAACGCGACGATGAGCAGCATCCCGACGACCGCGGATCCCATCAGCCACCATGAGGAGCGCAGCGAGGCGAGCTTCACGGCCTCCGAGGCGAAGACGCCGCCGAAGCTCACCCGGGTGCGCGCGAGGGCCGAGGCATCGGCGGTGGTCGCGGTCATGCTCGTGCTCCGTCCTGTGTGCGGCCCGCCGCAGGATCGGCGGCCGGGCCTCCCGCCTGGTCGCTCGGTCCGGAGGCGTATTCCTGGTCGTCCTTCGTGAGCGCGAGGAACGCGTCCTCGAGCGAGCCCTGCTGCGGCGTGAGCTCGTAGAGCACGATCCCATGGGATGCCGCGGTCTCCCCCACCTGCCTCGCGGTCGCGTTCGCGACGATCAGGGCGTCGTCGGGTGCGCGTCGCGCCGAGCCCCCGACCGCGGCGAGCGCCGCCGTCAACTCGTCGGGCTGCGGGGTGCGCACGAGCACGTCGGACTGCGTCGCCTCGGCGATCACGTCGGCGACCGGTCCCTGGGTGATGAGACGCCCGCGGCCCATGACCACGAGGTGGTCGGCGGTGAGCGCCATCTCGCTCATGAGGTGGCTTGAGACGAGCACGGTGCGGCCGGCGGCGGCGAGGGCCTTCATCAGCTCGCGGACCCAGTGCACGCCGTCGGGGTCGAGGCCGTTCACGGGCTCGTCGAGCACGAGCACCTGCGGATCGCCGAGCAGGGCTGCGGCGATGCCGAGGCGCTGGCGCATGCCGAGCGAATAGGTGCCCACCCGTCGGGAGGCCGCCTCGGTCATGCCCGTCAGCCGCAGCACCTCGTCGACGCGGGTGCGAGGGATGCTGTTCGTCATCGCGAGTGCCCGGAGGTGCACGCGGCCGGCGCGACCGGGGTGGACGGCGGCGGGATCGAGCAGTGCGCCGAGCTCGTGCAGTGGGCGTTCGGAACGACGGAAATCATTCCCGTTGACCCGAACCGTGCCCGAGATCGGGCGGTCGAGCCCGACGATCATGCGCATCGTGGTGGACTTGCCGGCGCCGTTCGGGCCGAGAAGTCCGGTCACGGCACCTGGCCGAACCGTGAAGCTCACGTCATCGACGGCGGTCTTGTCGCCGAACACCTGCGTGAGACCGTCGATCTCGATCATCGGGTCGCCTCCGTTCTCTCGTCTGGACTGCCGCCCTCGAACCGTGTCGGTGACGTGTCGTCGAGGGCGAGGTCGATGCGCCGCAGGTGCTGCTCCTGCACGCCGTCGAGACCGTCGAGCGGATGCCACGCGACCTCCGTCATCTCGCCGTCGGCCGGGTACGGCTCGCCGTCGATCCACGAGCAGCGGAACACGAGGTCGAGGTAGTCGACCACGTCGCCGTTCTCGTACGTGAGCCGTGGCATCTGGTGCACCCAGGCGAGCCGGTCGACGCGGATGCGCACCCCGGCCTCCTCGAGCGCCTCGCGCGCCGCGGCATCCGCCGGCTCCTCACCGGGATCGACGATGCCCGTGATCGGCGTGAGCGCGCCGTTGTCGGAGCGGCGCCCGAGCAGGATCTCGTCGCCGCGCACGATGACCGCCGTCACCCCCACGAGCGAGAGCGGGGCGTGCCCGATGTGGCGGCGCAGTTCGAGCACGAAGTCGGGGGTGGCCATGCCGCCACGCTACGCGAGCAGAGGCTCGATTCCGCGCAGAACACCGGTGACGCGGCGGAGTCCCCGGCTTCGGGGGCTCCGCCGCATGAACAGGAACGACGGATGCCGCGGCAGCAGGTGCTGCCGCGGCATCCGCGTCTTCGGTGGTGAACGCCTAGCAGGCGGCCTCCGTGCGGCGGCGGCGCAGTGCCACCGCGCCGGTGCCGAGCCCGAGCAGGAGCAGCACGCCGGCCGCCCACAGCGCGGCCGACACGTCGGCCCCCGTGTGCGCGAGGCCGCTCGCCGAGCCGGAGCCCGCCGTCGTGCCGGGCTCCCCGGTACCGGGCTCGTCGGTGCCGCCGTGACCGGGGACCGCGGCGGTGACCGTCACGGGCGCCCAGCCGATCAGCGTGCCGTCGGCCGCCTGGATGACGACCTTGTGCTCGCCCGCCGCGAGCGAGGCGGGCAGCGTGACCGAGACCACGCCGTCGAGTCCGACGGACGTCGATCCGAGCAGGGTCGGCGTCGAGTACACCCACGCCCACACGGTCTCACCGGCGTGCGCGACGCCGACGTTCACGGGCAGGGTCGCTCCCGTCGCGGCCGTCGCGGGGGCGGTGACGCCGCCCCGGTTCGCGTCGGTGAGCAGCGACTCGTCGATCGGTGCCGGCGCCGTGCCGGGGTCCGTCGGGTCGGTCGGATCGGTCGGGTCCGTCGGGTCGGTCGGGTCGGTCGGATCGGTCGGGTCCGTCGGGTCGGTCACGACCGCGCCGGGCAGCGTGCCGGTGCGCAGCGCGCCGGGGCGCTCGCCGTCGGCGAACCACCACACGGGGCGGGTCGTGACGAGCGACGGTGCCGGGTTCGCCGAGCTCAGCGAGGCCGGCGCGGTCGCGAAGCCCTCGTTGTTGAGGTTCGGCATGCCGGCCGGACGCGCGACGTGCACGATCGCGGGATCGGCGCCCGTGAACGCGATGCGTGCGGCCTCGCCCTCGCAGCCGTTGTCGCACACGGCCCAGAGCTGGTCGAGCACGGTGTCGTAGTCGAGGGCCATGACTCCGCCGAGACCCGGATCGATCGAGGCGACCTGGGCGAACGACCCGTCGGCGTTCAGCGCGTAGGCGTAGACCACGCCGTTGTCCTCGACCGCGACGAAGAACAGGCCGTCGCCGTGGCCGGGGTAGTCGGCCGGGTCGTACACCGCACCCGTGTTGGCGTCGACGAGGCCGGTCAGGTCGCTGTCGGCGACCCACTCGACCGCCTCGAGGCCCGTGTTCGCGGCGACCTGCGGCAGCGAGGCCGTGAGGTCCCACTCCTGCGAGGCGACGACGTCGGGGCCGGCGGCCTCGGGGTCGACCGCGAGGATCGTGTTCTGGTTGACGCCCTTGTTCGCGTTGTCGCGCTCGGAGGCGATGTAGATGCGGCCGTCGTTCGCCGAGGTGATGCCCTCGGTGTCGGGGCCGGCCTTCGCCGGGCTCCCGGCGTCGCGCTGGAACCGCACGCGCTTGCCCTCGGTCCAGCCGTCGGCGAACGAGACGCCGCCGTCGGCCTTCGCGTCGAGCTTCCAGAAGGTGCCGGTGCCGTTGTCGACCGCCCAGAGCACGACGCCGTCGGCCGTCTGCTGCGTGTCGAGGCCCGACGAGTCGCTGAGGAACATGGCCGCCTCGTCGACGACCGTCACGTCGGCCGAGCCCGGCCAGGCGACGGCCACGGGGTCGGTCGGGTCGGTGGGATCGGTCGGGTCGACCGGTCCGCCGCACGCGTTCGCGGCGCCCTTGGTCGAGGTCGTCGCGTCGCCGAACGCGCCCGTGCCGTCGGGGCAGCGCGCCCACGTGACGGCGGCGTGCGCGGTCCACGAGTACTCGACGACCGTGAGGCCGGCCGCGTTGCGGATCGTCGCGACGTCCGCAGCACCGAGGCCGAACGAGAAGTGCGTCGCGCCGTCGAAGACGAAGCGGGCGCCGGGTGCCAGCACGGTTCCGGATGCCACGGGCGTGACGTCGGCGGCGTGGCCGACCGGGTCGTTGTCCATGAGGGTCCAGCCCGACAGGTCGACGGGCGTCGTGCCCGTGTTCACGACCTCGACCCAGTCGGTCGCGTCGCCGTTGGACTCGACCTCGTTGATCGCGATCGAGGGCAGCACGCAGTCGTTCGCCGCGCCGGGCGTGACCCTGGCGAGCGCGAAATCGCCGGTCGCGTCGGGGCAGCGCGCGTAGCTCGCCGCGGCCTCGTCGCCGTCGATGGCCGGATGGCCGTTCCAGGTGAAGCTGTCGAGCAGGGTTCCGGTCGTGTCGAACACGCGGATCGAGTCGGAACCGCCGATGCCGATCGCGGCCTGGAACTCGAGCGGCGCGCCAGCGGCATCCGCTCCGATGGTCGAGGCCTCGACGACGAGGCGCTGCCCAGCGGCGATCGAGGCGCCCGTCGCGAAGAACCAGCGGTGGTCGTCGCTGTTGTCGCGCACCTCGTAGCCGCCGAGGTCGACGGCCGCGGTGCCGGGGTTGATGAGCTCGATCCAGTCGGCGGGGCCGGAGTCGACCTCGTTCAGCACCACGGAGCCGGGCGTGGCGGGCTCCTCGGGCTCGTCGCAGACGTTCGCCGCGCCGAGGGTGACCGCGGTGGCGGGCGCCCATGCGCCGCCGTCGGCGCAGCGCGACCAGTCGGCCAGCGGGGCGGTCGCCGCGTAGGCGTAGGAGTCGACGACGGCATCGGCCGCGTCGACGAGCACGACCTCGTCGCCCTTGCCGAGGCCGAACGGGAAGCCGAGCGGCGTGGCATCCTTCGCCAGCACGAGGTGGCCGCCGGCCGCGAGGGTGGTGCCCGCCGGGATCGTGCCGCGCTCGGTGCGCTTGTCGTCCATGACGGCCCAGCCCGAGACATCCACCGGGGCGGATGACGCGTTGAACAGTTCGATCGAGTCGACCGTGCCGTGCGTGGCGGTGTCGTAGACGATCTCGTTGACGAGGACGCCGGGGGTCGCGGCGCCGTCGGCGGCGAGTGCCGCGCCGGGCAGCGCGAGCAGCGCGGCGCCCGAGGCGAGGGCCACGGCCGCGGCCATCGCGGAGGCGCGACGGATGGATGGGGGGAAGGGCATGGAGGGGCTCCTGACGGGAAGTGAGGGGTCGCCGACCACTCGACCGTTCAGCGCTGAACGGAGGATGTCCCCACGGTGAACCGCCGGAATCGGCCGCGTGTCGGACCGGGTGCGCACGCGTGGCGGGCGACGCGCACGACGGGCGACGCGACGGGCGACGCGACGCGCAGCGAGGGATCAGTCGTCGGCGGAGGCCGCCGCCGAGAACGGCTCGGCGCCCGCACCGCAGAGGGTGCGCCGCACCCAGTCCGCGGCGCCGGCCTGGGCGAGCTCATCGCTCCGAACCAGGCGTACGAACTCGACGGCCTCGGCGCTCAGCCGGCCGTCGGCGGTCTCGGGGGCATCGCGCAGCACGTGCGCGGTCAACCATCGCGAGAGACGACCGCCGATGCGCACGGTGACCGCGACGGTGCCGGCGAAGTGGCGGGCCTGGCCGTCGGTGTCGTCGTCGAGCGCCGCCCGGAACCCCCGGCCCTTCAGCCGGTTGCTGCCGCCCGATGCGGCGTCCGTCACCCAGAACGGCCCGCGGCGCACGCCCCCGAGGTGTCCGATCTCCTTGAGGAACCGGCGGTTCGAGTACCCACGCGCGGCGAGCCCGGAGATCGCGTCGGCGAGGGCGGCGCAGGCGTTCATGCCCTTCAGCGTACCGACGCCCAGGGGTGCGGATGCCGCGTGGCGGCGCCCGCGCGACCGCGCCGCCGCGGCATCCGGTGCCCGATCGCGAGCGTTCAGAGCCCCTCGGCGATCTCCTTGATCGCGGCGAGGCGGCGGTCCCACTGGGCGCCGATCGTCTCGAGCTGTCGCGCGGTGTCGCCGAGCTGTGCGCCGATCACCCGGAAGCGCACCTCGCGGCCGACGCGAACGGGCTCGACGAGGCCGACCTCCGCCAGCACGACGAGGTGCTTGGCGATCGCCTGGCGCGACACGGGCAGGCGCCCGGCGAGGGCGGACGCCGAGGCGTCGCCCTCGCCGAGCGCGGCCAGGATCGACCACCGGGTCTCGTCACCCAGGGCGGCGAACACCGGAACCAGCGTCTCGGCTGTCACGCGTCGCCCTCGAGGAGGGCGACGAGCTTGTCGAGTTCGGAGACCCAGCCCTCGGCGTGGTCTGCCATGTTCGCGCGCGGGTCGGACGTGCGGTCGAACCCAGTCTCGACCAGCGTCAGCTCGGTGCCGTCGGCGACGGGTTCGAGCGTGAAGGTGAAGACCGTGGCGTGGTCGTCGAGCTCTTCGGGCAGCGTGCCCGAGGCGTCGTCGTTGCCCCAGCGGTAGGTGATGCTGCGCGGGGCGTCGACGGCCTCGATGGCGAGCGGCACGCGGCCGTAGCCCTCGAACGTGATGCTCCCCCGGGCGCCGGGGCCGGTGCCGTCGAGCTCGGTGCGGCCGAACCAGCGCGAGATGTGCTCGGGCTCGGTGACGGCCCGCCACACCTTGTCGACGGGGGCGGCGATGCGGATGGTGCGGCGCACCGCGTAGGCGGCCTCGTCGACGACGGATGCCTGGTTGTCGGTCATGCTCATGATTCTCGTTCCTCTCGATCGATCAATGCAACTTCAGAGTTGCATGTTGTTCGAGAATCCGCAACCTCTAGGTTGCATATCAGGCGGAACGACTCACCGGGCCGGCTCAGACTGGCCGGCTCAGACAGGCCGCACCGGCTGCCGCAGCACCGCGCGCAGCTTCTCGGGCGCCGTGCGTCGTGCATCGTTCAGGTAGACCTCGTGGTGCGGGCCGTTGAACGTGAGGCCGTGCTGCGGCATCCACTCGTCGTGCAGGCGCGCGAGGGTCGGCGCCTCGTCGTCGTACGACCCGACGTGCAGGATCTGCACCGACGCGCCCTCGTCGAGCCGCTCGAGTCGCAGCAGGTCGAGGGCCGGGTTCGGATCGGCCTTCGCCTTCGCGGCCTTCGCGCGGGTCGCCTCGACGGCGTCGGCGACGGCCCGCTCGTCGATCCAGTCGGGCTGGTTCACGAGCATCGTCCAGTTCCAGGCGCCCGTGTCGCGTGTCACGAAGGCCGCTCGGTCGTCGGCCCACCACAGCCCCTCGAGGGGCGCGACGGCGAAATCGCGCCCGAGCCCGCGCTTGCTCGCGAACTTCACGGCGTACGCGACGCCGAAGAGCGCCTCGACGGCCTGCGTGTACGACACCGACGTGTTCGGGTCGCCGTGCCCGTCGATCGCGAGGAAGCGCAACGGCGGCACGTCGACGACGGCGAACCCCTTCGCCGACGGCGCGTAGAGCACCCGATGCTCGCGCTTGACGTCGTACTTCTCGTACAGCTGCTCGGTCATGCCGCGAGCGTACGCGGCACCACGGTCAGAAGGTGTCCGGATGCCGCGTGCGGGCGTCACCGGCGCCGGCCGGCGGCAGGAACACTCGCCGCGCCGCCGCCGTCAGCCCGCGAGCGCCGTGCGCCCGACCACCGCGTCCTCCCACGACATGCCGGAGGTCTTGACCACGAGCGGACGGGTGGCGTCACCCTGCGCCGCCACCCACCGCCCGGTCACGACGTCGGCGAGCGGCACGAGGGCGGCCGGCGCGAGCGCGCCCTCGTGCACGGCCATGACGACGTCGCCGGCCTCGCGGAGCGCGGTGACCACGTCTTCGACGACGACCTCCGCACGCATCATGAGCGCGGCGTCGAGTTCGCGTGCGTCGGGTTCGTGCGAGCCGACGGCGACGACCACGGCGTCGTCGCCCAGCAGCGCCGAGTCGAACAGCGGCTCGCGCGCAGTCGTCGCGCAGACGACGAGCCCGGCTCCGCCGAGCGCCAGGGCGACGGATGCCGCGTCGGCCGCCGCAACGAACTCGCCGCCGTGCAGCGCGGCGGGGTCGCCTGGCGCCCGGCGCGCGACATGCGTCACGCGCCCGATCGGGAGCTCGGGGCAGACCTCGCGCAGCGCCTCGACGTGCGCGATCGCCTGCGGCCCGGTGCCGAACACGACGACGTCGAGCGACGTACCGCCCGCCCCGCCACCGTCGCCGCCGGGAGCCGCCTCCCCCGCCGCGATCCGCGCTGCCACCCGGGCCGCGAGCGCCCGCCGCACCCCGACCATCGACACCGCCGGCGTGCGGATGCCCGTGAGCACCGATCCCTCGAGGATCAGCACGGGCGCCATGGTGTCGGCGTCGAACACGAGGTGCAGCCCCTGGATGCGCGGCAGCCCGCGTGCCGGATTGCCCGGAGCCACGGTGAGCACCTTGACCCCGACGGCGTCGCCGACGGCCGACGGCATGAGCAGGGCCTCAGCGGATCCGAGTGGCGACGCCGTGCGCGGCACGTCGGTCGCAGGGTCGAACCCGGCGAGCAGGGCGCCTTCGAGTGCCTCGACCGCCGAACGGTAGCCGAGCCGCGAGCGCGTGCCCGCGGCATCCAGCACCTCGATGTGCGCGCTCATCGCAGCACGAACCCGGGCACGAGCGGGTCGCGCGGATCGACCGTGAACGTCGAGCTGCCCGTGCGATAGGCCATGCCGGTGACGACGGGCACGACCGCCTCGCCGCCGTCGTCGACGACCCGTTCCGAGGCGAGCGCGTGGAACCTCGAACCCACGATCGAGTCGTGCACGAGCGTCTCGCCGAAGACGAGCTCGCCCTGCGCGGTGAGGGCGGCGACGCGCGCCGCCGTTCCGGAGCCGCACGGCGACCGGTCGAGCTCGCCGTCGGCGAAGACGGTCGCGTTGCGCTGGTGCAGGCGCCCTTCGGCGTCGCGGCCCAGCCGCTCGAACAGGATCGTGCCGTAGATGCCGCTGAGGCGCTGGTCGGTCGGATGCCGTGCGGCATCCGAGTCGTCCAGCAGCCACTTGACCTCGCGCCCGAGCGCGATGATCTCGCCGACGTCGCGCGGCTCGATCGAGAGCCCGACCTGCGCGACGTCGAGCATGGCGTAGTTCGCCCCGCCGTACGCCACGTCGACCGTCAGTTCACCGCGGCTCGTCGGCACGCGCAGGCCCTCGGCGACGAGGCGGCTCGGCACGTTGACGAAGTCCACGCTCGTCACCGCACCCGCCGCGTCGGTCGAGACGCGTGCGGCGACTCGGCCCGACGGCACGTCGATGACGACCTCGGTGACCCCGCTCGGGTCGACGGCGACCAGCCCGGTCTCGACCGCCCACGCGCCGAGCGCGATGGTGCCGTGCCCGCACGCCGTCGAGAAGCCGTCCTTGTGCCAGAACAGCACGCCGAGATGCGCGCCCGCGTCATCGGGCGGCGTGATGAACCCGCCGTACATGTCGGCGTGCCCCCTCGGCTCGAAGCACAGCAGGCGGCGCAGCCCGTCGACGGCCTCGTCGGCGATCGCGAACGCCCGGCGGTCGGCCACCGTCGCCCCCTCGATCGCGACTCCGGGGTCGGCGATGATCCGGAACGGCTCGCCCGCCGTGTGGTAGTCGATCGTGCTGATCGTCGTGATCGGGCGAACGGAGGGCGCGTCGGCGAGCTCTGTGGTCATCAGCCCATTCTGCTCGCCGCATGGCCGACCACCCGCATCCGGAGCACTGACAGCGACGACCGACCGGCGTAGCGTGAGCGGGGTCGGATGTCGGCCGACCGCGCCGGCCGGACAAGGGGGTGTCACCGATGGCCGAGCTCTCGCCAATCCAGCCGTGCCTGTGGTTCGACGACCAGGCGCGCGAGGCCATGGAGTACTACGTCGAGGTGTTTCCGAACTCGCGCATCAGGTCGATCGAGCCGTACCCCGACGAGTCGCTCGACGAGCACTTCGAGGGCATGTCGCAGAAGGTGCTGAACGGGCGGTTCACGCTCAACGGCGTCGACTTCGTCTGCCTCGACGGCGGCCCGCTCTTCACCTTCAACGAATCCGTGTCATTCGTCGTGGCGTGCGCCGACCAGGCCGAGATCGACTACTTCTGGTCGAAGCTCTCGCACGTGCCGGAGTCCGAGCAGTGCGGCTGGTGCAAGGACCGCTTCGGCGTCAGCTGGCAGGTCATCCCCGCGAACATGGGCGAGCTCACGCGACGGCCCGAGCAGATCCAGGTGATGATGCGCCAGAAGAAGGTCGTCATCGCCGAGCTCGAGAACGCGTGAGCGGATGCCGCGGGCGGCCGCCCGCGGCATCCGTCACCTGATCGGGGTCAGCGCCCGTTGACCTTGTCGATGCGCATCTCGAGGATCACCCGGTCGGCCCTGTCGGCGGGGGCCTCCTGCTCGGGGTTGCCGTACCGCTTGCCGAGCCGCACGTAGAACGCGCCCTCCGGATCGGCGACGACCTCGGCCAGCTGCCCGCGCACCTCGACGTAGCGCAGCGGGTCCTCGGGGTCGAGCGCCTCGAGCGTCATGTGCGGGTTCTGCTGCAGGTTGCGGAACTTCGCACGCTTCGTCGTGTGCGTGAAGCGGATGACGCCCGCCTCGGCGTCGAGCTCGAACCACATCGGGTTCACCTGCACGCTGCCGTCGGGCCGAACGGTGGCGAGGTGCCCGAAGACGGGAGCGGTGAGGATGCGGCTGGCGTGGGCGTCGAGTTCGATCGTCATGCCTCCAGTCAACCGCACGGGCGTCGGCCGGTATTCCGGATGCAACTTTTTCAGGACCACATCGGTCATGGCTGCATATTGCACCTATGACCGGTGTGGTCCTGAAAAGGTGCTCGGCGGGCACGCGGCCGGGCCGTGCAGGTCGGGGTGGCGGGACTAGATCTCGGTGTGACCGAGGTGGGGGGCGGCGAGCGTGCGCACCGCCGCCTCGGCGAAGCCCTCGAACTCGAGCACCACGACCTCGTTCGCGCCGGCGCGCGTCACGGGCGCGGGCACGATGAGCGTGCGCTGCGGGCCCCGGCGCCAGTAGCGCCCGAGCAGGAACCCGTTGACCCAGACGAGGCCCTTGCCCCAGTGCAGCGTGTCGAGGAACAGGTCGGCGGGCGCGGCGAGGTCGAGCACGCCGTGCGCGAGCGCCGGCCCGGCGACGGCCGCGCGGCCGGAGTCCGCGGCCAGCGCGGGCACGCGGTCGAGGTCGATGGGACGCACCCGCCACCCGGTGAGCTCGACGCCGTCGAGCGCGATGCCGCCGATGAGGCCCTTGTGCTCGCCGAGGCGCGTGCCGTAGTCGACGCGCCCCTGGTCCTCGACGAGGATCGCGAGCTCGCCGCGCGTTCGGGGCAGCACGATCGAGCGCTCGTGCGCGTCGCGCGACATGACGCCGACGGGCACGCCGTCGAGCAGCACCCAGGCGCGGTCGCGCACCTCCTCGCCGACGACGAGCGCCCCGGGGCGGTCGCCCCCGCCGGAGACGCCCGCCAGGGTCGTCGTGAAGAGCGCGATGCCGCGGTCGTGGCCGAGCTCGTCGAAGGTCGGAACCCGCTCGTGCACGGCCTCGTCGCCGAGCGCGTCGGCCACGTCGAGCAGCGCGGGGCCGACCGCGAGCGGCGCCTCGAGCACGGGCGCCGGCGCCGCGGCATCCGGAACCTCGTCTGGCACCGGCGCGTACCGCGAGATGACCTCGCGGAACGCCCAGAACTTCTCGGTCGGATGCCCGGCCTCGTCGAGCGGGGCGTCGTAGTCGTAGCTCGTGGTGATCGGCGCGTAGCGGCCCTTGTCATTGGCGCCGTTCGTGAGGCCGAAGTTCGTGCCGCCGTGGAACATGTAGATGTTCACCGAGCCGCCTGCCGCGAGCAGCAGGTCGAGCTCGTGAGCGGATGCCGCGGCATCCGTCGTGTGGTGATGCGAGCCCCAATCGTCGAACCAGCCGCACCAGAACTCCATGCAGACCAGCGGGCCGGTCGGCTGGAACTCGCGCAGGGTCTCGAGGCGCTCGAGCGTGCGCGACCCGAACGAGCCGGTGAGGTGCAGTCCGGGCAGGCTGCCGTCGGCGAGCATCTGCGGGGTCGGCTGGTCGATCGTCGTCAGCGGCACCGTGACGCCCGCCTCGCGCGTGACGTCGACGAGGTGCGCGAGGTAGGCCTTGTCGTCGCCGTACGCGCCGTACTCGTTCTCGATCTGCACGAGGATCACCGAGCCGCCCGTGTCGACCTGGCGTGGCACGACGATCTCGTACACGTTGCGGAGGTACTCGCTCACGGCGTCGAGGTAGCGCGGCTCCGAGCGGCGCATGCCGACTTCGCGGTCGCGGAACAGCCACGCGGGAAGCCCGCCGTTGTCCCACTCGGCGCAGATGTACGGGCCGGGGCGCACGATCGCGTGCATGCCCTCGGCCGCGACGAGGTCGAGGAACCGGCCGAGGTCGAGCTCGCCGTCGGTGCGCCACTCGCCGCGGTGCGGCGCGTGCCGGTTCCACGCGACGTAGGTCTCGATCGTGTTCAGGCCCATGAGCCGCGCCTTGCGGATGCGGTCGGCCCACAGGTCGGGGTGCACGCGGAAGTAGTGCAGGGCGCCCGAGAGCACGCGGAACGGCTGTCCGTCGAGCTCGAAGTCGGTCTCGCCGATGGCGAAGCGGCTCTGGGTGGTCACGGGCGCATCCGATCTGGATCTGACCGGCGGGGCCGGTGGCGGTGGAGATGGGTGGGGATGCGGCGGGGCCGGCCGACGACCGCCGGCCGGCCCCGCCTCATCGGGTTACTTGTTGACGCTGAAGCCCTGGTCGTTGCCGTAGTCGACGAGCTGGTCCTGCCAGTTCGCGAGGCCGTCGTTCAGGTCGGCGTTGTTCGCGTAGGACTGGCCCACGGTGTCGCCGAAGATGCTGTTCGCGTACACCTGGTAGGGCAGGTACGACCAGCCGGTCGAGACGTCCTTCGAGGCCTGCGTGAGCACCTCGTTGATCTTCTGGCCGCCGAAGTACTCGGACTCCTGGTTCACGAAGTCGGGGTTGTCGAGGTCGGCCGTCGTCGCCGGGAAGCCGCCGCTCGAGAGGAAGACCTCGATCGACGCCGGGTCGGAGTTCAGCCAGCGCAGGAACGCGGCGGCCAGCGCCGGGTTCTCGGACTGCGTGGTGACCGACTGGCCGCCGCCGCCGTTCTCGGCCGTCGTGGGCGTGCCGTCGTACGTCGGGATCGGGGCCACGCGCCAGTCGCCAGCGGCATCCGGAACGCTCGATTCGAGCACGCCGGGCATCCACGCGCCCGTCACGAGGGTCGCGATCGAACCGTCGCCGAGGCCCTGGTACCACTCGTCGGTCCAGCCGGGCGTGGTCGAGAGCAGCTTGCCCTCGACGAGCTCGTTCCAGACGCCGGTCCACTTCTGGGTGCCCTCGTCGGCGAGGTCGACGGTGATGTTCGTGCCGTCGATGCCGAACGGGCGGCCGCCGGCCTGCCAGATCATGCTCGTCGTGAAGCCCGCGTCGCCGGTGTCGGCGGTGATGAACTTCGTCGGGTCGGCGGCGTTCAGGTCCTTCGCGGCCTGCACGTACTCGTCCCACGTGGTCGGCACCTCGATGCCGTACTCGTCGAACACGCTCGCGTTGTAGAACATGGCCATGGGGCCCGAGTCCTGCGGCAGGCCGACGAGCTTGCCGTCGACGTTCACGGCGCCCCAGGTGGAGGCGCTGTACTGGTCCTCGAGGTCGCCGAGCCCGTACGAGCTGAGGTCGACGAGCGAGTCGGAGAGCGCGAACTGCGGAATGGCGTAGTACTCGATCTGCACGACGTCGGGAGCGCCCGAGCCGGCCTTGATCGCGTTCTGCAGCTTCGTGTACTCCTCGGTGTTCGTGCCCGCGTTGACGAGCTCGACGTCGACGTTCGGGTAGGCGTCCTCGAACGCGGCGACCTGCGCCTCGGCGCTGGGGGTCCAGCTCCAGTAGGTGAGCTTGCCGCCCTTCTCGAGCGCGGCGTCGAGGTCGGAGGCCGAGCCGCCGGCGTCGGACCCGCCGCCGGAGCCGGCCGAGCAGGCAGCGAGCGTACCGATGAGGGCCGCGGCTGCGACGACCGAGAGGGTCCGCCTGGCGGCGGAGCGAGCGATGCTCATGGTGATTCCCTTCACTTCGTTGTGTTCGTTGTCGTGGTGTTCGTTGTCGTGGTGTTCGTTGTGTGCCATGTGGTTCCGGGGCAGGACGCTCCGGTGAGCGGATGGTGCGCGTGGTGCAGGTACGCCTCGCAGTGCCGCTCGGTCACTGCTTGACGGATCCGGCGCTGAGCCCCGACTGCCAGAACCGCTGCAGGCCGAGGAACGCGACGACGATGGGGACGATCGTGAGGAGGGACCCCGTGATCACCAGGTTGTAGATGGGCTGCGCGCTGACGCCCGTGGCCTGCGCGCTCCACTGGTTGAGGCCGACCGTGAGCGGGTACCACGTCGGGTCGCTCAGCATGATCAGCGGCAGGAAGTAGTTGTTCCACGTCGCGACGACCGTGAACAGCAGCACGGTGACGATGCCGGGCGCCAGCAGGCGGATCGAGATCGTGAAGAACGTGCGGAACTCGCCCGCGCCGTCCATGCGCGCCGCCTCGAGCAGCTCGGTCGGCACCGAGTCGACCGCGTAGACCCAGATCAGGTACAGGCCGAACGGACTGATCAGCGACGGGATGATGATCGCCCACGGCGTGTTCGTGAGGCCGAGCTGGCTGAACATCAGGAACGTCGGCACCGCGAGCGCCGTTCCGGGCACCGCGATCGCGCCGAGCACCACGGCGAAGACCGCCTTGCGCCCCGTGAACCGGAACTTCGCCAGGCCGTAGCCGGCGAGCGTCGCGAGCAGCGTCGCACCGCCCGCGCCGACCACGACGTAGAGCAGCGTGTTGCCGAACCAGCGCAGGAAGATGCCGTCCTTGTAGGTCAGGGTCTCCCAGATGTTCTGGAACAGCACGAAGTCGTCGTCGAACCAGAGCCCGAAGCTCGAGAACAGGCCCGCCTGGGTCTTCGTCGCGTTGATCACGAGCCAGACGAGCGGCACGAGGCTGTAGATCACGAAGATGCCCATGAGCAGCGTGAACGCGACCGACTTGCGGGGGCGCAGCGGCGAGGAGTACTTCGGGCGGTACGCACCCCGACGGGTGCCGGAGCCGCTGCGGCCGCCCGCGGCATCCGTCGTGGTCATGACCTCGGTCATCGTGCTCATCGCTCTTCCTTCCGCGAGCCGCGCAGCTGCACGACGTAGGCGATCACGGCGGTGAACACGCCCATGACGATCGCGACGGTCGCCGACGCGTTGTACTGCTGACCGGCGAACGAGAGGTTGTAGGCGTACATGTTCGGCGTGAAGTACGTGGTGATGATGTTCGGGGCGAGCGTGCGCAGGATGTTCGGCTCGTTGAACAACTGGAAGCTGCCGATGATCGAGAAGATCGTCGCGATCACGATCGCGCCGCGCAGGGCCGGCAGCTTGATGCCCGTCACGACGCGCATCGGACCGGCGCCGTCGAGCTCGGCGGCCTCGTAGAGGTCGGTCGGGATGACCTTGAGCGCCGAGTAGAAGATCAGCATGTTGTAGCCGACGAACTCCCAGGTCACGATGTTGCCGATCGAGACGAGGATCCACTCCCGGGCGAACGGCGTGACGATCGTCGAGCCGAGCCAGTCGTTGATGTTCGCGGCGAGGCCGAAGTTGTCGCCGTAGATGAAGCCCCACATGAGCACGGCCACGACCGCCGGAACCGCGTAGGGCAGGAAGATCGCGATGCGGAAGAAGCCCGTCGCGTGCAGTCGGGCGCTGTCGATGGCGAGGGCGGCCACCAGGGCCAGGCCGAGCATCACGGGCACCTGCACGAGCAGGAACAGCGTGACCCGGCCCAGGCCCTCCCAGAATTGCGGGTCGACGAAGAGCGCGGCGTAGTTCTCGAAGCCGACGAACGCGTTGCCGCCGACGAGCTGCTCGCGGTAGAGGCTGAGGTAGATGGAGTACGCGACCGGCGCGATGAAGACGAGCAGGAACACGACGAGGAACGGCGCCACGAAGGCGAGGCCCTTCCATTCGCTGCGGGTGCGGCCGCGCGTGCCACGGCGACCTGCATCGCGTCGGCGGGGGGCGGATGTCGCGGCCGGGCCGGGGTGTGGAACCAGTTCTGGGGACGTCGTTGTCATCGGATCTTTCCAATCGAGGAGATGTTGACGTCAACATCTCGCGAGGACACCGTAGCATGTTGACGTGAACATGCGCCACTCTTCACGAGGGCGCGCTGAAGGGAGCCGGAGATGACGACGACCGACCCGACGGGCGCCGCCGGCGGCGGCTTCGGCAGCGGCTCCGGCAACGGACGCCGCCGAGCGCCGTCCATGGCCGATGTCGCGCGCGAGGCCAACGTCTCGGGCCAGACCGTGTCGCGGGTGTCGAACGGACGCGACAACGTCGACGCCATCACACGCGACCGTGTGCTGGCCGCCATGTCCAAGCTCGGCTATCGCCCGAACAGCGCTGCACGCGCCCTGCGAACCGGCCGGTTCCGCAGCATCGGCGTGATCATGTTCACCCTCTCGAGCTTCGGCAACATGCGCACCCTCGACGCCATCACCATCGCTGCGAGCGCCGCCGGCTACTCGCTCACGCTCATTCCCGTGCCGCACCCGACCAAGGGCGAGATCTCGGTCGCCTTCGACCGCCTCGCGGATGCCGCGGTCGACGGCGTGATCCTCGTGGTCGAGGCGCATCTCTTCGACGAGTCCGATGTCGAGCTGCCCGACGGCCTGCCCGCCGTGATCATCGACGCCTCGGGCGACGAACGCTTCCCGGGCGTCGACACCGACCAGGCGCACGGCGCCCGCCTCGCCGTGCAGCACCTGCTCGACCTCGGACACGACACCGTCTGGCACGTCGCCGGGCCCGACCGCTCCTACTCGGCCACCCGCCGCCGCGACGCCTGGGCCGCGACCCTCGCCGAGCACGGGGCATCCGCTCCCCCGGTGCTCGAGGGCGACTGGTCGACCGAGGCCGGCTACGAGCTCGGCCTCGAGCTGGCCGCGAACCCCGCCGTGACCGCCGTCTTCGCCGCGAACGACCAGATGGCGCTCGGCGTGCTGCGCGCCATGCACGAGACCGGGCGCGCCGTGCCGGGCGACGTCAGCGTCGTGGGCTTCGACGACATGGCCGAGTCGAGCAGCTTCTGGCCGCCGCTGACGACCGTGCACCAGTACTTCGGCGAGGTCGGCCGACGCTCGGTCGAGGCGCTGCTGCACGAGGTCGAGGCGGGCGAGCGCCGCGCCAACTCGCTCGTCGACGTCGAGCTCGTCGTGCGCCACAGCACCGCGCCGCCGCGCCGCTGACGGGCGCGCAGCGCCCGTCGCCCGCCGCCCGCCCGCCGTACGCCGCGACCTCGTGCATCGGGCCGTCGCGCGCCCAGGCCCGCGTGCGCCCGCCGCAGCGGGGACGCGCGTGGTCGCCTCGGCGCCCCGCACACGACCACACGCGTCCCCGACGGGTGCCGGGGGGTGCCGACGGGGCCGGGCCGCTCGGGTGAGGCGGCGTCAGCGCGGGTCGACGGGCGTGAGCGTGCCGAGCGCGGCCTCGACGTCGCGCGCCGCGGCCAAGGCGATGTGGTCGCCGTTCGCCGGGCCGATGAGCTGCACGCCCGTCGGCAGGCCCTCGTCGTCGAGTCCGGTGGGCACGGCGACCGAGGGCAGGCCGAGGAAGTTCACGGCCACGAGCAGGCGGTGGTCGCGCCAGAGTTCGGTCGTCGCGGCGGGGCCTGAGAGATCGACGCCGATGCGCGGCATCCGCCTCGTCGACACCGGCCCGAGCACGATCGGGTGCTCGGACTGGAACCTCGCCCACGCGGCCGCGACGACGACGCGCTGCGCCCAGGCTCCGCCGTACTCGTCGCCCGACTCGAGCACGTGCGTCTCGGAGGCGTTGTCGAGGAAGTACCGCGTCGCGCCGTCGCTGAGCGGCGCCGGCAGGCCGCCGGGTCGGAACGCGCCCACCATCTCGGTGACGGACAGCTGGCGCCACATCACGGCCGCGTCCTCGAGCATGGGCGGCTCGGCGTCGACGACCTCCCAGCCCGCTGCGGCGAGCGCCGACGCCGCACGCTCGATCGCCTCGGCGACCTGCGGCTCCACGCCCCAGCCGAGCGGATCGCGCACGACGGCGACGCGGCGCACCCCTTCGTAGGTCGACGGGTGCGGCACGGTCACGACGAGGGGGTCGCGCCCGTCGGCGCCGTGCATGAGCGAGAACGCGAGGTCGAGGTCGTCGACGTGCCTGGCGATCGGGCCGTTCACGGCGAACATCTGCAGCGAGAGCGGCAGCGGCTCGACGACGAGCGACGGCGCGGGCACGCGGCCGGCCGATGGCCGCAGTGCGCAGACGCCCGCGGCATACGCGGGCAGCCGCAGCGATCCGCCGTAGTCGTTGCCGAGACCGATCGCGGCCATGCCCGTCGCGACCGCGACCGCGTCGCCGCCGCTCGATCCGCCCGGCACCCGCTCGGGGTCCCACGGGTTGTTCGTGCGGCCGAAGAGGTCGTTGACGGTGTCCCAGCGCAGCCCGAAGTCGGGCATGTTGCCGCGCGCGATCGGGATCGCCCCGGCCGCGAGCAGGCGGTCGACGAAGGTCGCGTTCTCGGGCGGCACCGCACCGGCGAGGAAGGTCCAGCCCTGCGTGGACGCCGACCAGGTGAGGTCGATGTTCTCCTTGACGCTGATCGGCACGCCGGCGAGCGGGCCGACCTCCTCGCCCGCGGCGATGCGCGCGTCGATCGCTGCGGCGAGCTCGCGCGCACGGTCGGCGAAGACGACCGTGGCCGCGCCGACCGCGGGGTTCACGGCGTCGATGCGCGCGAGGTGCGCCTCGATCACGGCGACGGCCGTCAGCTCGCCAGAACGCACCCGCCGGGCGAGCTCGCGGGCACCCAGCCTCCAGGGCTCGGGCTGCCCGGGGTCAGGCGCGGACGCGGGCGCGGACGCGGGCTGCCGGAGCTGGGATTCGGTCACGGGGTTCCTCCTCGGGGGATGGCGGTCGTCGATGTGGCGACACTGGGCAGGGCACCGGTTCGGGCGGGGCGCCGGCGTCGCGGCACCCATCCCTCGCGGGGGATCGAATCGAGCAGCATCCTCGTGTACTCGGCCGTGGGGCGGTAGAGCACGTCGGCGATCGGACCCTGCTCGACGATGAGGCCCGACCGCATGACGACGACCTCGTCGCACAAGCGTCGCACGGTGTTCAGGTCGTGCGAGATCATGAGCAGCGCGACCCCGGTCGAGCGGCGGATGCCGTCGAGCAGCGTCAGCACCTCGACCTGGGTGGTGACGTCGAGCGCCGAGACCGCCTCGTCGAGCACCAGGATCTCGGGCTCGGCGGCGAGCGACCTCGCGATGGTGACGCGCTGCCGCTGTCCACCCGAGAGGGCGCGCGGATGCCGGTCGGCGAGCGCCGCATCGAGTGCGACGTTCGCGAGCAACTCGTCGACCCGGGCCGTCAGCTCGACGCGGCCTGCCTTCGGCCGGTGCAGGGCGACGGCCTCGGTGAGGCAACCGCGCACGGTCTGGCGCGGATCCAGCGACTGGTACGGGTCTTGGAACACCATCTGCGCGATGCGGGCTCGGCGGCGGCGGCCGCGCGCCCCGCGCGCCGGGCGCGTCCAGTCCTCGCCCTTGACGGTGACCGAACCGGCATCCGCCGACTCGAGGCCGCAGATGATGCGCGCGGTGGTCGACTTGCCCGATCCGCTCTCGCCGACGATGCCGAGCGACCCGCCGGGGGCGAGCTCGAAGCCGACGTCGTCGACGGCGACGAACTCGTCGTGCCCGAAGCCCTGGGCGGCGCGCACCCGGAACGTCTTGCGCAGCCCGTCGACGCGCAGGATCGGCTCGGCAGGCGTGCCGGTGGGGCGCACCTCGTCGGCGGGCATCGACGCCGACAGCAGCCGTATCGTGTACGGGTCGCTCGCCCGCTCGCGCATGCCCGCCGCCGGAAGCGTCTCGACGGTGCGGCCCTGGTTCATCACGACGACACGATCGCAGACCGCGCCGGCGAGCGGCAGGTCGTGCGTGATGAAGAGCATCGCGAGGTCGCGGTGGCGGCGCAGGTCGGCGATGACCGCCATGACCTCCTCCTGCGTCGTGACGTCGAGGGCGGTGGTGATCTCGTCGGCGAGCAGGATCCGCGGGTCCATGGCGAGCGTCGCGGCGATCATGACGCGCTGCAGCAGTCCGCCCGAGAGGTCGCCCGGCCGCTGGCGCATGCGCCGAGAGGGGTCGGGCACCCCGACCTCGTCGAGCAGGTCGATGGCACGCCCGGCCGCGGCATCCGCTCGCTCCCCCGCGACCGAGACGAGCGCCTCGGTCATGAAGTCGCCGATCGTGCGGAACGGGTTGAGGTGCGCGCGCGGCGTCTGGAACACCATGCCGAGGCGTCGAGCCCGCACGTCGCGGAGTCGCGCGGGCGGCAGCAGCGAGAGGTCCTCGCCGTCGATGCGGATCGTGCCGCCGACCGCGAACCCCTCGGGCAGCAGGCCGGCGACCGCGCGGGTCGAGAGCGTCTTGCCCGACCCCGACTCCCCCACGAGGCCGAGCGCCTCGCCGGCGTGCACCTGCAGCGTGCAGTCGTGCACGAGGGTGCGAGCATCGGCCGCGGCCGACGTCGCGATGGACACGCGATCCAGTTCGAGCACGATCCCGCTCGGAGTCTCGGTCATCGTTCGCCCCTCTCGGCCCACACGGTCACTCTGGCGCCGAGCACGTTGACGGCGAGCACGGTGATCACGACGAACAGCGCAGGGAACATCGACTGCTCGGGTGCGCCGGCGATGAGAGCCGGTTGGCCGCCCGCGATCATGACGCCCCAGTCGGATGCCGGCGGCTGGGCGCCGAGACCGAGGAACGAGATCGCGGCGAGGTCGAGCATCGCGTAGCCGAACCCGATGGTGGTCTGCGCGAAGAGCGCCGGGAGCAGCGCGGGCACGAGGTGCCGGAAGCAGATCGCCGCCGACCCGACGCCCTGGATGCGCAGGGCCGCCATGTACGGCCGCCCGAGCTCCTGCCTGGCTCCGGCCCTGATCAGCCTGGCCACGATCGGGAGGTAGGCGATCGCGAGGGCGAGCGTGGGCGCGAGCAGCCCCTTGCCGAACATCGCGACGGCGAGCACGGCGAGCACGAGGCCGGGGATCGCGAAGATCAGCTCGATCACGCGCGACGCGATGCCGTCGACCGCCCCGCCGAACCACGCCGCCGTGATGCCGAGCGCGGCGCCGAGCAGGCTCGAGACGGCCACGACGATCACGGGACCGATGACGCTGGGCGCGGTGCCCGCGAGCACGCGGGAGAGGATGTCGCGGCCGAGGTCGTCGGTGCCGAAGGGGTGCGCGAGGCTCGGCGCCGCCGACACCGGTCCGACGTAGATCGCATTCGGATCGTACGGGGCGAGCGCCTGGCCGAAGACGGCCATGACGGCGACGCCGACCACGACCACCACGGCGGCGATGACGAGCGGGTCGCGCGTGGCGGCCCGGCGCACGACGGCGGCGACCCGGCCGCCGGCGAGTTGTGCGACGCTCATGCGTTCCTCCTGGGCTTGGCGCTGTCGGGGTCGATGACGGCGATCGCGATGTCGGCTACTGCGTTCAGCACGACGAAGACCACCACGAGCAGCAGCGAGATGACCTGCACGACGGGCAGGTCCTTGCGCGCCGCGGCCTCGGTGAGCAGCGACCCGAGTCCGCCGATGCCGAACGCCTGCTCGGCGATCGCCGACGTCGCGAAGAGCCCGGCGACCGTCACGCCCGAGACCGCGAGGATCTGCGGCGAGGCGTTCAGGAACACGTGCCGGCGGAAGACCTGCGAGCGCGGGATGCCGCGCACCCTCGCCGTGTCGACGTGCTCGGAGTGCAGCTGGCCGACGACCGCGCCCCGCGTGATGCGGCTGAAGAACGCGACGTAGAGCACCGAGAGCGAGATGGCCGGCAGGGTGAGGTGGGAGATCATGTCCGCGAATCCCTCGCCCGCCCCGTAGACGGGGAACCACCCGAGCACCCTCGCGAACACCCAGATCAGCAGGATCGAGACGACGAACGTGGGCATCGCCATGCCGATCGAGGTGCCGATGAGCACGGCGCGATCCGCCCTCGGTCCCCGGGTCGCGGCGAGCACGCCCGACCCGATGCCGAAGATCGCGATGAGCACCGCCGTGTAGAGCACGAGCATCACGGTCACGCCGATGCGGGGCGCGATGAGCGCGCCGACATCCGTCTTGTAGACGAACGACGTGCCGAGATCGCCCGTGAGCACTCCGCCCACCCAGTGCAGGTACTGCTGCCAGACCGGGTCGTCGAGGTGGTGCTGCGCACGGATCGCCTCAACGAGCTCGGGGGTGGGGCGGATGCCGCCTGCGAGCGCCGAGACCGGGTCGCCCGGCGTGAGCAGCACGGCCGAGAAGATGACGACGCTGGCCAGGAACAGGGTGAGCGCGAGCTCGCCGAGCTTGCCGGCGAGGGTGCGAACGACTCCCGCGTTCATGTGGTGCCTCCGATCCTGTCCAGCGTCGCCGTGCTCATTCGCTGCCGAGGTGCAGCGCCCAGGGGCTGCTGTAGACCGCGACCGAGGTGGTGACGCCCGTGAGCCCGTTCTGCAGGAACGTCGTCTGGTAGGCCGAGGCGAGGGTCACCTGCAGCTGGTCGGGCGCGAAGATCTCCTGCGCGGCGATGAACGCATCGGCGGATGCCGCGGGGTCGAGCGTCGTGCGCGCGGTCTGCAGGTCGGCGGTCACCTCGTCGTTCGAGTAGCCGCTCCAGTTGAAGAAGCCGCCGAGCTCGGCGGGGAGCAGGAACTGCTGGGCGTAGCCGAGCACCCCCGGTGCGTCGAGGTAGCCGACGGTCGCGACGAAGTCGATGGACTCGCGCGCGGCCGGGTCGAAGAAGATCTGCGAGAAGTCGGTGGGCTGGCGCTCGTCGATCTCGATCGTGAGTCCGATCTGGGCGCCGGCCGCCTGGATGATGGCGGCCGTCTGCGAGAGCTCCTTCGCGCCGGCCGGAATCGCGACGACGAGCGGCTTCGACGTGTCGACGCCCGATTCCTCGACGAGCTGCTTCGCCTGTTCGAGGTCGAGTTCGGGTGCCGCGAGCGCGTCGTACGCCTCGGTGTACTGGTCGGCTGCCTCCATGCCGGACCACGCGAACGGCGGGGTGAAGGTCGACTGCGGTTCGCCGAGCCCGTGCAGCACCGTGGTGATGAACTGCTCGCGGTCGATCGCGAGGCTGAGCGCCTGGCGGATCCGCGGGTCGGCTCCGGCCCCGGTCGAGTTCGTCGGGCCGAACGAGTACGACGCGGTCGACGGGCCGAGCACGAGGCGTCCGCTGTCGGAGCCGGCGAAGTTGTCGCGGCTGGCGGGCGGCACGTTGAAGGCGCCGTCGACCTCGCCCGCGAGCAGCGCGTTGGCGAGCGTCGCACCGTCGGTGATGAAGGTGTACGTCAGGGTGCCGACGAGCGGCGCACCGCCCCAGTAGTCGGGGTTCGCGCTCGTGACGATCTCGGTGCCCGGCGTCCACTCGTCGAACACGTACGGGCCGGTGCACATGACCCCGCCCGTCGAGGTGCCGAACGCGTCACCCGCCTGCTCGACGAACGCCTTGCTGAGCACGGCGCCCGCCGCGCCCGCGATGGCGTCGCGGAAGGTCGAGTCGGGTGCCGTGAAGTGCACGGTGACCTGGAGGTCGCCGGTGACCTCGATCGTGTCGACGAGCACGAACGCGGGGAACCAGGCCGAGGTCTCGACGCGGTTGCGCTCGAGGCTGAAGGCGACGTCGTCGGCCGTGAGCGACGTGCCGTCCCAGAAGGTCACGTCGTCGCGCAGGTCGATGACGAAGGTCACCGGGTCGACCCAGTCGGCGCTCGTCGCGACGCCGGGCTCGACGGTGAAGTCGGGGCTGATCGTCAGCAGGTTCTCGCAGAGGTTGGGGATCGCCAGGCTGTAGTCGCCCGCGGGGTCGAGCGTCGTCGGCTCGCCCTCGACGAGCGCCCAGGTCACCTCGTCGACCGCGCCGGTCGCCGCGGGCAGCGACGACACGAGCTTCGAGGAGTCGACGGGCTCAGACGTGACCGGCGACGTGTCGGCTCGACCCGTGCATCCGCTCAGGAACACCAGGGCTGCGACGGCGCCGGCGGCGGCCGCGGTGATGCGTGTGGTTCTCATGACGGGTCCTTTCGTGCTGCTGTGGGGTGGCGGTGCAGTGCGTCGGCGGTGCGCCTCGGCGGTGGAGCGTCAGGTGATGCGATTGGTGGGATGGGCGGATGTCGGGGGCGGGCGTCGCGGGGCGCGCGCCGCGGGGGCGCGCCGCGGGGCGGGCGTCAGCGCACGACGAAGACGCGCACGCAGACCTGGCCGTCCTCGTCGCGGGCGAGGCCGACGAACTGGTGCTCGGCGAGCCAGCGGTGCGCCGGGGCATCCGTCTGGAACACCGGCGCGGTGCGGAAGTAGATCTCGGCCTCGTCGACGTGCTCGCCGGCCTCGTGGAGTGCGATGGCCTCGGCCGACGCGCGGAAGTAACCGCGGTTCAGGATGTCGATGACGGCGCCGTCGTCGGCACGCAGCAGGTAGCGCGCCTCGAGCTGCGACGTGCCGCTGCGCTCGACGGCCCAGTCGCCGCCGCCGGCGAGCACGACGCCGTTCAGCAGCGGCCCCGCGACGGTGCCGCCGGTGATCGGGGTGAACGTGAGCTCCTCGTCGGCGCTGCGGCCGATACGCAGGTGCGGGTCGCAGTCGACGCGGAGTTCGAACGCGAACTCGAGCACGGGTTCAGACATGGTGGGTTCCTTTCGGTTCGGTCACGGCGACCGGTGCGATGCCCGGCGACGCGATCGTGACAATGAGGCGGAACGGCCGGTCGCCGCCGAGCTGGAGGCGCTGCCGGTTGGTGGTGGTCTCGGTCGCGCCCCACGGGTCCTCACCGGTGCCGGGCTGCGGGATGAACTCGGGTGCGTCGCTGCTCGACACGTGCACGCGCAGTCGATGCCCCGCCTTCAGCCGGTAGCCGAGCTGCCCGAGGTCGACCTCGACGGTGGCCGCATCCCTCGCCTCCCGCAGGTGCACCTGGCCGCGGGCGATGCGGAACGCCCGGCCACGCTCATCCACGTCGAGCAGCCGCACGAACAGGTCCATGACCGGCCCGTCGGAGGCGATCACGGCCTCGGCCCGCACGGGCCCCGTCAGGTCGACGTCTTCGGCGACGGGTTCGGTCGTGAAGGCGATGACATCGGCGCGGTCGGCGAGCGCGGCCTCGTCGGGCGCGTCGAGCAGGAACGCGAACGCGTTCGCCACGCTCGAGGGCACCGGGTCGGCCGGGTCGTGCACCCATTCGAGGTCGGATGCCCCGGCTGGGCGCTCGTCCGAGAGCGCGCCGTCCGGGTGGGCGAAGAGCTCGAGCGGTGCGGCGCCGGCCGGCGGCCAGGTGTCGCTCGCCCGCATGCCCGGCGTGCCCGCCAGGTTCCAGGCGACGCGCGGGATGTCGGTCGGCGCGCCGTTGCCGCGCACGAACACCTCGAAGAACGCCAGCGACGGTTCGAGCATGCGCGGCAGGCCGGCGAGCAGTTGTTCGTGCGAGCGCTCCTCCACGCGATCGGCGTCTGCGTCGTCGAGGTAGTACGACTCGTGGTCCATCGACTCGATGCGCAGGAAGTGGTTCAACGCCCACGCCGGCCGCTGCTCGATGCGCGCGACATCCGCCCACGAGAGCGGCGCGCAGTTGTCCCACCAGCCGATGGTGTGCAATGTGGGCACGGGCCGCGCGTCGAACGGGTCGCCGTTCGGGAAGCGCGGCAGGTGCACGGGCCGCGGGTACCACTGGTCGTACGAGATCGAGCGCGAGCCGAGCTGTTCGAGCACGGCCTCGACCTGCGCGCTGTAGGGGCGACGCTCGGGGTCGAGCTCCCAGAAGTAGGCGTCGCGCGAGTGGAAGTACGTGAGCGGGTAGAGGTAGGTGATGCCCCACTCGACGCCGCGGGTGCGGGCGCCGGGCTCGGCTCGCACGGGTTCGCCGAGCTGCGTGCCGGTCACGCGCGGCGCGATCGCCTTGAGCGCCGGATGCTGCGACGACGCCGCGGCCCACTGCGTGTACCCGTAGTAGCTGTCGCCCCACATGGCCACGCGTCCGTTCGACCACGCCTGGTTGACGATCCACTCGATCGTGTCGTACCCGTCGTCGGCCTCGTTGACGAAGAGCAGCGCCTCGCCCTCGGAGCGGAACTTGCCGCGCACGTCCTGGGCGACCACGCGGTATCCGCGCTTCGTGAACTCCTCGGCGATGAGCGGGATGTACGTGTAGGCGCCGCTCTTGTCATAGGGCAGGCGGATGAGCACGGTCTCGCCCGGTGCGGCATCCGGCGTCGTCGGCGCACCGGGCAGGTAGACGTCGGTCGCCAGTCGGATGCCGTCGCGCATGCGGACGAACTCCTCGCGGGCGAGCGGGCTGACGGGCCCTGGGCCGACGTGCTCGATGTGCTGCATGGGTTCCTCGCTCGCCTCTCTCGTGGTTCGGGTGGATGCCACGGTAGATTCGGATAGGGTTATTAGTCAAGTCCGACTAGAAAATAAATGACGGGCGTCCCGCACCACGACCGCACGGCCGATATCGTGCGAGGAGGAGGAGACACATGGCGCGACCATCAGTGGCCGATGAACGCACGACGCAGATCGTCGAGGCGACCATCCGGGCCATCGGCACACACGGCATCACCGGAGCGAGCCTCGACCGCATCGCCGAGGAGGCCGGCATGTCGCGCGGCCACGTGCGCCATTTCGTCGGCAACCGCGAGCAACTGCTCCGCGTGAGCGCCCGCCGGTTCTACTACGACGGCACCGAGGGAACGTCGATCCTGCCCGCGGGCACCGTCACCGTGGCATCCGCCCTCGACCACCTCTTCGGTGACGAGTTCGCCGCCCCCGGCCGCGAGAACGCCGTCGTGCTCGGGTTCGTCGAGGCCGCGCGCACCGACCCGGCCCTCGCCGAGCTCATCGTCGACGCCTACCGGGGCACGCATGACCTCCTCGCGCGCCTCATCGCCGCCGAGCACCCCGGCGCCGACGCCGACGCTTGCGCGAGCACGGCCTACGGCATCGTCGCCATCGCGCTGCACAACGTGTTCCTCAGCGACATCGTCTCGGCCGCCACAGGCACCGCCGCCGCGCGCGCGACCGCCGAGCGGCTGCTCGCGGCACTCCCCTGACGGGCTACGCCGGGCTGTACCGGGAACGCGAAGTTCAGGTGCCGGATGCCGCGTCGGCCGACCTGCGATACCGGTCGGCGTAGACGCGCAGCAGGTCGCGCAGCTCCGGCGGCGACTCGACCGTGAAGTCCATGCCGAGCATGCCGATGTAGGCCGCGATCGTGTCGAGGCTGTCGGCACCGGTGAGCAGTACCGACTCGTCGGCCGAGACCTCCTCGACGATGCCGACGGCGGGGTGGATGCGATCGAGCACGGCGGATGCCGCGGCCGCGACGCGCAGGCGGGCGTGCACGTTCCATCCGCTCACCGCGACCTGCCGCATCGTGAAGGCCGTGTAGTCGCCGCCGGGCACGAGCCGCGGCTCGAAGGAGCGACGCGTCGGCAGGCGCGGGCGCACGCGGTCGGCGCGGAAGACGTCCCACTCCCCCGACTCCGGATCGCGCGCGACGAGGTACCACCGCCGCAGCCAGGAGAGCAGCCGGTAGGGCTCCACGAGTCGCGGCACGCCGTCGTGGGCACCGGAATCGTGGGCGTAGTCGAAGCGCAGCCACTCGACCGACCGGATCGCCGTCGCGATCGCGCGCAGTACCTCGGGGTCGACCTCGGGGTCCGGCGCGTCGGTGTCGTTGTTCTCGGGCGCCCGGTCGATGACGCTCGCGACGGCCTCGACCAGGGGGCGGAGCCTCGGCGGCAGCACCTGCTCGAGCTTGGCCAGCGCGCGGCGGCTCGACTCGCCGACGCCCGCGACACCGGTGGCCGCGCGCAGGCCGATGGCCACGGCGACCGCCTCCTCGTCGTCGAGGAGCAGCGGCGGCAGCCGGCCGCCCGCGCCGAGCCGGTAGCCGCCGATCGAGCCGCGGGTCGCCTCGACGGGATAGTCGAGGGCGCGGAGCCGCTCGACGTCGTTGCGGATCGTGCGCGTGGTGACCGCGAGCCGCTCGGCGAGCTCGGGTCCGGACCATGACGGACGCGACTGCAGCAGCCCGAGCAGCGCGAGCAGGCGGCCCGCGGTCTCGGTCACGGCGTTCTCCGACGAAAATCAGCCAACAGGAACGATCCTTTCCGCTATCGACCGTACCGTCGAAGACATGAACATCGCCACCGCAACCGCGACCGACATCCGCCCGTTCATCGTCGACGTGCCCCAGGCCGACCTCGACGACCTCGCCGACCGCCTCGCCCGCACGCGCCTGCCCCAGGCCGCGCCCGGCGACGACTGGACCACCGGCACCCCGAACCACTACCTGCGCGACGCCGTCGAGCAGTGGAAGACGTTCGACTGGCGCGCCGTCGAGGCCCGCATCAACGCTGTGCCCCACTTCATCACCGAGGTCGACGGGCAGCCGATCCACTTCATCCACGTCGTCTCGCCGCACCCCGAGGCGACGCCGCTGCTCCTCGCGCACACCTACCCCGGCTCGTCGGCCGATTACCTCGACCTCATCGAGCGCCTCGTCGACCCCGTGGCGCACGGCGGTCGCGCCGAAGACGCCTTCACGGTCGTGATCCCGGATGCCCCGGGCTTCGGGTTCTCGAACCCGGTGCACGAGTCAGGCTGGACCATCGCGAGGGTCGCCCGCGCCTACGACACGCTCATGCGTCGCCTCGGCTACGAGCGCTACGGCGTGCACGGCTCCGACAACGGCGCGATGGTCGCCCGCGAGCTCGGTCTGCTCGAGCCCGAGGGCTTCCTCGGACTGCACGTGCTGCAGCTGTTCTCGTTCCCGTCGGGAGACCCGAGCGAGTTCGAGCGGCTCGAGCCGGCCGATTACGCGGGCCTCGAGCACATGCAGTGGTTCCAGAAGGTCGGCGGCTACAACACCATGAACGCGTCGCGCCCGCAGACGATCGCCGCAGCGCTGAGCGACTCCCCCGTCGGCCTGCTCGCCTACAGCGAGCTCTTCGAGTCGTTCGGCAACGGCACGTCGAAGGTGCCGCTCGATGCCATCCTCACCGCGGTGAGCATCATCTGGTTCACCAACTCGGCCGCAGGCATGAGCCGGGCGTACTACGAGAACGCGCAGGTCGAGCCGAAGCCGGCCGTGAACCACGCGCCGACCGGCGTCGCCGTGTTCGCTGACGACTTCCAGACGATCAGGGTGTTCGCCGAGCGCGACAACGACGCGATCGTGCACTGGAGCCGGTTCCCCGAGGGTGGGCACTTCGCCTCGCTCGAGGTGCCCGACGTGCTCGCGGGCGACATCGCGGCGTTCTTCGCCTCGCGGCGCTGACGCGCAGGGCCGGCCCGGCCGGCCCTGCCGTGGCCTCGTGCCTCGCCGGCCCCGGCTCGCTCCTTGCCGCGACACGCCGGCCCGGGCTCACGAGCGGTCACGATCTGCTGCATCCCGCACTCCGGATGCCGCAGAACGTGACCGCTCGACCGTGCGCCACGGCGCGTCGCGCCCGCGCCACGGCAGAGGGGCAGCAGCAGGGGCAGCAGCGGCAGCAGCAGAGCACAGCCGTACCGCACAGCCGCCCGGGGCGGGTCAGCGGGCGGTCGCCGCCACCCAGGCGCGCCAGGCCTCGGCCTCGGCCGCGGCATCCGCACCGAAGAGGTGGTGCATATTTGTCAAGACAATTCTGAGGTTCGGTCAGGTCATGCGAAGAGCAGCGGCAGCAGCTGGATGCCGATCGCACCGGCCACGAAGCGATTGCGACGGTCGGCGGTGAGCTGCGCGACCCAGTCGAAGCAGCCGAGGTCGACCAGCTCGACGAATGCACCGTCTCGGCCGTGCACGCCGTACCCGACGCGCAGTCCGCCGTAGTACGCGTTGACGAGCTCCTCGCGCACCACGTCGACCTCGGCCCACTCGGCGGCGATGGCGGCCGCGACGCGGTCGCCGAGTACCGTGCGCCCGGCGTCGGCCCGCACGATCGCGCGCGCACCGACGCCCGCGCCGAATCCCGCCGCGGCCGCCGCGTCGAGCAGCCGCCGGAACGCGGCGAGCTGCCCGAGCACGGCGTCGACCTCGAAGCCGTCGTCGGCGCGGGCCCGGCCGGCATCGGCGAGGGCGAACATGCGGAAGTGCCGCGTGCGCCCGCGGCCGGCGGGCGCCGGCTGCATGCGCAGGGTCTGGTGCACCGTGCAGAGGCGCACGACGTCGTCGGTCGCGGCCCGCAGCCGTCGGGCCGCCTCGAGGGCGAGCACGTTCGTCGGATCGGACACCACCTCGACCGGACGGATGGTCGACAGCACGCGATCCTGCGAGGTCGGGCCGAGCACCGACGTCGCCCCCAGCGGCGCGACCGGTGAGAGCAGCAGGGCGTCGTGATCGGGGGCTGCGGCGAGCGCGAGCGCGTCGAGCGCCACGCTCGCGCGCAGGTCGACGGGCGACGGCGCGACGAGGCCGTCGTCGGCCCACTGGGCGAGCAACTGCGCGGGGCGACGGCGGGCCGCGGCATCCCGCGCTTCCGCGAGCCGTTCACCGCGGAGGTCGTGCACGGGCGGGGCGTTGGATGCCTCGGACGACTCGGACGACTCGGACGACTCGGAACGCTCGACGTTCATCGCCCCATCATGTCGCGCGCCCGGGTGTCGCGCACGAGGCGCCGCGACCGCGGCAGCCCGGGTCAGGCGCGCGCGTCGAGCTCGAGCGTGTAGAAGACGCTGTTGGGGTCGAGCGCGTACGAGCCGAAAGGCGGGCACTCGACGAATCCGGCCTTCTCGTAGAGCGATCGGGCGGGCGCGAAGAACGGCTCGGTGCCCGTCTCGAGGCTGATGCGCGCGTAGCCACGGCGGCGGGCCTCGTCGAGCACGTGTTCGAGCAGGCGGCGACCGAGGCCGCGGCCGCGCGCCGCGGCATCCGCTCGCATCGACTTGAGCTCGCCGTGCTCGGGCGACAGCTGCTTCAGGGCGACGCAGCCGAGCACCTCGTCGCCGTCGGCGATGGCCCAGAAGCTGACCGCGGGATCGGCGAGGCCCGAGACGTCGAGCGCGTGCACGCTCTCGGCGGGCGAAGTGGCGTGCATGTCGGCGAGGTGGTCCTCGAGCAGGCGCAGCACGCGCGGGTCGGCGAGGTCTCCGGGGGCGATCACGAGTTCTGGCACCGGATGATTCTCACACCCGCGTGAGTCGGCCAGGTAACGCGGCTCAGACCTCGACCGCGACCCCGTCGACGAGCCACACGGCGCGATCGTGCACGGATGCCGCCGACGCGTCGATCGCGTCGCGCAGCCCCTCCTCGCCGTCGACGAAATGCGACCAGCCGTCGTAGTGCGCGAACGTCGCCACGCGCGGTGCGGCGATGCCGACGAGCTCGACGGCATCGCGGCCCGTCATCGTGAAGCGCAGCGGCCCGGTGACGCCGAACCTCACACCCCCGACGTTGGCGAGCATGACGTCGATCGAGAGCTCTTCAGCGGTCCGACGCAGCGGCTCGAAGAGCACGGTGTCGCCCGTGACCCAGAGGGCCACCTGCTCCTCGCCCCGGCGGCGCACCGCGAAGCCGACCACGTCGCCGACGATCGGGCGCGTGAGCGGCGGCCCGTGCCGGCACGGGGTCGCCGAGATCACGAGCGTCGGCAGGCCGGGGCGAGGGGCCGGCAGCGTGACCGAGCCGCTGTCGTCGAGCCCGTGCAGGCGCTCGGCGGGCACGCGCTCGCCGGGCGGCGCCTGCGCAAGCCGACGGGCCCCGCTCGCGGTGGTCACCACGGCGCCGGCCGACGGCAGCATCGCGCGACCGGCGTCGTCGAGGTTGTCGGCATGGTGGTCGTGGCTGACGAGGACGACGTCGATCGGTCCGATGTCGCCGACGTCGATCGCCGGATCGGCCGTCTTCGTCGATCCCGTGCCCCACCCGAACGCGTAGTGCCGGCCGGCCGGATCGAACGTCGGATCGACGAGCAGGCGCCATCCGTCGAGTTCGACGAGCACGGTCGGGCCGCCGATGCGCGTCAGCTTCATGCCCGTGACACTAGGGCACGCGGTGCCGGCGCGTCGAGGTCCCCGTTCGGGCCGGGGGTCTCGGCGAGGGTTTCCCGTCGTGCCCGGCGTGTCCGCTCCAGCGGCGACGACGGGCACGAACGGAAACGCTCAGCCGATCAGCGCTCAGCCGAACAGCCTCCGCAGCCAGTCGAGGAGCGCCTGCACGATCTGCGCGATCACCTGCGCGGGCCCCGGGCGGTCGTTGACCACGGTCACCGCGGTCGAGTTCACCGTCACCGGCGCCTGACCGTCGACCGTCGCGGTGACGGCGACCGACAGGTCGTGGCCGACGTCGCCGCCGCGGACCTTGTACGTCGCCTCGGTGCCCTTGCGGCCGGGGATCGGCTCCCCGTCGCTCAGCCACTGGTAGGCGATGGTCGCCTCGCCGTGGGACCAGGTGCCGGGGTCGGCCGTGAGGGTATCCCCCTTGACCGGGTTCCCGGCGATCGACGGAGCGGTGAGGTTGGCCAACGGCACCGTGACCTCGGGGAGCACCGTGATCTCGGTCGGTTCGGCGATCGGCCCCAACCGGGCGCCCGAGGCGGCGGGCGCGACATCCGTCAACTCGAGCAGGCCGTGCATGTCGACCGAACCGTCGGCCGCGATCTCGGGGCGCACGCCGTCGAGGTCGACGGACTCGAACCAGTCGGCCGTCACCGGCGACACGACTCCCGTGTTCCAGAGGTTCGTCGGATCGGTGAGCAGCGAGGTATCGGCCTGCTTCAACGCGAGCACATCGGTCTGCGGCGACTGCCAGGAGAGCACGCCCGAGGCGCGGTAGTCGGTCGCTGCCGCGTTCGTCTCGAGCCGGACGCCGCGGTCGTTGCCGACCGAGGTGACCCCGTCGAGGCGGATGTCTGGCCCGGAGTTCGAGGTGACGCCGGTGGCGAGGTTGCCGAAGCTGACCGAGTTGCGCAGCAGGTGGTCGCCGGGCATGGACTCCCCGCCGAGCTTGAACCCGTTGCCCTCGCCGGTTCGGCTCGGGTCGGCCTGCAGCCATCCGTTGTCGTAGGCGACCGAGTCCTCGACGACGACGGTGCCGATCGGGCCGGTCGTCGACTTGGCATAGAGGTCCCAGCCGTCATCGATGTTGTTGTACGCGATGTTCGAGCGGAACACGTTGCCCTCGCCCACGCTGAGCTTCGCTGCGAAGCCGTCGGCGTCGTTGCCGCCGAGGTCGGCGTTGTCGTGCGACACCGACGAGACGACCAGGTTGTCGGTCGGCCACAACGCGGGCGGCTCCGCCTCGGATCCGGAGATCTGGATGCCGGTGTCCATGTTGTGGTGCGACTCGACCCGCTCGACGATGTTGTGGTGGCCCTGGATGAGCATCGGCTTCCGCTTGTCGGCGGAGCCGGTGATCTCCAGGTCGTACACGTGCCACCAGTCGCCGCGGAGCACGAGGCCGCCGTCGGGCGAGTCCGAGAGGTCGAGCACCGCTCGAGTACCGGGCTCCGACATGAGCGTGATCGGGGCCTCGGCGGTGCCGTCGCGTCCCCGCTCGGCGACGACCTTGCGAGGCAGCGCGTAGGTGCCGCCCTCGAGCACGATCTGCTGCCCGGCCTGCGCGAAGGCGACGGCGGTGGGCAGGTCCAGCGGGGACTCCGACGTGCCGTCGCCCTCGGGCATGCCGTCGGGTGCGACGCGGATCGACTGGCCGGGCTCGCCGAACGCGTCGACCGTGACGGTGAGGGGCACGTCGACCGGGTCGGTCGACTCGACCTGCTCGTGCTCCCCGAGGTGCGGCTGCTCGGCCGCGGGCAGGAACCGGGCCGTGAGCTCGTTCACGCCGGACTCGAGCGCGACGGGCACGAGCACGCGTTCGCCGGGCGTCAGCGGCACGTCGCCGCCGACGACCTCGCCCGAGGCGTCGAGGATCCGGCCGGTGCCGTACATGTTCGCGACGAGCGGCACGTCGAGGCTCGACTCGGGGGTCGTGCGCGTCACGTCGACCGAGAGGGTAGCCGGGACGTACTCGGTGGGCGGATCCTGCCTCGGATCGTCGTCGGCGGGCAGGACGGTCGTGAACTCCCAGTCGGTGACGGTCACCTGGATCTTGCGGGCGACCGCGAGTCCGACGAACGACGCACCCGCGTTCTGCACGTCGAGCATCTCCGGGTCGTACTGGATGACCTCGAGGTCCTGTCCGTCGCGGTGCCAGATGGCGTGGTACCCGGTGTTGGACTTGCGCAGCGTCAGCTCGTACTCGTCGCCTGCGGCGAACTTCGGGCCGACCGCGTCGGGGCGGTACTCCCAGTCGAACGCCTCGGAGTCACTCATGTCACGTGCGCCGGCCGTGTTGTCGGTGGTCGCGCCCGTGTATCCGTGCACGAAGCGTGCGCCCGGCGTGCCGTCCTGCCACTCGCCGGCGCCGGTGCCGAAGGGGTAGCGGGTGAGCAGCGCGCCGGCGGAGTTGAAGTACCTCGCCGCCGAAACGCCGGGCACGAGGTCGTCGACGGCGAGCACGCCGAACCCGGACTGGGCGTCCTTCGCGGTCGCGTCGTCGACGCGGAACGTCGCGGTCAGCGTGTAGTTCTCGGTCGCGGGGTCCACCTGCGTGTAGAAGTACTGGAAGCCGTCCTCGCTGTTGGCGAGCTTGGTCGAGCTGGCCTTCGCGTCGAAGGTGATGGATCCGTCGTCGTGCTCGAGCACCGAGCCACCCGACCCCGCGTTCGACCCGATGTCGGCGATCTGCCAGCGCTCGACCTCGCCGGCCACCTCGACGGTCGTCTCCACTCCGGTCGCGGACTCGGCACCGCGGTGGGCGACGATGCGCACCTGGTGGCTCGCGCCCGGCGTGAACCCCGGAACGTCGGCCGTGGTGCCGGTCAGGTTCGAGGCGACGGTGGTGAACGGCGCGCCGCCGGAGCTCGCCTCGACGGAGTACGAGTCGGCTTCGGCGGTCGCCGACCACGAGAGCGTCACGGTGGCCCTGCCGCCGACGATGCCGCTCGTCAGGGCGCCGGTCACGGTGGGCCCGGTGAGCGGGAGCGAGAAGCCGTCGACCGCGGCACGGGCGGAGGTGAGGGCGGATGCCTCGCCCGCACGGGTGAGGCGCACCTCGACCTCGTACGATCCCGAGGCCGGCGGCGTCAACGCGAGGGTGCCGGCGATGCCGTCGGTCGCCCCGAGCGTCTGGTCGACGACGGCACCGTCGGCGGCGGAGAGGGTGGCGTAGACCACGTCGCCGCCGTCGTCACCGAGCAGGCCCTCGTAGGAGACGAGCAGGTTCGCGGGGTTCGCGGGGTCCGGTTCGACCGAGGTCACGACCGGCGTCGCGACGTCGGCCCAGGCTGCACGCGTCTGCGGATCGAACGGTCCGAGCTGCGCGAAGTAGACGTTGACGCCGGAGCTCGGCGACGCGAGCCAGTACTCGCCGGGCGAGGTGATCGCGATGCGCTCGGTGGTCACCGCCTGCGAGTCGACGTCGGCGGGCGCCGGCGCTCGGCCGACCTCGCCGGTCGCGTTGTAGAGGGCGACGGCGCGGTCCGCGGTCGCGCTGCCGCTCCGGGCGGCGACGAAGACCTCCGTGGGCACGTCCGCCTCGGCGACGGCGAAGTGCAGCGAGCGCGACGCCTCGGCACCCGACCCGTTCAGCTTGATGCGCTTGGCGAACGTCTCGCCGCGGTCGGAGATGCGGTCGTGGGCGTCGACCGTCACGTTCTTGCCGGGTGCGGCGTAGACCGTGAAGTCGCTGCCGGTCGGGGTGATCGCGACCAGATCGGCGGTGGGGAGGTCCCCCGCGTTCAAGGCGGTGGATGGACCGAGCGCGGTCGCGCCCACGGCGCCCGTCAGGGCGAGGGTCGTGGCGGCAAAGGCCGCCAGCGAGGTTCGGAGGGCGCGCGACAGCTGGGGCATGGGTCTCCTCGTCGAGATCGTGTCGTTCCGCGTCGATTGGCCGAGAAAGCGCTTTCTTGCGGATGCTCGATTCGCACGGTAATCGCTTTCCAAGTTCACGTCAACCGTTGCGGCTGACCTGAGGAGCCTTTCCGCAGGCCCGCCGAGTCCGGGCTACAGCGCACCGGTCGCCGGCGTCTCGCGAACGCGCCCGCCACCCTCGAAGACGAGCAGCCGGTCTGCGAGCTTGTCGACGAAGAACCGGTCGTGCGAGACCACGACGACGGCGCCGGGGAAGTGCGTGAGCGCGCGCTCCATGACCTGGGTCGACGTGATGTCGAGGTGGTTCGTCGGCTCGTCGAGCACGATCACCGCGGCGCCAGAGAGCAGGCACTGCGCGATCGCGACACGGGCACGCTGCCCGCCCGAGAGCGTGCCGACCTTCTGCTTCAGGTCGGCCTCCGAGAACTGCAGCATCGCGAGGAACCGGTTCACGGACTTCTTCGTCGCGGTGAACGCGAGCGAGTCGGGGTAGGCGTTCACGGCATGCCCGACGGTGTCCTCGAGGTCGAGCTCGGCGTAGAGCCGGTTGTACGACACGAACCTGGCCCCCTTCGCCCAGCGCACGCTGCCGGCATCCGCCTCGGTCTCGCCCGTGAGCACGTCGAGCAGCGTCGACTTGCCCGAGCCGTTGGAGCCGAGCACCGCGACGCGGTCGCCGCGATGCAGGTCGAACGAGACGCCCTCGAACAACGGCGAGCCGTTGAAGCCCTTCGCGAGCCCGGTGACGGTGAGCAGGTCGTTGCTGACGCGCAGGCCCTCGTAGATGCCCGTGATGATCTGGTCGATCGGGCGCGGTGCCTGACGTTTCTTGATGTCGGCGAGGCGCCGTGCGACCGCGTTCGACGGATTGCGTGCCGCCTCACGGCGGGCGGCCGAGGCGGTCTGCTCGTAGGCCAGCAGCTCCTCTTCATGCGCGAACTGCTTCTCGAGCATCTTCAGGCGCGACTGCTTCGCGTGCACGTAGGCCGAGTAGTCGCCCTCGTACTCCTGCAGTCGGTAGTTCTCGAGCTCGATGATGCGGTCGACGACGCCGTCGAGGAACTGGCGGTCGTGCGAGACGACGAGCACGGCACCCGCGAAGGAGGCGAGCCAGTTCTCGATCCACTTCACGCCGTCGAGGTCGAGGAAGTTCGTCGGCTCGTCGAGCAGCAGCACGTCGGGCGACTGCACCAGGATCTGTGCGAGCGCGGCCCGGTTGCGCCATCCGCCCGACAGCCGCCCGACCGGCAGGTCACGGCGCTCGGCGTCGAAGCCGAGGCGCGTGAGCACGGTGTCGATGGTGGTCTCGTAGGTCCAGCCGCCGATGTGGTCCATGCGCTCGAAGAGCTCGCCCTGCTCGCTGAGCAGTCGCGTCATCTCGTCGTCGCCCATCGGCTCGGCGAGCGCGAGGCCGATCTCGTCGATGCGCGCCTGCGTCTCGTGCACCTGCGCGAAATGCGCGCTCAGCGTCTGCTCGATGCTCTGCTCGCCATCGAGCTCCGAGAACTGCGAGAAGTACCCGATCGTGGTGCCGAGCGTGACGTCGCGCGTGCCGCTGGACGGCTCACGGCGCCCGAGCACGACCTCGAGGAGGCTCGTCTTGCCGGTGCCGTTCTTGCCGATGAGGCCGACGCGGTCGCCCGCCTTGAGCTTCAGGAACGCCTCCTTCAGCACGGGTCGCCCGTCGAACTCGATGCTCACGTCGTTCAGGCGGATCAGGCTCACTGGGGTCCTCTCGGTGGGCACGTCGAGCGGATGCCGCGTGCCGGGGTCTGGCGCCCCCAAGCGTACGTCTCCCGTCTGAGCGCTCCGGCCGCGTCGGCGCGTGCGCGGGGTCGCCGCGCGGATGCACGGGCTCCGACGCCCGGCATCACATCGGGCTATACATCCGATGTTTAATGCGAAAGGATGACTCAGAATCGGCTATTCACGGCAAACGTACCGTTGATGCGACCGAGACACCAGACCAAAGACGTCCTGGAGGTTCTTCTCAGATGCTCGATCACCAACTCGACCGACGCAGCATGCTGCAACTCGGCAGCGTCGTCGCACTCGCGCCGTTCGTGCCCGGCCTCTTCGCGGGCGGCACCGCATCGGCGGCCGCGTCGCCACTGCACGCGGGCGGCGCCCGTGCCGCCGCCGCCGCGCTCGCCCTGCCCGAGATCTCGCGCAAGGCGCTCTGGTACGGCGTGCCGGCGACGAACTGGGAGACGCAGGCGCTCCCGATCGGCAACGCGCGCATGGGCGCCATGCTGTTCGGCAACCCCGACCAGGAGGTCGTGGCGTTCAGCGAGAACAGCTTCTGGGGCGGGCTCAACGACTGGGACGGCGAGTACGACACGAGCGAGACCGGCTTCGGCTCGTACCGCGACTTCGGCGCGATGAAGATCACCTTCGCGGCAGGGCCCGAGATCTCGTCGCCCGGGGGCCCCTACACGATCTCGGGCGGCGAGGGCGTGCTGAACACGATCGACGGAACCGCCAACACGAAGTGGTGCATCATCGGCCCGCCGTCGCACGTGCTCTGGCAGGCCGACCTTCCTTCGGCCGCCGTCGTCTCGAGCTACAGCATCACGAGCGCGAACGACGTGCCGGCCCGCGATCCGCAGGACTGGGTCTTCCAGGGCTCGAACGACGGCGTCGCCTGGGTCGCGCTCGACACCCGGACCGGCCCGCCCTTCGAGCAGCGCAAGCAGACCAAGACCTTCACGTTCGCGAACACGACGCCGTACACGCGGTACCGCCTCGACATCGTGCCCAAGGCCGGCGTCAGCCACTTCCAGGTCTCGGAGATCGCCCTCGGCGGCGTCGACCTGGTGCAGGGCGACCTCGTGTACGCGACCTCCCCGAGCGGCCACTCCGGCGACGGCGATGCCGACCTCGCGCGCAGCATCGACGGTGATGCGGCGACCGCGTGGCGCGTCGCGGACGCAGGGCCCGGCGCCCGCTGGCAACTCCAGCTCACGGCGAAGCGCGCCCTGACGAACTACGTGATCACGAGCGCCGCCGACACGTCCGCGGCCGACCCGCGGGACTGGGTGCTCGAGGCCTCGAACGACGGCGCGACCTGGCAACAGCTCGACTCCCGCACGGGCACCGCGTTCGCCTCCCGCGGCGAGGCGAAGGAGTTCGCCTTCGCCAACACCACCGCGTACTCGCGGTACCGCCTCACGTTCACCGCACCCGGTGCCTTCCAGGTCGCCGGCATCGCGTTCACCGGAAGCGGCTTCGACACGCGCACACGACGCATCGCCGCCGACTACCGGCGCTCGCTCGACACCGCGGTCGGCCTGCACCACACCCGGTACGCCCTGCGCACCGGCCGCGTGCTCCGCGAGGCGTTCGCGAGCCGCGGCGCCGACCTCGTCGTGCTCCGCTACACGACCGACGACCCGGCCGGGTTCTCGGGGGCCGTCTCCATCGCGTCCGGGCAGGCGAACGTGCCGGTCGCCGCGAACGCCGGCGAGCGCCGCATCGGCTTCGAGGGCGCACTGCTCAACGGTCTCCGGTACGCGGCGGTCGCCCAGCTCGTCGACACCGACGGCGAGGTCGGCGGCAACGCCACGACCTTGACCGTCAGCGGGGCGACGACCCTCACGATCCTGCTCGACGCGCGAACCGACTACAAGATGAGCGCGGCCGACGGATGGCGCGGCGAGGCGCCCCTGCCGAAGATCGATGCGGCGCTCGCCGCGGCATCCGCCCGATCCTTCGACGACCTCCGCGACGAGCACACCGCGCAGGTCGACGAACTCATGTCCGCCGCGGCCGTCAACTGGGGCGACACGGATGCGCCGGTGCTCGAGCTCTCGACGGTCGACCGGCTCGCCCGATACCAGTCCGGCGCCGCCGACCCGACGCTCGAGCAGGCGATGTTCGACTACGGGCGCTACCTGCTGCTGAGCTCGTCGAAGGCCGACGGCCTGCCGGCGAATCTGCAGGGCCTCTGGAACAACCAGAACCAGCCGGCGTGGGGCTCCGACTACCACACGAACATCAACATCCAGATGAACTACTGGGCGGCCGAGACCGGCAACCTGAGCGATTCGCACCTCGGCCTCGCCCGGTTCATCGAGCAGGTCGCCGTGCCGAGCCGGGTCGCGACCCGCAACGCGTTCGGCCAGGACACGCCGGGGTGGACCGCGCGCACCTCGCAGTCGATCTTCGGCGGCAACGGATGGGAGTGGAACACCGTCTCGAGCGCCTGGTACGCGCTGCACCTCTACGAGCACTGGGCGTTCACGCAGGACCGCGCCTACCTCGAGACCCTCGCCTACCCGATGATCAAGGAGATCTGCCAGTTCTGGGAGCACGAGCTGAAGGAGCTGCCGAACGGCACCCTCGTGGCGCCGAACGGGTGGTCGCCCGAGCACGGCCCTCGGGAGGACGGCGTCATGCACGACCAGCAGATGATCTGGGACCTCTTCGAGAACTACCGCGAATGCGCCGCGGCGCTCGACGTCGACCCCGCATACCGGGCGCGCATCACCGACCTGCAGTCGCGACTCGCACCGAACAAGATCGGCAGCTGGGGCCAGCTCCAGGAGTGGCAGGCCGACCGCGACGACCCGAACGACCTGCACCGGCACACCTCGCACCTCTTCGCGGTGTACCCCGGTCGACAGATCACCCCCGAGACGCCCGAGCTCGCGGCGGCGGCGCTCGTGTCGCTCAAGGCCCGCTGCGGCGAGAAGGAGGGGGTGCCGTTCACGGCAGGCACCGTCACGGGTGACAGCCGCCGATCGTGGACCTGGCCATGGCGCACCGCCCTGTTCGCGCGCCTCGGCGACGCGACGCGCGCGCAGGTCATGCTGCGGGGCCTGCTCACCTACAACACGCTCGAGAACCTGTTCTGCAACCACCCGCCCTTCCAGCTCGACGGCAACTTCGGCATCCCGGGCGGCGTCATCGAGATGCTGCTGCAGAGCCACGGCGGCCTCATCAACCTGCTGCCCGCCACGCCCGACGACTGGGCGACCGGGTCCTTCGCCGGTCTTCGCGCCCGCGGCGGGTACGGCGTCAGCGCGACCTGGGCCGACGGGGTGGTGACCTCGTACGACATCGTCGCCGATCGCGCGCCGAACGCGAACCCGGTCATCGTGCGGGTCAACGGCGAGGACCGGCGGGTGCGCCCCGCGAACCCCTCGACCGGTCAGCCCATGCAGGACCTGGGGCCGGCCGTGGCCCTGGCGTTCTCGGTCGACGTGACGACCCGCCTCATCGCCGGCAAGCGGCAACTGGTCGTCAAGGCGACCAACGAGATGGATGTCCCGGTGTCGTACGAGTTCGAGACGCCCTACGGCATCAAGGCCATCGCCTCGGTCAAGGCCGGGAAGAACGCGCTCCACTCGTTCTCCACCCGGCTCGCGGCGATCCCGGCGGGCTCCGTTCGGGTCACGGCCACCGGCACCGTCGGCGGCGCACCCCTCACGACGGTGCGCGACGTGGCGTACGAGGCGGCAGGCGCCTGACCGCGCCCGGGCCGGCTCCGCGGGATCCCGCGGAGCCGGCCCCCACGCGGACGCGACCGACCCGTGACGGTGTCGGTCGCCGGGAGTAACGTGTGCGGCGGATGAGAGGGGCTCCACCGATGACCGACGCCCGCGCGACTGCGCTCGAAGACCTCCGATCGAACCTCACCGGCACGCTCGTGCTGCCGGGCGAGCCCGAGTACGACACGGCGAGATCGCCGTGGAACCTCAGCGTCGACCAACGCCCTGCCGCCGTCGCGACGCCGGCCGACGTCGCCGACGTGCAGGCGATCCTCGCCGCTGCCACCGCGGCCGGGCTCGGCGTCACGACCCAGCCCAACGGGCACGGGGCGACCGACGACCTCGAAGGGGTCGTCCTGATCCGCCCGTCGGCGTTCGACGAGATCACCGTCGACGTCGAGGGCCGCACGCTCCGCGTCGGCGCGGGCGTCAACTGGGGGCCGGCACTCCAGGCGCTCGACGGCACGGGCCTCATCGGGCTCGCCGGGTCGAACCCAGAGGTCAACGTCGTCGGCCTGGCGCTGAACGGCGGGCACTCCATGTTCAGCCGCCGCCACGGGCTCACGGCCAGGTCGATCGTGGCCGTCGACCTCGTCGAGGCCTCCGGCACGGTGCGACGCGTCGACGACACCGACGACGCCGAGCTCATCTGGGCCCTGCGCGGCGGCGGCGGGCACTTCGGCGTCGTCACGGCCATCGAGCTCGAGCTCTTCCCGGCCGACGCGATCTTCGGCGGCAGCCTGGTGTTCCCGTCCGAGGCGGCCGTTCCCGTGATCTCGGCCGCATTCGCGCTGGCCCGCGAGGTGCCCGAACTCGGTCTCGACATCGGCATGATGAAGTTCCCCGACCTGCCCGTGATGCCGCCGCACCTCCGCGGTCGCGTCGTCGCCTCCATCGGGCTCGTGCACCTCGGCGACGAGGCGACGGGTCGTGCATACGCCGACCGCCTGCTGGCCGTCGCCGAGCCCATCGCGAACTCGCTCACGACGTTCACGATCGGGCAGCTCGCCGCGGTGGCCGCCGAACCGACCGACCCCATGCCAACGGCCGACTTCGGTGCGTCGATCGGCAGCGACGACGACGCGTTCGCCGCCGAGCTGGTCGAGGCCTTCCTCGCCGGCGCCGAGCGCGGGCTCATGCGCTGCGGTCTGCGCGCCATGGGGGGCGCGACGGCCGAAGAACTCGGCTCGGAGCTCTCGGCCGTCGGAGCGATCCGCGCACCACTGCTGCTCAGCGCCGGCGTGCTCCTGGTGAGCCCCGACATCGACCCGGTGGCCGCGCTGCAACCACTGCACGATCTCGCGGACCGCCACGGCGTGCTCGGCGGGGTGCCGTCGATGCTCGGCGCCGGCACGCTCGCCGACGTCTACGAGCCGGCCGTGGTCGACCGGCTCGCCGCCGTGAAGCAGCGGGTCGACCCGGGCGGGCTCATCCGCAGCAATCGGGCGATCCGGCCGGCGTGACCGCGCGATCCGGCCGGCGTGACCATGGCCGTGCGGGCGGTCCGCCGTTGATCCGGGCATGAACATGCACCAGCTCGACGCGGCGACCGCTCGTCGTGTCGCCGTGCGTGCGCAGATGCTCGACGCCGAGCGTCCGACCGGGCTGCTGCCGATGGTCGAGCGCCTCACGCTGCTGCAGGTCGACCCCACCGCCGCCATCGCGCCGAACGCCGACCTCGTCGCCTTCAGCCGGCTCGGCGCGGCCTACCGGCCGGCCGACCTCGTGCACGCGCTCGAGCAGGAGCGATCGCTGTTCGAGCTCGACGCCCTGATCCGGCCGATCGCCGACCTGCCGCTCTTCCGTGCGGAGATGGCGGCCTCGCCGACCTGGGAGCGTTCCCGCACCTGGCTCGAGCAGAACGCCGACTTCCGGCGAGACGTCCTGCGTCGGCTGGCAGCCTCATCGGTGCCCCTGCCGTCGCGCGAGATCGAGGACACCAGCGTGGTGCCCTGGCAGTCGACCGGCTGGACCCACAACCGCAACGTCGGCCGCATGCTCGAGTACCTCGTGCTCCAGGGCGAGATCGCGATCGCCGCCAGGCGCGGCCGCGAGCGACTCTTCACGATCGCCGACCGCGTCTACCCGGCCGAGACCGCATCACCCACGCTCGAGCAGGCGGCCCGTGCGCGCGACGAACGCCGCCTCGCCGCGCTCGGCATCGCGCGGGCGAAGTCGACGAAGATGCCGCTCGAGCCCGTCGACGTCGGCGAGGCCGGCGAGTCTGCCGTGGTCGAGGGCGTGCCGGGCGAATGGCGCGTGCACCCCGCCCTGCTCGACGAGGTGCGGTCGGGCTTCAGCGGGCGCACCGCGCTGCTCTCGCCGTTCGATCGGCTGGCCTACGACCGGGTGCGCGCCCTGCAGCTCTTCGGCTTCGAGTACACGCTCGAGATGTACAAGCCCGCCGCGAAGCGCAGGTGGGGCTACTTCGCGCTGCCGATCCTGCACGGCGACCGCCTCGTCGGCAAACTCGACGCCGTCGCCGATCGCAAGCGGGGCGTGCTCGTGATCAACGCGATCCATGAAGATATGGCCTTCGACCGCGCGACGACGGCGGCGGTCGAGGCCGAGATCGGCAGCCTCGCCGGCTGGCTCGGGCTCGAGGTCGAGCAGCCGGGCCGCGAGGGCTGAGGCGGGCGCCGTTCCGCCGTCGCGGCTCAGCCCTCGCCGAGGAACGCGACGGCGCCGTGGCGGAACTCCCGCGACACGGGCGCGTTGAAGTGGTGGCGCCCCGGCAGTTCGAGGAAGGTGCTGCCCGGCGTGGCCGCGGCAAGCAGGCGCGAGCGCTCGAGGATCGCGTCCTCGCTGCCGGTGGCGAAGAGCACCGGCTGCGGCGGCGGGTTCGAGACATCCGGATCCGCATCGCCGAGGCGCATGCCCTCGGCGAGCGCGATGAGGGCGCCGAGGTCGTTGCCGGGCACGCGTTCGGTGAGTGTCACGTAGTTGCGGGTCACCTGGTCTTCGACCGGGGTGCCGTGCTCGAGGTAGGCGCGGGCCTGGTCGATCTGCAGGCGCGCGAGCGGACGCCCGTCGGGGATGCCGCCGAGCACCGCACGGTCGACGCGCTCGGGGTGCGCGACGGCGACCTGCCAGCCCACGCGGGCGCCGAGCGAGTAGCCGACGTAGTGCACGCTCTGCAGCAGGTGGTCGTCGAGCACGGTGACGACGTCCTCGACGAAGAGGTCCATCACGTAAGCGCGGTCGAGGTAGGGCTTGTCGCTGGCGCCGTGGCCGCGCTGGTCGATCGCGAGCACGCGGTATCCGGCTCGCGTGAGGTCTCGCACCCAGCCCGTGTTCACCCAGTTGTCGCGCGCGCTCGACGCGAATCCGTGCACGAGCAGCACCGTCTGCGCCTCGTCGTCGCCCCACGAGTACGTCGCGATACGGCGCCCGTTGGTGCTCATGACGAACTGCGGGGCTGGCATGCCGATCATGCCGGGGATGTCTGGGGCCATACCGACATCATGCCGTGCCGGCATCCCTCGGCCGGCCGTTCTCCGGAGATCTCGCTCGCCTCGCCGCGTCACCGCCGGCGAACGCGGCGCGTCGCCCCGGAACTCCGGAGTTCTGCCGCCGCCGGCCCGCGCGACGTCGGCACGGCCGGCCCCGCGACATCCGCTCAGTCGAGGTGGAAGACCTCTGGGAGCTCCATCCACCACTCGCCCTCGGCCCGCTCGGGGAACGGGCGCTGCAACGGCTCGCACACCGACCACCAGCGCTGCGTCTCGGGGTCGGCGGCGATCGCGGCCATGTCGGCCTCGAGATCGTCGCCGACGTACTCCATGTACGCGAACAGCACCTCGCCGTGCCGGTAGATCGAGTAGTTGCGGATGTTGCTCGCGGTGAGTCGCTCGAGCACGGCCGGCCAGACCTCGGCATGCAGGCGCTCGTACTCCTCGCGGTTCTCGGCCGGCATGCCGATGACCGAGGCGAGGCGTTTCACGAGCGCGCTCCCGCGGGGCGCACGCGCAGGTGCGAGACGCCGCCGTCGACGTCGAGCGCGGTGCCCGTGGTCGAGACCGAGCGCGGGCTCGCGAGGTAGGCGATCGCGGCCGCGACCTCGTCGGGCGCCACCATCCTGCCGGTCGCCTGTCGGGCGTCGAGCGCCGCACGTTCGGCGACGGGATCGGCGAAGCCCTGCAGCATCCGATCGACGAAGGGCGTGTGCACCGTGCCTGGGCAGACGCAGTTGACGCGGATGCCCTCGGCGACGTGGTCGGTGGCCATCGCGTAGGTGAGCGCCAGCACCGCCCCCTTCGAGGCGGAGTAGAGCGCGCGCTGCGGCAGGCCGTTGAGCGCGGCGATGGAGCTGACGTTCACGACGGATGCCGCGTCGGAACGTCGCAGCCACGGCAGCGCCGCGCTGGTCACCCTGGCCATGCCGATGACGTTGACGTCGAGCACGCGCGCCCACTCGGCGTCGTCGTTCTCGGCGACGGTGCCGACGGCGCTGATGCCGGCGTTGTTCACGACGACGTCGATGCCGCCGAGCCGCTCGGCGACCTCGGCGACGGCCGCGTCGATGGAGGCCCGGTCGGTGACATCCGCCGTGAACCCGATGAGCGGGTCGGGCAGGCCGTCGAGGTTGCGGTCGAGCACGGCCACCGTGGCGCCGCGCTCGACGAGCTCCTTCGCGGTGGCCAGGCCGATGCCGGACGCCCCGCCCGTGACGATCGCGACGAGGCCGTCGAACTCGCGGGCGCTCATGCCTGCACCAGGTTCTGGCTCGCCCGGCCGAGGCCGTCGATCTCGAGCTCGACGGTGTCGCCGGCACGGAGGTACGGGTTGCCCTCGATGCCGAGCGCGACGCCGGCGGGGGTGCCCGTGTTGATGAGGTCGCCGGGGCGCAGCACCATGAACTGGCTGAGGTACCAGATGACGTGCGCGACGGAGAAGAGCATGTCGGCGCTCGTGCCGTTCTGGCGGATCTCGCCGTTGACCCAGAGCCGCAGGCCGAGGGCCTGCGGGTCGGCGACGTCGGCGGCCGGCACGAGCACCGGGCCGAGCGGGTTGAACGTCTCGCAGCTCTTGCCCTTGTCCCACTGTCCGCCGCGCTCGAGCTGGAACTCGCGCTCCGACACGTCGTGCGAGACCGCATAGCCAGCGACGTGGGCGAGGGCCTCGTCGGGCGACGCGAGGTAGCGGGCGGTGGTGCCGATGACGACGCCGAGCTCGACCTCCCAGTCGGTCTTCGTCGAGTTGCGCGGGATCAGCACGTCGTCGAACGGCCCCACGACGGTCGAGGGGTCCTTCATGAAGATCACAGGCTCGGCCGGGAGCGCGGCTCCGGTCTCCTCGGCGTGGTCGCGGTAGTTCAGGCCGATGCAGACGACCTTGCCGGGGGCGGCGATGGGTGCGCCGACGCGCAGCCCGGTCGGGTCGATGGCGGGGAGCGTGTCGAGCGCCGCGGCGATGCGGGCGATGCCGTCGGCGGCGAAGAAGGCGCCGTCGAAGTCGGTCGTGAGCGAGCTCGCGTCGAGCGTGCGGGCACCGACCCGCACGACGGGCACCTCACGGCCGACGTCGCCGAGTCGGGCGAGGGTGAAGGGTTCAGTCATCGAAGGGCTCCGATCCAGGGAGGGTGTAGAACCTGCGGGCGGTGCCCGCGAGGATGCCGGCGCGCTCGGCGTCGGTGAGGTCGGCGAGAAGCTCGGAGAGCCCCTGCCAGACGCGGGTGTAGCCGCCCGCGATGAGCGAGACGGGCCAGTCGCCGCCGTACATGAGCCGGTCGGGTCCGAAGACCTCGAGCGCGTGGTCGAAGACGGGGCGGATCGCGTCGACCGTCCAGCCGGCCGGGTCGCCCGTCGTGGCGTAGAGGCCGGAGACCTTGCCGTGCACGCGCGGGTTCTCGGCGACGCGGGCGATGAGCGAGGCCCACGGTTTCCGGGCATCGCTCGTCTCCGCCCCGATCGGCGGCTTGTTCAGGTGGTCGAGCACGAGGTCGAGTTCGGGATGCCGCTCCGAGATCGCGAGCACGGCCTCGAGGTGCTCGGGCAGCACGCCGACCACGTCGAAGGGCACTCCGGCGGCGGCCAGCAGGCCGAGGCTCTCGTCGACGTCGGGCCGGCGCAGCCAGTTCGGGTCGGGCCGGTCGTGGATCAGGTTGCGCACGCCGCTGAAGCCCGGTCGCCGCTGCAGTTCGGCGAGGCGCTCCGCAGCACGGGCGGGCTCGTGCAGCGGCACGTAGCCGACGACGCCGAGCACGACCGGATTGCGGGCGGCCACCTCGAACATGTGGTCGGTGTCGTCGTCGTTGTCGGCGGACTGCACGAGCACGCTGCCCGTGACGCCGGCCGCGGCGAATTCGGACAGCACCTCGCCCATCTCGATGGTGCGGTGCAGCACTCCGGCCTCGGGCGTGAGCCACGAGTACTCGGCCCGCTCGAGATCCCACACGTGCTGATGGGCGTCGATGACCCCGGTCATGCGGCCTCCTCCAAAGATCTGATGAATTCACGAGTGGTGCGCGGGTGGTGACCTAGGCTGTGCCCATGACGAGCGAGAACACCCCCGAGGCCGGCCCGGCGCGATCCCGCGCCCAGGTCGTGATCGACGGCATCCGTCAGATGATCACGAGCGGAGAGCTCGTCGCGGGCTCCCGTCTGCCCGTCGAGCGCGAGCTCGGGGCGAGGCTCGGCGTCTCGCGGGGGCCGCTCCGCGAGGGCGTGCGCGCGCTCGTGATCCTCGGCATCCTCGAGACCCGGCAGGGCGACGGCACCTACGTGACCTCGCTCGAGCCGGGCCGGCTCTTCGAGCCGCTCGGCATGCTCGCCGAACTGCAGAGCCCCGAGAACAACGTGCACCTGCTCGGCGTACGTCGCGTGCTCGAGCCCGAGGCCGCCGCGCATGCGGCGATGCGCATCAGCGACGACGACCTGGCCGAGGCCGCGCGCATCCTCGATCGCGGTGAGGCGCTGCTCACCGACGAGCGCATCGACCTCGAGGCGACGATCGACGTCGACACCGACTTCCACCGGCTCATCGCGAACGCGAGCGGCAATCCGGCGTTCGCCGCCATCATCGACGCGCTCGTGAGCCGCACGGCCCGCGCCCGCCTGTGGCGCGCGATCCACCAGCACGACGCCGTGCACTCGACGCAGCAGGAGCACCGCGCCATCCTCAACGCCCTCGTGGCGCGCGACCCCGACCGGGCCCGCATCCGCATGATGGTGCACGTGCTCGGCGTCGAGGAGTACACCGCCGCCCACCTCGAGGAGTCGGCTCCCGAGATCGTCGACGGCGGGGCGCCCGTCGCGGATGTGCCCGGCGACTGATCGTCGCGGCATCCGCTCGTCACGCATCGCGCAGCAGCCCGCGCTCGGCCAGCGTCGACCAGAGCTCGTCGGGCACCTCGACGGCGTACCGCTCGATGGTCTGCTCGACCTGGTCGGCCGTGCGCATGCCCACCACGACCGAGACGACGCTCGGATGCCGCAGTGCGAACGCGAGGGCGGCCTCGGGCAGCGTGACGCCGAGCGCCTCGCACACGTCGGCGATCGCGTTCGCCCTGGCGAGGATCTCGGCCGGCGCCTGGGCGTAGTCGTAGCGCGCATCGGCCGGCGGGCGCGGGCGCGAGAGCAGTCCCGAGTTGTAGACGCCGGCTGCGACGATGCCGACGCCGCGCTCGGCGGCGGCCGGCAGCAGGTCGTCGAGCGCCCCCTGCTCGAGCAGCGTGTAGCGCCCGGCCAGCATGATCAGGTCGATGTCGTGCCGCAACACGAACTCGGTCGGCATCGCCGACTGGTTCATGCCGGCTCCGACGGCGCGCACGACGCCCTCGTCCCTCAGTTCGATGAGCGCGGGGATCGCCTCGGCGTGGGCCTCCACCCCGTACGCGTCGGGGTCGTGCAGGTAGGCGATGTCGATGCGATCGAGGCCGAGCCGCTCGAGGCTCTCGTCGATCGAGCGACGGATGCCGTCGCGGCTGAGGTCGAACCGCCGCCGAAGGTCGGCGGGCACGTCGAAGCCCTCGTCGTCGCGCGCGCTGCCGTCGTAGGCCTCGTTCGGCACGATGAGTCGGCCGACCTTCGTCGAGAGCACGAACTCGTCGCGCGGGTAGGCGGCCAACGCCGCCCCGAGCCGACGCTCGGAGAGGCCGAGACCGTAGTGCGGGGCGGTGTCGAAGTACCGGATGCCGCGGTCGTACGCGGTCGCGACGGCGGCGGCGGCCTCGTCGTCGGTGGTGGCACGGGCGAGGTTGCCGAGTTGCGCGGCGCCGAAGCCGAGTTCGGTCGGCGACAGACCGGATCGCAGCGTGCGACTCTTCATCGAGTTCCTCCAGGCATGAGAACGGGGTTCCTAAAGGTTAGATGATTTCAAGGAAGGACGCTATTCGTCTGGCATAATCGGAGCGATACGGGCCGATTGGTCTCCTCAATCCGCCCGAACATCGATCTGGAGGATCAATGCTGACCGCCACCTACACCGGCGACCGCACCATCGCCATCGCCGAGGCCGATCCGCAGCAGCCGGCACCAGGGCAGGTGCGCCTTCGCGTCGCCTACGTCGGCCTCTGCGGCACCGACCTGCACATCCTGCACGGCAGCATGGACGCCCGCGTGCAGACCCCGCTCGTGTTCGGACACGAGATGAGCGGCACGATCGACGCCGTCGGCGAGGGCGTCGAGGGCTGGAGCGAAGGGCAGCAGGTCACCGTGATGCCGCTCGCATGGGACGGCACCTGCCCCGCGTGTCTCGCGGGGAACGAGCACATCTGCCAGAACCTCGACTTCATCGGCATCGATTCCCCCGGCGCGCTGCAGGCGACCTGGAACGTGCCGGCCGACGTGCTGGTCGCCCTGCCCGACGGCATCGCACTCGACGCCGCCGCGCTCGTCGAGCCCGTCGCCGTGGCCGTGCACGACGTGCGCCGTGCCGAGATCGCGGGCGGCGAACGCGCCGTCGTGATCGGCGGCGGCCCCATCGGCGTGCTCATCGCCACCGTCGCCCGCGCGTTCGGCGCCGAGGTCGCCGTCATCGAGCTCGACGCCAACCGCCGCGGGCAGATCGCCGGGCTCGGCTTCCCGACGCTCGACCCGCGCGAGGTCGACCAGGTCGCCTGGGTCGAGGAATGGACGGGCGGAGCCGGCGCCGACGTCGTCTTCGAGGTCTCGGGCGCCGCTCAGGCCGTGCTCGGGGCCACCGCCCTCGCCAAGGTGCGCGGCACGCTCGTCGTCGTCGCGATCCACCCCACCCCGCGCGAGATCGACCTGCAGCGCGTGTTCTGGCGCGAGCTGCGCATCCTCGGCGCCCGGGTCTACCAGCGCACCGACTTCGAGCGGGCCGTCGAGCTCGTCGCCGACGGCACGATCCCGGCCGACGTGCTCATCACGAAGATCGTGCCGCTCGCCGAGACCCGCGCAGCGTTCGACGACCTCGAGGCGGGACGGGCCATGAAGGTGCTCGTCGACGTGCAGGCCGGGCAGCCCGAGCAGCAGAGGCGGCCCGAGCAGCAGCACCAGGGGGCATCCGCATGAGCGTCTCGTTCGACCTCACCGGCACGACCGCCGTGGTCACCGGTGCCAAGCGCGGCATCGGCTTCGCGATGGCCGAGGCCCTCGCCGAGGCCGGCGCCGACATCATCGGCGTGAGCGCAACGATCGAGGCCGAGGGCAGCGCGATCGCCGCCGCCGTCGAGGCGCACGGTCGCCGTTTCGAGGCCAGGGCGGTGGACTTCGCCGACCGAGACGCCGTGATCGCGCTCGGCGCCGAGCTGCGCGAACGCGAGATCGACATCCTCGTGAACAACGCGGGCACCATCGAGCGGGCCCCGGCCGCGGAGCATCCGCTCGAGTGGTGGGACCGCGTCGTCGAGGTGAACCTGTCGAGCCAGTTCGTGCTCACGCAGGCGGTGGGCGCCGGCATGCTCGCGCACGGCCGCGGCAAGGTGATCTTCACGGCGAGTCTGCTGAGCTTCCAGGGCGGCATCAACGTGCCGGGCTACGCGGCCGCGAAATCGGGCATCTCCGGCCTCGTGAAGGCCCTCGCCAACGAGTGGACCGCGCGCGGCGTGACCGTCAACGGCATCGCGCCCGGCTACATCGCCACCGACAACACCCGGAACCTTCGCGACGACCCCGAGCGCTCGAAGGCGATCCTCGACCGCATCCCCGCCGGCCGCTGGGGTCGGGCCGACGACATCGCCGGGGCGACGGTGTTCCTCGCCTCGCCCGCCTCCGACTACGTCTCCGGCGTGATCCTGCCCGTCGACGGCGGGTGGCTCGGGCGCTGAGCACCCGCCGCGCTGCGCCTGCCGCCTCCGTCGGGCGCAGCGCGCTCGGGGAGGGGGGTCCGGCGTCCGGCCCACCCCGACGCGGCGCACGGTGGGGCATCCGCGACTGGTCACGTTCTGCTGCTTCCGGGCCTCAGATTCCCGCAGAACGTGACCACTCGCGCGCGCAGCGCGGCGTGGCGCAAGGCCCGGCGTGGCGTGAGCGCGCCGCGCCGGACACGTCGCACGAGCGGCGACTGCGGCGACGAGTGGCGACCGCCGCGGCGGGTCAGTCCAGCTGCAGGCGTCCGTCGACGCGGCGCGGGATGCCGCGATACCCGTCGCGCAGCTCTGCGGGCAGCACGGCCTCCGGCGCGTCCTGGTACGCGAGCGGGCGCAGGAACCGGCGGATCGCGCTCACGCCGACCGAGGTGTGCTGCGAGTTCGTCGCGGGCCACGGGCCGCCGTGGTGCTGCGCCCACGACACGCGTACGCCCGTGGGGTAGCCGTCGAATACGATGCGGCCGACGCGCGGTGCGAGCGCGGCGACGAGGCCTGTGACGGCCTCGACCTCGGCGGGCTCGCTGTGCACGGTCGCGGTCAGCGAGTCGGGCACGGCGTCGAGCGCCGCGAGGATCTCGCCGTCGTCGGCATACCGGGCGACCACGATGAGCGGACCGAACGCCTCCTCGGCGATCTCGGCCGTGAGCGCGGTCGCCTCGACGCCGAGCACGGTGGGCGCGGCCGTGAACCCCGCTCCCCCGTCCGTACCGGCCCCCTCCGTTCCGCGGGCGAGCACGTCGACCGCGCCCGCGGCGACGAGTCGCGCACGGATGTCGTCGAACGAGGTCGCGATGCGCTCGTTGAGCAGTACGGATGCCGCGGCATCCGTCGCCCGCTCGACGAGCCGTGCGACGAGCGCGTCGCCGTCGGCGCCGGCCGGCACGAACGCGACGCCGGGCTTCGTGCAGAACTGCCCGGAGCCGAGCGTGAACGATCCGTACAGGCCGTCGGCGATCTCGGTCGCACGCGCGGCGGCGGCGCCCGGCGTGATCACGAGCGGGTTGAGGCTCGAGAGCTCGCCGTAGAACGGGATCGGCTCGTCGCGGCCGGCGATGATGTCCATGAGCGCCTGCCCGCCGTGCAGCGAGCCGGTGAAGCCGACCGCGCGAACGAGCGGATGCGCGACGAGCGCGGCACCGGCGGCGGTGCCGTAGACGATGCCGAGGAGGCCATCGGGGGCGCCGTATGCGCCGGCCGCTTCCGAGAGCACCGCGAACGAGCGCGCGGAGGTCTCGAGGTGCGAGGAGTGCGCCTTCAGCACCACGGCGTTGCCGCCGGCGAGCGCGGAGGCGGTGTCGCCGCCGGCCACCGAGAACGCGAACGGGAAGTTGCTCGAGCCGAACACCGCCACCGGCCCGATCGGGATGAGCATGCGACGCAGCTCGGGCGCGGGCCCGAGCGCGGTCTGGCCCGCGTGGTCGATCGCGACCTCGAGGTACCCGCCCTCGCGCACGGCCTCGGCGAAGAGGCGGAACTGGAACGCGCTCCGAGAGACCTCTCCGTCGAGGCGGGCGGCGCCGAGGCCGGTCTCGCGGTCGGCGACGGCGACGAGCCCGGCGCGATCGGCCTCGAGGGCGTCGGCGAGTGCGTGCAGGAGTCCGGCACGCCACGCGCGGTCACGGCCGGCGACGTCGGCGAAGGCGGCCTGGGCGGCGCGCACGATCGTGTCGGCCTGCTCGGGCGCGGTCGCGTCGAGCCCGGTGGGCGTGACGGCCCCGGTGCGGGGATCGGTGGTGTTCAGCATTCGGGTCTCCGGGGTCAGCGCAGCAGGCCGCGCGCGGCGAGGGAACGGTAGAGGGCGTCGATGCCGAACGTCCACGGCTCGGCGTCCGCGGTCGAGCGCACGCGGTTCACGAGTGCGCCGAGGCGCGGCTCCGCAATGCGCACGAGGTCGCCGTCGTGGTGGGTGAAGCCGCGGCCGGGCAGGTCGCGGTCGTCGACGGGGGCGAACATCGTGCCGAGGTAGAGCACGAACCCGTCCGGGTACCGGTGGTGCTCGCCGACGACCTGCGAGACGAGATCGGCGGGGTCGCGGCTGATGCGCGCGAGCTCGCTCGTGCCGTCGAGGCGGTAGCCGTCGACGCCGTCGATCGTGAGCGACACGACCGCCTGCCGCAGGTCGTCGAGCGCGTACCCGTCATCGAACAGGCGGATGAACGGGCCGACCGAGGCCGAGGCGTTGTTGTCCTTCGCCTTGCCGAGCAGCAGTGCGCTGCGGCCCTCGACGTCGCGCAGGTTCACGTCGTTGCCGAGGCTCGCGCCGACGATGCGGCCGTCGGAGCTGACGACGAGCACGACCTCGGGCTCCGGGTTGTTCCACTGCGACGCCGGGTGCACGCCGACATCCACGCTCGTGCCGACCGTCGCGAGCACGGGCGCCTTGGTGAACACCTCGGCGTCTGGTCCGATGCCGACCTCGAGGTACTGGCTCCACCATCCGCGCTCGAGCAGCAGCGCCTTGAGCGCCGCCGCCTCGTCGGATCCGGGCTTCAGGTCGTCGAGGCTGCCGCCGATCGTGTCGAGGATCTCGCGGCGGATCACGGCCGCCGCGTCCTGGTCGCCGCGCGCCCGCTCCTCGATGACGCGTTCGAGCATGGACACGGGGAACGTCACGCCGGCGGCCTTCACCACGTGCAGGTCGATCGGCGAGAGCAGCCACGGCCGCGCGACATCCCTCGTCTCGGGCGGGGTGTTCGCGACGACCTCGGCGAGGCTGCCGATGTGCCGCCCTGCGCCGGCCGCGAGCGCCTCGGCCAGCACGGCGGCCGGGTCGGCAGCCTCGGTCAGGGCTCGCATCGTCGGGAACGCGGTCGACACGTCGAGCAGGTCATCGCCGCGCAGGGCGACCACGGCGGGGCCGGCGGCGGCCGCGTCTGCGCCGGGGGCGGCGGGCAGCCAGGCGCGGCCGACCAGGGTCGCGCGGTCGGCGTCGACGGGCAGGAGGTCTCGTGCTTCGGGCCAGGTCATCGGTGGTGCTCCTCGTGGTCGGCGGCTGTGGCGGCTCGCCCGGTCATCGGCGGTGGAAGGTCGCCTGGCGCTTCTCGGCGAACGCGGCGCGGCCCTCGTCGGCGTCGGCGGTGGCGAAGGTGATCGTCTGCAGGTCGCGTTCGTAGCGGATGGACTCATCCTGCGTCATGTTGAACGCCGCGCGCAGGTTCGCCTTGGCGGTCTCGGCGGCGATCGGCGGGCGGCTCGCGATGACGGCGGCGAGCTCCTGTGCCCGGGCGACGAGTCGGGCCGGCTCGACGAGTTCGGTGACGAGGCCCCACCGCAGGGCGGTGTCGGCGTCGATCGGGTCGCCGGTCATGAGCATGACGGCGGCGTTCGACGGACCGACCGAGTGCGCGAGGAACGTGCTCATGCCACCGCCGCCGATCCAGCCGAGCTTGATCTCGGGTGCGGCGAAGCTCGCGGTCGTCGAGGCGAGACGGATGTCGCAGCTCAGCGCCGTCTCGAGGCCGCCGCCGAACGCGTAGCCGTTGACGGCGGCGATCACGGGCTTGCGGGCGGCGCGGATCGCGTCGCAGTAGTCCGCGCGGTTGCGGAACTCCCACGGCGTCGCGTAGGCATCGAGGGTGCGGATGTCGGAGCCCGCGCAGAACGCACGGTCGCCGTCGCCCGTGAGCACGATGGCGCGGACCTCGTCTGCGGCATCCGCCCATTCGATGACGTGCACGAGCGCCTTGGACATCTGCTGCGTGACGGAGTTCAGCTTCTCGGGCCGTGCGAGCGTGATGGTGACGACGGCACCCTCCACCTCGACGCGCAGGTGCTCGTGGTCGTGCGGGTACTGGAGGTCGGTCATGCGTGACTCCGTTCGGTCAGGGACGCGAGGGCGTCGAAGCGGGCGTTGACGGCGTCGATGGCGTCGACCCCGGCAGCGGCCGGCGGGGCGTCGCCGAGCAAGGCGTCGCGCAGGATCGCGGACGCCTCGGACTGGAAGGCGGTGTACCCCGCGACGCGCGGCCGCACCCACGACCCCTCGATGGTCGTGAGCGTGCGGCGGTAGAAGTCGCCGGATGCCGCGTTCACGGCGTCGTCGGTCCAGGCGCTGCGGAGGCTCGGCTGGCCGTCGTGCTCGGGGATGAACCCCGCCTGCGCGGCGGGGTCGAAGAGCCCGGCCAGGTGGTCGAGCAGCGCGCGGTCGGGCGTGCTGCGGGTGGTGATCGCGATGCCGGTGCCGCCGATCGTCGAGCCGGGGCGCCCGCCCGCGGTCGCGGCCGGCGCGTCGTCGAACGCGAGCGCGCCCGGCCCCGAGGCGGAGTTCACGTAGCCGTAGACAAGCGGCACGTACGCGAGGTCACGTCGGCTGCGCATGCGTTCGAGCAGGTCGATCGGGTTGAGCTCGGCGGTGTCGGCGGGCGCACGACGGGCGATGCCGGCGAGCAGCTCGAACGCGGCCGCACCCGCCTCGGCGTCGAGGAGGCCGGTGCCGGGCTCGGTCGCCGGCTCATGGCCGAACGCCGCGCAGACCGACATGAGGGTGAGCAGCGCGTGCGGCCCGGCGAGGCTCAGGGCGACGCGCGCGACACCGGCTTCGGCGAGCGCCGCGACCTCGTGCCAGGTGGCGGGTGCGGCGTCGAGCAGTTCGGGCACCCGCACCGACACCTGCGTCGCGGCGTCGAGGGGCAGCGCCCAGAGCGAGCCGTCCACCGTGTACGACGCGGCGCTCGGGCCGACCGTGTCGGCGCGCAGGCGCGCGACGAGTTCGGCCGGGAACAGCTCGTCGACCGGGCGCAGCGCTCCGGCGGCGAGCGCGTCGCCGAGGTGCGGGTGGTCGAGCACGATCACGTCGTAGCGTTCGGCGAGCTCGCCGATCGGCGCGGACTCGAACCCCTCGAGCGAGTGCACGTGCCACTCGATGAGCGGCCTGCCCGCGGCATCCGTCGTCGCCGCAGCCGCGGCCTCGAGTGCGTGCCGTCCGCGCGGGTGGTCCCACGTGAGGCCGAGGTACCCGGTCATCAGGCGCCGGCGACGGCGGGCGCGGCATCCGTCGCCCGTGCCGCACCCGAGGCGAGGATCGCGTCGATACGGTCGGCGTCGTACCCCGCCTCGGCCAGCACCTCGCGCGTGTGCTCGCCGACGAGCGGTGCGCCGCGGTAGAGCTGCGGCGGCGTCGCCGAGAAGCGGTAGGGGAACCCCGGGGTCTTCACGCGCCCCTCGGTCGGGTGCTCGTACTCGATGAACGTGCCGTTGTGCCGGATCTGCGGGTCGTCGACGAGCTGCGCGTAGTCGTTCACCGGCCCGATCCACATGCCGGCGGCGCCGAGGGCCGCGATCCAGTGCGCCGCGGTGTTCTCGCGCAGCTTCGTCGCCGTGCGGGAGTGGATCTCGTCGCGACGGGTCCAGCCCTCGACCTCGCTCGACCAGCCCTCGAACGCGGGCTCGCCGATGAGGCGGCCGAGCTCGTGCAGGTCGGCGAAGGCGAGCGCGACGTACCCGTCGCTCGTCTCGAAGACGCCGTAGGGCGCGCGGATGTAGACGTGCGCGTGCGGCTGGGCCGAACGCTGCTGGGCCTTGCGGCCCACCGTGAAGACCGAGAGCTCCTGCATCTGCAGCGTCGTGAGCGCGTCGAGCATGTTGACGGTCACGAGTTGGCCCTCGCCCGTGCGCTCGCGGTGCAGGAGCGCGGCGAGCACGCCCTCGAACGCGGTCGACGCGGTGATCGCGTCGGCGAGGTACTGGCCGGCGGGCGACGGCTCGTCGCCGTCGCGGCCCGCGGAGTACATCGCGCCGGACATCGCCTGCAGTAGCAGGTCCTGGCCGGGGCGGTCGCGGTACGGGCCGTCCTCGCCGTAGCCCGAGATCGAGACGTAGACGATCGACGGGTTGATCTCCCGCAGCGACTCGTAGTCGACGCCGAGCCTCGCGGCGACGCCCGGCCGGTAGTTCTGCAGGAACGCGTCGGCGCCGGCGATGAGCTCGCGCAGGGCCGCCTTGCCGTCGTCGGCCTTGAGGTCGAGCGCGATCGACCGCTTGTTGCGGTTCAGCGAGAGGAACGAGACGTTGATCTCGTTGCCGGCGGCACCGCCGGCTGCGGCGTGGCGCTGCCACTCGCCGGTCGTCGGCTCGACCTTGATGACATCGGCCCCGAGATCGCCGAGGCGCTGGGCCGCGAACGGGCCGGCCATGGCGATCGAGCAGTCGATGACGCGGTATCCGGCGAGCACTCCCTGGGTCATGCGGCCTGCTCCTCGTCGTGCACGTTCACGTCGGTCCCTCCCGCAGCAGCGCTGCGCAGCATGGCGTCGATCAGTTCCACCGAGCGGGCCGCCACCTCGACGTCGGAGTTGTTCTCGGTGCTCGCACCCGTGACGAGGTCGATGAACCGGTTCGGCGGCACGATGCACTCGTACGCGCCGGCGCCCGGCTCGACCTCGATGTCGAAGCGCGTTCCGTCGTAGCGATGCACCCAGGCGCGCTCGCGCTCGGTGTCGAGCATGAGCACCCCCTCGGTGCCGAAGATCCGGATGTCGACCTGGTACGGGTCGCCGTCGGGCACGGTCGCGGCACCCGAGAGCGACCCGAGCGCGCCGCCGTCGAAGGTGATGACGGCCGCGTTGAAGAGGTCGACCGCGGCACCGCCGTTCGAGACCTTCGCCATGACGGATGCCGCGCGCAGGTCGCTCAGCCAGAACAGCAGGGCGCTCGAGTGGGTGACCTGACCGTGGGCGTAGCCGCCGCCGCGCGCGGGCGACTGCCACGTGCTCGGCTCTGGGCCGCTCGTCTCGGAGTCCCAGAGCGCGCGGATGTGGTTCGTGTCGCCGGCGAAGAGGCCGCGGGTCGGCGAGGCCATGTTGCACGTCACGTGCTGGATCTCGCCGAGGTGCCCGGCCTCGACGAGGCGCTTGGCCTCGACGATGAACGGCTTGTAGTTCCATCCGTAGGGCGCAAGGAAGTGCACGCCGTGCTCGCGCACCCTGGCCGCGAGGTCCCAGCCCTGCGCCGCGCGCAGCGTCACGGGCTTCTCGACGAGTACGTGCAGCCCCCGCTCGATCGCGGCGACGGCCTGCGGGTGGTGCAGGTCGTGCGGCGTCGAGACGACCATCGCGTCGAGCTCCTGGTCGAGCAGTTCGTCGTAGTCGGTCGTCGCCATGCCGAACCCGAACTGCTCGCGCACGGTCTCGAGCTCGGGGCCGATGCCGCAGACCCCGACGAGGTCGACATCGTCGCGCGCGGCGAAGATCGGGAAGTGGTTGCTCGTCGCCCACCAGCCGGCGCCGACGGCGCCGAGGCGCACCCGGGCGCTCATCGAACCCACCGCCAGGTGCGTCGTCCGTCGGCTTCGATGGCGGATGTCGCGAGTCCGCGTCGTTCGAGCCGCTCGAGGTTGCCCGTCACGGGGAACACGGCGTAGTCGAGCGCATCCGGGCCCCATGGGCCGAGCTCGGCGCCCGCGGCGCGCACGAGCTCGAGGGTGGTCGCCGGCTCCGTGCGCTCGGCGAGCAGCGCGGAGACGACCTCGTCGATGCGCTGCGTGTAGGCCTCGCTCCCGTCGAGGAAGGCGGCGACGCCGTCGCCCTCGTAGACCGGGTAGTGCGCGGTGAGCAGCAGGTCGGCGTCGAGCGCGCGGAACGCCCGCAGGCTCTCGACGTACGGATCGACGTCGCGGTAGGTCGGCGGGAACGCGGCGCGGCCGTCGGCGAAGGGCACGGTCGTGCCGAGCGTGGCGTCGCCGATGAGCAGCGCACGGTTCTCGGCGTCGTGGATGGCGACGTGGCCCGGGCTGTGGCCCGGCACGTGGAGCACGCGCACGCGGCGTCCGCCGAGGTCGAACTCCTCGCCGCCGGAGACGCGCACGTCGACCGGCACGAGGTCGGAGACGCTCCGCAGGTACGCCGTCGTCTCGGGCGGGTCGTCGAACCCGTCGGTGTCGCGGAACTCGCCGTAGCGCTCGTCGATGAGTCGCTGCACGTCTTCGACGAGCGGGGCGTCGAGCTCGTGCGCGACGATCTGCACGCCGGGGATCGCCGCCTTCAGCGCGCCGTTGCCGCCCGTGTGGTCGAAGTCGCAGTGCGTGTCGACCGCCCACCGCAGCTTCTCGCGCGGGATGCCGGCGGCATCGAGGTACGGCAGCAACGTGTCGGTGACGCTCTCACGCACCCCGGTGTCCACGAGCAGGGCGGCGTCGTCGCCCTCGAGCAGGTAGAGCGCGACGAAGCGCTCGCCGAGCGGGGCCTGGATCCGGTGCAGGCCGGGTCGGAGTTCCATCGTGTCCGTTCTCCTTCTCAGCGCTCGACGCCGTCGAGCACGACGCGCAGGCCCGCGCGCATCGGCCGCATGTGCGGCCCGGCGGGGTCGGCCCAGCCGCCGCCGTCGCGCTGCTCGGTGATGAGCGCCTCGTCGATGCGGATGCCGCTGCCGGGCGCATCGCTCAGCACGATGCCGCCGTCGGCGAACTCGTGGTCGACGAGCACGCCGTCGGCGAAGCGCACGTCCTGCACCTCGGTCGTCAGGTGGTTCGGCACGGCCGTCATCACGTGTGCGACCGCCGGGTTGGCGTTGTAGCCGACCGGGCTGATCGGCAGGTCGCGGGCGGCCGCGGCGAGCGCGAGCCGGTGGATGTGCGAGACGCCCCAGATCGCGCCCGCCTGCACCACGTCGGGCGCCCCGGCGTCGAACAGGGGCCGGAACTGGTCGACGCCGGTGAGGTTCTCTCCGGTCGCGACCGCGGCCCTGATGCCGTTGCTGAGCCGGGCGTGCCCGGTGGCATCCCATCGCCGGAGCGGCTCCTCGACCCAGAGCAGGTCGACGTGCTCCTCGAGCGCGGTCACGTAGCGCACGGCCTGCTTGACCTGCCACGACTCGTTGGCGTCGAGCATGAGTCCGGGACGGCTGGTGTTCCCGCGCAGGGCGTCGGCGAGGATGCCGAGGCGACGCAGGTCGGCGTCGAAGTCGATGCCGCCCTTGAGCTTGCCCGCGACGAACCCGCGCTCGGCGAACTCCGCGTAGAAGGCGACGAGCTCCTCGTCGTCGAGCGCGATGTCCAGCCCTGAGGCGTAGCCGGGCACGAAGCGGTCGCGTCCGCCGAGCAGGCGCCAGAGCGGCTCTTCGGCGGCCTTCGCCTTGAGGTCCCAGACGGCGGCATCGAAGGTGGCGACGCCGCCGTAGGTCGCTCCGGCGTGCCCGCTCTTGAACACCTGGGCGAGCATGCGGTCGAAGAGGGCGGCTGCTCCCCGCGGATCTTCCCCCTCGAGCGCGGGGAACAGCCGCTCGAGATCGGCGTGCGAGCCGATCCCGACGCCCTCGAGGCCGATGTCGGTCTCGAGGATGACGATGGGCACCTCGGTGACGGCCTCGGGGATGTGCCCGTTGGCGTCGCCGATCGAGCGCTTCCAGTGGTGCTGGGCGGTCAGCGTGCGGTATCCGGTGATCTTCATGACAGCCTCGCGCTCATTCCTTGGTTCCGCCGGCGGTCATGCCCTCGACGAGGAACCGCTGCGCGAACAGGAAGATCAACAGGATGGGGGCGACCGAGATGAGCGTCGCCAGTGCCAGCGTCGGCAGCTGGATCACGATGCTCGATGCGGTCGTCGGGTTGAAGGCCGGCACGTTGGCCAGCAGGTTCGCGAGGCCGACCTGCACGGGGATCTTCGTTCCGCCGACGACGAGGAACGGCAGGAAGTAGTTGTTCCAGTTCGCCACGAAGCTGAAGAAGCCGACGAGCGCGATGACCGGTGTCGCGAGCGGCATGGCCACCTGCGCGAACACCCGCAGCTCGCCCGCGCCGTCGATGCGTGCGGCATTCAGCAGGTCGCGCGACACGGCCGTCGAGAAGTAGATGTAGGTCAGGTACACGCCGAACGGGAAGAACGAGAACGGCAGGATCACCGCGAGCGGGCTGCCGATGAGCTTCGCCGCGCTCAGCTCGAGGAAGATCGGGAGCACCAGCGCCGTGTTCGGGATGAGCATCACGATGAGCGTGGTCACGAGCAGCAACCGGCGACCGCGGAACTCGATGAGCGCGAGCGCGTACCCCGCCGGGATGCTCACGAGGAGCGTGATCGCGAGCGCGGCGAACGAGTAGAACGCCGAGTTGCCCATCCAGGTGGTGAAGACGCCGCTGCCGAAGGCGAACAGCTCGTTCCAGTTCGCGGCCAGCTGCTCGAAGGAGCCGAACGCGAACGGTCCGTCGAGCAGGAGCTGGTCGTTCGTCTTGGTCGGGGCGAGCAGGAGCCAGATGATCGGCAGCACGAAGAATGCCGCGACCACGAGCAGCACCAGCACGACGACCGCACGGCCGATCCACTGGCCCGGTGAGAGTGCGTGGCGCTCCCGGCGCCGCGGGGCGCCGTTGGTCACGATGGTGCGGGTGGTCATGTCAGTCACGTTCGAACAACTTTCCGCGGAAGATGAAGATCGCCGAGAGCCCCAGTGCGACCACGAGCAGCAGCACCGAGATGGCCGCCGAGCCCGAGAAGTCGCCCTGTCGGAAGGCGTAGAGGTAGGCGAGCTGGTTGAGCGAGTAGTCCTCGGGCACGACGTTCTTGGTCGCCTGCGCGAGGATCTTCGGCTCGACGAAGAGCTGGGTGCCTGCGGCGAGCGACATGACGCCCATGTAGCTGATCCACTTGGTGAGCATCGGCAGCTGGATGTACCACGCCGTCTGCACCGGGCCGGCGCCGTCGATGCGGGCGGCCTCCATGACCTCGACGGGGATGTTGTTGAGCGCCCCGTACATGATGACGATCCAGGAGCCGGCTCCGGCCCAGAAGGCGATGACCGTGAAGACGACCGGCAGGTTGCCGACCGCGACCACGTTGACGAGCGACTCGTAGCCCATGGCGTGCAGCAGTGCCGACACCGGGCTGACCGACGGGTCGAGCACGAACAGCCAGAGCAGCACGCTCGAGGCACCTGCGATGGCGCCCGGGATGTAGAAGAGGAAGCGGGCCGTGTTTCCGAGCCAGCGCACCCGGATGCCGTGCACGACGATCGCGAGCACGACGACCAGCACGATGAGGCTGACCAGCCAGTACAGCACGTAGAGGGCGACGTGCCCGACGGCCGGCAGGAACCGGTAGTCCCCCATCACGCGGGCGAAGTTGTCGAAGCCGACGAAGGCGCCGTTGCGCGTGAACGAGAGGTAGAGCGCGTAGAGCGTGGGAAGCAGGCCGAAGGCCAGCAGCAGCAGGGTGTACCCGCTGACGAAGACGAAGCCGAAGCGCGACTGCCCCGCGTTCACGCGAGACGCGCGCCGGCCCTCCGGCCGACGCCGCCCCGAGGGGACGGCGTCGACCGGAACCGGAGGTGCGGTGACGGTCACGTTACTCGACCGAGTAGCCGTTGACGGTGGCCTCGTTCTCGAGTTCCTCCTGCCAGGCGGGCAGCAGCGACTCGATGGTCTTGCCGTCGGCGATGCCGGGGATCACGATCTTGGCCCAGGCGGACTCGGGGCTCCACGAGGTGACGTTCCAGCCCGACCAGACCTGGCCCGCGGCATCCGACATCACGGTCTTGAAGTCGTCGTTGACGAAGTACCCGGCCTCGGCCTGCTTGTCGAGCCACTTGCCGGCGGCCTCGGTGTACGCCGGGTACCCCGACGACGCGTCGACCTGGAACTCGTCGGCGCTCGTGACGAACTCGAGGAACGTCTTGACCGCGTCGAGGTTCTTCGAGTGGCTCGAGGCGTACCAGACGCCGCCGCCGACGTTGCCGGCCGCGACGTCGCCGCCCTCCCACGTGAGCGGGGCGCTGACGCTGATCTCACCGGCCGGAACCGCGAGGCCGCCCTGGAAGATCGCGCCCGTGTACCAGACCGGACCGGGCACGCCGACGAGCTTGTCGGCGTACTTCGACGCGAAGTCGGCGCTGAAGAAGCTGTCCTGCACGAGCGTGCCGTTGGCGAGCATGCCGTCGATGATCTTCGAGATCTTCTCGGAGTTCGCGTCGCTCGTGTCGGAGTGGAACACGTTCGCCTCGGGCGACTGGAACACCGGCGACTCCGACCCGCCGTAGTAGACGTAGGTCATGAAGCTGTCGCCCATGCTGCCGAGGATGTAGCCGGGGTGCTCTGCGGCGAGCTTGTCGCCGAGCTCGGCGTACTCCTCCCAGGTCGTCGGCGTCTCGTAGCCGAACTCGTCGAGGAGCTTCTGGTTGGAGTAGAAGACGGTCTGCGCGAGGTCGTTGCGCAGGCCGTAGACGGTGCCGTCGATCGTCGTGTAGTCGAGCGATCCCTGGGCGAAGCCGTCGAGGAAGTCCTGCTCGATGAAGCCCTTGTTGAGCGGCGCCGCGAAGCCCTGCTCACCGGTGGTGGTCTGCTTGGACGCCCAGATCGCGTCGTTCTGCTGCGTGGAGAAGACGACGTCGGGCCATCCCTCGCCGGCCTGGTCCATGAGCGAGATCTTGCTCTGGAACGAGCCGCTGCCGCCGGCATTGCCGTCGTAGGTCTCGAGGTTCACCTCGATGTCGGGGTACTTCGCCTGGAAGGCGGTGACCGCCGGCTCGCGCGATGCGTCGACCCAGACGGTGATCGGGCTGTCGGCGACCTGCTCGGCCTGGGTGAAGCCCAACGAGGAGTCACCACCGCCCGATGCATCTGCGGAGCAACCGCTGAGCGCGAGGAGCCCTGCGGTGGCCGCGGCGGCCACCGTGAGGAACCGGGCCGCGCGGCGGCGGGAGGACGAGTGCTGTGACATTTCGCATCCTGTTCTGGTCGGCGTCTCTGACGACAATGCACCCAGGGGCGGGGGCAGAAGTGATTACATCATACGTCTTATCAAGTTCGCAAGGGACATCATAGGTATTACGAATCCTGATCGGTATGCTGTGACCCATGTCCGAACCGATGGCCGCACCGACCGCGGCAGCCGAGTACCCCACGATCGCCGCGCGCGTCCGTGCACCACGCCTCGGCGTGACGGTCGTCGGCGCCCTCGTCGACGCGATCGTCCGCGGCGACCTGCCGTCGGGGTCGTCACTTCCGCCCGAGGCCGTGCTCTGCGAGCAGTTCGGCGTCAGCCGCACCGTCATCCGCGAGTCGGTCAAGCGCCTCGAGGAGAAGGGCCTCGTCACCGTCGCCCAGGGGCGGGGCACCCAGGTGCTGCCGCCCACCTCGTGGAGCATGATCGACGCCACCGTGCTCTCCGCGCTCGTCGCGAACGACGCGACCCTCGGCATCCTCGACGAGCTCAGCGTCGTGCGTGCGGCCCTCGAAGCGGTCATCGCCCGCGACGCCGCCCTGCGCCGCACCGACGAGCAGCTCGAGCGCCTGCGCGAGGCCCTGATCCTCATGCGCGAGACCATCGGCGACGAGCCCCGGTTCAATGAGGCGGATGTCGTGTTCCACGCGGTCGTCGGCGAGATCACCTCGAACCGGCTCGCCGACAGCCTCGTGCGTACCCTGTTCGCGCAGGCCCGCGAGAGCGCGCGCTTCCACCTGCACAGCCAGCTCGACCTCACGCTCCAGGAGCACGAGCTCGTGTTCACCGCGATCGAGGCCGGCGACCCCGAGGCCGCCGAGTCCGCGATGCGCGCCCACATCATCGACGCGTGGGAGCGGCGCCGGCCGCCGAGCCCGCGGCGCTGAGCTCGACCGACATGACGAACGGCCCGGGAGTCTCCTCCAGGGCCGTTCGCCGTTCCTCGGTCGGGCGGCGTCAGCCGCGGGCGCCGGCCTCGGCCATCACCTGCTTCGCGGCATCCGGCCACTGCTCCTGGGGCACGCCGTTCAGCTCGACGTTGTCGGTCCACGTCGTGAAGTACTCGGGGAACCGCACGTAGCGCTCGCGTCCGCCGGTCCACCAGTTGCTCGTGAACGTCAGGTCGAGGGTGTTGAAGATCGCGGGACCGTTCGTGTCGGCGTTCACGTACATGTAGCGGCTCGAGTCGAGGATCACGTTCTCGCGCACCTCGATGTATCGCGAACCCTGGTCGATGAGCATGCCGAAGGTCTCACGACTGTCGGAGATGTAGTTGCGCTCGATGACCGTGCCCGGGCTCGCCGACAGCGTGTAGATGCTGCCGCCGTCGTGCATCTCGTTCTTCGTGTCGTAGATGCGGTTGTACGCCACGTGGTTGTCGCGGAACGTGGTGGGCGTGTCGTACACGGGCTGGTACTCGAAGAGGCCGGCGTCCTTGTAGTACTGGTTGCCGCCCGGGTCGTTGATGCCCCAGCCCCACCCGATGTCGATGCCGTCGTAGGGCAGGTCGGTGAGCGTGTTGTGCGAGATCTCGGCGCGCGTCACGTAGGTCGAGAGCACGCCGGCGCTGTCGCGGTAGCCCTGGCCGATGCGCGTGATCGTGTTGTCCTCGATCGTGATGTCCTGCACGGTCATGCGCGGGTCGCTCGGGTGGTGCGCATCGGGCTGGATGCCGCCGACGACGACGCCCGATCCGGCGAGGTCGCTGAACGTGTTGCCGAGCACGTCGATGTCGGATGCCCCGTAGCCGACGCCCGTCGCGTGGGCGTTGGGGTCCATGCCGATGCCGAGGCCGACCGAGCCGAGCTGCCCGAACTCGTTGCCCTCGAAGGCGACGCCGGATGCCGCGGAGACCTGCACGGCCGCCGGGATCTGCCACCATTCGTTGCGCGAGGCCTCGAACTCGGGGCAGCCGTCCTGGCAGGTGTCGAGGTAGTCGGCGGGCGGCGCATACTGGCCGACCATGTGGGCGCCGCTCTGCTGATCGGCGTAGCCCTGCTCGCTGCTCGGTCGCAGCCAGGTCGTGTCGGCGAAGCGGATGCCGGTGAAGGTGAGCCCGGTGACGGGGCGGTCGTAGGTGCCGCCGATCTCGACGAGCGTCTCGAGCCGCGGCAGGCGCACGTCGACGCCCTGCATGGTCGCGCCCGGCTCGGCCTCGTAGTAGACCTTGCCCTTCGGAGAGTCGAGGTACCACTCTCCCGGGTTCTGGAAGAACTCGTAGGCGTTCGCGAGGAAGATCGCACCCCGGTTGTAGGGCGACTTCAGGGTGTCGTAGCCGAAGTTGTTGTTCTGCCAGGCGGGCTGCACCATGGTGATCTCGTTGCCCGCGATGGACTCGACGGGCGAGATCCGGTCGGTGAACGAGCCCATGCTCACGATCTCGAGGTCCGACTGGTTGCCGAGCGCGCTGAGGTCGCCGAATCGGTCGTCGTTCAGGGTCAGCCCCTGCTCGGTCCAGGTCAGGTGAGCGCGGTCGTTCTTGTCGGCGCCGAGCTGCAGCTGCGTGCGCTTGGCGGGCGTGCCGTCGACGTAGAGCTGCCGTGACTCGGTGCCGGGCTTCACGTTCGCGACCCAGATGTTGCGTTCGGCGTCGTGCAGCTTCCAGCCGCCGACGGCACTGCCGCCCGAGAGCACGGCCTGCTCGCCCGGCGCGCTCGCCCAGGTGACCGTGTGCCCGTTCGCACCGGCGTCCTGCGGCCCGAACTCGAGCGGCTGCTGCAGCTCGTAGCGGCCGCCGTCGAGCAGCACCGTGACGTCCTGCTTCTTGCCCTTGTTCTTCACGACGCTCTTGGCGGCGTCGATCGACTTCACGACGATGTCGCCCTTGGGCGCGCCGTGCTTGCCGTGCGGTGCGACGACCACGGTCAGCGATCGGTCGGCGCCGTGACCGTTGCCGTTGCCGTTGCCGTTCCCGGCGTACGCGGCCGGGGCGACGGCGACCGCGCCGACGATCGCCACTGCGGCGGCCGTGACTGCGGCAAGGCGCGCCTGAGTGAGTATCCTCATTGATTTCTCCTCGATCATGTGTCGAATGACATCATACGAATTGTGAGGCTAAGTGCCCCGTTCGGGGGCCGTCAACCCCCTGTGCAGCATGTGCAACACGAGAGTCGTCTGATGATCGTCGTGGGAGCGCGACCATCCGCGGAATCGCGGGCGACGCGCCGGATCGCGCACCGAACGCGCACCGAACGCGCGAGACGGCCCGGGCGGAGCATCCACCCGGGCCGTCTCGCGCATCCCGCGCGCGGTTCGCGGATCAGTCGACGAGCGCCCCCGCGGTCAGGTTCGACACGACCCCGGTGAGCGAGGCGGCGCGATCGGATGCCGCGAACGCGAGGTATTCCGCGACCTCGTCGAGCTCTGGCAGGCGCCCGAGCAGCGTGGTGCTCGCGAGCGACTCCCACCAGTCGCCGATCGTGATGCCGCTCGAGTCGGCGATGCGTCCGAACATGCCGGCGGTGTACGACGACGAGGCGTCCGACAGCGCGTGCGGCCGGACGCACACCACGCGCACACCGGCCGGACCGAGCTCCCCGGCGAGCGCGCGGGAGAACCCCTCGAGCCCGGCGCTCTGCGCAGCGTTGCCGATGAGGCCGCGACCGCTGAGCCGGGCACCCGGCGTCGAGATCGTGAGGATGACGCCGCTCCCCTGCCCGACCATGACGCGCGACACGGCCTTCGCGGTCACGAAGTTGGTCTGCAGGTACCCGGTGACCGGGTGCAGGTAGGCCTCGAGCGACGTGTCGGCGATCGCGAGCCCCTGCACGTGGTCGAACCCGACGGCGTTCAGCGCGATGTCGATGCGTCCCTCTCGCATGGCGACCGCGTCGACATGGGCGTCGACGGCCTCCTGGTCCATCGCGTCGACCACGTCGATGTCGACGGTGCCGCCGAGCTCGCGAACCACGGATGCCGCGCCCTCGAGCCTCGGCAGGCTGCGCCCCGCCAGGTGCAGCCGCGCGCCCTCGCGGGCGAACACGCGCGCCGCGGCCGCCCCGATCGATCCTCCGCCGCCGTGGATCACGGCGACCTTCCCCTCGAGCAGCATCAGGCCGCCTCCCCTTCCGTGTAGAGCCCCGCGAATCGGGACATGATCTCGGTCCAGCCCTCGGCGTGCAGGCGCACCGCCTCGGCATCCGGAAGTCGTTCGTGGCGCACCTCGACGAGCGTCGCGTCGCCGTCGGGCTCGAAGCTGACCCGAACGACTGAGTCGACGCGATGCGTCGCATGCGAGCGCCAGGTGAACTCGAGCGTGCGCGGGCGGTCGATCACGAGGTAGGTCCCGGCGTGCACGAACTCGCCCGACGGGTCGTGCATCGTGATCGAGAACGACCCGCCGACGCGCGGGTCGGCGACGGCGGTCGACGCCGCGCTCCCGTCGCGTCGCATCCACACGGCGAGCGCCTGCGGGTCGAGCCAGGCGTCGAAGAGCCGGTCGGCGGATGCCGCGATCCGCCGACTCACGGTGACGACGGCGCTCATCGGGCATCACCGCCGTCGACGGGCTCGTCGTCGTCGGCGACATCGCCGATCGCGGCATCCGACAGCACGAACGCCTCGAGTGCGGCGAGCCGCTCCTCCCAGAACGCCCGGTACTGCTCCATCCAGGCGACCGCGTCGCCGAGCGCCTCGGCGCGCAGCGAGAGCACGTGATCGCGCCCGCGCACCTCACGGCGCACGAGTTCGGCGCGCTCGAGCACCTTGATGTGCTTGCTCGTCGAGTTCAGCGAGATCGGGAACGCGCTCGCGAGGTCAGTGACCCTCGCGTCGCCCACGAGGAGGCGGTCGAGGATCGCCCGCCTCGTGGGGTCGGCGACGGCGCCCAGCACGGCGTCCAGTTGATATTCACCCATGTGGGTGAATATATGCTTCCCACGGCGCAGCGTCAACCCCCTTCGATACCTCCGGGAGGCTCGCGCCTCAACCCGATTCGCGGGGGTCGGCGGCCCTCGGTACCGACCGGGACGCGCTTCCATCCCTGGGTTCGGCGCCGCGTGAGGCACTCGGTCCTCGACGACGGGAGCGGAGCGCGAGGGCCCCGACCGCGAGCAGTGCCACCGCCCATGCCGCCGCGGCCCAGCCCTCCACACCGGTGCCGCCCAACGCACCCGAGCCCGGGCCCGACGCGGGATCCTGACCGGTGAACGTCAGGCGACCGACCGCGGTGCCGGTCGTGTCGCCTCCCGCGCCGCTCATCGTCGCCGTGACGGTCACGGTCACGGCGCCGGCGGGAAAGGGCACCGGAACGGCATCACCCTCTGGATCGGTGCAGGCGCCGGTCGCGTCGCACACCTCGGTGCCGAGGCCGAGGACGGTGAAGACACCCGATCGCTGCTCCCATTCGAGCGCCACGAGGTCTCCGGCCCGCTGCAGGGTGAACTGCGCCGATTCCGTCTGAGGCACCCCGGGTGCGAGGTCCGCGAAGTGGAGCTCGAAGGCGAACGGCGGCGGCTCGGCCGCGACGGCGGGCGGCGGCATCCCGAGGCCCGCGCCGCCGAGCGCCAGCAGGCCGAGGAGCAGCATGCGCACCGGCGCCGTTCGGGTCCTGCGTGCCGCGCTCACCGCCGCACCTCTTCACTCCGGCGCGCGTCACCATCGGGCTCCGGCTCCGGCTCCGGTGGCGACTCCGACTCCGGCTCCGGCTCCGGCTCCGGCTCCGGCTCCGGTTCCGATCGACGAACCCCGCCGGGCAGCGCGGCGAAGAGCATCAGCGCACCGACGGTGACCAGCAGGGGGATCGCCACGGACGGGCGTGCGATCCGGTCGACGACGAACCCGACGCCCGACAGCGTCAGCTCCGGATGCCACACGGGCTCGCCCGACGCGACCTGGTACGGCAGCGGGTCCACGGCCTCGTTCGCATCGCCCTGCATCGTGAAGGCATGACCGTCGGCATCCTCCGCCACCTCGAGCACGCGGTGCGTCACGAGCGTGCCCGTCTGGGGATTCGGCAGGCTCACGATCTGCCCGACGCGCACGTCCTCTGCGGCGACCGGTACCGCGACGAGCAGGTCGCCGACCCGGATGCCCGGCTCCATCGACCCGGACACCACGATGAGCGGCTGCATGAGCCCTGCGGTCGTCGCGACCCACACCCCGCCGGCGAGCACGCCGATGGCGACGAGCACCCAACTCAGGATGCCGCCGATCCGCCGGAGGACCCCCATCACCTCGCCTCGTCCAGCGAGACCCGGCTCAGTCCGACGTGCCCGTCACGACGAACGCGATGTGCGCTTCGAGTCCGAATGCGGCCTCGGTCCAGTCAGCGGGGGTGTTGACGGTCATCGTGCCGGCGACGTACCCGCCGGCCGTGATGGTCGTGGCGTCGAGGGCGACGTCGATGTCGGCCGGCGCGAGGAATCCTCCGTCGAAGAGCGTTCCCGTGACGACGATGTCCGCGAGCGCAGGCCCGGTGAGCGTCCCGCCGAGCGAGCCGTCGTTGAAGAGGCAGAAGGGCACCTCGACCGACTCGTCGGGCGAAAGTGCGTCGAGATCGGCCGTCGAGATGTCGATCTCGGCCTCGTCGCCGGGCAGCCCGACATCTCCGTAGGCGAGCGTGTCGTCGCACGCGATCCCCGCCGGATTCGCGGCGCCCTGAAGGTCGAAGCTCGACGCCGTGGCATCCGCCCCGAAGAAGACGTCGTCCGTCCAGGCCGCCGTCGTGATCGCCGCACCGATGCCGATGACGGCGAGGCCGGCGATCGCGATCTTGATGACGCGTGTGCGTCGCCCGGGCCCGGTGTTCGTGTTCGTGTTCGTGTTCGTACTCATTGCTTGTTCCCCCTGTTTCTCATCGATCGCATGGTCATTCGACGGCGTACTGGCTTCCGGTCACTTGGAGCAGGATCGGCACGTGTTCGTTGATGTAGGTGTTGAACACGTTGTACGGCGTGACCGTTACGTTGTAGTCCGCCCCCGTGGCACCGGAGGCTCCCGGGCCGTACCAGATCTTGGTCGGCAACCACGCGTCGTACTGCGCCTGCGTGATCTCACCGTCGGCGAGGGACTGGTCCAACAGGTCCTTCAGGTTGAACGTCGCCGTGTAGCCGATGAAGTACCAGGTGACGCCCGTGACGACGAGCGTCACCCTCGCCTGGCCTCCCGAATCGGCGACGCTGAGGCTCGTGATCTCGTAGGTGTCCGGCCCGGGCGGAAAGTACGCCGGCTCGCCGGTCTGCGCACAGAAGGCGACGGTGTACGTCACCGTTGACGACGCCCATTCGCCCATGTCCGTGTCGGGCCGCATGTAGACGAGGCCGGAGGTCTCGTAGTCGTCGGCCGGGGTCAGGCTGTAGTTCGCGCTGTAGTAGATCTGCGACGTCATCTGCGCGTTGAACGGCGCGTCCCAGTCCCACGGCGACAACGGGAAGTGCAACTCGAGTTCCCAGGCGGAGAGTTCGGTGGTGTCGGTCCTGACGGGCAACGTGATGCAGAAGTCCTGCGCCGCCGGCCAGGGGGTACCCGTGTTGTTGGTCCACGCCCAGGTCTCAGGATCGTTCTCGTCGACCTGGAACACGGTGTTCGCGCCGGACGTGATCGGCACGACCGCCTCCGATTCAGGCGCGGGATCACCAGCGCTCACGGGCAGCACGGTGCGGCCGCGGTCCTCCCACACGGCAGCCGTCGGGGACGCGGTCGCAGCCACCGCCACCAAGGCCACGGCGCCGAGGACTCCCGCCACCGCACGGACCGCGCGGGCGAGTCGATGACGAACTCCGCGCGGCGTGTCCTCGGGGCGGCTCACGGCACCACCACCTCCCGGCAGAAGATCCGGATCCTGATCTGATCTTCGGGATTGGACAGAGGGTCGTCATCGACCCATGCGGCCTTCGTCGTGAATTGGATGAGGCCGTTCAGTGGCTGGGGCGCTCCGACGCCGTCCCGGCAGGAATCGGCCGGGATGATCGAGCCGATGTCGATCGCCTCGGCCAGGACGTCGGCGGCATCCACGAGAACGCCATCCGTGGCGATCTCAGCGTCGAAGATCTCGACGTCGACCGCCCCGGCATTGCAGAGCGAGATGGGTTCCGCGTAGTTCAGGCCCGGCTGCACGCCCACGACCGGCAGCGCGATCAGCTCGTTTCCGACGATGTCGGTGTCGGGATCGCCGGGGAGGCCGAGGTCCTGCCACGGGCCCCACTCGATCACGGCGTCTTCGCGACTGAACGAGGTGGGCACACGCGCCTGCACGTCGAAGCCGTCGGAGACTCCGGCATCGACGCCGAACTCGTCGGCGTCGGTCCATGCGGCTGCCGTGGCCGCCGTGCCTGCGACGGCGAGCAGCACCGCGCCGATCGCGAACGAAGCCGTGAGCCGCCTCGATCCTGCGATGCGTGTACGCCTGCTCGCACCCATCACGCCCCCGCCCCGGGATTTCAGGCCAGTCTGGCACGCGACCTCGCTCCGTGACCAGACTCGGCCTTTCGGTCGCTACAGCGCCGCCCCGATCACCGCCTCACCCAGGGGCGTGCGCAGGTGCAGCACCCGCGCGCCGTCGCGCCGGCTGGCGACGAGGCCGCTCTCGCGAAGCACGCCGAGGTGGTGCGACGCCGTCGAGATCGCGAGGCCCGCGTCCGACGCCACCTGCGACGTCGTGCGCTCCGCGTGCGCGGCCAGCAGGATGCCCGCGCGAGCCGGTCCGAGCAGCGCGCCGAGCGCCGCGGCGGCGGAGCCGGGATCGCGCGCCCAGGTCTCGGTCACGCCCTGCGCGGGGTAGAAGATCGTGGGTTGCGCCGGCGGTTCGGTGAGCACCGAGCAGCCGTGCGAGGTCATCACCGACGGCACGAGCACGAGTCCGCTGCCGCGGCAGTCCAGCGCCTCGCGGTGCAGCCGCAGCTCGACGCGCACCGCGTCGTCGCCCCACTCCACGGTGCGGTGCAGCGAGCCGACCATGCCGCCGAGTCCATCGGTCGTGATGCGGCGGGCGCGCACGGCGATGTCGGCGCGGAGGATGCGCTCCAGCTGCACCCATACCGGCGAGAGTACGGCCTCCCACATCGCCTCGAAGGCGTCGGCGAGCAGCGCCCGGGCGCGCAGCGGATCGTCGAGCAGGTGCTGCACGGCTCGGCGCCTGGCCCCCGTCGACCGGATCACCACCTTGGCGAGGTCGACCCGCATGAGCTCCGGCGGCACCTCCCGCAGGCGGGCGAACTCGTCGGCCGGCTGCATGTCCCAGGTGGGCGTCGTGGTGAAGAAGTCGGGGAAGTACCCCTCCGGGCCGATGACGGTCGTGAGCAGCTCGAACGGCTGCCGCGGCATCCGGCCCCTCACGTTGCGAAGCCACCCCCACTGGAGCGGATGCTCCTCGGGCCGTTGCAGCACGCGCACGGCGTTGCAGAGTTCGTGCCCGGGCGACACGCCGAACCTGATCGCCGACACGTCGCCCGGCGCGAGTCGGAAGTCGACGAAGTTTCGATCCACATCGAAATGCTAACGCCGACGGATGTCCCGGGAGGAGCCTGTTCCCAACACCAGCCGACACCGGCGAACCAGGAGGCATCCCATGATCACGTCATCGACTCCGGCCGAGCTCACGCTCACGCCGACGACCGACTCGTCCGGCGTGCCCGATCTCGTGCACGCGGCCGACCTGCTCATCACCGCGACGAGCCGCACCCGCCGGTTCGTCGGCGCCGAGCACGGATCGGGCGTCTCGTACTTCTTCGTCGACTACGAGACGGGGCAGGGCACCGACCTGCACTGGCACCCGTACCCCGAGACCTGGATCGTGCTCGAGGGCGTGGCGACGCTCAGCATCGGCGACCGGCAGGTCGCGGCGGGCGTCGGCGACACGGCCACCGTGCCGACGGGCGTGTGGCACCGATTCACGAACGCGGGCGAGGCGCGGCTCAAGGTCTTGTGCATCCACGCCTCCCCCGTCATCATCCAGACGTGGGCCGACTGAGCGTCGCGCCGTCGCGAGCCACCGAAACCCCGCACCGTCCAGACACCGAAGGAAGAACATGACGTTCCAGGCATATCTCGACAACATCGAGGCGAAGACCGGCATCACGCCGAGGAAGTTCATCGAACTCGCACACGAGCAGGGCTTCGACGAGACCACCAAGTCCGCGCCGATCGTCGCGTGGCTGAAGGCCGACTACGGCCTCGGCCAGGGGCACGCGATGGCGCTCGTGCACGTCATCACGAAGGGTCCGCAGATCAGCGACAAGCACGTCGGCACCGGCACCGCGCACAGCGACCCGAGCAACATGCTCTGGCTCGACGGCGTCGCGACGAACCCCGACCGGTAGCGCCACGCGCGAGGCACCCGGGCGGGCGGCGCCTTCCGGATGTCGGTCGGCGGTGGAATCGTGGCCCCATGGGGATCGAGGTACGACCGGCATCCGTGTTCGACGACGTCGCCACGATGGTGGGGCCGAAGCGGCCCGATGCGAACGTGTGCTTCTGCCTGAGCTATCGCGTGAGCTCGAAAGAGAACCTGGCGCTCGCCGGCACGGCCCGCGGCGATCGTGTGCGAGAACTCTGCGCCGAAGACCCGCCGCCGGGCGTGCTCGCCTACGACGGCGACGAGGTCGTCGGGTGGGCGGCCGTGCATCCGCGGGCCGACACGAGCTTCGCCCGCAACCGCAGGATCCCCCACGTCGACGACCTCGACGTCTGGTCGGTGTGGTGCATCCGCGTGCGCCCCGGCCACCGCGGCGAGGGCATCTCGCATCGCCTGCTCGAGGGCGCCGTCGAGTTCGCCCGCGAGCGCGGCGCCCCGGCGATCGAGGGCTATCCGGTCGACAACGAGGGCGAGAAGGTCGACCTGACGATGGCCTACGTGGGCACGCGCTCGCTGTTCCAGAAGGCCGGGTTCCGCAAGGCGGCCGACACGACGTCGGTGCTCAACGGCTTTCCGCGCGTGCTGATGCGCCTGGCACTCGAACCTTGAACCCCACGTGCGAGGCGGCGAAGCCGAGGCGCTCGTAGAAGCGGTGCGCGTCGACGCGCGCGGCATCCGAGGTCAGCTGCACCAGGCTCGACCCGAGCTCCGGCGCAGCGACCTCCATCACCCAGCGCATCATCGCCCCGCCGATGCCCGACGAGCGCAGGTCGCTGCGCACCCGCACCGCCTCGACGAGCAGGCGCGTGCTGCCGCGCCGCGCCATGCCCGGAATGCGGGTGAGTTGCATCGTGCCGACGAGCCTCCCTTCGGGGTCGACCACGACGAGCAGGTCGTTGCCCGGGTCGCCGAGGATCTCCTCGAGGGCGCCGGCGTACGCGGGTGCGTCGTCGGCCGAGGCCACGTCGCCGCGCGAGGCGCTGATCGGGTCGTCCGAGAGCAGGGCCATGAGCGAGTCCAGGTCGGCGACGGTCGCGCGCCGCAGCTCCACCGTTCCGAGGCGCGCGTCGAGGGCGGCGGGCAGGTCGAGCGATGTCAGCATGCGTTCCAGTCTGCCGTCGCAACCCCTTGGCAGCGGCATCCGCGAGCGACAGCATTGACCCATGGATGTCACCGACTGGCTGCTCGAGTCCGACCCCTCCGTGCGCTGGCAGGTCTTGCGCGACCTGACCGGCGAGCCCGCTGAGGCCGTGGCGGCCGAGCGCGCCCGCGTCGCCGTCGAGGGCGACGGTGCCCGGCTGCTCGACCTGCAGACCACCGACGGCTACTGGGGCGGCGAGGAGTACGGCCAGAACGGCGACCGCCGCAGCGTGATGTGGACCCTGCAGGCGCTCCGCTTCTTCGGCGTCGACCCGGATGCCGCGGCCGTGCGCACCGCCATCGCGCGCGTTCGCGACGGCGTCGAGTTCCGCGGCTTCGACGAGCGCCTGTCGTTCTTCGACGGCGAGGTCGAGGCGTGCGTGAACGGCGGGGTGCTCGCGGCGTCCGCATACTTCGGCGTGCTCGGCGACGGCGCCGACCGCATGATCGGGCTCCTCCTCGACGGGCAGCTCGACGACGGCGGGTGGAACTGCGAGCCGCCCGAGGAGTCGAGCCGTTCGTCGTTCGACTCGACGCTCTGCGTGCTCGAGGGGCTGCTCGCCTACGAGCTCGCCGTGGGCGAGGCGACCGATGCGGCGGTGATCGAGGCCCGCCACCGCGGCGAGGAGTACCTGCTCGAACGCAACCTCTACCGCCGCAAGTCGACCGGCGGCATCGTGCGCGAGCGCTACGAGAACTTCATCTTCCCTCCGTACTGGGTGTACGACGTGCTGCGCTCGCTCGACCACTTCCGGGCCGCTGGGCTCGCCGCCGGCACGGCGCCCGACCCGCGCCTCGCGCCCGCCGTCGACCTGCTGCTCGAGCATCGTGGCGCCGACGGCCGCTGGAACGCCGGCGACCCGTGGAACGGCGCCGTGTTCTTCGCGATCGACGCCCCGGCCGGGTCTCCGAGCCCGTGGAACACGCTGCGGGCGTTGCGCGTGCTCGAGTGGGCCAGGCCCGGGGGCGGCGACCGGCCGACGACCGCGTAGCGCGTGCGACCGGCGAACGTCGTGCCGACGCGGCGCAGTCGTGCCCGCGCCGTCGGCCTCGCGGCCCTCGGCATTGCGGGCGCCGCCGGTGCGATCACCCTGTGGTGGCGGTGGCTCGCCCGGCGCCGGCACCACTGGAGCACCGCGCTGGCTGAAGCGATCCCGGTGAACTCCGCGTACTGGCGCGAGCAGCGGGCCGGCCCCGGCGAGCTGCTCTACGTCGCGGTCGGCGACTCGGCCGCCCAGGGCATCGGGGCGAGCCGGCCGGGCCACAGCTACGTCGGATTCATCGCGCGGACGATGGCCGCGGCATCCGCTCGGCGCGTGAGGACCGTGAACCTCGGCATCTCGGGGGCGACGCTGCGCATCGCGCTCGACGACGAGCTGCCGGTGCTCGCCAGGCTCCGGCCCGACGTGCTGACCGTGTGCATCGGCGCCAACGACATCGCGGACTTCGACCCGGCGCGGTTCGACCGCGAGGTCCGCGAGCTGCTCGCGGCGCTGCCCGACCACGCGATCGTGGCCGACCTTCCGAGCTTCTACTTCCCGCCGGCGCAGGCGAAGGTGCGGGCCGCGAACCGCCTGCTCCGGGCGGCGGCGGCCGAACGGGGTCTCACGGTCGTCCCGCTCTTCGCCCGCACGAACCGGCAGGGCATGTGGGGCGTCACGACGCAGTTCGCCGGCGACCTGTTCCACCCGAACGACCGCGGATACCGCATCTGGGCCGACGTGTTCCGCCCGGCCGTCGAGGCGCGGCTGGAGCAGCTCGACGGCGCCTCCCGCGAGCCGGCTCGCCTGCCTCCCCTGCCGTGATGTCGCGCGAATCGTCGCGGTGACGCGCTGTCACGACCGTTCGCGCGACATCATGCCGCGGAGAGGGCGTCCGGGACGGTCTGGCTCGATCCGGGCGACACCCGGCCGAAGTGCGAGACAATTGAGGTGCACCGCGCACGCGAACCCACGCGACCGATCAGGTGCAGGAGACCACGTGACCTTCGAATCCATGACGACGTCCGAGCCGCTCGACCTCGCGAGCATCCGCAGCGACTTCCCGTACCTCGCGCAGGAGCTCAACGGCTTCCCGCTCGCGTACCTCGACTCCGGCGCGACCGCCCAACGGCCCGTGCAGGTGCTCGACGCCGAACGCGCGTTCCTCGAGCACGCGAACGCGGCCGTGCACCGCGGTGCCTCCACGCTCGTGGGCACCTCGACGACCGCCTTCGAGGGCGCTCGGGCGACCGTCGCGGCCTTCGTCGGCGCCGGCGAGCGCGAGATCGTCTGGGCCGAGAACGCGACCGACGCGATCAACATCGTCGCGCTCGGCATGGCGGATGCCGCAGCCGGCCTGGGCAGCCCCGAAGCCGACGTGTTCCGGCTCGGCGCGGGCGACGAGATCGTGGTGACCGAGGCCGAGCATCACGCCGACCTCATCCCGTGGCAGCGCCTCGCCGCGAAGACCGGTGCGACGCTGCGGTGGATTCCGGTGCACGACGACGGCACGTGGAACATCGACGACGCGGCATCCGTCATCGGCCCGAAGACGAAGCTCGTCGCGTTCGCCCACGTCTCGAACGTGACCGGCCACATCGCGCCCGTGACCGACGTCGTCGAGCTCGCCCACCGCCACGGCGCACTCGTCCTGCTCGACGCCTGCCAGTCGGTGCCGCACCGTCCGACCGACTTCGCCGCGCTCGGCGTGGACTTCGCCGCCTTCTCGGCGCACAAGATGCTGGGCCCCAATGGCATCGGCGTGCTCTACGGCCGCGAGCACCTGCTCGACGCACTGCCGCCCGCCCGCACCGGTGGATCGACGATCACGACCGTGACCATGGAGTCGGCGCAGTTCCTGCCGTCGCCGCAGCGCTTCGAGGCGGGCACCCAGCCGGTGTCGCAGGCCGTCGCCCTCGCCGAGGCCGTGCGCTACCTCGAGCGGCTCGACATGCGCCGCGTGCACGAGCACGAGGTCGAGCTCGCCGAGCTGCTGGTCGACGAGGTCTCGCGCATCCCCGGCATCCGCCTGGTCGGCAGCGCGGCCGGCGTCGAGCGCGGCGCCCTCGCGAGCGTCGACGTGCCCGGCGTGCACGCGCACGACGTCGGCCAGTTCCTCGACTCACGGGGCATCGCCGTTCGCGTCGGGCATCACTGCGCCCAACCGCTGCACCGCCGCCTCGGCCTGCGCGCCACGACCCGCGCGAGCGCCTACGTGTACACGACCGCCGACGAGGTTCGCCGCTTCACCGCCGCCCTCGCCGAGGTGCGCGCGTTCTTCGGAGTGACCGGAGCCGGCGCATGAGCGACCTCTCCGGGCTCTACCAGGAGCTGATCCTCGACCACTCGAAGCGTCGCGTCGGCGATGGCGCCCTCGCCGACCCGCAGGCCTCGCATCACGAGCTGAACCCCACCTGCGGCGACGAGATCACGCTCGGCATCCGCCTCGACGCATCCGGCACGACGGTCGAGGCCCTCGGCTGGGAGGGCGACGGATGCAGCATCTCGATGGCCTCGGCGTCGGCGCTCACCGAGCTCGTCGTCGGCTCCGACACGGCGCACGTGCGCGAGCTCATCGACGGATTCCGCGCCATGCTGCGCTCGCAGGGTGCCGGCGAGCCCGATGAAGACCTGCTCGGCGACGCGATCGCCTTCCACGGCGTCTCGAAGTACGTCATGCGCGTGAAGTGCGCGATGCTCTCGTGGGTCGCCCTCGAGGCGTGCCTCGTCGAGGCCGAGGCTCGCTCGTAGCGACCGGCGCGGGTGCGGTGGCCTGCAGGCGGCGACGGATGCCTCGGCGCCGACTGCCTCGGCGCCGACGCCCAGCCGGGAGGCTTAGGCTTCTCTCACCGCCGACGCCGAACAGAAAGAGGTCCTGCCTGCCATGAGCGACGCACTCGAAGTCTTCGACCGCCGTGAATCCGAGGTGCGCGGGTACGTGCGCGCCTTCCCGGTCGTGTTCGATCGCGCCGTCGGCTCGACCCTGGTGGGCGAAGACGGCCGCGAGTACCTCGACTTCTTCGCCGGCGCCGGCGTGCTCAACTACGGGCACAACAACCCGCTCTTCACGCGCGCGCTCATCGAGTACCTCGAGCGCGACGGCATCATCCACGGCCTCGACATGGCCACCTCGGCCAAGAAGGCGTTCATCGAGGCGTTCGAGCGCCTCGTGCTCGAACCCCGCGGGCTCGACCACAAGCTGCAGTTCACCGGCCCGACGGGGGCGAACGCCGTCGAGGCCGCCCTCAAGGTCGCCCGCCAGGCGACCGGCCGCACCAACGTCGTCGCGTTCACGAACGCGTTCCACGGCCTGAGCATCGGCGCCCTCGCCGCCACCGGCAACAGCCACTACCGCGGCGCAGCGGGCATCACGCTCGACAACATCACCCGCCTCCCCTACGACGGCTACCTCGGGGCCGATGTCGACACCCTCGACCTGCTCGAGAAGATGCTCGACGACCCGGGCTCCGGCGTCGACCTGCCCGCCGCCGTCATCGTCGAGGCCGTGCAGGGCGAGGGCGGCATCAACGTCGCGAGCGCCGCGTGGCTGCAGCGCCTGCGGGCGATCACGGCCGACCGCGGCATCCTGCTGATCCTCGACGAGATCCAGGCGGGCGTCGGCCGCACCGGCGCGTTCTTCGCGTTCGAGGATTCGGGCATCGTCCCCGACATCGTGACCGTGTCGAAGTCGATCTCGGGCTCGGGCCTGCCGATGTCGCTCGTGCTGCTGCGCCCCGAGGTCGACGTCTGGAAGCCCGGCGCGCACACCGGCACCTTCCGCGGCAACAACCTCGCCTTCGTCTCCGCCCGCGCCGCCCTCGAGAACTACTGGGCCGACACGGCGCTCGTCGACGACGTCGCCACCAAGTCGGCGCTGCTGCGCACCGAGCTCGAGCGCATCGCCGCCGAGAACCCCGAGCTCGGCTTCGTGGTGCGCGGCCGCGGACTCATGTACGGCCTCGCCTGCGACGCCGACCGCGGCCTCGCGGCCCGCATCTCGAAGCAGGCGTTCACGCGCGGCCTCGTGATCGAGACCTCCGGCGCCCACGACGAGGTGCTGAAGTTCCTGCCCGCGCTCACGATCTCCGAAGACGAGCTGCTGGCCGGCCTCGCGATCGTGCGCGAGAGCCTCGCGGCCGCACTCGCCTCGCCGGTCGAGTAGGCGCGCCGGCGCCGTACCGAGACCAGCGCACCACGCCCGACGTGATGAGGCCCCTCCTGACGGAGGGGCCTCATCGTTTCGCAAGTGCGGTGCGCCGCGCTAGTTCAGCGTGAACACCAGCGTCTGCGTGTTGCCGGCGACATCATGCACGACCATCGTGTTCTGCCCCTTCACCGCGCCGAAGACGCCCGGCTTGAGGAAGTTCACGTCGGACCACTGGTTGTCGGTCAGGTCCTTGACCACGCCGTTGATCACGACCCGGTCGACCTTGCCTGCGTCGTACAGCTTGTAGCTCACGAGGTCGTACGACCCGCCCGTCGCCACGGTGAACGAGGCGCCGTCCTTGACCGTGGCCGTCGGCTTCGTCGCGTCGATGGTGAACGCGAACGTCGAGGTCGCCGAGATGTTGCCCACGCGGTCCTGCGAGTTGTACTTGACCGTGTAGTTGCCGTCGGGCAGCTGCACGGTCGCCGTGTGGGTGCCGGTCTTCGCGCCGCCGGCCACCGCGGTCTGCGTGCTCTTCACGAGCGTGCCGTCGCGGTAGACGTTCGCCACGATGCGCTGCAGGCCGGCGTTGTCGGTCGCATCGACCCGCACCGAGAGCGACGAGAACGGCCCGGCCGTCGTCGGCGTGACGAGCTTCGCGGTCGGGCGCTCGGTGTCGCGTGCCACGTCGAGCGTCGCGGTGCAGTCGACGCAGGTGCCGCCGAGGGTCGCGACCTTCGCCGTGGCCGTGAGCGGGCCGCCCGCGGCGGCCGCCGAGATGGTCGCACCGAACGAGACCGTCGCCGCCGGCGCGCCGACCGCGGTCGCCGGCACCGCCCAGGTCAGGGTCGAGCCGTCGAGCGTGACGCCGGTCGGCAGTGAGGCCGGGTCGATCGTCGCCTGGCCGAGCACGCCCGTGAGGTCGACCGTCACGACCGAGGTCGCGAGCGGCACCCGGCCGGTGTTCGTCGCGGACAGCGTGTAGGTGACCACGTCGCCGGCACGAACGGTGCCCGTCGCCGGGGAGCCGGCGAGGGTTGCGGTGAGCTTCTCGGGCCAGGCCGGCTTGCCGGGCTCGAGGATCCAGTCGGTGTAGAACGCGGTGAGGTCGCGGCCCGAGATCTCCTCGGCGAGCGCCTTCAGGTCGGCGCCCGTGCGGCTCTGACCCGCGTAGCGCACCTGCCACTCCTCGATGAGCTCGAAGAACGCGTCGTCGCCGATCGCCACCCGCAGGGCCGCCCAGAACTGCGCGCCGCGCGTGTACGTCTGGTAGCCGTAGAGGTTCCCCGAGTCGATCTGGCCGCCCGGAGCGGTCGCCCAGTTGGCACTCGTCGGGGCGGAGTTGTTCCACGAGTTGAAGTACGTGGTCTCGGTCGGCGTCGCCCCCGTGCCGAAGCCCTCGGTCGTGTTGTAGAACGCGGGGCCCCAGGTCGCCATGCCCTCGCCGATCCAGATGTCGGTCCAGGTCACGGGCGACACGTTGTCGCCGTACCACTGGTGCACGAACTCGTGGATGAGCGTGTTGCCGCCGACCGAGCCGGCCGACGGGAAGAACGACCGGTCCTGCGTTTCGAGGGCGTAGTTGATGCCGCTCGGCACCGTGTCGACGATCACGCCGGTGCTCTTGCCCGGGTACGGCCCGTAGAGCGTCTCGAGGTTGCGGATGATCGTGCCGAACTGCGCCTCGCGGGTGCGGATCGTGTTCTTGTTGGCGGCCGAGAGCGCCGAGTCCATGAACGACCACGACGGGATCGTGCTGCCGTCGCTGAGCTGCACCTGCGACTCGATCACGTCGTATCGACCGATCGAGACCACCGCGAGCTCCGACGCCATCTGCTTCGTCTGCTCCCACACCCAGGTCGTGCGCGCGCCGTCGGCGGACGGGGTCTTCGAGACGAGCTCGCCGTTGCTGACCGCCGCGGCCGTGCCGGGCGCGGTGCCGGCGACGGTGTTCAGGATCGTCGGGATGTCGAGCGTGAACGTGTACGTCGCCTTGTCGGCCGGCGTGTTGTTGTGCGGGTAGCCCGCCATCGAGCCGATCGGCTGGCCGAGCATGGTCGCGCCGTCGGCGGTGCGGTTCCAGCCCTCGGAGGAGCCGTCGAGGTCGGTGTGCGAACTGGGCGCGCCGTGATAGCCGACCGTCACCGTGAAGTCGCCGCTCACCGGCGTCGCCGGGGTGACGATGAGCTTGTACTTGATGGCGGCGGGGTCGACCTCGCGCGTCCACGCGGCGGGAACGCCGTCGACGGTGACCGAGTCGATCTCGAGCCCCTCGAAGTCGAGCGAGAAGCTCTTCAGCGGCTGCGCGGCCTTCGCCGTCATCGTGCTGCTGGCCTGGATCGTGCCGGCGATCGTGGAGCCCGACTGCGCTGCGTCCGGGGTCCACGCGATCGACACGTCGTAGTCGAGCGCGTCGTATCCGCCGTTGCCGACGTTCGGGAACATCGGGTCGTTCGAGGTGCGCGCGCCGTCTACCGGCTCGTCGGCGGATGCGGCGACGGCCGGTGCCGTCGTGAGCAACGCTGCCGCGAGCAGGCCGGGCACCGCGAGCGCGACGAGTCGCCTCCTGCGGGTGCCTGAGAGGGGTCGGGATGTCATCAGCTCTCCTTCATCGCAGAGGCCACGCTTCGGGCCGTCCGGTGCATTCAACCTATCGGCGACGTATTTCGCTCGGATAGCGGTTACGTTGCGCGAATGCTGCTCGAAGGTGTGAAAAGCTGCAAAAGTGCGGTGATCGACGCATCTCAGTGCATCGAGGAGCCGCAGGGCTCGATCGTCATGGTCGAGAGCTCGGGCACCGAGAGATCAGACTCCGAGAGCTCAGGCCTCGGAGCTCAGGCCTCGGAGCTCAGGCCTCGGCGTCGGCGAGGTGCCGGGCCCCGTGACTCAGCACCTTGACGACGATGCCGCGGCGGCGGAGCGCCCCGATCGTGCGGGTCTCCTCGTCGACGGTGCGGCCGAGCGCGTGCTGGTTGGCGACGACGAGCACGTCGCCGGAGCGCAGGGTGCCGAAGAACCGGTCGAGCCGCTGCTCCCAGTTCTCGACGCTCTCGGGCGCCGGGTGCCGGAAGTCGAAGATCGCGACGCCGAACGCGGCGAGGCCGTCGCGCTGCTCGGTGACCGACGGCATGTCGGGGCGTGCGACGACGAGGCCGACCAGGCGCGAGCCCTCTGGCCTGGCCTTCCACCACTCGCCGTCGGGCTGCAGCTCGATGAAGCACTCTGGGCAGCCCTCGACCGCATGCACGTGCTCGTGCGTCGGCGCGGCCGATCGGCTCGCGCTCGCACCCCCGGCACGATCGCCCGTCGTGGCATCCGTCTGGTCAGTCATCGCCCGTTCCTCCTGCGTCACACCCATTGTCGCGGGTTCGGGGCCGCATGTGGAAGTCGGCGCCGATCCGGTCAGGTCGGGTCGTCGGCGAGCCGGCGCAGCAGTCGCGCGAGCGTCGCCTGCTCGTCGCGCGTGAGCGCCTCGAGTTCGACGCCCTCGCGAGCGACCAGGCCGCGCATGGCCTCGTCGACTCGGGTCGCCCCCTCGGCCGTCAGGCGAACGAGCACGCTGCGCCCATCGCGCGGATTCGGGCGGCGCTCGACGAGTCCGCGCACGGCGAGGTTGTCGAGCCGGTTGGTCATCGCGGCGCTGCCGATCATCGTCGCGGCGATGAGGTGCGCCGGGCTCAGCTCGTGCGGCTCGTCCTGCCGGCGCAGGGCCGCGAGCACGTCGAACTCCCACGAGGCCAGCCCCGCCGCCTTGAAGGCCTCCGCGCGCAGCTTCGCGAGCCGGTTCGCCGCCCGACGCAGGCGCGACATGACGTCGAGCGGCGAGAGGTCGGCGTCGGGCAGCCGCCGCGACCAGGCGTCGATCAGCAGGTCGACCTCGTCGTCGCGCTCGCTCGGTCTGGGGTTCACGCTCTCGACAGTAGCGAACGGCGCGGGCGGCCGGCCCGCCGGGCACGATGGCGATGCGAGCGATGAGCGGATGCCGCGGCATCCGCCCTGCCGCCCCGCGACGCGCCATCGCATCGCTCCGAGTGGTCGATTCCGGCTGGATCGGGACGACGCAGTCAGCCGGAATCGACCACTCGGCGAGCACTCGCGCTCGTGGGCTACTTCGCCGCGTAGTCGCCGATGCGCGAGTCCTGCATCCAGAAGATGTCCTCGGTACGCTCGGCCGGCCCGGTGAACTCCGCGTCGGTGATCATGAGGTACTGGTTCGCCGCCTCGTCGTCGTTCCAGGTGGTGTCGACCGCGAGCCACCGGCCGTCGATCGAGACCTTGTTCCATGCGTGGCGACCGCCGGCCGTGACGTCACCGGTGACGACCACCGCGTCGAGCCCGGCCTCGAGGGCCAGCGCCTCGAACGCGTACGCGTACCCGGCGCACACCGCCGAGCCGTCGACCAACGCGCCGGAGGCCTGCCAGGCCGCCGCCTCCGCGTCGGGGACGGAGCCGAGGGCCTCCTTCGCGGCGAGCGCCTCGTAGTCGTACTCCGCGTTCGCCGTGATCCAGTCGTTCAGCGCGGTGACCTTCTCGGCGTCGCCCATGCCGTCGGTGATCACCTCGGCGACCACCTCCTGCGCCTTCGCATACGTCGCATCGCGGTTCGCGGCGAGGTCGTCGGCCGAGGCCGTGTAGGTCACGTAGAGGATGCCGTCGCTCGCCCCGTAGCCGTCGACGCCGACCACGTAGGGGTTCTGCTCCGTGGCCTCTTGGATCGCGTCGTCGAGCGAGGGCATGCCGGGCGCGCCGACGTACGCCGAGACGTCGATCGCCTGTTGGCGGTCGATGAGGTTCGCGGCGAGGTAGCGCGTGAAGTCGTTGCTCGCGACGACGGGCAGATCGGTCGCCGGAGCCGTCGTCGACGGCTCGAACTGGTCGATCATCTCGTCGACCGGGGCGGAGACGAGCTCGACGCCGCCACCGGTGGTCGGCGCCTCGGCCTCAGCGCGCGCGTTGAACGCGGCGATCTCGGCCGCGACGTCGACTCCGCGCTCGAGGTTCAGCCACATGCCGAGGTCGGTGCCCTTGCCCCGGATGCCGACGGCGGAGTAGTCGGGGTACTCGACGACTGCGGCGGGGTCGGCGTACGCGACGCTCTGGCGCGTGGCCCCGTCGAGCGAGGTGAACGCGAACTTCGTCGGCACGGACTGCAGGTTCGCGACGCCGACGATGCGGTCGGGGTACAGCTCGTCGGTGGCGCCCTCGGCCCGTGTGAAGGGCAGGTCGCCGGCCACCGAGAGCCCGTCGTACGAGATGTACGGCGAGTACGACGTGCCGTCGGTCGCGATCACGCCGAGATCGAACTCGGCGCTGCGCAGCAGCTCGGCCATCTGGTACGCCGTGGCGTCGTTCTCGAGCTCGTCGGCACTGCGGTCGAAGAGCTGCAGACCGACGTTCTGCTCGATCGCCCAGGTCGCCTTGCTGCCCTCGTTCATGTCGAACACGGCATCGGTGGTCGACCAGGTCGTCTCGCCGTCGGTCTCGCCGACGACGGAGATCTCCCGCGTGTTGCCGTTGGTCGACGACGCCACGACGAGGTAGCTGCTCGCTCCCTCGACCGCCTGCCAGGCGACACTGAGGTTGCCCGTGCCGCCGTCGGTGGCGAAGGTCACGGTCGGCGCCTCGAGCTCGTGCTGCACGGTGAACGGGGTGACACGCGGGCGATCGAGTTCGGCGCCCTGCTCGTCGAGGTGCTGCACGAGGTAGTAGGTGGCGTTCAGGCCCCAGGCGCCGTAGGCCTCGCCGACGTCTCGGATGCGGGGGCTCTCCGCTTCGCGGCCTTCGAACGCGTCGCTGTCGGCGTAACGGGCCTCGGCGTCCTCTTGAGCGGAAATGGTGACCGTGTCGTTCCACTGATTCACCATGATCGGGGCGTGCTTGCTGAGCGCGGCATCCGTGAACACCTCGAAGGCGAAGTCGGTGTCGAACTCCTCCGCCCCGACTTCGCTCGCCTTCGCCTCGAGGTCGTAGGCGGCGCGGAACTCGAACTCGTGGTCGCGCTCCAGGTCGAGCATCGGCGCCGCGTAGTCGTAGCCGCCGACCGTGGTCAGGTCGTCGCCGCCGAACACCCCGGCCACGTTCAGGCCGATGACCGTTCCGGCGACGAGCAGCACCGCGGTGCCGCCGGCGATGAGCCCGATGACGAGGCCGCGGCGCGAACGCTTCGGTGCGGGCGCCGTGCCGTCGGCCGCCTCGCCGCCGGTCGCGCCAGCGACAGACGCCGCGTTCGGCGCGGCATCCGCACCCGCGGGGTGCACGTGCTCGGTCCACTTCGTGCCGTCCCACCAGCGCTGTCCGGCGCCACCCGAGGGGTCGGGGTACCAGGCTGCGGGAATCTCGGGCGTGGGCGGTGTCGGCTGCTCATCCATCGTCGGGCAAGTTTACGTGCCCTCACCGGCGCAAAAGACCGCCACGCGAGAGGACGAGTCTCGGCGGTGGGCGCGCCCGCCGCTCCGCCGAAAGCCGTCCCCTCGGTGGCCGGAATGCGCGCCCGGCACGGCGCCCCGCACACGCACACGCACACGCACACGCGCACGCACAAGGGCGGGGCGGATGCCGCAGCATCCGCCCCGCCCCTGATCGCCGTGAGGCGAGACGACTGTCCGGGTTACTGCACCGACCAGCCGCCGTCCGAGGCGAGGATCGCGCCGTTGATGTTGACGGCGTCCTCGCTGAGCAGGAACGTGATCGAGGCGGCGAGCGCCTCGGCGGTCGCGACCGACGGGATCGCACCCTGGAACGGCGCGAGCCGGGCGGAGCCGACCTCGGACACGTGCGGGGGGAACGGGATGCCGGTCGCGACGCCGCCGGGGGCGACGGCGTTCACGCGCACGCCCTGCAGGGCGTACATGAAGGCGGCCGACTTGGTGAGGCCGACGACGGCGTGCTTCGAGGCCGTGTAGGCGTTGCCGGACGCGTTGCCGCGCAGGCCGGCCTCGCTCGCGACGTTGACGATCGAGCCCTTGCCAGCCTCGAGCATGAACGGCACGACCGCGCGGGTGAGCTTGAACGTACCGGTGACGTTGACGGCCATGACCTTGTCCCAGATGGCGTCGGGCGTCTCGTGGATCGGCGAGAAGTCGTCGTTGATGCCGGCGACGTTCGCGAGGCCGAAGATCTTCTCGCCGGCGGCGGCGGCGATCGCGTCGATCGACTCCTGCTTGGTGATGTCGCCGGCGACGGGCACGATCTCGGCGCCGGGGATGGATGCCGCGAACTCGTCGAGCTTCTCGGCCGAGATGTCGACGGCGACGACGCGGCCGCCCTCACGTGCGATGCGGCTCGCGGTGGCGCGGCCGATGCCGGATGCCGCGCCGGTGACGATCACGGTCTTGCCGGCGAAGCGGCCGGGGGTGACCTGCTCCTGCCAGGCGGTGGACTCGGCGTCTTCGGGGATGACGCCGCCGTTCACGGCCTTCACGAGCTCATCGACGGCCGCCTGCGGCATCTGGCCCTGGCTCATGACGACGAGCTGCTGCAGGGGCAGGCTCGCGATGGGGGCGAGCTGGTCGATCGAACCGCCGCCCTGGCTCACGAGGCCCTGGAGCGCGGCCTTGCCTGCGGGGTCGGCGAGCCACTCGGCGATGGTGGAGTTGGCGGTGAGAGCCATGGTGGGGTTCCTTTTCTGCTCCGAACTGGACAGGTCCAGCCTAAACGACATTTGTCGGATATCCGACAATTGTCGGCGAAATCACGGGTTCGCGGCCGCCAGGCTGCAAGAATGCGGGAGTGACGGAATCGACCGACGACCGAGTGGATGCGCGCGTCGAGCGCACCCGGCGGGCACTGCAGCAGGCGGCGCTCGACCTCGCGCGCGCAGGCCGCTTCGACGACGCGACGGTCGCCGAGATCACCGACGAGGCCGGCGTCAACCGCTCGAGCTTCTACCAGCACTACGACGACCGGCAGCTGCTGCTCGCCGACGCCATCGAGGCGGCCGAGATCGACGCCGTCGCCGACCTCGGCACGCCGACCGACATCCCCGCGCAGCTGCCGCCGGCGATGATCGCGTTCCTGCAGCACTTCGAGACGGATGCCGCGCTCTACCGGCGCGTGCTGGGCGAGCGCGGCTCCCCCATCGTCGTCGCGCGCATCCGCGCCCGGTTCGAGGCGCAGGCGAGGGCAGGCGTCATCTCGTCGGGCACGACGGCCTTCGAAGGGCTCCCGATCGACATCGTCGCGGCCGGCATCGCGGGGTCGTGCATGGCCGTCATCCAGGCATGGCTCGAGCTCGAGCCACGGCCGAGCGTCGAGATCGCGGCCGACTGGGTCTGGCGCGTGCTCGTCGGCCCCGGCGTGCCGCTCTCGGCGGAAGGGCGCGACGCGCAACCGTAGGGCAGACGACGCATGGAGGTTCGAATGCACGACGTGATCATCAGCGGCGGCGGACCGACGGGCATGATGCTCGCCGCCGAACTGCGCCTGCACGGCGTGGACGTGCTCGTGCTCGAGCGGGATGCCGTGCCGAGCCCGGCCGTGCGCTCGCTCGGCCTGCATGCGAGAAGCATCGAGATCCTCGACCAGCGCGGGCTCCTCGACCGCTTCCTCGAGCACGGCACGCGGTATCCGGCCGGCGTCGGCCGGTTCGCCGGCATCGACACGCCTGCTCCCGCCGACCTCGACACCGAGCATGCCTACGTGCTCGGCATCCCCCAGCCGGTCACCGATCGCCTGCTCGCCGAGCGCGCCGCCGAGCTCGGCGCCGAGATCCGGCGCGGCACCGAGGTGACGGAGTTCGCGCAGGGCGACGAGGGCGTCGAGGTCGAGCTCGCCGACGGCACCCGGCTGCGCTCGCGCTGGCTCGTCGGCTGCGACGGCGGGCGCAGCCTGACCCGGAGGCGGCTCGACATCGGATTCCCGGGCGAGCCGGCCACGACCGAGTGGCTCCTCGGCGAGGTGCGGGTGACCATGCCCGCCGACGAGATCGCCGCCATCTCCGATGAGGTGCGCAGGACGCATCGCGGGTTCGGCATCGGCCCCGCCGGAGACGGACTGTCGCGCGCGGTCGTGCCCGCGGCATCCGTCGCCGAGGATCGCACGGTGCCACCGACCCTCGAGGAGTTCCGCGCGCAGCTGCTGGCGTACGCGGGCACCGACTTCGGCGTGCACTCGCCGCGTTCGCTGACCCGGTTCAGCGACGCCACCCGCCTCGCCGAGCGTTACCGGGTCGACCGGGTGCTCATCGCGGGCGACGCGGCGCACGTGCACCCTCCGCTGGGCGGGCAGGGGCTGAACCTCGGCATCCAGGACGCGTTCAACCTCGGCTGGAAGCTCGCGGCCGAGGTCGACGGGCGGGCGCCGGCCGGCCTGCTCGACAGCTACTTCACCGAGCGGCATCCGGTCGCCGAGAGCGTGCTGACCTTGACCCGAGCCCAGAGCGAGCTGCTGCTGCCCGAACCCGGCCCGCTCGCCGTGCGCCGCCTGCTGACCGAGCTCATGGACTTCGACGACGTCAGCAGGCTGCTCGCCGAGCGGGTCACCTCGATCGGCATCCGCTACGACCTCGGCGACGGACCCGCGCTGCTCGGCCGTCGGCTGCGCGACATCCGCCTCTCCGACGGGCGCCTCTACGACCGCATGCACGACGGCCGCGGACTGCTGCTCGACCGCACGGGTGCGCTCTCGGCGGGCAGGTGGACCGACCGGGTCGACCTGCTCGCCGACGCCGATGCAGAGCTCGACGCGCCCGCGGTGCTGCTGCGACCCGACGGCCACGTCGCATGGATCGGCGACGACCAGCACGACCTCGACGACCGCCTGCCGGCCTGGTTCGGCGCGCCTCAGTCGACCGCGTAGGCGTCGTAGACGACCTCGCGGGGCCCGCGGGCGGCGACGCCCACGATGAGCGAGCGCTGCAGGTGCGCCAGCTCGGGGGCGGATGTCTCGACCTCGACGTGCAGCCGGAACCGGTACTGCTCGGGCGGCACGACCTCGCCGCGGCCGAGCGCCGCGAGCACCTCGGCGCTGCCCGAGCGGAGGCCGTGGGTGCGCAGGTGCAGCAGCGCGCCGTCGGCGGTGCGCGCCGTGTAGCGCGTGTCGATCTCGATGGTGCCGTCGGGCCGCACGACCTGCCAGTCGGCGCCTCCGGCGAGCACCTCGGCGTCGAGGCCATCGCTCAAGCGCCCGCCGAGGATCGGCACGACACGTCGGTGCCCGGCACTCGTCACGCCGTGGTCCTCGATGCCGTCGACGACGACCGCCGCGCGGAACAGCTTCACGAGCCGGGTCGCGGGCGGCTCGACGCGACCCGCGGCATCCGCTCCCCCGGTCATGCGCGTGCCTCTACGGCGACATCGGCGGTCGAGCGGATGCCGCGGTCGGCCCGCGAGCGCTCCTGCAGCGTGTCGCGCAGCCGCTCGAGGGCGGGCAGCGCCGCGGCGAGGGCGGCCGCATCGGCCGGTCCGAGGGCGGAGAGTGCGTCGCCGACGAGGCTCGCGCTCGCGGCGTCGAACCGTTCGAGCAGGCGGTGCGCCTCGGCCGAGGCGCGCACCTCGACGCGGCGGCGGTCTGTGGCATCCGTCGCCCTCGTGACGAGCCCGCCGGCTTCCATCGACTTCAGCAGGTTGCTGACGGTCGTGCGGTTGAGGCTCAAGTCCTCGGCCAGCTCCACGGGGCTTCGCGCCGTGTCGACCGGGAGCGCGCGGAGCACCTCGACCTGCGCGTCGGGGAGGTCGGGCAGGTGCTCGGCCGCCCGCGCGGCGCGCAGGAGGCTGCGTCGCAGCGGCGAGATGAGGCCGCTGAGGCGGGCCACGTCGAGGCCGTCGGCCGCCTCGGCGGATGCGCCGCCGGCCTCGCCGGCCGACGCGCGCGCCGCGATGCTCATGCCCGCGCCGCCGGGGTCAGCGACGAGCGCTCGTTGAGCAACTCGGGGTGGAAGCCGGCCGCCACCTTGTAGGCGTCGGCGATCTCCCGCAGCTCGGCCTCTGGGATCACGTCGTGGATGTCGGCGAACCCCTGCGGCGCCCGTTCGAAGGCGAGTTGCATCACCCGCTCGGGGCCGAGCTGCCGCGTCATCGCCGACAGCTTCGTCGTGATGGGCCGGCGGTCGGCCTCGTATGCGGCGAGCGCGGCATCGATGCCGTCGGGGCCCCCGTCGGCCGTGGTCGCGAGGTGGAAGGCGAGCGACCGGGCGTCGAGGATCGCCTGCGAGGCGCCGTTCGAGCCGTTCGGGTAGAGCGCGTGCGCGGCGTCCCCGAGGAGCGTCGTGCGCCCGACCGTCCAGCGGTCGAGGGGATCGCGGTCGACCATCGGGTACTCGAGGATCTCGTCGGCGGCGCCGATGATCGCCGGCACGTCGAGCCAGTCGAAGTCCCAGTCGGCGAAGAGGTCGACGATGGGCGCCGGGTCGACGGCGTGGTTCCAGTCGGCGGTCTCGTCGACGCCCTCTGGCGCACGACGCTCGGCGATGAAGTTCACGCGGGTCATGCCCGCCTCGGTGCCGGGGGCGACGAGCGGGTAGGCGACGAACTTCTGCTCGGCGTCACCGGCCATGATCATCGTGCGGCCGTCGAGGTAGGTGGGGGCGAGGGCGGTGCCGCGCCAGAGCACGAGGCGGTTCCACGGCGGTGCGCCTTCGGTCGGGTGCGCCTGCGCCCGCAGGGCGGAGTGGATGCCGTCGGCCCCGATCACGACGTCGGCGTCGAGCACGAGCTCGGCGCCCGCGGCATCCGCGAACCTCGCCCGCTCGACGACGCGGCCGTCCGCACCGGCGACCCCGTGCTCGACGCCCGTCGCTCGCCAGCCCAGCCGGATCGCGTCGGCGCCGAGGCGGCGTCGCACCTCGTCGGCGAGCAGCAGCTGGAACTCGCCGCGGTGCACCGAGAGCTGCGGCCAGTGGTAGCCCGCCTCGAGTCCGCGGGGCTCGCTCCACACGGGCTGCCCGAAGCGGTTGAAGTACGAGAGGCGACCGGGCGCCGTGCCGATCGCGGCGACCGCGTCGACGAGTCCGAGCTCGGTGAGCTCGCGCACGGCGTGCGGCAGCAGGTTGATGCCCACGCCCAGCGGCCGGAGCCCCTGGGCCCGCTCGACGACGGTCACGTCGCGCAACCCCGCCGCCGCGAGACTCAGGGCCGTGGCCAGTCCGCCGATTCCGGCTCCGACGATGACGATCTTCACGCTGCCTCCTTGCAAGTGGTGAATTGAGTTTGGAACAAACACAAATCCCTGTCAAGGGGCAGCGGCCGAGCGCAGGGCGATGGTCGCCCCGGCGAGTGCCGGCGGACGGTCGAGGGGATGCCGGTGGCGGGCCTACGCGGGAACGGCCGCCGCGGCATCCGGCACCGCGTCGGCACCGGCCGAGGCGACCCGAGTGGTGGCATCGCACTGCGTCGCCGAGAGGCGCCCCTCAGGATCGAGCCGCGCGAGGATGCTCGCGGTGATCGCCGCGAGCTGCTCGAGTTCGGCCGGCTCGAGCGCGTCGAGCACGTTCGTGCGCACGGTCGCGACGTGGCCGGGGGCGGCCCGCTCGAGCACCGCGAGGCCGTCGGCGGTGATGCGCGCGTTCGTCGCCCGCTTGTCTTGCGGGCACGGGAAGCGCTCGAGGAGGCGCTTCTGCTCGAGCCGGCGGGCGACGTGCGAGAGCCGCGGCAGCGTGGCGTTGGTCTGCGAGGCGAGCCTGGTCATGCGGCTGGTCTGCTCGGGCGAGGCGGCGAGCACCGAGAGCACGAGGTACTCGAAATGCGTGAGCTCGACATCGCGCAGCAGCTGCGCGTCGAGCACGGTCGGCAGCAGTTCGCTCACCGCGACGAGCCTCGCCCACGCCGTGGCTTCGGCCGAGGAGAAGGGCTGGGTGGTCGTCATGACGCCATTCTAGCGCATTGGTTGTCATGACAACCAATGCCGTGCTACGGTTTAGTTGTCTCAACAACCAAACTGCCATTCGGCACCACGAGGAGAACCACATGACCACGGTCAGCATCATCGGCAACGGCAACATGGGCACGGCGATCGGCGGCCTGCTCGCCGACGGCGGCACGACCGTCGAGTACGTCGACCGCAGCACCACCGACATCACGGGCGACATCGTCGTGCTGGCCGTGCCGCACCCCGCCCTCGCGCAGATCGTCGCCGAGCGCGGCGAGCAGCTCGCCGGCAAGGTCGTCGTCGACATCACGAACCCGCTCGACTTCACCACCTTCGACGGCCTCGTCGTCGACGCCGACGGCTCGGCCGCCGCCGACCTCGCCGCAGCGCTCCCCCAGTCGCGCGTGCTCAAGGCCTTCAACACGAACTTCGCGAGCACGCTCGCCTCGAAGACCATCGGCGATGCCACCACCACCGTGCTCATCGCGGGTGACGACGCCGACGCCAAGGCGCTGCTCGCCGCCGCCGTCAGCGCCGGCGGCGTCAAGGCCGTCGACGCCGGTGCGCTGAAGCGCGCCCGCGAGCTCGAGTCGCTCGGGTTCCTGCAGCTCACGCTCGCCGTGCAGGAGAAGATCTCGTGGACCGGCGGGTTCCCGCTCGCCGCGTAGTCGTCGACCCACCACCGAACGGGCGGGGCCGCGCTCGGTCCCGCCCGTTCGCGACGGATTCGGCGCATCTCCCCCATCCGGCGCCGCTGGGGTACTAGCCTGACCTCGATGTGGTGGAATCGGAAGCACCCGAAACCCCAGCCGGCGCCCGAGGCTCCGGCAGACGTCGCTGCCGCCGCGGCGGCGACGCCCCTGCATCGCAACGCGTTCCTGCTCATGGCCCTCGGAGGCGGGACCTTGGCGGTCATCGGCCTCGCGCAGATCGCCTCGATCGTCGCACCGGTCTTCCTCGCCCTCATCCTGACCATCTGCGCGCAGCCGATCCGCGTCGCCCTCGAGCGACGCGGCGTGCCGCGCGGCATCGCCACGGGCGCCGTGATCGTCGCGCTCCTCGCGCTCGTGGTGGTCTTCGGCTACGCCGTGGCCATCGCGCTCGGCCAGTTCGCCGAGCTGATCACCCAGTACACCCCCGAGATCCAGGCCTGGATCGCGAGTCTCGGCGGCTGGGCCGCATCGATCGGCCTCGACTCCTCGGAGATCTCCGCGGCGCTCGGCAGCTTCGATGTCGGACAGATCGCCCAGGTCGTCTGGGGGCTCGTCGGCGGCGCCGTCGGTGTGACCACGACCTTCGTCATCATCTTCACGATGCTGCTCCTGATGCCGATGGACGCCTCGCTGCTGCCCGCCGTGCTGCGCAAGATCGAGCCGCATCGCCCCCTGCTCGTGCACTCGCTGCGCGACTACGCCGCGAACGTCCGTCGCTACATGGTCGTGACGACCGCGCTCGGCGTCGCCCAGGGCGTCATCAACTGGGTCGTCCTCGAGTTCCTCGGCGTCCCGGGCGCGTTCATCTGGGGCCTCCTGTCATTCATCTGCAGCTTCATCCCCAACGTCGGCTACTTCATCGCGATCATCCCGCCGATCGTCTTCGGCGCCCTCACCGGCGGGTGGCCGACCGTCATCGCGGTCATCGTGCTCTACGGCATCGTCAACGCGGGCGTGCAGTCGATCGTCCAGCCGCGCGTCGTCGGCAACGCCGTCGCCCTCAGCCAGTCGATCACCTTCTTCTCCGTGCTGTTCTGGGCGGTCGTGCTCGGGCCCACGGGTGCGATCCTCGCGATCCCCCTCACGCTCCTGGTGCGCGTCCTGCTCATCGACACCAACCCGCGCATGCCATGGGTGCGCCCCCTGCTCGGGGACTTCGTCGAGACGAGGGCGACCCTCAGTGCATCGGATGCCGAGCGAAAGGCCGAGCGGCGCGCGCGCAAGGCCACCGGCACGTCCGTGCCCACCGCGACCGCCCAGCCCGGCGACGACGTGAAGCACGACTGAGCGGGCGGGGACGACGACGATGCTCGCCGCCATCGGCCACCTGCTCCCGCTCGCGGTCGCCACCGCGGTCAGCTCCGTGCCCATCATGGCCACGATCGTGCTGCTGCTCTCGCCGAACCGCACCCGAACCGCACTGCCCTTCCTCATCGGCTGGGTCGCCGGGCTCCTGCTCGTCGTCTCGATGTGCACGCTGTTCGCCCAGCTCATCCCCACGCCCAAGCTCGGCTTGCGCCCGAACACGGCGATCGGCATCTGGGAAACGGTCATCGGGTCTGCCCTCATCGTGCTCGCCATCGTCTCGTGGGCGCGTACTCGGCACGACTCCCGCACCGAACTGCCGAAGTGGCTCCGCTCGATCGACAAGATCGGCGCGTGGCCGGCGGTCGGACTCGCCCTCGTGCTCAACCTGCGCCCCAAGGCGATCCTGCTCGCGATCGCGGCCGGTCTGGCCATCCGCGGGGAGGACCTCGACTTCGCCGACACGGCGATCTCCATCGGCGTCTACGTGGTGATCGCCGCGTCGACCGTCGCCGTGCCGATCATCGTCACCCTCGCCGACCCGAAGCGCATGCAGCCCCGCCTCCTCATCTGGCAGGACTGGCTCATCCGCAACAGCGCCGTCGTCACCTCGCTCATCGTGCTGCTGATCGGCGTCGTCGTGCTCGGCAGCGGGCTCAGCAGGTTCTGAGGCCCGGCGCGCACCGACCGGTACACGCGGAGGGGCGGATGCCGCGGCATCCGCCCCTCCCGTGTCGGCAGGTCGTGCCGGCTCAGCGCGCGATCTGGAAGTTGAACACGTCCTGATCGAAGTGGTTGTACTCCTCGTAGTCGACGAGGTCGTAGAGGTCGGCCCGGTGCTGCATCTCGCCGAGCTTCGACGTGAGGTGGCCCTCGTCGATGATCGTGTCGAGGCCGCGGCCGGCTGCACCCATCGCGATGCGCAGCAGCGAGACCGGCCAGATCACGATGTTCACGCCGGCGTCGCGCAGCTGGTCGACCGAGAACAGGTCGCTCTTGCCGAACTCGGTCATGTTGGCGAGGATCGGCACGTCGAGCGCGTTGCGCATGGCCTCGAACTCGCCGAGGTCGCGCATCGCCTCGGGGAAGATCGCGTCGGCCCCGGCATCGACGAGCGCCTTGGCACGGTCGATCGCGGCGTCGAGCCCCTCGACGGCCCGGATGTCGGTGCGAGCCATGATGAGGAAGTTCGGGTCGCGGCGGGCATCGGCCGCCGCCCGGATGCGCTTGATCGCGGTGTTCTCGTCGACGACCTGCTTGCCGTCGAGGTGGCCGCACCGCTTGGGGTTCACCTGGTCCTCGATGTGGGTGCCGGCGATCCCCGCGTCTTCGAGGGTCTGGATCGTGCGCGCCACGTTCATCGGCTCGCCGAACCCGGTGTCGGCGTCGATGATGGCGGGCAGCTCGGTCATGCGCGCGATCTGCTGACCGCGGCCGGCCACCTCGGTGAGGGTCGTCAGGCCGATGTCGGGCAGCCCGAGGTCTGCCGCGAGCACGGCGCCGGAGATGTAGACGCCCTCGAAGCCCTTGCGCTCGATGAGGCGAGCCGACAGCGGGTTGAACGCACCGGGGAAGCGGAGCAGTTCGCCGGACGCGAGGCGCTCGCGGAAGAGGCGGCGCTTCTCGGCGGCAGGGGTCTGGGAGTACAGCATCAGGGGTGTCCTTTCGCGGCCGCGCCCCCGTCGGTCGTCGAGTCGTGGGCGCTCATCACAGGCTACCCGCCGGACGCGGGCGGCCGGCCGTGGTCGGCCGTGGTCGGCCGTGCTCAGCCGCGCTCAGCCGACGATGCGGATGCCGAGATGCTCGGCCAACCGGGTCGCGATGAGCGCGACCTGCAGTTCGTCCATCGTGGCGCCGCGCAGCCCTTCGACCCCGGTCACGTCGAGGTCGAGGCCGCGGAGGTCGACGTCGGCGAGCCGCGCGCCGGTGACGTCGAGCGAGCGCACGTCGGAATCCGTGAACGCCATGCGCTCGACCCTGGCCCCGCCGAGGTCGAGTTCGTCGACCGTGCAGTCGGTGAACCGCACGTCGCGCAGCGTCGCGCCGCGGAGGTTCACGAACCCGAGCTTGCAGCCCACGAAGTGCACGGCCTGCCAGGTGTCCTCGTAGAACTCCACCGACCCGATGCGCGAGTTCGACACGACCACGTCGCGGAGGCTCGCGCGCGGCGCCCGCAGCACGGGAGCGTCCCAGCGGTCGAGCACGCTCTCGGCGATGTCGGCCCCGCGCAGGTGCACGTCGTGGGCCGCGACGCCTGCGATCTCGACCTCGCGCAGGCGGATGCCGGTGAGGTCGCGCTCTGCGAGGTCGCCGCCGACGACCCGCACACCCTCGAGGTCTGCGCCAGTCGCGAGCACCGCGGCATCCGCCTCGTCGAGGTCGGGCAGCACGATGCGGTCGAGGCGAGGGGCGATCGTGCGAGTCTGCTTCGCCATGGTCAGCGCAGGATCAGCATGTGGAGAACGAGGTACGGCACCGGTCGATCCTACGGCGGGCCGCCGACGCCTCTGGAAGGATGGCATCGTGACCGCTCCCAGCAACGCCAACGTCGGCGTCCTCCTGCCCCGTGACCTGCCCGTCGACCAGGTGCTGCCGTACGCGCGGCGTGTCGAGGAGCTCGGCTTCGACGAGGTCTGGCTCGTCGAGGACCTCGGGTTCCGCGGGGGGCTCGCCCAGGCCGGCGCCGTGCTCGCGGCGACCGAGCACATCACCGTCGGCGTCGGCATCCTGCCCGCCGGTGCGCGCAATGCGGCCTTCACCGCGATGGAGCTCAACACGCTCGCGCTCATGTTCCCCGGCCGGTTCGTCGCCGGCATCGGGCACGGCATGCCCGACTGGATGCGTCAGGTCGGCGCCTGGCCGAAGAGCCCGCTGACCCTGCTCGGCGAGTACACGACGGCCGTGCGCGCGCTGCTCCGCGGCGAGCCGGGCCCGGCCGCCGGTCGGTACGTCGACGTCGCCGGGGTCGAGCTCGTCGAGCCCGCCTCGGTGGTGCCGCCCGTGATCCTCGGCGTCCGCGGGCCGAAGTCGCTCGCGGTCGCCGGCGCGACGGCCGACGGCGTGGTGCTCGCCGAACCCGCAGCACCCCCGTACATCGCGGCCGCCGTCGAGCACGTCAGGAGCGGGGCGACGGATGCCGCGAGCCACCTCGTCGTGACCTACGACGTCGCGGCGGTCGATGCAGACCCGCAGGCCGCCCTCGCCCGCGTGCGCCCCGGACTCGCGTGGATCGGCGAGCCCGATTGGGCGCCGCACCTCGTCGGCCTGCCCTTCGCCGACGACCTCGCACGGCTGCGCGCGTCGTCGTCGAGCCCCGAGGAGTTCGCCGAGCGCCTGCCCGACGAGTGGGTCGCCGAGCTCGCCCTCGCGGGCACCGCCGAGCAGGTGCGCGAGCGCCTCGCCGCCCGGCACGCGGCGGGCGCGACCACGGTCGTGCTCACGCCGATCGGCGACGACCGCCTCGGCGAGCTCGAGCGCCTCGCCGAGGTGCTGCCGCGCTGATCCCGACCTCGGCTTGAGGCCCAGCCCGACCGAGCGAAGGAGACCATGGTGGCAGGCGGTGCGCAGGTGCTCGACCCGACGGTCGGCGAGGTGCTCGCCGAGCTCGCCGCGCTCGAGGATCCGAAGGTCCGGGCGGTCAACGAACGCCACGGCGACGACCACGGCGTCAACCTCAGCCTGCTGCGCGGCGTGGCCAAGCGGCTGAAGGTCCGACAGGATCTCGCCGTGCAGCTCTGGGCGACCGGTGAGACGCCCGCGCGGCTCGTCGCGATCCTGATCAGTCGCCCCAAGGAGTACACCGCCGCCGAGCTCGACGAGATGCTGCGCGATGGCCGCGTGCCCAAGGTGCACGACTGGCTCGTCAACTACGTCGTGAAGAAGAGCCCGCACGTCGAGGAGCTGCGGGTCGCCTGGTTCGACGACCCCGACGACGTCGTCGCCAGTGCCGGTTGGTCGCTCACCGCCGCCCGCATCGCGAAGAACCCCGAAGGGCTCGACCTCGCCGGGCTCCTCGACCTCATCGAAGCGCACATGAAAGGCGCCCCACCGCGCCTGCAGTGGTCCATGAACGACTGCCTGGCATACATCGGCATCCACCACCCCGAGTACCGGGCACGGGCGATCGACATCGGCGAACGTCTCGAGGTGCTGAAGGACTACCCGACTCCGCCGAACTGCACGTCGCCGTTCGCGCCGATCTGGATCGCCGAGATCGTGCGCCGCGGCGAGGGTCCATCGGCCTGAGCGACTCGGGCGAATCGGGCGACCGAGCCCGGATCAGCCGCGGCTCACAGTGCCGGCTCCGGGCCCGGCCCGTGCGGCGCACCCATGGAGCCCTCCGGGTCGCAGTGCATCACCGAGAGGTGGACCTCGTCCATGACCGAGTAGGTGTACTCGAACGGGTAGTCGAGCGTGATCGTGCCCGGCGCCATCATGCTCTCGAAGACGTGCGGCATCGTGCCGGCCGGGCAGGCTCCGACGTAGGCTCCGAGCGTCGTCACGACGAGCGGCTCCGGGCAGAACATCGTCGACGTGGTCACGCCCGCGCAGAAGTCGGTGCCGCCGGTGGCGGGCTCCGGCTCCAAGGTCTCATCGTCCGCTTCGGCCTCGGACTCCGACTCGGCCAACGCGAGCGCCGCGACATGGCTCGCCACGGCGGCCTCGACGGCCGAGCGCATCGGCGCGAATCCGGCGGCGACGCCCGCTCGATCGGTCTGCGACGCCCGACGCAGTGCGTCGACGGCGGTGCGGGCCCCCTGCAGCATCGCCGGCTCGGCTGAGGTCGCGCCCGCGATGCGCGCCTCGGCATCGGCGGCGAACCGCTCGACGAACGCCGGCAGCGCAGCGTGGGTCGCGGACGTCGCATCGACGACCTCCGCGGCCTCAACCCCGGCGATCGCCGCGTCGAGTGCCGCCACCGCCGTGCCCGCCTCTGCGAGCAGCGCCGCATCGGCGAATCCGGCGAGGTCGCGGACCGCAGCCCGCAGCGGCAGCGCGGCCTCGAGCGCCGAGCGTCGCGCACCGGCGAGGGCCGTGCTCGCGGCGGAGTCGCGCTCGGCGGAGTACACCGCGACCGGTGCGACCGGGTCGGCCGCCTCGGCGTCTTCGGGGGCGACGATCGTGAACCCGACCCACAGGGCGAGGGCGACGAACAGCACCGCGAATACGGGGCCGACATCGCGCACGAGGTTCTGCTTCAGGGTTCGGGCGGGTTCGGGCGCAGGGGGCGCTTCCGGCATCGGGGGCTCCGTGGAAAGAAGGGGTCGGGTCCCGCACGAGCGCGGTGCGCCGAGCCTATCGCTGCGCGGCGGCACGGCGCGAACCGGGCTCGGCCCCTCCGCCGACGGGCGTTCAGGCCGCAGCGCGTGCGACCTCGGTGATCCGCCCGTCGACCAGGTGCACGACGCCGTGCATGCGCGGCAGGTGCACGAGGTCGTGGGTGACGAGCAGGGTCGAGGTGTTGCGTTCATCGGTGAGCCTCAGGATCAGCTCGATGATGCTCGCCCCGCGCTCCTGGTCGAGGGCGCTCGTGGGTTCGTCGACGAGCAGCACACTCGGGTCGTTCATGAGCGCCCTGGCGATGTTCACGCGCTGCCGCTGACCTCCCGAGAGCTGGTGCGGTCGCTTGCCCCGTTGATCGGCGAGGCCCACGGCGTCGAGGAGTTCGTCGGCCCGAGCCGAGGCGGCACCGCGGTTGCGGCGGCTGTGCTTCGCGCCGAGCTCGTTCATCACCGTGAGCTGTTCGGTCGCCGTAAGCGACGGCAGCAGGTTCGACTGCTGGAACACGATGCCGATCCGGCTGCGTCGAAGCTCGGTGGCCTCGCCGGCGTCGAGCTTCGTCGCGTCGATATCGTCGATCAGCACGCGGCCGGCATCGGGTCGGATGAGCGTCGCGGCCACGGCGAGCAGGCTGGACTTGCCCGACCCGCTCGGGCCGGTGATGCCCGTGACGGTTCCGGGGTGCGCGGTGAGCGACACCCGGTCGACGGCCGTGAGCCGCCCGTCGCCGTCGGGGAAGGTCAGGGTGATGGTGTCGAGGGTGATCATCGGTTGCTCCCGAGGGCGGTCAGTGGGTCTGCGGAGGTGACGGAGCGGAGCGCGAAACCGGCTCCGGCGAGGCCGAGCACGATCATGATGACGGCCGGCAGCAGGGTGGTGATCGGGCTGAGCAGGAACGGCAGGGCACTTCCGCCGACGAGCACGCCGAACAGCGCGACCACGGCGAGGCCCACCCCGATGCCGAGCGCGAGCACGACGAGCGCCTGCCCCAAGGCGTCCCGCACGAGCGAACCGGTGCTCGCCCCGAGGGCCTTGAGCACGGCGATGTCGCCCTTGCGCTGCATGGTCCAGACGGTGAAGAACGCGCCGATGACGAGACCCGAGATGCCGAACAGCATCGCGACCATGAGCAGCAGCGAGCCGATCTCCGACTTGAAGGCGCTGAGCGCGAGCAGGGATCCGAGGGTCGTCTTCGAGACGGTGCCGTTCGTGGCGTCGGCGGCGTCCCAGTCGGGGTCGCCGCTCACGGCCAGCACCGTGGCATCCGCCCCCGGGTTGCCGGTCGCGGCCGCGTAGGACTGCCAGTCTGCGAGCGTCATCTCGACGACCGGGGTGTGGCTGTACCAGGCGTCGCCCCCGATCGTCTCGACGGTGTACTCGGTGCCGGCGATCGAGATCTCGTCACCGCCCTCGACGCCGAGGTCCTTCGCGGCCGGCGCCGAGAGCCCGACGCGTCCGTCGGCGGAAGGGGCCGTGGCGTCGAACCCGTGCTGCACCCCGAAGACCGCGATCGCCGTGCGCACGTCACCCGCCTCGGCGCTCGTCTGGCTGATGCCGATCGGCTCGACGCCGCGCACGCCGGGAACGGCGGCCCAGTCCTCGGCCTGCTGCGCGGTGACGGCGGAGTCCGAGAAGCTCGCGGCGTCGGAACCGTCGGCGGGCGCCGAGAACACGATGCGGTCGCCCGGGATGGCGAGCACGGCCGAGATGTTCTGCGTGGCGAGCCCGCCGGTGAGCCCGCTGAGGAACCCGACCAGGATGGTGATGAGCGCGACGACCGAGCCGATGAGCACGAATCGGCCCTTGGCGAAGCGCAGGTCGCGGATCGCGACGAACATGTTGGAGTCCTTTCCGGCCACCCGATGGGGCGGCATGACCACCCGACGAGGTGGCATGTCCCACTCTTCTCGCGGGGCCCGCCCGCGTCATCCGCACTCCGCACACGATTCGGCGGGCGAACGGATGACCCGGGAATCGTCCTTTCGAAGGGTGCCGCGGCCCCGGCCTGCCCGTAGAGTCGGCCCCATGGCCCACACCGCGTTGACCCCGGTCTTCGTGGGTCTGCGAACCGGGCTGCACGTGCTGTTCGCGGCCCTCACCGTGCTCGTGATGGTGCGCGCGATCCTCGCCCCGACCGAATCCAGTGGCCTGGTCATCGCGATCTCCGCGGTGCTGCTGCTCACCTACGGCCTGGGCGGCGTGGTCGCTCGGCCGCGCGAGCACGCGCACGAGGGGGCCTCCGAGGGCACACGCGCGGGCTCTCGACGGCGGATCGCCCCGCTGATCTGGCTCGCGGCGCTCAGCCTCGAGTGGGTCGTGCTGGTGTGGCTCATCCCCGAGGCCGCCTACCTCGTGTTTCCGATGTTCTTCCTCTACCTGCACCTGCTCGGCCGCTGGTGGGGGTCTGCCGCGATCCTCGGTTCGACGATCATCGCGATCTGCGCACTGGGCCTGCACGGCGGGTGGACGATCGGCGGCGTCATCGGCCCGCTCGTCGGCGCCGGGGTCGCGCTCCTCATCGGGCTCGGATACCAGGCGCTCGCCCGCGAAGCCGCACAACGCGAGGCCCTCATGGACGAACTGCTCGCGACACGCACCCAACTCGCGACGACGGAGCACGAGTCGGGGGTGCTCGCCGAGCGCGCACGGCTGGCCCGCGAGATCCACGACACGCTGGCGCAGGGGCTCTCGAGCATCCAGATCCTCCTGCACGCGGCCGAACGCGCCGACGGCGAGCGGCCCGGCATCGAGCACATCCGGCTGGCCCGCGAGACCGCGGCCGCGAACCTCGCCGACGCGCGACGGTTCATCCGCGAGCTGACGCCGCCCGACCTCGACGACCACGGGTTCGGTGGTTCGCTGCGCCGTCTCGCCGAGACGCAGTGGGCGACCGACGGGCTCGAGGTGCGCGTGCGCGTCTCCGATCAGGTGGTGCTGCCGATGCAGTTGCAGACCGCACTGCTCCGCATCGCGCAAGGGGCGATCGCGAACGTCATCCAGCACGCGCACGCATCGGTCGCGACGATCACCCTGGCCGTCGAGGACGACGAAGTGCGCTTCACCGTGGTCGACGACGGCGACGGGTTCGATCCACTGCAGAGCGCGAACACCGACGGCCGATCGGATTCGTTCGGCCTGCGCGCCACACGTGAGCGCGTGCAGCAGCTCGGCGGGGAGCTCGTCATCGACTCCGCTCCGGGTCAGGGCACGACGCTCGCCGTGACCATCGCCCTCGAGGGGGTCTCATGATCCGCATCGTGATCGCCGACGACCACCCCATCGTGCGAGCCGGGCTCGTCGCGCTCTTCGGCCAGGAGCCCGACGTCGACGTCGTCGCCGAGGCCGCATCGGGCGATGAGGCCGTGCGCGCCGCGGAGCGCGAGAATCCCGACGTGGTGCTCATGGACCTCCAGTTCGGCGCGAACGGCGGCACCGGGGCCGACGCGACCCGGCGCATCCGCTCGCTCAGCGCCCCGCCGTACGTGCTGGTGCTCACGAACTACGACTCCGACGCCGACATCCTCGGCGCGGTCGAGGCCGGCGCGAGCGGCTACCTGCTGAAGGATGCCCCGCCGCACGAGCTCCTCGCGGCGGTGCGTGCCGCCGCAGCTGGCGAGAGCGCCCTCGCCCCGGTCATCGCCTCACGACTGCTCGACCGCATGCGTGCACCCTCGGTGAGCCTGAGTTCACGCGAGATCGAGGTGCTCGAACTCGTCGCCGCCGGGCGATCCAACACCGCGATCGCCGCCGAGCTCTTCGTCAGCGAGACCACCGTGAAGTCGCACCTGGCGCACGTCTTCTCGAAGCTGAACGTGTCGTCGCGCACGGCCGCGGTCGCCGCGGCCCGTCAGCGCGGCATCCTGCGCTGACGCCTCGACGGGATGGCGCTCTGGCTCAGCCCTGACCGGCCGGCCCCGCCTGCCCGATGCTCGTCCAGCCGCCCGAACCCGGCTGCGCGGATGCGCCGCCGGCGGCGCCGGAACCGCCCTTCAGCGCCTCGAGCTGACGCTCGATCTCGGCCTGCGCCGAGATGACGGCGAGCTGACGCTCGATGTCGGCGTCGGGCGCGGCGGTGAGGTCGGTCAGGGCGCCGCTCGCGAGCAGCTCGTCGGTCGCGGCCGCACGGGCCTGCATCTGGGCGACGCGGTCGCGTGCGCGATCGAGGCTGGACCCGACATCCGTGATGCTGTTGCTGATGCCCGACACGGCCTCGTTCGCCCGCACCTGGGCCTCGGAGGCGGTGTAGGTCGCCTTGATGGTCTCCTTCTCGATGCGGAACGCGGCGACCTGGTCGGTGAGGCGACGCTCGCGCTCCTGCAACTGCGCCGTCTGCCGGTCGAGCGCCGTGAACTGCTGCTGCAGCTGCGCGACCTGGCTCTCGAGCATCGCGCGGCGCTCGAGTGCGGCGCGCGCGAGGTCTTCGCGCCCCTGCGCGAGCGCCTCGGCCGCCTGCGAGCCGAGGCGCTGGTAACGCGCGCCCATCTCCTCGCCCTGCAGCTCGATGCGCTTCTTCGCGGTCGCGACGTCGGCGACGGCGACGCGCACCTGCTGCAGGAGCTTCACCTGCTGGTCGTAGCTGTCGTCGAGGGTCTCCCGCGGGTCCTCGATGCGGTCGAGCGCCTTCGTCGTCTTGCTGCGGAAGATCGTTCGCATCCGCGAGGTGTTGCTACTGCTGCTCATGGTCGGTTCCCCTCATCTCGAACGGTTGAAGCCTGCGGCGACGGCGCGGCGAAGCGCCCGTCGCGCCGATTGAGCGCCTGCAGCTCCTCGATGCCCGCGTGCAGCGCGGCGACCTCGCGGTCGACATCCGACCTGAGCACGGCGAGCGTGTCGTCGGTGGTTCCCGAGAGCCCGGATGCCACGGCCGACCGCACATGCCGAACGAGCTGTTCGACCTGGTCGACGCGATGACGTGCTGCGGGCAACTCCTCGGCGAGCACGGCGGTGTCGTGCTCGGACTCCATGAGGCGCAGCTGCAGGTCGAGCACGCCTCCCTCGTCGGCGATGCGCCCGAACAGGCGCGGCAGCTCGCCGCGGGATCCGCCGCCGCCCGCGACGAGCTCGACGGCCGCACCGCCACTGCGCAGCGCCTCGTCGAGTCGCACACGCAGGGCGAGCACCGGGCGTTGCGCACCCCGGCTGACCTTGGCCCTGGCCCGCAGCGCGGCGCCGCTCACGGCGCGGTTGCGGCGCACACGCCGTACGGCCGCTCGCACGATGAGCACGAACGTCACCATGACGGCGAGCGAGAACAGCACGATGCCCCCCAGCACGCCCAGCACCACTTCGATGCCCGTCACTGCACCACCCCCAAGTCGTGATCGACGACTCCGTCGACACGCGATATAACGCGTGTCGCGAGAATACCCCGGAATCGCGCGAACCGTGAGTCCCGTCGGCGGATTCGCAGGCTGCGGCGCCGGACGACCGGCGTCAGAACGGCCAGATCAGCGGCACGTAGAGCACCGCGACCAGCAGGAAGAACAGCAGGAGCGGCAGCCCGAGCTTCCAGTAGTCGCCGAAGCGGTAGCCGCCGGGTTCGAGCACCATCGTGTTGGCCGGCGTCGCGACCGGCGTCAGGAACGATGCCGCGCCCGAGACGGTCAGCGCCATCATGAACGGCAGTACCGAGACGCCGAGGTCGGCGGCGACGACGACCGCGATGGGCGCGACGATGAGCACCGTCGCGGTGTTCGAGATGAGCTGGCCGAGCACCATGGTGAGCACGCACATGGCGGCGAGCGCCAGGTACGGCGTCGACTCCCCCACGAGGCTCAGCAGGCCGCCGGCGATCACGTCGGCCGTGCCGGTCGTGATGAACGCGGTCGACAGCGGGATCATGCCGGCGACCAGCACGACGGTCGTCCAAGAGACGCTGCGGTACGCCTGCGTCGGCGTCACCACGCGCAGGAGCACGAGGGCGGATGCCGCGGCGAGACCTGCGATCGCGGCCGGCACGATCCCCGTGGCGAGGAGCACGACCATGACTGCGAGCACGCCGATCGCCCGCTTCGCCCCGTCGCCGAGCGGCACGGAGCGCCGGACCCGAGCCGGATCGTCGACGACGAGCACCTCAGGGCCCGCCGTGTTGCGCTCCAGCTCGTCCCAACCGCCGCCGAGCAGCAGCGTGTCGCCCGCCTGCAGGGTCGTCTCGGCGCCGACCAGGTCCTCCCCGCCGCGCTGCACGGCGAGCACCACGAGGTCGCCGCTCGGCGTCACCATGCCGGGGAACAGGTGAAGTCCGATGAGCGACGAGCGGGGAGCCACCACGACCTCGGTCGCGCCGCGGCGCACGCCGAGGAGTTCGGTGCCCTCTGGCAACCTGTACTGGCTGCGCAGGGCACGCGCGTGCGCCGACACGTCCTGCGGGAGGATCGACGGCGCACGGCTCGGCAGCAGCCGCCGACCGAGCAGGGCGATGATCAGCACGGTGCCCACGACGAGCGGAACGCCGACCAGCCCGAACTCGAAGAAGCCGAACGGGCGAGCCCCGGCATCCGCCGCCGCCTCGCTCACGATGATGTTCACGGGGGTGCCGGTGAGCGCGAGCAGCGACCCCGCATGCGCCGAGAACGCGAGCGGCATGAGCATCTGCGACGGCGCAACGCCCGCGCGCGTCGCGACCACCACGACGACGGGGATCAGCGCCGCGACCGCGCCGTTCACGCTGATGAGCGCGGTCACCGCCGCGACGAGCAGGCAGACGACCACGAGCAGCACCTTGCGCCCGGTGCCGGCTCGCCCGATGACCTGCTGGCCGGCCCACGCCGTGACGCCCGTCGCGTCGAGGGCCTCGCTCACGACGAACAGCGCCGCGATGAAGATCACGGTCGGGTCGCCGAACCCCGACAGGGCCTGACCGAGGTCGAGGATGCCAGTGGCCCACAGCGCGACCGAGACGCCGATCGCGACGATGCCGAGCGGCACCCGGTTCGACATGAACGCCGCGATGGCGAGCGCGAGGATCACGAGCGTGGTCACGACGGGATCCATGAGGCTCACCCTAGCGAGACCGGGCCGGCGGATGTCGGATCCGGGCGTGGAGTCCCAGGGGCTCGGGATCCGGCAGGACGGCGCCGCCCGGCCCTGCGCGCGACTATCCGGGCGCCGACGGGAACGCCCGGCGCGCCAGCAGCACGACCAGTGCGCCGGCGAGCACGAGCGCAGCACCGCAGTACGCGACCCAGTCGAGTCCGACACCGGCGAGCACCGCGCCGCCGAGCGCCGCGCCGCCGCCGATGCCGATGTTCGCGGTGGCGTTCACGAGGGCGCCGATCAGGTCGGGCGTCGCACCGCGGGTGCGGATCGCGGCCGTCTGGAAGCTCGACGCCACCGCCCCGAACGCGGCGCCCCACAGGGCGGAGGCCGCGAGCACGCCGACGGCCCCGGGGAACGCCAGCCCGAGCGCGACCAGTCCGACCACCATCACGCCGAGCACGAGCAGCAGGCTCGAGCGCGGCCGGCGGTCGAGCGAGACGCCGGCGAACCACGTGCCCGCGAGCCCGAGGCCGCCGAGCAGGAGCAGCACCGGTCCGATGCCGCTCGCCTCGATCCCCGCCGCGAGCAGGATCACGGCCACGTACGTGTAGACGGTGTACTGCCCCAGGTAGACGAGCGCGTTCGCCACCGAGACCATCGCGAGGCGCCCGCGCCGCAGCATCCGCTCGGGGTCCGCTCGATCGGCGGCCGGCTCGACCGCCACTGCGGGCAGCAGCACCGCCACGAGCACGAGGGTGATCGCGCAGGCGACGGCGAGCACGCCGAAGGCGACCCGCCACCCGACCGCCGTGCCGAGCGACGTCGACAGTGGAACGCCGAGCACGAAGCCCGCCGATGCGCCGGCCGTCACGAGCGCGAGCGCGCGGCCGGTGAACTCGGCTCGCACCAGCCGCGACCCGTAGGCGATGCTCAGCGAGAAGAACAGGGCGTGCGCGACGCCGCCGATCGCCCGGCCGGCCGCGACCACCGCGAACGTCGGCGCGAGCGCGACGACGACGTTGCCGGCCGTGTACGCCGCGAGCGTGCCGAGCAGCAGTGCCTTGCGCGGCAGCCGCCGGGTCCAGAGGGTCAGGGGCACGGCGAGCGCGGCGACCATGAACGCGTAGACGGTCACGAGCAGCCCGGCGATCGACTCCGTGACGCCGAGCTCCTCGCCCATCGCCGGCAGCACGCCGACCGGCAGCATCTCGGTCGTGACGGCGAGGAACGTCGCGATCGTGAGCGCGAGGATCCCTCCGGCGGCGTCGCGCACGGTGCCGGGACGCCAGGCCCTCGGCTCACCGGATTCGCTCATACCGCGAGGCTACCGACCGCAGCCGCGCCGCCACGCGGCATCCGCTCGCCGAAGCCGTGACTCATGCGGCGCGCTGCCGCGTACGCGGCTCAGCCGCCGGTGCGCCGGCCGGTGCGGAGGCGCTCGACGGTCTCGCCCGCAGCGGTCGCGACGAGCACGAGCGCGGCGAGCACGCTCATGAGCAGCGGCTCGAGCAGCCAGCTCAGGGCGGCCAGCAGCACGAGCAGGCCGAGCCCCGCCAGCTGCGCCCGCATCCAGCGCCCCTCGAGCACGCGCCGGAACAGCAGCGTGCCGCCGAGGAACAGCAGCGGTCCGCCGATGACCGTGAACACGGCGGCCGCGCTGTGCTCGTGCGGATGCGCCAGGATCTCCTTGTCGCCGACGCCGAGCATGACGATGCCCGCGATGATGAGCAGGTGCACCCACGAGTACGCGGTGCGGGCCAGTCGCGCCGGCGCCTCGTGCGCTGCGATCGCCTCGGGGCCGACGCGTTCCCCGTGGTCGAAGTAGATCCACCAGCAGGCCGCCCCCGCGACGAACGCGGTCACGAGCGCCACGGCCACCTCGACGGATGCCTCGGAGTCGACGACCTGGAATCCCGTGACGAGCAGGCCCTCGCCGAGGGCGATGAGCACGAACAGCGCCGACCGCTCCGCGATGTGCGGGCCCGAGACATCCCACGCCCCGACCTCGACCCGGCCGAGCCGCGGCACCGGATACCCGAGCACGCTGCCGAGCAGTTCGATGCCGATGGCCGCCGCCCAGAACGGCAGCTGCACGGGCAGCGGCAGCAGTGCGCCGACCAGCCAGAGTGCCGACCCCGCCGTGGTCCAGACGAGCACGCACGAGAAGTCCCGCGCCAGTGCCGCATCGTGTCGTGCCGCCGCCAGCACGATGAACACCGCCCGGCCGAGTTGGAGCACGACGTAGGCGATCGCGAACGCCCACGCCCGGTCGCCGAACGCCTCGGCGATCGACACGCTCAGCACGAGCGCCACGAAGGCGAGCACGATGACGGCGCCCCGCACCGGCAGCTTCACCGGGTCGAGCCAGTTCGTCAGCCAGCTCGTCGAGATCCACGCCCACCACAGCGCGGTGACGGTCAACGCCCCCTCGAACGCCCCGAGCGGTGTCTGGTTGGCGTAGAGGTACGTGCCGAGCTGGGTGAGCGCGAACACGAACACGAGGTCGAAGAACAGCTCGACGAAGGCGACGCGGTCGGCACGCTCGGAACCCGACGGCCTCAGGAGGTCGCGACGGAATCCGATCCTCGCGGTCGTCGTCAGCCCGGCTGCATCGCCCATCGACGCATCACCTCCCGGGCCGAGCGTAGCGTTCCCTCGGCGACAGCCTGCCGGGGGGCGAGCCCGGTCAGTCGGACGCAGTGGACCCGGTCCGCCCCAGCCGCGCGACCCTCGCCCGCGCGTTGCGCTCGCTCGGCGACATCGCGCCGAGCAGGCGGCGCGCGACGGCGAGCAGCAGGCGAGTGAGCGTGATCGCCGGCCACCACGGCCGCCTGAGCCCGAGCAGCTCCCGCTGGTGCGGGGCCAGCGAGGCGACCGCACCGCCGAACAGGATCGGGTACAGCCGCCCGGTGAGTCCCGGCAGGCCCGGCCGGCGCAGGAAGTGCACGGTCTCGACGACCCGCTCATCGCGCTTGGCGTCGACGAGGAACCCCGCCATCTCGCCGCGCAGCGCCGCCACCGTGGTCGGCGGATCGGTCACCCCCATCAGGCTCCCGGCCTCGGCCCACTCGCGGACGTAGGCATCCGGCCCGCCGGGGATCGGCCCTCCCCAGATCTCGTGCGCACCGAGGAACGCCTCGGTGAACGCATCGTGCACCCAGCGCAGCAGCTCCTCATCGTTCGCGGCGTACGGGCGCTCGACGCCCTGCGCATCGACGTAGGTGCCGGTCACGTGCTCGTGCAGTCGGGACACGAAGGCGGATGCCGCGGCCGCCGCCCGCCGGTCGCCGAAGGTCGTGACGGCGACCCACCGCACCGTGCCGTCGAGCCGCGCGAGCGGATCCTCGCGGTACCGCGACCAGTCGTGCACCCCCGCCATCGCGCCCGGATGCAGCGTCTGCAGCAGCAGCGCCCTGATGCCCGCGACGAGCGTCGGCAGCGCGCCGTTGACGGCCCAGACCGCACTGCCCGGCCCGAAGAACCCGGCGTCCTCGCCCTCGGCGAGCGCCGCGGTCCACGCCGGAGGATCGGGCCGCCGGCTGCGCAGCGGATGCCAGCGCGCGGCGCCGATCGACGACCCCGCCGTGCGCGTTCCCCGATCGCCCATACTCGACGGTAGACCGCGCCGACTGGCATGCGGCTGCGGATCCGCGGCTCCTCTGGCCGACGGCAGGCGACGGCGGCCCGCGCCTCGGCCCGCGCCGCGGTGCGCGCGCCCCGCTGCGTCAGGGCGCGAACGCCCGCTCGACGATCCGCGTCGGCATCACGGTCGGGTCCCCGAGGGTGTCGGCGAAGACCAGCTCCGCGGCGCCGATGAGCAGCAGTTCGTCGTCGAGCCGCGCCTGCACGATGACCGGCTCGCTGCCGCCGCCCGGGAGCGTCGGCGCGATCCGGCGGTGGAGCTCGCCCTCGCCGACGACGGCGAGCAGGTGCGCCAGGTGGCCGCCGAGGATGACGGTCCGTGGATTGAAGATGTTCACGATCGATCTGAGGGCGACGGCCAGCCGACTCACCTGACGGTCGATCTCCCGGCCTCCCGGCCCGTCGCGGTCGCGCCACGCCGCACCCATCGCTTCCTGCACGACGGCGAGCTCGACGTCGCCCAGCGCCGCCGCCTCGACGAACCGGTCCCGCCGAACCTCGGTCTCGAGACATCCGCTCGCCCCGCAATGGCAACGTCGGCCCTTGGTCGAGACCGCGGTGTGCCCGAACTCGCCCGCGTTGCCCCCCTCTCCGGCGACGAGTCGGCCGTTGATGACGATGCCGCCGCCGATGCCGCTCGCGCCGCCGTTGAGGTAGATGATCACGCCGTCGCCTCGCCCGGCCCCGAACGTGCTCTCGGCGACGACACCGCAGTTCGCGTCGTTGCCGACGACGACTCGCATGCCCGTCGCCTCTTCGACGAGCCGGCCGATGGGCGCGTCGCGCCAGCCGAGGTGCGGGGCCAGGATCACCGACCCGTCGACCTCGCGCACCAGGCCGGGGAGGGCGACGCCGACGCCGAGCACCGTCGCGTCGCCGAACGCCGGACGCATGCCCTCGATGATCGCGCTGACGACGTTGACGAACTCGCCCGCCGTCGGGATGCGTTCGTTCCGGTACCTGACGCGATGGAGCACTCGGCCGCTCAGCCCGACGAGCGCCACGTCGATGGCGTCCACCTCGGGGTTGACGGCGATCGCGGTCGCCTGGTCGGACGCCGCGACCGACGGGCTGGGCCTCCCCACCTTGCGCACCGTCGTCGCGGGATTCTCCACGACGAGCCCCCGATGCGAGAGGTCGGTCACCAAGCCCCCGATCGTCGATCGGTTCAGCCCGGTGGCCCTCGTGATCTCGGACCGCGACATCGGACCGTCGCGGTGCACCAGCCGAAGCACCTGCGCGAGGTTCTGCCGTCGGATGTCGTCGATCGTCGCCCCGAGCGTCGAGCTCGGCGAATCCATCCTCGCTCCGTCCATACCCATCCCTTTCGGATCGCGGCGAAGGGGCGCGCCACGACGACGGACCGCACGGCAGCCCGTCGTCGTGGTGGAGCGCCCGGCCCCCTGCCGGTCAGTTGCTGCTGAACGCCGCGTCGAACGCGGCCGACGGCGGCGTGATCGCGTTGAGCCGGCGAACGAAGGCGAGCGCCTCCGGCGCACCCTGGAGCCGGTCCATGCCCGCGTCCTCCCACTCGACGCTGGTCGGGCCGTCGTACCCGATCGCGTTCAGCGCCCGGAACACGGGCTCCCACGGCACCGCCCCGTGGCCGGTGGACACGAAGGTCCAACCGCGCCGAGGGTTCGCCCACGGCAGATGCGACCCGAGCACGCCGTTGCGACCGTCGAGGTTCGTCACCGACTCCTTCACGTGCACGTGGAAGATGTGCTCGGCGAAGTCGAGCACGAACGCGACGCTGTCGAGCTGCTGCCACACGAAGTGCGACGGATCGAAGTTGAACCCGAAGCTCGGCCGGTGGCCGATCGCCTCGAGCGTGCGCTTCGCGGTCCAGTAGTCGTAGGCGATCTCGGAGGGATGCACCTCGAGCGCGAATCGCACGCCGACCTCCTCGAACACGTCGAGGATCGGGTTCCAGCGGTCGGCGAAGTCGCGGTAGCCGGCGTCGATCCATTCATCGGACGCGGGCGGGAACATGGCGACGGCCTTCCAGATGGACGACCCCGTGAACCCGTTCACGTTCTTCACGCCCAGCTTCGCCGCGAACCGCGCGGTGTCCTTCAGGTCCTCCGCCGCGCGCCGGCGCACGCCCTCGGGGTCGCCGTCGCCCCACACGCGATCGCTCAGGATGTCGCGGTGGCGTTCATCGATCGGATCGTCGCAGACGGCCTGCCCGGTGAGGTGGTTCGAGATCGCGAAGACGGTCAGCCCGTTGCGCTCGAGGATGTCCCTTCGGCTCTGCACGTAGGCCTCGTCGTCCCATCTCGAGACATCGAGGTGGTCGCCCCAGCAGGCGATCTCCAGCCCGTCGTATCCCCATTCGCCCGCCAACCGGGCGACTTCCTCGAACGGGAGGTCGGCCCACTGGCCCGTGAACAACGTGATCGGTCGCGTCATCGCGAGTGCTCCTTGCTTCGGTGGTTCGGTGTGCTGCGGGTCGGCATCAGCCGACCGGGGTCCAGACGGCATCGTGCTCGGAGCTGCGCTCGACCGCGTGGAGCACGCGCTGGAGGTGCAGTCCGTCGGCGAACGACGGGCTGGGGGCGGCGCCGGCGGCGATCGCGGTCACCAGTTCGACGACCTGGTGCGAGAAGCCGTGCTCATAGCCGAGCGTATGCCCCGGCGGCCACCACGGCGCCAGGTACGGATGCCCAGGCTCGGTCACGAGCACCCGGCGGAACCCCTGCTCGAGTTCGGGGTCGGTGGCGTCGTAGACCTCGAGCTCGTTCAGCCGTTCGAGGTCGAAGGCGATGGCGCCTCGCGACCCGGACACCTCGATGGTCAGGGCGTTCTTGCGGCCGGTCGCGAACCGCGTCGCCTCGAACGTGCCGATCGGCGCGAATCCGTCCTTCGAGGCGAATCGTCCGGTGACGAGTGCGACATCGTCGACCGTCACGGTGCCGACCCGGTCGGATGCCGTGCCGGAGAGCCCGACCCGTTCGCCGAGCATCGGTCGTTCGGTCACGATCGTCTCCAGGATTCCGGAGACGCGCTCGAGCCGAAGTCCGGTGATGAACTCGGCGAGGTCGATGGCGTGAGCGCCGATGTCGCCAAGGGAGCCGGAGCCCGCACGGTGCTTCTCGAGCCGCCACGTCATCGGGCCGGTCTCGTCGCGAAGCCAGTCCTGTCGGTAGGCCGCCCGCACCTGCCTCACCACGCCGATGCGCCCGGACGCGACCAGATCGCGCGCGAACGTCACGGCCGGCACGCGGCGGTAGGTGAGGCCCACCATGCTGAGCACCCCGCGCTCGGCTGCGGCGTTCGCGGCTGCGGCCATCGCCTCGGCTTCGGCGACGGTATTCGCGAGGGGCTTCTCGCAGAGCACGTGCTTGCCGGCCTCGAGTGCGGCGATCGCGATCTCGGCGTGCGTGTCGCCCGGGGTGACGATGTCGACGAGGTCGATGTCGTCGCGGGCGATCACCTCGCGCCAGTCGACGGATGCCTCGGCCCAACCCCATTTCTCCGCGGCCTGCCCGACGGCCGCGGGGTCGCGCCCGGCCAGGACCTGCATCGTGGGCTTCACGGGGAGATCGAAGAACCTGGGGGCGACGCGCCAGCTCTGGGAGTGCGCTGCGCCCATGAATCCTGCGCCGATCATCGCGACGCGGAGCGTGTTCGACATGTCGTCCTTTCTTTCGTTGCCGGGTCGGTGCATCGAGGCGCCCGGCCGCGTCGGCCGGGCACCCCGATCACCCGATCAGGACTCGAAGGCGAGATCGATGAACTGGTCGACGTTGTCCTTCGTGACCACGGGAGCGTCGAGGACGATCCGGGTGGGCACGCTGGGCGTGATCAGGTCGCTCATCGTCTTGCCCTGCGCGATGAGGCGCGCGAGCGCGATGCCGTCTGCGGCCTGCGTCGACGGGTAGATGATGGTGGCCTTGAGCACGCTGTCGTCGGCCTGGATGGCCTCCATCGCGTTCTTCGAGCCGGCGCCGCCGACCATGAAGAACTCGTCGCGGCCGGCGGCGTTGATCGCCGCGAGCACGCCGATGCCCTGGTCGTCGTCGTGGTTCCAGATGGCGTCGATCTTCGGGTTCGCCGAGAGCAGCTGCGAGGTCGCTGCCTCGCCGCCCTGCACGGTGAAGTCCGCGGCGACGCGGGCCGAGACGTCGAGGCCGCAGTCCTCGAGCGCGTCGGCGAAGCCCTGCGAACGGTCCTGCGTGAGCGGCAGGGAGTCGATGCCGGCGATCTCGGCGACGACGGCGTCGGGGGTGTCGCTCAGCTGCTCGCAGATGTAGGTTCCCGCGGAGACGCCCATGCCGTAGTTGTCGCCGAGCACCGTGGTGCGTGCGGCGAACGGGCTCGAGAACTCGCGGTCGACGTTGATGACCGGGATGCCGGCCTCCATCGCCTTGATCGCGACCTCGGTCAGCGCAGCCCCATCGCTCGGGAGCAGCACGATCGCGTCGACGCCCTCGTTGATGAAGGTCTCGACGGCGGCGATCTGCGCGTTCGCGTCGTTCGTGCCCTCGGCCATCTTCAACTCGACGTCGCTGAAGCCGGCCGCGGCCGCCTGGGCGCCCGAGTTGATGGCGCCGAGCCAGCCGTGGTCGGCGGCCGGACCCGAGAAGCCGATGACGACGTTGTCGCCTGACGCCGCGTTCTCCTCGCTGCTGGTGCCCTGGTCGGTGACGCTCTCGTCGGAGCCTCCGCCGGTGCAGCCGGCGAGGAGTCCGATGGCGAGGACGGATGCCCCCACGCCGAACAGCGCGCGCTTGGCGAGCCTGTGATTCCGTGCCATGAGTTCTCTCCTTTGAGGTGTGTGATCGCTGAGGTGATCGCTCGGGGATGCGGGGTGGGCATCGCCGCTCGGCGTTTGTTTTTAGTCGCATCAAATAACGCCGTTCGCACCATATCAATCCGACCCAGTGCTGTCCACAGGCATTTCCCGCGGCGTTCGACTGCAATCGGTCGGCCTGTTTCCTCGGCAATCACGGGATTTCGGTCGCCCGAATGGTCTGATATGTTGCGACCATGATCAAAGTCGACCATCCCGTGCTGCTCGACGCCCGAGGCCTCCAGAAGTCCTTCGCCGGTGTGCGCGCGCTGAAGGACGTGACCCTCGAGATCCGGGCCGGCGAGGTGCACTGCATCCTCGGCCAGAACGGCGCGGGCAAGTCCACGCTCATCAAGACGCTCGCCGGCGTGCACCAGCCCGACCAGGGCGAGATCCTCTGGCTCGGCAGCCCCGTCGCCATTCCCGACCCGCAGGCCGCCCTCGAGCTCGGCATCGCGACGATGTACCAGGAGCTCGACGTCGTCGACGGTCTCACCGTCGCCGAGAACATCTTCCTGGGCCATGAGCTCGCGAAAGCCGGCTTCACCCGCCGCAGCCAGGCGTACCGTCGCACCCGCGAGCTCATGCAGCGCCTCGGCCACGGGTCGATCTCGCCGAACACGGAGGTCGGGTCGCTGAGCTGGCCCGTGCCCTCTCGCACGACATCAAGCTGATCATCATGGACGAGCCGAGCGCCGTGCTCGACTCCGAGGAGGTCAAGAACCTCTTCCACGTGATCGGCGAACTCACGAGATCGGGCATCGCCGTGGTCTACATCACGCACCGCCTCGAGGAGATCCGCCAGATCGGCGACCGCATCACCGTCATCAAGGACGGTCGCAGCATGGCTCACGGGCTCTCCGTCGCCGAGACGCCGACGGCCGAGCTCATCCGCCTGATGACCGGCCGCAACGTCGAGAACGTCTTCCCGCCGGCAGTGCCCTTCCCCGCCGACGCCCCCGTCATGCTCGACGTCGACGGCCTCGAGCTCGCCGGCGTCTTCTCCGACGTGTCGTTCTCGGTGCGCGCCGGAGAGGTCGTCGGGCTCGCCGGACTCGTCGGCTCCGGTCGATCCGAGATCCTCGAGACGATCTACGGCGCACGCCGCTCCTCCCGTGGCCGCGTGGCCGTCGCCGGGCGACCGCTCGCGCGCGGTTCCGTCGTGGCCGCGGTCGCCGCCGGCATGGGGCTCTCCCCCGAGGAACGGAAGAGCCAGGGGCTCGTGCTCGAGGAGCCCATCTACGTCAACGTCACGCTCTCCTCGATCTCGCGCTTCGCACGCGCCGGATGGCTCGACACGCGCGCCGAGCGCAAGGCGGCCGAGGCGCAGATCGAGGCGCTCGAACTGCGCCCGGCCGACCCCGACCGCGCCGCCATCACCCTCTCCGGCGGAAACCAGCAGAAGATCCTCCTCGCCCGCTGGCTCACCCAGATCGACGAGCACGGCGTGCTCGACCTCGTCATGAAAGGAACTGCCGCATGAGCGAGCAGACCACCCCCGGCGCTGAAGTCGTCGCCGAGCCGGACCCCACCACGTCCGCAACCACCTCGGTCGTGGAGGCCCAGCCCTCGCCGATCCGCCGCCTGTTCAGCGGCCCGGTCGGCCGCAACGCCGGGCTCGTGCTCGCGCTGCTGCTGATCGTCGTCGTCGGTGCGATCACCGCAGGCGACACCTTCTTCCAGGTGTCGAACATGCTCACGATCCTGCGCCAGGCCTCCATCATCGGCGTCATCAGCGTCGGCATGACGCTCGTGATCATCGCGGGCGGCATCGACCTGTCGGTCGGCTCGGTCATGGGGCTCGCCTCGGTCGTCGCGACGCTCGCCGTCGTGCAGGACGTCGTCGACCAGTCGCACTGGATCGTGATGATCGCGATCGCACTCGTGGTCGGACTCGCCGCGGGCCTCGTGAACGGCGTCGTGATCGCCTACGGCAAGGTCGTCGCCTTCATGGCGACCCTCGCGATGCTCGTCGCCGCACGAGGGCTCGCCGAGATCCTGGCGGAACGACGCACCCTCGTGATCGAGAGCCGCGACTTCATCGACGTCATGAACTCGGACCTCCTCGGGGTCGACATCCTCATCTGGATCTTCGCGCTCGTCGCCGCTGCCGGGTGGGTCGTGCTGAACCGCACGACGTTCGGCCGACGCACGGTCGCGATCGGCGGAAACCGCGAGGCCGCCCGCCTCGCCGGCATCGACGTGAAGCGTCACACCATGTGGCTGTACGCCATCGCCGGCCTGTGTGCCGGCATCGCCGCCATCATGATCCTCGGCCGCACCACGGCCGGCACGTCGACGCACGGCACTCTGTACGAGCTCGACGCGATCGCCGCGGTCGTGGTCGGCGGCACGCTGCTGGTCGGCGGGCGCGGCACGATCACCGGCACCGTGTTCGGCGTGCTGATCTTCGCGACGCTGTCGAACGTGTTCGTGCAGAACAACCTGTCGTCGTCGGTGCAGGCCGTCGCCAAGGGCATCATCATCGTCGTCGCGGTGCTGCTGCAGCAGCGCTTCGCGAAGCCGACCGGTTCCCGCGAATAGCGCGAGACGTCAGCTCGCGGCGACCTGCTCCGGCTCGCGCGCCGAGGTCGGGCTGCCCACCGACGCCGAGGTCGGATCGCGGAGGATGGTGCGGAACACGAGCTCGCCCGCGCCGATCAGCACGTTCTCGTCGAGCGTCGACGACACGATGCGCACCTCGGACGACGGTCCGGCGAGCGCGGCGCGTTCGACGGAGTCGAGCAGTCGATCGCCGGTCGCGTTGCGCACCGCGCCCAGGAACCCGCCGAGCACGATGACGCCGGGATTGAAGATGTTCACGATGTTGCGAAGGGCGATGCCGAGGAAGTCGAGCTGGCGGTCGACGAGCGCCGTCACGGCGGGCTCCTCGCCGTAGGCCTCGCGCAGCCGCTGCTCGAGCAGGCTCGACTCGGCGTCGCCGAGGCCGACCACGCTGAGCAGGTCGTCGCGGTTCACCTCGGTCTCGAGACATCCGACGGCACCGCAGTGGCACAGCCCCCCGTCGGAGTTGACGAGCATGTGCCCGAGTTCGCCGCTGTAGCCGTTCTCGCCCGACAGGAGTTGTCCGCCGACGATGACCCCGCCGCCGATGCCGCCGGCTCCACCGTTCAGGTACACGACGTTGTCCTCGTCGATGCCCTCGCCGAACTGCCCCTCGGCGACGACCGCACAGGTGGCGTCGTTCGCGGCCCAGGTCGGCAGGCCCGTCGCCTTCGCGACCATCTGCACCAGCGGCTCGTCGTGCCAGTCGAGGTGCGGTGCGACCCGCACGACGCCGTCACGCGCGCCCACCAGGCCGGGCACGCCGATGCCGACGCCGAGCACGGTGCCGCCCTCGGAGAGCTCGAGTCCGCGCACGAGGGCCTGGAGCGTGTTCACCACGTGCACGGCGGTCGGCGCCCGCTCGACGTCGAAGCGGAACTCGCGGAGCACGCGACCGCCCATGGCGACCACGCCGATCGAGATCGCGTCCTTGTCGGGGTGCACGGCGACCGCGATGTGGCGGGGCGACGGGCCGATCACGGTGCTCGGCCGGCCGACGCGCTTCGTGTCGACCGGCTGGGAGACGGTGACGAGGTCGAGCGACTCGAGCTCGGTGACGATGGTGGCGACCGTCGACCGGTTGAGCCCGGTCGCATGCGTGAGGTCGGCACGGGTCATCGATCGGTTCGCGTGCACGAGCGACAGGACCGTGCTGAGATTCTGCCGACGGAGATCCTCGAGGTTCCGTCCCCTGGATCCGACACGCGAGGTGCCCCCGATCGGATCCTTCATCCCACCTCCAAGTAGGTGTTCTCGTCGGTGGCGCGATGCGGAGCCGGCGATGACTGATTCCGATGCTACTCGGATTGTTGGAATCGAGGCCGAAGGGGCCGCCGCAAGACGCCGACCCGCTCGGAACGCGCTCCGCTGGAACACAGGGTGAGAGCGCTCTCACCCTTGGGGGTCACTCTAGCCCCGATCCCACCGGAGACTGAAGTCCGGTTGCTCCGGATGTCGGAGAATCGCCGGTTTGTTGCAATTCAAGACTTAACACCCGTCGCACGCCCGGTCGGCGACACGACCGCAACGCCGGCACCCTCGTCGGAATCCGCACGGGTCGACGGCGGCGCCTCGGTCCAGGCCTCCCGACGCCCCTCCTCCCTCGCCCGCTCCACCAGGTCCGCCACCGCGCGCCGGTCGCGGCGCCGACGGGCGACGAGTGCGGCCGTGATGAGCGCCAGCGCCAGGAGCACGGTGAGCTGGGGCCAGGGCGGGGCCCAGGTCGACAGCGTCGCCGACTCCGCGGCATCCGGCGCCGATCGCCATCCGCCCGATGCGTCGGCGACCTGCACGGTCGTCTCGACGCTCGTGGGCACGAGCACGAGGGGCCACACGTCGTCGAGTTCGACCTTCACCTCGCGACGCTCACCCGGAAGCAGCTCGATCACCTCGTCGGAGGCCGTGAAGGCGGACGCCCCGCCCGCGGCCGCCACCTGCCCGGTGACCGCCAGTCGGGTGTTGCCGGTGTTCTCGAGCGTGAACGATGCGGACAGCAGACCGGGGAGGAACGGATTCCAGGCAACCCGGTACTCCGAGGAGGCGTCGACGATGGCGAGGGCGGGCTGCAACTCCCCCACCACGCGCGTGAGCACGCGGAAGCCGACGCGACTCTCGATGCCGATCGTCGCGCCGTCGCCCGACCCGACCGAGGTGATCGACGCGGCCACTCCGGCGGCATAGTCGCCGGGGACCGCTCGTTCCGGCACGGTGACCGTGTAGGGCACCACGACGGTGCCGCTCGCGGGCACGGTCACGCTCTCGGGCAGATCGATCCAGAGTCCGGCGGAGGTCGACGGCGTCGTCGCGTGCAGCATGTTGAAGCGCCCGGTGTCGGTGAAGTACCCGTCGGCGGCCGACAGGGCGAAGGTGACCTCCGACTCCCCCAGGTTGCGAACGGCGAGGTGCTCGGTTCGCGTCTCGCCCGGGTCGAGCGACTGCTCGACCCAGGCCCGATCGTCGGGTCCGTCGGCACCGGCGGGAGCGACCGACCAGCTCACCGCGGGGTCTTCCGCCGCGATGGCCGAGTTCGGCGCGACCGCCTGGTGCGCGAACGGCATGATCAGCGAGGCCATGACGCCGAGTCCGACGCGCCACGTGAACGGGCTGACGGTCTTCATCGACCACTCCTCGGATCCTCGAGCGAACACGACTGTATGTTGTGACTCCAGTCATATTACCCATAGCCTGCTCTGAAGGTGTCGACGCGATGCGAGCCACGGACCGGTGACGGAGCCGTCCGGCTCGAACGACGGCGCTCATGCGTCCCGACGTCGTCCGGACCATTCGATCCTCGGAACAGGAGCGTCATGACCTCGACCCCCCTCGCCCCACCCGCCTCGACGCTGCGCGTCGGACTCCTGGTCGGCGCGGTCGCCCTCACGGCGTTCAACCTCCGCACGGGCGTCACCGGGTTCAGCCCGCTCGCCGACCGCATCGGCGACGACCTGGGCTTCGGCGCTCCCGTGATCGGCGCGATCGGCACCGTCGTCACCGCGTGCTTCGCGATCTTCGGACTCGTGTCGCCGAGCGTGGCGCGATGGATCGGCCTCGAGCGGGCGATGGTCCTCGCGCTCGTCGTGTCGACCCTCGGCACGCTGCTGCGGTCGATCTCGTCGTCGACGGAACTCCTCATCGGGTCGAGCGTGCTGCTGTTCGCGGGCATCGGCATGGCCAACGTGCTGACCATCCCGCTGATCAAGCGATGGTTCCCGGCCAGGCTCGGCACGCTGAGCAGCGTGTACGCCGTGCTGCTCCAGGTCGGCCAGGTGGTCGCCCCCATCGTCTCGGTGGCCGTCGCAGAGTCGCTCGGCTGGCGATGGGCGCTGGCGATCTGGGCGTTCCCGCTCGCCATCGCGGCGGCCATGTGGGCGGTTCCCGCCCTCGCGGGTCGAGGCGCACCCGCCGGTTCGACGGCCGCCCCGCAACGCCTCGACGCCGCGACTCGACGCCGCTACTGGCGGACCCCGACGGTGCGCGGACTCATCCTGCTCTTCTCGATGACGGCGCTCCACACGTACACGATCGTCACGTGGCTGCCGAACATCGCGATCGACGCCGGCCTCGGCGAAGGCGGCGGCGGCGCACTCCTTGCCTTCTTCTCGGTCTTCGGCATCGCCGCCGGCTTCGTGGTTCCGGGGCTGACCCTCCGCATGCGCAACCCGATCGGCGTGGTGGTCGGTTGCGCCGCCCTCCTGGGCGTCGGCTACATCCTGCTCGCCATCGACCCGACCACCTTCGCCTGGACGGCGACCGCGGCGCTCGGGCTCGGGGTCAGCACCTTCCCGCTCTGCCTGGCCCTCGTGCACCGGCGCTCGACCACGCCGGAGGGGGGCACCTTCCTCTCGGGGGCGATGCAGGGCATCGGCTACGGCGTCGCGTGCATCGGCCCGCTCTGCGTCGGATGGGTGCTCACCGCCACGGGCAGTTGGCTGCCGGTGTACGTCTGGCTGGTGGCGACGCTCGCCGTCACGGTCTACGGCGGCGTGCTGGCCTGCCGCCCCGGCTCGGTGGAGGCCGACGCCGCCGAGCGCGCATGAGAAGAGGACGGGGATGCCGCGGCATCCCCGTCCTCGTTCGTCTCACGTCGTGCTTCACGCCGACACGCGCGACCTCCGGAACACCAGCAGGGCGCCGACCACCACGACCACGGCGACCGCCGCGACCCCGAGGCCGACGCCGAACCAGGAGCCGAACTCCTCGACGGGCGCGCCGTCGGCGACCGCGGCCGCGGGAGCGACGTAGTCCTCCGCGACCACGTCGACCATCACGATCTCGAGCGGCGCGCTCGTCTCGTATGCGATGGGGTCGGTGACGCGCACGGTGACGTCCCACGATCCCTCCGGGAACGTGCCGGCCGGCACGCCCCAGATGCCGGAACCCTGGCTCGCCGAGACGAGCGGAACGGGTTCGAGGAGCTCCCCGGTCGCCGATCGGCCCTCGACCGTCGCGGTGATGAGCGCCTCGACGGGGTGCGAGTCCTTGGCGTACACGAAGGAGACGTAGATGCCGCCCTCTCCGTCCTGCGCGATCTGGCCCTCGATGGGACCGCCGTGCGCCTGTGCGGGAGCGGCTCCGAGCCCGAGCAGCAGCGCGGACAGCATCGCCAGGAGCGCGACGAGCATCGCCCAGGCCCTCCGGCGCGCGACGGTCGCTGCGATCATCGTCGAAGCCACGGCCGTCACTCGAAGAGGGAGAGCGTGAGGGTGGAGGCGTAGTTCCCCGGCTCGACCGTCACGGGCGTGCGCAGGGACAGGTCGGCCGTCGCGGTCCACTGGCCCTCCTCGGCGATGGCCTCGGATGCCGCGGCCATCGCGAGGAGCTCGACGTCGACCAGGCCGGGGCCGGCGTCCAGTTCGCCCTCGACCGGGTCGCCCGCGGCGACCAGGCCGGACTCGCCGCCGTCGATGAGCTCGGGCGCCCAGCCCAGCAGCGAGGCCGGGATCGACGGCTGCCCTGCGGCGCCCTCGAAGTCGGTCGCGGTGCCGAGCACGTACCAGAACGCGTCGTCGGGGATCTCGTCGGCGGTGCGGGTGTCGGTGACCGTCACGGTCGGCAGGGTGCCGGTGAACTGTCGGACCGTCGGGGTGGATCCGGACTCGTTCAGCGTGGCCGAGCCGCCCGCGACCGTGAGGGCGAGCACGCCGGGCTCGTCGATCTGCGCGATCTCGACGGACACGTCGATGTCCTCGCCGCCGTGCTGCTCCTCGGCGGACGCCGCGGTCGCGACACCCGCCAGCACGATCACGCCGGCCGCGACCATCGCGCACCTGGCGACGACTTCTCTTCTCCGCATGGGGTTCTCCTTCTCATGGACCGGCGTCGTTCGCGCCGGAAATCAGGGGGTGGGTGTGGTGATGGGCGGCCCGCCGTCTCCGGCGGGCCGCCCATCGGATCAGCCGCAGGGGAACGCGGCGTATCCGGTCTCGACGGTGGTGGTGACCGTCTCGCCGTCGACGACTCCCGTCACGGTCACCGAGGCGGTGCCGGCGGGCAGTGCGGCGAGGCGCGTCGTGAACGCGTGGAACGCGTTCTTGCCGGGAGCCACGGCGGCGAACGACTTCGTGCCGTACGCCGACGTGTACGCCACCGTCAGCGGCACGTCCTCGTTGTTCGTCGTCTGGAGCGTGAGCATCGCCTTGCCCGCGACGCATCGTGCTCCGGCGACGACGGTGACGTCGAGCGCGGTGCCGACGGCCGGCACGTCGAGACTGCCGACCTCGCTCGTGTTGCCCGCGGCATCCGTCGCCCGGTACTCGACCGTCACCGCGCCGTTCGGCAGTGCGACCGGGCCGTCGAAGACGGTCCACTCCGCGTCGCCGATGCGGTACTCGATCGAGTCGACCCCGCTCGTGGCGTCTTCCGCCTCGAGCTCGAGCGACCGCAGGGCCGGGTCGGTCTCGTCGGCCGCGATCGCCGCGGTCGGCACGGGTGCCGTCGCATCGATCTTGAACGCGACCGACTGCACCTCGGCCGAGCCGCCCGACGAGGTCGAGGCACGGTACTGCAGTTCGTGCTCGCCGTCCTCGGTCACGACGACGGGCGCCGTGTACTCGACCCAGCCCTCGCCGTCGAGGTTGACCTCGCGGTAGACGGTGCCGCTGCCGCCCTGGGCTTCGACGGCGACGGTGACGTCACCCGTGTACCACCCGTTGTCGCCGGGCGGCGATTCGGGCGTCACGGCCGCCGTGACCTCCAGCGGGTCCTCGACCACCTTGAAGTAGTCGAAGGAGGCGGTGTTCGACACCTGGCCCTGCGCGGAGTTGCCGAGGGCGTACAGGCCGACCTTGGCATCCGCGAGCGCGGAGTTCGACACCGTCTGCGCGATCGCCGTCCAGTTCACGCCGTCGGTGCTGGAGTACCCGGTGAAGGTCGTGCCGACCTTCTCCAGGCGCAGCCACACGAGCCCGTTCGCCGGCGCCGGAGCGTTCGGCTGGGGGTTCTGCACCGAGTTCCCGACCTCGCTGCGCATCTCGAGGTTGCGTGCGATCGGCTGACCGGCCTCGTTCGTCGCGAGGATGTCGAGCTTCACGTAGTTGGCCTCGTCCTTGAAGAGGATCAGGCCGCCCTGCTGGTAGCGCCGGTCGAGCTCCGAGGCGTCGACCTTCGTCTCCACGACCCAGTCGTCTGCCGGCTGGGGCTGCAGCACGAAGTTCGTCACTCCCGCGTCCGTGTTGTAGATGTCGAACGGCGAGGTGTCGATCCGCAGCTGCCCGTCGGAGACGCGGTAGCCGTCGGTGTCCTCATTCACGACCTCCCAGCGGCAGGCCTCCAGCGAGGTGCCGTCGAACTCGTCGTTCGGCGATTCCGCCGTGGCGGTGTCGTCGGGCGTCACCTGGAACCAGTCGTACTTCGCGTTGATCACGCCGTACGCCTGCGAGGGCGTGCTGTTCGTGCCGAGCGTGAGCAGGCCGATCTTCGGGTCGTCGATTCCGGCGAGGGTGAACGTGTCCGGCATCGTCGTGAAGTCGGTGCCGTTCGCCGAGTACGCGGCGCTCACGGTCGTGCCATCGCTCGTCAGCCGCACGTAGTACGTGTCGGGGAAGTCCGCCCCGAGTGCCGACGTGTTGCGCTCGACCGCCGTGGCGTTGTCCTCCTTCAGGAACTGGAACACGCGATTCGCGGGATCCGACGACTGGCCGCGTGCCATCTGCACGAGCTTCAGGTAGTTGTCGTCGTCGCCGTAGATCGTGATGCCGGCCTGCTGGTACTGCACCCGTGCCGGGAAGTTCACCTTCGCGGTCATCGAGAACGCACCTTCAGGGATGTCCTGCAGGACGATGTTCGGCGAACCCGTGCCGGCGGCGTGGATGTCCGTCAGCGAGGCCGGGATCGTGAGCTCCCCGTTCGCCACCTGGGCGAACTGGTCGATCCGCACCGAGCGGTTCCAGCGGTTCGTCGTGTCGAGCGCCGTGCCGTCGAATCCGTCGGAGCGCCCGCTGTAGCAGATGCCGATCGGCGCCGAGTTGACGTTGATCGTCTGCTTGAAGTCGCGGTACGCGCCCCCGGCGTCGGTCACCCGCACCGTGAGGGTGTAGGCGCCGGGCTCGGTGTACTCGAAGGCGAACTCCGAGGTCCCGGCGACGAAGCCGCCACCGGTTCCCGCGTCCCACTTGTAGGTGAGGAGGCCGGAGTCGCCGTCGGGGTCGGTCGCCTCGATCGAGGCGTTCACCGCCAACGGGGGCTCGCCGCTGGTCACGTCGACCGTGAGCTCGCCGGTCGGCGAGGCGTTCGTGTCGACGCCGTCGCCCTCGAACACGAGGTTGTTGACGTTGGCGCCTCCCGACGTGAGCACGAAGTACAACGTGCCGGTCTCGCCGTTCGTCGCCGCCGTGTCCAGCGTCATCGGGAAGTCGCGGTAGGTCTGCCACGCGGGCTGGCCGTTCGAGCCGTTCGTGGGCTGGAACGTCACCGTGCCGAGGGTCGGACCGGTCGGCGAGTTCCACCGCGCCGCGATGGAGCCGTCGCCCGCAAAGCCCTTGGCGATGCGCAGGGACACCGAGTCGATGCCCTTCAGGTTGATCGGCTCGTACGACCACCAGTCGTTCGTCTCGATGTTGCTGACGTTGCGTCCGCCACCGGCCGAGTCGCCCGTGGCCTCGGTGCGCACGCCGTCATCCGCTCCGCCGGTGCCGCCGATGCGGCCCGTCTCGTCGAAATACTCCGCCTGGAAGTACTTCGGGTTGAGGATGTTCGTGCCGAATCCCGTGAGCGGGACGCCGGCGGCGCCGCCGTCGTCGGCGTAGTTCACGTTGATCACCCAGAAGAGGTTCGCCTCGAGGCCGTGGCCCGCGTCGCGGATCGTCTGGATGCTGCCCTCGCAGCCGTGCTGCTCACCGAAGTCGTGGTTGTGCGAGTCGTGGCCGAGTGCGGCGACGACGGTGACGTTCGCGCAGTCGACGGGACCCGAGGCATCCGGATCGTTCACCGTCACCTCGTAGCGCACCTGGTCGCCCCACTCGAAGAAGCCGCCCTGCTCCGGGAAGGTGATCTCCACCGTCGGAACCGCGTTGCCGACGACGATCTGCACGTTCGCGACCGCCGAGTGGCCGAGTTCGTCGGTCACCGTGAGCTGCGCCGTGTACGCGCCCGCTCCTTCGTAGGTGTGGGTCGGGTTGGCCGCGTCCGAGGTCGGCGTCCCGTCACCGAAGTTCCACTCGAGCGTGTAGTCGAGGGCGAGCGGATGCCGCGTGCCGTCGGAGCTGAAGTTGACCGTCAGCGTCTCGTCGGGGCCGTTCGTGACATCCGCGGATGCACGTGCGATCGGCGAGGGGCTGCCCTGGACGTAGTCGATGCGGTAGACGCCCGAGTCGGCCGTCGAGCCGCCGAAGTCCGAGCCCCAGTCGATGACGTAGAGCGCGCCGTCGGGGCCGAACTCGAAGTCCATCGAACGGTGCCAGTCGCCGCCGCCGTCGAAGATGCCGGGCAGGATGCGGTTGATGTCGACGATCTCCGAACCGGTCTCCTCGTCGAGCTGGATCGAGTACTGCTTGCCCTGGTTCCACTCGCCGAAGATCGCCTTGCCGTCCCAGTAGGCGGGCCACTTGGTCTCGGACTCGAGGTCGGGGTCGAATCGGTAGACGGGTCCGCCCATGGGCGCTCCGCTGTTGCCGATCTCGGGGTAGATCGCCGCGGTGCCGTTCTCCGTCCACCATTCCGGCTGGATCACCGGAGGCAGCGTCGTCAGGCCCGTGTTGTTCGGGCTGTTGTTGATCGGCGCGGCCGGGTCGAAGGCGGCTCCGGCGGTCGACGTGGCGAAGTTCCAGTCGCGGTAGCACTTGACGCCCACGCAGAGCGGCCAGCCGTAGTTGCCGGGCTCGTCGACGATGTTCCACTCGACCGTGCCGCCAGGGCCGCGGTTCGCGTTCGCGGATCCGGCGTCGGGGCCGTAGTCGGCGACGAACAGCTTGTTCGTCTGCGGGTCGAGTCCGATCCGGAACGGGTTCCGGAAGCCCATGGCGTACACCTCGGGCCGGGTCTTGTTCGTCGTGTCATCCGCCTCGTCGAACAGGTTGCCCTCGGGGATCGTGTAGGTGCCGTCGGCCTGCGGCGTGATGCGGAGCACCTTGCCGCGGAGGTCGTTCGTGTTCGCCGACGACTTCTGCGCGTCGAAGTCGGACCGGCCCGTGCGCTCGTCGATCGGCGCGTAGCCGTCGGACTCGAACGGGTTGGTGTTGTCGCCGGTGGCGAGGACGAGGTTTCCGTCGTTGTCGAAGAGCATGTCCCCACCGGCGTGGCAGCAGGTGTTGCGCTGCGTCGCGACCTTCATGAGGACCTTCTCCGACGAGAGCGCCGCCGTCTTCGCGTCGAAGTCGTACGTGAACCTCGAGAGGCGGTTGTGCGGGCCGTCGCCGCCGACGCTGTTGGGTGCGTAGTAGAGGTACACCCAGCCGTTCTCGGCGAAGTCGGGGTCGAGCACGACGCCGAGCAGGCCGTCTTCGTTGGCCTGCGTGACGGCGAGCGTCAGCGCGGTCGTCGTCGCGTTGGTCTCGGGGTCGATCTGCTGCAGCCGTCCGTTGCGCTCGGCGTAGAACACCTTGCCGTCGGGCGCGATGTCCATCGCCATCGGGTTCTGGGTGTTGTCGTCGAGCGTGATCTTCTCGTAGTTCGCGCTCTGCGTCGCCGAGCAGCCCGCCGGAACGACGCCGGCCGCGATCTCGAGTCCACCGAGGATGTGCTGGCGGAACGCCGGGATCTCGTAGTTCGACTCGATGTGGCCGAGCCCCGTGTACCAGGAGCGGCCGCCTTCGTAGTCGCTCTGGCACCACGCGATCGGGTGGTCGGCGCCCTGCGTTCCGCCCGTGTAGCTGCTCTCGTCGAGCGAGAGCAGCACGTGCACGTTGTCGCGCGTGAAGTTGCGGTAGTTGTACCACTCGTCGCTGAGGGTCCAGGTGTCGCCCTCGAGGTGCATGGTCGACGGGTTGGCCTTGTCCTCGATCTTGACCGTCGCCTGCTGGGGCGCCGGGTGGCCGTTGAAGTACCCGCCGACGAGGCCGCCGTAGAAGGGCCAGTCGTACTCGGTGTCGCTCGCGGAGTGGATGCCGGCGTAGCCGCCGCCGCCGCGGATGTACTCCTCGAAGGTGGTCTGCTCGTCGGCGGTCAGCACGTCGCCGGTGGTCGAGTTGAACACGACGGCGTCGAACAGTGCGAGGTCGGCCGCGTTCGCGGGTGCGAACACGCTCGAGTCCTCGGTGAAGACGGCTTCGAAGCCGTTCTCCTCGGCGAGGTCCTCGATGAGGGTGTTGGCCGGGGCGATCGACCCGTGGCGGAAGCCGGCCGTCTCGGAGAAGACGAGGACGCGGAAGTCCGCGGTCGCCTCGAGTTCGGCGGCCTCGGCCGCTGGTGGGCTCCAGAGTGCCGGCAATGCGAGGCCGGCGACGACCGCGAGTGCGGTCGCGAACGCCGTGGTCCGGCGCCTGGTTCCTGGGATGGGGATGGGGACTGCTCTGTGCACCATGCGCTCCTGAGGTCGTCGTCGGTCACTCGCGCACCGGCATCGACCAACCTCGGTCGACATTGACTGCGCTGAGGCTGATGCTATGGAGCCTTTTTGTTGTTTGTCAAGCAGAATTAACCGAACCCCGAAATCACGCATGCTTCCGGTCACGCGCTGGCGCCAGTACGCGCCGAGCATCGAATCTTCCTGTTTCACAACAATTTCTTCGTGCGTGCCGGACCGAACCACCGTGACCGTGGCGACACCGAGGCGTGACGCCCCGACCGTTGCAGGGCTGCGCCTCGGCGCGGCGCCCCTCCGGCGCGGCGCCCTCCGGGGTTCTCAGGCCACGCCGTCGAGGGCGGAGAGGATCGGCCACATGTGGTCGAGGAGGCTGGCCGGGAGCATCTCCGCCCCCGAGCCCGGGGCGAACGGCGCCCGGTACCGACCGCCGTGCACCTGCGCCGGCGTCACGAAGTGCTCGTGGTGCCGGTCGACGTACTCGATCGCGCGCCCCTCCATCGACCCGGACACGGCCACGAAGTCGAACATCGCGAGGTGCTGGACGACTTCGGACAGGCCGGCGCCGCCGGCGCGCGAGCAGACCGGCACCCCGGTTCCGGCGGCGAGGAGGAGCGTGGCGATGTTCTCGTTGACGGCGGTGCCGTCGATCTGGAGGTAGCCGATGGCGTTGAGCTGCAGCAACTGCTTGACCATGACCGGGCTGAGCGCGTGCTCACCCGTGGCGATCGGCACCGGCGTGATGGCGTGCGCGATGGCCGCATGCCCGAGCAGGTCGACGGGACTCGTGGGGTCCTCGACCCAGTGCAGGTCGAAGGCGCTCAGCGCGGAGATCCACGCGACGGCCTGGTCGACGCCCCAGCGATGGCCCGCGTCGACGGCGATCGCGATGTCGGGACCGCAGACCTCCCTCGCGATCGCGAGCCGGCGCAGGTCGTCGGCGAGGCTCGCACCGACCTCGAGCTTGACCTGCGTGAACCCGCTCGCGAGCGCCTGACGGCAGAGCCGCTCGAGATGCTCGTCGGAGCACCGGAGTGCGCCGGGCCAGGCCGCGGCGGCCGGGTAGCCCTCCGCGAGCAACCGGCGCTCGCGTTCGAATCGGTGCGCCTCCGCCCCATCGAGGATCGCCAGCGCCTCTTGCGGCGCGAGCGCGTCCGACAGGTAGCGGAAGTCGATGAGGCCGACGAGCTCCGCCGGGCGCATCGCGGCGAGCAGCCTCCAGAGCGGCACGCCGGCCCGCTTCGCCTTGAGGTCCCACAGCGCATTCACCACGGCACCCGCGGCGCGATGCGCGACACCGCCGTCGGGCGCGAGCCATCCTCGCTGGGAGTGGTCGACGAGCGCCCGCCAGGTGGCGCCCATGTCGGCGAGGAGCGTGTCGAGATCCTGCTGCTCGACGATCGCCATCGCCGCGTCGATCGCCGCGAGTTGCACGTCGGCGCCTCCGCCGGCGGTCGGGACGAACCCGTGCCCTTCGCGCCCGTCGGTCGCATCGTCGCTGATGGTCAGGTAGGCCGCCGAGCAGACGGAATCGCGGCTCGAGGCATCTGCGCCGTCGAGCCGAGAGGGGGAGCCGAAACGTATTTCACTCGTGAGATAAGAGAATGCTGCGCCCATGCCTGCCTCCGAGGCCCAAGTAAACATCCGATCTATACCCGCCGTCAACCAGTGATCTGGCTGACCTCTTATCAGTATCGAGCCGCTCGCGAGTTTCGCTCTGAGGCCCGAAAATTTCAGGGAACGCGTTCCTTCGGAAGACATCCGATGGCCTTTCGAGCCGAATTGGTGGGACAAGGACATCGACCCATCTATTTGTTGAAGAAATCCCCAAATTGGCGGCAGCCTGCTGGATTCCCTCACCGAAAGTCCTTGACACATCGGATGTCTCATCGATACACAGGTCACGGTGGTCGGGCTGGAGCCCGCTGCCTGACGACGATGTCTGGAGGCCGATGATGACCGAAGACCACGAAACCGGAGCAGGAGGGCGACCGCTCGCCCGCGCCGGAAGACCGCGATCGCCACGCCGCATGCGCGGCGTGACCGCCGCAGGGCTGGCCGCCCTGCTGGCGATCCCCATCTCCGCTGCGGCAACCGTGCCCGCGGCGACGGCGGCGGAACCCGAGCCGCACGCGCGCATCTCCGGCGCGCCGGACGTCGTGTGGTTCGACGAGCCGCTCGCGACGACCGGTGACCAGCAGCGCAACTGGGAGCAGCGAGCGCTGCCGATCGGCAACGGCGCGCTCGGCGCCGTGGTCTACGGCGGCGTCACCGACGAGCGCATCCAGTTCAACGAGAAGTCCCTGTGGTCGGGCGGACCCGGAGCACAGGGCGGCTACGACTACGGCAACTGGACCGACGGTCGCGGACCCGAGACGATCCAGCAGGCGCGCGACCTGATCGCCGCCTCGCCGACGGGAGGGGTCGCCCCCACCGACATCGCGAACCTGCTCGGCCAGCCGAAGCGCAACTTCGGTTCGTACCAGACGTTCGGGGACCTGAACCTCACGATGACGGGCATCGGCTCGACGACCGAGTACCGACGGCAACTCGACATCGGCGACTCGCTCGTCACGACGAGCTTCACCGCCGACGGTGTCGACTACACGCGCGAGTACTTCGCGTCGGCGGCCGACGACGTCGTCGTGGTCCGCCTGGCCGCGGACGAGCCGGGCCGGATCGGCTTCACCGCGCAGGTCGCCCTCCCGGGCGGGCGCAGCAACGTCGTGCACACCGCCCAGGACGGGCGCCTCACGACCTCGGGCACGCTCTCCAACAACGGCCTCCGATTCGAGTCGCAGCTCGCCGTCGACACCGACGGCGGAACCGTGGCGGACAACGGGAACGGCACGGTCACGGTCACGGGGGCGAACGAGGTCACGCTCGTGCTCGGCGCCGCGACCGATTTCGCGATGGACTTCGCCGACGACTACCGCAGCGGCGTGAACCCGCATGTGCCGGTCACGGCCGCCGTCGACGCCGCGACCGAACGCTCGTACGACGAGCTCCTCGAGCGGCATCAGGACGACTACCGGTCGCTCTTCGATCGCGTCGGGCTCGACCTCGGTGGAGCCGAGCTCCCCGACATCCCCACCGACGAACTGCTCGCCGCCTACCGCGGCACGGTGGACGCCGAGAGCGCCCGCGCACTCGAGACGCTGTACTTCCAGTACGGCCGCTACCTGCTCATCTCGTCGTCACGGGCGGGCTCGCTCCCCGCGAACCTGCAGGGCGTGTGGAACCGGGTCAACAATCCCCCGTGGGACGCCGACTACCACGTCAACATCAACCTCCAGATGAACTACTGGCCGGCTGAGACGACGAACCTCTCCGAAACGGCGGATCCGTTCTTCGACTACGTCGAGTCGATGGTGCCCGCCGGCACCGTCACGGCGAGCGAGATGTACGGCGCCGACGGCTGGGTCGTCGGCAACGAGACGAACCCCTACGGGTTCACGGGCCTCCACAACTACGCGTACTCGTTCTGGCAGCCGGATGCGGCCGCCTGGCTCTCGCAGCACTTCTGGCAGCGCTACCTGTTCACGCAGGACGAGGACTTCCTGCGCGAGCGCGCCTACCCGATGCTGAAGTCGGTGTCGGAGTTCTGGATCGACTTCCTCGTGAAGGATGCCGACGGCAGCTACGTCGTCACCCCGAGCTACTCCCCCGAGCAGGGCGACTTCACGGTCGGAGCCTCGATCTCGCAGCAGATCGTGACCGAGGTGCTCACCTCGGCCGCGGCTGCAGCCGAGCTCGTCGGCGAGGACGACGCCGAGTACCTCGCGCAGCTCGGCGACAAGCTCGACCATGTCTACCCCGGCCTCGCGATCGGCTCGTGGGGGCAGCTCAAGGAGTGGAAGGTCGAGCAGGCCCTCGACAACCCCGGCAACCAGCACCGGCACGTGTCGCACCTGTACGCGCTCTTCCCGGGCTCGGCCGTCTCGCCCGCCGAGACGCCCGAACTCGCCGCGGCGGCCCGCACGTCGCTCGAGGGCCGAGGCGATGGCGGCACCGGATGGTCCAAGGCCTGGAAGATCAACTTCTGGGCACGCCTGCTCGACGGCGACCGTGCGCACAAGCTGCTCGGCGAGCAGCTGAAGGGCTCGACGCTCGACAATCTCTGGGACGACCATCCGCCGTTCCAGATCGACGGCAACTTCGGTGCGACCTCGGGTGTCGCGGAGATGCTGCTGCAGAGCCAGGCCGGACGCATCGACGTGCTGCCCGCGCTGCCGTCGGCGTGGCCCGACGGCTCGTACTCGGGGCTGAAGGCCCGTGGCGACGTCGAGGTCGGCGCAACCTGGCAGGACGGGTCGGTTCGCGAGATCACGCTCGAACCGGCGCAGGACGGGGAGCTGCGGGTCGCGAACCAGATCTTCAAGCCCGGCTTCTTCAGCCTGAAGGACGGCGACGGCACGATCATCGAGCCGACGCTCGACGGCGGCGTCGCCGTCTTCGAGGGCGAGGCGGGCGAGGTCTACACGATCACCGCGGAGGTCGCGCTGGCGGTCAGCGCACCGGCATCCGCCGTGAGCGGCCAGGAGATCCCGGTCGTCGTGCGCGTCGAGGCCATCGGCACGGAACCCGTCACGGGTGCGAGCGTCGCGGTGGGCGTGCCGTCGGACACGGCGCCCGGGATCCCCGCGTGGTCGGCGGCGCCGGCCACGGTGGACTTCGGGCCCATCGCCGCCGGGGCGTCCGCAGAGCAGACGGTCACCGTCAGGGTCGGCGCCGGCAACGCCTCGAGGCAGTCGCCGATCACGGCGACGCTCACCCGCGACGGCTCGTCGATCTCGACGACGACGGTCGTCGACGTGAAGCCGCCGACTCCATGCCCGGTGCCAGACCCCGCGAACGCCCTCGTCGCGTGGAACCTCGGTGGCGATGCCGACGGCGACGCCTCGCCGTACGATCGCGACTGGCGGATCCAGGGCACCCTGCCATCGCTGGCGGAGGGTCCGACCGGCACTGCGCAACGCCTGAGCAGCGCCGGGTACCTCACGAGCGTCGCGCCGTTCGCGCTCGGCTACCTCGAGGAATCCACCTTCGCGGCGGAGTTCAAGATCGATCCGGGCCAGTCGAGCCACCGACGATTGTTCGACCACCGGGCCGCGAACAGCGACTCCGACGGCATCCTGATCGACCTGACCCCGTCGAACAACGTGCGGATCATCACGGCCGGCGTCGGCACGACGACGACGGCGGTGGTTCCGACCGGGCGGTGGTTCTCGCTCGCGGTGACGTTCACGACGGGCGGCCTCATCACGGTCTACGTCGACGGGGCGCAGGCCGCCACGGCGACGATCAGCGGTTACCAGGCGGCCAACGCCTGCACGTCGCGGACGCTCCACATCGGCGCGAACCGCGACGGCGGCGAACGGCAGTCGGGCGGCGTCGACCGGCTCGCGATCTTCGCTCGCGCCCTCACCGCCGCCGAGGTCGGTCGTTGGCAGGAGCTGGCGTTCCCGCCGACCCAGCCGATGCTCGAGGTGACGGCCACGGCCGCCGCGCGCTGCGTGGCCGGCAAGGTCGTCTCCACCGTCACCGTGACGAACGAGGACGACGTGCCCATCGACGTCTCCGTCGAGACCGCCTTCGGCACCCGGTCGTTCACCGCGGTCGCTCCGGGCAAGAACGCGTTCCACGGCTTCACGACCCGTGCCGCGAGCATCGCCGCCGGCGAGGCGACCATCGGCCTCACCGCGACGGTCGACGGCGAGGAGGTGAGCCAGAGCGTCGTGGCGCCCTACCCGGCCCACAGCTGTTGACGATCCGCTGACGGGCCGACGGGGTGGCGATGCGCGAAGCATCGCCACCCCGTCTCACGTTCGGGCCGCGCCGGCAGATCGGGCAGGCGGATGCCGCGGCATCCGGAGCCCGGAGCCCAGCGCGTTCGCGCTAAGCGGCCGCCGCCGCGTACTGCTGAGCGACCCTCGCGACCTTGTCGACGTAGTCGTTGTCGTGGTTGTACGAGTAGACCGCCGCACGCCACCCCTCGGGCGTGGTCATCGACCCGGATGCGCACAGGTAGTTCGCCGTGGTGAGCGCGGCGTCGTCGATCTGGTTCGGGTCGGCAACGCCGTCGCCGTCGCCGTCGCCGCCCCACTTCGCCCAGGTCGACGGGATGAACTGCATCGGGCCGACGGCGCGATCCCACGTGGTGTCGCCGTCGAACGCGCCCCCGTCGGTGTCGGCGATCTTCGCCACCCCGTTGCCGTCGAGCGCGCGGCCGATGATGGGGGGCTGCACGTGGCCCGCGTCGTCGATCGACCGGCCGCCGTGGCTCCCGTGCCCGGACTCGACCGAGCCGATGGCGGCGATCGTCGCCCAGTCCACCCCGCACTCCGGGTGTTCGGTGGCGACCACGATGTGGGCGAGCGCGTACGCCGCGAGCGCGCGCTCGGGTATGTCGGTCGCCGCGGCGATCCGACCGGCCCAGTCGGCGTCGATCAGCGGCAGCTCGGCCGGCACGGGCACGGAGCCCGACAGCCCGGTGGACTCCTCGGCCGTCGGCTCGTCGCCCTCGGCCAGCACGTCGCCCTCGAGTTCCTCGGGATCGGCGGTCTGCTCGGGCTGCGCCACCGTCGGCGGGAGGGCCACGTGCGGCCCATCGGCCGCCGGTGCCGCGAAGCCGCCCGGGTTGGTCGCCGTGCCGACGATGTTCACCGCGACGACGGCGCCCACCACCAGCGCGACGACGCCGACCACCACGCCCGAATACGCGGCGACGCGGCGAACGATTTGCCAGCCGGTCGCCCGCTCGCGGGCGGCACGGGGCCCGCCGTGCTCGTCGGCGTCGAGTTCGTCATCCCAGGACATCGTGCGGTGGCTCCGTTCGGGCGGTGGTTCAGGGCTGCCCAGTGCGATCGCTCCGGCGCCGACTCGTTCGAGCAGGGCGAAGCGACCGCCTCTTCACCCTACGCGCGAGCCGCGGACGACGCACGGGTTTGCCCCAACGCGCATGGCCGACGCGCGTTCGCCGCGGCATCCGGGGCAGCGGGATCTCGTCGCGATCTCCCCCGCGCGGCGGATCCGGCGAGCGCCGCGCCGACCTACCGTGGTCAGCGGCCCGAGTAGCCGTGCCGTTCAGCCCTGCCGCACAGCCCGCACGATGAGCGCGCGCACCTCGGGCACGAGCTCGTCGGCCGGCCCGTCGACGACCACGGCGGGCGCGACGGCCGTGATCGGGAGCGGGGCGACCGCCGACGGAGCGCTGCCCGCCGCCGCACGCCAGCCGGAGATCTGCTCGGCCGAGGCGACGTACGCGATGCGCCCGAGGCCGACCCACGCGTGCGCCGCGGAGCACATGGCGCAGTGCTCCCCCGACGTGTAGACGGTGGCCGCCGCGCGTTGCTCGGGCGTCAGGTTCACGGCCGCCCAGCGCGCGATCTCGAACTCCGGATGCCGCGTCGCATCGCCCGTGCTCTCTTCGCGGTTGCGATCGGCGAACCGTTCGACGCCGAGCGCATCGACGAGCACCGAGCCGAACGGGCCGTCGCCCGAGTCGAGCGCTTCGCGTGCGAGTTCGACGGCGCGACGCAGGTGGACGAGATCGGCTTCGGAGATCGGCATCCTCCCAGTCTGCCGCGCTCGTGGCGCGCCGTCACGGGTCGGGTCAGCCGATGACGTCGCCCGCCTCGACGACGGTGAGCCGTTGCGTCGGCCTCGTGAGTGCGACGTAGAGCCGCTTCCACGTCGCGACGGAGACCGCCTGCGGCGCCGGCATCGGCGGCACGGCCACCACGACGGCGTCGAACTCGAGGCCCTTCGCGTCGTCGGGCGTGCCCACCCAGAGCCGGTCGGCAGCGCCGCTCGCGGCGGCCGCGGCGGCCTCGGCCGCGCGGACCTCGCGCAGGGCGCCGAGCACCCCGAGCGGTGCGATCACGCCGACCGTGCCCTCGCTCTGCGCGAGCGACTCGACGGCCGCCCGCGCGGTCGCCTCTCCGAGGTCGGCGGGTGCGACGCGCACGACACTGGGCTCGTGCTCGCCGTCGCGAGCCGACGTCGGCTCGTGCACGCCCGGGTCGATACGGCGCAGCACGCCGGTCGCGAGCCGCATGATGCGACCGGGGGTGCGGTAGTTGACGGTGAGGTCGGTGCGGCTCCATCTCGGCACCTGCGGGTCGAGCAGGCCCGCCCAGGTGAACGGGGCGTCGGTGGCCGTGTACTGGTTCGCGTCGCCGACGAGGGTCATCGACCGCGACGGGCAGCGGCGGATGAGCGCGCGCAGCAGCATCGGGCTCGTCTCCTGCGCCTCGTCGACGATGACGTGGCCGTAGACCCACTCGCGGTCGGCCATCGCGCGCTCCGCGGGCGTGCGGCCATCGCCGGCGACCTGGCGGTCGGCGAGCATCGCGGCGCTCACGATCTCGACGGGCGCGCTCAAGTGGTCTTCATCGGCATCGGCGTCGGTCACCATGTCGAGCACGTTCTGCGCGTAGGCGAGGTCGGTCGCCCGGTCGGCCCTCGCCTGCGCCGCGGCGGCGGTCATCGGCCGCGGATCGTGGCCGAGCAGCTCGGCGAGCTCATCGACGAGGGGGATGTCGGCGGGCGTGAGGCCGTGCTCGCGGGGGCGGAGCAGCGCCGATCGCAGCGACGGGTCGATCGAGGGGAACGCCGCGTCGAGCCGGTCGGCGTCGCTGAACAGCTCGCGAATCACGTCGACCGGGTCGAGCAGCGGCCAGAGCTCGTCGAAGAGCTCCTGCACGGCCGGGTCTTCGGCCCAGTCGGCGCGCCGCTCCCAGTCCTCCATCGCCGAGGCACCGTGCTCGGCATCCTCGAGGCGCAGGATCTCGGTCAGCAGCGCCTTCTCGAACTTCGGCCGGGCCGCGTTGTGCGGCGTCGCGCCGGCGCGGCCACGCGAGCGCACGCGCGCGAGCAGCCGGCCGTCGAGGGTCATCGGCTTGAGGCCGGCCGGGCGCAGCACGAGGTCGCCGTCGTGCGAGACCTCGAAGGCGCGCACGGCCTGCTTGAGCGCGGCGACGATGTCGAGCCGGCCCTTGAACTCGGCCGCGACGGCGGAATCGGTCGCGGTCGCGGTGACGCCGGGCACGAGCGTGCTCGGCGTGACGAGCACGGCCGAGTCCTCGCCGAGCGACGGCAGCACCTGCGAGATGTACTCGAGGAACCGCAGGTTCGGGCCGACGATGAGCACGACCGACTTCGAGAGCCGGTTGCGGTGCTCGTAGAGCAGGTACGCCGCGCGCTGCAGGGCGACGGCCGTCTTGCCGGTGCCCGGCCCGCCCTGCACGACGAGGGTGCCCGCGAGCGGACCGCGGATGATCGCATCCTGCTCGCGCTGGATCGTGCCGACGATGTCGCTCATGTGCGCCGTGCGCGGCCGGTCGAGTGCGGCCATGAGCGCGGCATCCGCCCCATCGCCCGCAGTCTCCGCGACGGCGTCGGGGTGGTCGAGGTCGACGAGCAGCGGCTCGTCGTAGACCGCCGTCACGGTGCGATCGGTCGACGAGATGCGACGCCTGGCCTTGACGCCCTCACGGTGCAGCGGCGTCGCCGTGTAGAACGGGCGCGCCACGGGCGCACGCCAGTCGATGAGCAGTCGTTCGCCGTCGTCGGGGTCGCTGAGCCCGATGCGGCCGATGCGGAACCGCTCGCCCTCATCGGTCTCGATGCCGCCGAAGAGCAGGCCGTACGACGCGGTGCGGAGCCCCTGGAGGCGCTGCGCATGGTGCGCGACGAGGGCATCGCGCTCGGTGAGGTTCAGCTCGTCGCTGGGTCGGCCGAGCATCGCGCGGAGGTACTCGGCCTCCTGCTCGACGAGTCCGGCGACGACCCCGCGGATGTGGTCGAGCGCCGCCTGCTCCTCGGCGACGGGCGTGGTGGAAGTGCTGCTGGCGATCTCGGTTCTCCTCGTGCGGCGGAACCGTCGATTCTACCCGCGATGGATGCCGCGACATCCACCTGTGAAGTCAATCCCCTGCAGCGTGCCCGCCGGTCGGCCTAGCGTCGAGTGACACGACGATCGAAGGAGGGGCCATGCCCGGCACCGAGAAGGAACGCATCATCGAACTCGCGCGCGGCATCCCGTTCGGATGGCTGACGACCGTGACCGGCGACGGCAAGCTCGTCTCCCGGCCGATGTCGCCGCGCGAGGTGACCGATGACGGTGTGATCTGGTACTTCGCCGAGCGCGACTCGCGCGACGCGAGCGAGATCTCGGCGAACGCGAACGTCGGCGTCACCCTGAACTCGGGGTCGACGTTCGTCTCGTTCGCCGGTCTCGCCGAGCTCGTCGACGATCCCGCCCGCAAGGACGAACTGTGGGATGCCGCGGTCGAGGCGTGGCTGCCGGACGGCCCGCAGAGCCCGAACGCGGTGCTCATCAAGGTCACCGCCGAGTCGGGCGAGTACTGGGACACCCCGGGCGGGCGCATCGCCACCCTGATCAGCTTCGTCAAGGCGAAGGTGACCGGCGAACGCTACGACGGCGGCGAGAACGAGACCGTCGTGCTCTGAGCTATCGGAGCGCGTCCTGAACGCCGCGGATTCTCGGGTGCGCACGCCGCGCAACGTACGGTGCGGCCGGTGCTCGTCGTCGAAGTCGCCGGAGTGGCGATATCGGGCGGGGCGCGAGTAGCGTAGCGTCGCCCCGCTCGATCGACGGCGACGACAGGAACCCGCATGACCACCTCCGCACCCACCGCTCCCCCCGTGAAGCTCCGGCGTTCGCTCGGGCTCTGGGCGATCGTCGGCCTCGGCCTCGGCTACATGACCCCCATGACCGTGTTCGACACGTTCGGGTACGTCTCCGACGAGAGCGGCGGGGTGGTGCCGCTCGCCTACCTGTTCGCGCTCGTGGTGATGCTCTTCACCGCGATCAGCTACGGGCGCATGACGCGCGTCTACCCCTCGGCGGGTTCGGCGTACACGTACGCGTCCGAGACGATCCACCCGAACGTCGGCTTCCTCGTGGGGTGGACGGCCCTGCTCGACTACCTGCTGCTGCCGCTCGTGAACGCGCTGCTGCTGCGCCAGTACTTCGAGGCGTTCTTCCCCGACATCTCGGGCTGGGTCTGGGTCGGCGGGTACGTCGCGCTCATCACGCTCCTGAACCTGTGGAGCATCACGTCGACCTCGCGCGTGAACGCCACGCTGCTCGTCTTCCAGGTCGTGCTCATCGTCGTGTTCGTCGGCCTCGCCTGGGGAGCGCTCAACGCGGGCGCCGGCAACGGCACGCCGTTCAGCATCGAGCCGCTCTACCACGCGAACGTGCAGATCGCGACGGTGATCAGCGCGGCCACGATCGTGTGCTTCTCGTTCATCGGGTTCGACGCGATCACGATGTACACCGAGGAGGCGAAGGACGCGAACACCGTGCCGAAGGCGATCGTGCTCTCGCTCGTGATCGGCGGCGGGCTGTTCTTCGTCGCCGGGTGGTTCACCCAGTCGCTCTTCCCGAGCGTCGAGGGCCTCACCGAGGGCACCGCGCTGCCAGAGCTCGCGTACTCGGTCGGCGGCATGCTCTTCCAGATCCTCTTCGTCGCGGCCGCCGTCGCCGCGGTCGCCGCGTCGAGCCTCGCCTCGCACGCGAGCGTCTCCCGCATGATCTACGTCATGGGCCGCAACGGCACGGGTCCGATCTCGCGACGCCTGTCGTACGTGCACCCGCGGTTCCAGACGCCGGCGGTCGCGATCGTGCTCGTCGGCATCGTCTCGCTGGGCGCCGCGGTGGCCGACCTCGACTTCATCTTCTCGCTCATCAACTTCGGTGCGCTGATCGCGTTCACGGTCGTGAACATCACGGTGATCCTGCACTTCGCCGTGCGCCGCCGCGAGGTGAGGTCGGCGTCGCAGATCGTGCGCAACATCGTGCTGCCGGTCATCGGCGTCGTGCTCACCGTGGTGCTCTGGCTCAACATCAGCAGCGACGCGATGATCTACGGCCTCCTCTGGCTCTCGATCGGGGTGGTCGCGCTGCTGGTGCTGACTCGCCTGTTCCGCCGTCCGATGCGCCTCTCGCTCGAGGAGGACGAGGTCATCGCCGAGGGCGACGAGGGCGAGGACGCCCTGCTCGCCGAGGACCGCAGGCGACTCGACTCGGCCGAGTAGCGCTCGCATGCGAGGGGCGGATGCCGCGGCATCCGCCCCTCGTCACGTCGGCGTCGATCGTGCTCGACGGGTCAGGCCGCCCACCACGGCCGCAGCGGCAGCCCCCCGTTGCCGCCATGCTCGTCGGGCCTGACGGCCAGCACCTGGTGCAGCTGGATGCCGCCGGACTCGAACGCGAGCCGCGACCCTGCCATGTACAGCCCCCACACCTTCGCGGTGGGCAGGCCGACCTCGGCGACCGCCTCGTCCCAGTGGGCGACGAGGTTCGCGCACCAGTCGCGCAGGGTGAGCGCGTAGTGCGGTCGCAGGTTCTCCTCGTGCAGCACCTCGAGCCCGACATCCTGCGCCTCGCGGATGATGCGGCCGGAGCCCGTGAGCTCCCCGTCGGGGAAGACGTACCGGTCGATGAATCCCTTCGCCGAGGGCTGCGAGGTGTTGTCGGGGCGGGTGATGCAGTGGTTGAGCAGCAGCCCGCCCGTGCGCAGCCGCGACTGCAGGAACCCGAAGTACGAGGCGTAGTTCTTGACCCCGATGTGCTCGAGCAGTCCGATCGACGAGACGGCGTCGAAGCCGGTCTCGCGGATGTCGCGGTAGTCGCCGAACCGCACCTCGGCCAGGCCGGAGAGGCCTTCGTCGTCGATGGCGCGCTGCGCCCACGACGTCTGCTCCTCGGACAGGGTGACCCCGATCGCCCGCACACCGCGGCGTGCGGCGTAGCGCACCATGCCGCCCCAGCCGCATCCGACGTCGAGCAGGCGGTCGCCCGGCTTCAGCCGAAGCTTCTCGAAGACGAGCCGGTACTTGTTCTCCTGGGCCTCGTCGAGCGTCGCCTCGAGCGAGGGATAGCAGGCGCAGGTGTACGTCATCGACGGCCCGAGCACCCACTCGTAGAACGTGTTCGAGACGTCGTAGTGGTGGTGGATCGCCTCGGCGTCGCGCGACTTGCTGTGCCGCAGCCCCTCGGCGACCCTGCGCCACCTCGGCGGCACCTCCTGCGGCGGCGGGGCGATGGGGCGCAGGTGCTCGACGCCGATCGACCGCACGACCTGCGCCATGAGCTTGGGCGGCGGCAGCTTGAAGACGAGCTCGTCGGCCAGGGCCTTCAGCAGTTCGTAGGGATCGCCCGGGTGCACCCCGTGGATCTCGAGATCGCCGGCGATGTACGCACGCGCGAGGCCCAGGTCGCCACGACCTGTCGCGAGATACGTCGTGCCGCGCGGGCTCGTCAGCTCGATCCCGAGCGCCGCATCGGGCGGACCCGCCGAGCTCCCGTCGTACGCGGTGAACCGCAGGGGCAGGCGCCCGCCCGCGAAGATCTCGAGGATCTGCGCCAGCGTGAGCTTGCCTGCGGCATCCGGGCCGCCCGCGGCATCCGCTCGGCCGAACGGATCATTCGGTTCCGTCGGGTCGTTCGAACCCGCCGTGCCGGTCATCGGTCCCTTGGTCGTCGTCATCGACGTTGCACCGCCTTCGCATAGAGGTCGAGGAGTCGTGAGTCGGGGTCGAACCGCGCCTTGGCGGATCGGTAGGCGTCGCCGCCGTAGAGCGCGTCGAACTCATCGCGCGAGTAGAACGCGTCGGAGTAGAGCGACTTGTGGCCGTCGAGCGCCGAGACCTCGCGCTCGATCAGGCGGTTCGTCTCGCCCTCGGTCGCGCCGACCGGCACGGTCGACCAGAAGCCGACGTTGACGTAGGTGCGGTGCGGCTCGAGCGGGTAGAGCGGCCAGGCGTCGTCGCCGCGCAGTTGCAGCGGGCAGAGCCAGATCGGCTCGATCGGCACGTTCGCGAGGAACCAGTCGAGGAACTCCGCGGTGCGCTCGATCGGCACCTCGACGTCCTGGATGACGCGCTCGCGCGGCGGCCGGCCCTTCACCCGCTCGAGCCGATCGCCGATGCCGTAGCGGCGTTCGAGCCGCATGAGCCGCGCGTAGGAGCTGCTGCGCCGCAACCGCCGGGGCCACAGCCGGCGCACGAGCGGCTGCTGCGCGCCGAACGCCGCGGAGCACCAGAACCAGTCGGCGTCCCACCGCCAGAGGTAGTCGTGCACGGTGAGCCGGTCGCGCTTCGCGCCATCGTCGTGCTGCATCGACCGGTAGTAGACCTGCTGGCCGGTGTAGTCGCTGACCGGGCCGGATGCCGCGGTGCGCCGGCCGAGGCAGAGGTAGCCCTCGTCGGCGCTGAACACGACCCCGTCGAGGAAGTCGACCCGCTCGCCCTCGTGCTCGCCCGTCGCGACGATGCGCCCCATCGCGGCCACGAGCTCGCCGAGGTCGTGGAACCGCACGTGCGTCAGCGCGACGAACGGCTCGACGGGCTCGAGCTCGATGCGCAGGCGCACGGCGTAGCCGAGCGTGCCGTACGAGTTCGGGAACGCTCGGAACAGGTCGGCGTTCTCACCGTGCTCGCCGTCACCGCGCGACGCCGTCACCACCTCGCCGGCCCCGGTGAGGATGTCCATCTCGAGCACCGACTCGTGCGGCAGCCCGTTTCGGAACGACGTCGACTCGATGCCGAGACCCGTGACGGCGCCCCCGAGGGTGATCGTCTTCAGCTGCGGTACGACGAGCGGCACCAGGCCGAAGGGCAGCGTCGCGTCGACGAGGTCCTCGTAGGTGCACATGCCCGCGACGTCGGCCGTGCGCGCCTCGGGGTCGACCGAGATGACGTGGGTCAGGCCCGACGTGTCGAGCCCCGCGGCATCCGCCTTCGCGCGCGTCCTGAAGAGGTTCGAGGTGCGTTTCGCGAGCCGCACCGAAGAGGTCGCGGGCACCGCGCGATAGCTCGCGAGCAGGCGCTGGACGCCGGCGGCGTGAGCAGTACGTGCGTCGATCACGGACGCGGACACGTGCTCACGCTAGTCCGCAGGAGCCGCTGTGACTACGGCAAGCTCGAGGTGCACACACACAGCAACGTCACACCGATTCGTCCGGCAACGAGCGGAGGGCCGGGTGCCGTTCGGCAACCGACCCTCCGCTGAAGTCTTGACCTCCTCAGCCCCGTCCTTGCGTCACACGAACACCAGGCGAGTGCTGATGCCGTCCGTTTCGACCGAGACGATGCGATTGCCCTTGGCTTCCTCTTCGTCGATGGCATGCATGATCGCAAGGGCGCGGCGGAACGTGTCGGTCACATTCAACTCCTTCACTTCAGCCGTGGTCGCAACGATCTCTGCGTAGGAGGGGGGAAGACTGAGCGAGAAGCGGGTCGGCACCTTCTTCGCCGGCTTCCGAGATTCGGATACCGTGCCCGGCAAGGTCTCGCCGGCGCCATCGGCGTCGAGTGTTTCCACAGTGTCAGTCACGATTCGCTTGCGGGACCTTTCGTTCTTCTGGTTCATGAGAACCTCTCCAATGCATGAAGCGGGATCCCCGGCTCCCGCGATACAGGCACCGATAGCTGTTGACATGCCCCTCCCGGGCTGTCGTCTCGGACGGGTGGACGCACGCGCCCCAGACACGTGGCCCCGCCACTGCTTTCGGATCAGGGTCTCACTAACCTAGCACCGATCACTTGGGTATCAAACGGATAATTTCATAAAATTTGTGTATTGAAAATGATACCTCGCCTCAGTACAGTTGCTTCACCCCCTGTCAGGGAATCGGGGATGAGGGGGGTCGGACGAAGACGACTTGAGAGGGGGTGGCCAGAGGTCGAGTGGGCTCAGCTCACAACCCTCGTCCCCAGATGTTCGCCAGTCACGTCTCTGAGCACGTGACTCTCGTCGCCAAAGAGAACCGGTCGACCACGCCGAGGCGTCAGCCCTCCCCGTTCACGAATCGAAAGGTGCTCCGATGTCCCACCCCACCACGGGGGCGATCCCGATCGTCCCCGAGTCGCCCGCGCTGCCGGAGGTCATCCACCACGGTGAACCTCCGCCCGCCGTCGCCATGACGAATCAGTTCGTCGGGCGCACGCCCGACGGCGTTGCACCGCACACCGAATCCGACACACGAGTCGTCGTCGTGACCCCTCGTGACATTCGCCAGTCGCACGCGGGCGAGCTCGTCGCCGTCGCCGTCGGATCGGTCAGTGCGCTCCTCGTCGTCGTCGGGTACGTGTTCCTGGACCAGCCGTTCGAGGAGACGCTCGCGCTGCTCACCGCCTGCGTCACGGTTCTCGTGGCGCCGTACATCCCCCGTCGCATGCTCCAGCGCGACAACAAGTAAGCCCGCCGCGGGGCGGGCGCTGCGATGCGCCCGCCCCGCCTGAAGTTCGCGCGACATCAGCCTGTTCGGAGCACCCGCGCGTCCGGAGCGTCGACGACGGCATGCGCTCGCGCCGAAGGTCGGTCGCGCGGCGTCCACCCCCGGCGGCAGCGGACAGTCGATCGTCGCGCCCTCCTCGTCGGCCGTCTGAGGATAGCGCCGACCGTGTGACCGTCTGCGCATTCGTCGCGTCAGCCCTGCCGCCAGCGGTACTCGAGCTCCGGCCGACCGGGCGTGCCGTACCGCGGCGCCCGCTCGACCGAGCCCTCGTCGGCCAGGTGCTCGAGGTATCGCCGGGCGGTGACCCGTGAGATGGCCAGCTCCCCGGCGAGCTCGCTCGCCGAGACGGCGTCGGCCCGCCCTCGCAACGCCTTCACGATGCGTCCGAGGGTGTCGCCCGTGAGCCCCTTCTCGAGCGGCACCGACCCCGGCGAGCGCAGGCGCGCGAGCGACTGGTCGACCTCGTCCTGCGTCGTGGTGCCCGCGCCCTCGTCGAAGCCCGCACGGAACTCGAGGTAGCCGCGCAGCCGTTCGGCGAACACCGGAAAGGTGAACGGCTTGATGAGGTAGGCCACGATGCCGAGGTTCACCGAGGCGCGCACGACCGACACGTCGCGCACGGCCGAGATGGCGATCACGTCGACCTCGAGTCCGGCGGTGCGGATGCGCCGGCACAGCTCGATGCCGTGGATGTCGGGCAGGTTCATGTCGAGCAGCACGAGGTCGACCGATCCCCGTCGCGAGCCGTCGCCCTCGAGCGAGTCCCGCAGCAGCCGGATCGCCTCCTTGCCGTCGTGCGCCACGCCCGCGACCGCGAAGCCGTCGAGTCGGCGCACGTACTCGGCGTGCGCCTCGGCCGTGATGGGCTCGTCGTCGACGACGAGCACGCGGATGTCGCTCATGCGCGGCTCCCGCTCGAGGCGGCGTCCGGGGATGGCGCCGACGCTGCAGCTGACGCCGACGGGGCGGGCTGCGGCAGCAGCACCGTGAACACCGCGCCGACCCCGTCGTCTCCGGGGGTCACCGTCACGGTGCCGCCGAGGCGGCGCACGGACTGGCCGACGAGCGCCAGACCGAGGCCGCGCCCGCCCTCGCCGTGCGGCTTCGTCGAGAACCCGCGCTGGAACACCCGCTCGGGGTCTGGCACTCCGGGGCCGTTGTCGGAGACCCGGATGCGCACAGCCGACGCACCCGCCGCGCCCGCCGGCGTCACGTCGATCGCCACGCGCACCTCCGGGTCGGCGACGGCGACCGACGGCTCCATGGTCGCCGCGACGGCATCGATCGCGTTGTCGATGAGGTTGCCGACGATCGTGACCCATTCGGCCGGCGGCACGTCCGTGCTCGCGACCGCCGGGTCGACCGAGACGGCCAGCACCACGCCGCGCTCGCTCGCCTGCGCGGACTTGCCGAAGAGCAGGGCCGCGAGCACCGGCTCCTCGACGGCGCCCATCACGTCGTCGGCGAGCTCCTGGCGCGAGTCGAGCTCCTCGGCGGCGAAGGCGAGCGCCTGCTCGGGCCGGCCGAGCTCGATGAGCGCCACGATCGTGTGCAGCCGGTTCGCGAACTCGTGCGTCTGCGAGCGCAGCGCATCCGACAGCGTGCGCATCGAGGCCAGCTCGCCGGTGAGCTGTTCCAGCTCGGTGTGGTCGCGCACGGTCGTGACCGTGCCCAGGATGCGGGCCGGACCGGGGTTCACCGCGGTCGGCGTCGACACGGCGACCGCCTGGTTCACCACGAGCACTCGATCGTCGGTCAGATGCACCTCGTCGACGGCGACGGCTCCGCCGGCGAGCAGGTCTCGCAACGACGCGGGCAGGTCGAGGTCGACGATCGCGACGGGGTCGCCAGAGACATCCGACGACGGATGCCGCGGCAGCCCGAGCAACTCGGTGGCCTGGTCGTTGGCGAGCACGAGCCGGCCCTGCGTGTCGACGAGCAGCAGGCCCTCGCGCACCGAGTGCAGCACGCCCTCGTAGTAGGCGAACATGCGGCTCATCTCCTCTGGACCGCGCCCCCACGTGACCCGACGCAGGTAGCGGCTGAGCAGCCACGCCGCGAGCGCGCCGAGCAGCAGCGTGACGATCGCGGCTCCGAACACGATGGGCAGGCGGGCGCCGAGCGCGGCCGAGAGGTTCGACACCGTCACCCCCGCCGAGACGATGCCGACGACCTCGCCCGAGGCGTCCTCGATGGGCACGGTGGATCGCACCGACGGGCCGAGCGTGCCCGTGTACGTCTCGGTGAACGACTCCCCGCGCAGCGCCGGCTCGATGGTGCCCCGGAACGGGAGTCCGATCTGCGAGGTGTCGGGGTGCGTGTAGCGGGTGCGGTCGGGATTCATGATCGTCACGAAGTCGGTCGCGGTGTCGTCCATCACGGCGACGGCGTACGGCTGCAGCTCCGCGGTCGGGTCGGCCTCGGCGAGCGCGTCGACCACGAAGGGGTTGTCGGCGATCGAGGTGGCGACCACCATCGTCTTCGCCGCGGCGTCGGCCTCGACATCCGCTCGCGCATCGTTCCAGAGCCAGATGGTGGCCGCCGCGGTGAGCACGGCGATGAACGCGACCTGCAGCACGAACAGGCGCGTGGCGATGCTCCATCGCCTCACCCACGCCGTCATGTGCACGAGACCAGTATGAACACAACGTCGTCGCACCCGCCCCGTCGGTCGAAGCTGTCAGCACTGATCGCAGGCCGGCCGCATCGAAGCGGCCCCCATGAGGACGAGGAAGACCAATGGCAACGACGCATGCGGTGTCCGCACCGAAGAACCGGAAGGCGCGACGACTCGATCGCTCGCACTACCTCTACATCGCCGTGATCGTGGCGGTGGCCGCGGGCATCGGCGTCGGGCTGGCGTTCCCCGACTTCGCCGTCGGCCTCAAGCCCATCGGCGACGCCTTCATCGCCCTCATCAAGATGATGATCGCCCCCATCATCTTCTGCACGATCGTGCTCGGCGTCGGTTCGGTGGCCAAGGCCGCGACGGTCGGCAAGGTCGGCGGACTCGCCCTCGGCTACTTCGTGATCATGTCGACCTTCGCGCTCGCGATCGGCCTGCTCGTGGGCAGCATCATCCACCCGGGCGCCGGCCTCGACATCTCGTCGACGACGTACGACACGTCGGACCTCAAGGCCGAATCGTCGACGGAGTTCATCCTCGGCATCATCCCGACCTCGTTCTTCTCGGCGCTCACCAGCGGCAGCATCCTGCAGGCCCTGTTCGTGGCCCTGCTCGTGGGCTTCGCGCTGCAGAAGATGGGGCCGAAGGGCGTGCCGATCCTCGAGGCGATCCGCCACCTGCAGGTGCTCGTGTTCCGCATCCTCGCCATGATCATGTGGCTCGCGCCCATCGGCGCCTTCGGCGCGATCGCCGCCGTCGTCGGCGCGACCGGCGTCGCTGCGCTCGTGGCCCTCGGCACGCTCATGGTCGCGTTCTACGTGACCTGCATCCTGTTCATCGTCGTCGTGCTCGGACTGCTGCTGAAGGTCGTCACCGGCGTCAACATCTTCCGCATGATGAAGTACCTCGGCCGCGAGTACCTGCTCATCGTCTCGACCTCGTCGAGCGAGGTCGCGCTGCCCCGCCTCATCGCCAAGATGGAGCACCTCGGCGTCTCGAAGCCGGTCGTCGGCATCACGGTTCCCACCGGGTACTCGTTCAACCTCGACGGCACCGCCATCTACCTCACGATGACGTCGCTGTTCATCGCGAGCGCGCTCGGCACCCCGCTCAGCCTCCCCGAGCAGATCTCGCTGCTGCTGTTCATGATGATCGCCTCGAAGGGTGCTGCCGGGGTCACCGGCGCCGGCCTCGCGACGCTCGCCGGCGGCCTGCAGGCGCACCGACCCGACCTCGTCAACGGCGTCGGGCTCATCGTGGGCATCGACCGCTTCATGAGCGAGGCCCGCGCCCTCACGAACTTCACCGGCAACGCGGTGGCCACCGTGCTCATCGGCACCTGGACCAAGCAGATCGACACCGTGCAGGTCGAGGACGTGCTCTCCGGACGCCGGCCCTTCGACGAGGCGACCATGAGCGCCGACGACCACCTCGGCGCCGACGAGCAGGCCTACGAGGCCCGTCGGTCGGCCGATGCCGACGGTGAGCACATCTCGACGGGCGCCGTGGCGAGCATCGTCAACGGGCCGACCGACCGCGCCTCCGCACCTGCCCTGCCCGCCGCACCCGCCCTCGAGAAGGAGTCCGCTCGTGTTCACTGACACGCTCCCCGGCGTTGAGCGGCGGGCCACGAACACGGCAGTCCCCGTCGACACCGTCGCGAACACCGTGGCGCCGGCCATCGCCAGGTCATGGCTGCTCGTCTCGGGTTCGAAGCCCGAGGGGTTCGCGGATGCCGCGGCATCCGGAGCCGATGCGATCGTGCTCGACGTCGAAGATGCCGTGGCCGTCGGGGCGAAGGCCGCGGCCCGCGACGCCGTGGTCGGCTGGCTCTCGGGCGGCGGCCGCGCCTGGGTTCGGATCAACGACGCGACGACGACGCACTGGAGCGCAGACCTCGATGCCCTGGCGGGGGCGCACGGACTGGAGGGCGTGATGCTGGCCAAGGCCGAATCCGTCGCCCAGGTCGCGGCGACCGCCGATCGCCTGCGGCCCGGCACCCCGATCGTCGCGCTCATCGAGAGCGCGGTCGGGCTCGAGGACGCCTCGGCGATCGCGCGGCATCCGTCGACGTTCCGCCTGGCGTTCGGGGTCGGCGACTTCCGACGCGACACGGGCATGGGTGCGAGCGAGATCCGCACTCGCCTACCCGCGCTCCCGCCTCGTCGTCGCGAGCCGGGCCGCTGGGCTCCCCGGCCCGATCGACGGGCCGTCGCTCAGCACCGAGCCCGACCTCGTGCGCGACCAGTCTGCGCATGCCGGGTCGCTCGGCATGACGGGTCGCCTCTGCCTGCACGGTGAGCAGGTCGCCTCGGTGAACGGGGCACTGAGCCCGTCGAGCGACGACATGGCCTGGGCCGCCGGCGTGATCGCCGAGTTCGAGGCGCGCGGCGGCGTGATCCGCGACGGCAGCGACCTCCCGCGGCTCGCCCGTGCGCGCGCGATCACGGCGGATGCGGCCGCGTTCGCCTACTCGGCCTGACGTCGGCGGCCGCCTCGGCGGGCTCGGGCCACCGGGCCACCGGGCCTCCGACGCCGCCGGGCCGGCTCAGGCCAGCCGCATCGTCGCACCCGCCCGGGCCGCGAAGGCGGTGGCACCGGCGGTGATGGTGCGGCGCATGACCTCGACCGCTGCGGTCGGCGCGACATCCGCCGGCCAGGCGACGCTGATCGTGCGTTCGAGGGCGTGCCCCGCGAGCCGCACCGCTCGCAGTCCGGGCCGGTCGATGAGCACCATCGCCGGCACGATCGCGACGCCGAGTCCGCGCTCGACGAATCGCAGCACCGCGTCCATCTCGGCGCCCTCGAGCACGACGCGCGGCGTCAGGTCGGCGGCCAGGAACGCGGCATCCGTCGCAGCACGCAGGTCGTAGCTCGAGCTGAAGACGATCTGCGGCAGGCCTGCGACCTCGTCGAGCGTGATGGCGTCGCGCTCGGTGACCGGGGCGGCACCGGCCGACGAGACGACCACGAGCTCCTCGACGAGCAACGGGGTCACCGTGAAGCGCTCGGCCGACGAGGCGTCCGACGTCGTGATCAACGCGAGGTCGAGTTCGCCGCTGCCGAGCTGGTCGAGCAGGTGACGCGAGCCGTGCTCCGACAGGTGCAGCTCGATGCCCGGATGCGCCGCATGGAACGCGCTCAGCACCTCGGCGACGAGGCTGATGCAGAGGGTCGGGGTGGCGCCGAGCCGCACCCGGCCGCGCTCGAGTCCGGCGAGCTCGGCCAGTTCGCGGCGCACCGACTCCGCGTCGGCGAGCATGCGCCTGGCGAGCGGCAGCAACGACTCCCCCGCGACGGTCAGCGTGCTGCCGCCCCGCGCGCGGTGGAACAGCTCGGCGCCGAGGTCGTGCTCGAGCGCGGCGATCTGGCGGCTCAGCGAGGGTTGGGCGAGGTAGAGCTCCTCTGCCGCCCTGGTGAAGTTGCCGAAGCGCGCGACCTCGATGAAGCTGCGCAGCTGCTCCAGGTTCATGTCGACAGCCTACGCTTCGATAGCTTCTCTGCATCATGCCAACGACTTATATGCATTGGAGGAATCGGATGCCGCTGCCTAGCGTTGACGGCATGAGCACCACGACCCCCACCGACCGCCATGCAGAGCGGCAGATCTCCACCACCGTCCTCGTCATCGGCACCGGCGGATCCGGGCTGCGCGCCGCCATCGAGCTCGCCGAGGCGGGCGTCGACGTGCTCGCGCTCGGCAAGCGCCCCAAGTCCGACGCCCACACCTCGCTCGCGGCCGGCGGCATCAACGCCGCCCTCGCCACGATGGACGCCGACGACAGCTGGCAGCAGCACGCCGCCGACACCCTCAAGGAGAGCTACCTGCTCGCCGACCCGCGCACCGTCGTCACGGTCACCGAGGGTGCGGCCCGCGGCATCGACGACCTCGAGCGCTACGGCATGCCGTTCGCCCGCGAAGACGACGGCCGCATCTCGCAGCGCTTCTTCGGCGCGCACACCTACCGCCGCACCGCGTTCGCGGGCGACTACACCGGGCTCGAGATCCAGCGCACGCTCATCAACCGCGCCGCGCAGTTGAACCTGCCGATCCTCGACACGGTCTACGTCACGCGCATCCTCGTGAACGACGACGGCGCGGTCTTCGGGGCGTACGGCTTCGATGTCGAAGACGGCACGCGGTACCTCATCCACGCCGACGCCGTGATCCTCGCCGCGGGTGGCCACAACCGCATCTGGCGGCGCACCTCGTCGCGTCGCGATGAGAACACGGGCGACTCGTGGCGGCTCGCCGTCGAGGCCGGCGGGCGCGTGCGCGACCCCGAGCTCGTGCAGTTCCACCCGTCGGGGATCATCGAGCCCGAGAACGCGGCCGGCACCCTCATCTCCGAAGCCGCGCGCGGCGAGGGCGGCATCCTCACCAACGGCCTCGGCGAGCGCTTCATGCACAGGTACGACCCCGAGCGCCTCGAGCTCTCGACCCGCGACCGCGTGGCCCTCGCCTGCTACACCGAGATCAAGGAGGGGCGTGGCACCCCCAATGGCGGTGTCTGGCTGGATGTCTCGCACCTGCCCCGCGAGACGATCATGCAGCGACTCCCCCGCGTCTACCAGACGATGCTCGAGCTGCAGATGCTCGACATCACGAAGGAGCCGATCGAGATCGCGCCCACCGCGCACTACTCGATGGGCGGCGTGTGGGTTCGGCCCGACGATCACGGCACCGACGTCCCGGGGCTCTACGCGATCGGCGAGGCCTCCTCCGGGCTGCACGGCGCCAACCGCCTCGGCGGCAACTCCCTCATCGAGCTGCTCGTGTTCGGACGCATCGTCGGCCAGGCCGCGATCGACTACTCGCGCGGGCTCACCGGCCAGCAGCGCTCGGCCGCCGCCGTGCAGGCCGCCCGCGACGAGATCGCCGCGCTGCTCGCATCCGATGGCACCGAGAACGTGCGCGCCCTGCAGCGCGCCATCCGCAACACGATGACCGAGCACGCCGGCGTCGTGCGCGACGAGCAGGGCCTGCTCGCCGGGCTGGCCGAACTCGACGCGATCGAGGCCCGCATGGCCGACATCGGCGTGCACCCCGACATCGCCGGCTACCAGGACCTCGCCCACGCGTTCGACCTCAAGTCGGCGGCCCTCGCGGCACGCGCCACGCTCGAGGCCGCACTCGAACGGCGCGAGACCCGCGGCTGCCACAACCGCAGCGACCACCCCGAGACGGATGCCGCGCTGCAGGTCAACCTCGTGTGGTCGCCCTCGACCGGGGTCACCCGCGAGTCGATCCCGCCCATCCCCGCCGAGATCGCCTCCCTCATGCGCGAGGAGGTCTCGCTCGCGGGCAAGCTCGTCGAGTAGCCCGGCCCGGCAGACCTGCCACGGGCGTACCCGAGCACGACGAAGGGCGGATGCCGCGTGGCATCCGCCCTTCGTTCGTGCACGCCCTGGGGCGGTTACGTATGCCGCTTCGACGTGACCGCGCGCTGCAGGAGCACGAAGACCAGCAGGATGCCGCCGGTGATGATCGTCGTCATCTCGGGCGGGATGCCGCCGTCGCGGGTGATCAGCACGTTCATCAGGCCGAGCACGAGGGCGCCGACGACGGAGCCGAGCACGTAGCCGTACCCGCCCGTGAGCAGGGTGCCGCCGATGACGGTCGCCGCGATCGCGTCGAGCTCCCACCCGATGCCGGTGATGTTCTGCGCGATGCCGAGGCGTGACGTGTAGACGACGGCGGCGATGCCCGAGAGCGTTCCACTGATCACGTACACGAGGATCTTCGTGCGCGGCACCGCGAGCCCCATGAGGGCCGACGAGCTCTCGGAGCCGCCGATCGCGTACACCGTGCGACCCGTGCGGGTGCGGTGCAGCACGAAGAAGGCGATGAGCACGACCAGCAGGGCGATGATCACGCCGGGCGTGACGACCACGTCGTTGACCTTCTCGCCGTCGATCAGCTTGAACTGCTCGCCGAGCCAGAGGATCGGCGACTCGTCGTCGAGGCGCTCGGGCCGGGTGCTCAGGAGCGCGGCGAGACCGCGGCCCAGGAACATCATGGCGAGCGTCGCGATGAACGGCTGCACGTTGAAGTACTGGATCAGGATGCCGCTGGCGAGGCCGATGACCGTGCCGATGAGGACCATCAGCACGATCACGAGCCACGGATTCCACCCGGCGTTCGCGAGCATCACGCCGGCGACGCTCGAGAGCGCGATGACCGAGCCCACCGACAGGTCGATGCCGCCCGTGAGGATCACGAACGTCATGCCCACCGCGAGGATGATCAGGTGCGCGTTGTTGATGAACAGGTTCGACAGCGTGTTGTACTGCACGATGCGGCCGTAGGCCACCTCGCCGTAGATCACCATGCCGACGAAGATGACGATGGCCGCCACGGTCGGAAGCACCGACGGGTTCGACGACACGACGCGCTTCACGCGGGCGACGATCTTCGAGAATGCGGATGCCTCGACGGGTGCGTCGACGCGGGGGGTCTGCACGGTGGTCATGCCGTCACCTCCTGCTTCTGCTGCTTCGGCGCAACGGGGGTCGAGTCGGACTTCGGCTGCGGAGGCTTGCGCCGCTGGCCGAACCAGCTGCGCACCCGCTCGGACTGCAGCAGGCAGAGCACGACGATCACGATCGCCTTGAACGCGGGCGTCGCGGACGAGGAGATGCCGAGGAACACGATGGTCTTGTCGAGCGTCGCGATGAGCAGGGCGCCGACCACGGCGCCGCCGATCGAGAACTTGCCGCCGGCGAGCGAGGTGCCGCCGATGACGACGGCGAGGATGGCGTCGAGCTCCATCTGGTAGCCGGTGCGCGAGACGTCCACCGTCATCACGGTGCCGACCGACATGATGCCGGCGATGCCCGCGAGCACCGCGCTCAGGATGTACACGGTGAGCAGCAGGCCGCTGGGCTTGATGCCCGCCATGCGGCTCGCCTTCGGGTTGATGCCGATCGCCTCGATCATGAGGCCGAGAGCGCTGCGACGCACGACGAGGCCGACGATGATCACGATCACGATCGCGAGGAGGAACACCACGGGCAGGCCGATCACGAAGCCGTTCGCGATCCACCGGAACGGATCGTTCGTGGCTGAGGTGTTCTGCCCCTCGGTGATCACCTTCGCGATGCCGCGGCCCGCGAGCATCATGATGAGCGTGCTGATGAACGGCTGGAGCCCGATGTAGGCGACCAGCACACCGTTGATCGCGCCGAGCACGGCGCTCACGAGGAGCGCGAGCCCGATGGCGCCGAGGGCGACGCCGAGCGAGCCCGACTGTCCGGCATCCTTCATGAACACCATCGCGACCGCACCCGAGACCGCCATCACCGAGCCGACCGAGAGGTCGATGCCCCCGGTGGCGATGACGAGCGACAGCCCGACGGCGATCATCATGATCGGAGCCGAGGCGCGCAGGATGTCGACGAGGTTGCCGACGAGGTTGCCGTTGACGGGGTTCACCGACAGCGTGAGGTAGTTCGGGTCCTTGAGGACGTTGAGGGCGAGGAGGGCGAAGATCGCGACCACACCCCAGAAGTACGGCTTGCGGATGAGCTCGCGCAGCCAGTTCGATCGAGCAGCGGTGCTCATGATTCCTCCTCCGGCGCAGCGGACGCGTGCGCGTTCCCCTGCGGTGCCGCGGTCGGGTGCGAACCCGCCTCGGCATCGATGATGCCACTCTCGGCCGCCGCCTCGACACCGTGCGCGGCGATGACGTCGACGACGTGCTGAGCGGTGATGGCGGGTCCGTTCACGATCTCGCCGATCTTCTGGTGATCCTTGAGCACGACGATGCGCTCGCTCAGGCGCACGACCTCCTCGAGCTCGGACGAGATGAAGACGACCGAGACGCCGTCTTCGGCGAGTTCGGCCACCGCCTCCTGGATCTCGGCCTTCGCGCCGACGTCGATGCCGCGCGTCGGCTCGTCGAGGATCAGGAGCTCGGGCTTCGTCGCGAGCCACCGGCCGAGCAGGACTTTCTGCTGGTTGCCGCCCGAGAGGTTCTTGATGAGCCGGTTCGGATCGGAAGGGCGCACGTTCAGCGCGACGATGTACTTCTCGACCAGCTCGTCCTGCTCCTTGCGCGGGATGGGCCGGGCCCAGCCGCGCTCGGCCTGCACCGCGAGGATCATGTTCTCGCGCACGGTGAGGTCGCCGATGATGCCCTCGTCGCGGCGGTTCTCGGTCGAGAACGCGATCCGCTTGCCGAGGCCGTCGGCGGGGGTCTTGAGGTCGACACGCTTGCCGTGCAGCTCGACCTCGCCCTCGTCGGCGCGATCGGCGCCGTAGAGAAGTCGTGCGAGCTCGGTGCGCCCCGACCCGAGGAGGCCCGCGAAACCGACCACCTCGCCACGATGGATCTCGAGGTCTGTGGGCTCGATCGAGCCGTGCCGGCTCAGGCCCTTCGCGGCCAGCAGCGGCTCCTCGGCGTCGTAATCGCGCTGCTCGACGCGACGATTGCCGCCGAGCGAGGAGAGCGTGCCGAGATCCTTGCCGATCATCTTCGAGATCAGGGCGTGGCGGTCGAGCTCGCGGGTGAGGTACTCGCCCTCGTACTTGCCGTTGCGCAGGATCGTCAGCCGGTCGCTGATGGCGTACACCTGGTCGAGGAAGTGCGAGACGAACAGGATCGCGACGCCCTGGTCGCGGAGCGTCCGCATGACCCGGAACAGGCCCTCGACCTCGGCCGCGTCGAGGCTCGAGGTCGGCTCGTCGAGGATGAGCACCTTCGCCTTGACCGCCATGGCCCGACTGATCGCGACGAGTTGCTGCATCGCGATCGACAGCGTCGAGAGCGGCCTGTGGGTGTCGAGGTGCTCGAGCCCGAGCGTGGCGAGCGCTTCGGTCGCTGCGGCGTGCGTCGCGCGCCAGTTGACGCCGAAGCCGCCTCGGATCTCGTGGCCGAGCATGACGTTCTCGCCGATCGTGAGGTTCGTGACCAGGTTCACCTCCTGGTACACGGTCGAGACCCCGGCGCTCTGCGCGTCGCGGGTGCCGTGGAACTGCCGTTCCTGACCCGCGACGACGATCGACCCGCTATCGATCTTGTAGACCCCGGTGAGGGCCTTGATCAGCGTCGACTTGCCGGCGCCGTTCTCGCCCATCAGCGCGTGGACCTCGCCCTGGAAGAGGCGGAAGTCCACGCCGTCCAGCGCCTTGACGCCTGGGAACTCGATGGAGATGTCGCGCATCTCCACGATGGGCAGTGATTCACTCATGGCATTCGCATCCTGTGCTTCGGCCGCATGAGCGCGGCCGGCCTTTCAAATGGAGCGGTGCGGGGTCGCTTGAAGCAGCAGACCCCGCACCGCGTGCGCTGCACGCCGCGATGCGCGGCGTGGTCAGCGGATCAGTACTTGCGGTCGGCGAGCACGGCCTGAGCCGCCTCGGCCGAATCGAATGCCTCGCTCGGCACGATGATGTAGGACTCGACCGACTCGCCCTCGAGCGTCTTGTTCACGACGTCGAGCGCGGTCTCACCGAAGAGCGGGTTGTACTCGTGCACGTAGCTGAGCTGGCCGTCGGCGAGCGCCTGCATGGCGGCCTTCGTGCCGTCGATCGTGGCGATCTTGACGTCGACGCCCGGCTCGAGGCCGGCCTCTTCGACGGCCTGGGCTGCGCCGAGGCCCATCTCGTCGTTCTGCGCGAAGATCAGCTGGATGTCGTTGCCGTTGGCCTTGAGGAGCGTCTCGGTGACGCTCTTGCCCTCTTCGGCCGACCAGTTCGCGGTCTGCGCGGCGACCTGCACGAGCTTCGAGCCGTCGACCGACTCGTTCCAGCCCTCGTTGCGCTCGTTCACCACGCCGACACCGGCGGGGCCCTCGAGCGTGATGTAGTTGCCGCCGTCGGGGAACTGGTCGACAGCCCAGGCGCCGACCTCCTTCGCGACCTCGACGTTGTCGGGCGCGATGCGGGTCACGTACAGGCTCGTGTCGTCGGGCTCGATGCCGCGGTCGAGGAGGATCACGGGGATCTCCGCCTCCTGTGCACGTGCGAGCGAGTCCTCCCAACCGGATGCCTCGGTCGCCGACAGCAGGATCACGTCGACGCCCTCGTCGACGAACGACGTGAACGCGTCGATCTGCGACTTCTGGTCGAGGTTGGTCGCGGGCGCGTACTTGAGGTCGAACCCGGCTTCCTTCGTGAAGGTGTCCTGGACGTTCGTCTCGTTGGCCTCGCGCCATGCGCCCTCGGGGCCGACCGCCACGAAGCCGACCGTGGTGAGCTCGTCGGCGCCGGCGTCCGAACCGCTGTCGCCGCCGCTCGAGCATGCGGCGAGGCCGATGCTCAGCGCACCGACGGCCGCCAGGCCGAGGATTTTCGTGAATCGCCTCTGAACTGACATGTGATCTCCTCCTTGAGACCCGGCACCAATGCGCCGGTGTTTTCCGCTGAGCGGAATCCGAGTGATTGCGGCGACGCTTGGCGCGTCCCACACCGTGATGTTACCGGGAACAAACTCGGGCGCACAAGCGATTTGTTCCCGGAAACATAACATTCCGGAAACAGGCCGCGCGACCCCGGGATTTAGAGGGGTCGACGAGGCCCCATTCGTCGCGATCGCCGGCCGATCGCGCGGCACTCGCCCCGGTTCGCGCCTAGGCGTCGTCCTCGTCGTCGGCCGCGATCATCTCGATGATCGTGTCGACGCTGAGCCCCGGTCCGTTGCTCACCTCGCCGATCTTGCGACGGTCCTTGAAGATCGCGATGCGGTCGCTCAACCGGACGACCTCGTCGAGCTCGGAGGAGATGAAGACCACCGCCATGCCGTCGCGGGCCATCTCGGCGACGCGGGCCTGGATCTCGACCTTGGCCGCGATGTCGATGCCGCGGGTGGGCTCGTCGAGCACGAGCACGTGCGGACGCGTCGCGAGCCACCTCGCGAGCAGCACCTTCTGCTGGTTTCCGCCCGAGAGCTGGCGAGCGGGTGCGTCGAGTCCGGGCGCGACGATGCCGAACGACTCCACGTACCGCTCGACGAGCGCGTCGCGCTCGGCGTGGGAGATCGGCCTCGCCCAACCGCGGATCGCCTGCAGCGCGAGGATGATGTTCTCGCGCACGCTCAGCTCTTCGATGATGCCGCCGTCGCGACGGTCCTCGCTCGCGAACGCGATGCGGCGACGCAGGGCCGTCGCGGGGTTCGGCAGCCCGACCGACCGGCCGTCGATCTGGAACGTGCCGGAGTCGCTGCGCACGACGCCGGTGAGCAGCTGCCCGAACTCGCTCCTCCCCGAGCCCCGCAGGCCGCCGAGGCCGACGACCTCGCCGCGGTGCAGTTCGAAGTCGGTGGCCTCGAACTCGCCACGCCGGCCGACGCCGATCGCCCGGAAGACGGGGGTGCCCTTGGGGTCGGCCCGGTGCGCGCGACGGTCGGATCCGATGCGGCGCAGCTCGATGAGGTCCTTGCCGATCATCTTGGAGATGAGCACCGCGCGATCGAGCTCGCGGGTCGGGTACTCGCCCTGCCCGTGACCGTCGCGCAGCACGGTGATGCGGTCGCTGATCGCGTACACCTGCTCGAGGAAGTGCGAGACGAAGAGGATCGCGACACCCTGCTCGCGCAGCCGCCGGAGGGCGCGGAACAGTGTCGCGACCTCGTCGGCGTCGAGGCTCGAGGTCGGCTCGTCGAGCACCAGCACCTTGGGGTGGGTCACCATCGCCCGTGCGATCGCGACGAGCTGCTGGAGGGCGGGCGGCAGGGTCGACACGGCCTGCCTGGGGTCGAGGTCGCCGAGGCCGAGCTCCTCGAGCACGGCCGTGGCCCGCCGTCGCGTGGCCGCCCACGAGATGCCGTACCAGCGCCGCTCCTCGTGGCCGATCATCACGTTCTCGGCGATCGAGAGGTTGCCGCAGAGGTCGACGTCCTGGAAGGCCGCGGCGATGCCCGCGGCCTCGGCCTCGGCAGGGCCAGAGAGCACGACGGTCTCGCCGCCGACGCGCACCTCGCCCGCGTCGATGCGGTACGCACCGCTCAGCGCCTTGACCAGCGACGACTTGCCGGCGCCGTTGCCGCCCATGAGCGCGTGCACCTCGCCCGCGTATAGGCGCAGGTCGACCTCGTGCAGCACGGTCGTGCCGTCGATGTCGACGGTGATGCCCGTCATCTCGACGACGGGGGGCGTCGAGGCATCCGTCGCGTTCATGACGCCCTCGGGGGCGCGGTCGACGATCGCACGACGAGCTCGCTGGGGATCTTCGAGCGCTGCGGGATCTCGCGCCCCTCGAGTGCCGCGCGCAGGACCTCCATGGCCTTGACGCCGAGCGCGTGGAAGTCCTGGGTGACGGTGGTCAGCGGCGGGATGAAGTGGCGGGAGAGCGGCAGGTCGTCGAACCCGATGATGCTGACGTCTTCGGGCACCCGGATGCCGCGGTCGTGGAAGCCGTGCACGACGCCGAACGCCATCTCGTCGTTCGCGACGAACATCGCCGTGTACTCGGGCACGCCGTCGAGCCCGACGGCGTAGTCGTAGCCGAAGTCGGCGGTCCAGTCGCCGACGACGATCGGTCGGGCCCTGAGCCCCCACTGCTCGATGCGCGCGTGGAACGCCCGCTCGCGGCCTCGGGCGTCGAGCCAGTCGAGGGGGCCGGCGAGGTGCAGGATGTCGCGGTGCCCGAGTGCGACGAGGTGATCGACGGCGAGCGTGGTGCCGAGCTGCTGGTCGACGCTGACCGTGAGGAAGTTCGGGTCCTTCGCGGCCTTGACCACGAGCACCGGCACGTCGATCGAGATGCGGCGAAGCGCCGACACCGACGACGAGCGGGGGGCGACGATGCAGAGGGCGTCGACGCCCTCGGCGATGAGGTGGCCGACCGCTCCTTCTGGAGTGAGGTTCGCGTCGTCCTGCATCGCGACCGAGGCCACGGAGTAGCCGCTCGACCGGGCCGCGAACTCGAGCCCGCGCAGGGTGCTCGTCGGCCCGAACTCCACGGAGCTGTCGACGATGACGCCGATGCGCTGGGTTCGCTGGGTGGCGAGCGCCCGTGCGGCGCTGTTCGGCTTGAAGTCGAGCTGCTGGATGACGTCGAGCACCCGCTGGCGCGTGGCCGGGCGGATGTTCGGGTGCCCGTTGAGCACGCGCGACACGGTCATGTGGGACACGCCGGCGAGCACGGCGACCTCGCGGATGCCGAGCTTCTCGGGGCGTTCCCCGCTCTCGACGTCACTCACCACCGGTCTCCTGTCTCGCAGAATCGTCGCCGCCCAGGTGCCCCGATGCCGAATCGCCGATCTCGACCGCTCGACGACCGGTCGACGGGGAACAGCCTATTCGTTCAGGGCCCGTGAGCACGTGACGATGTGGACGGCGTGCCCGCGCGACGATCCGCGCGAGCACGCCGCCCTCGATCATCCGCCCGCGCGCGTCAACCGCACGTCCGCGCCTCGTACGACGCGCCGCCCGCGGAGCTCGCGCCCGTCGCCGTCGCGGCGACCCCGACGTATCCGCCCGGCATCGATGCGAGCCGGCTCGCGAAGGCCTGCGAGACCGTCTTGCCCGCCGGCACCCCGGCGAAGGTCTTCGTGCCGTACGCCGTCTCGACCGTGACATCCGCCGCCCTGCTGTCGGCGTTCCGCACCGACGCGACCAGGGTCGCCTTGCCCGCGACGCACTTGGACGTGGCCGTGGTCTCGACGGCGAGATCGGGGTTCGTGCCGACGCCCGCGTAGTGGAACATCACGCGCCGGTACTCCTGCGCGGTGATCGGCATGATGCCGCCGTGGCGCTTCTTGAGCGTGCCGAGGTTCACGTTGGTCGCCTTCGACCACGCCGAGGCCGACGTCGAGTTGAGGTCGGTCGTGCGGAACGGCAGGTACCCCTTGCCCGCGCCGTACTGATCGGCGAGCAGTCCGTAGAGCTGCTGGGCGGCCCCGCGGTCGTCGTCGTTGTACGCGAAGAACTCGGGACCCTCGAGGCAGGCGCCGGTGTAGTTGTTGCCGCCGGCGCACGTTCCGCTGCCGCTCAGGATCGACTGCAGCGTGCCGACGAGCACCCACTCCTGGTCGGTGCCCGTCGTCTTCGCGGTGGCCGAGGTGGTCACGGCGTCGAGCTTCTTCGACCGTTCGATCGTGATCTGGCCGTCACCGGAGGCGCGGTAGAACCAGTCGCCGACCTTGATCACGGTCGTGTCGATGATCGAGCCCTGGCGGTCGATCCACTTCACGGGCGTCGAGAAGGTGCGGAAGTCGCGCGTGGTCGACAGGTACACGTCGACGCTGTCGCCGAGTTCGGTGTTGCCGTCGGCGCGGGTCGCCCAGTACACGTAGTACTGCTGCGTCACGTCGTCCCAGATCGCCTCGGGCGCCCAGGCCATACCGGCGTTCGGGATGCCGCTCGCGACGTCGGTGAGGCGGGGTTCGGTCCAGTTCACGAGGTCGGTCGACTCCCAGACCACGAGGTTCTTCGAGCCGGTCTCGGTCGCCTGCGCCGATCCCCAGCCGCCGCGGTAGTAGATGCTGAGGTCGGTCGCGATCAGGTAGAACCGGTCGCCCTCGGGCGAGCGAACCACGAACGGGTCGCGCACGCCGCCGTCGCCCTGGCCCTTGGCGAGCGAGAGCACCGGGTTGCCGTTGGCGCGGGTGTCGGTGAAGGCGACCGCGTCGCGGCTCGTCGCGAAGTAGATCTGCTCGTCGTTCGCGCTGCCCTCGGTGCCGGTGAAGTGCGCGAACAGGTAATCGGTGGTCTCGGCGAGCTCGACCGCCTTGCGCACGGTGAGCGGGATGTCGCGGGTGGCCGTGACGCCGTCCTTCGTGGCCGTGACGGTCAGCACGACGCGGGCGTCGCCGTTCGCGGGGCGCGTCACGACGCCCGGCGCGACCGTGGAGGTCCCGTCGACGTCGACGATCGCGGGCGCCGACGAACTCCAGGTCAGCGCGGAGTCGTACCGCGAGCCGATCGTCGGCAGCGTGATGTCGGAACGGACGTCGTCGGCGTAGGGCAGGGCGATCGCGTCGAGGTCGCGCTGTGCGGCCTCGCTCGGAGACGGTGCACGCAGCACGGTCACGACGAAGGACCGCGTCGCGGTCTGCCCGCGCACCGTCGACGTCGCGGTGAGGGTGACTTCGGTGTCGGACGCCGGCTGCGTGACCCCGCCGTCGGCGGCCACGATGCCGGCCGGCGACGACGACCACGTCACTCCGCCGGCCGTTGGGAGCACCAGGTCGGTCTCGACCTTCGTGAGGTCCTGCGTGTTCGCCGCCGCCAAGTCGAGCGCGGCGATCGTCTCGCTCGCGGCCGCCTCGGCATCCGTGGCGGCGATCGCGCCGAGCTCAGCCGTCGAGAGCGCCTCGGTGTAGACGCGGAACGACGAGACATCCCCCTGGTAGAGCGAATCGGCCGCGTACGCGCTCTTGCCGATGAAGTTCATGGTGTGCGTCGTGAGGTCGCTCAGGTTCACGGTCGAGTTCGCCTTCTCGGCGACCTGCACGCCGTCGATGAAGAGCCGCAGCGTCGACGTCGTGCCGTCCGCGTTCTTCGCAATCGTGGCCGCGACCGACTGCCACCGCCCCGCGGCGAGCTTCGTCGCCGACGTGACGGTCTGCTCGCCCGACCAGTTGGTCTTCGTGATCGCCACGCGAGGGGCGATCGGCTGGATGAAGAACTGGCCGGTGGCGCCCTCGCCCGAGCCGCCGATGTTCCAGAGGAACTTCGCACCGCTCAGCGCCGTCGGGCTCGTCTCGATCACGATCGTCGCCGCCGACCGACCCGCGAGGAGTCCGTCTGGCAGCTTCACGTGGTTCGACCCGGTGAAGCGCATGAACCCGTCGCGCCAGGCCTCGCCGCCCACGACGGTCGCATCGCGCCCGCCGCCCGAGCGGTCGTGGGCGACCGTGCCCGACGCCTCCGAGAAGTCGTAGGACGCCAGCAGCGACGCCGGCTCGGCCGCCAACGCGACGGGACCGATCATCGCCAGGCTTCCGGCCGCCAGCAGCGCGCTCGTCGCGCCCGCGATCCATCGGCCTGTTCGCCGCAGACGCGGCGTTCCTTCTCGAACCATGAGAACCTCCAGTGCATCGTGTTCGCGACCGCGATCGGCCGCGACGGTGGTGGAACGCGCACGGGTCGTTCGATCGACCTCGCGCGGTACGGCAGGCGGTCGTCGGCGCGGGCCGGCGAACGCATCGAGCGGGCGGTGCTCCTCTCCTCTCCTTCGAGTGAGTGGTTCCCGCCTTCACGTGACGGTGACGGTGCGATCCGTTCGGATCGGATCCGTTCGGATCGGAGCCGTTCGGATCGGACCCATTCGGATCAGCGGCGCGCTCGACCGAGCGGATGCCGCATGGCGACCGTGCGCAGGAGCAGCGCGGCCGCTCCCCCGGCGAGCAGCACGCATGCCCAGGTCAGCAGGTCACCCGACCATCCTGAGAGCGGAAGCGATTCGGGGCCGCAGGATCGGATGCAGGACAGCGGCAGGATGTCGACCCGGATGGCGACGCCCCACGAGGCGGCACCGGTCGTCTCCCCTCCGACGACCGGGAGTCCCTCGACGTGCGGCAGCAGGCCGCCGATCACCTCCGTCCCTCGAGGACCACGTCGCGGCGGCCCTCTTCGCGGGCCTCCTCGAGCATGGTGTCGAGTCGACGCTTGGACCTGCCGCGTCGCCAGAGCAGCGACATCACGATGAGGACGATGCCGAGGAGCAGGAGGAGCTGGGGCCACGGAACGGCCCAGACGAGCACGGCCGTGGATGAGGAGTCGACGGCGGTCTCGTCACCGCTCGCGGTCGTCACCGAGGGCGAGAGCACGATCTCGCCCGGAACGGCGAACATCGGCCAGACCTGGTCGACCGAGAGCGAGAACGAACGGGTCTCCCCGGGGAGGACCTCCTGCGGATGGTCCGTCTCGGCGGGGAACGCGATGCTCCGGCCGGCGATCTCGAGCACGCCGGCGACCTCGAGGCGGGTGTTGCCCTCGTTGACCACGTCGAACGAGACGTCGATGCTGCCCGGACGGATCGGGTTCCACGAGGTCTGGTAGTCGGCGGCGACGTTCGTCACCGAGTAGGCGGGCGCGAGCTCGCCGGTGACCCTGGTCATGACCCGGAAGCCGACGCGGCTCTCGACGCCGACCCCGGCACCGTCGCCCTCCTTGACCGAGAGCACGGATGCCGCGATGCCGGCCGCGTGGTCGCCGGGTTCGGCGTTGCCGGGCACGGTGATGGTGAACGGGACGACGACCATGCCGCTCGGCGGCACCGTGACGGTCTCGGGCACGTCGATCCAGGTGCCCGCCGCGACCGACGTCTGGTCGGAGGGCAGCATGTCGAAGCGTCCGTTGCGGTTGTAGAAGCCGTCGGCCGCCGCGAGACGGAAGGTGACCTCCTCGGGGCCGAGGTTGCGCACCGCGAAGGCGTCCTGCACGTCGGCCCCCGCGTCGATGGCGTGTTCGACGGCCACTCGCCCGTCGGGCCCGGACGCGTCGGCGGGCGAGACTGACCACGACACCGCAGCGGCCCCCTCCTCGGCCGCGGCGGGCGCAGCCGTCACGGCGCCGAGGCCGGCGACGAGCCCGGCGACGAGGGTCAGCGCACTGAGCGCTGAGCGGGAGGTGGTTCGGATCACGGCGAGTCCTGGTCGGGGTGGTGCGGTCGGGCCGGCGGTGTCGCGCCGGCCCGACCACGGGTGGATCGGGTCAGAGCGAGTCTTCGAACAGCGACAGCGTCAGGAGCGACGTGTAGCTGCCCGGCGCGACGTCGACCGGGGTCTTCAGCACGAGGTCGGCGTTGGCCGTCCACTGGCCCGACTCGGCGGTCGAGGCCGCGGAGTCGAGCGAGAGCGCGAGCAACTCCTCGCCGGTGAGGCCGACGTTGTTCGGCCCGGCGTCGAGGGTCGTGCCGACCTCGTCGCCCGCGGCCACCTCGCCGTTGCCGGTGGTGACGAGCGCCGGCGACCAACCGAGGTGGTCGGCGCCGATCGCGGGCTGGCCGTTCTCGCCGACGAAGCTGCCGGCCTGGCCGGTGACGTACCAGTAGGCGCCCGCGGGGATCTCCTCGCGAGTGTCGGTGACGGTCACGTCGGGCAGGGCACCGGTGAACTGGCGGTACTCGGCCGTCGAGCCGGTCTCGGTCAGTGCGGTCTCGGTGTTCGCCACCGTGAGGCTCAGTGCGCCGTTCTCGACCGCGGCGATGTCGACCTTCACGTCGACGCCCGAGCTGCCCTCGGGATCGGGGTAGGCCGCGAACGCGGCGCTTCCCACGCCCACGAGCAGCAGCCCGCCGAGAACTCCCGCCGCGCAACGCGCTGCAGCACCTTTGCTGATCATGATTCCTCCAGTTTCTCGGTCGGCGTGCGCCGAGCCGAATCGTCGTGCAGCAGGGGGCTGACACGTTCGTTCATGAGGCTCGGGGATACGACCGAGGTCGGCGCCCTTGCCGGTGGCGGTCCCCTCGGGGACCGCGTCGGAACCCGAAATGTTCACGGGAACATTACGAGGATAAGCACGCCCTCGGGCGTCGTCAAGCCGATGACGAAGTCCGCGTGAACGAGCGGTCTCGCCCCCGCGCGCGGCCGCAGATCGCGCCTCGAACGAGGTCGCCGATCCCGTCGACATCACGAGCCGGCGCCGCATGGGCTCACGCGCCTCGACGGCGTCGTCGGCACCCATGGGCGCGCCTCCTGCTCGTCTCATCCCGTTCTCTCCTCGTTCCTCATCGCGTCACGCGAAGGTGATCGCGTCCCGCGTCACGCGGATCGGTCGGTGGTGCGGCGACCGCCACCGGGTGAGGGTGGCGGCCGCCGGTCTCTGGTCAGCCGCAGCCGAGCGCGGGGTACGCCGCCGCGACCTCGGTCGAGACCTGCGCGCCGTCGACCGTCGCCGTGGCGGCGACCGTCACCGAGCCGGCCGCGACCGAGCCCACCCGGGTCGAGAAGGTCTTCGAGACCGTCTTGCCCGCGGCGAGCGAGGCCGTGGCGGTTCCGTAGGCGGATGTCTCGTCGAGCACGACCGGCACGTCGTCGCCGTTGGTCGCCTTGACGACCAGCACGACCTTGCCCGCGACGCAGCGGACGCTCGCCTCGGCGCTCACGGCCAGCTCGCGCTCCGGCGCGGCCCGCACGATCGTCAGCGTGTACGTGACGTTCGTCGTGTGGTCCTGCGCGTACGCCTTCACGATCACGGTGGTCGGGTCCGTGCCCGCCGCGACGGCGACGGTGCGAGGCTCGGCGTCGTCGATGAGGATCCCGTCGACGTGCACGAGTCCGCTCGGCACGGCCGGGTCGAAGTCGAGCTTCACGCTCGTCGCATCGAGCGGCACGGTGACCGTGTACTCGCGCGTTCCCGCGATCAGGGCCGGCGACAGCGTTCCGCCGTCGACCCCGAGCTTCGAGAGCTCGGCCGCCGTGCCGTAGCTGTTCGACGAGGTGGTGGAGAGGCCGAACAGGCCGCCGACGAAGCTCGTGCCGTTGCCTTGGAAGCGCACCGTCACGACCGGGATCTTCTCGCCGTGCTCGTCGAGCACGAACTGCCCGTTCTGGTCGCGCTTGTAGCTGTCCTTCGCGGCGATGCCGTCGAGCACCGCCTTGGGGATCTGGTCGTACTGGATGTACCAGTTCGTGGCGCCGCCGGCGTTCGTGATCGTCTCGTGCTTCAGCAGCACGTCGTTCAGGTACACGTCGAACGTTCGCCCGTTGTCGCCGCCGTAGTACCGCGCGCCCAGGTAGTTCTTCGGCAGCGACGGGTCGACGATCATGTCGTACTGGAAGTAGGCGCCGGCGGCCGCCGGCGCGTGCCGGAAGCTCTGGCCGTTGTAGACGCCGACGGTCGAGTTGACGAACCGGTAATTCTTGTCGGCCTCGCTGTTGTTGTCGTCGAACGAGGTCAGCGAGTCGATCGTCGTCTCGGCCGCTCGCAGCTGCTGCTTGCCCTTCAGGATCAGGGCCTGCGCCTCGGCGGAGTCGGGCTCGACCAGGGTCATGTACGTCGCGTACCGCGCGTCGTACAGGCTGTAGTACGGCTCGAACGTGAGCGCGGCCGACGTCGCGTCGACGCCGTGCAGCTTGAACCGCATGGTGGTCATGCCGTTCGCGTTCGCGCCGTCGGCGATGCGCTCGATGCTCGTCGCCGCGTCGGCCTTCCAGGCCTCGGCGTCGGCCACGATCACGTCGGAGCTGAGGGACGTGTCGGCGACGCCCATCTCCACGAGCACGCCGGCGGTGTAGCTGGCGCCGACGTTGTCGCGGCTGAGCTCGGTCGCGAGCAGCACCGGGCCGTACTTGAAGGCGACCCAGTTCGGGTTCTCGGTGCCATCCTCGATGGTCACCTGCGCGGCGAGGGTGTAGTCGATCTCGTCACCGGCGGCGACCGGGAGCTCGAGGTAGCCGTCGCTCGTGAGCGCCGCGACATCCTGTGCCTCGCCGTTGACCTTCAGGGTGGGGGTCGAAGCCGCCCAGGCCGGCACGCGCAGCTTCAGCACGGTGCCGTCGGCGACCGCTCCGCCGTCGAGCGCGCTCACCTCGAGGTGCACGTCGGGGCTCGCCGGCACGTCGGCCGTCTGCACCAGTCGCAGGTTCTGCCCTTCGGAGCGCAACTCCGAACTGCGGAACTGGTTCACGTAGACCGATGTCGCGTCGGTGAAGTAGATCGAGTCGCCGAGCTTCGTGAAGCTCTCGATGCCCGTTCCGTGGTCGCACCAGAACTGGTCGAGGCGGGTGCCGAAGACCTTCGCGTAGCCGGAGGTCTGGGGCTGGAAGTACGTGACCATGCCCGTCTCGGGGTTCTGCGAGGCGAGGATCGTGTTGATGAAGGTCGATTCGTAGTAGTCGGCGTACTTCACGTCCTTCGTCACGGCGAAGAGGGCGTGGCTGAGCTTCAGCATGTTGTACTCGTTGCAGCCCTCGGCGGTGGAGTTCTCGCCGTAGCCCGTGGTGACGCCGTTGGTCGCGAACTGGTAGAGCGTGTCGGCGCCGTGGAAGTGCTCCGACTGGCTGTTCGCGCCGTTCGCGTAGGTGTGGTCGTCGATGACGATCTGCCAGAACTTCTCGGCCGCCGTGCGGTACATCGGCAGGGCGTCCTTCTCGGCCTGGGTGAGCGTGGCGTAGAGGTCGGGGTCGTCCATGAACACCGTGTAGCGCTTGAGCGCGCCGACGAGCTTCGGGATCGTGGTGTTGGCGTGCTTGCCGTTGAGCACGTCCTGCCCGTTCGCGAGGCTCTGGAAGAGCGTGACCTCGTCGAAGTACTCGGCTGCGCGCTTGTGCACGGGGTTCTTCGTGATGCTGTACAGCTCGTACAGGGCCTCGTTCATGCCGCCGTACTCGGTGTTCAGGATGACGGCGGGGTTCGAGAGCGACGCCGCGTAGTTCTTCACCCAGGTGCCGAAGCCGGATGCCACCGACAGGGCCTTCGCCGAGACCGCGGGCGGCGCGTACGCGTGGGCGTCGAGCAGCCCCGCGAGCACCTTGTGCAGGTTGTAGAACGGCACGAGCAGTCCGTCGCGGCCGCTCGGCAGCGCATTCAGGGCGAACGGCGCCACGTAGCCGGCGCTCGAGGGGTTCGCGGCGGCCCAGGCATCCTGACATCGCTTGAGACCGTCGACCGCGGCGGTGAGCTTGGCGAGCAGCTGCGCCTTGACCGCGGCATCCGTCGTCGTGGCGTACGCCTGCGACAGCGCGGAGACGTAGTGGCCGAAGAAGTGGCCCTGGAAGCGGGTGCCGGTCGAACGCTCCCACCCGCCGTACCCGCCGGCGGTGGTGGGCGTGAGTCCCGCCTGCACGTACCAGGAGTAGAGGAACTTCTCGGGGTCGAGGCTCAGCAGGTAGTCGATGGTCTTGGTGTTGGCGTTCTCGAGGTAGCCGTCGGCGACCGTGACGTTCTCGAGGCCCGCGTCGTCGAGGTACTGCGAAACGGCGTCCGCTCCGGGCTGCACGACGACGTCGAACTCGCGCGTGACGGGGTCGCTGCCGCCGTAGGTCGCGGTCGCGGTGAGTCGCACCGCGGCCGATTCGGCCTCGGGCCGGGTGACGCGCGCCATCTCGCCGTCGATCGCGATGACGGACTCGTCGGACGAGCTCCACGCGATCGTGCTGCCCTTGAGCCCGGCGGCCGGGACGGCGAAGGCGACGCTCGCATCGGCCGGGATCGAGAGCGCGGCGAGGTCGGACTGCGCGACCGCCGCCGGGTCGAAGGCGGGGTCGTTGCGCTGCGTGAGCGTCACGACATCGGCGACGGTCGCGACGCCGTTGTAGAGCGCGTAGTCGTCGAGCCGGCCGTTCAGGTACGAGCCGTTGTAGTTCGGGCCGTTGTACCCGAGGGTCTTGGTGCTCGTGCCCTCGGATCCGAGCACGCCCGAGGCGCTCGCGCTCACCGGGGTCTTCACGTTCGCCTGCTGGAGCACGCCGTTGCGGTAGAACGCGACGGCCTTGGTCGCGTGGTCGTAGGTCGCCACGACGTGGGTCCACTGCCCGGCCGGGAAGAAGCTCGCCCGGTCGGCGTCGACGGCCACCTTGTAGGGCTGCCCGGTCGAGGGCCCGATCGACAGCGCGAGCGGGGTCGTGTTGCTCTCGGAGGTGAGGTACCACCCGTCGGAGTTGTAGACCGTCTTGCTCCAGGCGAAGACCTGCTCGGCGCTCATCGCCGCGCTGGGGTTGTACCAGAACGAGACCGTGAGGTCCTGCGGCTGCAGGTACGACGCCGTGCCGAGCTTGAGCGCGGTCGAGCCGTTGAACGAGAACGCCTGGCCGTGGATGCCGGTCGCGTACGCGGCGGTGCCGCGCTGCAGGCTCACGGCGGCGGCGTTGGTGCTGCTGTCGGCGAGAGCGCCGTCGAGCTTCAGCTCGAGCACCTTCGACGACTCGATGCTGAGGTCGTCGGTCGCGGCCATGGCCGCGGGTGCGGCCGCGGCGGTGACGAGTCCGCCGAGGAGCGCGCCGACTGCGGCGAGCGCGACGGTGCGTGCCAGTTTCACCATGGGAGGTGTCCTTCCGGAGTGATCAGGAGGTGCAGGTCAGTTGCAGTTGCGGGCCGCGAAGGCGCCCGTCTTCGAGCCGGAGGCGGACGTCGCCACCGCCTCGCCCGCGGGGATCGAGGCGAGTCGGGTGCTGAAGGTCTGGCTCGACGCCTTGCCGGCGGCGACCTGGACGGTCTTCGAGCCGTACGGGGTGGCGACCGCGATCTCGGCCGGCGCGTCGCCGGTGTTCGCGACCTGGGTCACGAGCACGGCCTTGCCCGCGACGCAGCGGGTGTCGGCCTGCACGGTGAACGACGGCCCGGCCGGGGCGGCAGTCACCCCGACGGCGGCCGCCACGGTGACGGCGCGGCTGCTCGAGAGCACCCGATCGGGCGCGTTCCAGGCGGTCGACCCGCCGGCGCCGGTCCACGTGTCGAGGTTCGCCGAGAACGTCGAGACGGTTCCGGTGACCGGGTAGGTGCCGGGGGTGGTGAGGTCGACGGATGCCGCGTCCCACGTGACCGGTCGCGTCGCCGTTCCGCGGTCGTAGGCCAGGCGCACCTCTGCGGTCTCGGGCAGTGCGTCGACGAGGGCCCCCGCGTCGCTGCCCTCGGCGACCTCGAACGACCCGAGGTCGGTCGAGACGGCGGATGCGGCATCCGCTGCCCTGACCGTGTCGTACTGCGCCTTGGTCAGCGAGACGACGCCGCCGTGCTTGGTGCTGGGGGCCATGTAGAAGCCGGGGTCGTTGAGCTGGGTCCACCCGGCGTCGAGGTCGGTGGTCGTCATCGGCCGGTAGCCCGTCGAGGGGATGACGTCGACGTAGAGGTACCAGCGGTTCTCGCTGTGGCTCTTGAAGACCGCGGGGCCCTCGACGCCGCCCGCGTTGCCGCCGGCCCACGCCGCGCCGATCTTGGTCTGGAGCTGCGTCCACGTGGTGCCCGACTCCCACCAGCGGGCGGCGGTGGTCGACTCCATGTAGATGCCCTTGCCGAGGCCGTTGTCCTTCGTGATGCGGTAGGTCGTGCCGTCGTCCTGGATCATCGTCGTGTCGATCGCGTTCGCACCCGGGTCGACGAACGGCCCGCCGTAGGCGTAGGTCGCCTGCGTGAAGTCGGTCGTGGCGCCCCACAGCACCCGGTTGTAGCTCGTGCCGGTGTGCTCGGGGTTCTGGTAGACGTTCGAGGCCCAGTACATGACGAACGCGCCGCGGCCGTCGGGGTAGTAGTCGTCGACCCAGGTCGCCTCGGGCGCCCAGGCCATGCCGAGCTCGGCGACCTCGGCGCCGCTCGCGTCGAGCGAGACGTCGATGCTGCGGGGCGCACCCCAGCTCACGAGATCGGTCGACTCCCAGACGAGCAGCTTCGTGCTGGCGCTCTTGGTCCAGTAGCACCAGCTCGTGCACGAGCCCGAGCCCCCGTCGCCGCCGAACACGCGCAGGTCGGTCGCGATGATGTAGTACGTCTTCGTCTCGGGGTTGAAGGTCAGGTACGGGTCGCGGATGCCGGTGGTGCCGAGCTGCGAGGCGAGGATCGGCTTGCCGTCGTTCAGCGGGTCCCACTGCTCGGGGTCGTCGCCGCGCGAGACGTCGAGGTAGATCTTCTCGGCGTAGCCGGCGGAGTCCTCGATGAAGTGCACGAGCAGGTAACCGTAGGCATCCGTCGCCTCCGCGGCGGGCGAGACGCTCACCGGGATCTGCTTCGAGGCGCTCACGCCGCGCACGGTGGCCGTCGCGGTGACCGTGCCGCTCGCCGCGGGCGAGCCCGGGGCCGGCTGCACGGCCTGCAGGGTCCTCCCGCTCGCGCCGAGCGCGAGCCCGGCCGAGGGTGCCGACCAGCTGAGGCCGGCGGCCGACGAGGTGGGCAGCGTGATCGAGGAGTCGGTCAGCGCGATCGGCTGGATCGCGTCGAGCGCGGCCTGGGCGCTCGCCGCGAACGTCGAGGCGTGCGCGCCGGCGTCGGCGTCGGAGACCGCCGCGACCTCGGCGGCGGAGAGCGCCCGGTCGTAGGCACGGAACGCCGAGACCTCGCCCTTGTAGAACGGGTCGGGCCAGGGCGAGCGGCCGATGGCGTTGACCGTCTGCGTCGTGATCGACGACGGTTCGAGGGTCGTCGCGGTCTGGCCGACCTTGACGCCATCAATGTAGAAGGCCAGCGTGTCGGCCGCTCCGTCGAGCACGGTCGTGACGCTGTACCAGCGGTCGGCGGCGAGCGAGGCGGTCGCCCTGGCATTGGCCTCGCCTCCGGCGCTCGCGGTGGTGATCGCGGCGCGCGCCTTGTCGCGCATCGACGCGAAGAAGTACGAGGTGGTGCTGTCGCTGCCGATGTTCCAGAGGAAGTTGAAGGTCGTGAGCATCGAGGCGTCGAACTTCGTCTCGACGGTGATCGTGGCCGACTGCTTGCCCGCCAGCAGGCCGTCGGGCAGCCGCACCCAGTCGGCGGTGCTCGTCTTCGCGCCGCCGGTGAACTTCAGCGACGAACCGGTCCAGAGCGCGTCGGTTCCGTTGACGACGGATGCCGCGCCCGCCGCCGATGCTCCCCCGGCCGAGTTGGGCACGCTGGCCCCCGTCGTCTGCGTGAAGAGGTATTCGGCCAGGAGCCCGTTGCGGGGTGCGGTGGCCGTCGTGGCGGTGGTCGCGGCGGTGGTCGCGGCGTCTGCGGGTGCGGGTGCGGCGAGCGGTGCGGCGACGAGCGCGGTGGCGGCGATGGCCGCCCCGATCGCGAGTCCACCGGCGCGGAGGGCGCGGGTGATGACGGCGTGCTTCGACATTGAGAGCTCCTCGAGCCTTCGGCTTCGTTGACGGGCTGGGTCCGGTGACAAGCGTTTGTTACCGGTAACGGCGCGAACCTAGCACACCCTCGAGACGGCTCGCCAGAGATTCGACGTGAGGATTTCTCTCTGCTGCGCACCCTTGGCATCTCGAAATGTGTCCGGTAACATTCAGGCGTTCCGGCGCTCTTCGCCGGATCCTCGTCAATGGCGACTCCAAGGAGATCCATGCGCCCGTCCGCCCTCCTCCCACCTTCCCGGTCGCGGCGATTGCTCGCCGCCGCCCTCACCGGGGCCATGGTCACCGGGCTCTGCATGGCCGTGCCGCTCTCGGCCTCGGCCGCCGAACTGCCCGCCGTCACGGCCCACTACGACATGACGCACGCCGGCAACCAGCTGCTCGACATCTCGGGCAACGGGCGCAACGCCGCGCTCACGGGCTTCACCGACGCCTCGTTCGCGGATGCCGCCGGCGACGCCGTGCTGCGGTTCAAGAAGGACGGCTACGCCGCACTTCCGAAGGGCCTCGTGACCGGCACCGACAACGCCTTCACGGTCGAGTACACGGTCGCGACCCAGACCGCCACGAACCAGTTCGGCTGGGTCATCGGCGACGGCGTCGGCGCGTGGAACACCACCGCGCTCGGCAACCACGTGTTCGTCAACCCGCGATCGGGCGAATCCGCCTACAGCAACGCCGTGCTCTCGGGCATCCGGGTGAAGTCGGCCACTGCCAACGGCGAGGTGCGCCTGCCGAACGGCGGCGGCCTGAACCCCGGCTTCTCCACGCTGACCCTCGTCGGCAACGGCAACGCGCTCACGCTGTACCGCGACGGCGTGCAGATCTCGACGGTCACGCACACCTACGCGATGAGCTCGATCATCCCGACCGGCACGACCCTCGGCTACCTCGGCCGCTCGCTCTACACGGGCGACGCGCTGGTGCAGGCCGACGTCACCGACGTCAAGTTCTGGGATGTCGCGCTGACCCAGCCGCAGGTCGCCGAGAGCATGCCGACCGCCGCCGCGAAGGCGGCCGCGAACGAGGCGCTGCTTCGTGCCGACCTGCTGCCGACCGTGCTGGGGGCCAACCCCTCCGCCTCGCAGGTCACGCGCAACCTGACCTTCCCCGCGTCCTCGAACGGCGTCGCCCTGACGTGGGCTTCGCAGAACACCGCGGTGATCTCGAACACGGGTGCGGTCTCGCGCACCGTCACGACCGACACCCCGGTGACGGTCACGGCCACCACCCCGACGGGCACGGTGATCACCTTCGCGTTCACCGTGCTCGCCGCCTCGCCCTCGGCCGACCTTGACGCGATCTCGCTCGCCTCGCGCACGACCGAGAACCTGCCGCTCGTCACCAAGGGTTCCGTCAACGGCGCGGCCATCACCTGGACCTCGTCCGACCCCGCACTGGTCACCCCGACCGATGCCGGGTACGCGGCGCCCGCCGTGGGCTCCGCCGACCCGTTCGCGGGCGGCGGCCTCGTCGCCAGGCCCGCCTACGGCGACGGCGACCGCACCGTCACGCTCACCGCCCACGCGGTGCTCGGGTCGACCGCGGTCGAGAAGTCGTTCACGGTGACGGTCGCCGAACACGCCCGCTCCGCCCCCGACGCCGGCTACGCCTCCGCGTACTTCAAGTCCGACGGCGACGAGAAGATCTACCAGGCCGCGACCTCGGGCAACGACTTCTTCACCTTCTCGCCGGTCAACGGCGGTGCCGCGGTGATCACCTCGACGGCCGACACCAAGGGCCTCCGCGACCCGTACATCCTGCGCTCGCACGACGGCGACAAGTACTACATGGTGGCCACCGACCTCTGCATCAGCTGCGGCACCGGATGGGGCCCCGCCCAGTCCGAGGGCAGCCTCAAGATCGAGGTGTGGGAGTCGACCGACCTCGTGCACTGGACCCGCACGAACGGCCAGAACACGGGCATCACGATCAACCAGCCCGCCGCCGGCATGACCTGGGCGCCCGAGGCGTACTGGGACGACGAGCTGCAGTCCTACGTGGTGTTCTTCGCCTCGCGCCTGTACTCCGACGCCTCGCACACGAACAGCGACAAGCTGTACGCGCGCATGTTCCAGGTGCTGACCCGCGACTTCAAGACCTTCACCTCGCCGCCCGCGAGCTGGCAGGACACCGGATACGCCCGCATCGACTCCACCGTCACGAAGATCGACGACTACTACTACCGATTCACGAAGAACGAGGAGAGCGGCGCCGCCGGCACCCTCGAGGCCGGCAAGGACATCTTCCTCGAGCGTTCGAAGGTGCTCACCGCACCGACGACCGCGTCGAGCTGGAACGCCGACCCGAGCCAGACCTGGCAGCTCACCGACACCCGCATGACGAGCCTCGAGACCGGCCAGTCGGGTGAAGGCCCCGAGATCGTGAAGCTCAACGAGGGCGACCCGAACAACGCGAGCGGCGACGGCTACGTGTTCCTCGTCGACAACTACGGCGCCGGGGGCTACCGGGCGTTCGCGACGACGGGCGCCGAGATCGCCTCGAGCTCGCAGAGCGATCGCCTCTCGCAGCGCGCGAACTGGAACGTCCGCCCCGTCGGCGGCCTGCCCGCGAGCCCGCGCCACGGCGCCTTCGTCAGCGTGCCGCAGACGGTGCTCACCGCCATGCACGACTGGACCGGCATCACCGCCGTCGACTCGACCACCGACCTGACGGCCGACGGCCGCGATGTCGAGGCCGAGGTCACGGCCGCAGACGGCGGCGACGTCGTGGGCACGGTCACCTTCTCGGGCGGCGACTGGAGCAAGACCGTCGCACTGCACGACGGCTCGGCGACGGTCACCGTGCCGGCGGGCGTGGCCTCGGTCACCGCGGAGTACGACGGCTACGCCGACGGCCTCGTCGCCGCCTCGACCTCGGCATCCGTCGAGCTGCAGGGCGGCCTCGAGCTCGAGGCCACCGCCGCGACCCGGTGCGTCGCCGGCAAGGTGCAGCTCGTGGTCACGACGCGCAACGTCGACGACCAGCGCGCCGACGCCGTGCTGCAGACCCCGTACGGCGGCAAGAACCTGACGCTCGCCGCCGGTGCCTCGGTCTCGACGGCCCTCTCGACGCGCGCCGCGTCGATCCCCGCCGGCACGCTCACCCTCACGGGCAGCGCCGCCGACGGTTCCACCTTCGAGGGAACCTTCCCCACCCCCGCCGCCAACTGCGGCTGAGCGGTCCGGATGCCTCGGCGGCCCGCCGAGGCATCCGGCCCCGCCCTCTCGACCACCACCATCACCACCACCACCACCACGACTGCACCACCGGACTCGACCACCACCACGGCACCACCACAAAGGAGTGACATGCGCGACACCTTCGTGCGGAAGATGCGAACGGGGGCCACCGCCATCGCGGTGACCGCCGCCCTCGCCGCGGCCGGGGCGCTCGCCCCGCAGGCCGCGGGCGCCGCCCCGGCTCCCGCCCCGCTGATCCACTACACGTTCGACGCCGCCACCTCCGGGGTCGTCGCCGACGCCTCGGGCAACGGCAACGACGGCGTCATCAAGCAGGCCGGCGCGACCGTCGACGGCGGCGCCCTGTCGCTGCCGGGCGGTGCGCGTGCGACCGCCGCCTACCTCGAGATTCCGACCGCCGGCCTCGTCGGCAAGAAGCAGGTCACCGTCTCGACGTGGCTCGAGAACCGCTCGGGCCCCGCGAACGTGGCGGCCGCCTTCCTCGGCGCGCCCGTGGCATCCGGTGCCTCGTACTCGAGCGCCTACTGGCTGCTCAACCCGACCAACCCGAGCGGTTACGTGAAGTCCGCGCTGACGAACACCGCCAGCGCGAGCGCCCCGTGGGGCACCGAGGTGGGCCCGGGTGCGACGAACTCGGCCACGACCGGCATCCGCACGCCTGCAGGCATGGCCCTCTACACGACCGTCATCGACGGCGTGGCCGGCAAGCTCACCGTCTACGTGAACGGCACGCAGATCGGGCAGGTGACGATCGCGCGCGACGTGTCGTCGTTCGGCGCGAACCTCGTGTCGTACCTCGGCCGTTCGACCTACAACGACGCCGGCTGGGCCGGCTCGGTCGACGACTACGCGGTCTACGGCGAGGCGCTCGACGCCGCAACGGTGCAGCAGGTCTACGCCGAGCAGGCCCTCGCCGGCGCAGTCGCCGACGTGACCGTGCCCGCGACCGCGACGGCCGACTTCACGCTGCCGACCGCCAAGCGCGGTGCCGCCATCTCGTGGGCATCGAACGGTGCGGCGATCGCCGTCTCGGGCGGAGCCGCCACGGTGACCCGCCCGGCGCCCGGCTCGACCGACGCCGCGGTGACGCTCACCGCGACGTTCACCGCCGGCGGCGCGACCCAGACCCGCGACTACCCGGTGACCGTGCCGGCGCAGCTCAGCGACCAGGCCAAGGTCGACGCCGACCTCGCGGCCGTCGAACTCGCCGGCACCGACGACGTGCGCACGAGCTTCTCGGTGCCGACGGTCGGGGCGAACGGCTCGGCCATCGCCTGGACCGTCACGTCGGGCGACGAGGTCGCGACCACGCGCGCCGGCGTCAAGGCCGGCACCGCGACGATCGCGATCACCCGCCCCGCCGACGACGCCGAGGTCGCGCTGACCGCGACCGCGACGCGCGGCGGCGCCACGGCCACGCGCAGCTTCACGCTCACGGTGCCCGCCCTGCCGACGACCGACGCCGACCCCGAGGCCTACGTCTGGGCGTTCTTCACCGGTGAGGGCGCCGGCGCCGAACGGGTCAGCCTCGCGGCCTCCAAGGGCAACGACGCACTGCGCTGGAACACGCTGAACGACGGCGAGCCGATCTTCACCTCGACGCAGGGCACCACGGGCCTCCGCGACCCGTTCATCATCCGCTCGCACGAGGGTGACAAGTTCTACATGCTCGCCACCGACCTGAAGGTCGCCGGACTCGCCGGCGGCTTCACGACGGCGCAGATCTCGGGCTCGCTCGCGATCGAGGTGTGGGAGTCGACCGACCTGGTCAACTGGTCGAACCAGCGGCACATCCAGGTCTCGACGCCCTACGCCGGCAACACCTGGGCGCCCGAGGCGTACTGGGACGACGAGCTCGGCCGCTACGTGGTGTTCTGGGCGTCGAACCTCTACCCCGACACCAACCCGGCGTCGCGCACGGCCGTCACCTACAACCGCATGGTCTACGCCACGACCGACGACTTCGTCACCTTCTCGGAGCCGCAGGTCTGGTCCGACGTCAAGCGCGGCACCGGCCTCGGCCTCATCGACTCGACGGTCGCCGAGCAGGACGGCATCTTCTACCGGTTCACCAAGGACGAGGCGTCGATGACGATCCGCGAGGAGAAGTCGACCGACCTGCTCGCCACGATCAGCGGCACGCTGCCCGGCACCTCCGGCGCGGCCGACCAGTGGACGCTCGTGAAGGAGAAGATCGCGACCGGACTGCCCAACGGCGAGCCCGGCGGAACGTACTCGAGCGGCGAGGGGCCGAGCATCTTCCCGTCGAACCCCGGCGACGTCAACGGCTTCGAGTGGTACCTCTTCATCGACCAGCCGTCGTACCACGGCGGTCCGAACCACTACATCCCGTTCGGGTCGGGCGACATCGCCGACGGATCGTCGTGGCAGCCGCTCGGCACGACGCTGCGGGCGAACCTGCCGCAGAACAGCGACGGCGGCAAGCCGCGACACGGCACCGTGATCCCGGTGACGCGCGCCGAGTACCAGAAGGTGCTCGAGGCGTACGCCCCGGCCGTCGCCGTCGCCGAGGTGGACCCGATCACGGTGACCACCCGAGCCGGTGTCGCGCCGGTGCTGCCGAAGGCCTCGCTCACGACGGCCGACGGCAGCGCGAAGCAGGCCGACGTCGTCTGGGCGTCCGTGCCCGCCGGCGACTACGCGGCCCCCGGCACGTTCACCGTGCGCGGCGTCGCGCAGGACGACTCGCGGATGCCGGTCACGGCGACCGTGACCGTCACGCCGGGCGTCGAGGTGGCCGCCGAGACCCGCTGCGTCGCCGGCAAGGTCACGCTCGTCGCGAAGTCGACGAACCGGGCATCGCAGAGCGCGAGCGTCGCGGTCTCGTCGGCCTATGGCGAGCGCACCATCACGCTCGCCGCGGGTGCGACGCAGTCCATCACGTTCTCGAGCCGCCTCGCGACCGTGCCCGCCGGGCAGGTCACGGCGACGGTCGACGGCGTGGCGGTCACCGCCTCGTACGAGGGCCGCTCGTGCTGAGGCGCGCGCCCCGCGGCATCCGGAACCTGATGCACACGGCCCTGGTCGCCGCGCTGGCGATCGGGGGCGTGACGGGCCTCACCGCCCTCGACGCCGCGCAGGCGCCCGCGGCCGAGGCGATCGGGTCCGACACGTTCACCAATCCGCTCGCGCCCGACACGGCCGACCCGACGATCGAGTTCCACGACGGCAATTACTACATGGTGTCGACGACGTGGGACAACAAGGTCGTCATGCGCAAGGCGCCGACGCTCGCCGGGCTCGGCACCACCAAGCCGGTGGTCGTCTACTCCGACACCAACACCGGGCGCAACGGCAACATGTGGGCGCCCGAGCTGCAGCGCCTCGAGGGGCCGAACGGCTGGCGCTGGTACCTCATGTACACGATGGGCGTCTCGGGAAACTACGGCACCCAGCACCTGCAGGTCATCGAGAGCGCGGCGGACGACCCGATGGGGCCGTACACGTACAAGGGCCGTCCGATCCCGACCGACGACTGGAACATCGACGGGGCCTACCTGCAGCTGAACGGCGAGCTGTTCGTGACCTGGTCGGCGTTCGCGCCCGACGGGCTGCAGAGCAACTACATCGCCCGTATGGCGAACCCGTGGACCGCGACCGGCGCGCTCAACATCCTGTCGCAGCCCACCGAGAGCTGGGAGGTCATCGGCCAGCCCGTGAACGAGGGTCCGATCCCGCTGCAGAAGGACGGCAAGACGTGGATCGTCTACTCGGCGAGCTTCTGCGGCACCGAGGACTACCAGCTCGGCACGCTCGAGTACCTCGGCGGCGATCCCGTGCTGCAGGCCTCGTGGCAGAAGAGCGACGGCCCCGTCTTCTCGAAGGCGAACGGCGTCTACGGCACCGGCCACAACGACTTCTTCGAGTCGCCAGACGGCACCGAGACGTGGAACCTCTACCACGCCAACGCCCGCGCAGACGGCGGCTGCAGTCGTGAGCGCTCGGCACGCGCGCAGATCGTGGACTGGACGGATGCCGGTGAGCCCGACTTCGGCGTTCCGCAGCCCACGACCACGCAGGTGGCCGTGCCGAGCGGCGAGAACGCGCCGATCACCGCCCAGGTCGAGGGCGCCAGGTGGAACCTGGTGAGCCGCAGCACCGGGCTCTGCGCCACGGTGCCGTCCGCCGCAGCCGGCGCGGCGCTCGTGCAGGGCGACTGCGCCTCGTCGCGGGCGCGGTTCGTGCTCGACACCACGGGTGACGGGTACCTGCGCATCGTGAACGCCGTGAGCGGCACGTCGCTGGGCCCGGTCGACTGCGGCACTGGCCAGGGGGCCGGTGTCGTGCAGACGCCGTTCGTCACGACGGGCTGCCAGCAGTGGTCGGTCGCCCAGACGACCGGCGGCTGGTCGACGCTCACGAGCCGCACCAGCGGCAAGGTGCTCGACACGGCGGCCGCCACCGCGGCCGGGTCCGCGGTCGTGCAGGCGACCGCGAACGCATCGGCCGGTCAGGACTGGGCGCTGCGCCCCGCCGGATCGGTCGTCGTGACCTCGATGGCCTCGGGCAAGTCGTTCGACCTGCCCAGCTGCTCGACCGCCGACGGCGCGATCCTGCAGCAGCGCGAGTACGTCGGCGCCGCATGCCAGGGCGTGACGTTCACGGCCGCGGCGAACGGCGAGTCCGAGATCCACCTGGGCTCGGCACCGGCGAAGTGCCTGTCGGTCACGGGCGGCTCCTCGGCCGACTCGGCGACCGTCACGCAGGGCGCCTGCGGCGTCGCCGGAAGCACCTGGCGGGTACTCGTCAGCAACGACGGGGTCGTCGAGTTTCGCAACGGCGCAAGCCTGAAGGCGCTCGACCTCTCGTTCTGCGCGGCATCCGACGGCACCCGCATCCACCAGTACAGCGTGCTGAACAACGACTGCCAGCGGTACCGGGTCTCCTCGGTCGCGGCCGACCCCGTCGCCCCGGCGGCGATCGAGGCGACCGCCTCGACGCGCTGCGTCGCGGGCAAGGCGGTCGTCGTCGCCACGGTGCGCAACGCCGACGAGGTCCCGCTCGAGGTCACCGCGACGAGCACCGCGGGGGCGAAGTCGTTCACCCTCGACGCCGACGAGTCGGCCAGCGCGTCGTTCTCGACGCGCGCGAAGACGATCACCGCCGGCACCGTGACCGTCACGGCGACCGACCCTGGCACCGCGGGCCGCTCGCTGAGCACCACGGCGGCGTATGCGGCGGCGGGCTGCTGAGGCATCCGAAGCGATGCGATGACGAAGGCGCCGTCTCCCCCGCGGGGGCGGCGCCTTCGTCGCGACCGGCCCCGAACCGACCACCGACCACCGACCACCGACCACCGACCACCGACCAGACCCAACCGAACCGAACCGAACCGAACGAACAGAGAGACCGATGATGCGCTCTTCCGAACCCAGTGATCGAACCCCCGCGCGGCACGCGCGCGGCACCAAGGCCCGGCGTACCGCCGCGGCATCCGTCATCGTCGGCGCCGCCGTGGCGTCGACCCTCTTCGCTGGCATGCCTGCCGTGGCCGACACGCCGGCGCCACTCGAGCCGATCGCGTCGTACTCGTTCGACGACGGCACGCTGCAGGACGGGGTCGGTGCGGCCGACCTGACCGCCTCAGGCACCGCAGCCGTGGTGACCGACGCCGATCGGGGCAAGGTGCTCCGCGTCGACGGCACGACGAACGGCTTCGCGGCGTTCCCGCGGGGCTTCTTCGACGGCCGCACGAACATGACCGTCTCGATGGACGTGAAGGGCGAGAAGACGAGCGGCAACTTCTTCACGTTCGCCTTCGGCACCGACACGACGAACTACTACTACCTTCGACTGCGCGGGGCCGAGGTGCGCAGCGCCATCACGAAGGCATCGTGGCAGAACGAGTCGGCCGTCACCGGCGCGACCACGAACGGGGCATGGCACCACTACGACGTGGTGTTCGACGGCACGAAGATGACCGTCTACGTCGACGGCGCGAAGCTCGGCGAGAACGCGGCGCTGAGCACGACGGTGGCGGGTCTCGGCTCGAACCAGTACGGCTACCTCGGCAAGTCGCTCTACGCGGCCGACGAGTACTTCAAGGGATCGTTCGACGACGTGCAGGTGTTCGACCGGGCCCTCTCGGCATCCGAGGTGCTCACGAATGCCGGCGCGACCGACCAGTTGACGGACCTCTCGCTGACCGACCCGACGCAGCTGAAGCTCGGCGCGATCGTGAACGGCACGACGCACACGGCGATCCTCCCGGTGAAGCCGGCCACGGATGTCTCGGCGCTCGCCCCGACGTTCGTCGCCGCCGCGGGCGTGACCGTCTCCCCCGCGTCGGGCACGACGGTCGACCTCACCTCGCCGGTCACGTACACCCTCACGGCGCAGGGCGGCGCGACCTCGACCTGGACGCTGTCGGCCCAGTCCGTGAACAGCCCCGTGCTGCCGGGGCTGTACGCCGATCCGAACATCGCGGTGTTCGGCGACACGTACTACATCTACGCGACGACCGACGGCACCGCCGGCTGGGGAGGCAAGGACTTCTACGTGTGGAAGTCGGGCGACCTCGTGAACTGGACGCGATCCGCCCAACCGTTCCTCACCCTCGACGGCGCGAACGGCAACGTGCCGTGGGCCACGGGCAATGCCTGGGCCCCCACGATCATCGAGCGCGGCGGCAAGTACTACTTCTACTTCAGCGGGCACAACGCGTCGCTCAACCGCAAGACGATCGGCGTGGCCGTGGCCGACAGCCCCGAGGGTCCGTTCACCGCCCAGCCGACCGCGATGGTGCTGAACAACGAGGCCGTCACGTCGGGCCAGGCCATCGACCCGGCCGCGTTCCACGACCCGGTGTCGGGCAAGTACTACCTCTTCTGGGGCAACGGCAGCCCGGTCTTCGCCGAGCTGAGCGACGACATGCTCTCGCTGAAGCCGGGCACGATCGCGGCGATCAGCGGGCTCACCTCGTTCCGCGAGGGCACGTTCCTGAACTACCGCGACGGGCTCTATCACCTGACCTATTCGATCGACGACACCGGCTCGGAGAACTACCGGGTCGGCTACGCCACCTCGACGAGCGTCACCGGACCGTGGACCTACCGGGGCGTGATCCTGGCGAAGGACCTCTCGCTCGGCATCAAGGGCCCCGGACACAGCTCGATCATCAACGTGCCAGGCACCGACGACTGGTACATCGCGTACCACCGCTTCGCCATGCCGAACGGCGACGGCACCCACCGCGAGACGACGATCGACAAGCTGACGATCGGGGCCGACGGACTCTTCCAGGTCGTGCAGCCGACGCTCACGAGCGTCGCGCCGCAGCTGATCGGCGGGCAGGTCGAGGTGTCCGCCGTGGCGACCAGCCGGTGCGTCGCCGGCAAGGCGGTGCTCGCGGTCACCGCGACGAACGGCTCCGACGAGCCCGTCGCCGTCGACATCCAGACGCCGTACGGCACGAAGCAGGTGGCCTCCCTCGCCGCCGGCGCCTCGGCCAGCGCGAGCTTCTCGAGCCGACTCGTCGCGCTGCCCACCGGCGCGGCGACCGTCACCGCGATTGGTGCCGACCCCTCGGCGACCGACACGGTCTCGGCCGGATACGCCGCCCGGAGCTGCGGCTGACCCGAACCTCCGACCGTCCACCGACGTCCTCCTCGAGTTCGCGGTCGCCGCCGCGCGCTGATCAGGTGTTCGACGACGGGTCGGATGCCGCGACATCCGACCCGTCGCCCTACCCCGATCGTCGCCGACCGGCCATGATGTATCCATGAACGGCCACGTCGGCGAGCGGGAGCGCGTGCGATGACCGCCGCCCCCGACCAGCACCGGCACCCCGGGGTCGCCCGATTCATCCCGTTGCTGGGCTGGATCCGCGGGTACGACCGCCGGTGGCTCGCGGGCGACCTGATCGCCGGGGTGACGGTCGCGGCCCTGATCGTGCCGAAGAACCTCGGCTATGCGGGCATCGCCGGGGTGCCGCTGCAGAACGGCCTCTACGCAGCCGCGGCCGGCGCGATCCTGTACGGGATCTTCGGAACCAGCCGCCAGATCTCCATGGGACCGAGTTCGGCGCTGGCGGCCGTCGCGGGCAGCGCCGTGCTCGCCACGGGACTCTCCGACCAGGCGCAGATCGCCTCGTTCGTCGCGGGCATCACGCTCGCATCGGGCGTGCTCTTCCTGCTCCTGTTCGTGCTCCGGATGGGATGGATCGCGCAGTTCCTCTCGCGGGCGGTGGTGACCGGGTTCCTGTTCGGGGCCGCCGTCGACGTGGTCATCTCCGAGCTCCCGAAGCTCACCGGCACCGACCCCGAGGGGTCCAACGCGATCCAGGAACTGTGGTCGTGGTTCGGCACGCTCGACGAGACGCACCTGACCACGCTGATCGTCGGGGTCGTGTCGCTCGTCGTGGTCTTCGGAGTCGGCCGGGTCGCGCCGCGGATGCCCGGTGCGCTGGTGCTCGTGGTCGGCGGCCTGCTCGCCTCGTGGCTCCTCGATCTCGGGGCCCGCGGCGTTGCGCTCGTCGGCGACGTGCCGCGGGGCCTGCCCTCGTTTGCGGCGCCCGACCTCGGCCTCATGTGGGACAACGCGGCCACGGTCGGGATCGCCGCGGTCGCGCTCGTGCTGATCGGCTTCTCGCAGACCGCCGGCGACGCGAGGATGTTCGCTGCCAAGCACCGCTACCAGGTCGACATCGACCAGGAGTCGATCGCCCAGGGAGTCGCCAATGCCGGGGCCGGCCTCTTCCAGGGCATGCCGGTCTCGACCAGCCTGTCGGCGAGTTCGCTCAATGACCACGCGGGCGCCCGAACCGGACTGGCGTCGATCACCTCGGGGCTCACCGTCCTGCTGACCCTGCTGGTGCTGGCGCCACTCTTCTCGGGCCTGCCCAAACCGGTCCTCGCCGCCCTGATCATCGAGGCCGTCGTGATGGGCATGATCAACATCCCCGAGATGCGCCGTCTCGCCCGCGTGCAGCCCTTCGACTTCTGGATCGCCATCGCCGCGATCATCGGCACCCTGACCTTCGGCGTCCTCGCGGGCGTGATGATCGGCATCGGACTGTCCGTCCTCTGGCTCATCGGAGTCGCGACGCATCCCAACATCGCGACCCTCGCACGGCAGCGGGGCACCCAGGTCTTCCGCGACATGAGCGAGCATCCCGCCGACGAGCAGATCCCGGGTGTCGTCGTGATCCGGATGGACGGCGGCCTGTTCTTCGCAACCTCCGATGCGCTCGAGGACCGGGTCCGCGAGATCATCCACTCGACGCCCGACCTCACCGGGATCGTGCTCGACTGCGCGGGCATCAACTTCATCGACTCGCAGGGGTGCGCCAAGATGAACGACATCGTCGTGCTCGCCCAGGACTCCGAGGTCACCCTCCGCCTCGCCCGCCTGAAGCCGGTCGTCAGCGCGACGCTGGCTCGCGACGGGGTTCTGCAGCGCATCGGCGCCGACAACATCCACGGCAACGTCGACCGGGCGGTGCGAGCGCAGCTCGAGCACCCGGGGCCACCTCCGGGCGCAAGCGGTTCGACGATCGCGTGAGTTCAGCGGACGCGTGAGCTCGACGGCCGCATGAGCTCGGCGATCGAGGCCCATGAGGCGCCCCGACGGCCGCGTTCAGGCTTCGGTTGCCGCCGCATCCGCTCCGGCCGCGAGCTTCACGAGGTGTGCATGCGCGTACTCGCAGATGAGCGCGTGTCGATAGACCATGCGGGGTACGTCGACGTTGGAGTCCATCCAGACGGTCAGCTCGCCGTTCTTCCAGTGCCGGAACGTGTCGTCGTCGCAGAGCACAGCCAGGATCTCGAGGAACGAGTCGTCGAACCGCATCGAGTGCACCGCCCGGCGATACTCCTCCATCGTGAGCGCCATCGAGAACGGGATGTTCATGACGCAGAGGGCGGTCTGGATGTCGAGGCGCAGCAGTCGCAGCCGTCGCCGTTCGGCATCGATGGGCGGGATGTCGAGCTCCGCGAAGTCGAGCCGGGCCGGTGGCGAGGGCGGCGCCAGCGGCACGCCGTCGAGCGCGATGAGCACGTCGTAGACGTTCACGTCGTGCTCGACGACCGCGTGGTCGCCGAGTTCGGCCAGGCTCACGGGTCGCAGCGTGACCGGCGGGATCGCGGCATCCGTGTTGCGCAGCACGAAGTTGACGAGGTTCGTCTCGATGACGAAGTGCCGGATGAGCAGTTCGACGGCGTCGGGTGAGACGAACCGTCGCAGGTACCAGATGCAGAGCGCGTCCATCGTGGCCAGCGGCATCCACCGGAACGGCAGCACGCGCTTCACGGCCGAGATGAGCGCGACGACGACGCGCGAGAACGGCCGTGCGAGCGGGTACAGCCAGCGCCGCGAGAGCCGCCGCTGGTCGGCGATGATCTTGCGCACGACCGCGCGATCGATCGGCACGGCGGGGTCGACCGCGACCGCCGCCCACATGCTCGGGTCGGATCGCACGGGCTCGGCCATCAGCTGTCCAGTTCTTCCAACTGCAGCGCGTAGAGGCGGGCGACGACCTGCGCGCAGCGCACGATCTCGTCGGCGGCGGCCTCGTCGATCATGCCGGAGGTGAGGATCGCCTCGAGGGCACCGGTGTGCTCGCTGTCGGCCTCCTGGTGGTACTGCATGAAGTGCACCTGGTTGTCAGCGAGCCCGAGCACCTCTTGGAAACGCTCGGCCCACCCGGCCGCGCGCTTGGCCCCGAGCCCCTCGATGATGAACATCGCGCCGAGCAGACCGGTGGGGTTCGGCCGGTCGGCGTAGTGGAACATGTAGCCCGACAGCGCCTCGGATCCGAGGTTCTTGCGGCCGGCGCGCAGCTCGGCGAGCGACCCGCCGATCGCCACGTAGTCGCGCTCGAGCATGAGGTAGTCGCGGTGCTCCTCCTCGGCGTGGCGGATCGCCGCGGTGCGCAGCTCGAAGTGGTCGATGTCGAAGTTCGACGCGGCCCGCGAGATCCACGGCGAGCCGTCGACGACCTGCTGGCGCAGGTTGAAGAGCAGCCGCTCGTAATCGTGCAGGGTCACCGTTCCGGCCTCGAGTCGGCTGAGCACGGGCACCCGCGCGAGGCGCTCTTCGAGCTCGACCCAGACGTCGGCCAGCCGGTCGGCGAGGCTGTCGGCGACGGATGCCGCGGCATCCGCTGTGCTGATGGTGGTCGTGTCGGTCATGCTGCTCCTCGGTGGTCGGATGCGGGCTGGTCGGCGGTCTCGGTGCTGCGGTGCGGTCTGCGGACGGGGTCGCGCAGTGGTCAGGCGGGCTGCCCGGGCGGGGCGACCACGGTGAGGTGGGCGAAGGCGAACGAGAAGCGGCCGGACTCGGGCACCGCGAGCAGCACCGTCTCGCCCGGTTTGAAGCGGCCGGTGCGCCAGGCCTCCTCGAGCGCGATGAAGATGCTCGCCGAGCCCGTGTTGCCGCGCGTCTCGAGGTTCGAGTACCAGCGGTCGGTGTTCAGGTTCGGGATGCGGCGGCTGAGCGCGTCGAAGGCGAGGTCGCGGAACGCGTTGGTGCTGTAGTGGCAGACGACGTGGTCGAGGTGGCTGACGTCGACGAGGCCGATGTCGACGAGCTCCTCGAACTGCCTGAACCCCGCCTCTGCGAGGTCGTCGAGCATGCTCACGTCTTGGCGCAGCACGAACATGCCGGCCGCCTCGGCATCGGCGATGTCGAGGTCCTGCCAGGTCGCGCCGACGGTCGGCTCGGCTCCGCTCATGCCGGCCCGCATGCACACGTCGTGCTCGTGCGCGAGGCTGACCTGCCGCACCCAGTCGACCCGAAGCGACGGCTTGGTCGGATGCGGCTGGAACTCGACGATGGCCGCGCCCGCGCCGTCGGAGAGCATCCAGCGGAGGAAGTGCGAGTCCATGCCCGCACGGATGCCGTCGAACCGCCGCTGTCGCAGGCTGCGACTCGGGAGCTCGGAGCCGACGACCGCCGCGCGCGGGTGGTCGCCGAGCCGGATCTTGCTCACGGCCGCGTCGAGCGCCGCGAGGCTCGAGGCGCACACGCCCGACATGGTGAGCGTCTGCATCGGACCGCCGCCGAGCCGCCCGTGCACCATCGAGGCGAAGCCGGGCACGAGCACGTCGCCCATCGTCGTCGCGCAGGCCAGCATGCGCAGGTCTTCAGCCCGGATGCCGCGGTCGTCGAGCGCCGCCTGCAGCGCCTTGACGGCGAGCTGCTCGTTGAGCTCGGTCGGCTCGCCGTGCTCGTCGAGCGCGTAGTGCCGCTGCCGGATGCCGTTCGCCTCGAGCACCCGGCGCCGGATGCGCTCGGTCACCGCATCGTTGCCGCCGAGCCTCGCCGCGATGCCGTCGTTGTCGACCGGATCACCGGGGAGGTATGCGCCGAAGCCGGTGAGATACGCGGTCGCCGTTGAACCCATGGGGAGACCCTAGGGCACGAGATGCGTCATGGGCGTCGCCATGCATCGTTCTGTGCAGATTCCGAGAACGCGCGCATTCTGGGGAGAGCCCGCGTCGGCTCAGGGTCGCAGCATGACCTTGCCGATGCGACCGGCGTCGAAGTTCGCGCGGCTCGCCTTCGCGATCTCGTCGAACCCGTAGACGGCCTCGACGGGCAGCGTGATGACGCCTTCGCGCAGACGGGTGAATACCTCGCCCATGAGCCGGGCGCGATCCTCGGCCGCCATGGTGGCGCTCACCCGACTGCCCCAGAACCCCTTGACCGTCGCCTGCTTGAAGATCACGTCGCCCGAGGGGATCTGCATGACCGGCGACGCCATCGCGCCGAAGACCACGAGCGTGCCGTTCTCGGCGAGCAACGAGAGCACCTGGCCGCTCGCGGCACCGCCGACCGCGTCGACGCCCACCCGGATGGGGGCGCCGCCCGTCACCTCGGCGACACGCTCACGCCAGCCCTCGTCATCTGTGGCGACGATGCTGCCGATGCCCTGCCCGGTGAGTTCGTCGACGCCCGCGGCACGACGCACCAGCCCGACCACGTTGATGCCGCGAGCGGGCGCCAGCTGGGCGAGCAGTCGCCCGACCGCGCCGTTCGCCGCGTTCTGCGCCAACCAGTCGCCCGGTTCCAGCGCGAGCGAGTCGAGCAGGCTGACCGCGCTGAACGGCATCGCCACGATCTGGGCGGCGACCTCGTCTGGCAGACCGTCGGGCAGCGGGATGAGGCCCGCGGCAGACGCGATGAAGTACTCCGACCAGACCCCGGGCGTGCCGCCGGTGACGACGCGCTGCCCGACCGAGAGGTGCTCGACGCCCTCACCCAGTGCATCGACGACGCCGAGCGCCTCGGTGCCGCCGATGGCCGGCAGCTCGGGCTTGTAGCCGTACGTTCCGCGAACCGTCCAGAGGTCGTGGTTGTGGATCGGCGAGAGCAGCAGGCGAACCCGCACCTGCCCGGCACCGGGCTCGGGGATCGGGACCTCCCGCACCGACAGCTCCTCGGCCGGGTCGCCGAACCGGTCGTGCACGAGTGCCCGCATCATCGACTGCTCCATCTTGCGCTCCTCTGCTCGCCTGCTCGCCGCCGTTCCCGGCGGCACTTGACCATCCAACGCCCCGGGTCTGGGCGTTCGCCGAGCACGGCCAACGCCCCGGGTCTGGGCGTTCGCCGAGCACGGCGATCGCCGTCCGCGCAGCCTCAGCCCCGGGGCGTCCACCCCGACGGCAACGGGCCGTCGATCTCCGCGCGCTCGAGGTCGGCCGCCGCAGACCAGCCCTGCGCGGCATCCGTCGTGTCGAAGCCGCCGCGCGCGACCCGGAACCCGACGTCTTCGTGGTGCATGCGCGGCGCTCCCCCACGGCGCACCGAGGCGCGCACGCTCCACGCGTCGTCGGCGTATCCGCCGCCGCGGAACACCCGGTAGGCGTCGTAGCGAGCCGGATCGAGCAGGTCCCAGCACCACTCCCAGACGTTGCCGAGCGTGTCGAAGAGCCCGTTGAGGTTCGGATGCTTGCCGCCGACGTCCTGCGGCGCGGTCACGCCGTCGGCGCTCGTCCAGGCGACCTCCTCGAGCGGACCGTAATGCGGACGCGTCGAGCCCGCCCGGCACGCGAACTCCCACTCGGCCTCGGTCGGCAGGCGGAACCCGTCGGCGTCGACATGCCAGGTGACGTCTTCGCCGTCGTACGTGTAGGCGGGCTCGAGGCCCTCCCATTCGGATGCCGCGTTGCAGAACCGGATCGCCCGAAGCCAGCTCACGTCGGTGGCCGGACGCCGCGGATGCGACGCCGTCTCGCCGAGCATCTCGGCGAGCTGCTCCTGCGTCACCTGGTAGACCCCGAGCTCGAACGGCTCGAGCTCGACGCTCCAGCGCACCTTGCGCCGCGCGTCGTGCAGCGCCACGGTGCCGCCGTCGATGCGCGCCATCTCGATGTCCGTCACCGGGGCAGTCTCGCACGCCCCGGCGACGACGGCGCCCACGATGACGCCACCGACGTCGTCCGTGTCAGTCGCGTGCCGCCAGTTCGTCGGCCGACGCCCGAGCCGCCTCGGCGGTGCTCGCCGCGGCATCGCGTTCCTGCTCCCGCTCGCCCGCCGTGCGTTCGGATTCGGCGAGCGCCTGCTCGGCCTCTGCGAGGCGCTGCTCGAGCTCCGTCAGGGCTTTCCGCAACTCGTCGCGAGCAGAGGCCGCCTCCTTCACCGCGGCATGCGCATCATCGACGCGAGCGGATGCCTCGTCCGCGGCATCCTCCGCCGTCGACGCCGCCTGCTCGGCTTTCGCGACCTCGGCGGCCCGCTTCGCCGCCTCGGCCTCGTCGGCCTTCCGCTGCTTCTTCGCGCGATGTTCGCCGACCTCGTCGTGCGGCGCAGGTCGGCTGGAACGGGCAGAGCCGTCGGCCCCCGACCAGGCCGCCACGGCGTCGGTCAGATCCACCTCGGTGCCGATCGCCTCGAGACTGCGGGTGAGCCGCCCGGTCAGCAGAGCTTCGGATGCCGCGGCATCCGTCATCGCAGCCTGCAACGTGTCGGCGACGTCGTCGAGCACAGGCCCCCGCACCGGGTGCCCGAGTTGCTCGGCGAGCTCACCGGCATCCTGTGCGAGCGCTCGGACGACCTTGCGCCGCTCTTTCGCGAGCGCGACCAGGGCGGATGCATCGACCTCCGCCTGCGCCTCGCGAAGCTGCTCGCCGAGCTGCAGCAGCTGCGCGAGCTCGTCGCTGCGGTGGCGCGCGAGCTGGTTCACGAGCCAGGCCGGAGCCGATGGCCGACGGAGCTCGCCGACCGCGTTCGCGAGGTCGCGGTCGCTCCCCCGCAGTTCCTTCGCCCGTGCGTTGCGGGCCGCCGTGAACTCGTCGGGCGGCAGCTCGTACAGCTCGTTCGCGAGGTCGGCGAACGCGTCGTCAGCCATGCCGTCATCCTCCCACCAGGCGTCGCGCGCCCGCCGATGCGTCGCGCCCGGGTCGGTCAGGTCGGGTCGGTCCGCCGATCAGGTGGCCGGCTCGCTCGTCGGCGTCGCCGAAGGGCTCGGCTCGGGATCCGGCGCGGTGAGCTCGGCGATCGCACGCTCGAAGGCGGCGATCGTCGCGGCGTCGACCGCACCCGTCGGCTCGACGCCGAGCTCGGACTGGAACGCCTGCAGCGCCGCGGTGAGCTCGTCGGTCCACACCCCGTCGACCGGTCCGTCCCAGAACCCGGCGAGCTTCAGTGTCTGCTGCACCGCAGCCGTCGACGCCAGCGAGTCCTGTGCGGCCGCGCCGCCGAGCGCCACGAGCTCGGCCTGCAGTGCCGCGGCAGTCGCCTTGTCGACCGTGCCCGTGACCGGCAGGCCGTTGGCTTCCTGGAGGTCCTCGATCGCCTGCACGGTCATCGGCCCCGAGACGCCGTCGACGGTGCCGGCGTAGTACCCGGCCGTGGCGAGGTCCTGCTGCAGTGCGAACGTGTACGCGCCGACCGCCGCCACCGCCTGCACCTGCTGGTCGTCGGTGAGGCATCCGGCATCCGCGAAGAGCCGAAGCCACGCCATCTCGAGCGCGACGACGGCGCTGTTGAACTGCTCCGATGCGTCGGCCAGGGTCGTCTGCTCGGTGATCGCCGCCTGCGCATCATCGAAGTCGGCGTCGGCCTGCTTCACCCGGTCGACGGATGTCGCGGGTGCCAGCGGCGTGGCGGTCGGGGGCTCGGCAGGCTCGGCGACCGAGGGCGTGCCGGTCGGACCCGCCTCGGCCGCGGCCAGCGCCGCCTGCGCCTCGACGAGCTCCGTCTGAGCGGCCACGAGCGCCTGCTGCGCGTCGACAGCAGCCTCGGCGCCGTCGAACGCGTCGTCGCGAGGAGCGGCGAGGTCGGCACCTGCGTCACGCACGTCGCCGACGGTGGGCGCGGTGTCGTTCAGCACGTCGCCGTACCGGTCGAGGGCGTCGATGTAGTCGCGGCTCGCGCCGCAGAACTCCTTCGACGCGGAGTCGAACTCGGCCTGCGCGCTCGCCACGGCCTTCTCCTTCGCGCTGACCTGGGCCTTGGCCCGCTCGACGCTGTCGGCGCCCTCGGCGCATCCGGTGAGCGCCACCACGACGGCGATCGAACCCACCGCCGTTCCGAGGAACCCCGACATCCTCACGCGATCCATGTTCACCGAGATCCCCCGATCATGTGCTGAAACGTGCTCACATCATGGCACCGGGGCGGCTCGCGACGCGGGACATTCAGCCCCGACTTCCTCCGTGCATCAGGCCCTCGATCTCCCACCGACCGACGATGCGTCGGGCGCGCGTGGCCTCGACGCCATCGAGCCGGTCGAGCAGCGGCAGCGCGACATCCGTCATCAATGGATCGATGAGCTCTCGCACGCCGGCCGAGCGGAGCAGCTGCTCGAGTCGCGTGAAGTCGCTCACGAGCAGCGTCGGCACCTGCCCTTGGAGCAGCACGACCGCGGCGAGCCGGCGCTCGAAGACCGGCACAGACCACAGCTCCGATGCGAGCGCGGTGACCTCGTCATGCGTGAGTTCCGGATGCCGCCGGCGGGCGTCTCGCACCGCGCCCCGCACCGCACCCACCGAGGCGCCGTAGAACCGCAGTCCGCCGCCGATGCGCTCGGCATCAGCGCTCGCGCGCTCCTCGGACGCCTCCATCTGGAGGGTGCGGTCGATGAAGTCGGCGGCGGGCGTGGTCACCCTTCGATTCTGGTGCCGGGTGACGACGCTCCTGCCGCACCTGCTCGAGCTGGGGAGACTCTCCGTCGGCCCGGCGACGGTGGACCCGTCCTGAATAGGATGTCCGGATGCGTCTCTTCGACCACATCGGCATCTCCGTCGACGACCTGCCCCGCTCGATCGCCCAGTTCGACCCGGTGATGACGGCCCTCGGCTGCACGCGACAGGACGCCGACAACGGAGTCTCCTGGTACCGGGGAGAGGACGAGCTGATCCTCCTCCCCACCCGCGAACCGGGCAGCGGGCCGCACCGGCACGGGCGCGTCGGCTGGCAGCACCTCGCGTTCCCCGTCGACTCGCGCGACGACGTCGACCGCCTGCACGCGATCGCGATCGATGCGGGCTGGACGGCGGTCAGCGGACCGAAGGTCTTCACGCGATTCAGCGATCGCTACTACGCGTCCTTCGTCGAGGACGACAACGGCATCCGCATCGAGTTCATGTTCAACCCGCCGCGGGAGCCCGCCGCCGACTGAGTCCTCATCGACGCCGTCATCGAACCAGCGCTGTTCTCGATCGAATTCAGGCGCCGGTCTCGGCAGGTACGCCGGTCTCGACGGGTGCGCCGTTCGCCAGCGCCTCGCGGCGCCCCCGTTCCTGAGCGTCCCGGACGAGTCGCTCGACCTCGCGCGCCTGTCGTCGTCGGCCCAAGAGGAGGGCGCAGACGATGAGCGCCCCTGCAAGCAGGATGAGCAGATGCGGCCAGGGCATGGTCCACACGAAGATGTCCTGCGAGATGGGCGCCATGGGCTCGACTCCCCCGTCGGGCTCGACGACCATGGGCCGGAATTCGACCGGCACGATGGCGAATCCCAGCGGCCAGACCTCCGAGACGTGGACGATCGTCGATCGCCGATCTCCAGGAAGGAGTTGGACGGGGTCAGGCGCTCCGGACTCCTCCGATCCGGACTGCGTCCCGCTCTCCGCCGTGGAAACGGGCACTTCGAGTCGAACGTTGCCGGAGTTCTCGAGCTCCGTCGTCACGTCTATGGCACCAGGCGCGAATGGGTTCCACGAGAGGTCGTACCCCGCGCTGATCGCGGCCACGTTCAGGGCCGGCCGCAGTTCTCCGGACACACGGGTCATCACCCGGAATCCGATCCGGCTCTCCACGCCGAGGCGAGTCCCCGTCTCCGATGCGTTGACGGAGTAGACCGAGGCGGCGATGCCGGCCGCATGGTCCCCTGGCGTTGCGTTCGCCGGCACCTTCACGGTGAACGGCACGATCTCCGTGCCGGCGGGTGGCACGGTGACCGTCTCGGCGACGTCGATCCAGGTGCCCGCGTCGGTCGAGTCCTGGTCGGATGGCAGCATGTTGAATCGACCGGTCGACGTGAGATAGCCATCCGCAGCGGTCAGCGTGAAGGTGATCTCCTCGGCGCCGAGATTGCGCACAGCCAGATGATCGATGGTCGATTCGCCCGGGTCCAGTTCCAGTTCGACCCACGTACGGCCGTCGGGCCCGGCCTCGTTCGCCGGGCTCGCCGCCCACGTGATGGTCGGGTCGTCGGCGGCGAAGGCCGCTCCGGCGCCGGCACCGGCCAGCTGCATCACCAAGGCGGCGAGGGTCGCGATCATCGTCCTTCCCCACCCCGCTGCCGTGCGCCTGCCACGCTCGGGATCGGTTCTCAAGCTCGCGCTCCTGTCCAATCGTTCACTCCTTCTGCCAACCCGTCCGCCTCTGCGTCGAGACGAATGCCCGGGGTCGCGGCTGCGCCGCAGACCCCGGGCATGCCCTCGCTATTCGAAGAGCGAGAGAGTGATCGTTCCTGAGTAGTTGCCGGGGGCAACAGTGGCAGGAGTGCGGAGGAACAGGTCCGCGGTTGCGGTCCACGACCCTTCGGGTGCGACGGCCTCGGAATCGAAGGCCATGGCGAGCAGCTCCTGGTCCACCACGCCGACCGCGTTCGGACCGGAATCCAGCACCGTGTCGACCTGGTCGCCTGCGGCGACCAGACCGGACTCACCACCGTCGATCAGCGATGGCGCCCAGCCCAGGTGCCCGGCGTCGATCGCAGCCTGCCCGGCATCGCCGGTGAAGTCCGACGCCGAACCCAGCACGTACCAGAAGGCCCCATCCGGGATCTCCTCCGCCGTGCGCGTATCGGTCACCGTGACCGTCGGCAGCGACCCGGTGAACTGACGAACCGTGTCCGTCGACCCGTCTTCCGTCAACGACGTCGAGGACCCCGCCACGCTCATCGCGAGCACGCCCGGCTCGTCCAGCTCGCTGATCGCGACGTTCACGTCGACATCCGAGTCACCGTACTCATCGGCGATCGCGGTACCCGCGATCCCCACCAACAGTGCTGCACCGACGGCCACGGCCGAACAGCGTGCAAACATCCTTCGCTTCTCCATCTCAAAGCTCCTTCGAATCAAGGCCGACATCATGTCGGCACACAATCGGGTCACGGTGGCCCGGCGGGAACCCCCGACGGGCCACCGTCGTCAGCTAGCCGCAGGACTTCGCGTCGTACGGTGCTTCGACTTCGACCGACACCGGCGCACCGTCAACGGATGCGGACACGTGGGCTGTCACGGATGCGGCAGGCACGTTCGTCAGCCGCGTGGTGAAGGCGTGCACCGCGTTCTTGCCGGGCGCGACCGAGGCGAACGACTTCGCACCGAACGACGAGTCGAACGAAACCGAGATCGCCACGTCGTCGTTGTTGGTCGCCTGAGCGGTGACCACCGCCTTGCCCGCGACGCACCTCGTGCCCGCGATGACGGCGACATCCAGCGATGGCGCGGCGTCCGCCTCCGCGAACTCGATCGTGTCGACCTCGAAGAGGTCGCCGCTCGGCCCGGTGTACGAGAAGTACACGTCCTGGCTTCCCGTCGCTCCTTCGAGCTCGGCGGTCACCTCGGTCCATGCGCCGGCCGCGCCGTCGACCTCGATGGTGCCCGCGACAGGACCGTCGGGTGCACCCAGGCGGACCTGGATCTTGCCGCCGGTCTGGAGGGGCTTGACCTTCGCCGTCACCGTGGCAGCACCGTTCTCACCGAAGGCGACCGACGACAGGCCGGTCCAGTCGCCGTTGTCGACGTCCTTCACCACGAGGTTCGGAGCGGTTGCACCGAACTCCGCGGAGCCCCCGGCGACCTTCGCCGTGGCGATGCCCTTCGTCCAGCCGAGCGTCTCGGCCTCGAAGACGCGGAACGGATCGAAGTCCCGCACCTGGTCGACACCGGCGTAGGTTCCGACGACCTGGTTGACGGTGCCGTCCTCCTTGAAGGTCAACTCCTCGATGTGAGCGCTGCGATAGCCCTGGGTGGTGTTGCCGTTGATTCGCTTGTTCAGCGTCGGCGCGTGGTACGTGAAGTAGTACTTGCCCTCGTACTCGAACACCGACTGGTGGTTGTTGCCGCCGGTTCCCGCTCCGAAGAACTGCGACTGGTTCGGGAACATCACGCCGGCGTAGGCCTCCTTCGGCCAGGACATCGGGTCCTCCGACATCATGTAGCCGATCTGGCCGCCACCGGGGTAGCCGGCCAGCGGCGTCTGGTTGCCGCCGAAGTCGGAGCCGCCGAAGTGCGACGAGTACGACAGGTAGTACTTGTCGCCTCGCTTGAACACCTGCGATGCCTCGAACGCGACCGGCGCGTCGACGACGGCGGCCGTACCCTCCGTGGAGACCATGTCGTCGCCGAGCTCGATGACGCGGATGTTCTTCGGGTTGTTGAAGCGTTCAGCCGCCGGCATGCTCGTCGAAGCCGGCCCACCACCGAAGAAGAGGTACTCCTCGCCGTCGTCGTCGACGAACGGAGCGGGGTCGAAGAGCCAGGAGACCCCCTGCGCCCCGGGCGTGCTGCCGTTGATCAGCGTGCTCGTGCGCTCGCTGGTCCAGGGTCCGATCGGGCTGTCGCCCGTGATCACGTTGCTCGAGCCACCGCCGTTGGCGTAGTACAGGAAGTACTTCTCCACGCCGTTGACGACCTTCTTGGCCATGCCGGGAGCCCACGAGTTGCCGGTGAACGGCGCGACTCCGTTCGGACCGGCGACCTGGATCTCGCCGTGGTCGGTCCAGTTCACGAGGTCCGTCGAGGAGATCAACGTCACCTGGTTGATGGAGCCGTAGTTGATCCCCGCCGAGATTCCGGTCACGGGGTCGGGCGCGTAGCCCTGGGTGTCGTTCGTCATGTACATGTACACACGGCCGTTGTCCACGAATCCGAAGCCGTCGGCCCCGAACTTGTGCCCGAGGAGCGGGTTGTGCTCACCGGGGAGCTTGCCGACGACCTCGATGGTCTTCGACGGCGCCGCGGGCGGCGGTGCACCGATCACCGAGACGTCGTCGAGCTTGAAGTCCATGAGGTGCGTGTCGGGTGCCGTCGACGGCGTCTGGGTCCACGGCGTCTCGAAGAAGAGGCGCGCGGTCGAGACGCTCTGCCCCGCCGGGATGGTGAACGTGCCGTTGAAGTACGCCCACTGTCCCTTCGTCGCCGTCACGTTGACGAGGTTCGTGTACGTCGATCCGCCGTAGTGCATGGTTGCGAAGAACTGCTTCGTCGCGGGCCCGTTGGCATTCTCGTACTTGATCCGTGCCTTGAGGGCGTAGGTCTGCCCCGCGCTGACCTTGCCGGTCAGGTCCTGCATCGGACCCGACCCGGTTGTCGTGCGACCGGTCACGCTGGCCGCATTCGCACCCGAATACGCATCGGTCGTCGTGGCGAGCGTCCCCCCGTCCGTGCCGTTGCCGTTGTTGACGAACCAGCTGGTCGTCCCATTCTCGAAGCCGCCATTGAGGATCAACTCCTCCTCGGCGGCGTACGATGTCGTCGCAGCGAATGATGCGGTCATCAGCGCCGCCAGAGCCAGACCTGCCAGGGTCCGTCTCGGCACGCGTCGCCGCCGTTGTTGTTGCAGTTCCACGAATCCTCCTTGATTGATGTGTCGTGGAGCGGATGGAGCACCGGTCGCGAGCCGTTCTCGAGACCGGGTTCCGAGCGGGTGGGTCCCGGTCACTCGGGGCCCACCCGCCCAGGTCAATTGCAGGCGTGCGCCGCGTAGGCGGCATCCGCCTCCACCGTCACCGGCTCGCCGTCAGGCGCAGCCGAGACCTCGGCGGATACGGCACCGGCGGGGATGCTCGCCTGCCGGGTCGTGAAGGCATGCACCGCGTTCTTGCCGGGGAGCACCGAAGCGAACGTCTTGGATCCGAACGCCGATTCGAACTCGATCGCGACCGGCACCGCTTCATTGTTCGTCGCCTGGATCGTGACCAGCGCCTTGCCCGCCACGCAGCGGGTTCCGGCCGTCACGTCGACATCCAGTGATGGGGTCGCCGGCTCCAGCACGCCCAGTCGGGCGAGCTGGTAACTGAGTGCCCGCTCGGGCGCGTCGATCTGGTTCTGGGTCCCCAGCTCTGCAGCCTTCGCGGATTGCGCTTCGGCGAGCGCATCACGCATCGACGTCCACGCCTCGGCCGGGTAGTCGCCCTGGTCGAGCGTGCCCGCGTGGGCGATGGCCGCATCCAGGTCACTCTCGTCGAGCGGCTGGTTCTGCGACGTCAATGCATCGCTCAGGAGGAAGCGGTCGAAGTCGACGTGGCCACCGGCCTGCTGGGTGGCGTAGTTGAACAATCCGACGCGATGCCCCATGAAGTGCGTGAGTCCTCCGTCGAGCCGCAGCGGCCCGACCGCATCTCCGAGCTGCGTCCATGTCAGGCCGTCGAGGCTGAAGTAGAAGGTCGTGAAAAGTTGACCCGACGTCCTGGCGAAATCGAGATCGGCCTTGAGGTGGACCTCCGATGCCGCACCGAGCGTCGCAGAACGGCCCGGGAGGAAGCTCTCGATCGCCGCCTGGTCGATCGAGGATGCGAACGGCTGGCCGCGATGGACGACGCCCACCGTATTCACCCCGGCGACGCGTTTCACGGCGACGTACGAGAAGTCGCGGTTGTAGGCGGCGAGGCCGGCGACATCGCCGTCCTTCATTCCCGAGATGTCGAGCTTCGTCTCCACCGATTCGCGCGGCCCGAAGGTGCGCTGCGACAGGGTGTTGCGCGCCTCCTCGAGCCACGTGAGCTCCCCGCCCGAGTTGCGGTGCGCATACGCGCCGGTCACGACCTTGCCGGTCGCCATCCTCAACCACCCGTCCCGGTCGGTGAGCGACCAGTACCGGTTGTCGGGCGCGTGGTTCCACTCCCAGACCAGGTCGAGGTTCGACCCGTTCGGAGCGACTTCCTCCGCCTGCGCGACTTCGGTGGTGACCGGGCGCCCGACGAGTGACGCATCGTCGACCGTGAAGTCCATGAGATGCGTGTCGGGGGCCGTGGAGGGCGTACTCGTCCAGGGTGTCTCGATGAAGATGCGCACGTCCGAGAGCGCCTGCGAGGCCGGAATCGTGAACGACCCCGACACCTTCCCCCAGGTTCCCCGGGTGAGGTTGGTCGCGGGCGAGAGGTTCGTGTAGGTGGTGCTGCTGCCGCCGTAGCGCGCGGTGAGGTAGAACTGCTTGGTCGCCGGGCTTGCGGGGTTGTCGTACTTCACCCATGCCGAGACGTCGTACGTGACCCCGTGCTGCACCTTGCCGGTCACATTCTGCGCGGGACCCGAACCGGTGGTCACTCGTCCGCTGACCGCGACAGCCGAGGTTCCGGTGTGGGCGTCCGTGCTGGTCGCGAGCGTCGCGGTGTCATTGACGCTCCACCCCGCGGTGCTTCCGGACTCGAGACCGGGATTGTCGAGAAGCTCGACGCCGATCAGCGACTCGTCCAGGTCGGGCGGGGTCGGGATCGTCCACTGCTCGTCCTGGTAGGACCGGTGCGGCGCGTCGTTGTCGAAGTCGTCGGACCCGACGATGCTCTTGAGCCGCTCGAAACGCTCCTGCTCAGGGGTGAGGCTGATCGGCTTCTCGAAGGCACCGTTGACCGGAACCACGCCGTTGTTTCCGAACGTGGGCCATCCGTCGCTCCACGTCGCCGGGATCAGGGCCGGAGTACGTCCGATCGGGAAGTTGTCGCGGAAGAAGAACCCGTACCAGTCGTCCTCGCCCTCATCGTTCGCGATCGGTACGAGGCTTCCCTGCGCGAACCCGTTCGAATTCAGCGCGCCTCGAGACTCGTATGGGGCAGGAGCGTTCGCGAGCCGACCGAGCAGCTCGGTCGAGCGGAACATGGCGACCTGTCGGCCGCTACTCGGCCAGGTGATCATCACGACGTAGTAGTAGCCGTCGATGTAGAACGCCTGGGCGCCCTCGAAGAGTCCGCTGCTGCCGACGTACGGCTGGCTCGCGAAGTCACTGCGCTGGATGAAGTTCGGGAAGTCCTGCTCGATCGCCGTCAGCGTCGAGTTCAGCCGCACTGCGCTGACGCCGCCGTAGATGATGTACGGGACGCCGCCGTTCGCGTCGTCGAAGAACAGCGAGGGGTCGTGGAGGCTGCGGCCGAGCGCCGTCCGCGTCCATGTCCCGTCCTCGATGTCATCGGTGCGGTAGATGTACGCGCCGCCCAGGTTCAGTGAATTGATCAGGACGTAGAACGTGCCGTCGTGGTAGCGCAGCGAGGACGCCCATTGTCCTTGCCCATAGGAGTTGGATCCATTGCGCAGTGAGAACGCATCGCCGATGTCGAGGCGGTCGAACGCGTAGTTGACGATCTCCCAGTTGACGAGATCGTACGACTTCATGATGGGCGCCCCAGGGCTGAGCTGCATCGTGGTGCTGATCATGTAGTAGAGGTCGCGCCCCTCGTCGTTCTCCGACGCGGGTACGCGTTCGACGCTCACATCGGGGACGTCGGCGTTGAGCAGGGGGACGGTATACGTCCCGTCGCCCTTATCGGTCGTCGTGTACGACGAGTCGGGGTTCCATTCCTCCGCGGCCTGCGCGACGGCGGTCGTCGCGAAGAGGCCGACACTGGCCAGGAGGCCGGTTGCGGCGAGTGAGACGAATCTCAGCATGCCCTTTCTGTGAGACATGTGCGTAGGCGATGGTCGTCCGACGGACATTGATCCTCCTTGATCAATACACAGGGCGACGCGTCGGCATCCGATCGCGTGGCGCTCGAGAGAGGTGGGTCGTTCGCGATCAGTAGATCGATAAACCTTGAACCCGCTGTGAATGTTACCGGGAACAGTCGGACGCGTACAAGGCCCAATCGCAGCGAGTCGAGTCGGACCTCGGGCCCGCCCCGAACGCGCCCGGCTTTCGGTCTCCGATCCGCCGCATGCTCTCATGCTGTCATGCACCCTCGCAGGTGAAATGATGAGGGAATGGCGGGCACGCACCGATCGAATGTCACGATGCAGGATGTCGCTCGGCGCGCAGCGGTCTCACCCCAGACCGTCTCCAATGTCGTGAACGGTCGGTCCGGTCGGGTGAGCGAAGACACTCGGCTCCGCGTCATCGAGTCCATCACCGCCCTTGGCTATCGCGTGAACCAATCGGCACGCTCCCTTCGCCGAGGGCGCACCGGCACCGTCGGGCTCGGCATTCCCACCCTCGACTCCGAGTACTACGGAGCCCTCGCCGAAGCGCTCAGCGACCGGTTCTTGGAGCGTGGATTGCGGCTCGTCATCGAGACCACCGGTGGCGCGGTCGGAGCCGAGATGCAGTCTCTCGCGTCGTCACGCCTGGATTCGTACGACGGCTTCGTCCTCGCTCTGGCGGCCGGCGACACGGACCACCTCGTGCAGATCGACACCGAGACGCCCGTCGTGCTCCTCGGTGAACGCGCGCTCTCCAGTCAATTCGACCACGTCGTGATGGACAACATCGCGGGCGGACGTCGCGCGACGGAGTTCCTGCTTCAGCGCGGTGCGCTCCGGATCGTCGCGCTCGGCGGAATCGGCTCCGACGAAGAGTCCATGCCGGCGCTCCGAACCCGTGGCTACCTCGACGCGCACGCGACGGTCGGCATTGACGTCGACAGAGCCCTGATCGTCCCCTCGACCTTCGGAATGGAGGCCGGCTACGAAGCCATCAGCCGCCTTCTCGAACAGGGTCGCGCTTTCGACGGGGTGTTCGCCATGACCGATTCAGTCGCCATCGGTGCACTCCGGGCGCTCGCGGATGCCGGGGTTCGAGTGCCCGACGACGTGCAGGTGGTCGGCTTCGACAACATGCGGGCCGGCCGTTACAGCGTGCCGAGGCTCACGACGATCGAGCCCGCGAACGAGGCACGCGCCGACGCCATCGTCGATCTGCTCATGAGCCGGATGACGCATCCGCGCGGTGATCTCGAACGCCGCGTCATCGTGCACCCCGCAACGCTCATCGAACGTGAATCCACGATCGGGCCCCGGCAGGGCACGAAGGCGAACTGACGGCGCTCGGCCGAACCGATCACCCGTCGTTCGCCGGGCCCTGCGGTCGGGCCCGGTGGGACCCGACCGCAGCCGCTGACGTCAGCAGGACTTTCCGGAGTATGGGACCTCCTTTTCGGTCGTGACCGTGCGACCGTTCATCTCAGCGCTGAGCACGATTGAGACGTTGCCGCCCGAGACCGTGGCTTGCCGCGTCGAGAACACCTGGAACCCCGACTTCCCCGATGCGATGTCGGCAAAGGACTTGGTTCCGTAGTCGGTGTCGATTCCGATGTCCACGGGCACGTCGTTCTCGTTGTCGATGCGCACCGCGAGTACGCCCTTCCCGGCAACGCAGCGAGTCTCGACCGAGACCGCCGAACTCAGCTCAGGGTCCTCGATGTCCGCGCACGACAAGCTCATCGTGAGCCAATCCGCGTGGTCGTAGGCATTCGTGTCGCCGCCGATATCCGCGGTGAGCCGAAGGCGGTCCACGCCGGTGACGTCGATGGTGAACGCTTCCTTCTGCTTGTAACGGATGACGCTGGAGTTGCTCCAGAGCGTCGACCCGTCCCCGGTCACCGAACCGCTGATGGACGGCTTGAGGGTCGTATTGCCGTTGTTGGTCTCATCGTCCACCCCGAGCGCGCCAGACAGGACGGTGCAGTTCCCGCCCAACCAGACGTCGACGGTCGAGACCGCGTTCGATCCGATTCCCTTCGGATAGACCGTTCCGTCGACCGTGAGCGGGTGGTCGTCCTGACTGAGGTCGCGGCGCGGGGTCCCGGTCCATCCGTTCGTCGTCGCGAGCCACGGGAGGTCGCTGAGATAGGTTTCGCCGGTTGGAGCACTCGGCGTGACCTTGACGACCACCGATGCCGGTTCCGAACCGCCTTCCCACACGATCTGCGCCGGCAAGGACACATCTCCGATGGTCGCGGTCGCGCCCGCCTCGATATCGACCGTCACGGTCGCCGAGCCACCGGCGGCAATCTCCGGAACGCTGACCGGTGATGCGGCGGTGACTCCGCCAGCGGTACCGATCTCCAGTCGCGAGCCGACGAGGGGCACCTCGAGGAGGTTGTGCACCGTGACGGGAACTGTCGTACTCCCGGATTGTTCGACTCGCCCTGAACCCGACGCGCCAACGACACCGGGGAGATGTTCGTCCATGCCCGCGGAGAGCCGGTACACGGCGGTTTCGTATGCGGGCAACGTCGCCGAGATCGCCGCAGCGGTGTTGTACAGGTCGGAGTGCGACCACACGTCGCGCACGACGTAGACGTCGTCCTGCGCCCCCAATGCGCCGAGAGAGGTCGAGACCGTGGCGCTCGAACCGGTCGTATTCAGGAGGGCTACCGCGAGGTCGCCGTCAGCGAGTTCGCGGGTCCACACTTGAAGACCGTCGCCGTTGCTGATCCGGCGTGCCTGCTCGCCCAGAGGGTCCTGGTCGATGTCGACCAACTCCTTGTTGGTGAGCAGAGCAACCTCGGCGTCGCTGAGCGCACCGATGTCCGTCCCGAGGAAGAGCGGTGCGGCGAGCATCGACCACATCGCCAGGTGGCTCTTGTTCTGGGCGTAGGTGAGCGACCCGTTGCTGAACTGGAGCATGTCGGGGTCGTTCCAGTGTCCCGGACCCGAGTACGGATGGAGTTCCGCCTGCCGGTCGATGATGCTCGTGATGGATCCCCAGTTGGGCGCGATGTCGCCGGTGGTTCGCCAGAGGTTGGCGATGGGTTCGGCCCACGTCCACGGAGCGCTGTCGCCGTATTCGGAGATCGCGTAGACGATGTCCCGGTCCACCTTGGCGAGCTCATCGCGCATCTTGGAGAAGGCCTGCTGCTTGGTCAGGTTGAGACTTCCGTCGGGGTAGCACCAGTCGTACTTCAGGTAGTCGACCCCCCAGGCCGCGAAGGTCTCGGCGTCGATCTGCTCGTGTCCATACGACCCGATGTTCGGCGTGTATCCGTTGTAAAGGTTCGCACAGGTCTTCGTCCCGGGGACACTGTAGATGCCGAACTTCAGCCCCTTCGAATGAACGTAGTCAGCGACCGGCTTGATACCGTTCGGGAAGCGGGTCGGGTCGACCTTCAGGACGCCGTTCGCATCGCGTCCGTTCTGGAAACAGTCATCGAGCACGACGTACTCGTATCCGACCTCTTGCAATCCCTTCTCGACGATCTCGTCCGCCACGTTCATGAGCGCGGCGGCCGTGAGACCGTTTCCCCCGTTGCAGTAGAACTGGTTCCAGCTGTTCCACCCCATCGGGGGCGTGTCCGCCAGGCCGTTGTCGAGCGCCTCGGCGGGTGCCGGTGGAGAGATCGCCAGGAGAGACCCGACGGTGACTGCAGCCGCGGCCACGATTCCGAGCAATCGGTGTCGCCAACCTGCTCTTCTTGTGGATCGTTCGAACATTGAACTACTCCCTCTCTTGACGAGATCGACCCCAGCTATCCTGCTGACCGTCACGCTGCGGAGGTCCTCTTGCGGACCCCACTCGGGCTTCTGGGCGCGACGGATCCCCGGACGGGCACGGCGGGGTCGAATTCGCCGCAACCGCTCGGGAGCCTGCTCTACTTGGAGGCCACCGAAGTGCCGCCCTCGGATGGACGGGCATCGCTCACAGTGCCGGCATCAAGCGCCGGTCGGCCGGTCGCGAATGGATGACGGGCGTGAGATGGATGACAAACCGATATCGACGGGCACGTCGTAGACGACACTGATCCTCCTTGATCAAGCCGAAGCGCGGGCGCCAACCCTCGCGTTGCACGGTAGATCGATAAACCGCGACTTCGCTCCGATGTTACCGTGAACAACTGGGCCGCCACAAGGGAACTCGCTCCCTGCGACACCGGCCTACCTCCCTGGGAGGCCAAGGAGCGCCGAGGGATTCCGAACGCCCGATAGTGTCGGGCTATGAGCGGCGTACTCCCATTGAGCCCCGACGAACTGCTGACGACGACCCGCTCAGTGCGGCGACGGCTCGACCTCGAACGACCCGTCCCAATCGACGTCGTCCGAGAAGCGCTCGAGGTCGCGCTTCAGGCGCCGACCGGGGGCAACGCCCAGACCTGGCACTGGATCGTCGTCACCGACCCGGAGAAGCGCCAGGCTATCGCCGGCCTGTACGCGCGATCGTTCGCGCGGTATCGCGCGTCGGGTGCCCGGACCCACGCCGACCCGACGCGCCAGGCAGTGCAACAGCGGGTTTCATCGAGCGCCGATTACCTCGCCGAGCACATGGGCGAGGTCCCGGTCCTGGTGATCGGCGCGATCTTCACGGGCGCCGAGGTGTTCGAGCCCGGAAGTCAGGCCGGCCTGTGGGGGTCGCTTCTCCCTGCCGCCTGGAGTCTGCAGCTCGCGCTGCGGGCACGGGGCCTCGGCAGCGCCTGGACGACCCTGCATCTCGCGTACGAGCGCGAGATCGCTGAGCTCCTCGGCATCCCGCCGACCGTGCGCCAAGGCGTGCTGCTGCCCGTCGCGTACACCGTTGGAACGGACTTCCGACCCGCCCATCGTGCGCCGCTGGACGACGTCCTGCACATCGACGGCTGGTGAGGGGGTCAGGGCGTCGATCTACAGCCGTCTCTTCAAACTGATCTCCACTCGAGCGATCGTCCGGAGATCCGGCCAGGAATCCCCGCGATCACCCGCCGGATCGTTCCTACATTCACTCCCCGGCCGGATCGTCGCAAGGGACGTCGGGCCACGAACTCGTGAGCTCCCGCGGACGCTCGCGCGGAGTTCTGCCCATCTCAGGGCTCCTCACAGCGATCCGGCGTACATCCCAGCATTTCCATGGATCAACTACCTCTCAAAGATCAAGGAGTTTGAACGGGATCAACTTGGATGTATCGCCGGATCAACTATCGTGACGGCTCACACCACGTGTGACCCATCTCGGTACTTGATCTGGCCGCGCGCTACTTGATCCATGAGCCATCTGCGCGACAGAGCACTTTGTCCGGCAGTGCTGTTCAAACTACTTGATCCCGTGCGGACGTGTCCGGCGAGAACCGGCCTAACCGGATGGGTCAGCTTAGGTTCTCCGCCCGCATCTCGATTGGGGAGGCCTAGGCTCGATTAATTCCGCCAGTGTCAACGTGCAAGTCCGCCGCGCAGATCGCACGGGTCTGGCTTCGCATATCGTGCAATTTCTCAAGTTACCTAGGGTCGAGCTCCGTCCGCGCCGAGTCGGAGCGCGCTTCGACGACCTAGACGCGACGTGCAGGACATTCTCGGTGGGACAGTTCCGGAACCTCCGCCACTAAGAAAGACAGGGCGTCCTCTCCGATCGAGGCTACTTACTCGGCATGTCGGCAGTAGCCGAGCGCCTGTTAGGCCATATGTTCCGGATCATGATTCCGTTTTACCGCCAAAATCGCCTGCGCCTGGCGGCTGGCCTTCTGAGCGGAATCGCAATCATTCTCGGCGCGCAGGCAGTCTGGCGATTCGATTGGTCCACCTTCCTCCCGGACCTTATCGTTGGTGGCTTCACGGGCCTCGCAGTTGGGTTCGTCCTCTGGCGAGTCGAGGTCGCTTCGGGCCGCCGTCAAGCTATCGCCGCGGTCGAGAGTGACTGGAATGTCATTCGAGAGCAACTGGCGCGCGCGGTCCGCCAAGGCTATGTATACAACCCCTCTTCACTGCGACTGGTGGGGTACGGGGTCGGCAAGATCCGGGAGAGGATCGAGGACAAGCCGCTCCAAGCGTGGAACGATGTCCTTCATTCCAGCCAGTTGGACGCGCTAATCGAATACTTGAACGCAGCTGACGAGTTCGACTTCTTCGCAGACGAGGCGGACGTCGCCCTGAATAGCGCATCACGCGGAATCGATTTTCTCGAGCCCGACGAGGAACGACACATGCCCCAGTCGGTAATACACCAGACAGCGCGGGGCTTCATCGATCTAGGACGCGATCCCACCGGGCCCGAGCTCGGCAATCTCGACGCTGAGGCGCTCTGGTCAATGCTGAGGAACGACGGCGTGACGCGCGCCGGTGAAGCATTTCGACGCGAGTGGCTGTTCATGCTGGGCAAGTGGCTGGATCTTTCCGAAGCGCTCAACGTTGATGTCGGGGATGTGGACGAGCCAATCTGATCCGCGAGTTCGAGGATCTAGCGGCGGTGCTTCCTCGGGACCGATCGCTTGCGGTCGCGTTGGATTGGCTCAAAACAACCCCTCTGCGAGCGCGAAGCGTGAGGGGTTCGTCGGCATGGTCGCGAACCTATACGCGTTCCGGACCAAGGATCCGAAGGTGATGAAGGCGACTGGCGATCCTGTCGGGCCGGACAACGATCGTATTCTCACTGAGATCACCGGGACGGTCGTGGCCGGCTGGGGCACGAATGCCGACCAAGACCGTGTGGCCCAAGTGGTCGCGCTCCTTCCCCCGCTCCACGCGCTCGGGGTCACCAAGTTCGGGCACCCGCAGCATCCGCTGTACGTGCCGGCTGACGCCCCGTTGCTCGGATGGAAGCCCCGAGGACAGGCGCCCTCGGTCTAGCGCCCGGCTGTACCTGAAGCCCGAAGCAGCCAGTAAGGCATTCTGTGGAGTGCAGCCCAGTGTTTCAGGACAGAATCGGTTCGGTGTCTAATCTCCAGCCAAGCCCCTATGTATAGAAAAGACAAACACGAGGAAGAGTCAATGGCTTCTGACGAATTCGATCCCACCACCGCGCCGGCCTACATTGAGGGCTCGGCAGGACCTCGCAGGAAACCGAAGTTGGTCGAAGAATTCGACCCGACCACCGCGCCGGCGTACATCCAAGGTGCAGAGACGGCCGCTGCCGCCCCGAAGACGCCCCAACCTGTCGACGACTTCGACCCGACCACTGCGCTGGCATACCGGCAAGGAGCCGCCGCCTACGCAGCCCGCTCAACGGTCCCCGAACCGACCGACAAGCGCGGCGCGTGGCATGTTTACCGTCCGGGCTACCTCGCCCTGTACGGGATCCCGTCAGCAATGATCATTCTGTGGATCCTCCTGAACTGGGGTTACGGCGTAGCGGTCATCCCCGGGCTCCTCGGCATCCTCTTCTTCGTCATGACCGGACGGCAGCTCTACCTGAAGGGGCAGCCGACCAGGCGGTAGTCGCCCTCTTTGCCAGCCATTCACTTGGCGCGCCGCACCGAGTCCGTCGCTTCTTTGTTCGACGGTTCGGTACACGAGCTGATCGAATCCCTCAACTATGGGACGCGTCATTAGGCTCGGGTCCTGTAGGCCTTCCTGCCGGTGGAGGACGTCCCACAGACCGTCTTCCGCTGCCGCGCGGACCTGGGCGACAGTCTCAGGGTGTAAATCGTGCATGACCGGGATGCTCAGAAGATCGTTGTTGCGCGGCTCATCAGGCAGCGTCACATCAAGACCTGAACCTTCTGAGAGCACCCTGTCGAACGCGTCACTTGTCATCGTGTGGATCTCGGTGCTCTCCGCCTGATCCGAGGTTGGATCTTGCGTCTTGAAGCTCGACTTGGAACGGTCGTACACTCGCCTCCCCGCATCGATGAGGGCTTTGAACAATGCAGCAATAAGGATCTTGAGGAGTGTGTCAGGCAATCCGACGGGCGTCAGTTGATCGAGCAGTTTCGTCCATTCGGACTCGTCATCGGTGTCTCGATTTTCTGCTGCGTCACAGCGATCTCTTCGAGCACATCCAGGTGCGGTAGCCGGCCCAGATTCGTCAAAGGCCGACGGAGGCACGCTGCCTGCGCCTCGTACGTGGCGTCCATCTCCAACACCGCGACCATGTTCAGGAAAGCGGCGTTCCTGGTTTGGATGTCCACGAGCGGTTTGATGAAAAGAGCTGACGAGCACTGCGACGGAGGTGGACGACCTTCAGCTCGGTCCAGACTGGATCTCGGAAACGATTCGCCGCCACTCGACCGGCAGCCCTGATTCTGCGGCGGCATCGCCAACGAGCGCCGCCTCCAGATCTCCGAACAGACCGGCAAGCTCGCCGCGAAAACGCGACGCAAGCGAACTGATCGCCGTCGCACGCCAGTACACATCATGCGAAGAAGGCGAAAAGGCAGCTCGAAGGACAATTCCGAGTAACTGCAACTCGGTGGTGGCAGATGGAAGGCGTGCCAGCGCGGCGGGGTCGTCCCTATGTTCGCGGACGTGACTGAGAACCACTTCGGCGAGGTCCTTCGGATCCACGTCACGCACCGGCGCGTCCTCGAACCCCGAGGGACTCGCAACGAGGTGCCATTTCAATGCTTCTCGAAGGATTCGGCGACGCGCGTCGCTGCGCTGCGCATCTCGGCCATCTGCCTCGCCAAATTCCGATGCCAGATTCAACAGCCGAGCGGACGCTATGCCGGGCCCAGCGCTCGGATCCTGCGCAATCCAGTACGCCTCGGACTCGCGATATCTCAAACGCTCGAGGGCAGTTGCCTCCGGTGTGGTCGCAAGCTCCTCGTAAATCCGCACAGCCTCGTGCGCTTTCCCGCCGACTCCCGTCCACCAGGCCAATCCGTTGAGACAGCCTCGGATCGACTCGTGGTCGTTTGGCAGCAGACGCCGTCGCTGCTCAAGCACATCTTCGAAAGCATGGACGGCGGCATCCACATCCCCGAGTTGGCCAAGCGCACGGGCTCGGTTTTGAAGAGCGTCCAGACGCGCTGTATTGCGATCGTTCTCATCGCTATCGCCAAGAGCCGCAAGTGCTTCCTCAAACACTCGTATGGCTTCACCCGGTCGATCAAGCTCAAGCAAGTTCCAGGCTGCGTCCAGTCGCAGCGCGACGCCTTCCGCTGAGTCGCTGCCGAGCATTCGGTCAGAAGCGCGGATAGCTGCGTCGAACGCGATTGCTGCTGCCTCACGGTCGCCGAGCTCAGCCGAGAGACGGATATGCTCGCGAAGCGCCCGCGACGTTCGCTCGTCATCGAGGCCAACTTCCAGAGCTCGCTCGACTACCAGTTGGCGATAGAGATCACGGCCACTCACCCAATCGCCGAACACGCTTCTAATGCGAGCACTGTTTTCGTGAGCGTCCACATCTCGCCGAAGCAACCCCAGAGGCTGACTCTCGTTAGTTCCCTGCCTGAGTCTCGATCCCTCGGCGATGACTTCTGTGAAGTCGAGGGCGTCGTCATCCTGGAAGAAAAGTCGCACACAAGGATCAACGAGGTCATACCAACTCCTGCGCCGGTCTGCGCCTTCGACAGGGGCAATAACCGAGACCCACCCAGCGCTGGAGAGCCGGCCGAGGGCTGTGGCGGCGGACTGATTGCTGGTGCCGATCCGCTCCGCAATTTGCGTGACAGTCTGAGGTCGACCAGACACCGCGAGCCGCGCAACAATCCTCCGCTCAGCTGGCGCCAGTGAACCCAGCCGCTCCCTGACGTACGTATCCATATGTGCTCGCCAGCTCGCCCGGGCGCGGCCGACAATTCGCGACATATCTCCTTCGCTGAGATGGGTGGCCATAAGCGAGCAAAAGCGTGCATTTCCCCGAATGATGGGATTGATTTGCCGCAGCGCGCCTTCAATCTCCAGTCGACGCTCATCGAAGGCGTCCCCGATCCAAGGGTCGCGGGCAGCGATCCGACCGATTAGCCGGATGGCGTCTTCGACTGGGAGCGGCGCAAGCCTGAGACACTCGATGCCTTCCTGCTGTTGGAGGCGCACCGCAGGACGAGCCGAACCGACCAACAGCACAGCGCTAACGCCAAGTCGACTCGGATCCCTGAAGAGGGCGAAGAAATCATGCATGTGGGAGTCCGGCAGATTCTCAAGCATCGCGTCAATGTTCTCGACCACAACAACAACACGAGCAGCCGGGCCTACATCCCGACCGTCAGCCCCAAGCTGAGCGCGAACGAGGTCCGCAATTTCGTCGAGATTTGAGGCCAGAATCGCTCTACTCGACAACTCGACCACGACGCCCTGATCGCGACCTCGCTCAACTGCATCGCTAACCACGCTGGTTGTGCCCGATCCGAACGTACCGAGCACCAAGGTGTTCCGAGGCGGCCCGCCGCGGAAGAACTGAGCCATGCGCTCAACTATCTCGAGCGAAGTCGCCCCTAAGTCAGACGAAACCAGCACGACTACCTCCACGGGAATCATACACCAATCTCGTCGTACATCTTGTGGCGACCGATTATCACGGCTAATCTGCTGTACAGCAGATTCGACGTATAAATCTGCTTGCTGCTCACGCGAACGAATTGAATCTAGGAGGACCGAAATGCAAACCATTGAAAGGTTGTCGCTGGCCACTCGAACAGCGTCGATCGTGATCGTGAGCTTCGCGCTCATTGCCCTGGGTGCGATTGCCCCCGCCCACGCTGCCAGCAACTTCAGGATCGCTTGGACGCACATCGGCATATATCCGCGGTCGGCGCCGTCCATGTCCGCAGCGAAAGTGGGTGGCGCGCTCCCGGACGGCGCATCGGTCAGCGTTGTCTGTGAAACAGCAGGCGCTTCGGTCACGAGCGACATCGGTACGAGCACGATCTGGGAGAGACTCGCTAACGGCACGTTCGTGCCGAACGTCTTCGTCGAGACCGGCGCCAACGGCTGGACGCCCGGCGTGGCACGGTGCGATGCCGCCCCACCCGGCCCCGCGCCATCGACGAGCAAGTACAACCGTGCGGGTGCTGTGACCGCGGCACGCGCGCATCACAAGGGCGAAGACGTTCCGCTGATCGCCGACTGCACGTACTTCGCCTCGCAGGCGTTGGTTGGCGGCGGCTTGTCTGTAACGACGAACTGGCAGGCCGGTGGCACGGACATCAACGACCAGGCCAGCCGGCCACTCTACCTGCTTCAGCGTTACGGCCCGACAAAGCGCTGGGCGAACGCCGACTACCTCAAGAACTACCTCGTGAACGAGCGGAAAGTCGCGACGATTGCCGAGGTTTCCCTGAGCTCGAAGAACCCCGGCGTCCAACTGGGAGACCTGATCATGTACGACTGGGAAGGAAAGCCGGACGGCATTCTTGACCACACAGCCGTCGTGACCGGATTCGGCAGCGACGGCACCGTCCTCGTGACACAACGCGAGCCCAGCCAAATCGATCGAAAGTGGAACTGGTCCCTCGCTGCGAGCAAGCCAATCTCGGAAGCCCGTCCGGGTGCCCGCGCATACGCAATCCGAATCACCTACTAGCTGCTCGACTCCGTGGCCCCTTCGCCCGCAGGGCGAAGGGGCCACGCGCGCTCCGCGACCTAATTCCCGGGGAACGATCCATTCTCGATTCCGCGCAGCGGGTGCGCTCGTGGTGTTTCCAATCCCAGTCCGCCATTAGCCCGCTCTCAGTGCTTTCGTGCAGCCTAACGCTAGGCATCTTCGCCGCGTTTGAGCTTCCAGATCGGCCAACTCTGCACCGCCCCCAGCTTCGTCGCTGCCATCTGACCGATGAGATAGTCGGCTTCATCGTCGTCGCCGAGGAGCAGCGCGCAAGCAAGCTCAGCTTCCTCCGACATTGGATCCAGCCGCCTCGACATCTGGCTTTTCAGGGCTCGAATCGACTTGCGGTCCGCAGGCGTCAGTTCATTCCTCCGCCAGAGGATCTGCCATTTGTTGATTAGATGTGCGGTCTTCTCCCCAACGTGACGGATGACCCATTCGTTCACCAGATCAGCGGCTCTCAGGAATTCATTGCGACGAAGTTCAGAAGCATCCGCAGCCAGAATCAATGCGAGTACGCGTTGATTTGCTAGCCCCATCGTCGGCTCCTGATCCGCAATTGCCTCATACGCGTCGAGGATTGAATCGAGGTGGAGGTTCAAGAGGATCGGGAGGTATTCCTCTTCGATAGTGTCGTAGGCCGTGACCGGAAAACCACTGTTCTCGTCATCGCCGTCGGCGCTCCAGCGAAACATGTGCGGCGCCTCGGGGTCGAATGGGTCGACATATCGCCACGTGTTCGGCTTGCTTCCAGGAACTGTCAGAATCATGAGAGCCCAGCGTCCGACATTGAGAACGCTTCGAGTGACTTCTCCGTTGTCGTTGTGTATCTCCTCTCCTCCCACGAAGGAGCGATGCAGGGCCTGAAGATTGATGATCTGCTCACTCTCGAGTTCGTCGAGGTCCACGAGACTACCGTCGACGCCAAGGCGCTCGAACAATTCGCGCAACTGCGAAAGGGACGCGAGGTGCCCGCGGAATTGGCCGATTTCCCGGCGCATATCGAGAGCCCGCTGCCCGAGCGGAGTGACCTCGCCGTTGATTTCTATCGCTCCACTTTCGACAAGGCCAATGAGGAATTCTGCGGCCTTGAGGCGAGCGGCAAAGTTGCTTTGAGCCACGAAACTCACGTTCCACATCCGCTTTTGATCGGTATCCCTCATAACGAGGGTGAGACACTCGCCGAGGCGAACCTCAACGGTCAATGCGTCGATTCGACGCACGGTGGCCTGTTCGAACGTCACACCGCCGGCCCCTATTCTTACGTCGAGCGTTTGCTCGGTGTATTGCTGGGGAATGATGTGAAGGACGCCCCCGAGCTGCACCGACATCCCGCCCTCGGTGGTCATCTCGAGCGCGTAATCGACCTCGCCTGGTGTGAGGACAATCGGTTCATCCAAGTTCAGGTCAGCTGCCGAGTACAACGTAAGGCTCTTCATCTGTTCGAAGAGGGCAGGCTCAAATCCCAATGACAGGCTCTGATTCTTCGTCTTGAGCGCGACGCCGACGATCCGCTCGATCTCGCGTGGATCGTTGCCGAGCTTCTTGAACGAAACCGAAATCGTCTTCTGATCGACCGGTATTTGGCCGAGATAGTGCTCAATGGTGAACGGCGAAAGGAGTGCGTAGTAGGGAGCACAGCGGCCTTCTTTGCTGACAGCGACATAGATGTACAGCACACCTGAGTCGCGCTGGAAGGCGAGCAAGTCCGTTCGGGAAATGCTGAACGTCGGGTCAAGGGGCTGTTTTCCGGAGCGGGTGCGACCTTTGACCTGCACGGTAACTCGGCCAATCCAATCCGTCTTCTTCTGGCCCGCCCCGTTATAGACGTCGATATGACCATCTGTGAACGGCGTCTTGTCGTTCGACGCAATGAACGGCTTCAGATGCGGGCAGCGCCCGACCATGCCTTGTATTTTGGCCACTGCCAGTGCTTCGACATCCACACCCTGCATCCTCGCAGCGCTCTCCGGCCGTTCCACGCTCGCCTCGCTGATACCCCATCCATCGGAACTCGCTCGTGTGGCTTCGCTATGCGGGACTCTCCTCGTTGCCCGGTCCAAGTACGCATTCCGAGACGCCACCGCCGATTTTCTCCGCCATCGCGGAGGCGATCTTGAGCCCTCCTTGATCTCGCGCGGCGGTGGCGCCTTCTCGTTCTCAGACGTGAGTGAACCGGGTCACTTATCGGCGCGAACGCAGTCGCGGCATCCTCAGCCCTTGGCGACGCGGTTGTCGCCGCTGCTCTGCCACTCGTGACTACGGCTGCACTGCCACCAAACGCGTTGGCGGAGCGAGCGACGACCACGGTGGGCTCGAGTTCATCGTTCTTGGTGGGGCGCCATTCGGCGGCGAGGTCGGGTCGTGCGGCGGCCAAGGTGTTGGTGGCGGAGCTCGCGCGGTTGAAGCAGACCCCTCATTCCGCGGGCGTTTGGGCTTCGCGGCGGTTTCGCTGGCACTCTCTGCAACCCGCGCTCTTGCTGACGCGGCGGTCTCCACTGGCACGGTACTCATGGCCCGTGGGGCAGAGCCACCAGACATTCTTCGCGGTGCCGGCGACGATGGCGTCTGGGGTGACGTCTCCGTTTCTGGTGGGGTGCCACTCGACGGCGAGATGTGGGTGGGTGGTGGCGAGGTCGTTGAAGCCTGGCCAGACACGTTTGTTCGAGCAGTAGGGGCATCCGGTTTGCTGGCGGACCCGGTTGTCGCCGCTGACTTGCCATTCGTGCTGGTGTTGGCAGATCCACCAGATGCGTTTGCTGGTGCCGGGTACGACGTCGGCAGGGGTGAGGGTGTTGTTCTTTGTCGGGTGCCATTGCGCGGCAAGGTCAGGGCGGGCGACGGCCATCGTGTTCGTCGTTGATCGTGCGCGGTTGGAGCAGTACCGGCATCCGACGCCTTTGACACGGGACGCGATTGCGCCGTCGTAGTCGTGGCCGTTGTCGCACCGCCACCAGACCTTCTTCTGCGAGCCAGGCATGACGTCGGCAGGGGTCAGTGTGCCGTTCTTGGTCGGGTGCCATATTGCGGCGATGTCGGGTCGCTTGGCCGCCAAGCTCGTACGTTCCGGGTCGACGTGCTGACCGGTGCAGTAATGGCATCCGCGACCTGCGGCACGGTTGGTGACGGCGGTTCGGTAGCTGTGCCCGTGTGCGCACCGCCACCACACTTGGCGTTCCGATCCGGCGACGACGTCCTGGGGCGTGAGATCGCCATTCTTCGATGCATCCCATTGGAGCACCAGGTGCCGATGGGTGTGTGCGAGCGAGTTGATGGCAGGGTCGACGCGTTGGTTGGCGCAGTAGCCGCAGCCGGTACCCGACGTGGTTCGGGTGTTCGGGGTGGCGTCGTAGGTGTGGCCGTCAGGGCAGAGCCACCAGCGTTTGATGCCGCTGCCGGGCAGCACCTGGTCTGGGTGGAGGTTGCCGTTTCGGGTTGGGTGCCATTGGGCGGCGAGGTTGGGGTACCGGTCATCGAGTGTGTTGAATCCGCTGAGCGGTAGGCGGTTGCTGCAATACGGGCAGCCGTCTGCCCCACCTGTGCCAGCCGCGCGGAGAATCGCGGGGGTTGATACGAAATCGTGGCCCCGTGCGCATCGGTACTCAACCTCGATGTCGGATCGGGCCGCGATCTGGTCGCGAGTTTCCGCGCGCGTCGAGGAGTGGAACTGTGTGTGATGCAGGTGCAGACCGCGTGGGTAGCTACTGGTACGGAGCGCGTCGGTCCGCTCCCCCGGTTCCGCCAGGGCTTGGCGGCGGCTCGGCAGGAACGTGTGCAGACCGGATGCTCCCCGCGGCTCGGCATCCGATGCGTCGGTCGTTTCGAGGAGCAACCAGACGCGGTCGGTGAGCACTGCATGCTCGGCGCCGACGGCCGCATCGAGGAGCCCGTCGAGAAGGCCATACAAATCAGCTGCATGTGTCGGCTGAGCGCCCAGGCAACGCCCGTACTCGACGATGCGGGCGGCAACCCGGATCGCGTACGCGAATCGTTCCGGGGCCCCGAGGACCTCGTCCTCGGCGCGACGCCACGCGTCAATGCAACCTTCGAGTTCTGCGAGCCGGTGGGCGTCGAGGTGTCCGCGTCGGATGAGCTTCCGGTAGGCGCGGTCAGCTTCGAGGACGTTGTCACCAACAGTGACCTGTGCGACCAGGTCTGCGTCTGGCCCAGTCCAGATTCGGTGCCGCGTGCACACGTGGCCTCGCCGATGCGGGTACACGGGGATGAGGGCGCCTTCGACGCACAGCTGGCATGCATACCGGGTTCGGTTTCCGGTATCGCATTGCGCGCACCGGCTCCCGTCCGCATGATGCGGCATTGCAGCGCGTTCGGCAGCGAAGTGTCCCTGCCGAAGCGAGCCTTTCCGTTCGGCGAGCAACTCGGAGACACTGCTGTGATCGGAGTCCCCGAGCTGCCTGCTGAGCTGACCAATGAGGTATCCCCATTCGAGGGTTCCGACGTGGTTGGCGGCGCAGAGCCTCACGGTGTAGCTGTCGGAGGTCTCGCCTCGATGGGGACGGACCCGGACAGGGAACGGCCGGCCGAGGTCAGGCAGCATCGCGAATCTTCTTCTGCCTCTTGGCTCCGACCTTGGCCTCCAGTTCGACGACCCGGGCAATCTCTCGTTCCGTGGTGAGGTCGAGCCTGATCCCAGCGATGACATCCGGGGTGATCGTCTCGTTCTCTGGGTCGTCGGCGTCGATGAGATCCATCGCGGCGGTGGTGAGCAGGCTCGCGAGTGCGCTGATCGACCCCCTAGTGAGGTTCCAGAGGAGCTCGGCGTGCGGGAACAGCGCACGCGGCGGGTGAGCGAGTAGGCACAAGTTGGTCTCGAACGCGTAGATGGCACCGAGCCACACCTTCCGTTCTTCGTCGGTCGCCCAACCCAGGCGGCCCAGGCTCACCGTCTTCGATCGCGAGGCGAACTGTTCGCCGAGGGTCCCGGTCGTGATGATGGTCTTATCGAGGTCGATACCCACGAGCATGGGTACGGCGCGGATGCCGTTGGTGAGGTCCTTGATCGCCTGCGCGGTCTCGAAGCTGCCCTGTGTGAGCTTGGCCAGGTTCTGCATCTCGTCGATGACGAGCAGGCTCGTCCGGCCTCGGTTGAGGTGGTAGACCACGGCTTGCGTTCGTTCCTCGAGCGTCATGCGGGGTGGGACGGGATGCCCGAAGAACCCGAGGATTCGGCCCATGAGTGCTTTGGCCGTCGAACCGGGCGGAACCTCGATGTAGACGACGGGCGTGTGGTCGAGCGATCGCCATTCCGGGTACTCCGCTTCATGGCGATGCAGGGCGCTTCGCATTGCTTGGAGTGACGCAGTGGTCTTACCCATGGTCGGGGGGCCGGTGAGGATCAGTCCTCCGCGCCCGACCGGGCGGCGTGCGATACGGAGAGCGCGTTCGAGGAGACGGCCAAGTTCCTGCAGCGGTGGGGTCTTGACCACCTTTCCGTGGATGATGAAGTCGATTCGGTCGTCGTTGAACTCGAGCCGCTGGTCTTCGGTCATCGTCAAGTACTCGGCGAGGCTCGCTTCAGGCTTTCCGGGGCGTTCTTCGGTGAGGAGCGCGAGCAACGTTTCGCGGCGGTCGAAGTGTCCGTAGCCGTGCTCGTCGTCGCGGTCGGTGGGCTCGTTCATGTTGGTGCTCTTTCGTTCAGGTGATGGGCTACTGCGGGTCAGAATGTGTCGAGCTCGGTGAAGTCGTCGTCCGCCCAGTCGGGTTCGGTCGGGGCCGGCGACGTGGTGTTCAGCCCGTGCTCGTGGATGGTTTCGCGGAGCTGATTGAGTTGGTCGAGGTCTCGCTGAGCCGAAACGGCATGTGCGTCCTTCACGGCGGCGATCGTGATGTCGTCTGCTTCGTCGTCGGTGAATCCACCGCGTTGAAGGGTGAGCTGGTGCGCTTTCCGCATGGTCGCTGCCAGGTGAGGTCGCGAGAGCCCGTCCGCTTCCTTCCACTCGCAGGTGATCCAGTCGTCTTCGAGTTCGGGTCTGACCCAGATCTGCTGCAGGTTGTTGGGGTCGAAGTGGACGTCGTACAGGAGGGCACGGCCGCGGTCATCGCGGTGGCTGCGATGCGGTCCGAGGTGCACGGAGTCGTACATTCGGCTGCGGAACTCGATGCCATCGGTCTGAATGGTTCGGCGCTCCCGGGGAAGGAGTTCGACATAGTCCTCCTCGACGAGCGCGACGGGGATGTAGCCGGTCAGGTCGAGCAGGGCCGAGTACATGGTGTTCGGCGTGTGCTTGATGTGCGGCGCTCGGGGATCGACGAGCCCGTCGTGGCGGCGGTTCTGCCACACAACTCCGACCCATCGATCGAAGAGCTCATTGAGGGTGTCGAGATCAAAGAGGTCCCCCTCTCCTTCGGGGGCAGTACCGCGGAACTCCGTCCGCCCGCCGGAGTAGCCAGGGAGGAACTGTGAGAACTTCGTACGGATCGTGCCGAACATCCGCTCGACCTGGGCCTTGTCGGTGGGGGTTCCCGGGGCCGACTCCGTGAGCGAGATTCCGTACCGTGCGCACGCTGACCGGAACACGTCGGAGACGAAGTCTGCACCGTTGTCGGTGATGATCCGCTGAGGCACGATGTACGGACGTCGGACGTCGTACTCGAGGCGCTGCTCCGCGGTGAGGTACCGGCTCCACTCGAGTTCTGGGAGATCGTGCTCGCTGTAGTACTCAGTACCGGGTCTGAGCGGCTTCGGCACCAGGCAGCGCGCGAGAAGCACGGCATGGTCGTGACCTGTGGCTGCTCCCAGTCGGATGCTTGAAGCGATGATCGAGCGGGTGGCCTTGTCGATCATGATGGTCAGCGTTGGTCGTTCAACCCCGCCAGATGTGCGGACGAAGACGTCGAGCTTGGTTGAGTCGACCTGAACTTCTTGACCCGGCGCGGTCGCCAGGCGCGCACTGAACGCACGCTTTGGAACATTGCTGATGCTCTGCCTCTGCACCGCACTGCCGAGCACCTTCCGACCTCCATCGAGGATGTTCACATACCTGCGGATCGTTGCGACCGACGGCAGCTCAACACCCGCTCCGGGGTGGTCGACCATGAGGCGCTCCGCGAGCTCCGCCCGGACTTTCGTCAGCGTCGACGTCGACTTGTCGATTGACTCCGCCAAGATCGCCGCGAGGCACTCGACGACACGTTCGTCGGCTCGTCCGAGCGCCGGCTCGGACCGCAAGCCACGACGGTCGACAAGGCCTGCTGGCCCGGACTGCTTGTACCGTTTGAGTTTCCGCTTGAGTGTCGCGATCTCGATGTCGATGCCTTCACGGTGCAGTTCGAGCAGCTTCGCCTCAAGGCGCCAGGTCATCGGCTGTGAGAGGTCGTACTCAGCCCGTGGGGCGGAGCCGACCGCTGGGGTGGCGTCGATGAGTTCCTGGAGATGAGGCACAAGGCGTCGACCGAACTCGTCGAGCTTGTCCACGAGTACAGCGATCGTTGGTTCCGGCGCTGCGTTTTCGACCGAGCCTTCCTGCACTGACCTCGGGATCCGACGGGCGAGCTCGAGGTGGTCGATGATGAGGTACTCGTCCGATAGCTCCCCTCTGAGCTTGAAGAACCCTCCCCCGTACTCGACGACCCGGTACTCGCCGCCGTCGAGTTCGATGGTCGATCCGATTCGCAGTTGCGTCATGTTGGGGATCATCGTGATGCTCCTTTCCAGAGCTGTGTTCGATCAGTGAAGGGGGTCGTGAGATCAAGCCCGATCTGGCGACGCCACATGAGGTGGTACACCGCCGGCAGGTGCTCTCCGGGGCGATCGCTGCGAAGCGCCTCCCGGAGGCTTCCGAATGTCGGTCGACGGGCCGCTGCCATGAGCAGCTTCGCTTCGAGTTCGTCGGTCGGGCGATATCGCGGGTGACGGTAGCCAGCGATGAACTCGAAGTTGGCCTGATGGACCGGGTCCATCTCGGTCAGCAGCTCGTACCGCCATCCGATGCGTTCGAGCAGAGTTCGGGTGTTCTCGAACGTGACCTTGTCTGCTTCCGTGGTGGTGCTTGTTGGGTGCACGTCGATCACCGTGCGCCGCTGGTCCGCGTGGACCACCAGAAAGTCCGGATAGTGGCTTCGGCCATCAGCGAAGGTGATGAGAAACGGCTGCGGGTAGACGGCGCGGACCTCGTGGAGATGGTCGATGAGCATGAGCCCCAGGTACTCGGTAAGCGACTCGTGCCAGATCGATGCCCCCATGCCCGCGAACCAGTAACTGCCGTGGTAGTTGCTCTGACCTGGAAACTTTCGCGGCAGTCTGGCGAAGTCGAGTGCCTGGTCCGCGAACATCCTCGCTGCGCGATCGATCGGAGCGCTGTGCGCTTCCCCGTCCGCCCGCCAGTGCAGCTCGTCCCGGCCGTCCTGGAGGGCGAGTTTCTTCGTAATTGGTTTCTTCGGTCTCATCGATTGCCCCCATGGGCGGCGTTGATGCCACGCGCATCACGTTCGGCGAATAGAGTGCCTAATGGCCCAAAGCCGAGCCAATAGCCCGGTGCCCGCTAGTGTTTTGCGGTGACCAACCCGCGCTTTCGGCCCAATGAATTCGCCATCCGGCCCGAGCTGTTCGGACTGGTCGAAGACATCCAATGGCGGACCACAAAGCCATCCGACGAGATCGAGTTCGATGCGTCTGTCCTGCAGCATCAGATCTCCTGGCACGTTCGAGAACTCATGGCCAGGCGCATGATTCGCACGACGAAGGCGCTCGCCACTGAGATTGGCGTGAAGCCCGACCGGCTGCAGCGATTGCTCGCAGGGCACGTCCTCATGCGTCTCGAGGACATCGCCCGGTTCCGGCTCGCCTTTGGAATTGAGTTCGACCGGTCGATGGTTCGCAAACGCGGCACCGTTCCATCGCCACGTCTGCCTCTGCCAGCTCAGGGGAAACGGAGCGGGCGGTGAACTGATGCGGGCGATACAGCGAATCGGTCGTTGATCGTCGCACACGACGCGCGACATTCTCGGATTGTATTACGCAGCTATCGGGATCGCAAGGATTCGCCAGCGTCGCGAACAGGACTCCGTGAATCGATCGGCGATAACTTTATCGCCGCGCTCGGAGCGGCGATAACTTTATCAACCACACTCGGCGGACAAGAGCGATTCGACGACCCGGCACCCTTGCGGGCAAGCTAACTGCGTATTATATTGCGCACTATTAGGGGGGTGGCAATGAGATGTTGCACTTCGATGGACCTGTTGGGTTGATCGGGTACGTCAAGAGTTCCGCGGATCTCCTGCGGACCACAAAGCTGCTCGCAGACCACGACGCACGAAACCTCGTACTCGTGGGGCAAGTCGCTGGCGGGTTCCCGCCCGCCGGCGCGAGCATGGCCGCGACCGCACGACAACTTCAGGCTCTGCACTCAAGGTTGCTCATCATCAGTGAGCCCCGGGATGCCGATTCTGCGCAAGGGACCACGGCCTCTGACGAGTTCCCCGCCGACCCCGAAGGAGTCCGCTGGGCCGTACCGGACACGATCGGCTACCTGTCCACAGGATTCAGCAGTCGATTCTCAAGCGGTCGCACCTTTGGTGTGGCCGGATCCGCTCCTCACAAGGAAGACCTTGACCACGCAGTGACCGGCCCCGCCGACGCGAGCCCGTCACAGAAGACCTCGTCCGTCTCGAGTAGATCGCTGGACGTGCTGTTCATCGCCGGTATGTCACCTGATGGCGCACCGACTCAGTCAATGACACTCAGTACCCCTCGGCTAACAATCTCCAGGGGCGATGCACTCGTCGCAGACGCGATCGGGTACGAAGTCGGCGAGGCCGGATACATCACTCGAACAGTGCGCCTCGGCCCGGCCTACGGCTCGACTCCGAGCGTCGCGATACTTGACCCTGAAACTCTCGACGTGGTGACGGTCGAGGCTGATGGCCGCACACGCGAGCTTCCATCGCCAGTGATCGACCTCGACGACGTGTCCGACGGTCGATGGGAGGTCTTGACGGCTCACTCCACGCACATCATCGATCTTGATCGAGGGCTCTGGACGCGTGTCCCTGGGCCACGGGCCAATCCATTTCCAGGGCTCGGGGAGCGCATCCGCACATTCCAGTCATTCCGGCTCGGCGAGCACGGGTTCATCACCCTGTACGCGGACGACTTCCTCATCGACTACTACTGGGCTGCGACGACGTGCATTCGCCACATCCGAAGAACGAATGATGATGATGACTGACGAATACCTCATCGAGGTGGATGTCGAGCGGGAGGGCGTCTGGACGGTTCGCACCGAGAGCGGCAGCAGCTACCAGTTCACGGTCGCCGCGGAGCGTACGATGATGCGCCGACAGCCCGCTGTCTTCACCCGATATCTCGAACGCCGCTCCCTCCACGCGGACGGCACAGAAATCACGTGCGTCATCGCCAGCCTCAAGCTCGGCCACGACGGAGTGGTGTTCTTCCGTCGTGACGAGAACGCGCCATTGACCACTCGCAAGACGACGAAGATCGAGGAGATCTTCTGGGCGCAGTTCGACCCGGACTTCGAGGAAGGCACACGCCACGATTGGTGGGGCGGCGTCCGCCTCGACGCGTTCCTTGCCGGCCTCGATGACACTCTCCTCGTGAGCGAAGCAATCGCGGCAGACGTCACCGCCGGCGAGCTCCATCAACGATTCATTCGGGCCCACCGCCGAGGCCTTTGGACCTACGAGGATCGCTTCGTCCAGGACGCCTTTCTCCCTGGCTATCTCGTTCCTGGCATCTTTACCCAGACGACCTACTGGGTCGACATATTCGGTCGCATCCGCAAGATCGCAGATCCGACGTTCACGATGGCAGACATACTCACTGCAACCTCCCAAATCCACCGAGCCGCCCCGACCTTGCTAGAGAAGGCCGACAAGTTCGGCTACCCCCGTGCCGCCGGCCAGTCCGCGACAGCTTGGCTTCGGGAGATGCCCGTCATGCGAGCCCTTCGTGAGGCTCTGGTCCGTTGACAGACTCTGGGATGAGAGCGCGCCTGAACGATGTGGTGGATCGACTCCCTCCGGCTCCAGACCGATGATCATCTCGAAAGCCAGCTGGACTCCGATGGCGACCACAAGGTGAAGCTCGCGCCGCGGGAAGGCCCAACGATGTACCGTTGCGAACAGCCTCCAAGCGCGCTCCTCTGGGTGCGATCCACTCCCGTCTTCCGAGCCCTGACACTCGAGGCGGCCAGGCGCCGTGGTCGATCAAAAGGCGGGCGATGCCGGATCTAGAGATCGATCTGCCAGATAATGATGCTCGTTGGCTTGCAGAACGGGCAGCCGAGCTCGGGGCTGACGTCGGTGACGTGATCTCGCTCCTCATCGCAAGCATGCGCGACGCTCAACGAGCGGGATCGGAAGGAATCCCAGCCGACGAATTCGCGAAGCTCCTGAGACTCCCGCCGGATCAGACGCTCAGCGTTGACACGCAACTCCCGGGTGAACCAAACGTGTCGCCTGATCAGTGACCTGACGCCCTGGTCCACGTTCCATGTGTCCGTAGCCGCACGACGTGATGAGATGCGCAGTCGGCAACCGCAGCGACTGCGACTTGGCTCGACGAGGCACCAGGCGTATCCTTCGAACACACGTTCGAATATTGGGAGAGCCATCATGCTCCTGGCACGCGATGCGGAGCCCGTCGCCGTCTGGCTGGACGCGTCTGATTTACCGACGCGACTGGTCTACAAAGGCACCCGCTACCGCGTTATCGACACACCAACCCCGCTCCCCCGCGAACCGGAATGGCCGAGCGGCATCTCACATCCACCGGCAGACGTCGTGCTCTCGCTCGGATGGCGCGCAACGGGCCGGTCTGAAAATGATGACCTGCTGGTTTTCGACCTCCGCCTCAACCCCACCGGCTGGGTAGCAGAGCGGATCTTCGAATAGCCGTGGGAGGCAACCGAAGATACCCCGACCTCGCCGACGAGAACCGCGACCGCATCGCCCTCGAGCGCGCCAAACGTGGCACTCCCGTTTCGCTGACGACTACAGAGATCAGATCCACTGGCCCACGTAAGGACGCACCTGACCCAGTCCCTGTCATCGCGACAGTCAGATACCGAGTCAGCTTCGAGGAACCGCGCACCGTCGAGGGTGAGGCGATCGCATGGTCACACGGAGCGGTCCTCGTGAAGTACCAGGAGCCCAACGGCGACGGCGATCAATACGTGTGGGTGTACGCCAACGCCGTTCGACGCCGATCCTGACCAGCCGTGAAGCCCACCCGTCAACGCCGAGAATCGTTGCTTTCTTCGCCCAGGAGCTCTTCGAAGGTCAGAGGGCCGGCCGCACCATCGCGGGATCGAGTTGAGTCGAGAATGTCGCCAAGGTTCTGGACGATTTCGGTTTCATCTGATTCCTGCCACTTGGCCTTTACCGCGACAATTGCGCTTCGGCCAGAAGCACCAAGGTCGTCGATAATGCGTGCGAGGTCAGCCGACTGTGCTTCTCGGGTTCCGATTAGCCCTCTACGGATGAGTTCGGAGAACGTTGCGCGGGTAATGCGCTTGACGTTGTCGTAGGTGATGCGGAACCCGTTCTTTGGTCCGGTACGCAGGCTGTCGTCGTCGATCGCGAGACGGAGGTAGTCGGCCGGGACATAGATTCCTTTGAGGAGCCTCGCGTCATAGAATCGAGCGGCGTCGCGGCGCACGAACTTGAACCAGTACGGCGAGGTCATCCTCCAGTCAGATGCGTTCACCGCCTCGCCTGTCGGGGTCACCATTAGTTTGAGCTGCCGCCGAATCTCGCCCTCATTCTTGTATACCCATTCCTTGGCCCGGCCGGGGCTCTCTTCGGCTTCGAGGCGTTTGTATTGAACTAACGTGAAGACGTTGTTGACGGTGTCCCAGTACACGAGGTCCACTCCAAGAGCCACCTCGAGCGGCTTTTTGTTTACGTTGAAGACCAGGAGCTCGTAGCCCCGCCCTTGGAACCTGGCGACGTGTCCCGCCACCATCTGCGTGATGGTGCCTTTCTCGAATCGCCGAAGCTCCTCGGGAATCAGGTCCTCCTCGTTGTCCGCAAGGTGGGCGTTCTTAACCACCGACGCGATCACATCGTTCGGCACGAGACTCTTCGTGGGGCGTGAGAAGACTGACTTGTCGAGACCAGGAATGTCAGCGATCTCGATGGCCAGACCGATCGCATCGCGTGACTCCTGAACCTCCTGCAGTCGTGATGAATCTGCCGGTGCCTCGACCGCCAACGACTCGAGCCACGAGCGAATATCTGGATTCTCCGCAAGTCCTGCAAGAATGCCGCTGGCAGCGGTCGGCGGAAGCTTTGTGGGGCGCAATTCCGCGGGCCAACCGGCTCGTGTAACCCGTCCGGCGACCCGCAGGTCGAGCTTGGCCAGGAGGCCATCTACGTCAATCGCCTCTACGAACAAAAGCGGTTCGACTCGAATGCGTCGTCTTCCCTGTGCGACATGAGTCGCCGACTTGACGATACCAAGCGCCTCAACAGCCCGTCCCCCGTTTTCATTGGTCACGATTCCGACTAGGACGGCGCCATGAGTTGGCACGTGGTGCGTGTTGACGATCTCGGTAACGTAGTCACGATCGCGTTCGCGACTCTCTTCGAGCCGATCATTCGCGTCCCACAGATAGACCGCGGCCAAGAGTGCCTCCCGTTTTTACCGTCCAACGTAGCGATCAGGCACGCGGACTAGACATGTCAGATCCGCCCGAGCCGATGCGTACCAATACTTTGTCCTAGTGCGGCGCGTGCGCTGGACAGCCACGACCCGTTCGCCCGATACAACTGGCCATCGGCGACGGCTTCTATGCACCAGGACACGATTCGGATGCGACGCGAACTTTAAGCCCGCCACCCGCCTCTCAGTCTGCGTGAATTCATCCGGCTTCAGTCAGTCGGTGAGGGACTGACCCCGTGGATCGTCGAGATGCTCGACAGCAAGCCGCGAGAGAACCCAGCAACGCTCGCAACTCAAGGGGAAGCCATCATGCAGGTGATGGTTGCTCCGTTTCAGCTGGTCGCCCATAGGTGGAGCATGGAGCCTAATGGCGCAAGAACGCTCCGAGTTCAATTCGACAACGCCGTTGATCGCGTCCTCCTGGTGACGCGAACAGCGGACGACGGGAACCCAGGCAACAACCCAACGAAGACTCCCCTCTTTTGGCTCCGCCGCTAGGAAGTCTCCGGACAGCGTTCGACGTGGCAGCCCGCTCACGCATGAAACGAACTGGCCTCGCTCGCGGCTCGGACCTCTGGCCGCGCGTCGTGGGGTTGACCCTCAGAACTCGCCGCCAGGGTAAACGTCGTCCGGCAGGACGAAGCATGCAGAGAACGATGTCACTTCGAGTTCTTCAGCGCTCTTCGTTCCGGCGCCGACGAGGTAGTTCTCTTTGCCGTCGTGGGCGATCAGCTGAACTGTCAGGTCCCCGTTGATGTCGGCGTACTGTTCTGGCGTGAGGTCGCCGTTCTCGTCGTAGTGCTCGGCGATGGTGGTGACGAGGGGCTCGACGTCCGCGCCCGGGGCGAGCTTTACGGTGGTTCGCCCGGTCCATTGGTACTGCGTGTCGTCACAACTCAGCAGCGTTCCGGTTGCGCCCTGTGTGGTGGTGACGATCTGGTCGCTTGGGATGAGGGCGACGATCTCATTCTCTGTTTGCTGCGCGGACTTCTTGGCCTCTTGCCATGTCATCGATTCGTCCACCTCAGGTTGAGTGGTTGCGCATCCAGCGAGCGTTGCCAACGGAATGAGTAGGGCGATGGCGAGCAACGCCGGGCTAAGTCTGGAGGTCATTTGTTCAACCACAGTTCGAGGTCACGGAGCATTCTGGCGTTGTCGCTACTTTGTTCAAGCCCCGTCGCGACGAGGTTGTGGTTGTTGAGAAGCACTTCGTACGGGGCGGCGTTCGTTGCGTTGAGGACGTGCGCGCTGTTGTCCAGCACGCTAGCCGTTGGGTCGAGCGCAATCCCGTCGAGGATCTCATCGTCAGGGCCTCGATAGTAACCGCCATGCTCGAAGGCGGGGTCTTCGCGTGGGTTGCTGCCTTCCCAGACGACGCCGAGATGCTGTGCCGTTTGGAGCAGATCCCGATAGGAGAAATCGGAGTACTGGGTGCTCGGGTCTCGTTCCCATCCTGGAGGCATGCCCGCTCCGGAGAGCGAGACGACTTTGTCGTAGTGGGCGCCGGCCACTTCGGATGAAGTGATGTTCGCGAGTCCCCAACTGTGGCCGATGGCGATTTGCTCCCGACCGCCGAGCATCGGGTCGAATCGCATGCTTTGTTCGAAAGAGGCGAGAGTCTTTCCTGACTGGCTGCCGAGGCCTTGGTCGTTGGCCTCTCCGATGCGAAGCAGGTTCATGTCGCCGGAGGTCTGGTTCTCGCCGGGGAAGACGCCGTCCTTGTAGACGAACGCCACGGTGCTCGAGTCCTTGCCGTTCAGGTACGCGGAGATTTGCTGGACCCCGCCCTTGTAGAAGTCGAAGAGGCTCGTGAAGGTGCCCGGCACGTAGGTCACGACTCTCGTCGTTTCGGTGGTCGGGGTACCGACCATCTCGATGACGCGGGACGCGTCGCGGTCGTAGAGGTACAACTGCACGTTGCCTGCCACCACCTGCTTCAGGTAGGCGATCTCTTTCTCGAGGATGAGACGTTCCTCGTTTCGTCCCCCGTGCGGCACTCGACCACGGATCTCACGACGCGTTTCAAGTGAGTGGAGACGTTCCTTCGATTGTGCGAGTAGGGTCACCGCGTTCCGCCGGTTGGCCGCCACACGCACCAGGGCCGGCAGCCCGTTCAGCGCGCCCAACAGCGCGGCACCGCTCACGAGCAATGCTGTGCGCTGACCGTCGTCGAGTGCTCCCCACCATTCCGCGACCGTGGCTGGGTCTACTGTCTCGTGCTGTTCGAGGAGTTCCGGATGAGCTTGAAAGAGGACGGCAAGATCGGTAGCCGAGAGGTCGGACAGCCGTTCGAGCAGCGCGCGGCCGGCCGGCGCCTGTCCCGTGCCGCCAAAGCCCCAGAGCGAGCCGAGGACCTCGGCCGACTGCAGCGCCGCGACCGTGCGTTGATCCAGGTCCTCGCGCTCACTAACGAGCCGGCTCCATCGAGCAGAGAGTTCGGCCTGGCGCTGTTCTGCCTGCGAGATTCGCCATTGCACGTCGTCGCGGTTGCGCTCCCAGCCGGCGTAGAGCACCGGGTCCTTCAGCATCAACGACTCGTCGGAGGACGCCATCGAGAGTTCGGTCTGGAGACCTTCCAGCTCGGCCTCGTTGCCCCACCGGTCACGCTCGATCGCTGCCTGATTCGTACGCAGCGCCTCCAGGTCGTTGGCATACTGCGCCAGCACCTTGCCCTGCTCGCGGAGCCCGTCCGCCAACAACGTCAGCTCAGGCACAACCGCGGAAGCCCTCGACACGAAGGCGGCCTTCGCCGCACCAGCCCACACCTCATCGCCGACATCCTCCGCCGCAGAGACGCGACGACGCGATTCGCGTGCATCGCTCGCCGCATCGGATCTCGCGCCGGCGATCTCATGGATACCCGCCGGCGAGCCCGCACCAGGATCCTGCCAGGACCACGCCATTACGCACCGCCCGCGAGCACGGCGTCAAGATCATCGAAATCGTCGACGACCTTCGTCGGATGAGCCACCAGCTCGCTCAGCATCCGTTCAACGACGGATCGGCGGGCCTCGAGCAACGACACGGTCTCGACGAGCGCCGATTCGACCAGCGCAGACCCAAGAACGCGGGAATCGACATGAACGAGATCGCGTCGGTATGCGAGGAGGTCGGCGGACCGTTGGAGATCAGCGGAGAGTTGCTGAAGCGATGACCGCTCGATCGTGAGGTCCGCCATCACTCCCCTAAGTTCTGCGCACGTGGGCTAAATCCTATTGGCGGCAAAGGGAACTGGAGCGCACCTGTGCACAGTCGCGCAACGCGGGTCGCTTGAGCTGATGTTCGTGCGATCCGTGGGTTCACAGCCGGCACCACAGCGGACGATTGCTGGCAACTCGTCCGCGTAGGCTCCTCACCATGGCTGAAGACGTTCTCCTCGCGACTGAGCCAGACTGTCCGAACTGCGGCACCCGGTGCACGCCGGGGCTCGCGGGCATTCCATACTGCCGGACATGCAAGGTCGCTGTGATCTTCCACTGACCGCGGGGCGGACCAGTTGTGAGCGCCGCACCCAGCCGGTTCAGTCGGCGATCGAGCGCCCGCAACCGGATCCCGCTCTGCGACACGGGTCTCGGCGTGGTCGAAAGGTAGCGTTGTGTTTCTGAGCGAGATCGCTCTGGATAGGGGCTCGAGGAGGAGCGTCGATGGGTTCTCTGGTCTGGAAGTTGTCAGCCGTCGGGCTTGTCATCGTGGCGATGAGTGGATGCTCCGCAGGCGACGGTCCAAGTGAGGGCAAGCCGGCGGGCGGGGGTGGCATCGAGATGGCCGTCTCGCAGACCTGTGCTTCGGGATCCGCACCAGAGTGCGTTTCGGTGAATGGCGAGTACGTGATGATCCTCGAATCGGACTTCGTTCATGCTGGCGTCGAAACGGCAGAAGCTGTTTCGGATGGCAATACAAATGCGGTTGATGTGAAGTTCGACAAGGACGGAGCAGCCGTCTTCGAGAAGCTGACCGCTGCGGCAGCCGAATCTGCAAGCACCGCACGCCTGGTGATCAAGGCAGGCGATGAGGTGCTCTCGGCCGTCACAGTGGTCGAACCGATGCAGGGCGACACCGCCGTGATTGCGCTCCCGCCGGAAGCCAACCCTGATGAATTGGTCGAGATGATCCGCGGCTCCTAAGCGGAAGCGCAGCGGCCCCCACAGGGGATCGCTCATCGAGCCGACGTCTTGCGCACGCCTCTACTCAAACGGATCGCACGATAGCCTCTCGAACTTCTCGTAGCTGGTTGGAAAGCTCGCGGAGCCATCTTGCATCGTCGAGTACGTCACTTGCCCGGGCTGCATTTCCGCGACCTCGTCCGCGGAGATCCACAACGTGAGGGTGCTGTCCGCCTTACCCGGCGTTGACGCAGCAAAGCTCGCGGAGCGTCCGTCCATGAGGCCGACGAGCTCGGTCTGGCTTCCGATGCGCGCACTTGTCGTCCCACCATCTGGTTCCGGAAGATCCCAGGAGCCAAGTGGCGCCGCAGCTTCGGTGACCTGTCGGCCGGAGAACGCGGTGGGAGCCGAGCGACATGCGCGCACAACTCCGTGCATGTCGCCCGAATCGTCGAGATACAGGCCTGCGTACCCAGTCGCAGAGGGTACGCACCCTGTCAACGCCACCACCAGTGCGGTCACGACGCACCCAGTCGCGCCTCGCTTGACTGCCTTCACGATGCTGAACCTACTTGGGCAGGCAATGCCGTCGGCGGTTCGAGCTGCAACGATTCGGATACGACAACAACGGTGGACCATATTGCACGGACGTTCAATGCGCGGCGCTCATTGGGTGGCGAGGTCACTTGTGGATCGACTACGGGCGCGACGGAACACCGTGGGCGTGGCGTGGATTGCCATAGCGTGGACGAGATGAACGAGGTACGTCTCGCCGCTCGGCGCTCGCGCGTTTCGACAACGCTCGCGATCGCGCTCTGCTGGGTGCCACCGGCGATCGCGATCGTGTTCACCGTGACTTGGTCGGAGCTGCTCGCGCTCGATCTTCCGACCCGTTGGAGCGGCGACGACGTCATATCGACCATGCCCGGCTGGGTCGTCGCGCTCGGCGCGATCGTGATCAGCGCGGTTTGCAGCGCTCTTGCAACGTCGGCCATCACCAGCCCCGACGCAACGCCCGCCGCGATCATCTTCAGCGCCGGACTGTCCGCGGTCGCCGCGTCCGTCTGGATCCTCATCGGAAGCGAATCGATGTCCCGTGGTGCTGGCGGCATCAGCCCCCTCGCCGCTGTGAGCCCGTTGCTCGTGCTGTGGGGATTGCTGCCGTTGGCCCTCAGCCGAGCTCGTGCCCAGCACCGATCCCAAGAGGTGTGACCGATCCTGCACGCGGCAGGCAGCCCGGTGAGCGATCCCCCAGCGGGCCCGGACTGCACCGTCGACCCAGGCAGCTTTGCTACCGTGAAGCGCTCAGAGGGTGCAACCCCGGTGCACTGCAATTTGACTATGGCAGCGTTGGTGGGACCCACCGGGGCAATGTAGCCAGACCCACCTCACCGCGTTCGGAGTGTCGCGGGTAGCGTTGCTGGACCCACCTCCACGGTTAGGGCAATTGATGTTTCGGTTGCTCAAGGTGGAGGTTCGGGATGAGGTCTCGGGTGGATGTCTTCGCGGCGATCCGGCGTGATGCGCGGGTGGAGGGGCTCTCGATCCGGGAGCTCGCTCGACGCCATGCGGTGGGCCGTCCAACAGTGCGGTTGGCGTTGATGCAGGCGGCACCACCAGAGGCAGTACCGAAGGTCCGGCCGGCACCACGGTTGGACAAGTTCAAGCCCGCGATCGACGCGATGCTGGTTGAGGATACGACGGCGCCGAGGAAACAGCGACATACCGCCCGTCGGGTGTTCGCAAGGCTCATTGAAGAGCACGGTGCGACCGAGCTGTCGTACTCCACGGTCCGCAACTACGTTCGTCGCCGCCGACCCGAGATCGACGCGGTGGCCGGCCGCCAACTCGAGGCCTTCGTCCCCCAACTACATGCCCCCGCGGCAGAAGCCGAGGTCGACTTCGGTGAGGTCTGGGTGGTCTTGGCCGGAGTGAAGACGAAATGCCACATGTTCACGTTCCGTCTCTCGTACTCGGGTAAGGCGATTCACCGGGTCTATTCCACGCAGGGGCAGGAAGCGTTCCTCGAGGGCCATATCGACGCGTTCGACGACATCGGCGGGGTGCCTGTCCGGCACATCAAGTACGACAACCTGACTTCGGCTGTGACGACCGTGATCTACGGCACGGGGCGGCGACGGACAGAGAATCCACGGTGGGTGCTGTTCCGCTCGCATTACGGGTTCGATGCGTTCTACTGCCAGCCCGGAATCGAGGGTGCGCACGAGAAGGGCGGCGTTGAGGGTGAGGTGGGGCGGTTTCGCCGGAATCGCCTGTCACCGATGCCTGTCGTTGACACGCTCGCGGAACTGAATGAGAAGGTTCGCGGCTGGGATATCGCCGACGAAGCGCGCCGGGTCGATAACCGGATCCGCACGGTCGGTGAGGACTTCACCCTCGAGCGATCGTTGCTCGCAGCACTCCCGGCGGAGCGGTTCGATCCCGGATTGACGTTGACGCCGCGGGTTGATCGGTCGAGCCTGATCCGGGTCCGGATGGCGTCATACTCCGTCCCTGTCCGGTTCATCAACCGGCCGGTGCGGGTGTCGTTGCGGGCATCAGAGGTGGTCGTGTTCGATGGCCGAACCGAGATCGCCCGGCACCCGCGCGTCACCCAACTGCACGGCCAGTCCGTGGATCTGGATCACTACCTGGAAGTGTTGAAGACGAAGCCTGGCGCATTGCCGGGCTCGACCGCGTTGGCACAGGCCCGCTCGGCTGGCACGTTCACGACGACGCATGAAGCGTTCTGGGCTGCAGCACGACGAACCGACGGGGATGCCGCGGCGACACGGGAACTCATCGACGTGCTCCTCCTGCACCGCACGATGGACGCCGTCCACGTGATCGCGGGACTACAAGCTGCGCTGCGGGTAGGTGCGGTGACCGCAGACGTCGTCGCGGTCGAAGCCAGACGCCACGCCGCCGGTGGGTCCGAGTCGAACCGTGATCTCGTCGCTCACGGTTCAGAGCACGAGCAACACGACGGGCAATCGAGCCGGTCCCGGGTCGTAAGTATCACTCAACGTCGCCTGGCCGATCCGGCTGCGGTGATCGCAGGCTTGCCTCCTGACACCAGACCGATGCCGTCCACAGCGAAATACGACGAACTGCTCACCCGACGCACCACTGCCACTGCCACTGCCACTGCCACCGAGGAGACTGCCTGATGAGCATGGCCGCACCGACCCTGCGCCGACGGCGCGGGATGACCGAGCAAGCCGCGACCGCCGCAGTCGATCAGGCCTGCAGACGTCTACGCCTGCCAACCATCCGCGCCCTCGTCGATCAAGCCGTCGGAATCGCGCAGAAGGAACAGCTCTCCTATCACGGGTTCCTCGCCGAGCTGCTGCTCGCCGAATGCGATGACCGCGACCGGCGTTCCTCGGTCCGCCGAGTCAAAGCAGCCGGATTCCCCCGCGACAAGTGGTTAGGTGACTTCGATTACGACGCGAACCCGAACATCAACCCCGCCACCGTCAACACCCTCGCCACCGGCCAATGGGTTCAGAAGGGCCAACCCCTCTGCCTGATCGGGGACTCCGGAACGGGAAAGAGCCACCTCCTCATCGGATTGGGCACCGCGGCCGCGGAGAAAGGATTCCGGGTGAAGTACACCCTCGCGACCAGGCTCGTGAACGAACTCGTCGAAGCCGCCGACGAGAAGACTCTGGCACGCACCATCGCCCGCTACGGCCGCGTCGATCTCCTCATGATCGACGAGCTCGGCTACATGGAACTGGACCGACAAGGAGCCGAGCTCCTCTTCCAAGTCCTCACCGAACGCGAAGAGAAGAACTCTGTCGCGATCGCGTCCAACCAATCCTTCGGCGACTGGGGCCGCACCTTCACCGACCCCAGGTTGTGCGCCGCGATCGTCGACCGCCTCACCTTCAACGCCACCATCATCGAGACCGGCACCGACTCCTACCGACTCGCCCACACCAAACAACAACTCGCAACCAGCACCTAAACCGACAAGGTCCGCGAATACTTGCATGACCGCGAGTGGCCGCGGAGATACTGGTGACATGGGATCAACTCGCCGCGCTGGCGCGGGCTCAGTGCCGATGCGCCGACGAGTCTTGGTAAGTCTTGCCGTCGCTTCGGCGGTTGTTCTGCTCATCATCGGTGGACGCGTCATTTCCGAGGGTGCGGCCGAGTCGACCGGCCTGGCGGTCTTTGATGTCCCGCCCCGCGACCGCGTCGTCCCCGGGTCGCGGTACATCAGCACCCAAGCTGTGTACGGTAAGTTCATCGGCGTGCACTTAGGCGAGGACTACTGCTTCTTCTACTGGCCCGTCAGGGGCGAGCAGCCGCACGTTCAGGTGATCTGGGCCGGCCCGTTACAGTTCGCCGCATGAACGCTCACCGCATAGTGGCCCTGGTCGGAGCCCTGGCGCTCGCTCTCGTGGGCAGCACAGCGGCGGTATTCGCGATCATCGCGCTCACGAACGACAACGTGTTGGTTATGGCATGCGAACAGCCCGAAGGAATCCGCTGCTCGGACCACTTCTTTCTCGGCGACGAGGGCTACCAGAACACGCTCGGTTCAACGTTGATCGCGGGCGCCCTGTTGCTCTGGTTCAGTGCGGGAGTCGTGGTCGCGCTGGCGGCGGGGGTGCCCACTCCGCGCCTGACGCGCCGACGGCGCGGCGAGGTTGACCGCGCCGCCAGCAGTTGGTGGTCAGCCCCCGAGTAGGTTCCAGGTGGGGTTGTTGTCGAAGAATGCCTTGATATTAGCGATGTACCCGACGACGGAGCACTCGCGTGCGCCCTGCACCCCGACACAGGTTTTCACGTTGTTTCCGCCGGTGTTGACGCCCGTGATAACGCCAAACCCGACCACGCCACCGTTCCAGCCTGCGACGACGGGGCCGCCACTGTCACCCATGCCGAAGAGCGGGGTGTCGCTGGTCGAGTGCACGGTGACGAGGTTGTTGTAGCAGAGACCGCCATCGGCGACGAAGCAAAGCACATCTCCGGTGGACTGGACTTCTGCGAGACAATTCAGTCCGGAGTATGCACCACTCGGGCAGATGACGTCGCCGGTGACGGGGTAGGAGCGTGCCTTCACTGGGAGGGAGGTGCTGCTGTACTCTGCCCCCGTGTACACGCGCCCCTGAATGCCGGCACCATTCGCAAGGGCGATTCGCTTGAAGTCCGAGCCGCCGGAGTTCCCGTCGGTCATGGTGCCCAAAGCCCAATTGTCGGCACCCGCTTGACCGGACCGCCAGACGTCGCCGATAGCACCACAGTGATCGGCTGTGAGCATCGCGGTCTGGTACCCGCCGGTCACGGGCGCGACCACCGGGAACGCAGACGTACATGCCCCAGCGCCGGGCTTGTAGATTCGCGAGCCACCGTAGAACGGTGACTGGTCGGCCCAGCGCCAACCGCTGGTGGTCTCCGGTTCGTCTGTCGTCGTTTCGACAGCGAGGGGAATGCCGGTGTCCTCTGCCAACGAGGCCAGCTTCTGGGTCGTGGTCTGGTCGGCCGTCGTCGACGGATCGGCGACGGACACCAGGAGGCCGCTATTGTCTTGCGTGGTGCGGACAGAGACGACCGGGACGCCGGCCGCCACTGCGGATTTCGCGAGCTCGAACGCCTCCGCCTCGAGGCGGTCTACGTCGTAGGCATCCTGGACGAAACGGAAGCTGTCACCGACGGCGGCTCGTACGTCGTCCTCGACCTCGGCCGCCTCGCCCTCGAGGACGTGGACCTCGAGAGTTCTGGTCTCGCGATCCCAGACGAGATCGTTGATGTGTACACCATCGGGTCCCTCGACGAGTTGCTGAATCTTCTGCCGCACATCCGACGGGATGCCGCCGGTCTCGGGGAGCGGTTTGCCATCGCGCGGCTTGTCGACCGGACGCAGGACTGTCGCCGCCGCGGTGGGATCGGGATCTGCGGGCGCGGCTTGTGCGGTTGCGGGTACCGCGATCGCCAGAGCCAGGAGCGTGATGCAAGCTGCTGTCGCGACTCCGGTTTTCTTCTGACTTCTCGTTCTCAAGGGTTCCTCTTCTCTTTCCAGCCTGTCCTCGTGGCCGGGCCATCCGCATGGTCCCAACTCGGGATTGGCAAGGTCAATTGTCTTCAGTGGCAATTCCCCGGAGCAGACTTGGTGGGAATCCAGTTTCCGTATTGGCCACGCCATGGTCGACGAGGCCGTGAAAGCCGCACTCCCACTCGCCGAGCAGCTCGAGGTCTACACGGTGCGGCCCATTCAAGGTCGGCCAGGCGCTTATCGAGCCAGCCAACGCATGATCGAGATATCCGTCCGCGTCGCCCTACTGCGGATGCGCCGGTCGCCCCAGCCCACCTCGCCGAGATCACTAAGCCGGGCGCTTATGCAGGGTGAGACGCCCTCACGTCGTAGTCCTGGATGTCACAACTACCGCCTGCCATAGAGGACCATCACAACGCTCACGAGTCTGCCCGATCCACCCGCCGGCCGAAGCGTACATTGTTCGCCGAGCTATGAGCGTCGCCAGCGGAGCTCCCTGGACGGATCGGTGGCCGGGCACCAAGAGTGACGATTAGCGCTGCGAAAACCCCGTCCGCTCGTCGCTCCCATCCACACGCTGACTTACGGGTTCGGTGTCGCCGATGCGCCATCGGTGGGTCTGGCTACGTTGCCACGGTGGGTCCGAAGTGATTGACATAGCCAGCAATTCGAGACCGCGGCGTCAGGATCAATCCTCGGTATCGCCGGAGGGTTTAGGTCGCAACGTCAGCATGGTCGGCGTTGTGGTCGGTCCGTTCTGCGCGCGGAGCCCGTCCTGGTAGTGCTGCTGTGGCGATGATCGCGGCTGCGAGGGCGACTAGGGCAGCAATGCCGAACGCGGTGGCGATGCCCCCTATCCCGGATCCGGTGAGGCTTGTCGCTGCGATGCTGGATGCCGCTGACACGCCGATCGCGGCACCGAGCTCGTGGAAGGTGCTGAGTGCGCCGGATGTGACTCCCGCTTCCTCGGGGGCGACACTGCTGAACGCGGAGATTGAGGAGACGACGAAGAGACCTCCGAGGCCCACGGCGCCGATTGCGAGTGCGGTCACGAGCGCGATGGTCTCGTTGGTGAAGTAGGGGACGGCCAGTCCGGCGGCGCTCAGCCCGAAGGCGCTTCCAGCGAGTCTGCGCAGTCCCATCGTCGCTACGAGCCGGCCGGCGAGTTGGGCGCCGATGATGGCACCGACTGCGACGGGCAGGAAGAGCAGGCCTGTCACCAGGGGTCCGTATCCGGCGTGTTCTTGAAGTAGGAAGGAGCCGAGGAAGAACACGGCGATCATCAGGGCGGCTGCGGCCCAGATGACGAACATGCCGGCTGCGACCGGACGTTGCCTGAGGAGCCCGGGCCGAATCAGCGGCGACCGGGCCATCTTGAGACGGAGTGCGAACAGGGCGTAGAGGACCACAGCGATCAGCAGCGAGATCCAGAGCTCTGGTGAGAGCCATCCGGTTTCGCCAGCCATCACCACGCCGTACACTGCTGCGCCGGTGGCGAGCGTGACGAGCAAAGCTCCCAACACGTCCAACCCGGTCCGTGGTCCGCGAGGCAGCCTCGGCAGCAGTCTCGCCAGCATGATGAGCAGGATGAGCCCAACGGGCACGTTCAGGAAGAAGACCCATGGCCAGCCCGGCCCAGCGGTCAGAACGCCACCAAGCAGGACCCCGATTGCCGAGCCCGCACCACCGACGCCGGACCAGATACCGAGTGCCTTACCGAGCTCCGCGCCTTCGAACAGCTTGGGCAGCATCGACAGTGCTGCGGGTGAGAGCAACGCCGCGCCCAGGCCTTGGCCGAGTCTGCCGATGATCACGATCGTCGATCCCTCAGCGAGCCCTGTGGCCAGGGAGGCGATTACAAAGATCGAAAGTCCCAGCATCACGATCGTGCGACTGCCCACCAGATCGGCGATGCGCCCGCCCAAGAGCAGCAGGCCACCGAACATCACCGTGTAGCCGGCGACCACCCAGGTCACCTCCTGCCTGCTGAGCCCGAGATCCGCCTGCATGTGTGGCAGCGCAAGCGCCACCACAGTGACATCAAGGATGAGCATGAATTGCGCGACCGCGAGCAACCACAGCAGTTGCCAACGGCGCGGATTCCTTGTGGTGGTTGGTTGGGAAAACATGAGCTCCCTATCTCGTACACGTATGATGGAGTATGGAGACTATAACCCGTACAGCGGTGTACGACAAGATGCGGGCATGCGATGCGCGCTGATGCCGTACGCAACCGCGAACGGTTGCTAGAGGCCGCGATCGACGCCCTGACTCAGGACCCTGACGCCAGCGTGGCAGGCATCGCTCGCGCGGCCGGCATGGGTCGGATGACGCTATATGGCCATTTCTCCACGCGGGAGGCCTTGGTTGAGGCTGCGTTTGCCAAGGCCATGATCGACGGGGAGGAACACCTCGCGAAGATCGACCTCTCCGGCGACCCGTCGCAAGCCCTCACTCGCTTGATCGAATCGAGCTGGCTGATCGTCGACCGCAATCGGGCGCTGCTTCTTGCCGCACAGGCCGAGCTTCCACCCGGCCAGATCCGCGAAGAGCACCATCGCCCTCGCCTACGGGTTACCGAACTCATACGACGAGGGCAGGCCGAGGGCGCATTCAGAAACGATCTCTCCGAAACTTGGCTTGCCGGGGTCGTGCACAGCATCATTCACGGAGCGACCGAGGAGATCGCCGCAGGTCGCTTAGACCCCACCGACGCCGCCAGAGCGATCGTGGCGACGATCTTGCCCGCATTACGCAATCCCGGCACCGAGTGATCGAACCGTCGAAACCGCGGAAGTTCACAATGAGCCCTGGGCGCCCCGAGGTCCCAGGCGCTAGCCGGAATCGTCGGCCTGGCGTGGGGCTACGCCTGCTGCGCCATGGCCGCCGTGGCGGACATCGCCCGAACCAATGCTGGGAGGGCAACCGCCACTGCGATTCGCTCGTCTTCGGAGAGCTGCTCGACCATGCGTAGGTGTGCGCGATGAATTGCTTGGTCGATCTGTGTCGCGACCTCGAGCCCGTTCTCGCTCAGCGCGATGATTCGAACCCGCCCGTTCGAGGGGTCCGCCGACCTCGTCACCCAGCCCTTTCGATGAAGTGTGTCCACCAACCTGCTGACCGTGCTCTTCTCCAAGCCGAGATGCTCGCCGAGCTCGTTCTGGCTGGCCGGAGCCTGCAGTAACCGCCGCAAGGTCAGAGACTCCGACATGGAAGCGGTGATGCCTGCTTGCAGTCCAGCACCGTCGAGGACCGATCCGAAGCGCACGAGCTGGCGGAGGCCCTCCTCGAGTTCGTGGAGTAGATCCGATGTCAACGCGAGTCTCCCGCCGTCAGTTGTGTGTTGCAACTATAGCGACTATGGTCGCAACTACTAACAGTTGTAACGCGCAACTGTTTGCCCGCTGAGAGAGATGAGAATCGCATGACGTCGCCCGTCCCCCGGTTTTGGTGGCCCACTTTGGTGAGCACGACCGTGACCACCGTCGCCGTGGCTGTGCACCACATCTTCCGCCTGGGACCGGAGCTGATCGTCCCGGGTGTCATCCTGGTCGCGCTTCCGGTGGTCCTGCTTGTCGTGGCACGGGCTCGTAGGAGCCTCGTGGCCTCAGTCGTGTTCGCTGCGCTGGTCGCCCTGATCTTCGTCTGGTTCGGTGTTGTGGACGGTGTGCTTGATCATCTCCTCAAGGCACTCGGTTTGGAGAACCTGACGTTCCTTCCCGGTGGCGAAGCCGAGGTCGTCGCCACCTTCTACTCCCTTGGGTCCGCGAGCACAAGCGCGGCGTTCTACGAGGCCACCGGCGTGGTGGAAGCTCTGGCCAGCATGGTCATGCTCGGATTCGCCGCTGCCTTCGTGGCGTCGCAGATAACGGCTCATCGTCGCGTGGTGTTGGCGGCGGCTTGATCCTAAGGACGAAGGGGAGCGCGGGTTTCGGTTCCCGCGCTCCCCTTTTTCGCCTTTCTCTGTGTTAGGCGTCGACCATTTCCGGTTCGGCGTCCGTGGCGATTCCCCGCCGTTGGCCGCGGAGTGTGGCGGTGGCGATGACGCCTCCGAGGGCCGCGACGACGGCCGCACCGATGAATGCGGCCGAGTAGCCGGCGGTGAGGTCTTCGGCGCCGGTGCCACCGGCTGCGACCATCGAACTCAGTGCGGTGAGGGCCGCGAGTCCTACAGCGGAGCCGATCTGGTAGCTGGTGTTCACAAGCCCTGACGCGACGCCGGTCTCCTCGGGTCGGGCAGCACCGATGGCTGTGCCGAGTGAGGGCACGAAGGCCAGAGCCATGCCGAACGCCGCTAGCAGAGAAGCTGGCAGTACGTCGGTGGCGTAGGTGCCGTCGGGTCGCGCGAACGCGAGCCAGACGAGACCTATTGCGAGGAAAGCGAACCCGGCGACGATGAGTGGCTTGGCGCCGAATCTCGCCAGGAGCCGGGGTGCGACCAGTGTCATGCCCAGCACGATGAGGACCGTCATCGGCAGTAGGGCGGCGCCTGCGGCGAAGGCGCCCGCGCCGAGGACTTGCTGTAGGTAGAGGTTCAGGAAGAACCACATCGGGATCCATGCCGCGCCCAGCAGGAGTTGGGCGATGTTCGCTGCCCCGAGCTGTGGGGCGCGGAAGATGCCCAGACGCAACAGCGGCTGGCGGGAGCGTGCCTGCACGATGAAGAACAACCCAAGGAGCACGGCCCCGCCAACGAGGGCGATGAGGGTCTCAGTCGTCGCCCAACCGACTTCTGGTGCGCGAACGACGCCGTACACGATGGCCGCGAGGCCGCCGGTGCCGGTGATCGCTCCGAGGATGTCGACTGAGCCGTGCTGCCCCGCGACGCGGGGCAGGGCCCGCGGCGTGAGAAGGATGACGAGCGCGGCGATCGGGATGGTGATGTAGAACACCCATGGCCAGCTGGCGTACTCGGTGAGCACGCCGCCGAGGAACACGCCCGCGGTGCCGCCGATCGGGGCAGCCGCACCGTAGACGGCGAACGCTCGAGGCAACTCGTTCGTGCCGCCGAAGAGCGCCATGAGCAGGCTGAGGGCGGCTGGCGCGATCAGGGCAGCTCCGGCACCTTGAACGGCGCGTCCGGCGATCTCGAGTGCGACGTTGCTGGCCGCGCCGGCCAGCACGGATCCAAGCGCAAGGATCACCCAACCGCTGACGAAGACCTTGCGGGCGCCGAGCAGGTCAGAGAGCCGGCCGCCTAACAGCAGGAGCCCCCCGAACGCGACGACGTAGGCGTTGAACACCCACGACAGCGACTCGGGCGTGAACCCGAGTTCTGCCTGTATGTCAGGCAGGGCCACGCCGATGATGGATGTGTCCATGATGACGACGAACTGGGCCGCGGCGATGAGCGCGAGCCCGAGCCACCGCCGCTTGGCTGGAGTTGTGCGTGATGACATGATCGGTTCTCTCTTCCAGTAGATACCCTGTGGGGGTATTACCGTATACCCCCGGTGGGTATTCCCAAGCTGCGCAACTTCTTGAGAGAAGGGCCGTCGACCTCGCGCAGTGGCAGCTGCGGTGGAACCAGCCCGCAATGGGGCGAAATGGGGCCGTGAACCGCCGGGTCCTCGCCAAGGAGACGAGTTGCTAGACGGCGCGAGCAGCAGTGCTGGTGTCTCGGACCGTATTCGTCACGAGGGCGACGATGCGTCGGGCCGCAACCATGTCGGGCACATTGCCGACAGCCCCGATAGCGGCCACGACGTAGGCGGCCAGCTGATCGGGGGGCACGTCGGCGCGAGCCCGGCGGGCCTCGACCTCGGTCGCGATGACGGCAGCGAAGAGCTCGCGCAGCTCCGACTCGGCCGGTGCAAGGCGGATGGGACTATGCAGGTCTTCGCCGGCACCGGCGCCGTGGCGGTGGTAGCGGAGCCGTGCGTACGCTTCGAGCATGTTCTCGAGGCGGACCTCGGTCGGACTCTGCGCTGCGATCTCCCGAAGTCGTGAGAGATGTCGGCCCATCTCGCGCTGCTGCCATGCCGCGATCGCGGCGGCGGTGTCCGGAACGTACTTGTAGAGCGTGGCCCGGCCGACGCCGGCCTCCTCGGCGAGAGCTGTCATCGTGAGGCTGGTCATCCCGTGCCGATGCACCAGGTGCCCAGTCGCGTCGAGGATCGCGTCCAGCACCGCGGACCGGTGCTCTTGGATCGTCGCGCTCCACAGCTTGGGCATGTACCAGATCCTACCTTTTTCAATACAGTTTGACTCCCAAACGGCGGCATGCCTTAATCGAGCCATGACCGAAGATGGAAACCGCCCGCCGAGGTGGGTTACCGTAAGCGCCGCAGCCGTGGCCCTGCTCGTGCTGGGCTTCGTGGTGCTTCACCTGGCCGGCTTCGGCATGGCCGGAATGCACTGATGCCGCTCTTCGGCGCAAAGACCCGCAAGACGTTCCTGACGCTGCACGTCCTAGTATCGGTCGGCTGGTTTGGGGCCGTGGCCGCGTTTCTCGCGATCGCCATTGCCGGCCGCCTGCTAGCTGTAGTTCCCCGTGAGGTTGTGAACGCGGGCTGAGGGTGTCAGGCCGCCGATGCCGGTGTGGGGTCGGTGGTGATTGTAGTGATGGATCCAGTCTTGGTAGGTGGCTGCTCGAGCTTGCTCGCTGTCGTAGACGGCGGCATAGGCCCACTCGGTCGCGAGGGTGCGGTTGAAACGCTCGACCTTCCCGTTGGTCTGCGGCCGATACGCCTTGGTTCGTCTGTGCGTGACGCTCTCGCCGAGGGCATCCGCGAAGACGTGTGAGCGATAGCAGGCGCCGTTGTCAGTCATCACCGCAGTCACGGTCACGCCGATGCTGGCGAAGAACAGGTTCGCGCGGGTCCAGAAGCCGGCGGCGGTCTCCTTGCGTTCGTTGTCGAGGATCTCGGAGTACGCGATCCGTGAATAGTCATCGACCGCGTGATGCAGGTACCGGTATCCGCGTGAGCCTGCCGCTCCGGCACGTTTCGCGCGGATGCGGGCGGTGCCGGCCGTGCGGTCTTGCGCGGATCCGCGTCCGTGCATCCGCCACCCGCCACCATCCGGGATCCGTCCCTGCTTCTTGATGTCCACGTGCACGAGCTGCCCGGGTCGCGAGACCTCGTAACGCACCGGCTTCGGCCTACGCACTGGTAGGCCCGTCGATTGATCGAGGTGTGCCAGCAGTGGTACCTGGTGCCGGACCAGAACGCGGCCGACCGTGGAGCGGTGCAACCGCAGGTGATACGCGATCCGGTGCGGACCCCACCGGCGCGTGAATCGCAGCGCGATGATCCGACGCTCCGTCCGTCGGGGCAACCGATTCGGGGTGCGATGGGGTCGAGAGCTGCGATCCGTCAGTGGCAGTCCGGCACGGTACCGATCAGCCCATAGTTTCGCGGTCGCGGGCGAGCACTGGAAGCGTTCCGCGGCGCGACGCAGCGACCATCGCTTGTCGACGATGAGAACAGCCAGACGACGACGCCCTTCCGGCGTCAAAGGCGCGTTAGCGTGAGTCACGAAGACCTCCGTGGTTCGGATGGTGAGTGTGGTAACCCACATCCTGCCGCGGAGGTCTTCGCCTATCTCAGATGTTCACAACCTGCCGGGGAACTACAGCTAGCCGATCGGGAAGCCTTGATTGGTATCTATGCGGCGCTGGACATTTTGGTCTGGGTGCTCATCGTGCCCATAGCTGGGCTGTCCTTGATCTCCGGGATCGCGCAGGCGATCGGAACGCCCTGGGGGCTTCTTCGTTACTACTGGATCGGCGCGAAGCTCCTGCTCACCGTGGGCGCGACCGTGATACTGCTACTGCACACCGGCGCTGTCGGCGCCGCAGCCGAAGCTGCGCGCGACGGCGGCCGGCATTTCGACGCGCTTCGCACGCAGCTCGTGGTGGATTCCGCGGCCGCACTCGTCGTACTTGCCCTGGCGACCGTGCTTTCCGTAGTCAAGCCCCGCGGCATGACGCCGTGGGCGAATCGAGCCATCCGTCGCGAGAACCAAGCCACCGCCCGCTAGTCTTCCGCCCGGTCTCGCGCGTTGAGGAATACGCCCGGGGGGTATATCGTTGGTGACGTATACCCCCCAGTGGTATCAGATTTGGAGAGTGTGATGGCAACCGTTGAGTACACCGTGACCGGCATGACGTGCGGGCACTGCGAGGCGTCGGTGCGCGAAGAAGTGCAGCAGGTGCTGGGCGTGTCCGGGGTCGACGTGTCGGCCGCGACGGGACGTCTTGTCGTTTCGGATAGTGGTGAGCCGATCGAAGACGCGGCAGTGCTCGCGGCAGTCCAGGAAGCCGGCTACCAGGCAGTCCGGGCCTAACAGGAACACGACACCCGGTAGGGCCTCGCGCCACCCTCGACTTGCTACTCGGGCAAGCGCCCGACCATGAAAGGACCACGGACATGAACGACAGCTGCTGCAGCGTCCCCGGTGCATCACACCCCGCGGCCAAGCCCGCTCACGCCACCGATCTGCTGAGCCAGTCCGCCCCGGAAGACCTCGCGGAATGCCCGGTCATGAAGGGCAGCACCGTGCTGAAGTCCACCGCTGAGGCGGCGGGGCTGTACCGTGACGTCGACGGCGTCCGGTACTGGCTCTGCTGCGCCGGCTGCGGACCGAAGTTCGACGCAGACCCGGCTGCCTACATCGCCGCGTAGCCGGCGGCATCCCCTCGACGCCCACTCGCTTCTGAGAGAAGGTCGAACCATGAACGACCAGCACCAGCACCATCGTGACCCAGCCGCTGCGGCGCCTCCTCACGACGCCGGCACGCACGCGCACGGAGGGCATGAGCAGACCCACGGGCATGACATGCACGACGCCCACGTCGGGCACAACTCCGCGACCGCTGCGCACGCCGAACACACTGGTCACGGTGAGCACGCCGGCCACACCGGTCACACCGGCCATGGCGGGCATTCCGGACACGGCGATCACGTCGGTCAGTTCCGGCGCCTGTTCTGGATCAACCTGATCCTCGCCGTCCCGGTCATCGTGTTCTCGCCGATGTTCGCCATGGTGCTCGGCTACGAGTTGCCCGACCAGCCCTGGCTCGCGTGGATCTCGCCGATCCTCGGAACCGTGATGTATGTGTGGGGCGGGCGACCATTTCTCACCGGCGCCGTCTCGGAGATCCGGGCGCTCAAGCCCGGCATGATGCTCCTGATCGGGCTCGCGATCACGGTCGCGTTCCTCGCATCCTGGGGCGCGAGCCTTGGACTGCTGGATCACGAGCTCGACTTCTGGTGGGAGCTCGCGCTGCTGATCGTGATCATGCTGCTCGGCCACTGGGTCGAGATGCGCTCCCTCGCGCAGACCACCTCGGCGCTGGACTCCCTCGCCGCGCTCCTGCCCGACGAGGCCGAACGCGTCGACGGCGACACGACCGTCACCGTGTCGCCGGGCGATCTCCGTGTCGGCGATGTCGTCGTCGTGCGCCCCGGCGGCCGTGTCCCCGCCGATGGCCGAGTCGTGGCGGGGTCGGCGAGCGTGGACGAGTCGATGATCACCGGCGAGTCCAAGCCGGTCCGCCGCAGCGAAGGTGACCCGGTCGTCGCTGGGACCGTCGCGACGGATTCCGGCATCCGCGTCGAAGTCACGGCCGTCGGCGACGACACCGCACTCGCTGGCATCCAACGCCTCGTCACCGACGCGCAGAACTCCTCCTCCCGTGCCCAGCGGATCGCCGATAAAGCCGCTGCGGCGCTGTTCTGGTTCGCGCTCGGGGCCGCGGTTCTCACCGCCATCGTCTGGACGCTTGTCGTCGGTAACCCCGACGAAGCAGTCGTCCGGACCATCACTGTCCTGGTGATCGCCTGCCCCCACGCTTTGGGACTTGCGATCCCGCTCGTCGTCTCGATCGCGACGGAGCGCGCGGCCCGTGGTGGTGTGCTGATCAAGGACCGCCTCGCGCTCGAGAGCATGCGCACCGTGGACACCGTCCTGTTCGACAAGACCGGCACCCTCACCAAGGGCGAGCCCACTGTCAGCAGCATCGAGACCGTGGACGGGTGGGACGCCGACCAGGTCCTCGCCCTGGCCGCCGCCGCCGAGGCCGACTCCGAGCACCCGCTCGCTCGCGCGATCGTCGCGACCGCAACCGATCGAGGACTCACCATTCCTCGAGCCACCGACTTCGATTCCGCGCCCGCCGTCGGGGTGACCGCGATGGTCGAATCAGCCCAGATTCGCGTTGGCGGCCCGCACCTGCTGTCCGAGGAGAACGTCACAGAGCTGCCGATCGCCGACCAGTGGCGGCAGGACGGCGCGATCATCCTGCACGTCCTCGAGAACGGTCGAGTCATCGGCGCGCTCAAGCTCGCCGACGCGATCCGTGACGAGTCCCGTGAAGCCATCGCGGCGCTCCACGAGCTCGGCGTGCAGGTGGTGATGATCACCGGCGACGCTGACGCGGTCGCGCACTCGGTCGCGACCGAACTCGGCATCGACCGGTACTTCGCCGGCGTACGACCCGAGGAGAAGTCCGCAAAGGTCAAGGAGCTGCAGGACGAGGGCCGGAAGGTCGCCATGGTCGGCGACGGCGTGAACGACGCCCCGGCACTCGCGCAGGCAGATGTGGGCCTCGCAATTGGTGCCGGCACCGACGTCGCGATCGCGTCGGCCGGGGTGATCCTTGCCAGCGACGACCCCCGCTCGGTCCTCTCGGTGATCCAGCTGTCCCGGGCGAGCTACCGCAAGATGAAGCAGAACCTCTGGTGGGCCGCCGGGTACAACCTCATCTCGGTCCCGCTCGCCGCAGGCGTGCTCGCACCCATCGGATTCGTCCTGCCCATGTCCGTCGGAGCGATCCTGATGTCCCTCTCGACCATCATCGTCGCCCTGAACGCGCAACTCCTGCGCCGACTCGACCTCCGACCCGAGGCCAGCACCAGGGCGCTCCTCGGCGACCGGGCAGGCACACTCGGAGAAGCAACCGTCAAGGAACCGGACCACGCGCGGGCCTGACCCCACCTCACCGAGATGAGCACATCATGACCGACACCTCTCACACCCATGAGTCGCACGGGTACATCACCGACAAGGACAAGTACCTGGCACGGCTTCGCCGCATCGAAGGCCAGACCCGCGGGATCCACCGGATGGTCGATGAGGAAAAGTACTGCATCGACATCCTGACTCAGATCTCCGCACTCACCTCCGCGCTCGAATCCGTCGCACTCGGCCTCCTGGACGACCACCTCAAGCACTGCGTCGTCGACGCGGCCGTCCGGGGCGGCGCCGAAGCCGACGAGAAGATCAAGGAAGCCTCCGAAGCGATCGCCCGGCTGGTGCGATCCTGAGAACCACTCCAACCCCGCGCGACGAGCCCAGTTAGCCTGAGGGAACCCCGAGGAGACGACCATGCTGATGCATCTGCGCCGAATGGCCAGCACTGATGCACGAGCACGCGTCCTGCTCATCGCCCTCGCGATCCCAAGCATCCTGATCGGCCTCCTGGCCATGCACGTGCTCTCGGGCACTGCCAACCAAACGAGTGCACTCAACCACCACACCGTCATCGTCGCCGCCGTTGAAGACACAACCCATCATGCCGGCGGCCACGGGGCAGCAGACCAGGACCCCGCGAACTCGGCGGCCTGCGGCCCCGCATGCGGACAGGACCACGAGATGCTCGCCATGGCCTGCCTTCTCGCCCTACTCGTCGCCGCCCTGACGCTCCTCGCCGCAGCCCGGGCCCACCGAGGAGCTTGGACGCTGCGCCCGATCCAATTCCTCGGGCGCTTCGTACCGGCACCAACTGAACCGCGCCCCCCATCACTCATCGCTCTCTCGATCAGTCGCACGTGAAAGGGCGGCGGCCGCCCGCCAACGCGGCCGCATCACACCCACACCACCGTTCGAGCCTCGTGCTCGTACGGCCCACCTTCGACTGATCGAACAGAGAGACTCCTCATGAAACTCCGCACCACAATGCTGCCCGCCATCGGGCTCCTCGCCACCGTCCTCCTCGCCGGCTGCTCCGGTACCGGCTCGAGCGGCGACATGTCCGGCATGGACCACGGCTCCTCGCCCGCGCCCTCCGACAGCGACGCGGCCGCCGACTTCAATGACGCAGATGTTGCATTCGCGATGGGCATGATCGCCCATCATCAGCAGGCGATCGAGATGTCCGACATGCTGCTCGAAAAAGACGGCGTCGATCCGGCCGTAGCCGACCTCGCACAGACCATCAAGGACGCCCAGCAGCCCGAGATCGACACCATGACCGAATGGCTCGACGACTGGGGCCAGCCTGTGGAGTCATCCGGCATGGAAGGCATGGACCACGGCGGAATGATGATGTCCGAGGATGACATGGCGGCGCTTGAATCCGCCACTGGCGAGGAAGGCTCGACCCTGTTCCTCGAACAGATGATCGTCCACCACGAAGGCGCTATCGACATGGCCGAGACCGAAGCCGCAGAAGGCCAGAATCCGGACGCGACGGCTCTGGCCGAGAAGATCATCACCGACCAGACCGCCGAGATCCAGCAAATGCGTAGCCTGCTCGCGTCCAGCTGATTCCGTCACGAATGCGTGCTCGGCCACTTGCCGAGCGGCGGAAGGGGCGGGGGCCAACCTCAGGTTGCCCCGCCCGTTCCGTGCACGCTCGAGAGCGGAACCGTCAGATACAGCGTTTCCTTAATTCAGTGATTCCTGTACAGTCGTTCGCATGTCGACCGCCACCGCGTCCGTGACGCACACCGCCGCACTGGCCCGGCTCGGGTACGCGCTCTCGGACGCGACCCGTGCCGGTGTCCTTCTGGCGCTTCGTGAGGCCCCGGCCTACCCATCCGACCTCGCCGACGCGCTCGGCGTCTCGCGCCAAGTCATGTCGAACCAGCTGGCCTGCCTGCGCGGATGCGGTCTCGTCGAAGCGGTGCCGGACGGGCGCCGCACCTGGTATCGCCTCGCCGACCCGCACCTCGCACCCGCGCTCAACGAGCTGCTGCAGGTCGTGCTCTTCGTCGATCCCGACTGCTGCGCCGGAGAGAGCTGCACCTGCGCATGAGCGTCCACACACCTTCGCTCTCCGCCGAACGGAAGCACACCCTGCAGCGCCGGATCCGCTGGATCGTCACGGCAACGATCGCGTACAACCTGATCGAAGCAGTGGTCGCGATCACCGCAGGCACCATCGCGTCCTCATCCGCGCTGATCGCATTCGGGCTCGACTCCACCATCGAGGTGCTCTCCGCGGCCGCGGTCGCCTGGCAATTCACGCGCCGCGACCCCGAGCGATGGGAGAAGGGCACCCTGCGCGTCATCGCCGTCGCCTTCTTCGCCCTCGCCGCCTACGTCACCGCATCCTCTCTGCTCGCGCTAATCCTGCAAGCCGACGTGGCGCACAGCACGCTCGGCCTGGTCATCACCGCACTCAGCGTGCTCGTGATGCCGTTCCTGTCGCTCGCGGAACGCCGGGCCGGTCGCGAGCTCGGCTCAGCGACCGCCGTCGCGGACTCGAAGCAGACCCTGATCTGCACCTACCTCTCCGCGGCCGTGCTGGTCGGCCTCGTCCTGAACAGCATGTTCGGATGGTGGTGGGCCGACGCGATCGCCGGCCTCGTCATCGCCGGGTTCGCCGTGCGCGAAGGCATCGAAGCATGGCGCGGCGACGCGTGCGCCACGTCCGTCGGCATGCTCCTCGAGGACGAGGACGAGGACGAGGACGAGGACGAGCACGAGCACTCATGATGGGTCCCGTTGACACCCACCACGGCCCGGTCGAACCGACGACCCTGACACAAGGAATCCATTGAAGCGAAGCACGAAGATCCAGGCCGGCATCCTTGCCGGAGTCGTCCTCGCTGGCGGAGCCGGCATCGTCGCGATCGCGCTCAACCAGCCCGGAGCCGCGCAGAATACGCCAGCGATCTCGACGGTCGTCGCTGAGAACAGCCACCGCCTCGACGTCGCTGAGACCAGTGACGTCACGTTCACCGAGTTCCTCGACTTCGAATGCGAAGTGTGCGGTGCCGTCTACCCGGTCGTCGAGGAACTCCGCGAGGAGTACGCGGGCCGCGTCACCTTCGTAACCCGCTACTTCCCCCTGCCCGGGCACTTCAACTCGCGCACCGCGGCGATCTCGGTTGAAGCTGCCGCCCAGCAAGGCAAGTTCGAGGAGATGTACCACCGCATGTTCGAGACCCAGGCCGAATGGGGCGAACAACAGGTCTCCGCGGCCGATCGGTTCCGCGAATTCGCCCAAGAGCTGGAACTCGACCTCGCCGCCTACGACGATGCAGTTGCCGACCCGGCCACCGAAGCAAGAGTCCAGCAGGACTACGACGCCGCGACCGCGCTGGGCGCCACCGGCACCCCGACGATCTTCGTCAACGACGAGTACATCCCACTCACCTCGCCCGACGACCTCCGCAAAGCGCTGGACACCGCACTCACCGAGTAACCGAAACCACTCCGGTCATTCAACGCGAAGAATATGCCTCGAGGTATCGCCGCCCGCAAGCCGGTCCGCAGTCGGCATAACCTCCGTTCGATGCCGCGCATGCGGGCGCCGACGCAATCCAGCATCATGTGCATTCCCGTAAGACCCGCCGGAGAAACAGCCCGATGAAGGGACGTTTAACGCGGCAACCACAAGAGCTACGCGCTCGACGTTCGGGACTGAGCATCGACTTGAAGCGGGCCTCGAGGCTCGTCCTTCTGGCGTCGAGCGATCCCGAGGATCAAATGGCCGAAGAGCGATACAGCCGTTTCTTCAAACTGATCTCCACACGAGCGATCGTCCGGAGATCCGGCCAGGACTCCCCCGCGATCACCCGTCGGATTGTTCCTTCATTCACACCGGCCTTTTCGGCTACCGCTCGAATGCTCTGTCCGTCTGTGGCCTGCACAAGCTTGAGCACGAACTGGCGCGCGATCTCCCCGGCCGGATCGTCGCAAGGAACGTCGGGCCACGAACTCGTGAGCTCCCGCGGACTCTCGCGGGGAGTTCTGCCCATCTCAGGGCCCCTCACAGCGATCCGGCGTACATCCCAGCATTTCCATGGATCAACTACCTCTCAAGGATCAAGTAGTTTGAACGGGATCAACTTGGATGTATCGCCGGATCAACTATCGCGACGGCTCACACCACGCTTAGAAGTCCCAGTCCTCGTCTTCGGTCGAGACGGCCTTGCCGATGACGTACGAGGAGCCCGAGCCCGAGAAGAAGTCGTGGTTCTCGTCGGCGTTCGGCGAGAGGGCCGAGAGGATCGCCGGGTTCACGTCGGTGACGGTCTTCGGGAACATCGCCTCGTAGCCGAGGTTCATGAGGGCCTTGTTGGCGTTGTAGTGCAGGAACTTCTTGACGTCTTCGGTCAGGCCGACGCCGTCGTAGAGGTCCTGCGTGTACTGCACCTCGTTGTCGTAGAGCTCGTAGAGCAGCGAGAACGTGTAGTCCTTCAGCTCGTCGCGCTCGGCCTGCGTGGCCTTCTCGAGACCCTTCTGGAACTTGTAGCCGATGTAGTACCCGTGCACTGCCTCGTCGCGGATGATGAGGCGGATGAGGTCGGCCGTGTTGGTGAGCTTCGCCCGCGACGACCAGTACATCGGCAGGTAGAAGCCCGAGTAGAAGAGGAAGCTCTCGAGCAGCGTCGAAGCGACCTTACGCTTCAGCGGAGAGTCGCCCTGGTAGTACTCCATGACGATCGAGGCCTTCTTCTGAAGGTTCTCGTTCTCGACCGACCAGCGGAACGCGTCGTCGATGTCCTTCGTCGAGCACAGCGTCGAGAAGATCGACGAGTAGCTCTTCGCGTGCACCGACTCCATGAACGCGATGTTCGTGTAGACGGCCTCTTCGTGCGGCGTGATCGCGTCGGGGATGAGCGAGACCGCACCGACCGTGCCCTGGATCGTGTCGAGCAGGGTGAGCCCGGTGAACACGCGCATGGTGAGCGTCTGCTCTTCGGGTGTGAGCGTGTTCCACGACTGGATGTCGTTCGACAGCGGCACCTTCTCGGGCAGCCAGAAGTTGTTCACCAGGCGGTTCCAGACCTCGAGGTCCTTGTCGTCTTGGATCTTGTTCCAGTTGATCGCCTGCACGTGGTCGACGAGCTTCAGCTTCTCGGGAGGGGTCATGTTCTCGGCTTCTCTCAGATGACGGATGTCGCGGGGCGGGTCTCGATACGGCGCTGGCGCGCCTACTCGACCGGCGTCAGAGCGCGCAGCTGACGCACATCTCGAGCTCGGTGCCCTCGAGCGCCATCTGCCGCAGGCGGATGTAGTAGATCGTCTTGATCCCCTTCTTCCATGCGTAGATCTGCGCCTTGTTGATGTCGCGGGTCGTCGCGGTGTCCTTGAAGAACAGCGTGAGCGAGAGGCCCTGGTCGACGTGCTGCGTCGCCGCGGCGTAGGTGTCGATGACCTTCTCATAGCCGATCTCGTAGGCGTCCTGGTAGTACTCCAGGTTGTCGTTCGTCATGAACGCCGCCGGGTAGTAGACGCGACCGAGCTTGCCTTCCTTGCGGATCTCGATCTTCGACGCGATCGGGTGGATCGAGGCCGTCGAGTTGTTGATATACGAGATCGACCCGGTGGGCGGCACGGCCTGCAGGTTCTGGTTGTAGATGCCGTGCTCCTGCACGGACGCCTTCAGCGCCTTCCAGTCTTCCTGCGTCGGGATGTGCACGTTGGAGTCGGCGAAGAGCTGCGTGACCTTGGCGGTCGCGGGCACCCACGCGGCATCCGTGTACTTGTCGAAGAACTCGCCCGACGCGTACTTGGACTCGGCGAACCCGTCGAAGGTCTCGCCGCGCTCCTTCGCGATGGCGTTCGACGCGCGCAGGGCGTGGAACAGCACCGTGTAGAAGTAGATGTTCGTGAAGTCGATGCCCTCTTCGCTGCCGTAGAAGATGCGCTCGCGGGCGAGGTAGCCGTGCAGGTTCATCTGGCCGAGGCCGATGGCGTGCGACTTGTCGTTGCCGTCTTCGATCGAGCGCACCGACGTGATGTGGCTCATGTTCGATACGGCCGTGAGACCGCGGATGGCGGTGTCGACCGTCTTGCCGAAGTCGGGCGAGTCCATGGTGAGGGCGATGTTCAGCGAACCGAGGTTGCAGCTGATGTCCTTGCCGATCTCGTTGTACGAGAGGTCCTCGTTGTACGTGGTCGGCGTGTTGACCTGCAGGATCTCGCTGCAGAGGTTCGACATGTTGATGCGGCCCTTGATCGGGTTCGCCTTGTTCACCGTGTCTTCGAACACGATGTAGGGGTAGCCGCTCTCGAACTGGATCTCGGCGAGCGTCTGGAAGAACTCGCGCGCGTTGATCTTGGTCTTCTTGATGCGCGGGTCGTCGACCATCTCGCGGTACTTCTCGGTGACCGAGATGTCGCCGAACGGCTTGCCGTAGACGCGCTCGACGTCGTACGGCGAGAAGAGGTACATGTCCTCGCCGTTCTTGGCGAGCTCGAACGTGATGTCGGGCACGACGACGCCGAGGGACAGCGTCTTGATGCGGATCTTCTCGTCGGCGTTCTCGCGCTTGGTGTCGAGGAACCGCATGATGTCGGGGTGGTGCGCGCTGAGGTACACCGCGCCGGCGCCCTGGCGGGCACCGAGCTGGTTGGCGTAGCTGAAGCTGTCTTCGAGGAGCTTCATCACGGGGATGATGCCGGACGACTGGTTCTCGATCTGCTTGATCGGGGCGCCCGCCTCGCGGATGTTGCTGAGCGAGAGCGCCACGCCGCCGCCGCGCTTGGAGAGCTGCAGTGCGGAGTTGATGCCGCGCGAGATCGACTCCATGTTGTCTTCGATGCGCAGCAGGAAGCAGGAGACGAGTTCGCCGCGCTGCGCCTTGCCGGTGTTGAGGAACGTCGGCGTGGCCGGCTGGAACCGGCCGCCGATGATCTCCTCGACGAGGTTGACGGCGAGTTGCTCGTCGCCCTGCGCGAGGCCGAGGGCCGTCATGACGACGCGGTCTTCGAAGCGCTCGAGGTAGCGCTTGCCGTCGAACGTCTTGAGCGTGTAGCTCGTGTAGTACTTGAACGCGCCGAGGAACGTCTCGAAGCGGAACTTCTTCGAGTACGCCAGGTCGTTGAGCTTGGTGATGAACTCGAACGAGTACTGGTCGAGCACGGCCTGCTCGTAGTACTCCTTCTCGACGAGGTAGTCGAGCCGCTCCTTCAGGGAGTGGAAGAAGACGGTGTTCTGGTTGACGTGCTGGAGGAAGTACTCGCGCGCCGCCTCACGGTCTTTGTCGAACTGGATCTGTCCGTCTTCGCCGTAGAGGTTCAGCATCGCGTTGAGCGAGTGGTAGTCCATGCCCACGCGCGGCGCGTCGATCACGGCTACACCGCTGTCAGAAGTTGCTGAGTTGACCAAAATGCGTCCAATCCCTCGTTGACGGCGTTCACGTCGTCAGGTGTTCCGAATACTTCGAAGCGATACAGCGGCGGCACATGGCATTTGGCCGCGATGATGTCTGCGGCCAGGCAGTAGCCCGTGCCGAAGTTGGTGTTGCCGGCGCCGATGACCCCGCGGATCAGTGACCGGTTGTGCTCGTCGTTGAGGAACCGGATGACCTGCTTGGGCACCGCGCCGTTGCCGTCGCCCCCGCCATAGGTGGGGAGCACGAGCACATACGGTTCGGATGCCACGAGCGGCGCATCTCTCGCATGCAGCGGGATGCGGCTGGCGGGGCGTCCGAGTTTCTCGATGAAGCGTGCGGTGTTGCCCGACACGCTCGAGAAGTAGACGAGGTTCGTCATGCTGGGTGCTCTCCCTTCGCGGCTTCGGTTCACTCCGTGGAGCTCACCGGTGCCATGCGGGTCGAGGATCAGCCCAGGCGCGAGGCGAGCTCAGCGATCTTGTCGGGACGGAAGCCCGACCAGTGGTCTTCGTCGGTGATGACGACCGGGGCCTGCAGGTAGCCCAGCTCTTTGACCTGTGCGAGTGCACTCTCGTCGGTCGAGACGTCGAGCACTTCGTACTCGATGCCCTTGCTGTCGAGTGCGCGATACGTCGCGTTGCACTGCACGCAGGAAGGCTTGGTGTAGACCGTGACCGTCATGTTCTCCCCTGTTCTTTCTCAGGCTCCGGAGGAGCCCGCCCCCGTGATTTCTAGCGGTTTCAATACTACATCTAGTGGCTGACGAACTCACCCGACACAACATGCAGTAATTACATTCCTGTAGTTTTCCACCGCTTCATCCACAGTCCATCCCCAATCGGATGCCCCGGTGATCCGCGGATTCTCGCGGAGGCCGCCGAGGTTATCCACAGTTGGAAACCGACCCGATTCACTGCTTGTGGATGAAACCCCGGGCGTGTCGCCGAGAACGACACTTGGGGGGTACAGGATGCGACGACCCCTACATGTTGTGTTGTAGCTCCATGCTGCCACCACCCACCGACATCGCGGCGGGCGTCGTGCGCGTGTCGCGCGAGCCCAGCAACGCGATGCCGAGCAGCCCGACCGCGGCGAGCGCGATCCACACGCCGAAGCCGAACACGAGCACCAGCCCGACGCCCAGGATGCCGCTGACGACCGCGACCGCGACGGGCACCCGCACGGCGGTGAGCCGCCCGAATCGAGACCCGATCGCACGCAAGACCACCGACGACGCCGGCACCGACCGCACCGACGGCACCGGCACCGGCACCGGCACCGGCACCGGCGCACCTCCGCGCTCCCAGCGCCGGAACACCAGCACGAACCCCGCCGTCACGACCGCCGCGACGACGAGCCAGCTCGGCCGGCTCGCCCACCACTCGTCGGTGAGCGGCACCGGCAGTGCGAGGCCGACGGCGCTGTTCAGCCACAGCAGCACCCCGGCGAGCGCGATGAGCGCGGGCATGTGCCAGAGGTAGAGCGTCATGCCCCACTCGCCGAAGCTCGCGATCGCGCGGGCGGGGCGCGGTCGCTCGGCCCATCGCCGCAGCGACGGCCGCATGAGCGAGAACAGCGCGAGCTGCACGACACCGAGCACCACGAGGCACACGGTCGGCGGGTTGAGGTTCATGAGCAGGTCGGGCGAGTACGGTCCGACGCTCGTCAGCACGAGCAGCACCGCGAGCGCGGCGAGCGCCGCCCGGAGGCGTGCGGCACGCGACATCCGCTCGACCGTGCCGTCGGCGAGGAGGAACCCGCCCTGCTGCACGAGCAGCCACACCGCGAGCAGGTTGGCGAACCCGATGGCGTCGATGCCGGTGGCCATGCGCACGAGGTCGACCGCCACGACGACCGCGAGCAGGACCCCGACGGTCGCGAACGGATGCCGCGAGTGCACCCGTGCCATGAGCGGCACGAGCGAGGTGCAGGCGAGGTACACGGCGAGGAACCAGAGCGGCTGCCCGATGCGGTATCCGGCGGTGGCGACGACCTCGGCGGGCAGTCCGGCGGCCGCCAGCACGGCGAGCGCGAGCCCGACGACGACGACGAGGGCGATCGCCGGCCGCACGAGACGGGCGAGGCGACCGCGCACGTAGCTCGCGGCATCCGCCCCTCGCTGCTGCATGCGCCGCCACTGCGACCAGGCCGAGTAGCCGCCGATCACGAAGAAGAGGGGCATGATCTGCACGAACCAGGTGGCGGCTGCGAAGCCCGCCCAGTGCTCGAGGGCGTTCTCGAGCACCGGGCCGCCCGCGCCCACGCTGACGCCGACCATCGTGACGTGCAGCGCGAACACGACGACGAGGCATGCGGCTCGGGCGGCGTCGATCGCGGCATCCCTGCGCTGGCCGACCTGCTCGTGACCTGCCGGACCGCGACCCGACGGGCCCTGACGGCGGTCTCGGGTCGGCGCCCGCCCGATCACGGCGATGCGCTCTGCGTTCAGCGTCACGATGACGCTCCTCCCCGGGGCGGCACCTCCGCCCGTGCGGGCAGGCTACGAACGCGGTGCCTGCGCGGGCATCACCCGCCGGTGCGGTTCGCACCCCTACCCCGGTACGGGCGAGCGGATGCCGCGGCCGCGCGCCGCACGTGCGCAACTCCGGATCGCACGCACGACACGCCGCCCGAGCCCCGGCGTGCCGCGGCGTGGCGGCGCGCCCCTCCGGAATTGCGCCGCAGCTCGCCGGCGACGAGCGCTCGCGGGTCAGCGCCCGGGCTGCACCAGGCCGATGTCGTAGGCGAAGACGACGGCGTGCACGCGATCGCGCAGGTGCAGCTTGGCGAGGATCTTGCCGACGTGCGTCTTCACGGTCTGCTCGGCGATGAAGAGGTCGCCGGCGATCTCCTGGTTCGAGCGTCCGCGGGCGATGAGCTCGAGCACCTCGCGCTCGCGGGCCGTCAGCGACGAGAGCAGGTGCTCGTCGACGCGCGGGGCCGGCGCCGTGCGCGCGACGTCCTCGATGAGGCGGCGGGTGACGCTCGGCGCGAGCAGCGCCTCGCCCGCGGCGATGACCCGCACGGCGTTCACGACGTCGGCCGGCAGGGCGTCCTTCAGCAGGAATCCGCTCGCACCGGCCCGCAGCGCCGCGTAGACGTAGTCGTCGATGTCGAACGTCGTGAGCATGAGCACGCGCGGCACGTAGTCGCTCGATCGCGGCGGGGTCTGCAGCGCCCGCGTCGCGTCGATGCCGTTCATGCCGGGCATGCGCACGTCCATGACGACGACGTCGGGACGCAGCTCGTGCGCGAGCATCACGGCTTCGGCGCCGTCGGCGGCCTGCCCGACGACGCTGATGCCCTCATGGGCGTCGAGCACCGCGGCGAACCCGGCGCGCACCATCGCCTGGTCGTCGGCGATGAGCACCGAGATCGTCACGAGTCCCCCGATCGATCGGCCGCCGAGCGGATGTCGGTGTCGGCCGTGAGCGGCAGCGTGGCACGCACCTCGAAACCGCCGTCGACGGTTTCACCGCTCTCGATCCTGCCACCGAGCATGCGCACGCGCTCGCGCATGCCGATGAGGCCGTGACCGGCGCCGGGCTCGCGCCGGGCGGCGGACGGGTCGACCGCTTCCCCGGCTCCGGTCGCACCGGCGCCGGCACCGGCGTCGACCGCGGCATCCGTCGACGAGGCATTGCGCACGACGAGCTCGAGGCCGGCGCGCCCGTCGCTCGCCCGGTCGACGCTCACGAGGGTCGCCGCACCGGGCGCGTGCCGCAGCACGTTGCTGAGCGACTCCTGCACGATGCGGTAAGCGGCGCGGGCGGCCGGGCCGCCGTCGAGCAGCCCGGGCGCGAGCTCGAGCGACACCGGCACGCCGGCGCGTTCGACGCTCGCGACGAGTTCGGGCAGTTCGGCGAGTCCGGGCTGCGGCGCGGTCTCGGGCTCGCCCGCGGGGTCGCGCAGCACGCCCAGCAGCGCCCGCATCTCGGCCATCGCCGACCGGGCGGATGCCGCGATCTCGGCGAACTCGGCCGTCGCCGCCTCATCGAGCCCCGTGAGCCGGTAGGGCGCGCTCGACGCCTGCACCTGGATGATCGACATGCCGTGCGCGATGACGTCGTGCATCTCGCGGGCGATGCGCGTGCGCTCCTCGGCGATGAGCCGGCGCTCGTGCTCGACGGCGCTCGAGCGGCGCTCCTCGTCGAGCGCGGCGTCGAGCCTGGCCCGCCCGGCGGTGACCGCGAATGCCGCACCGAGCACGAGCGCACTCACCGCACCGCTCGTGACGAGGTTCGCGATGACACCGTCGGGGGTCGCGCCGTGCCCCGGCACGAACGCGATGACGAGCGGCACCACGATGGCGCCGAGCCAGAGCGCGACCGCCGCCTGCTTGGAGCCGCGCAGCACCATCAACGCGAGCACCGCGCACAGCAGGATCAGCTGCGGAACCGTCACCGGCCACGGCAGGCCGGGATCCGCGGAGCCCAGCAGCCCGAACGCCGCCTGCCCGGCGAGGAACGCGGCGGCGGCAGCCCAGCCGTTCCACATGGCGAGCAGCAGCGACCCGACCTGCACGAGCGCGATGCCGAAGGCGGCGGCGACGTGCACGTGATAGACGGCTGCGTCGATCGGCACGGACACGGCGTAGAGCACGACCGCGACGAAGACGGTCAGCACCCACATGACGGTCTTCGGTTCGACGCCGAGCGAGGGCCCGGCGAACACGCCACGCGACCGGGCCTCGTCCGAGCTGCCGGCGTCGGAGCGGCCGGCTCCAGGCCGCAGGGCACCCGGTCGCGCAGCGGCGACGTCGGAGGGCGAGGGCGGCGGAGGTGGAACGGGCGGACCCGGTCGTGATGCGGTGACCATGCCGTCACTCTGGCACGCACGCGCGGCGCGCACATCCCTCCGTGGGCCGGTTGCGGCATCCCTCGCAGGTATGGGTGCCGGGCGAGCGGATGCCGGGGGCCGGCGCCGATCGAGAGCAGGCGCCGCCGCGCGCTCAGCCCTTGGCGGCCTTCGCGGCGGCCTTGGCCGCCTGCTTCGTGGCGCGCACCCTGGCGAGCGACTCGGGGTCGACGATGTCGGCGACCGACCGGTAGGCGTCGGCCTCGCCGTAGGCGCCTGCGGCCTCGCGCCAGCCGGGCGCCTCGAGGCCGCACTGCTTGCCGAGCAGCGCCAGGAAGATGCGGGCCTTCTGGTCTCCGAACCCGGGCAGCGCCTTGAGGCGCTTCAGCACCTCGGCGCCCGTGGGCTCGCCGCGGGTCCAGATCGCCGTCGCGTCGCCGCCCCACTCGTCGCGCACCGCGGTGGCGAGGGTCTGCACGCGCTCGGCCATGGATCCGGGGAACCGGTGCACGGCGGGCGTCTGCTTGAACGCCTCGACGAACGCGTCGGGCGCGACGTCCGCGATGACGGCGGGATCGATCGAGCCGACGCGGTCGCGGATCTTCACGGGCCCGGCGAACGCCGACTCCATGGTGACCTGCTGGTCGAGCAGCATGCCCGTGAGCAGCGCGAACGCATCGTCGCTCAGCAGTTCGTCGGCGGCGGGGTCTCCGGTGATGTGCAGTGGCATGCATCCATCCTCCCACCGGCCGCCCGCGGCATCCGGAACCCCATTCGCACTCGCCCGCCATTCCGGACAGGACCTGACCGCATGCTTGGCGAGACTGGCCTGAGGCGATTCGATGGAACGGATCGCGAACACCCTACGAGGAGTCACACCATGGACTGGAAGATCGAACTCATCTTCGTGCCCGTCACCGACGTCGATCGCGCGAAGGCCTTCTACGTCGAGAAGCTCGGCTTCAACGCCGACCACGACCAGCGGGTCAGCGACGACCTGCGATTCGTGCAGCTCACTCCGCCCGGATCCGCGTGCTCGATCGCGATCGGAACGGGCCTCGGCCTCACGATGGCCCCGGGAACGCAGGACTCCATCCAGGTCGTCATCCCCGACGCCGACGCCGTGCTCGCCGACCTCCGTGCGAAGGGCGTCGAGGCCGACGGCGTCGACGAGCAGGCCTGGGGCCGCTTCGTCACGGTCAAGGACCCCGACGGCAACCGCTGGACCCTGCAGGAGCTGCCCGACTATTCGCAGCAGTCGTAGGCGACGCCGTCGTCCGCAGAGGCGAGGGGGCGGATGCCGCGCCGCACCCGCGCGCGTAGGCTGCATGCATGTCCGACCTCTCGCGCTTCCTGCCGCTCTCGAACCGGCCGAAGCACGACGAGTCCGCCGTCACGAACACGTGGAACGCCGAACTCGCCGACGTGCTGGGCGCGCTCACCGCCGCCCTCGCCCCGCTGCCCGACACCGCATGGGCCGGTGACAGCCGACGCCCCGGGTGGAGCGTGCACGATGTCGTGGCGCACCTCGCGTGGCGGCTCTCGACCGCGCGCGGCGAGCGCTGGCGCACGAGCGCCCGCTCGCTCGCCGAGCAGGGCTTCAGCGCTGCGGCCGCCGAGCTCGCGATCGCGCGTCGCACCGCGGCATCCGTCGATGCCTCGCCCGCCGCGCTCGTCATGGACCTCACCAGACTGCGGGATGCCGCGGCTGCTGGGAGTGGTGGCGACGCCGTGCAGACGGGCATCGGCGCCCTCGCCGAGGCCGTCATCGCGGCCGTCGACGTGGCGGCCTCGCTCGACGTGCCGATCGCGGTGCCCGAGCGCGCCTCCGGAGCCGTGGCGCTGCGCCGCGCACTCGAGGCCCCCACCGAGATCAAGGCGGTGACCCGCGGCTGCACGCTCGCCGCGACCGACGCCGACTGGAGCTTCGGCCACGGCCCCGTACTGCAGGGCACGGCCGCCGAGATCCTGCTGTTCCTCTACGGGCGCAGCGACACCGCGCCCCGCCCCGCGCCGAAGGCCTGACGGGCCGACACCGCGTCGCGCACCGACGCGCGCGGCCGGCTCGCGACATCCGCTCGCCCCGAACGCGACGAAGGGGCGGATGCCGCAGCATCCGCCCCTTCGTTCAGGTCACGCCGTGAGGCTCGGCCTCACTCAACGACCGCCGGAGCGACGGCGGTTGTAGACGTCGAAGGCGACCGCGAGCAGCAGCACGAGGCCCTTGACGACCTGCTGCCACTCGATGCCGATGCCCATGATCGACATGCCGTTGTTCAGCACGCCGATGATCAGACCACCGATGATCGCGCCGCCGATGGTGCCGACACCGCCCTGCACCGCTGCGCCGCCGATGAAGGCCGCCGAGATCGCCTCGAGCTCGAAGCCGTCACCGGCCTTCGGGCCGGCGAGGTTCAGACGGGCCGTGAAGATGAGGCCCGCGAGTGCGGCGAGCGTGCCCATGTTGACGAACAGCCAGAAGTCGACGCGACGCGTCTTGATGCCCGAGAGCTCCGCCGCGTGGCGGTTGCCGCCGATCGCGTAGATGTGGCGGCCGAAGACCGTGCGGTTCATCACGATGCCGTACACCAGGATCAGCACGGCGAGGATGATCAGCGTGATCGGGATGCCCTTGTACGAGGCGAGCGAGTACGCGAAGAAGCCGATCGCGGCCGAGATGAGCACGAGCTTGATGGCGAACCACACCATGGGCTCGACGTCCTGGCCGTACTTCTGGCGACCGCGGCGGGTGCGGATCTGCTGCACCACGAGGGCGATGATCGCGAGCGCGCCGACGCCGAGCGTGAGCGGATCGATCTCGAACTCTCCGAACAGGTCGGTGAGGAAGCCGTTGCCGAGGGCACGGTACTCGGCCGGGAACGAGCCGATGTTCGCGTTGCCGAGCACCACGAGGGCAAGGCCGCGGAAGATGAGCATGCCGGCCAGCGTCACGATGAACGCCGGGATGCCGACGAACGCGATCCAGAAGCCCTGCCAGACGCCGACGAGCGCGCCGATGCCGAGCGAGAGGATCACCGACAGCCACCACGGCAGGCCCCACTGCACGGCGAACACGCCCGAGCAGGCGCCGACGAAGGCGGCGACCGAACCGACCGACAGGTCGATGTGGCCCGCGATGATGACCATCACCATGCCGATGGCCAGAACGAGGATGTAGCCGTTCTGCACCACCAGGTTGGAGATGTTCTGCGGGCGCAGGAGGATGCCGTCGGTGAGGATCGCGAACAGCACGACCACCGCGATGAGCGCGATGAAGATGCCGTTCTTGCCGAGGTCGGCCAGCACGTGGCTGAGGCGCTCGGTGAACTTGTTGCTCGGCGGGTTCACGTTGCCGCCGGCCTGGATCGACTCGGTGGTCGGGACCTGAGATGGGTTGGACATGGGGTCTCCTGTGATTCGCGCGCGCCCGGGCGTCAGCGCGGCTTTTCCATGGTCATGAGCTTGAGCATCGACTCGGGGGTGGCCTCGGCGATGGGGAGCTCTCCGGTGATGCGACCCTCGGAGAGGGCGTACACGCGGTCGCAGATGCCGAGCAGTTCGGGCAGCTCGGAAGAGATGACGATGATGCCCTTGCCCTGCGCGGCGAGCTTGTTGATGATCGTGTAGATCTCGTACTTGGCACCGACGTCGATGCCTCGCGTCGGCTCATCGAGGATGAGCACGTCGGGGTCGGAGTAGATCCACTTCGACAGCACGACCTTCTGCTGGTTGCCGCCCGAGAGCTTGCCGGTCTTCACCAGGACGTTCGGCGCCTTGATGTTCATCGACTGCTTGAACTCGGTGGCGACCTTGTACTCCTCGTTGTCGTGCACGAGGCCGAACCTCTCGAGCTTCTTCAGCGACGCCATCGAGATGTTGCGCTTGATGTCCTCGATGAGGTTGAGGCCGTAGGTCTTGCGGTCTTCGGTCGCGTACGCGATGCCCTGGTCGATGGCCTCGGAGACGGTGCGGGTCTTGATCTCCTTGCCGCGGAGGAACACCTTGCCCGAGATGCGCGAGCCGTAGCTCTGGCCGAAGAGGCTCATCGCGAACTCGGTGCGGCCGGCGCCCATGAGGCCCGCGATGCCGACGATCTCGCCGGCGCGCACGTTGAGGTTGACCTTGTCGACCACGACGCGGGACGGGTCCTGCGGGTGGTGCGCGGTCCAGTCCTCGACCCGGAGCAGCTCGTCGCCGAGGTTCGGGGTGTGGTCGGGGTAGCGGTGCTCGAGGTCGCGGCCGACCATGTCCTTGATGATGCGGTCCTCGGTCACCTCCTGCTTGGCGATCGTCTCGATCGTCTTGCCGTCGCGGATGACCGTGACGGAGTCGGCGACCTTCTTGATCTCGTTCAGCTTGTGGCTGATGATGATCGACGTGATGCCCTGCCCCTTGAGGTGCAGGATCAGGTCGAGCAGGTGGTCGGAGTCCTCGTCGTTCAGGGCGGCGGTCGGCTCGTCGAGGATGAGCAGCTTCACCTCTTTCGAGAGCGCCTTCGCGATCTCGACGAGCTGCTGCTTGCCGACGCCGATGTCCATGATCTTCGTCGTCGGGTTCTCGCGGAGGCCGACGCGGGCGAGGAGCTTGGACGCCTCGAAGTTCGTCTTGTTCCAGTCGATGAGGCCGCCGCGGCCCTTCAACTCGTTGTTGAGGAAGATGTTCTCGGCGATCGACAGGTACGGGCTGAGCGCGAGTTCCTGGTGGATGATGACGATGCCCTTGGCTTCGCTGTCCGTGAGGTCCTTGAACTCGACCGTCTCGTTCTCGAAGACGATGTCGCCGTCATAGGTGCCGTGGGGGTAGACGCCCGAAAGCACCTTCATCAGCGTGGACTTGCCCGCGCCGTTCTCACCGCAGATGGCGTGGACTTCGCCGCGCTCGACCTCGATGGTCACGTTGGACAGTGCCTTCACGCCGGGGAAGGTCTTCGTGATGCCGCGCATCTCGAGAATGTTGGTGGTCATATTCGCTCCTGCTTCATCGCCGGTGCCCTGTCGGACGCGGATGCCGCGGCCGGACCTGAGGCGAGACTACTCCCGCCCCAGGCTCCGGCCGCGTCATCCCATCAGCGGGTCAACCCGGTTGGGGGTCGATCAGCCGTTGATTTCCTCTTCGGTCCAGTAGCCGCTGTCGACCAGGACCTCGGTGATGTTGTCCTTGACGACGATCTGGGACTCGAGCAGGTACGACGGGACGACCTTCACGCCGTTGTCGTAGTCGGTCTCGTTGTTGACCTCGACCTCGTCACCGTTCAGGATCGCGGCGGCCATGTTCACGGCGACCTCTGCGAGCTGGCGGGTGTCCTTGAAGATGGTCGCGTACTGCTCACCCGAGTTGATCGCCTTGACCGAGTCGAGCTCGGCGTCCTGGCCCGAGATGATCGGCCAGCCCTCGCCGACCGTGTAACCGGCGTCGGTCAGGGCCGAGATGATGCCTCGCGAGAGGCCGTCGTACGGGGAGAGGACCGCGTTGACCGTCGAACCGTCGGAGTACGTCGAGGTCAGGATGTTCTCCATGCGCTCCTGCGCGACCTCGCCGTCCCAACGGAGGGTGGCGGCCTGCTCGAACTCGGTCTGACCCGACTTGACGACCAGGGTGCCGTCATCGATCAGCGGCTGCAGGGTGTCGATCGCACCGTTCCAGAAGAACGTGGCGTTGTTGTCGTCGGGCGAACCGGCGAACAGCTCGATGTTGAACGGGCCCTTGGGTGCGTCGGCAGCCGGCGCGCCCTCGAGATCGGTCAGGCCCAGGCCGTTCAGCAGCGAGGTGGCCTGCTGCACGCCGACGACGTAGTTGTCGAACGAGGCGTAGTAGTCCACGTTCTCGGAGTCGCGGATCAGGCGGTCGTAGGCGATCACCGGGATGTCGGCGTCGGCCGCGTCCTGGAGCACCTGCGACAGCGTGGTGCCGTCGATCGACGCGATGATCAGGGCCTCAGCACCCTTGGTGATCATGTTCTCGATCTGCGAGACCTGCGTGGGGATGTCGTCCTCTGCGTACTGCAGGTCGACCTTGAAGCCCTGCTCCTCGAGCTGCGCCTTGACGGCGTCGCCGTCCTGGATCCAACGCTCCGAGCTCTTGGTCGGCATCGCGACGCCGATCAGGCCGCCGTCGCCACCGCCATCGCCGCTCCCGCTGTCGCCGGAGCCGCCCGAGCACGCCGCGAGTGCGAGCATGGAAGCTGCCGCCATCGTTGCGAGAAGCACCTTCTTCGTGTTCTTCACGGTGTTTCCTTTCACTGTGTCATTCATGGACGTCATCGTCTTGGTGACAGTCGGAGCGGCGGTGTCCATGAACGCCGCTCCCCCGCGCCACCCGAGAACGGATGCCGCAAGCTTGTGTTGTTGAGTTATGCGCCTTTCGGCGCGGGTGGTGCCCGGGTCGAAGCCCGTCAGGTGCGCGCCGGCGTTCGTCTGGCGTCGGTGCTCTGTCCGTAGACGTTCTGGTACCGGTCGTACAACCGGTCGATCGAGTCCTGCGGGATCGCCACCAACGGGCCGGCCTCACGAGCCAGANGCGTCGGTGCTCTGTCCGTAGACGTTCTGGTACCGGTCGTACAACCGGTCGATCGAGTCCTGCGGGATCGCCACCAACGGGCCGGCCTCACGAGCCAGATGCACCGTCCGCGCGACATCCTCGACCATGACCGCAGCCTTGACCGCATCCTTCGCCGACGCACCGATCGTGAACGGCCCATGATTGGCCATCAACACCGCACGAGACCGATGCCCCGACAACGTCTCCACGATGCCCCGACCGATCGAGTCATCCCCGATGATCGCGAACGGACCCACCGGAATCGGACCACCGAACTCATCGGCCATCGCCGTGATCACACACGGGATCTCCTCATTGCGCGCCGCCCACGCAACCGCATACGTCGAATGCGTGTGCACCACACCACCGACCTCGGGCATGTTCCGATACACGTACGCATGCGCCGCCGTATCGCTGGACGGCGACCGCTCAGCACCAGGCGTGCCCTCGATCACATTGCCGTCCAGATCGCACAGGATCATGTTCTCGGGCGCCAGATCGTCATACGACACACCCGACGGCTTGATCACGAACAACTCAGCACCCGGAACCCGACCACTGACATTGCCGCCGGTCCACACCACCAGGCCATACCGCGTCAACTCGGCATGCAACTTCGCGACCTCCGCTCGGACGCGGGCGATCGAGTTCCCTGCTGCCCGGTCTCGTCGCGGNCACGAACAACTCAGCACCCGGAACCCGACCACTGACATTGCCGCCGGTCCACACCACCAGGCCATACCGCGTCAACTCGGCATGCAACTTCGCGACCTCCGCTCGGACGCGGGCGATCGAGGCTTCGAGGTCGGCCCCGAACGGTTGGGGTGTTGCGTTCACGGGGCGTCCTCCATCGCGTTCGGGCCACTGTGACCGGTCACATTCTGACGCAGACGCCTGCGGGTGTCAATTGCCGGGCGTGCGAGGCGACGCCGCCCAGGCGTGCCGGGGCCGGCCTCAGCGCGGCATCGTCGACGCACGGACGATCAGCTCCGGAACGAGCATCGGACGGTTCGCCGCGGCATCCGACCCACCGACTCCCTCGACGATGGCGGCGACCGCACGGCGGGCGAGCTCGTCGAAGTCCTGCCGCACGGTCGTGAGCGGGGGCCAGAAGAACTCCGCATCGGGGATGTCGTCGAAGCCCACGAGGCTGAGCGAACCCGGCACCTCGCCGCCGCGCTCGCGCACGAAGCGCATGAGGCCGAGCGCCATCTGGTCGTTCGAGGCGAAGACGGCGGTCGGGGCATCCGCCAGCAGGCGCTCCCCCGCGTCGTACCCGGATCGCGCCGACCAGTCGCCGCGCACCACCGCGACGGGCTCGAGCCCGTGCGCGGCGAGCTCGAGATCGAACCCGCGCTCGCGCGAGCTCGACTCCAGCCAGTCCGATGGGCCCGCGAGGTGCGCGACCCTGGTGTGCCCGAGCTCGACGAGGTGACGCGTGGCGATGCGGGCACCCTCGACCTGGTCGACGGCGGGGCTGCGGTCGTCGCGTCCGCCGGCGAGCAGCGTCACGACCGGCACGTCGACGCGCAGCTCGTCGAACGCCTCGAGCACGCGCACATGCGGCGCGACCACGACGATGCCGTCGACGGCCTGGCCGCGCAGGTGCGCGATGCCCGCCGAGACGGAGCCGAGGTCCTCGGAGTCGACGTAGGCCGTGCTCACCCAGTGGCCGGCCGCGCGCGCCGCCGCCTCGAGCGCCGCGATGCTCGTCGACGGGCCGTAGTGACGCGAGTCCGACGCGAGCACGCCGATCGTGCGCGATCGCTTCGTGCCCAGGGCTCTGGCGGCGAAGTTCGGCGTGTACTGCAGCTCGGCGATCGCGTCCATGACCCGGCGGCGGGTGGCCTCCTTGATCTGCGGATGCTCGTTCAGCACCCGCGACACCGTCTGGCGCGACACCCCGGCGAGCACCGCGACGTCGCGAACACCGGCCGCTCGGGTCGGCGCTGACGCCTCGGGCGCGGCCGACGACGCGGGCGCAGCCGGGCCACCGGGCGCGCGTTCGGTGCCGGATGCCTGCATGGACCGCCCCTCGTCACCGCCTGGTTTCGCACCCGAGCGTATCCGAACCGCCGCGTCGCCGGACTGCGCGCACGCCTGCCGCCTCCGCGCCTCCCGCCGGCCGTAGGATGCGGACATGAGCAAGCCTCAGCTGAGCCCCGCCTCTCCGATCGGCAGGGTCGTCGCCGACCTCGACCGCGTGCGCGCGCCGCTCCGCGCCTCCGACGGCCTCGCCTCCCGTTCGTGCCCGAGTCGACGGCACGCGCGCTCGCGGGCACGGTCGGACTCGTGAGCCGGCAGCTGCTCGTGCGGTTCGAGCCACCCGCCTGAGGCGGATCACTTCTTCGGCTTGGCACGACCCTTCGATCCGGTCGAGGGCTTCGACGTCGTCCCTCCATTCGACCCGGACTCGGATGCCGCTGCCGATGCCGGAGCGGGTGTCGCAGCCGAGGTCATCGGCCCGAACAGCGGGTCGGCCGCCTCCGCCATCTCCATCTCGGCGGTCTCCTGGATGAGCGCGAGGAGGTCCGCATCGAGGCCCGGCGAGAACTCCTCGAACCGCTCGGGGGCGATCGTCGACGGCACGCCCTCTGGCGCCTGCTCGCGGGCGTCGAGCTCGGTGCCGTCGTTCGAGGGCGACATCCCCTGGAAGATCCGGCCCGCCTCGGACTGCCCGGCGAGGTCGAACGTGTACTGCTTGCTCTGGAGCCCGAGATCGAGCAGGCGCTTGACCTCGGGGAACCGCTCCGCGTTCGTCTTCGGAATCGGCAGCAACGCATCCCATGCCACGCCGAGCGACTCGAGCGCCTTCGCATAGGCGTTCTCGTGCGCCTGGTCGCGCACGATGAGGTACGCGATCGTCGAGCGCGCCGTCGCGTTGTCGGTCATCTCGTAGATGCGGCATTTCTGCAGCCGGCCCGTCGACTCGAGCATGAGGTTGTAGAGCAGGTCGAGCGGCAGGTTGCCCGAGTTGTACACGTAGCTGCCGCTCCACGGGTTGCCGGCGGCATCGACCGGCAGGGCGCCCTGCGCGCCGACGAGGTAGTGGTGGATGTTGCCCTCGTCGAGCGCGATCTTCAACGGGGTCGCGCCGCCGGCGCCGGGTCGGTCCACCGGGTCGGTGGGCTTGCCCTGATACCTCGGCGATCCGTCGAGCAGCCGCGAGATCGTGGTGCCGATGAGCTCGACATGGCTGATCTCCTCGGTGCCGATGCCCTGCAGCAGGTCCCGATACGGCTTGCCCGTCGGGCCGCGGAAGTTCATGGCCTGGAACAGGTACTGCATCATCGTGCGCATCTCGCCGAACTGTCCGCCGAGGCCTTCCTGCAGGGCGTTCGCGGCGGCCGGGTCCGGCTCGTCGGGCACGATCTCGTTGATCAGTCGCTGCACGTGGAAGAACATCCGGTACCCCCTGGGGCCTTGCGTCGTTGCGGAGCGGTAAGGCTACGTCTGGGGGCATCGACCCGCGCAGGGGCTTGACAGGACCGCCTCCGACGCGGGTCGCGGACCCACCCATCGGTTCGCCGACCCCGCCGATCGCGGCGCGGATGTCAAGTGCCTATGCCTCGACGGCGCGCTCGCCTACCGTGAGCCGGGCGGCGGCCACGAACCGCCGGATCGAGATGGGGACACGACATGGGCATGACTCCGACCACCGACCCGGCGCCGCCCCCACCGATCCCACGTCGTGTAGCACGCGGTTCGGTGACCTGCCGCAACTGCGGCTCGCCCGGCGCGCGCGTCGTGAGCGCCACGACGGCGAAGCCCGGGCTCATCCGTCCGCCATCGATGGGCATGTGCCTACTCTGCGGGGAGACCTGGGTGCTCGTCACTCCCTCGTGAGACCGGCCTCGAGGCCCGTCACATCGAGGACAGGTCGGGGCCGCCCTGCTGCCGACCCTCTGCCAGGAAGGCCAGTCGCAGCAGCGTCTCGCGATTGCGGAGGTACAGGATCGGATCGACGAAGACCCGGGGCACCCACGATCCGGGGCCTTCGACCGCCTCCTCCTGGATGCGCACGAGGCATCCGCCCCCGTGCCGCCGCACGTCGATCGCGACCCGTGCCTCGCCGATCGGCCAGCCCTTGGCGCGCATGACCGCGCGGTGCGGCGGACTCCACTCGAGGCTGACCGTCTCGTCGTCGATGAGGGCGGGCCAGACGCCGACCGAGTGCTCGAGCCTGCTGCCCTCGCCCGGCCACGCGGCGTCGACATCGCGCATGCGTGATGCTCCCACGACCCAGGCGGGGTAGAGCCAGCCGTCGGCCAGCACGTCGAAGACCGCCGACGGCGAGCAGGCCATGGCTCGGACGTTGAGCGACATGTCGCTCCCTCCCGGTCGTGGTGCGACCACGTGTTCGACGCTAATGCGCGGGGCGCGGGGTCTCGCGGGGTTGACAGTTCGCCCCGGCGATGCGGCGCGACGCGGCATCCGTCGATCCATCGCTCGAGCTGCCCGGAATCCCTGGTCAACGCCGGGCGGGTGCCCGTGTCTGTTCCGTCCCGGCAGGCACGACCTACGTCGACCCGTGCCGCGAGGACGGCTCCTGCACGGTGCGGAGCACCCCGGACATCCCGGCCACCTCGGAGAGCGCGTCGAGCCAGGCGGGGTTGATCGACGGGCGGCGATTGCCCGCGTAGACGAACTGCACCCGCGATTGCGGCGACATCCAGAGCGTGATGGCCCTGCCCTCATGCAGGAGGCTCATCGCGAACCGCTCGTTGCGCCGGAACTTGTCGACGATCACGATCTGCAGGTGCGCGAGCAATCGATCGTCGAGCTCGATCTCGAGCCTCGTGTCGTAGATGAACATGCCCATGGCGCGTCGCCCCCGTGCCGTTCCGAATGGAACGGTCGCCGGGGCCGCAACCGATTTGCCGGGAGAACCTCACGACGGAGCAGGTGCACCGCCAGTCTAAGCGCGGGGCCTGTCGTTGAGGGGATACGTGGGACGCACGGTCGCCTCGCCCTCGCCCTCGCCCTCACTCGAGGTCGTACGCCTCGAACGCCGACTGCACCAGCCAGGCACCCTCCTCCTCCGCCTCGAGGGAATCGCCGTCGATCTCGGTCACCTCCACCGACAGGCTCATGCCCGCCGAGACGAAGACGCTCACCGTTCGATCCATGGTGCGCACCGTCTCGACGAATCCGCCCCCGGCCCTCACCAGCGCCGTGACATTCGCCATGACGGTCTCGGGGTCGTCGTCGGAGGGGAGCAGGTAGTCCCGGCCGTCGATCCTCAACCTGGTTCGAAGCATCGTCGTGCCTAGGTCGCCGCGATCGGTACGAGCGAGATCGGCACGCCGGGAGAGATCAGCAGGTCGCACGGAACGTTCTGGCCCTCGCCGATGTTGACGCGGAGCCAGGCCCGCCCCGCCGCGACGCCGTCGAGGATCTCCTGCCGAAGGTCCTCGTACTCCCGGCCCGAGACGGAGTAGTGCTGTCCGGCGTAGTAGATGTCGATGCGCTTCACGAGTCGCCCCCGTTCGTCGGGAGATCAGCCGGTTCGGGCACCAGGTGGAGGCCCGCTCCCGAATTCGCGGCCTGGCTCAGCGCCTCGATCCACGCACGGTTGATCGAGGGCGGGCGGGATCCGTAGTACTTGTAGACGATCGTCGCCGAGGGATGCACCCAGATCGTGGTGCGGCCGTTGCCGATGGACGCGTCGTCGCGCCACGAGAAGTGGAAGGACTCGCCGCGCCGCAACTTGGCGCCGATCACGTACTGGAGGTGCGCGAGAACGCGATCCTCGAAGTCCACTCGAAGCGTTTCATAGATGAACTTGCCCACGTCGCGCCTCCTTCCGGATTCGGCGTCGCGCACAGTCTCACACCGATTTCGCCGCGCGCAACCCCCCTTGCGCCGAAGCGCCGGAAGCGCATACTCGGGCCATGAGGCGACTGCATTATGCGAACGGGTACATGATCACGCCCGACGCGGTCAGCAAGGCGGTGATCCGGTACGCCCGCGCGCTCGCAGACGCCCACACCTCGGATGTCGTGACGATCCCGGTGCTCGGCGAGGGCGGCACCGTGACCAACGCGCATGTGCTGCTCGGTCCGGCGAGCCAGCTCTACTCCACCCTGATCGCCGACACGATCGGCGAGTTCACCGACGCCGCGCTTGTCGCCGAGCTCGAACAGCGCACCCGCCGCATCGAGCCGTCGACCATCGCGTGGCCCGACGAGATGAGCGACGTCCTGCTCGACGCCGACGAGGTCGTCGAGCCGTTCCCCGACTGACGGATGCCGGTGGCCGGCCTTGTGCGCTCGTGCCGGCGGGTCAGCGAGCCCGACGCGTGAGCGCGCCCGCGGGTCAGAGTGCGGCCGACGCCCACCAGACGAGGATGAACATACCCATCGCGACGAACACCAGTCCGATGATGAGGAAGACCCTCGAACTCGGCCCGCGGGACCCGGCTCGCGCCACGGTCGACTGCCGTTCCGCCGTGATCGTGTCGGCGAGCCAACGGCGACGGACGATGAGCGCGACGCCGGCGACGAGCGCGAGCACGGCCCACGCCAGGGCGAAGATCAGGCCGGGTTCCACCCGGACAGCCTACCCGCGAGCGCGAGCGCGACGACGCGGAGGCCCCCGCCGCCGCAGCCGACCTGCTGCAGTCCCTTCAGCGCGATGTGAGATAGCCGAAAAGCTTTGATCTGGTCGTTCGCATTCTGCTAGGAAAGGGGGGTCCCAACCCCCCTAATGAATGGACGACCCGATATGACCTCCCTCGACCTGCAGACCGAATCCGAAGCCCAGAGCGACTACGCGGCCGTCGGCGGCGCACCGGCCGTCTCCGCCGTCGTCAACCGGTTCTACGAGCTGGTGCTCGGCGACGACCTGCTGGCGAAGCACTTCGAGGGCACCGAGATGGCCAGGCTCAAGCGGCACCAGGTCGCACTGGTCTCGCAGGTCATGGGCGGACCGGTCGCCTACGAGGGGCGCGAGCTGCGCGCCGCCCACGCGAACATGGGCATCACGGCCGAGGAGTTCGGCGCCGTCGCCGGGCACCTGATCGCCGCGCTGACCGAGGCCGGCGTGCCGTCCGAGATCATCGACCGCACCGTGTCCGCGGTGGCCGCGACGCAGCCCGATATCGTCGAGGTCCCCGCGGCCCAGGCGTGAAGGCGTGGACACCGCCGCGCTGAAGCACACCTGGTCGCTGGCTGAGACGCTCGGCGACGAGGTTCCGCTCTTCTTCTACTCGCACCTCTTCTACACGCACCCCGAACTGCGGGCGATGTTCCCGGTCGCGATGGCCACCCAGCGCGACCGGCTCGTCGGCGCGCTCGGGCGCATCGTGTCCAACGTCGACCAGCTCGACGAGGTGACGGCGTTCATCCAGCAGCTCGGCCGCGATCACCGCAGGTTCGAGGTCATCGCCGAGCACTACGACGCGGTCGGCCTCTCGCTGCTGACAACGCTGAAGCACTTCCTCGGCGAGCTCTGGACCCCCGAGCTCGCCGCGGACTGGGCAGCCGCATACGGCGTCATCGCGACCGCGATGGTGCAGGCCGCCGAGGAGGCCGAGCTGAGCAGCCCGCCCTCGTGGGCCGGTCACGTCATCGGGGTCGAGCGCCGCAGCATGGACATCGCGATCGTGCACGTGCGCCCCGAACCCGATCTCCCGTTCGAACCGGGGCAGTCGTTCGCGGTCGAGACGCCCTACACGCCGCGCATGTGGCGGTACTTCAGCCCGGCCAACGCGCCGCGCGCCGACGGCACGATCGAGCTGCACGTGCAGCTGGTGCCGGGCGGGCAGGTCTCCGGCGCGATCGTGCGGCGGCTGAAGGTCGACGACGTGCTGCGCCTCGGCTCGGCGGTCGGCCATGAGCTGACCCTCGCCGAGGCCGACCTCGGTCGCGATCTGCTCATGGTCGCCGGCGGAACGGGCTTGGCCCCGCTCCGCGCCCACCTGGAACGCATCGACCTGCAGTGGCAGGCGACCGGCGACGCCCCGCGCGTGCACCTGTTCCACGGCGCCCGGGTTCCGTGGAACCTGTACGAGCACCGCCTGATGCAGAGCCTGGCCGGCCGGCCCTGGTTCACGTACACGCCCGTCGTCTCCGACGACCCCAGTTATCCCGGCCGCAAGGGCCTGGTGAGCGACGCGGTCGCCGAGAGCGGGGTGACGCCCGGCGCCCTCGCGATGGTGTGCGGATCGCCGTCGATGGTGCGCCACACCGCCGCTCGGCTGCGCGAACTCGGCGTCCCCTCACCCGATCTCCGATTCGAGCTCTTCGCCAGGCTCGAAGACGAGCAGGTGCTCCGCGACCCGCAGCCATCGCCGCTCGCCGAACAACCGATGGGAAGTGCCCGATGACCATTTGGGACGACGAAGAGGAACTCCCGATCCCCCAACCGCCGGCACCCGAAGGCGGCCTCGTCGCCGCTGTCTCGCGCCTGCCCCAGTCGGGCAGCGTGAGCTTCGCCTCGCGACCGCTCGGCGGGTACGACCGCTCCGAGGTCGACGCGTTCGTGACCGACCTCTCGCAGACGATCGACGACGTGCGCACAGCGCTCGACGAGGACCGTCGCGAACTCGCCGAGCTCCGAGCCGAGAACACGAAGCTCCGGAGCACCGACAACGCCGACCTCGAGCACGAGGTCACCCTGGGCGCGGTCGGCCTGCTCTCGCAGGCGCAGATGATCGCCGACAAGGCGGTCGCCGACGCGGAGGCGTACGCACGTGATCTCGTGCTCACGGCGCGCACGCAGTACCGCGAGACGCAGGAGCGCAACGCCGACGCCGCGGCTGCGGCTCCGAAGGAACCGAGCACGGCCACGGGCAGCATCGCGCTGCCGTCGATGCCCGAGATCGAGTTCGTGCGCACCTACGCGCAGGTCGCGCAGATCCAGTTGCGCTCGGTGCTCGACGCGCTCACCGAGCAGGTCGATCGCCTCGGCACGCTGCCGCAGCCCGATACGGCCGAGCAGGTCGTCGCCGAGACGTCGGCGGCCTCGATCCCCGAGGAGACGTTCGCCGACGAGGAGCCGGACTGGATTCCGGCGGTGCCGCCGCAGCCGACGAAGGGGCGACAGTCGTACGTCAGTCCGTGATCCGATCCCCTGATCGGTGACCGACGAGCAACGAGGGACGGACCGATTCGGTCCGTCCCTCGTCTCGTTCCGCGCGTGAGCGGATGCGACTCAGAGCACGCCGGGCACGAGCACGCGATCGATCGTGTGGATCACGCCGTTGGATGCCTTGATGTTGATGGCGGAGACGACCAGGCGCGGGTCGGTGAACGCGGGGTTCTCGTCTCGCAGCGTGAGCAGTCGCGGCTTCACGATGCCGCCGTTGGCCATCGTGAGCGACTTCGACAGCACGACCCGGATGGGTCCGAGCTGCTTGCCCGGCACCACGTGGTAGAGCAGCACGTTCGTGATCTGCTCGCCCGTGAGGGCCGTCGTGATGGTCGCGAGCGCGGCGGCCTCGCTGGCCGGCGCCGTGCCGGTCAGGTCGGTGACCAGGCGGAGGAACGCCCGGTCGTTCGGAGCGAAGACGGTGAACTTCGTCGACGTGTCCGCCAGCGTCGCGTCGAGTCCCGTGGCGACGAGCGCCTGCACGAGGATGTCGTAGTCCTGTGGGTTGTCATCGGGTGCCCCGCCCCCTGATGCCGCGACGGCGACGTCGACGATGGAGCCGGTCGGCGTCGACCCTCCCGACGCGTACGCCGGTGCAGCAGAGACCGCGACGATGGCGGCTGCGGCGATGAACGCAGCCATGACCTTCTTGATCATCACTTCACATCCTTTTCCGTTTCGTTGACGCGGCGTCCCGGCAGATCGCAGAGCCGCCATCAGGGTCTTCCGACGGGCGAGGGCGAACGGATGCACGAGGGCGGATCTTCATCCGACTGCATCCGAATCGGATGCCGCGGCGGAAGTCCTCGATGAACGCACCATCCGAACAACGCACCATCCGACCAACGCACCATCCGAAGAACGACGCACGACACCACCCCAACGATCTGGAGGGATCATGAAGCGCATCGTCATCGCCGGCGCAGTCGCCGGCGCAGCCATCGGCCTCCTCGGCCTCGCCCCGGCTCAGGCATCCGAGAGCCCCGCCATGCTGTCCGTCCTGCACGGCGTCCCGGACCTCACCGTCGACGTCTACGTGAACGACGAGCTCACGCTCGACGACTTCACTCCCGGCACCCTCGCCGGTCCGCTCGAGCTGCCCGCGGGAACGTACTCCGTCGCGATCACCGCCGCCGATGCGACGGATGCCTCGGCACCCGCGATCGGCCCCGTCGACCTCACCATCGAATCCGGGATGAACTACACGGTCGTCGCGCACCTGACCGAAGCCGGTGATCCGACGGCGACGCTCTTCACGAACGACACGGCGACGACGGCCGCCGGTGAGGGCCGCCTGACGGTGCGACACGTCGCCGCCGCGCCCGCGGTCGACGTGCTGGCGGCCGGATCCGCCGTCATCTCCGACCTGACGAATCCGAACGAGTCGAAGCTCGACCTGCCGGCCGGCACGATCTCGGCCTCGGTCGCCGCGGCCGGAACCACCGATCCCGTCATCGGTCCGGCCGATGTCGACGTCGCCGAAGGCGCCAACACGATCGTGTACGCGTGGGGCAGCCTCGACGACGGCAACCTCGCGCTCGCGATCCAGACGGTGACCGGAATGGACTCCGCCCCCGGCGATGTCCCGGCCGGATCGGCCGGCCTCGTCGCGACGAACGCGAACGACCCGACCACGGCCCCGTGGATCGTCGGCGGCTCGGCGCTGCTCCTCGCCATCGCCGCAGTCACGGTCGTCGCGCTCCGGCGCGGAATGGCCGTCCGGCACGAAGAGTGAGCCGGATCCGTCACGCGACGGCCGCGATCGGGTGCCTCACCGCACCGATCGCGGCCATCGCCGTGATCACCGGCCTCGCGCTCACCGGCTGCTCGACGAACGCGACGCCGCCACAGGCCGGCCGGCCATCGGCATCCGCTCCATCCGTCACCGCGCCAGCGCCGACGGAGTCACCGGAGTCGACGGCCCAGGCACCCGCCACGACCCCGGCGACGGCGATCCCGCTGATCTCGGCCGCCCTCGACGACCGACCGCCGCTCACCGGGCCCCGGCCCGTGCGGCTCGTCGCCCCCGAGCTCGGCATCGACGTGCCGATCGAGTCCGTCGGGCTCGACGAGGAGGGCCGCATGGGCCTGCCGGCGGATCCGTCGGTCGCCGCGTGGTACTCGTACGGCGTCGCCCCCGGCGACCCCGCCGGATCCGCGGTCGTCGCCGCCCACGTCGACTCGCTCGAGTACGACATCGGCCCGTTCGCACGGCTCGCCGACGCGGCATCCGGAACCGTCTTCGACGTCACCTCGGCCGACGGCACGGTGCGCGAGTTCGCGCTCGAGTCGACCGAACTGGTGCTCAAGGGCACCGTCGACTGGTCGACCGTGTTCCGCCGCAGCGGCGCACCGGTGCTCACGCTCGTGACCTGCGGCGGCGAGTTCGACTGGGATGCGCGTCGATACCTGAGCACCGTGATCGTCACGGCACGAGCGGTCGGATGAGCGGGGGTCACTATGCTGGGCGTCACGGTGGGCTCCGGTGATGTTCGTGGAACGAACGTGACCCGCGGGCGCCGAGCGAACGAGCGAAGGGGCGGGTTCCGGTCGATGTCTGCGCCGCCAGCCGCCGAAGTCGACGCGAAGGAGCCGATCGACCCCATCGCGGCCGGGTTCGCGCGTGGCGACGAGACGGCGCTCCGCGACGCGTACGCCCGATGGTCGCCACTCGTGTTCACCCTCGCCGTGCGCTCGCTCGGCAACCGGGCCGATGCTGAAGACGTCGCGCAGCAGGTCTTCATCTCGGCGTGGCGGAGCCGCGAGCACTTCGACCCGAGCCGCGCCACGCTGCAGTCGTGGATCGTCGGCATCACCCGGCATCGCATCGCCGACGCCCACGAGGCCCGCTCACGCGCCGGCCGGATCCACGCCGAACTCGTCGGCGAGGCCGTGATCGACGGCGGAGTCTTCGATGAGGACCTCGCGGAGCGCGCAATGGTGTCCGAGGCGCTCGACGCCCTCCCGCCCACGCCCCGGCGGGTGATGCACCTCGCCTTCTACGAGCGGATGACGCACTCGCAGATCGCCGAACGCCTCGGCCTGCCGGTGGGTACCGTGAAGAGCCACATCCGGCGCAGTCTCACCCGGATCCGAGAACGATGGGAGGTGGAGGATGCACCCGGAACCTGACGACCTCGCCGCGCTCGCGGCCGACGGCACGGAGCCGAGCGGCGAGACGGGCGCGCACCTGCGTTCGTGCGAACCCTGCAGGTCGGAGTACGAGGCCTACGTCGCCGCATCGGCCAGCGCCCGGGCATCGTCGACCGACCTCGGGCTCGAGTCCCCGCCCGCCTCGGTGTGGGCGGGCATCGTCGGCGAGCTCGCGCTCGACGACGCGTCGGACCCCCTGCACGCTCCGGTTCCGTCCGCCGATTCCGTCGACCGAGGCGCTCCGCGACCGGCGGTGGCGATTCGACCGGATGTCTCGAGCGACACTCGTCGCCGATCGCGGCGCTGGTGGCCGGTCGCCGCAGCCGCCGCCGTGATCGGCCTGGTCGCCGGCATCGCCATCGGCGTGGGCCTGTCGGGCACGTCCTCCTCCGAGACGGTGATCGCCGAGGCCCGGCTCGAACCGTTCCCCGGGTGGGACGCCGACGGGCGTGCCGTGCTCGAGCAGGATCGCGACGGCCGGTACTCGATGCTGGTCGAGCTCGATGGCGACGTCGGCACCGACGGGCTGACCGAGGTGTGGTTGCTGCGCGAGGAACCGGTCGGCCTGGTGAGCCTCGGGCTGCTCGACGGCCGCACCACCAGGTTCGCGCTGCCCGACGACCTCGACCTGTCCGAGTTCTCGATCGTCGACCTGTCGGCGGAGCCCTCCGACGGCGACCCGACGCACTCGGGCGACTCGATCGTGCGCGGGCAACTGCAGCGTCCGTGACCGGCGAATCGCGAGAGGCCGGACGACGAGATGCCCGGAAACACGAAAGCCCCGGATCTCGAAAGAAATCCAGGGCTGGTGATCTTGTAGCGAGGGCGGGACTCGAACCCGCGACACCACGATTATGAGCCGTGTGCTCTAACCACCTGAGCTACCCCGCCGGGAAGGCTTCGCGATTCTGCCCGAAGGCCGAACCGAGAATACCGAGCCCCGAGTCAGGATTGAACTGACGACCCCTTCCTTACCATGGAAGTGCTCTACCACTGAGCTATCGGGGCGTGTGCCGTAATCGGCAACCTGAAGAGGATATCACCTCCGGGGCCAGGTTCCGAACCAACGGCCACCCGCCCCGAGCCGAGGTTCGTCGCAGTGACGTCGTACCCCAGACCGGGGGGCATACGGCCCCTCCGGAGGAGCCGCGCGTCCCGATCAGTGCTCGCACGGATGCCGCGGGAAAGTCGCCGCAGTACTCTCGTCGCGTTCCCCGCGAGTGGGTCCGTCAGTTTTGGGGGTGACGGTGTTCTCGACCTTCACGGATGTCATCGATTCCGGGACTCGTCCCGGTGCCGGTCGTCCTGCGCGCACGTCACGAGGCCCGGCGCCCGTCACCTACGTGATCGGCGCCGCCGGCAGCGGCAAGTCCACGCTCGCGCGGCGCCTGGTGCTCGAGGCCGACGGCGCCTCGATCTCGGCGACTCGCGAGTGGAGCGATCCGGATGTCGCGCGCGGGGCGCTCCTCGACGCCGCAGCCGGGTCGAACGGCACCCTCGCCATCGACGACGCGCAGCACCTCATCGGCACGGCCGCCGAGCCCGTGCTCGAGGCGTTCGTCGCGGCATCCGGACTGGGTCGCCTCATCGTGGTCTCGCGTCGGCCGCCGACCTTTCCGATCACTCGTGAGACCGTCGTCACCGCGCCGGCGCTCGCCTTGCGGCTGCCCGATGTTGCCGGGCTCTTCCGCACGGTGTGCCGCTGCCGGCTGGACCCGGAGACCACGTCGCGCGTGCGCCACGAGACGGCCGGGTGGGCGCAGCTCGTGCGCGAGCTCGCGACGACCGCGGGCCCGAACTCCGACGAGGCGCTCGACGCCTGGCTGGCCGACGCCGTGTTCGGCGACACCGCCGCCGGCTGGATCGAGGAGGTGCTCGCCGACCTCCCCTCCGACCTCGTCGAGGCGTTGACCATGACGAGCGCGCTGCCCCAGCTCGACCTGGCGCGCACCGCTGGGCTCCTCGGCCACGAGGGCGCGATCGCCCTGATCGGCGCGCTCGACGCCGGGGTCGTGATGCACACCCGACGCGACGGCGGCCGGCGCGCGCTGCCGCCGATGCTGCGTCGGCACCTGCTGCGCAGCATGGATCCGCTGACCAGGACGATCGCGTCGAAGACGGCGTGCGAGGTGCTGCTCGACGAGGGCGCGACGGCCGAGGCCGCCGACGCCCTCGCGGCCGGCCGCGCGTGGACCGAGCTCGACGCCCTGCTCCGCGGCGATCCGGCCGCCCGTCGCGGCGCCGCGCTGTGGGCCGAGCGGCCCTCCGGCGCCGTCGCGCACAGGTCGTCGGGCATCGTCGCGGCGCTCGAGGCGGCCCGCACCGACGACCGCATCACCGGGTCGTCATCGGATGCGCCCGGCCACGCGACATCCGCCCCGCTCGAGCACCACCCGGTGCTGTCGGACGCGCTCGATCGCATTCGGCGAGGCGACCTCGCGGGCGCGGTGCCGAGCCTGCGACGCGCCGCACGCACCGCGGAGGCCGTCGCGGACCGCAGCACGGCCCAGCTCGCACTGCTCGTCATCCGAGCGCCGATCGCCGGACCCCGCGAGACCCTCGACGGCCTGCTCGCCCTCGAACGCCGGTGCGTCGAGCACGCACTCGGCGGGCTCGCGCGCATCACCCGCGGCGCGATCGCGGCCATCACGACCGCTCGTGAACGCGGCACCGTCGGGCAGGTGTTCGACCAGCTCGAACTCCGCGGCGACACCCTCGGCGCGGGCATCGTGGTGGCCGTCGACGTGGTCGACCGGTTCCGCCGCGGCGTCTTCGAGACCGAGCGCGCGACCGCGTTCGCCGAACGCTGCGACCGCCTCGGGCTCGCGGATGTCGCGACCTGGGGTCGGGCCATGGCCGCCGTCGGCGCCGCGATCACCGACGACCGACGGGCGCCGGCGCTCATCGCCGCCGTCGATGCCGCCACGATCACGCTGCGGCTGCCGGGGCCGAGGGCGCTGCTCGAGGCGGCCGCCGCGCTTCGCTCGACCGATGCGGATGCCGCGGCGAGCCACGCCGGCGTCGCGCGACGCATGGCCCTCGAGACCGGGTTGCCCCGCCTTCCGATGACGCTCCCCCGCCGCCCGCGACTGCACGTCGAGACGCGCGACCCCGCCGGGGTGCGCGTCGCGGTGACCTGCTTCGGCGGCTTCCGCCTGCGGCTCGACGGCGTGGACGCCGACCTCAGGCTCGTGCGCCCGCAGGCGCGGATGCTGCTGCGCATGCTCGCCCTGAACGCCGGCGCTCCCCTGCACCGCGAGCTCATCGCCGACCTGCTCTGGACCGACCTCGGCAGCGAGTCGGCGTTGCACGCGCTGCACGTCAGCGTCTCGAGCCTCCGCCGCATGCTGCCCGCCTCCGGTCGGCAGGGCGGGATCGTCGAGCGCGTCGGCGAGGCGTACCGCATCGGCATCGCCGCGAGCCACGACTGCGACCTCGCGGACTTCGACGAGCACCTCAGCGAGGCGGCGATCGCGAAGGCGCGGCGGGAACCCGCCATCGCCCGCGACCGCCTCGTCACCGCGCTGGACCTCTACCGCGGCGACGTGCTGCCCGAGGACGGTCCGGCCGAGTGGGCGGTCGGCGCCCGCGAGCGGTACCGCCACCGCGCCGGCGAGGCCGCCTCGTCGCTCGCGCACCTGCACTCCCACTTCGGCGACACCCAGGCCGCGGTCGCCGTCGCCCGGCGGGCCGTGGAGATCGACCCCTGGCTCGACGACTCCTGGCGCACGCTCGTGACGATGCACGACCGGGCCGGCGACGTCATCGCCGCCAGACGCGCCGAGGAGGGCTACCGCACGATGCGCAACGCGCTCGAGGCGGACTGAACTGGTCGGCCGACTCTCCTGAACGCTGGGGACCCGCCGCGACCGTCGCGTTCAGCGCGAGAGCCTGGTGGATGGCGGGTGCGAGTTCTAGCATGTCGCTGGTTGATGCCGTCATCTCAACCGGGGGGTGCGCGGTGGACGACACGATGAATGGCGAGGGCGACACGGCCGATGAGCAGGCGGTCGAGCAGTTCGCGGGGTGGGTGTTCGACAGGTTTCTCGGCGGGATGGAGACGCTCTCCATCCATATCGGTTCCAGTCTTGGGCTCTACGCGGCGCTCCGGGCTGCGCCGACCACGGTGGCCGAGCTCGCCGCCCGGACCGGCATCGATCGGCGGTACGCGCGCGAATGGCTCGAGCAGCAGGCGACTGCGGGCATCCTCGACGTCGACGGCGTCGGCGAGGGCGACGAGCTGAGGTTCCGTCTGCCCTCCGCACAGGCTGAGGTGCTCACCGACCGCGCATCTCTCGGGTATTCCGCACCGCTGGCGGACATGTTCGCCGCGGTCGCCCTGCGGCTGCCCGACCTCACGGACGCCTACCGGTCGGGTCGAGGCGTTCCGTGGGCGGCGTTCGGCGCTGCCGTCCGCGATGGTCAGGGCGATATCAATCGTCCGTGGTTCGAGAATGTCCTTGCGAAAGCGCTCGCATCCGTCCCGCGGGTGCACGAGGTACTGTCGCGACCTGATGCCGGGATCGCCGATGTCGCGTGTGGGCACGGGTGGTCGACGATCGGTCTTGCCCGGGCGTACCCGGATGCGATCGTCGACGGGTTCGACATCGATGCCCCCGCCATCGAGGCGGCACACGAGCATGCTGCAGGACTCGAGAACGTGACATTCTCCGAGCTCCGAGGAGAGCAGCTCGCCGACGAGGGCGAAGCCCGCTACGACGCCGCGTTCGTCTTCGAAGCCCTGCACGACATGCCGGACCCCGTCGCCGTCCTCTCCTCGATCAGGCGCGCGGTCCGATCTGACGGTGTCGTCGTCGTGATGGACGAAGCCGTCGCCGAGACCTTCTCGCCCCCCGGCGACGACACCGAGCGGGCGATGTACGGATACAGTCTGCTGATCTGCCTCCCCGACTCGATGTCGACACCGGACTCCGTCGCGACCGGCACCGTCATGCGACACGCGACCCTCGAACGCTACGCACACGAGGCAGGCTTCTCAGCAGTCAGCATCCTGCCGATCGACGGGTTCGCCGCCTTCCGGTTCTACCTCCTCGAGCGGTGAGGTGGCGCCGACCCGACCTTCGTGATCGCGAGCTGCGGGCCGTCGCCATCCTTCGGCACGAGCACGACCCAGTCGTCGTCAGGTTCTTCTCGGGGCTCGTATCCGAGCACCGCCGGAGAAGGCGATCGCCCGAGGAACGTCTCGCATGCCCCACACGATCGATCCGATGCGCGTACCCATTTCCGACTTCCGGCGCCCGGCTCGGTGCGTCACGATGAAGGAATGAGCACTGAGCGCTTCGCCGGCTGGCTCTTCGCCGGCGCCCTCATCGCTTCGACCGCGCTGACGTGCGTCCTCGTCTTCGCGTTGGTCTTCAGCCCCGACTGACCGACGGCCGCGACCGATGGGGATGCCGTGAGCGTCAGCGCCCGATGAACTCCACCTCGGCGACCGACACGTGCGTGTCGGGTGAGGCGCCGTAGGCGCCCTCGATCGTGAACTGCACCGCGACGACATCGTCGACGCCGACGTCGAAGCGCTGCGGACCCGGTTCGTCGGCGAGCTTCAGCCGGATGTCCTGGGTCTGGCCCGCGGCATCCGTCGTCGTGACGAGCATGGTGGACGGGCGCGCCTGGGCGAGGAAGTCGGCCTGCTCGACGGAGGCTCCCGGCGAGATCTGCACGGCGACGAGTCGATACGGCGCGTCGAACGTCGCGGCCAGCCATTCGCCGACGGCGGGCCCGGTGGGTGCGGGCGCCCACGAGAGGTCCGAGAAGCCGTCGTGCGCGAGCTCCGGCCCACGACCGTCGGCCGAGCTCGACGCGGTGAGTCCGGTCGGGTTGTGCGCGCTCGAGTCGACCACGCGATCGGCCGCCGAGTTGAAGAAGGTGATGATCGACGCGCGCGCGAACCACGCCGCCGCCACCAGCCCGGCGATGACGAGGATCGTGACGAGGGTGCCGTAGCGGAATCGGCGACGGCGCTTCGGCCTCGTGCCCGCAGCCGCCTGCCGCGACGACGGCACCGACCGGTCGGGCTCGGGCGCGAGCGGCGAGGCGCACCGGCGGCAGAAGTGGCGTCCGGGGGCATTGCCGGCGCCGCAGCTCGGGCAGACGAGGTCGCCCGGCTTCGGCGCGTCGAGCGGACCCGCCTTGCGGCGAACCGGGCGCTGGGGCACGGCCGTCGGCTTACGCGGCGCCGGAGCGGATGTCGGTGCCACCGCCTTCGGCACGTTCGCCGCGCGCACGGGGGCCGGCACGAACGCGGCGGCGGCGACCGGGGCGGGGACGAACGCGGGTTTGGCGGGTTCGGGGGCTGGTTCGGGTTCCGGGGCTGGTTCGGGTTCCGGCTCAGGTTCGGGTTCCGGCTCAGGTTCCGGCTCAGGTTCCGGTTCGGGTTCCGGTTCGGGTTCCGGTTCGGGTTCCGGTTCGGGTTCCGGTTCGGGTTCCGGTTCGGGTTCCGGTTCGGGTTCCGGTTCGGGTTCCGGTTCGGGTTCCGGCTGGTCTCGATACGCTCCTGCGTCGCTACTCGACCGGCGCTCCGGTTCGGGTTCCGGCTGGTCTCGATACGCTCCTGCGTCGCTACTCGACCGGCGCTCCGGCTCGGGCTCCGGCACGAGCTCGGGCACGGGCTCGGGCTCCGGCTCCGGCTCGGGTTCGGGCTCGGGCTCCCAGGCCTCCTCGAAGGATGAGGCGGGCGACTCCGTGGCATCCGTCGCCGCTGCGCTGCGGTCCCAGGCGAGATATGCGCCGCACTGGCCGCAGAAGTCGTCGCCCTCGTCATTCTGGGTTCCGCATTCCTCGCACACCATGCCGCCGGCCATCTCACACCCCCGCGATCTCGATCTCGATGCGGATGTGCGCGGGCACGACGCGACGGGCCGCCCGCTCGATGCGCCGTCGCAGCGCCTCGGCCGCCGCCTCGGGCGAGACCTTCGGCGAGCCGGCCTTCGCTGCGGCGGGTTTCGGCGGCGAGACCGAGATCCGCACCGCGCCGTCCGGCGAGCCGGGCAACGCGCCGTGCGCGGTCGCCGACCACGACGTGCCGCCGCTCTCGACCACGTCGACCGCGGCATCCGGCCCTGCGATGAGCTGCACGGTCTCGAGCACGCCGTCGAACCGACCCGCGCGCCGATGCAGGCCGGCCGCGTCGGCGACTACCTTGCGGCGCTGCTCGACCGACCACTCCTCGTCGAGTTCGACGTCGACCCAGGTCGCGAGCCAGTCGAGGAAGTCGGCGGGCGTGGTGCCGGGGCTCACGTACGCCTCGAGGTTGTCGAGCACCGAGAGCACCGGGGCGATCGAGGCGTCGAACGCGGTAAGCCAGCGCTGCAGGAACTCGTCCTCCTGCAGCACCGCCGGCAGTCGCGTGACGTACGGCGACGGGTTCTCGAGCTGTGGCACCAGTCCGCGCACGTCACACCCCCGCCGTCACGCGCACGCGGTGCTCGAAGCCGAACACCAGGGCATCCGGTTCGAGGTCGATGCGCTGCACCGGGTCGCCGCGCTTGCCGGTCACCGGGTCGGCGCCGAACAGCAGCACCTCGTCGACGAGCTCGGTGCCCGGCAGGGCCTGCAGCACCGCGTAGACCTCGCCGGCGAGCACCGGACGCCCGAACGGCCAGCCCCCGCCGTCGGCGCCACCACGAGCGGCGTCGAAGTATCCGTAGAGCGCCGCGACCGCGTCCTCCCGCAGCCGCTCGACGGCCACACGCGGCCGGGCGATGAGCTTGGCGACGATCGTGATGCCCTGGTACAGCGGCGGCTCGATCGCGAGCCGGGCCCCGACCGTGCGGCGATGTTCAAGATCGTCGGCGAGTACGGTGAGCACCTCGGTCGACGGGATCAGGTCGGCGAACTCCACGCGTCCGTCGGCGGCGTGCACGGCCGCGGGCACGACGAGCAGCCGAACGCCCTGCTCCGAGCCCTTGCCCGTCGCGGGCACCGCCTTCACCCTCGCGATCGACGGTGCGATCCGCTTCGCGAGCTGCTCGTAGTCCTCGAGCGTCACGGCCCGGTCGAGCGTGCGCAGCGTGAGCGGCCCCCGCGCCTTCGCCTCGTCGACGGTCTCGCCGTCGACGCCGTCGTGGGCCGACCGCCGGTTCGCCACGCGGTTCACGAACGGCACGGTCGAGCGCAGCACCGACACGGCGCCGGGGGCGACGTTGCCGCGTGCCCCGCCGCCGACGCGATACTGCGGCACCCGGATCGGCGCGCCCTTCGGCGGCACCGCCCCGTAGAAGTGCATCGCGCCGTCGGCCTCGCGCACGGCGGGCGCGAACGTCACCACGCCCCTCGTGCGATCGATGCGCACGACGCGGGCGTCGGCATCCTGATCGGCGAACTCGTCGACCTCGACCCAGTCCTCCCATTCGGCGCCGGTGCCGACCTCGACGGTGAACGGCGAACCGTCGTCGACGACCGGCCGCACGGCCAGCCCGAACTCCTGCCCCGGAACGCCCTCGCTGAGCCCGAGGATCTCGTCGTCGACCGTCGTGGCGTGGATCGCGTGCGTCACCGCGCCGACCGTGTCCGCCGCGGCCGAGCGCACGAGCGGCGACGCGCTGTAGGTGGGCACGTCGGCCTCGCGCTCCTCGAGGCGTGTGCGGATCCATCCGGCCCGCTCCCCCGAGATGACGGATGCCGCATGCCCCGCCGGCACGATGAGCACGACGTCGCCGCGGCGGTTGAGCCCGCCGGTGGCGTCCGACACGACATCGCACGCGCGCCACTCGGAGCCGCACCACGCCTCCCACACGATGGGCGGATCGAGCGGGTCGACGCCGACGCCGCGCACCGCGCAGTCGAGGTGCAGCGAGATCGCGAGCCCGGGCGCGGGGTCGTCGAGCCCGAGCAGCAGTGCGTCGCCGATCACGGGGGTCTTCTGGAACGCGTCGAGCTCCTCGCCCTGCAGCCTGGTGTCGCGCACCCACGGGTCGCCGTCGGCGGGCTGGCTGCCGATGCGGATCAGCGATCTCGGCGGGATCTCGCGGTCGTCGACGGTCGTGAACACGATCGACTCCGAGGTCTCGGTGCGCGGGGTGCCCGCCTCGGTGCGGGCCGGTACGACGACCGTCTCGGTGCGGGGTGCCGACAGCCAGAACACGAGCTCCGTGCTCGCGTTCGCGGGCGGGAACAGTGTCACCCCGAGCAGGTCGAGGTAGGCCAGGTAGAGCCGGTCCGGCACCCGGTTCAGCCGGTAGAGCAGTTCGTCGGTCATGAACGCGAACGCCTCGATGAGCGTCACGCCGGGGTCGGAGACGTTGTGGTCGGTCCACTCGGGGCAGCGCAGCGCGACGAGCCGCTTGGCGTCGTCGACGAGGTCCTGGAATCGCCGGTCGTCGAGGTTCGGGGCTGGCAGGTTCATGAGGGGGCTCCTTGCTCCTGCGGGATGACGTAGAACGGGAAGACGAGGTTCCTCGGGTCGTTCGTGCCGAGGATCATGTAGCCGATGTCGATGTAGAGCACGCCGTCCTCGGCGTGCTCGAGCGAGACCGAGACCTCGCCGAGCTCGATGCGCGGCTCCCAGAACCGCAGCGCGGCACGCACGGCGACGCCCATCGCCCCGGCCGTCGAGGCATCCGCGGGTGCGAAGACGTAGTCGTGCACGGCGCATCCGAACTCGGGGCGCATCGGCCGTTCCCCCGGCGCGGTCGCGAGGATCAGCCGGATGCTCTCCTCGATCTCGCGCTCGTCGGAGGTGAGCGCGATGCGGCCCGTGGCATCGGCGTGCACGGGGAACGACCAGCCGTGACCGACGAACTCTCGAGACATCCGCCCCGCCCCTCTCTCTGCTCGTGACCGGGCCGCGCTCGACCCGACTCCCCTGACTCAGTTGATCTTGACGACGCTGCCCTTGACCGTCGTGATGCCCGATGCCGAGAGCTCGGCGGTCGCCTGGCCCTTCAACGCGAGGGTCGCGCCCTCGATCTCGGTCTTGCCCTTGCCCTTCAGGGCGAGCGACGCCCCCTCGATGGAGAGCTCGCCCGTGGCCTTGATCTCGATGCTCGAGCCCGAGAGCGAGAGCTTGCCCTGATCGGCCTTGACCGTCGCATCCGCCTTGGCCGTCACCGTGACCGGGCCCTCGGAGATGATCTCGATGCCCTTCTCGCCCGACTGCGTGAGCGTGACGCGCTGCTTGCGGTCGGTCGTCGAGAGGGTCAGGGTCTCGGTGCCCGACTCCTCGGTGAAGACGACCTCCATGCCCGTGCGCGAGGTGAACGAGCGCTTGACGACCTTGCCGTCCTTCACCGACTCCGCCCACGGCGTGCCGGGCTTGTCCTGCCCGTTGTACAGACCGCCCAGCACGTACGGTCGGTCGAACCGGCCGCCCTCGAACGCGACGAGCACCTCGTCGCCCACCTCGGGCATGACGACGGCACCGCGTTCGGGCCCGGCTCCGGGCTGCACCGTGCGAGCCCATCCGCTCACGTAGTCGTCGGACAGGTACGGGAAGGTGAGCTTGACCCGACCGGAGGCATCAGGGTCGTCGATGTCGCTGACGAGCGCCGACACGACGCCGGGCATGCGCGCGGCACCGGCCGCTCCTCCCGCACCGCCTGCCAGCGCCCCGCCGCTCGCGAGCCCGAACAGCGAGCGATCCGAGGCGTTGCTCACGGTCACGGTCGTCGTGTAGCCCGCCTCGGCGGAGAACTCGTGCGTCGCCTCGGTGACCGTGTACCGGCCGTCGAACGGGGCGCCGTAGCCCTTCAGCGACACGGCGGTGCCCGAGTGCATCTGCGAGTTGCCGAGGATCCGCGCCTCGACCTCGGCGAATCCGCCGGCGATGCGGTCGGCGACCGCCTTCGCCTGGCTCTCCTGTGCGCGCTGCACCCCGTCGCCGAGCGCCGACACGTACGCCGGCGAGCCGAACGCGCTCGCAACCGTGGCCGGCTTCAGCGTCGCGAGGTCGACCGACCTGGTCTCGGGTTTCGCCTTGGCGATCACCGCCTGCTTCTGCTTCGGATCCCACCCGCGCACCTCGATGTCGGGCACCTGGCTCGCCGCGGTCACGGTCGACGTGAGCCAGATCGTGTTCATGCCGTGCTCGATGACGACCGGATCGTCGCGCGCCGACTCCGCACCGGCCGGGGCCTCGTTCGCCATCGTGCGCGGCGCGAACACGAGCCCGTCCTCGACGACCGAGAACGTGCAGCCCGAGGCATCCGCGAGGCGCTTCAGGAAGACCCAGTCGCTGACGTTGTCCTGCGTGACGTGGTCGACCACGCTCGTGTCGGGCACCTGGATCTGCTTGACGCGCACATTCGCGCGCCGGGCGACCTCCTGCACGATGTCGTCGACCGTCTTGTCGAGGTAGGCCGCGACGCGTCGGCCCCGCGACAGCCGGTGCGACCGGTCGAACCCGCGCACCCTCGTGCGCAGGGCGCCCGCGACATCCTCGCGGTCGATCGCGGTCACCTCGCCGTCGAGGAGCCGCTGCGGACCTTGGGCGCCGTTCTCGGAGACGGTGAGCAGCACCGCCTTGCCGATCGCGAATCCGGCATCGGCCAGCACCGTGCCCGCCGTGTCGGCGAACTCGAGCTCGAACGAGTCGGGCAGGTTCGCGGCATCCGTCACCCGGCCCGTGACGAGCAGGCTCGACGCCCCCGCGGGAATCGGCCGCCCCTCGACCGAGACGAGCAGGAGGCTCGTGTACGTGTCAACGGCCGGCATTCGCGACCTCCTTGCGCACGACGACCAGGGTTGCCGGCCTCACGAGTTCGTCGGCGGCCGGCAGGAACACGGCGCGACCCGGCACGAGCCGCATCGGGTCGTCGATGCCGTTGACGTCGGCGAGCACGCGCCACATCGCGGCGTTGCCGTATTCGCGGTAGGCGATCCCGGCGAGCGTGTCGCCCTCCTTGAGCGTGTGCACGCGTCGAGGGCGAAGGCCGCCCGACGTCGGGTTCTGCTTGCCGGGTTCCTCGGCGATCTCCTCGAGCGAGACCGCGCACACCGCGCGCAACGGCGTGCCGGTCGGCGAGAACAGCGTGTACTTCGCCGAGACCGACTTGATGTAGCCGACGAAGCCCGAGAGCACGCCCCACTTGAATCGCACCCACGGCGCCGAGGGGGTGTCGCTGCGCTTGGAGTCCTTCGTCGGGGCGCACGCCTGGAACAGCTTCTCGACGCGCTGCACGACACTGTCGCCGCCCGAGCCCTGGGTGTCGTCGAAGAACATCTCGACCGAGAGCTTCTGCGCCTCGGGCCCCTGATAGGTCGCGGGCGGCGCGGAGGTCGCCTTCTTCTGCTTCTCGGTCTTCCAGCTCGCCGACTTCGCCATCGTGAGTTCCTTGGGGTTCATCTGGAACTCGATCGAGCCGATCGGACCGCCGGGCACGCCGGGCGTCTTGCCGGGCTCGAGCAGTTCGAGCACGGCGTGCGTGAGGCTCGCGCTCGTGGTGTCGGTCTTCGTGACGGGCATGGGATGCTCCTCCGGGTCAGCCGTCGGCGTCGATGCCGTGGTGGGCGAGCTCGAGGGTCTCGGTGAGCACCTTCGGCTGGTCGGCCGTGAACGACGGGCCGGTCCAGCGCACGGGCACCACGCGCTGCAGGTACCAGGTCGCGATCTTGTCGCCGTAGGCGTTCTGCGCCTGGATCTCGGCCGTGCTCGGCTTCAGCGCCGGCGCCTTCGAGATCCACGCGAGGATCGGCTGCGACGTGCCCTTGCCGACCGGCCGCGAGAGCTTCACGTTCGAGAACTTCAGCCGGGTCGGCAGCTGCCAGACGAAGCTGTTGTTGCCGCCCTCCTCGCGGGATTCGAGCACGACCTCGACGCCGAGCCCCTCGCAGCTCGCGAACTCGCCGAGCGACTCACCGTCGATCTTCACGACGTAGCTGACGCCGACCGCGATCTTGGTGTCCTCGATCATGTCGCCTCCCCCTTCAGATTCCGTCGATCCGGATGCCGCGGCGTTCCCGATCGAGCAGCAACTCGGCCTTCAGGCGGCGCGCGAGCGGGCCGTACAGTCGGCCGGCGAGTGTCTCGATGCCCGCGGGCGAGGTGTCGATGCCTCCGGCACTGCCGCCTGCGGCTGCACCCGCGGCTCCGGCGGCTCCTTCGGCCGGCGGGGCCGACGCGGTCTCCGGGGACGGCTCGGCCGGCGGCGTCGCTCCCGGGTCGACCGCGGTCTGCACGACCGGGCCCGAGTCGCCCGACCACCCCGATGAACCCGACCACGTCGTTGCGTCGTGGCCGTCGAAGCCGCCATCGGATCGACGCGCGGGCGGGGTCGACGCGACCGGCAGCACCATGCGCGAGACGGATGCCACTGGCGGGCCGGCGATCGTCTGCGAGGCGCGCTGCACGGCGACGGGGGTCGGGCCGAGGCTTCGGAGCGCGGCCGCGGTGGTGGAGGGGAGCGACTGGCGGGCGGCGCCGCGTGGCGAGCCGGGGTCGAAGCCGGGACCGGTACCGGGATCCTCGGATACGGCGAGGCGGCTCACGGCGAGCGGGGGCGCGCCGAATCCGGGAGCCGTCGTGAGCGAGGTCGAAGCCTCGGCGGTGTACTGGGCCGGCTCGGCGCCGGAGCCGGAGTCGTCGGGCGCGTCGAAGGCGTCGGCCGCTCCGGCCGCGCCGGCCGCTCCGGCCGCGCCGGCCGCGCCGGTCGGGCCTGCCGACCCTGCTGCTTCCAACGGCGGCGGGGTTCGTCCGAACGTGCGCTGCACCCAGCCGAACACTCCCCCGGTCGGCGCAGACGCTTCGGCCGGCGTGCCTGCCGCGCGGTCCGCACTCGTCGCAGCCGACGCTCTGGGCCCGCTCGCGGCGCCGCTCCCTCGCTGCACACTCGACGACTCGCGCTGGATCGCTGCATCACCGAAGGCCGCACGGGCGGGTGAGGGCTGCGATGACACCGATGCCGACGACGTCGTCGGCATCGGGTCGACGACGACCGCCGTCGCCGGCACGGCCCGCGGGCGCACCGGCATGCCCGACGACGTGACCGCGTCGAACGAGCTCTCGAGGGAACGCTGCGCGATGAGCGGCACGACGTGCGGTGCAGGCGCACGGTCGAGCGTGGGCGGGGCGGCCCCGCCGTCCGGCGCGAAGCCGTCGGATGCCGCCTGCTCACCCTCGGCAGAGGCCTCGGCGTGGATCGCGGCGTCGCCGTCGGCCCCGCCGTCGCCCGAGCTCGGCATGCGCTGCAGCGCGAGATCGACGGGCGCCGCCCAGTCGACGGGCGAGCCCGCCATGGACTCGGGATCGAGGCCGTTCGCTCCCGCGCCGAGCCCGGCCGGTCGTTCGGCGAACGCGTCGGTCGCCTGCGCACCGCGGTCGCTCGCCGCTGCACCGTCGCGGTCGTCGCGACCGAGGGCGGATGCCGCCGGATCGGCCGGCGGGCCGGACGAGACGGCCGCGCCTCGGGTGGCGGCCGCCTCGCGTTGCACGGTGGACGGCGACGGGATGGGCGTCGACGCCTCCTCCGCGGCGAGGTCGGGCGCCACGACGTCCGGCACCGGCCCCATCTCTGCGCCGCCGGCGACCGGCACCGACTCGGAGATCCCGGTGCGGCCTCCGGCCAGCGGCGCGCCCAGGCCCATGCGCCGACCGGTCGGCTCCGCGGCGCCCGTCGAGCGCTGCACGGTCGGGCGCTGCACCGTCGAGCGCTGCACCGTCGCGCGCTGCACCGTCGCGCTCGAGTTGGCGGGCATCGCCGGTGCGGCAGCCGGCGATTCCGACGGCGTCGGCAACGGAGCCGCGAGACCGAAGCGGCCGGGGTCGCGCGTCGGCGGCGAGGCCGCGATCGTCGGGGTCTCGGCGAGGTCGACCGGTGCGGATGCCGCTGGCGGCTCCTCCGCCGGTGCCACATCGTCGGGCGGGGCGGGTGCACTCGCTGCGGCATCCGCCGCCGTGGAACGCTGCACGATGCCGGGCAGCGCCAGGTCGGGCGCGGGAGCGGCGGACGAGGGGCGGGCGTTCGCGGCGCCGGTCGAGGGCTGTGGCGCGTCGGCCACCGGCATCCGCTCGGCCGTGATCGGGGTCTCGGCGATCGCCGGGTCGCCGGCTTCCGATTCGGCTCCCGCGCTCCCGGTGAGCGGGAGGTCGAGCATCGGGCGCTCGGCTGCCTGAGCGTCGGAGGTCTCCGCGACCACGGCCGGCGCGGCATCCGCCACGGGCTCGGGCGTCGACACGCTCGGGATCGACGGACCCGACGCCGCCTGCCGCTGCACGACCGCACGCCGCTCGCGCGCCAGCTCGGCCGCCGTCTGCGGTGGGCGCAGGGTGAGGTCGGCGACCGCGGCCCGTTGCACGGGCACTCCGAGGTCGCTCGCCGCAGCAGCCACCGTGCCAGAGGGCGCCGCGGAATCCACGACATGCGTGAGCTCGGCCACCCGGCTCGGAATCACGCGGGTCGGCAGGGCGTCGACCCACCCGGCGCGCAGCGTCGCGGGCGGGTCATCCGCGATCTGCCGTTGCACGGGAGGCAGGAACGCCCAGCCGGCCGGCGAGTACGCCGTCGACGCGGTGCCGCCCTGGCCCGAATGCCCGGACGCGCCCGAGGCGCCGGACGCGGCGGAAGGCGCCTCCGCGCCCCCACCGGATCCTCGCGCCTGCCCGCCGTCGTCGGCCGCGACGCGCTGCCACGGCCAGCGCATCACTGCTCCTCGGTGAGCCTTGTGTTGATCGCCGCGATCTCGCGCACGTAGCGCAGTCGCACCGCGTGCTCCATGTCGAGGATGTCGTCGAGCGACCAATGGAAGTGGTAGGCGACGTACGCGACCTCCTCATGGATGCGGTCGGTCGAGTACGTCATGATTCCCCCAGGCGGCCACCGGCGAGATCCGCGGTGAACCGGTGCGAGCACTCCGGGCAGGTCACCGCGATGCGCGTGTGGCCCTCGGCGTTCACCCTCCGGTAGAAGTCCTGCAGAAACGCGACATCCGAGGCGAACATGTTCTCGACCACCGACGCGTCGATCGGGCCGAGCGAGCCGAGCGAGGTGATCACCCGGCCGAGCAGCACGACCGTCGTGTACGCCGGGTTCTCCTGCACGCGCGCGTCGTAGAGCGGCAGCAACTCGTCGCGAGCCGTCGCGAGGCGCATGACGCCCCGACGGTGCACCGTGCCGTCGGAGCCGACGTAACCACGCGGCAGCTCGAAGGCGAACTCGGTGCGCATCACCCCGTCGTCGGCCGACGAGGGTGCGCCCGCGACATCCGCCCCCTCGCTGCTCGGCCTCGTCGCGATGACGCGTTGCATGTCACTTCACCTCGGACTCGTCGAAGCACACCGTGAACTTCTCGGTCGCCTGCTCGGTCGCGCCCGCCTTGAGCGAATTGACCTCGACGCTGCGCACCCAGCAGTTGCGGAACTCGTACTTCTTGATCGTCGCCCCCGCGTAGTCGAGCAGCTCGACCGACGCGGTCTTGCGGGCACCGGCCACGTCGCCCTTCATCACGACGCCGAGCCAGTCGGAGATGGTCTTCGAGTCGGTCAGGCCGCGGGTGACGGTGAACTCCCCCGTCTTGGCGCGCCCGATCAGCTGGCGCGCGACGTACTTGCCGTCGGCGAGCTGCTGCTTCAACTCGATCTTGTCGACCTCGTTCTTCAGGCCCGACACCTCGGTCACCTTCGGCAACTCGATGCCGTCGATGGTGACCTTGAAGGCGTAGGCCGGTGACGAGTCGAACGGATCCGCGAGTCCCATGGTGTGCTCCTCTTCGCTGAGATGTGGTGTGGATGTCGGATCATTCGTTCACGAGGCTCGTGCCGCCCGAGAACTGCGAGAGCTCGAAGATCACGAACTCCGCGGGCTTCACGGGGGCGACGCCGATCTGGCAGACGACCTGGCCGGCGTCGATGACCTCGGCCGGGTTGGTCTCCTCGTCGCACTTCACGAAGTAGGCCTCGTCGGCCGTCGCGCCGAACAGGGCGCCGCTTCGCCACTCGTTCACCAGGAACGCCGAGATCGAGCGCCGCAGCTTGCCCCACAACGCCTGGTCGTTCGGCTCGAACACCGCGAACTGCGTGGCGCCGAGGATCGACTTCTCGAGGTAGTTGAACAGGCGGCGGATGTTGACGTACCGCCAGGCGGCATCGCTCGACAGCGTTCGGGCACCCCACACGCGGATGCCGCGGCCCGGGAACGCCCGGATCGCGTTCACGCCGATCGGGTTCAGCAGCTCCTGCTCGGTGCGGGTCAGCTGCGTCGCGAGTTCGACCGCGCCGCGCACGACCTCGTTGGCCGGGGCCTTGTGCACGCCGCGCTCGGCGTCGTTGCGGGCCCAGACGCCGGCCATGTGACCGGACGGCGGCATGAACCGGTTCGTCGAGGTCACGGGGTCGAGCACCTTGATCCACGGGTAGTAGAGGGTCGCGAACTTCGAGTCGTAGCCGGCGCCCGTGCGACGCCATTCGCGCACCTCCTGCGCCGAGAGGTTCGGCGGCGGATCGAGGATCGCCATGCGGTCGCCCATCAGCTCGCAGTGCGCGATGACCGCGAGCTGCACGGACTTCACGATCTCGAGGGTGACGGCGCCCTGCTCGTAGGCGGCCATGAGGTCGGGCACGGCCACCATGGTGACCTCCTCGATCTCCTCGAGGCCGCCGAAGCCGGTGCGGTCCGCCGAGTTGCCGATGTAGTTCGCCGCCGAGATGCCGTCGAGCACGATCGGCTGCTCCTCGGGCTCGGGCACGACGAGGTCGAACGTGCCCGTGCGCGGCGTGACGCCGGCCGATGCCGGGTCGCGTTCCTCGACGGTCACGAGCTTTGAGTCGGCCGAGATCTTCGTCACCACGTAGGCGGCGCTGTCGGGCTTCGGCGAGACCTGCTCGTAGACCTCCGGCGAGCGCCCGTCGACGGTGATGACGACCTTGAAAGCGCCCTCCTCGGGCTCTTCGCCGCCCGGGTCGGCGATCTCGACCGAGATCGGCTTCGCGTTCGGCGAGGCGTTCTTCGCCGTGAAGACGTAGTTGCCGATCGCCGCGGTCTGCGGGCCCGACGCGAGCGACTTCGGCTCGCCTCGCTTGCTCGCGCCCTTGCCACCGCCTCCGCCACCGCCGGCCGCGGCCGTGCCGATGCGCACGACGTAGCAGTTGCCGCCGCCGTTCAGGAAGTACCCGTACACCGAGTACGCGAGATAGGCGCCCGGATACAGCCCGCCGAACGTGTCGACGAACTGGGTCCAGTTCGACACGAGGGTGGGGGCGTTCTCTGGGCCTTTCGGCGCCATGCCGACGAAGGCCGCGACCGCGGTTCCGACGCCCTCGATGGGCCTCGTCGCAGCCTCGATCTCCTGCACGTACACGCCTGGAGAGAGATAGGTGGGCATCGGAAGCTCCTTCGCGGTTCGCAGCGGTTCGCATGCTCGCGTTCAGCATCGAACGGATGCCGCGCCCCGGCGCTGTCCGGCGGGACGTGCAAGTGGGTAGCGAGGCGTGCGCGATCGGGCAGGCGCGGCCGTCGCGGCAGGTGCCCGGAGGCCCCTCCGCCTGCGGCGCATCTCCCGCCATCGAGGTCTCGCGGCGGAGGCTTTCCGTTTTCCGGTATGCCAGTTCCCCCTCATCGATGAGGCGGAACTGGCATACCGAAATCGCACAATTCACCACCAATGGGGCGGCCAAGGTCCCCCGTAGCCGATCGGAGCCGTCTTCGGACGGAAACTTTCTCCCTTCGAACCGTTGCAGGGTTGGCAGGCGAGTTGCGCGTTCGCGAGGCTGCCGTCTCCGCCCTTCGCACGCGGCCACGCGTGATCCACCTGAGACGCCACGCCGATTCGCCCGCAGAACACGCAAGTCCGGGTGGGGTTCTCTGCGATTGCGAGCGCGATGACCGCCTTGTCGAACTTCGGACCGACCGGGGTCATACCCTGAACACCCGGCTTGATGGTCGGTACGAGAAGCTTGCTCGGATCATAGGGACCGACCACCTTCGGCGGCGTCTTCGCGTACTCGGTATTGAAGTGCGCATATCCGAAGCCACGCCCGAGTTTCTGCCCCACGGTGATGCGGAACATCAGGACCTTCTTGGTTGGATCCTTCGACTCCAGCTGAGCCGGCAGAGGAACGCCCCAGTACACGTTGACCATGTCTCCGACGTTCAGGTTCGGCTCGTGGTCTGCGGCGCCGTTGCTCGGGAGGGCCGAGTCCTCGGTCGTCTCCGGGTTCACCTTCCCGTGCACTGCCCAGACCTTCCCCCGTTCCACGAGTTCGAGCGAGGCCATCCGGTACCGCACGCGAATCGCGCTGAGCACCGTGGGAACCAGCCGGTCGACGAACGGCTTTCCCTTGAACCTGTTCACAGCTTTCACCGCGGCCGCCACGCCCTTGTCGAGCCGCTGCTTCTTCTCCGCCTCGACCTGCTCGGGCGTCTTCTCCTTGATCCCGATCTTCTTCTTGAGCTTGCCCCAGGCCTCCTTGCCCTTGGCCTTCACCTTGGCGAGGGCGCGCTTGCCGAGCGCGATGGCCTTCTTGCCGAAGGCGATGGCCTTGCCGACGACCCAGTCGATGACCTTGTTCACGGGCTTCTGCACGGCCTCGATGATCTTCTTGATCTTGCCGCTGATGCCGCCGAGGCCGAGGAGCGAGGCCATGAAGCCGATGATCACCGGCACCATGCGGCCGAGGGTGTTCTCGATGTAGCCGGCGACCGCGCCGACGCCGCCCGAGGCGATGGACTCGACCGAGTCGAGGATCGAGTCGACGAAGGCCTTGATCTGCTCGGCCTTCTCGACGAAGAACATGACGACGTCGTAGATCATCTTGCAGGCCTTCACGAAGGCCGACGCCGGGTTCAGCATCGAGACGAGCCAGACGATGCCGGCCTTGATGATCTCGACGGCCACCATCTCCTTGACCTGGCCCATGATCATCTCCTTGATGTCACCGACCTTCTCGAGGATCATGCGCCAGATGCCGCCGAGGCCCTCCTTCACGATGAGCTTGACGACGTCGAAGCCCTGCTCGACGAGCTCGATCGCCCCCGGCGGCAGCTTCGCCGCGATGCGGGCGCGCACGTTCGCCCACGTGAGCCCGAGGATCGAGAGCACCAGCTTGAGGATGCCCTGCAGGTCGAACTTCGCCGGCAGGTCGATGCCGGCGGCCGACAGTGCGCCGAACAGCCAAGTCTGCAGCCCGTTCTTCAGGTGGGTCGCGATGTTCGTGCCGAAGGCCATGACGCCGCTCTTCACGGCGTTCACGAGGTTGCCGAGGAACGCGATCGGGTCCTTGATGATCTTCTCGACGGCGCCCGCGGCCCTGGCGAGCACGCCGAGCAGCATCGTCTTGAGCTTGAGGATCGTCTCGACCGCACCGACGACGGCGTCCTTCGCCTTGTCGACGAGGCCCTTGTTCGCCTCCTGCATCGCCTTGATCTCGTCGTCGACGGCGGTGCGCGCCTCGACGTACTTCGTCGCGAGGTCCTCGGCGAGCGCCTGGCCCTTCTCGTCGACGGATGCCTCGAGCTCGGCGAACCGGCCGCCGACCTCCTTCGCGGCATCCGTTCCGACCTTCTGCAGCGAGGGCTTGAGGCTCTTCGTATAGGCGTCGATCTTCGCCTTGCCCTCGGCGATCTTCGTCTTCGCGGCGTTCAGCTCGCCGCCGACGAGGTCGGCGATGCGGTCGATCGCCTTCGACATCTCGCGCTCGTAGGTGGCGCGGGCGCGCTTGAAGATCTCGTCGACCTCCGGCTCGGGGCCGAGCAGCAGGTCGGCGGCCCAGCGCATGGCGCCGATGGTGTCGTAGGAGTAGCGCTTGTCGCGGAACGCCTTCATCTCGCGCGTGTGCTGCTCGGTGAACGCCTTCTTCGCGGCCCCCTCGCCGTCCTTGAAGGCCAGGTCGACCTTCGCGTCGATGCCGTTCAGGATGCCGTCGACGGCGGTCTTGGTCTCGTCGAAGAGCCGCGTGACGTTCGCCGTCACCGCGGCTCGTTCCTGCTCGTCCTTCGTGCGCGCCGCCTGCTGGCCTCTGGCGACGCCGCTGCGGCTGGCCGCTCCGGCACCCATGAGACCGGCGGATGCCGCGGTGCCGGCGCTCGCGGCTCCCTGCTGCGCCTGCCCGAGCTGTTGCGCCTCCTGCGCGCGCAGCTGTGCGGGCGCGCTGAGGGAGTGCGCCTCGGCCTGCGACTTCGCGGCGAGCGCACCCGTGAACTCCGGCTCGTTCGATCGCCGGAGCTGGTCTTCGGTGACCCCCGCGTCGGCCATCTTCTGGTCGGTCTCGGCGGGGCCGTTGCGCAGATCGGTCTGCTCAGGTGGCGCGCGCGACGGCGCCGCCTGGGCCGCGTCGATCTTCGTCGGCCCGGGCGGGGCCTCGGTCGGAATCGGGGTGACCTCCTTCTCGACCGCACGCGACGGGTCGGGTGGCCGAGCGGATGCCTCGTTCATGGGTCGTGCGGCGGTCTGCGCGTTGCGACCGGCGATGCCGCGCACCTCGGTGCCGACCTGGTCGGCCTTGCCGGACTTGCCGAACTCGTCGGCGTCCTCGAGCGTCTTGGGCGTCTGCTTGTCGATCGCCGCCTTCACCGCGGCGACGAATGCGGCCTTGTCGAACCCTCCGGCCGGCACGGCTCCGAGCGCGTCGGCCTTGGCCGCCTTGGCCTGTGCCTCGCGGTCACCCGCCGGCGGCTGGGCGGCGTGCTGCGCCTCGACCGCCTTGGTCGTGGGAGACGGATGCTGCGCCACGCGCCGGGTGGCCGAGCGGATCGAGCCGTTCGCGAGCCGGAGGCCCGGATGCGCGGCCGGGTTCGGCGTCGGCGGCGGAACCGGGGGCGGCGGGATCGCGCCGCGCACGAGCCGCTGCACCTGGCCGGGCGTCTCGGCCTGGACGGACGCCTCGGGTCGAGCGGCGGGCACCTCGGACTCGGCCCTGGTCGCCGGCGAACGCGCGGCGAGCATCGCCGCGACGGCGGCATTGCCGGCGGAGGCCTGCAGGCGCATGAGCGCGGGCGGGCGGGCGGCACGCGCGGCACCGCCGCCGTCCGCGTTCGCGGCGCGCGTCGCCGGCGCCCGCGCGTGGTCGGCGCGGGCGCGATCCGCGCCCAGCAGCGTCATGCCTCCATTCCCGCGCAGACCGACGCGTTGCGCGGCGACATCCGGGAGCCTTCTCGGGCACAGGCGGGTGCCCGAACGGGCAACGCACCGAGTCGGCGGCTGAGGCGCTCGACCGGGACTACGCGGATTCCCGTAGGAAGGCGGACTCCCTGAACCCGTCGGCGTCGAGCGTGACCACCGTCGACTCCTCGACCTCCACGAACGCGCCGGGAAGGTCGGTCAGCGGCTCGGAGACGACGACCCGTGCCTTGGCGCCGAAGAGGCGCAGGCGATCGACCTCGGGGTACATCTCCTGCAGGGTCGGCATGTCGACCGAGTAGTAGAGGGTGCGGGACCGGTGCGTCGACGAGTACCGGAAGGCCCAGATCGTCTCGCCGTCCGAGACGGCGAACGTGCCCTGCACGACTTTCGGCACCCCGTGCGCCAGGCCGATCTCCTCGATGCGGCGGAGGGCGCGACCGAGGCCCGCGATCGGGTCGTCCTGCAGGCCGTACGTGATCGCGAGGTAGAAGACGACCTCGGAGTCCGTCGTGCCGTGCACGAGCGGGAACAGTTCGGGGTCGAGTGCGAGCATCATGTCGCGACGCAGTCGCGGGTGGTCCACGATCACGCCGTTGTGCATGAACATCCAGCGGCCGTGCCGGTAGGGATGGCAGTTCGTCTGCTGGATCGGGGGGCCGCCCGCCGCCCTGACGTGCGAGAAGAACAGCGGCGAGTGGATCGCCTGCGTCAGCTCGCGCAGGTTCTCGTCGTGCCAGGCGGGCTCGATGCTGTGGAAGAGCGCCGGCTCGGGCATGAGCTCGTCGGTCGCGGGATACCAGCCCACGCCGAATCCGTCGCCGTTCACCGTCTCGGCGCCGAGCGGCGAGTTCAGCGACTGCGCGACGAGCGAGTGCCTCGGTTCGAGGATGAGCAGTGCGGGGTGGATCGCCTCGCCCGAATACGCCAGCCAGCGGCACATCTCAGACCTCCTTCGGTCTATGGAAGATGATAGACCTTCATGATCCGCTCGGCCCGGGATCCCGTTCGGGCACAGGCCGATGCCCGAACGTGCAGCACCTGCGGCGAAGTCCGTCGGGGAGTCCACTCTGGAAGGGTGACGACGGTTGCGATGGCGGCATCCGCGTCGGCCCGCGCGCACGGCTCGCGGGCCGCGCCGAGCCGCTCCACGCCGAATGCGCCGACCCGGCTGCCCGACGGGCGGGTGCTCGACCTCGTCGCCCTGCAGCGCAGCGCCGGCAACCGCGCCGTGAGCGCGCTCGTGCAGCGGCAGCACCAGCGAGCGAGTGGCGGCTCGACACGGCCCGGCGGCGCGCGCCACGCGACATCCGCCCACCCAGCGATGGTGCAGCGCGTGCCGGTCACCGTGCCGTCGCGACAGGAGACGCTCTTCAACGACCGCACGACCACGCCGGGCGTCGCGCGCGCGAATGTCTACGGCAGTGCGGCGGGCAGCAAGCTCGACATGACCCGCGGAGGCACGCCGGAGGTGGCGACCGCGACGGTGCGCATCCGGTTCGTCGACCAGTCGCGCACCCCGGTCGCCGGCGCCGGCGGCGTGATGGGCCCCGACAGCGAGCGGGTGGTGCCGGCCGGCGATGCACGCCGCGCCTTCGCCCTGACGACCTGCACGACCGCGCCCGGCCACTGGAACAACCGCGCCGTGCTCGTCGGCGAACGATCAACACCGAACTGGCTCGTGCGCCAGTTCAGCGACGATCGCGGCGGGCCCGTGCGCCTGCCGCTGCGCTTCCGGGCCGAGCCGGTCTGGGACCTCAGCGGCAAGGACAAGTACCCGACCGTGCGCCTCTTCCCGCAGGCGCAGGCTGCCGGCGGCAACACGCACCCCATCGACGCCGGCAACTACTACATGAACGTGGCCAACTACGGGGCCGCGAACGCCGAGGCGATCTACGCGCACGAGTACGGCCACCTCATCGGCCTCTCCGACGAGTACTCGCAGTCGAACCCGCAGATGCACGCGCTCATGCACGAGATGGATCCGGCGACCTCGGCGCAGCGTGGCGCCGCGCTCGACCGCGAGGCGGTTCGTCGCATGATCCTCGCCTCGCTCGTGCCGCAGTTGCACGCACGCGTGGCGGGGGCGGCCGGCGAGATCTCGCAGCAGTTCCTGCGCGCGCAGGGCCCGGTGCGCTCGGCCCTCGGCGCGAGCGTGCGCACCGCGATGGCCGACCCGACGACGGTCGCCGCCCTGCAGATCGCGGTGCCGCCGGCGGGCGCCAGGCTCGCACCGTACGTTCCCCGCACGCTCGCGGCCGCGGCCAGGAACCCCGCGAACACGACGACGCCGGCGGCGACGGCCGTGGCCGCCGAGTTCGCTCCGGCCCCGATCGAGGCGATGCTGCGCCAGCTCTACTACTCGTCGTTGAACACGGCGGCGACGGGGGTGGTGGATGTCGGGGCGAACCTCGGCATGCACATCAACATCCAGGGCAGCTCGGGCCTCACCAGCACCGGCAGGCCGGCGGTCGGCGGAGCCACGGGGCTCTGGGCCGGCGGACCGGCCGCGGCCGGGGACCTCTCGGCCGTCGTCGACCAGGTGGCCGGCGCCTCGCGCACCGGGCGGATCCCCCCGCTGCGCGCCTCGGGCTCGATCCTCCGCGACCTGACATCGCTGCCGGCCGGATGGGCGGCCCTCGCGGGCGGTGCGCCGGCGTCGATGTCCGTCGCGACGGTGACGAACGACGTGAAGCAGTCGCTGGCGAGCGCGTTCATCGCGCGCGTCGGCCCGATCCTCGCCGGCACGGCCGCGCCGACGACCTCCGAGCGCCTCGGCACGTTCGTCGCCACGCTGAACTCCGCGGCCCGCACGGCGGCGAAGGCCGCGAGCGAGAACGCCGTGCGGACGTTCCTCGCGTCCGAGGTGCAGCCGGTGATCGCGAGGTCGACCGGTTCGCTCATGACGGCCATCGGCGAGGAGGTGACGCGGATCATGGGCACCCCAGCCGAGAAGCTCGCCCAGACCGCGCCGCGCGACCCGGCGATCGCGGGCATCGCGTCGGCGATGGCCGGTCGGTTCGCACTGGCCAAGGCCGGCGCCACGGTCTCGCAGATCGTCAGCGGCGGAACGGGGGTCAACCCCGGAACGGCCGCCCCCGCTCAGGAGGTCACGTACGGCACGGTGAACATGATGAGCGACAACACCGACATCTTCCGCGCCGACCAGTTCGCCGATCTCGCGACGGCGTTCAACGGTTCGGGCCTGAAGCGAAGCCGTGAGGGCGACTTCCACGTCGAGATGGGTGCGGCGTGAGCGTGGTCGAGGGGCCGCCGCGGGTGGTGGCCCGGGTCCGGGGGCCCGAGAGCGACCTCGCGTTCGCGGTGACGGATGTCTCGTGCTGGGTCTCTGTGCTGCGACGCCCAGGGGCGGATGGCGGCCCCGGTGACACGGTTGGCACGTTCCGCACGAGCTGCTCGAGCGGTGAGGCGGATGCCGCGGTCGACGCCGCGCGTCGCACGCTGGCCGCGCGGCACGACGGCGAGGGCGGCGACGTCGGCTGGTCGATCGACCTCGAAGGCCGGAGCGCGATCGTCTCGCACGGGACCGCGGTGGACGAGGGCCTGGACGCCGCCGTCGACCCGCTCATCGCCCGCGCGCTGGCGACCCCCGTCGCCGCGGTGCAGCTCGAGGTGCACGTCGTCGACGTGCCCGGCATGGGCGCCATGCTCGGGTTCACGTTCGCCTCGCTCGGCACCGAGTCGACGTCGCTGTTCCTCGAGGCCGAACGCCTGGCGGTGACGTCGGAGTCGGGTGACGACGTCGCCTTCGCCCCGCCGACGCTCGGGCTCATCGACGCCGACGGCGCCCTGCGCGACGGCATCAGGGCGGTCGCCGAGCTGCCGCCCGGTCGTCGCGCGACCTGCTCGCTGCCGTTCCCCGGGAGCGGCGACGGCGCGCACGCCACCGCGTCGGGCTCGATCATCCTGGCGGGGCCGTGGGCCGCCGTCGGCGACCAGCCGTTCACCGTGGGCGCACGGGTGCAGGTCGTGCCGAAGGGCGCGCTCGGCTGAGGTTCGGCCGGCGTTCAGCCGGCCGCCTCTTCCTCCTCCTCGGCCGCCTCCTCGCGCTGCACGAAGCTGCCCTGCACGGGCGCTTCCTCCTCTTCACCCTCGGCGTGACGCTGCACGGGTGCCGGCTCGCTCATCACGCGAGCGGCGTTCTCCGACGCGGCGCGCTCGAACCGGTCGCCTGGGTCGCTGACGCTCACGCCGCCGGCGCTCGGGGTGCCCTCCACCGGGCCGGAGCGCTGCTGCACGACGTGGGTGAGCTCGTGGGCGAGGGTCGTCTGGCCGGCCGTCGATCCGGGGTCGTAGGCGTCGCGCTGGAACACGACGTTGCTGCCGACCGTGTAGGCGTTCGCGCCGACCGACTTCGCGGAGTCGTGCGCCGCGGCATCCGTGTGCACCCTGACGTCGCCGAAATCTGCGCCGAGGCGCGACTCCATGTCGGTGCGCAGGCCGGGTTCGAGCGGCGCGCCCGACGACCCGACGACGTCGAGCACCGGCGAGCGCTGCTCCTCGACGAGTTCGCTGACCGCCCCGTTGCCGGCCTCGCGCTGCAGCCGCATGATGCCGGCCGGTCCGAGCACGTCGGGTCGTCGCTCGGCGAGCCCCGCCGTCTTCACGTCGGATTCACGCGCGGACTCGGCCGCCCTTCGCCCGACGTCGAGGTCAATGCCGTCGTAGTCGTGTGCGTGCATGGTGCACCTCCATGGTCGCCCGATTCCATTCCACCGCCATGCGGGCCGCGCGGCACGGAATCTGCCCGATCGGGCATCGCCTGCGACTCGATCGCGCGTCGTAGGCGCCACGCCCACTGCGCCCGCCACGCCCGCTGCGCCCGCCACCGGCATCCGGCATCACGTCACCGCCCCGCGACGACCGGCCAGTACGGGCCGAACTCGCGCTCCACCACGAGCCGGCCGAGCTTGCGGTACTCGCGGTGCACGGCGATCACGAGGTGCCGCATGCGCACGATGCCGTCATCGCCGGCCGCGAGGTAGGCGGCGGTGACCGCGGCCGACCGGATCCCGCCGCCCGCGAGCTCGAATGCGTCGCCGAGGAACACGAGGTCGAGGTCGTCGCCGCGCCGCAGCCGTGACCCGAGGCTGCGATCCCACAGGCGGGTGCGGTGCGCGGCATCCGGCATCGGGAAGTCGACGATCACGTCGAGCCGGCGCGTGAACGCCTCGTCGATGTTCGCGCGCAGGTTCGTCGCGAGGATCGCGAGGCCGTCGAAGGTCTCCATGCGCTGCAGCAGGTAGGCGCTCTCGACGTTCGCGTAGCGGTCGTGCGAGTCCTTCACGTCGCTGCGCTTGCCGAACACCGCATCGGCCTCGTCGAAGAGCAGCACCGCGTTCGTGCCGGCGGCCGCGACGAAGATGCGCTCGAGGTTCTTCTCGGTCTCGCCGATGTACTTGTCGACCACCGACGACAGGTCGATGACGTAGAGGTCGAGCCCGAGCTCGCCGGCCACGACCTCGGCCGACATCGTCTTGCCGGTGCCGGAGTCGCCCGCGAACAGCCCGACCACGCCGTGCCCGCGCCCGCCGCCCGGCCGCATGCCCCAGTCGCCGAGCACCTGCTCCCGATGCCGGGCCCGCACCTCGATCTCCTGCAGCGCATCCAGCGTGATCGGCGGCAGCACGAGGTCGACCCAGCCGACCCGCGGCGTCACCCTGCGGGCGAGCCGGTCGAGTGCCGACGCGTTCTCGGCCCTGGCGCCCGTGGCGAGATCCGCCGTCGTCACCTCCCCCGTCACCGAGAGCGAGGCCTGGGTGCGAGCGGTGGCCGATGCTCGGAGCACCTGCTCCGGGCGCAGCCGGAACTGCGCGGTCGCGGCGGCGACATCGAGCCCCTCGGCGGCCTTCCCGAGCGCCTGCGTCCAGAGCGCGGTGCGCTCCTCGGTCGTCGAGGCCTCGACGTCGTCCATCGCGGGCAGTTCGCGGAACCACCCCGGATCCCAGGTCGGCTCGCCGACGAGCACGGTCGGGCGCGGCGAGTCCGCGAGCACCTCGATGAGCGCCGGCTCGGTCTCGAGCGTCACCGGCGACACGACGACGCCGCGCCCCGTGAGCCGGGCCTCGCGCACCGCGAGACGCGCCAGGCCCGCGGCATCCGCTTCACGACCGAGTCTCGGCAGGTCGACCTGCACCGTGCCGAGGCCGCTCGCACGCAGGGCGCGTCGGGCGATCGCCTCGCCCGAGCCGGTCGCGGTCTCGCGCAGGTACATGAGTCGGATGCCGCCCGCCAGCGCATTGCGCAGACGGCGGTCGTCGCCCCACTCGATCTCCTCGGCGTCCACGAGCACGCCGTCGAGCGACCGGTCGGGGGTGTCGTCGCCGAGCAGGTGCCCGACGACGCGGTCCGGAACCCGCACCGCGCGTCCGGGGAGCGGCCGATCCTCGTCCTCGACGATGACGAGCCCGCCCGTCACGAGCGGCCCGGTCAGCAGGCGCGCGCGGTCGGCGGCGTTCGTCAGCGGCACCCCGCAGAGCTCGAGCGCGACGGTGACCGACGGGCGCCGACGCCCGACGTCGTCGTTGAGGTAGCCGAAGAAGCGCTCGAACCGGGGGTCCAGGTCCGCGGCGAGCGCGATCACGAGCAGGTCGACGTCGATCGGCGCGAGGCCGAACTCGTCGGCGAGCCGCCGCAGCCGCACCGGGTGGCCGGCGGCCTCGGCCATGTCGGCGGCCTGCTCGCACGCCGCGAGGCGAGCCGAGGCATCCGACCAGTCCGGCACCCCAGGCGCCCCCTCGAGCATGCGGTCGATGAGCTCGTCGCTGAGGTACAGGCCGCGGAACGGGTCGTCGGGCTGGGGATCGACCGCCCGGCGCGCGGCGACGAGGCGGCGGATGCGGTCCTCGATCGCGCCGAGACGCCCGAGCAGGTGCGCGAGGCCCGGGTCCTGCCCCATGTCAGTCCTCGTCGGAGGCCGGCTCGAACCTGGCATCTTCACTCCCGAATCCCATGGCCTCGAAACTGGCGCCGACGCCGGCCGTGACCGGCGGGCCCACGTGGTACGCGATGGCGCGACTGAGCGGTGCGGTCACCACGACGTCGAGCGACGGCTTCAACTCGCCGCCGAGCGACGACCACACGTCGGCGAACGCGCGGTCCTCGGGCGGCGGCTGCGCGATCGTGATCGAGCACGGCAGCCCGGTCTCGGCGAGGGTGTCGACGACGAACCCGTCCGGGATCGCGTCGAAGCGCAGGAAGCAGCGCAGCAGCGCGTCGAGCAGCCGGTGCTCGTCATCGGGCCGCTGCGTCCACGCGGTCACGAGGTACGACAGCTTGAAGTAGCGCGGCGCGGGGGCACGCGAGACGACGACGCCGCGCTCGTCGCGCGACTCGATGAAGCCGAACTCGCGCCGGCGCACGTCCTCGCGGATGTCGTAGAGGAACAGGTCGACCGTCGGCGCATTGCGCCTCGCCGCCCAGTCCTTCGTGGGGGCGTCGAGCGCGATGTCGATGTCGGCGGCGATGCCGTCCGACGCCTTCACGAGCGACCGGAGCGCCTCGTCGATCTCGCCGATCATCCGCCTCTCCCCACGATGTCCGGGCCCCTCGCCGAACGCGGCACCACGAGCAACTGGTTGCTCGACGGGATGTCGGCGAACTGGCCGTCTTCGCTGTGCATGATGAGCGTGCGGGCACCCGCGAACTGCCAGCGCAGGATCACGAGCGACCAGCGGGTCTGGGTCGGGTTGTCCGGGTTCGGCCACTGCATGGCCGACATCGTCGCGAGCCCCTCCCACCGCAGCGTGATGTCCGCGTTCGGCGGCAGGTACTTGCCGTACGCCGCGATCACATCGCCCGGCGCCGCCACGGGTTGTGCGATGAGGAGGTGCGGCTGCAGCACGGTGAACGGCTCGCGGTCCTGGCCGATCCACGAGGGCGGCAGGGTGCCGTCGACCGGCTCGGGCTCCGGGGCGGGACCGGGCACCGGCGGCGGGGGCGGCACGAACGACAGACCCACCCCGTCGACCACGATGTCGTTCGTGCGGGGAGCCACCTCCTGCGTGGCCGGCAGCGTCGGCGGCGGCATCGAGAAGGTCACGGTCACCACGGCGGATGCCCCTGGCTCATCGAGTCCCGTCACGGTGCACGTCGACCCGGCGAAGGTCGCGCACCCCGTCTGGGCGGTGCGCGTGAGGTACCCCGCCCACTCGAAGTCGAGCGTGATCTCCAGCCCCGGAAGGTCGGGCCCCGCCTTCTCGCGGGATATCTTCGTCGTGACGACGAGCTGCTTGCCGCCCGTGTAGCCCGGATCGCGATCGAGGGTCAGGTCGAGGCCGATCGCCGCCCTGATGCGGGTCACGGCGTCCTCGTCGGGGGTGACCCACTCGGTCGGCAGGTCCTGTGCGCCGTCAGCGTCCTGCGCGATGAGGCGCACGGCCTCCGCGCGCACGGCCCCGGTGACGACCGCCCCCGGAGGCGCGCCCCCGACGGAGAACTCGAGTCCGATCTCGACGACCGCCCCCGGCTTCGGCAGCAGGATCGCGCAGATCGTGCCGTCCCACGACTCGCAGCCCGTCGGCGGGGCCGTCGGATGCAGGAAGGCCGGCCAGGTGATCGCGACCTCGACGACGAGCACGCCGAAGGGTTCGCGCCTGCTGCCCGTGACGAACGGGTTGCGGGTCGCGGTGATCGTCGCGCCGACGTCGTCGCCGCCCTCCCAGACGAGGTCGCGCTCGACCTCGACGTCGAGCGGGATGAACGGGGCGACGCCCGCCACGGGCTCGTCGTCGGGAACGACCCATTCCACGGGCAGGTCGTCGGTCTCCTCGCCGTCGAACTCCTGGAGGTAGGCGCCCTCGGCCGTGACCTCGCCGTCGGTCACGCCGGGACCCACGGTGAAGGCGAGCAGGACGCCCATGCTCGGAGGGATGCCCGGTTCGTCCAACTCGACCTCGCAGACCATCCCGTCGGTCTGCAACGTGCAGCCCGACGGCGTGCTGACGAGGTCGAGGTACTCGGGCCACGTGATGGCGATCCCGACGATGAGCCGGTCCCAGAGGTCGCCGCCATCGCCGTCGTCCCGCTCGGCGCGAGTCGGGATGACCCTCGCCGCCAGCATCGGACCGTCCTCCCAGACGTAGTCCTCGCTGAGGACGACGTCGAGGGTCACGAGTGCGTCGTCGAGGGTCAGCCGGTCGGAACTCGACTCGACCCAGCGGTCGGGGTACACGTGCTCGATGTCGCCGTCGGAGTTCGACTCGACGATGACGACGGACTCGGCGCTGATCCTGAACCGGCCGAACGCCGGCGGGCTGGCGCGCACCTCGAACTCCATGGTGATCTCGGCCGTCGCGCCGGGCTCGTCGAGGCCCTCGATCATGCACACGTGGTCGAGGTACGAGGTGCAGCCGTCCGGGACGTCGAGGGGATCCACGAAGTCCGGCCAGTCCAGCCGCACCGAGACCTGCGACGCCGGCAGCACCGTCGTGACGTCGGGATGGTGCGTGACGGTGAACACCACGGCCACCTCGTCGCCACCGCCCGACGAGAGGAACTCGGCATCTGCCTCGGTCGTCGTCGTGAAGACCCGGTCGAGGAGCGCGTACGGCGTGCTTCCGGAGCTCGCCCAGGCGGGCGTCATGGCGACCCCTCCCGACGGAGGAGGACTCGCGGCAGGGACCACCCGGGTCTCGCGCGAGGCCGGGGCCATTCGCGACGTCGGAGCCATTCGCGACGTCGGAGCGAGCCCCACGCCCGAAGCGCCGTGCGATCGGTTCGCCCACGACGTGAGGCTGATGATCGGCTCGATGTACGTCCACCCGCTCACGAACGAGATGGCGAACGCGTCGAGCCGTTCGCGTTCGGCCTGCGACGCCGGCGGCGTGAAGTGCAGGTCCCACTCGCGCAGCACCCGCGGGTAGAGGTCGTCGTAGTCGACCGGCTCGTCCGGGAGGCCGGGCAGCAGGTTCGCATCGTCGATCGTGCAGTCGAGTGCAGACGTTCCGACCGCGATGCAGCCGGTCGGCGGCGGGTCTTCGAGCACCATGCCCTGCGGCCACGAGAGCCTGACGACGAGTTCTGCATCGTCGAAGGGGCGCAGGGCGAGTTCGTTGCTGAAGACGGCGAACCTGCCGAGCACGGGCTCGTCGTCGCCGACCGCCGCGAGTGAGAGGTGGTCGTAGTTCTGCACGGTGAGGTCGAAGACCGGGTCGGACTCCACCGGGGCGCTCGCGAGCGCGTGCAGGTTCGGATCGATCGCGATGGGTTCGAGGTCATCCACCGTCGAGCCGGAGAGCGCCCTGCCCCACGACACCACCTCCACCGTGAACTGGCTGATCGCCGCGGGGCGCCCACCGAGGTGTCGGAACTGCGCAGAGCACCCGTCGGCGACCCCAGGCGCCATGCCGCCGAGCACGCACACCGCACCCGAGTTGCGCGGGACTGTGTCGTATCGGTAGTTCCCGGTCGTGGTCCGGTTCGCCCAGGTGTCGCCGGTCGCGGAATCGGTCACCGATCGGAACTGGCTGGTGTTCCACGACAGCGCGACGAGCAGCACCGCACCGACTTCGGGCAGCGGCACATCGTGGTTCGTCACCGTGAATGCCACATCCACGGGTCCGCCCTGCTGGACCGTGGCCGGCGTCGCCGTGATCGCGAGGTCGAACCCGACGCCGTTGTCGGGGTCCTCGATCGTCACCCCGTCGCTCGTCCCGCCCGGGAACTCCTCGGTGGGCAGCGCGGCCGGAACCTCGTGGGGTGCTTGAGGGGCGCTGGTTCCGGCAGCGGGCCGGGTTGCGGGCGGCACCGCGACGTTCGGCATCGCGAGAGCCGGCACCGCCAGTGCTGGCGGCGAGACCGCCGGCTCCGCGCCTGCCGCGATCACGGCGGCCCGGTCCGGCGCAGCCGCAGCGATCGGTGATGTGCCCACCGCCGAGACGCCGAGGAGCACGGAGAGCGTCATGGCGACACTCGCCCAGGCGATCCGGCTTCGGCTCGTCACGGTCCTCCTCCGACCTTCCAACATTCGAGGCAGCGGCGCCGAGCGGCATCCGACGGCGGGCACCCTTCCGCGCATGCGCGGATGCCCCGACGGGCACCGACCCGGCGACACCCGGTCACACGACCGGACGCCGCCGCGCGGCATCCGCTCAGATGAGCCCCTCGCGCACCGCGTAGGCGACGGCGTGCGACCGGTTGCGCAGTTGCAGGCGGGTCGTGACGTCGTGGAGCACGTTCTTCACGGTGCGTTCGGAGTAGCAGAGCTCCTTGGCGATCTGCGCGGTGTCCCAGCCCTCGGCGACGAGCTTCAGCACCTCGACCTCCCGCGACGCAAGGCCGCTGAAGGTGATGCCGCGCGGATCGAGCACGGTGCGCTGCAGTCGGCCGACCTGGTCGAGCAGGCGCCCGAGCAGGTCGGGCGGAACGGTGCCCTCGCCTGCGGCTGCAGCCGTGATCGCCGCGAGCAGGCGGTCGGTCGTCGCCTCCGAGCGGCGCAGCAGCCCGACGACACCGCACTCGACGGCATCGACGAGCACCCGGTCGTCGAGCTGCGCGGCGACGAGGATCACCCGCGCCTCGCCGTTGCGGCGCAGGAACCGCAGGCTGTTCATCGTCTCGTCGTCGAACTCGTCGACGACGACGAGCACGACCTCCGGCGCCTCCGGGTCGTCGGGCCCGACGACCCGCACCTCTGGCCTCGGCCGGAGCGCGCTCGTGACGCCCGCTTCGGAGATCGGATCTCGTGCGTAGACCCGCACGGTCGTTCTGGTCATGACTCCCCCTGGATCGGAATGGCGTGCAGCAGTGCACTCGTGCAGGGGGAATACGAACAGGATGCCGCGACGTCCTCTTCGCGCACTCAACAACCGCTCAACGGGCAACTTCGGGTGCGCGACCGGCTGACCGCGCAGCCTGCTGCGCGCCGCCGCCGCGCCAATACGGTGACGCCATGGCAACCAGTGCGACCATCGCCCCGGCCGCCCTGTCCATCGATCCGGGCATGGCGGCGACGCTCACCGTCAGCGTGCTCAACGACACGCTCCTCGTGGAGTCGTTCGAGCTGACGGCGCTCGGCGCTGCCGCCGCATGGACGCGCATCGAGCCGGCGACGCTCACGATCTACCCCGGCCAGACCGAGACGGCGACGGTCACCGTGTACGCGCCGCGGCTGCCGGACTCCCTCGTCGGGCAGGTGGCGCTCGGCATCCGTGCGCGGGCGGTCGAGCAGCCCGAGGTCCAGGTCGTCGCCGAGGCCATGCTCACGGTCACGCCGTTCGCCGAGACCGAGGCCGAGCTGCTGCCCCGCATTGCGCACGGCCGAGGGCGCAAGCGGGTGCGGGTCGCGATCGACAACCGCGGCAACATGCCCCTGGTCGCTTCGATCGCCGGCCAGAGCGACGACCGCCTCGGGCTCTCGACGCCGACGCCGGATGTCTCGGTCGACCCGGGTCACACCGAGTTCGTCGACATCGACCTCCGGCCCGTCAGGCGCGTGTGGCGCGGTGACCCCGTCACGCACCAGTTCACCGTGCTCGTCGCGCCCGAGGGAGTGGACGAACCGTTCGTGCTGCCGGGCAGCTACGTGCAGGAGCGCGTGTTCCCGAAGTGGCTGTGGAAGCTCCTGCTCGCCCTGCTCGCACTCCTCCTGCTGCTGCTCGCGCTCTGGTTCTTCGTGCTGAAGCCGACGATCGAGTCCGCCGCGCGCGACGCGGTCGAGGAGCCGTTGGCCAAGGCCAGCGAGCAGGCCGATTCAGCGTCGAAGCAGGCCGGCGCTGCGGCCGAGCAAGCCGATTCCGCCGCGCAGAAGGCGAACGACGCGCTCGAAGCCGTCGGCCAGCCGACGGAGCCGGTCAAGCCCGTGTCCAGCTCGACCGATATCGACATCCGCTTCGAAATGTCGGATGTCCCGGGCGGCGCCCCCGACGAGAGCGACCGCTGGGTGGTGCCGGCCAACTCGGTGCTGCGCATCACCGACGTGGTGATCAGCAATCCCCGTGGCGACTTCGGCACGTTGACGATCGAGAATCGCGACGTGGTGGCGCCGATCTTCACGACCGGGCTCGAGAACTTCCGCGACATCGACTTCCACTTCGTGACCCCGCTGCAGCTGGCCGCGGAGGACGAGCTCTTCGCCACGCTGGACTGCGCCCAGATCGCGCCGCCCGTCAGCGGGCCCGCCCGCACCGAGTGCGGTGCCAGCGTGCTCATCACCGCCCGCGTCATCACGAAGACCGGCTGATGCCCACCGGCCCAGCACTCCGAGCAGGCGACACGGCCCTCTGCGCGCTCATGGACGGCCCGAAGCCTCACGTCGGCGGCCCCATCACGCCCGCCGCCGCGGTCATGACCGTGCTGATCGCGAACATGCCGGCCGCGGTCGCGAACGCCATGCCCGGCGGTATCGTCTGCGTCTCGCCCGCGCCGAACGGCATCGCGATGGGCAGCATGACGGTGCTGATCGGCGGGTTCCCGGCCGCCCGCGTCGGCGACCTCAGCATGCACGGCCAGCCCATCGCGCCCGGCCCCGGCGCTCCGACGGTGATCATCGGCGGGTGAGCGCGCCGATGGCGGCCGCGGCGCCCGCTGAAGCGGTTCAGAGGCTCGTGGACACGCCCGACTGCGATGCGACCCCGAGGCCGACGAACGCCAGCAGGAAGAGCACGTACAGCACGAGGCCGACGATGATCAGCCCGCTCAGGACGTATCCGAAGATGAGCCCGATGAGGGCTGCGGCGGCGCCCTGATCGCCTCGCTCGCGAATCTGACGGCGGGCGATGTGCCCGCAGATGACCGCGGCGATCGAGGCGAGGAGTCCGAACATCAGGCTGGCGAGCCCGAGGCCGAGCGAGACCCAGGCCAGCGCGTTCTGCGGGGCCGCCGCCGGCGGCGTCCAGACCGGAGCCTGGGCGGCGGGCGCGACGCCGTACTGCGCGCCGCCGTACTGCGCGGTTGCGTACTGCGCGGTTCCGTACTGCGCGGTTCCGTACTGAGCGCCACCGTACGGCGCGACGCCATCGGGCGCGGGGACACCGTGCGGTGCGGCGGCTGGCGGAATCGCAGCGCCAGGCGCCGTCGGGGCAGCGGGGATGGGCGTGGGCGTGGGGGCGTCCATTGGGGCTCCGGCTCGGTATGGGTGGGGTGCCAGGTCAGTTCGCAATCGTAGTGGGACACAGGGCTCCGTCGACACGGTCGGGCATCGGACGGCGCCGGGGAATCGGGCGAAGCGTCACCACTCGGGCGACGCCACCCCCGGCAGCAGCCATGCGGTGAAGGCGGGCGCGTCGCTCTCGAGGCGCACGAGGTCGTCGGATGCCACCAGCCGGCCGTCGCCGTACAGTGCCGTCGCTGCGTGCTCGACGCCCGCGACCGCGCCCAGGCCGCCCAGCGCGGCAGCGTCGAACTCGAGCACGGCGGCCGCACGCGCCGCGAACACCAGCACCGAGGCATCCGTGGATTCGCGCACGAAGGCCACGGCGTCGTCGCCGACCGCGAGCCACCGGATGCCGCCGCCCGCGAGCACGGGGTGCTCGCGCCGCAACCGGAGCAGCGTGCGATACGTCTCGAGCACGGGCACGACCTCTGGCGAGGTCTCGCTCCCCCACGGGATCGGCGTGCGCGACGCCTCGCCGTCTTCGCCCGTGAGTCCGAACTCGTCGCCGGCCCACACCACCGGGATGCCGGGCAGCGTCGCCGCGAGGCCGAGCGCGACCGGCACCGTGCCGGGACGCGCGTGCGTGGCGAACCGCGGAGTGTCGTGCGTGTCGAGCGCGTTCATGGTGGCGGCGCGTGTGCGCCACGGGAACTCGGCCGCGAAGCGCAGGTGCGTCGCGACGAACTCGCCGCCCGTGAAGGTCGGCACCCGCCCGAGCGCGAAGCCGATGCCACCGCCGCCCGGGCTGCCGGGCTCGAGCAGCCAGCTCCACAGGGGCCGCGTGAACGGGGTGTAGGTCATCGCGCCGTGCCACGCGTCGCCCTGGAAGTCGCTCGCGGCGTCGTTCGTCGACTCGCCGAGCAGGATCGTGTCGGGGTTCACGTCGAGCATCGTGCGCCGGATCGTCTGCCGCACGTCGGCGTTCAGGTCGGCCGCGCCCAGGCGCCCGGTCATGTTCGCGACGTCGATGCGCCAGCCGTCGAGGCCGAACGGCGCCTGCAGGTACTTCGCGACCACCGAGTCGGAGCCCTCGATGAACCGTCGGCGCAGCTCGCTCGAACTCCAGTCGAACTTCGGCAGGCTCGGCACGCCGAGCCACGACTCGTAGCCGCCGCCGTCGGCCTCGTCGCGGAAGAAGTAGAACTCGCGCTCGGATGCCGCTGGGTCGGCCTGTGCCGCTCGGAACCACTCGTGCGCGTCGCCCGAGTGGTTCGACGTCAGGTCGCCGATCACGCGGATGCCACGGGCGTGCGCCGCCTCGACGAGCCGCACGAGCGCCTCGTCGCCGCCGAGCAGGTCGTCGACGTGGTCGAAGGTCGATGCGTCGTAGCGGTGGTTCGACCGCGCCGGGAAGACGGGCGTCAGGTAGAGCAGGTCGACGCCGAGCGAGGCGAGGTGGTCGAGCCGCTCGCGCACGCCGTCGAGGTCGCCGCCGTAGAACTGCCCCGAACGGTAGGGCGGGTCGAGGCGCTGCGGGTCGCCCCACTCGGCCGGGTACGCCCAGTCGGGCGCGGGGCGATCGTCGGCGGCGGCCGACCGCGCGAAGCGGTCGGGGAACACCTGGTACATGATGCTCGACGCGGCCCATTCAGGCGCCGGCTCGTGGGCGACGAGCCGGAAGTCGTCGCGGTCGCGCGTCTCGGTGCCGCTGAGTCCGAGCTGGTTCAGCCAGTGCTGGCGGCCGTCGGCGCCGACGAGCAGCCACCGGTAGCCGTGCACCGGGTTCTCGACCTCGACCTCGGCCTGCCACCACGCCCAGCCGTCGTCATCGTGCGATGCGACGACGGATGCCTCGGCGAACCGCGGCTCGCGGTTCGGGTTCGACCGGGTGCCGACCCACGCGAGCTCGCCGATCGCCGAGCCGTCGGCGGCCGCCGCCCCTGCGGGCACGCGCAGCCGCACGAGCACCGTCTCGCCGAGTGCCGGCGCGGCGTTCGAGACGTGCAGGGTCGATCCGTCGTGGTGCGGAACCAGCGGACTCAGCTGAACGGACATGCGCTCACCCTTCCATGACGGTGTGACATCGGCGTGAACTCGCGCCACGCGGCATCCGCCCTACTTGACCGCGCCCGCCGTCAGGCCGCCCACGATGTACTTCTGCAGGAAGAGGAACAGCGCCACGACCGGCAGCGCCGCGATGACGGCTCCGGCCGAGAATGCGCTCCAGTCGGCGTAGCGCGGGTTCGAGACGAGCTTCGTGAGCCCGACCGCGAGGGTCTGCTTGTCGGTGTCGATGAGCAGCACGGATGCCACGACGAATTCGTTCACCGAGGCGATGAACGAGAGCAGCGCGACGACCGCGAGGATCGGGGCGACGAGGCGAAGCACGATCGTGAAGAAGATCCGCGCGTGCCCGGCACCGTCGATCTTGGCCGCCTCGTCGATCGAGACCGGGATCGTGTTGAAGAAGCCGTACATGAGGAACGTGTTCACGCCGAGCGCGCCGCCGAGGTAGACCATGATCAGGCCGATGTGCGTGTTCAGGCCGATCGCCGGGAACAGGTCGCCGATCGCGCTCATGAGCAGGAAGATCGCGACGACCGCGAGCAGCTGCGGGAACATCTGCACCACGACGATGCCGATGAGGCCGAACCGGCGGCCGGTGAAGCGCATGCGCGAGAACGAGTAGGCGGCGAGCGCCCCGAGGAACACCGTGAGCAGCGCCGTGATGCCCGAGATCATCAGGGTGTTGCCGAGCCAGGTCGTGAACGGCACCTGCGGGTCGGTGAGGATCCGCACGTAGCTCTCGAGCCCGATCTTCGAGAACAGGGCGTTCGAGCCCGTCAGCGTGCCGTTCGGATTCAGCGACGACGAGACGACGAACACGATCGGGAACAGCGAGAACGCGATCATGACGATGCCGACGATGTGGCGCCATCCGGTCGCCGCGAACCAGCGGCTGAAGTTGAACGGGCGCTTCGGCAGCTCGCGCACGGGGCCGTCGGCGAGCGCGCTGTGCGCACGCGTCGAGTCGTCGAACTCCTCGAGTTCGCCCACCACGAGGCCGGCCTGGGTTCCGGGAACGGGCTTGCGGGCCATCAGTTCAGCTCCTCGAGGGACTTGGTTCGGCGGAACGCGATGATCGAGATCACGGCGACGATGATGAAGATGAGGATCGAGTAGGCGCTGGCGAGACCGTAGTCGCGGGTCTGCCCCGTGAACGCGACCTTGTAGACCATCGTGATCAGGATGTCGGTGAAGCCGACGGGTATCGGCGCGTTCGAGTCGCGCGGGCCGCCGTCGGTCAGCATGTAGATCGTGTTGAAGTTGTTGAAGTTGAACGCGAACGACGCGATCAGCAGTGGGGCGACGCTCACGAGCAGCAACGGCAGCTTGATGAGGCGGAAGACCGCCCAGGGGCGGGCGCCGTCGACCTTCGCGGCCTCGAGGATGTCCTCGGGGATGGACTGCAGGGCGCCCATGCACACGAGGAACATGTACGGGAAGCCGAGCCAGAGGTTCACGAGGAGCACCGAGAACTTGGCCAGCCATGGATCGGTGAGCCATGGAATGGAGGCCCCGCCGAAGAGCACCTGGTTGATGAATCCGAAGCTCTCGTTCATCATGCCCGCCCAGACGAGTGCCGAGAGGAACGACGGGATCGCGTACGGGAGGATGATCAGCACCCGGTAGAACTTGCGTCCGCGCATGCGCATGTCGTTGAAGACGATCGCGAGGAAGAGGCCGAGGAAGAACGTCGACGCCACCGAGATGAGCGCGAACGCGAAGGTCCACAGGGTGACGTAGAGGAGCGGGCCGGCGAGCCGCTGGTCGGTGACGGCGCGCACGAAGTTGTCGAACCCGATGACGATCTGCCAGCCGGGCAGCAGCTCTTCGCCGTCCTCCGAGGTGAAGGCGCCCGTGCCGATGTCGGAGTAGACCGTGCCGGAGTCCAGGTCGGTCATGGTGCCGGCGGCCTCGTCGTACTCGAGCGTCGAGACGTAGAGGTAGGCGCTCGAGCCGTCGGGCGTGCGCACGGCACCGTCGTTCGGGTCGTCGGAGAACGGCACCGCGAGCGCGGTGATCTCGTCGGTGCGGGCGATGACCTCGGCGAAGCTGAGCGTGGTCCAGCCGTCGGCGGAGACCGCCTTCGAGCCGTCGAACTCGGCCGAGACGGCCTCGAGCGGCTTCTCGGCGGTGCCCACGAGCGCGTCGCCCTCGGGGTCGGTGAGGAGCAGTCCGAGCTCGCCGCCGCGGTCGACCACGGTCACCGGGTAGGTGGCCGAGTCCTCGACGCGCTCCAGCGAGGAGGCCATGAGCGACGAGACCGCCTGCTCCTTCGAGCCGTTGTGGCCCGTGCCGTAGTTCGTGAAGGCGATGTAGCCCGTGTAGACGAGCACGAACACCTGGAAGACCACGAGGAAGATCACGCCTGGCGTGAGGTACTTCGCGGGCAGCTTTCGCCGCGAGAAGTAGATCCAGTTGACGAAGATCGCGACGACCGCGACGATCGCTGCGACGAGCCACTGATCGGCCCCGACGAGGATGATGATGCCGAAGATCGCGAGCGCATCGACGATGCCGAGGCCCAGGATCTTCACGAGCAGCACCTTGACGCCGACGGATGCCGCGTCGGCGATGCCTGCGGCCTGTCGCTGTCGCTTGGTGGGCGGCCGATCGCCCGTGCCGCCCGCGCCGGGTTCGCCGGCCTTGGCCGGATCGTCGATGGTGGTGCTCATGCTGCGTGGTCTTCCTGTCGAGTGGGAGAGGACGTACGCCCAGAGGCGGAACCCGCCGGCCGTGGTGCGCGAGACGCGTACCGGAACCAGCGAGCCCCGCCCTGAGGCATCCGTGTATTACTCGATGGCCGCCTGCACGTCGGCGGCGAGCTTCTGCCAGGTCGCGACCGGGTCGGCACCGTTGATGATGTCGGCCTCGGCGATGCCCCAGTACTGCCAGACCGCGCCCATGGCGGGGATGGCCGGCATCGGCACGGCGTCGGCGCCTGCGGCGGCGAAGCCCTCGATGATCGGGTCGCTCGAGGCGGTCTCGGCGGCTGCGGCGTTCGCGGGCAGGACGTTGCCGGCCTTGAACAGCTCGAGCTGGGTGTCCTCGCTGCCGAGGTAGTTGACCAGGAAGTCGTTCGCGGCGACCTTGTTCTTCGACTCGGCGGAGATGAAGAAGCCCTTGACGCCGGCGAACGGCTGGGCCGGGTCGGCGGTCGGGCTCGGGGTCGGGTCGACCGCCACGTTGATGCCGGCGTCGACGGCTGCGCCGACGTTCCACGGGCCGGTCAGCCAGAAGGCGGCCGTGCCGTCGAGGAAGGCCTGCTTGGCGATGTCACCGTCGATGTCGGTGTTGAAGACTCCGGTGCCGTTCTTGCCCTGGCCGCCGAGCCACGTCGCGAACGCGTCGCCGCCCTCGTTGCCGAGCTGCAGGTCGGTGGGGTCGTAGCCCTCTGCGTTCGAGCCGAAGACGGGTGCGCCGAACGCGGTCTGGAAGGGGTACAGGTGGTAGGGGTTGCCCTCTGCGCCCTGCTCGACGACGAACGGCTGGGTGAGGCCGGCGGCCTTGCCCTTCGCGATCATGTCGTCGAAGCTGGTCGGCGCCTCGGGGATGAGGTCGGCGTTGCGCAGCACGGCGATGTTCTCGACCGCGTACGGGAGCATGTAGACGGTGCCCTCGTAGGTCGACGCGTCGATCGCGACGGGCAGGTAGTCGGCAGCGGAGTCGCCGAGCTCGAGCGGGGCGACGACGCCGTTGGTCGACAGCTCGCCGAGCCAGTCGTGCGCACCCATGGTGATGTCGGGGCCCTTGCCGGTCGGCACCTGCTGGATGAAGTCGTCCTTGATGTCGGCGTTGTCCTTGCCGACGAGTTCGACCTTGACGCCCTTCTCCTCGGAGTACGCGTCGGCTGCGGCCTGCAGCGCGTCGACGCGCTCGGCGTCGACCCAGACGGTCAGCGTGCCGCTGGCCGAGGCTTCGCCCTCGGAGCCGCTGTCGGCGCCGGCGCAGCTCGCGAGGCCGAGCGTCGCGACGACCGCGACAGCGCCTGCGGCGAGGAGGCTCTTCGTGTTCACCCTCATTGGTGTGCCCTTCAGTGTGCGTGAGACCGGCGCCTTCGCCGGGCGCGTGCCCCGTGCCCCGTTCAGGGGAGAGGACGTGCACCGTGACCGAAAGGCCGTTCTTCCGTTGGAATGCCCGCAAGAAATGCAAGCGATTACAGGTATACCTTTCCTCAAGTCAATCGCCAAACCGGGATGCCGCTATCGATACGGGTTTGTGACCATTCGGGTTTCGGGCGCGTTATGCAAGCGTTTCCATTGGGTTGACGGATGTCGTACAGTGTCGCCATGACTTCCGAGTGGTGGCGAACCGCCACGATCTACCAGATCTATCCGCGCTCCTTCGCCGACGCGAACGGCGACGGCATGGGCGACCTCGCGGGCATCACCGCGCATCTCGTCGACCTCGAAGAGCTCGGCATCGACGCCATCTGGCTCTCGCCGTTCTACACGTCGCCCCAGCGCGACGCCGGGTACGACGTCGCCGACTACTGCGACGTCGACCCGCTCTTCGGCACGCTCGCCGACTTCGACGCGATGCTGGCCGAGGCGCACGCCCGCGGCATCCGCGTGATCGTCGACCTCGTGCCGAACCACTCGTCAGACGAGCACGAGTGGTTCCAGGCCGCACTCGCCGCCGCGCCGGGCAGCGCCGAGCGCGCCCGCTACCTCTTCCGCGACGGACGCGGCCCCGCCGGCGACGAGCCGCCCAACAACTGGGAGTCCGTGTTCGGCGGCCCCGCGTGGACGCGCATCGTCGAGGCCGACGGCGAGCCCGGACAGTGGTACCTGCACCTCTTCGACAGCTCGCAGCCCGACTTCGACTGGACGAACGACGAGGTGCGCGAGGAGTTCCGCCGCATCCTGCGCTTCTGGCTCGACCGCGGCGTCGACGGCTTCCGCGTCGACGTGGCGCACGGCATGATCAAGGCCGACGGCCTGCCCGACTACACCCCGCCGGCCGAGGGCGGCAGCATGGGCGGCGCAGGCGGTGTCGCCGGCGACGGTGACGGCGTCGCACTCGAGCCAGAGATCAGCGACGAGGGCGACGGTGCGCCCTACTGGGGTCAAGATGGCGTGCACGAGATCTACCGCGATTGGCGCGCCCTGCTCGACGAGTACCCCGACGATCGCATCCTCGCGGCCGAGGCCTGGGTCGACCCCCTCCCCCGGGTCGCCAAGTGGGTGCGCCCAGACGAGATGCACCAGGCGTTCAACTTCGCCTACCTCGAGACGCCCTGGAACGCCGCAGCGCTCCGCACGGTCGTCGACGCCTCGCTCGACGCGTTCGGTGCGGTCGGCGCCCCCTCGACCTGGGTGCTCTCGAACCACGACGTCGTGCGCCACGCGACACGCCTCGCGCTGACCGAGGCGAACCCGCAGGGCCATGGCCTCGGCGCGCGCTCGAAGGGCCTGCCCGAGTACGCCACCGGCGTTCGCCGTGCCCGCGCGGCCACCGCGTTCATGCTCGCGCTGCCCGGCTCGTCGTACCTCTACCAGGGCGAGGAGCTCGGCCTGCCCGAGGTCATCGACCTGCCCGACGACGCCAGGCAGGACCCCACCTGGTTCCGCACGAACCACGAGCGCTACGGGCGCGACGGATGCCGCGTGCCGCTGCCATGGAACGCGGATGCCGCGAACTACGGCTTCGGCGCCACCGGCACGCCCTGGCTGCCCCAGCCCGAGCTGTGGCGCACGCTCGCGCGCGACGCGCAGCGCGGCGACGCGGACTCGACGCTCGAGCTCTACCGCACGGCCCTCCGCCTGCGGCGCGAGCACGCGCTCGGTGCCGGAACCCTCGAGTGGACCGAGCTCGACGGCGTCGCCGACGCATCCGTGCTGGCCTTCCGCAACAGCGGCGTGCTCGTCGTGGCGAACACGGGCTCGACCCCCGTGCCGCTGCCGGCGGGCGAGGTGCTGCTCGCGAGCTCGCCGCTCGACGGCGGCACGCTGCCCGCGGACACGACCATCTGGATCGCCGCCTAGCCCGGCATCCGCGCTCGAACGGGCCGGCCTCCGCACCTCGCGGACGCCGGCCCGTTCCGTGCGCGACCGAATCCATGCGCAACCGAATGCCTGCGCGGCGGGGCCGCCGCGGCATCCGCTCGGCAGAGGTGCACCGAGGCCACTCGGAACGGGTCGCGTCAGTTCGTGTTGGCGTAGAGCCAGTCGAGCGGGTCGACCCACTCGCCGTTGATGCCGCCGATGCGGATCTCGAAGTGCAGGTGCGGGCCGGTGGACATGCCCGTGGTGCCGGTGTTGCCGAGCACGTCGCCGACGTGCACCGTGTCGCCGACCTCGAAGCGGCGCGAGTCGTACTGCATGTGCGCGTACACGCTCGTGACGGTCTGGCCGTCGATCTGGTGGTCGATCATGGTGACGACGCCGAGGGATCCGCCCTCGTCGGTCGAGTTGGACACGACGCCGTCGGCGATGGCCTGGATCTCGGCGCCGTATCCGGGGTTGAAGTCCTGGCCGTGGTGGTCTTCGGAGCAGCCGGCGCAGTCGCGGTAGCCGAACCGGTCGCCGATGTGCACGCCGACCGCGAACGGCCACTGGATGGTGCCGCTCGGGTTGTTCGTGAAGGTCGCCTCGGGCCGGATGCCGGCGGCCTCGGCGTACTCCTCGATGGTCTGCGACGCGTAGCCCTCGCGATCGACCGACTGCGCGACGACGTCGCCGTTGATGAGCATGCGCTGGCCCGCGATGGAGTCGGTGCCGTACTGGGTGAGCGCGAGCGCCTGCACGTCGTCTTCGGTGAGCAGCGACAGCGCGGGGATCGTGGTCGTCACGGCAAGCATCGCCACGAAGCTCATGGCCACGATGCTGGCGATGCCGCGAGCACGGCGACGAGGCGGCTTGGCAATGATCGCGCGGGCTGACGCCTGGTCGGCGCGGGCACCCGTCTCGGCCGTGCTGCGTCGACGGCCCTGGTGCGGTGCGGTGGCCGCGGCTCCGGCGGTGCTCGCCGAGCGGCGCGGCGAGTGGGCGGATGCCTCGGCCTGCCGACTGGCCGGGTGGCGCTGACGTCGGGCGGTGGTCTCCGCGGCCTCTGCGGCGGGCAGCTCGGCCTCGGTCTGCAGGCCGAAGATGTCGAGCCCGGTGATCTCCGTGGCGGCCGGGATCGCGAGGGGCGTCACCGTCGGGATCGGCGGGACCGCGGCGGCCGGCGTCTGCTGGGCGTGGTCGAGGGCCCGGCGCGCGCGACGCGACTCGATGCCGGACGTGGGCTCCGTGCGAAGGGGCTCCGAAGCGGATGCCGCGGGAAGCTGCACGACGGCCTGGGGCTGTGCCGGCTGTGCCGGCTGTGCTGGCCGCGCGGGGGCGGCCTGGGGTGCCGCGGCACGCCCGCCGAACAGGTCGTCGAACGCCGGGCGCGCGGGTGCCGGTGCCTGGATCGGCGCGGGGGCCGATGCCGGCGCGACCCGAGCCGTCGGCGCCTGCGGAGCCGCCTGCGCTGGTGAAACCGCCGGAGCCGCCTGGGCCGCCTGCACCTCGTGAACCGCCTGCGCCGCCTCGCGTTCGCGGAGCTCGCGACGCGTCAGGGGTCGCCCGGACCGCAGTTGATCCATGGTGCCAGGCGTTGAGTCGTCAGGCACGAGGGGGGACTCGAGCACGTAGGGAACCTTCGACAGGGGGAACAGGGGGCGGAGGTGGCATCCCGACTCCGTGCCGAGATTACAGATCGGTAAAGGCTACCCCGAACCCGTCCTCTCGCGCCATGGGATGCGGGGCGGATCCGTCGCGCCGGGGTCGTTCCGCCACGCATTCCGCACCGTCCGCGGCGGAGACCCCGCTGGGAGGCGACGAGAACGCCGGATCCTGCGAAACTCCTCCGAATCGACGGGCCCGCGTGAGGCCCGCAGATCAGGCGTCGACGCCCGCCCGGCGCAGGAGCGCGACGAGCTCGGCGTGCAGCCCGGGAGCAGCCGCGACGAGCAGCTCGGAGTTCTCGCGACCCCCGCGCGGCCCGGTCACGACGGCGCCCGCCTCGCGGGCGATGAGCCCGCCCGCCGCGTGGTCCCATGCGTTGAGCCCGCGCTCGTAGTACGCGTCGAGGCGCCCGGCCGCGAGCGCGGCGAGGTCGAGGGCCGCGGAGCCGATGCGGCGGATGTCGCGCACCTCAGGTAGCACGCCGAGCAGCACCTCGGCCTGCCGCCGACGCACGTCCGTCGCGTAGCCGAATCCGGTTGCGACGAGCGCCTGGTGCAGCGGCACGCCGTCGTTCACCGCGAGTCGGCGGCCGGCGGAGCTCGCTCCCCCGCCGAGGCTCGCCTCGGACAGCTCGCCGCTGACCGGGTTGAGCACCACGCCCGCCAGGGTCGTGCCCTCGATGCCGCCCGGGCCGCTCGCGGCATCCGCCCCTCCACGCTCGGCGACGCCGATGCTGACCGCCCACGAGGGGATGCCGTAGAGGAAGTTCACGGTGCCGTCGATGGGGTCGACGATCCAGTCGAGGCCGCTCGTGCCGATGTGCGCGGCATCCTCCTCGCCGACGATGCCGTCGTGCGGACGCGCGTCGAGGATCAGCGAGCGGATGAGCGCCTCGGTGTCGCGGTCGACCGCGGTCACCACGTCGGTCGGCGTCGACTTGGTCGCCGCCACGCTCACGCCGTGCCCGCGCGCCTCGAGTGCGAACGCACCGGCCCGCACCGCGATGCCGTGCGCCAGTTCCAGCAGGTCGGCGGATGCCGCAGCAGAGGTCATGCCCCCAAGCTACGCGCCGGCCCTGCCGCCGTCACCTGCCGGTCACCCTGCCGGTCACCGGGCGACGCCCGATCGACGCCCGATCGACGCCCGGCCCGCCTCGCCCCGGGAACGACGAAGCCCCGGCTCAGTTCGCGAGGCGTCTGACCGGGGCTTTTCGGTGGCGAGTGAGGGATTCGAACCCCCGAATGCTGAGCAGTCTGATTTACAGTCAGATCCCTTTGGCCGCTTGGGTAACTCGCCAGTCGCACCCGACCGCGTTCTTCACACAACCGGGGGCGACTCAAGGATACCCGTGAGGCGGCGTGTCGTGAAATCGACGCCGAAAGCGGATGCCGCGGCATCCGCTCACCCCTCGGGAAGCCCGGATCCATGCGGCCGACGACCGACTACTGCGAACGCCACCACGGCATCTCGGCCGTCGTGTTGTGGTCTTCGGAGGGGAACTCCGCGGTGTCGCTCGACGGTGAGGAGCTCGGCACGATCGACGGCAGCGCGACGGTCGGGGTCGGCGGTGCCGCAGCCGCGGCAGCCGCCTCTGCAGCCTCGCGCCCACGTCGTTCGTCGGCCTCGCGCCACGCCTGCGCCGACCCTCGGAGGCCCGCGCGCTGGATCGTGCGCTGGATCGTGAGGCCGCGCTCGTTCGGCTTCGGCACGAAGCGGATGTCGCGCAGTCCCTGCTCCTGGGCCGCGGACTCGAACACGAAGTGGCCGTAGCCGAGGATGCGGCCGATGAGCGGCCGGTGCACCGAGATGTCGAGGATTCGCGCGAGCGGCATCGTCGCGATGTTCTGCGTGAGGATGCCGTGCACGCGGAACACGCGCATGTTCGTGATCACGAACCGGTCCATGCGGGCGCCCATGATGCGCCACGAGGCATGCACCACGAGGCCGAGGGCGAGCAGCAGCGGCACCCAGTACGCCTGCGACGGCAGCACCAGGATGAGCAGCAGCACCGGCACCGCTGCGAGCGCCTCGAGGATCGCACCGGCGACCGCGGCCCAGTGCTTGCGCACCTCGTCGACGACGAACTCGCCCTCATCGGCGATGAGGAAGCGCTCGACGCGCGGGTCTCCGAAGAAGCCCATGCGCCTAGGAGGATGCGAGCGTGCTGAAGAACTGGCCGATCGCCTCGGTGGCGCTGAACACGGCGCCGAACGCGCCCTGCACGATGTTCGCGGCCTCTTCGGGCCGGGTGATCACGTAGAACGCGGCGAACACCACGACGAGCGTGAGGACGATTCGTTTGACCCACTTCACGTGCGTGATTCCCTTCGGTTCGGCGGATGGCGGACACCGCCCCTTCCCCCGAACGTGGGCCCGACCGTGCCTGTCTACCTTACGAGGGTGGGTCGGGCAACGCGCCACGCAGGGCTGCGACGATAGGATGTCGAGGTTCCGCCAGACCCGGATGGAGGCGCGATGGCCGGCATCGAAGAGGTCGCACGGCTCGCCGGCGTGTCCACGGCGACCGTCTCGAGGGCGCTCAGCGGGCGCGGGCACGTCTCCGCCGCATCGAAGTCGAAGGTGCTCGACGCCGCCGCGCAGCTCGGTTACGTCGTCTCGTCGAACGCGTCGAGCCTCGCCTCGGGGCGCACGCGCAACATCGGCGTCGTGATCCCGTTCCTCAACCGCTGGTTCTTCTCGTCGGTGCTCGAGGGCGCGCAGGGCGCGCTCCTGCGCCGCGGCTACGACCTCACCCTCTACAACCTCTCTGGCGACGGCGGCGAGCGTTCGAGCGTGTTCGAGCACTTCCTGCTCCGCCAGCGCGTCGACGCCGTGATCGCCGTCTCGCTCGAGCTCACCGAGCCGGAGGTGGCGCGCCTGCACGACCTCGGCAAGCCCCTCGTCGGCGTCGGCGGCCCGATCACCGGCGTGCCGACCCTCACGATCGACGACGTCGCCGTCGCGCGCCTCGCCACCGAGCACCTGCTCGCCCTCGGCCACCGGCGCATCGCCCACATCGGCGGCGACCTCGAGAACGACCTCGACTTCCACCTGCCCACCAACCGCCGCCACGGCTACGAGAACGCCCTCCGCGACGCCGGCATCGAGGTCGACACCCGCCTGTTCGCCCCCGCGGACTTCACGATCCGCGGCGGATTCCACGCGGCCAAGCAGCTGCTCGGCGTGCCCCACGACCGCCCGACGGCGATCTTCGCGGCCTCCGACGAGATGGCGATCGGCTCGATCCTCGCCGCGCGCGAGCTCGGCCTCGTGGTGCCCCGCGACGTGTCCATCGTCGGCATCGACGACCACGACCTCGCCGACTTCTTCGGACTCTCGACCGTCGCGCAGTTCCCGCGATTCCAGGGCGAGAAGGCCGTCGAGATCCTCATGGAGCAGCTCGAACCCGGGTCGGATGCCGCGACGCCCGCCTCGACGCCCCTCCCGTTCGAGCTGCGCGTGCGCTCGTCCACGGCGACCCCGCCACCGGCCTGACGCCGGGTGCCGGCGACGCGCCGGCGACGGTGACCGGCGGTGCGGGCCGTCCCGCAGCCAGGACCGGGCGCACCTCGCCCGCCCGCGGCATCCGCTCTGCTCTGGCGCGCGCTGTTCGCAGGGGCGACCCCCTCGGTAGACTGGCCCGCATGGCTGATTCCACGTTTGACATCGTCTCCAAGGTCGACCACATGGAGGCCGAGAACGCCGTCAACCAGGCGCGCAAAGAGGTCGAGCAGCGCTACGACTTCAAGAACGTCGGCGCCTCGGTCGAGTGGTCGGGCGAGAAGATCCTGCTGAAGGCGCAGACCGACGAGCGCGTCAAGGCCGTGCTCGAGGTCGTCGAGTCGAAGTTCATCAAGCGCGGCATCACGCTGCGCTCGCTCGACACCGGTGAGCCGTACCCCTCGGGCAAGGAGTTCCGCATCGAGATCGCCCTGAAGAACGGCATCGACAGCGAGAACGCGAAGAAGATCTCGAAGATCATCCGCGATGAGGCGCCCAAGTCGGTCAAGAGCCAGATCCAGGGCGACGAGCTGCGCGTCTCGTCCAAGAGCCGCGACGACCTGCAGGCGACCATGGCGTTGCTCAAGGGCAAGGACCTCGAGGTCGCCCTGCAGTTCACGAACTTCCGCTGAGCGCGGTCGCCCCGGGCGCTCCTGAGGTGACTTCGATGCGGTGAGGACCGCTCGAGTGTTCCTCTCCGCATCGAACCGTCCTCAGGCACGATCTGAGCGCAGCACGGATGCCTCGGGCGAGCCGACGAGCGCCCGGCGCGGCCTCGTGCGTGGCACTCCCATGGCGAGCAGGCGCTGCTCGAGCGGGTGTTTGCGCACCATGTCGGTCCAGTCCCAGCGGTCCATCGACGTCACTCGGCGGCGGAGCGCATTCTCGCGGTCCTTCTCCCGGATCACCGCACGGGCTGCGATCGCCGAGACGCGCGACTCCCCCGCCGGGACCGCGGATCCGTGGGCGCTCGCACCCGCGAGGTACTTCCCGCGACCGTCAGCCTCGCCGATGGCACGCACCGACAGCCACCAGAAGTCGACGTCCGCGGTCATCGCGAGCTCGTCGAGCCGGAACGGCTCCTGCAGAACCGGCGCCTCGAACCCGCACTCCTCGATGACGAGTCGGCTGACCGTTTCGAGCACGGTCTGGGATCGGCTCGTCGCGCGAACGAGCACGGCCTCCGTTCGGCGGCTGCCGGGATAGGGCGTCAGTCGCTCGTGCTCACCGCGCAGCCGTTCGATCGTCGTGAGCGGAGCGCGTCTCCCGCCACTCGGCACCCAGAGCGCGGCATCGACCGCGGCCAGGGCCGCGGCGAGCGTGCCCACGCGACAGGCCTGGATGAGGGCGAACTCCACAGAGGTCACGAACATGCCGCCCTGCACACTCCCGACGTCTGGCGGGCGCGGGGCCGCGACGGCGACGACACCCGGGCGACGATGACCGGTCGGGCCTTCGGCGAGCACGCAGACGTCGCGCGGCCATCGGCCGTAGCTCGGCAACCCGAGGAGCGCGAGCGCTGAGAACCCCGTGAACACCGGTGCCCGCATGCTCTCGGCCGCAGCAGAGACGAGATGGGTGTGACGGAGTTCATCTCGGCGCCACTCCGGTGTTCCGAGCGGAGGCGCGTCGACGTAGACGCCCCGCCTCACGCGGACGATTCGACGAGCGGCGACGTCGGCGGCGAGAATTCGCTGCAGTCCTGCCTCACGCACGTCGGCGAACCGGATGAGGCCGTTGGGCAGCCTGGGAAGTTCCATCCGCCAAGGCTCCCCGGTCCGGACGCCCTCGCTCCCGGATCGAGCATCTTGCCGAGCAACCACGCCCGCCGACCGCCTGTGCAGAACGAGTCGCCGCATCGAGCGAGGACGGTTCTGCACACCGAGTGAGCCTCGGCGCGACCTCACCGCGCCGAAGCTCCCTCCACGCGCGGCAGCCGCTCGGGGCGGGGCGGGCGCGGTCAGCGACGCGGGGCGTAGCCGCGCAGCCAGCGGGTGATCGCCGCATAGGCGGCGGTGCGCACGGGCTCCCGCGAGAGGAACACGTCGTGCAGCGCGCCGTCGATGCGGGCGACCGTCACCTCGGGTCCGAGGCGAAGGGTGCGCTCCGCGATCTCGTCGACGACGAGCACGATGTCCGATGCGCGCATGGCCTCGTCCCACCGGGGCAGCAGCGTCGACCGCTTCGAGAGCAGCGTGAGCACGGGCGCGCCGACGTCGATGCGCCCGGCCACCTTCGCGTGCCCGGCGAGGATGCCGGTGAGCCAGGCGGGGTGCACCGTGAATCCGCGGTCGGGCCGCCACTCGTGCGAGTACTCCCACTCGCCGCCGAACTCCTTCGCGACGGTGCGCGTGTAGAAGCCGAGATCCACGTTCGGCATCGGTCCGAGCGGGTTCACGCGTGCGCCCCATCCGATGACGGGCGCGAGTGCGGCGCGCCCGGCGCTGCTCAGCTGGAACTCCAGCCACGGACTGTTCAGCACGAGGGCCGCCGCCCGTCCGGGGTTGCGCGCCGACCAGAGGCTCAGCGTGAGGCCCCCGGTCGAGTGCCCGAGCAGCAGGAGCGACCGGGCGGATGCCGCGGCTCCGCGCCCGTGGCCCATGACCTCGAGTGCCGCCTCGATGTCCTCGTCGTACGTGGCGAGGTCGGTGACGAACCCGGGCGTCTGCCCCGACCTGAGGCTGCGCCCATACTTGCGCAGGTCGAGCGCGAAGAACCGCGCGCCGGCACCGGACCAATAGCGTGCGAGCTCGGGGTTGAAGAAGTAGTCGCTCCAGCCGTGCACGTAGAGCACGTCGATTCCGGATGCCGCGCCGCGCCGCAGCGGCCAGCGGAACCCGGGATCGTGCCGCACGAGCGTCGCGACGACCTCGCCCTCGTCGTCGGCGCCGAGGGGCAGGGTGCGCTGCTCGAAGCCCGGTCCGAGCACGTCTGGACGCCAGCGCTCATCGTGCTGCTCGGCTGCGCGCTCGTCATGCTGCTCGGCAGGTCGGTCGGCCACGACACCTCCCCCGGGGTCTCGGTGCGCCCAGCCTATCGTCGGCGCCGCGGTCGACCGAGGGTCACCGACTCCGACGCTCAGCCGCCCGCGGTGGGCGGGCCGACGAACAGCAGGGCGAGGACCGCCCCGGCGAGCATCGACGGGCCGAACGGGATCGAGCCGCGCAGCGTGACGCGCCGGAGCGCGAGCCCGGTGATCGCCAGGATGCCGCCGATGACGAACGCGGCGAGCAGACCGATGATCCACGCGGTCACGCCGAACCAGCCGAGCACGAGCCCGATGAGCAGCGCGAGCTTCACGTCGCCCATGCCCATGGCGCCGGGCGAGATCAGGGCGAGCAGCAGGTAGACGGCGAACATCGCGGCCGCGCCGACGAGCGAGGACACCACGAAGGCCGAGCGGCCGGTGAGCGCCAGCGGCACCACGAGCAGCAGCAGGGCGACCACGCCGAGCGTCGGGAAGACGACCGCGTTCGGCAGGCGGTGCTCGATGAGGTCGATTAGCGAGAGCACGGTCGCCGAGGCCGCGAACACGAGCAGGGCGGGCAGCAGCAGCCACAGCCCGAACCGCAGCGCGAGGAGGCCGAACGTGATCGCCGTGACGACGGCGGCCGAGACGCGAACGGTGCGCAGCGACGACGCCGGGCTCCGCAGCGACGACGCCGGGCTCTGCAGCGATCGCCGCACCCAGCCCGTCAGCGGCCACCACCCGAGCACCCAGCCGAGCGCGGCGGCGAGCAGTGCGATCACCGCGAACGCGACGGCGGTCGAGGTCTCGGGCGGCACGTCGAGCAGCGTAGCGGCTCGCCACGCTCAGGCGCGGGCATCGTGCACAGGTCGCGCCGCGGCATCCGCCCGTCGTCGAGCTCGAGCCGAGCGGCAGCGCAAGCGACGGACCCGACCGGAGCCGACCCGACTGACCCGACCGACCCGGCCGGCCCAGCCCTACCCCTCGGCGCGCGAGACCTGCACCATGTCGTCGCGGGGCACGACCTTGATGCGCACACGACCGTCGGCCTCGCCGAGCGAACGCTCGTGCTGGTCGAGGCGGTGCCATCCGTCGAGGTCGGTGTAGGCGATGCCGCGTGAGTCGAGCAGCTCGAGCACCGACTCCTCGGAGGGCGACTCGGGGGTCCACCAGTTGCCGAGGTCGTTGATGACGTGCTTGATCGTCTCCATGGCGTCGGACTTCGTGTGCCCGATGAGGCCGACGGGGCCGCGCTTGATCCAGCCGGTGGCGTAGACGCCGTACATCTGGCGCGATTCGCCGGTCTCGGGGTCGCGCGTGAGCACCTGGCCCTCGTGGTTCGGGATCACGCCGAGCTGCTCGTCGAAGGGCACGCCGGAGAGCTGGGATCCGAAGTAGCCGACGGCCCGGTAGACGGCCTGCACCGGGATCTCGCGGATCTCCCCGGTGCCGACGACCCCGCCGGCGCCGTCGGACCTCGTGCGCTCCCAGCGGATCGCGCCGACCCGGCCGGTGCCGTCGTCGACGATCTCGAGCGGCTTGGCGAAGAAGTGCAGGTGCAGGCGACGGCTCGCCTCGCCGACCGACCGCTGCCGCCACTGCTGCAGCACCTTGTCGATCACGAAGACCTGCTTGTTGCCGGCGACCGCCGCGCGTGCCGCGTCGTCGTACTCGAAGTCCTCGTCGTGCACGATCATGTCGACGTCGCGCAGCTCGCCGAGCTCGCGCAGCTCGAGCGGCGTGAACTTGACGGATGTCGGTCCGCGGCGTCCGAACACGTGCACGTCGGTGACGGGCGATGCCGTGAGGCCTGCGGCGACGTTGTCGGGGATCTCGGTGACCATCAGGTCCTCGACGTGCTTGGCGAGGATGCGGGAGACATCGAGCGCGACGTTGCCGTTGCCGATGACGGCGACCTCGCGGGCCTCGAGCGGCCAGGTGCGCGGCACGTCGGGGTGCCCGTCGAACCAGCTGACGAACTCCGCCGCGCCGTACGACCCGTCGAGTGCGATGCCCGGCAGGTTGAGCGAGGCGTCCTTCACGGCCCCCGTGGCGAAGATGACCGCGTTGTAGTGGTGCTTGAGGTCCTCGAGCGTGACGTCTTCACCGAAGCGCACGTTGCCGAAGATGCGGATGTCGCCGCGGTCGAGCACCTCGCGGAGGGCCGTGATGATGCCCTTGATGCGCGGGTGGTCGGGGGCGACGCCGTAGCGCACCAGACCGTAGGGCGCCGGGAGGTGATCGAACAGGTCGATCGAGACGTCGAAGTTGCGCTCGGCCTTCAGCAGGATGTCGGCGGCGTAGATGCCCGCCGGCCCGGCACCGACGATCGCGAGTCGAAGCTTGTTCCTGGTCACGGTGCTCGATCCTCCATCGGAATTCGGATGCCGGTGCGCCCGTCGAGCGCCCGTCGCCCTGCGTCAGCTCGCCCGGTCGACGACCGTCTCGGCGAAGCGGATCAGCGCCTTCTTCACGGTGCCCTCTGGCAGGGGCGCGAGCGCCTCGACGGCCTCGCGGGCCCAGCGGTGCGCCTCGTCGAGGGTGGCCTTGGTGGCCGCGTGGTCGCGCAGCTCGGCGACGATCGCGTCGACGGTCTCGCGCGAGGGCACGATGCGCGAGGCGAGCGTGTTCGTGTCGTGGGGGTCGCCGGCGTCTGCCGGGTCGACCAGCACCATCACGTCGCGTTCGATGCGCCGGAGCAGGTCGGCCGACGCGGCATCGGTCTTCGCGAGCTCTGCGAGGCGCAGCACCGGCAACGTGACGACGCCGGCGCGGAGGTCGGTGCCCGGCACCTTGCCCGTGGTCTCGGGCTGCGGCGAGAGGTCGATCACGTCGTCGATGAGCTGGAACGCGATGCCGATCTTCTCGCCGAACTCGACGACCGGGGCCTCGTAGGCGGGGTCGGCGCCCGAGAACACGAGCCCGGACTGCGCGGCCGCGGCGATGAGCGAGCCGGTCTTGTCGGCGAGCACCTGGATGTAGTGCTCGATGGGGTCGTCGCCCTCGCCCGGCCCGACGGTCTCGTGCAGCTGCCCGAGCACGAGGCGCTCGAAGGTGCCGGCCTGCATGCGGATGGCGCGCTCGCCGAGCTCGGCCATCAGCTGGCTCGCACGGGCGAAGAGCAGGTCTCCGGTGAGGATCGCGACCGAGTTGCCCCAGACGGTCTGCGCGCTCGGCACGCCGCGCCGCCGCTCGGAGTCGTCCATGACGTCGTCGTGGTAGAGCGAGCCGAGGTGCGTGATCTCAATCGCCTCGGCGGCCGTCACGACGTCGTCGGTGATGCCCGCGCCGAGCTGCGCGGTGAGCAGCGTCAGCATGGGGCGCACGCGCTTGCCGCCCGCGTCGAGCAGGTAGCGGGTCGAGGCATCCGCGATCGAATCGGCGAAGCTGACTTCACGGACGAGACCCGCTTCGACCCGATCGATGCCGTCGTCGATGGCCTTCGCCATCGCCTTGTCGGCGGTCGACGCGAACAGGCGCTCGCTCAGACCGAGGTTGGCAGCGAGCGCTGAGCCGCGACGCACGACCGGATGGCTCGGATTCACGTCTCCGAGTCTATCGGGGTGGACCTGTGCGCCCGGTCGACGCCGCATCCACGGCGAGCCCCCGGGTTGGACACGCCGGCGATTGCCCTCGATGGGCGCCCTTCCGGCTCAGGCCAGCGGCATGCGCGCCCGTGCGAAGACTCAGGCCAGCGGCTTGCGCGCCCGGTGCAGGGCGACGATGCCGCCCGTGAGGTTGCGCCACGCGACATCGGTGTAGCCGACGCTGCGGATCAGCGCCGCGAGCTCCGGCTGCTCGGGCCACGCGTCGATCGACTCGTTGAGATAGTCGTAGGCGTCGTCGTTCGAGCTCGACAGGCGCACGAGCGTCGGCATCAGGTACCGCTGGTAGGCGTGGTAGCCGGTGCGGATGATCGGCGCGGGCGGATGCGAGAACTCGCAGATCACGAGGCGACCGCCAGGCTTGGTCACGCGCAGGAACTCGGCGAGCGCCTTCTCGGGCCCGTTCACGTTGCGCAGGCCGAACGAGATCGTCACGGCGTCGAACTCGTCGTCGCCGAAGGGCAGGTTCGTGGCGTCGGCCTCGACGAACACCAGGTTGGCCACGTGCTCCTGCCGCGCACGGCCGACCTCGATCATGCCGGGCGAGAAGTCGGCGGCGACGACGGAGGCCCCGGATGCGGCCAGGCTCGCGCTCGACGTGCCGGTGCCCGCCGCGACGTCGAGGATGCGCTCGCCGGGCTTCGGCGCGACGGCGCGCGTGGTCGCGACGCGCCAGAGCGGCGCATTGCCCATGGAGAGCACGGTGTTGGTGCGGTCGTACCGGGCGGCGACCCGGTCGAACATCGCCGAAACCTGGCCGGGATCCTTGCCGAGATCTGCGCGCGTCATCCTTCGATCCTAGGCCGCCGATGCAGCGCATGCGCTGGGAAGCATGCGGCGGAATGCCCACGGGCCCGCGCGCGTTGGGCCTCGTGGGCCGGTGAATCCGGCCCGCACCGCCCACCGAGCACGAGGAGCACGCATGCAGGCCATCTGGAACGGCACGGTCATCGCCGAGTCCGACGACACGGTCGTCGTCGAGGGCAACCACTACTTCCCCCGCGAGTCGATCGTCGACGCGCACTTCGCCTCGAGCGAGAACCGCAGCGTCTGCCCCTGGAAGGGCACCGCGAGCTACTTCCACGTCGACGTCGACGGATCGCGCAACCCGAACGCCGCCTGGTTCTACCCGACGCCGCACGAGGCCGCATCGGAGATCGCCGGCCACGTCGCCTTCTGGCGGGGCGTCGAGGTCGTCGAGGCCTGAGCCCCTCGCCTCCGGTTCCGGCGAGGCCAGGCGACGGCGCGCAGGGATTCGCGGTCGCCTCCTTCCCAGACCCGCGGTCGTAGGCTGATCCGGTGACGAACACGGATGCCGCCCTCGAGCGCTCCCGGTCGCGCCTCGTGGTGCGAACCGAGCCGGTCGACGAACTCGCCCCCCTCATCCCCCGCGCCGACCCGCGGCATCCGCTGCTCTGGATGCGCCGGGGCGAGGGCATCGTCGGCCTCGGCGAGACGTTGCGCATCGAGACGTCCGGCGTCGACCGCGTCGCCGACGCCGCGGCCGTCTGGACCGAACTCTCGGCCGACGCCGACATCGACGACCGCGTCGGACTGCCCGGCACCGGGCTCGTCGCCTTCGGGGCCTTCGCGTTCGCCGACGAGTCGGCGTCGACGAGCGTGCTCATCGTGCCCGAGCTCGTGCTCGGCCGCCGCGACGGCCGCGCCTGGGTCACCCGCATCGCACTGGCCGAGCGGCCCGCCGAGACGGATGCCGACGCAGACGACGACGCCGACCTCGCCGGTGCCGGCACGGAGGACGACGCGGATGCCGCGGCATCCGGGTCGCTCGAGATCCCCGAGCCTGCGCCTCGCCGTCGCGTGCCGCGCGTCACGTTCGAGCCGGGCGCGGTGCCGCCCGAGCGCTACGAGGCCGCCGTCGCCGAGGCCGTGCGCCGCATCGACGGCGGCGAGCTCGCGAAGGTCGTGCTCGCGCGCGAGCTCGTTGGCGAGCTGCATGAAGAGGACGGCCTGCGGGCCACGATCCACCGGCTCGCCGAGGACTACCCCGACACGTGGGTGTTCGCCGTCGACGGCCTCATCGGCGCGAGCCCCGAGACGCTCGTGCGCGTCGACCACGGCACGGTCTCGGCCCGTGTGCTGGCCGGCACGACGTCGCGGGGTGCCGGCGAGGCGTCCGACCGCGAGCGCGCCGTCGCCCTGACCGAGTCGGCCAAGGACCGGGCCGAGCACGCGCTGGCTGTGGCGAGCGCGGTCAAGCGCCTCGAGCCGCACACGGCCCGCCTCGACGCGAGCCCCGAGCCGTTCACCCTGCAGCTGCCGAACCTCTGGCATCTCGCGACCGACCTCAAGGGCACCCTGGGCGACGGATCGAGCGCGCTCGACCTCGTGCGCGCCGTGCATCCGACGGCCGCGGTGGCCGGCACCCCGCGCCGGGTCGCCCTCTCGGTGCTCGCCGAGCTCGAGGGCTTCGACCGCGGACGCTACGCGGGCCCGGTCGGCTGGGTCGACGGCGACGGCGACGGCGAGTGGGCGATCGCGCTGCGGTGCGCGCAGATCGACGTCGACGGCACCGTGCGCGCCTACGCCGGCTGCGGCATCGTGCACGACTCCGTGCCGGCCGACGAGCTCGCCGAGACCGACATGAAGTTCCGCCCGATCGTCGAGGCGTTCGGCGGGTAGGCGCCGGGACGCGGTCGTCAGCTCGCCGCGAGCCTCGCCTTCTGCTCCTCGACGTCGTAGTCGGCCTTCGGCCAGTCGAGGTCCATGCGCTCGAGCGCGTCGGTGAGCAGGTGCTGCACGACCAGCCGCGCGTACCACTTGCGATTCGCGGGGATCACGTACCACGGGGCATCCGCCGTCGCGGTGTGGTCGAATGCCGCCTGGTAGGCCTGCTGGTAGTCGCCCCAGAGCAGTCGTTCGTCGATGTCGCCGGGATTGAACTTCCAGTGCTTGTCGGGCCGCTCGAGGCGGTCGTGCAGGCGCTCGCGCTGCTCGTCGGGCGAGATGTGCAGCATGACCTTGATGACGGTCGTGCCGGTGCCGGTGAGCTCGCGCTCGAAGTCGTTGATGGCGCCGTACCGGCGTTCGATCTCCTCGGGCGAGGCGAACCCGCGCACTCTCGCGATGAGCACGTCCTCGTAGTGCGACCGGTCGAACACGCCGATGAGGCCGGGACCCGGCACCTGCTTGTGGATGCGCCAGAGGAAGTCGTGCGCGAGCTCCTCCTCGGTCGGCTTCTTGAAGCTCGCCAGCTGCACGCCCTGCGGATCGACCGAGCCCATCACGTGCTTGACGATGCCGCCCTTGCCCGCCGTGTCCATGGCCTGCAGCACGAGCAGGATGCGGCGCTCGTCGCCGCCCATGCGGCTGCTCGCGAAGAGCTGCTCCTGCAGGTCGTCGAGTCGGGCGAGCCCCGCGGAGAGGGCCCGGGCGCCCGCGGCCTTGTCTCCCTCGAACCCGGGCGAGGAGCCCGGGTCGACGTCGGCCAGGCGGAACCCCGGGTCGACGCGCAGCAGTTCGAGCGGGTCGGCGGTCCAGTGCGGCGCGTGATTCATGCGGCTCCCCTCGCGCGACGCGGCGCCGCGCAGGCCTCCATACTGTCGAGCGAGCGGATGCCGCGGCAAGGCCCGGCTGCGTCGGCGCGCACGTGGGATCGTCGCCGGCCCGCGACATCCGCTCGTCCGGCGGCCGAGATGGGCGACGCGACTCAGCGCGGCAGCGGCACCTCGAGCAGGGTCGGGCCGTCGACGGGCGCCCCGAGCGCGTCGCTCAGCTCGCCGCGGGTGGTGGCCCTCGCGTAACCCCAGCCGTAGGCAGTGGCGAGCGCCGCGAGGTCGACCGCCTGCGGCGTGTACTGCACGCGGTCGAACGCCTCGGACTCGGCGGAGCCCGCGACCTCGAGCGCGTCGAAGATGGTGCCGCCACCGTCGTTGCCGACGATGACCTGCAGTCGGGGGCGCGCCTCGCCTGCGCCGAGCAGCAGCGAGCCGACGTCGTGCAGCAGGGTGAGGTCGCCGATCACGGCGCGCGTGACGCCGCCGCTCGCGATGGCGATGCCGAGGGCGGTCGCGACGGTGCCGTCGATGCCCGCGAGTCCGCGGTTCGCGTGCACGGTGATGCGGCGGCCGGTGACCGCGCGATCAGCGTCGCGGATCAGCCGGGATGCGCCGAACACGAGCCGGTCGTGCGGCCAGGTCGCCGCCCAGACGGCGTCGACGAGCATGCGCCGCGACACGGGTTCGCGCACAGCCGCGAGCTGGGCCTTCATGTACTCGCGCTGCGCCGCGTAGTCGGAGACGTGGCCCGTCTCGTCGACGCCGCTCATGAGCCCGAGGGTCTGCGGGAGCCCGGCGTCGACGATCGACCGGCTCGCGTGCACCCAGCGTCCGAGCCATTCGCGGGCGGCCGGCGGCAACGGGGCGGGCTGCGGTTCGGCGCGCACCGCGCGCTCGAACCGCCGGACGCGCCGGCCCGGGTTGTACCACTCGATGCCGGAGGGGGCGACGACGATCGACTCCACGTCGCGTCGCTGCACGAGCGCCGGGACCTCGCGCGACAGCGTCGGATGCCCGAAGACCACGACGCGCTCGATGCGGTCGCCGAATCCCGGTTCGTTCAGGAGCTCGCGGGACGCGACGACGAGGTTCGGTCCGAATCGGGCGCCGCTCGTGACCTCGGCGAGCAGCGGCCACCCGCCGTCGCGCGCGAACTGCTCGGCGACGGGGCCCGCGCCGGCTCCGGCGACGACCACCGTGCGAGGGCCGGCCGCGATGAGCGCCCCCTTCGGTGGTGTCTCGGCAGAGGGGGCGACGGAGCCGGCGGATGCCGCGGCGGCCGTCGCGCCGGTCGCCGCTGCCGTGACCGGGTCGCCGGGGTCGGCCGTCGGCGCCTCGTCGACGTGCACGGGCGTCGAGAGCGGCTCGGTCAGCTGCAGGTTCAGGTGCACGGGGCCCGGACCCGGATGCGGCGCCGGCACCCCGCGGTCGTCGCGCCCGAGCGAGACGGCCACCGCGACGCGCGCGAGTCGCGTCGCGGCGGCGAGCTCGGCCGGGTCGCCGACCGGCGCAGGCACGTCGCGCTCGAGGCGCACGGCACCGGCGAAGATGCCGGGCTGCACGGTGGTCTGGTTCGAGCGGATGCCGCGGAGTTCGACGGGGCGGTCGGCCGAGCAGACGATGAGCGGCACCCCGGAGTGGTGCGCCTCGAGCACGGCCGGATGCAGGTTCGCGACCGCGGTGCCCGACGTGACGACGACGACCGACGGACGCCCCGACTCGACCGCGAGGCCGAGCGCGAGGAACCCGGCGCTGCGCTCGTCGATGCGAACGTGCAGCCGGATCGCGCCGACCCGCTCGAGCTCGGCCGCGACGAGCGCGAACGCCTGCGACCGCGAGCCCGGGGCCACGACGACGTCGCGGACGCCCGCACGCACGAAACCGGTGAGCAGGGCGAGGGCGGCGGCGGTCGCCGGGCTGCGGTCGTGCGGGGTCGGACCTGCGCCCGACGGCTCAGCCATTCGGTCGGCCGGAGGCTCCAGCCTCGCCGGGGGCGTCGGGACCGTCGTGGTGCTTCGGCTCGTGGGGTTCGTGCGGTTCGTGGGGCTCGCCCTTCGGGCCGCCCTTCTTCGAGCCGCCCTTCTTGCCGTCGTCGCCGTCGAGGTCGGCGAGTTCCTGCTCGAGACGGCGGATGCGCTCGTCCTGCTCGGCGTCGGCCCGCAGCCCGCGGAGGAAGTCGGGGTCGTCATCGGGCGCGATCGGCCCCTTGCCGCCCTGGCGGTAGGCTCGGCCGCGGCCGATGATGAACCAGAGGATCGCGCCGATCACCGGGATGAGCACGACGATCGCGACCCACCAGCCCCGGCTCACACCTCGGATGCGGGAACGATCGAAGAACGCGCAGTCGAAGATCGCGTAGATCCAGAAGATCACGGCGGCGATGCCGACGACGAACCAGACCCGTAACATCTCGCCAGTCTAGGCGTGTGCGGGGCGATCCGGCTGGGAGTGCGCACAGGCAGCCAGACCTACACTTGCATGGTGAAGTCCGTGCCCGTCTGGATCTGGTACACCGCCCTGCGCATCGCGCTGTTCGCGGTGCCCCTCATCGTGTTGCTCGTCGCCGGTGTGCCCGGCTGGATCGCCGCCCTCGTGGCCGCACTGTTCGGGCTGAGCGCGTCGCTCATCTTCCTGCGCCGCCCTCGCGAGTCGATGTCGAACGACCTGTACGAAGCGCGTCACCGCGAGACCCCGCTGGTGCACGAGGACGACGCCGAAGAGGATGCCGCGGTCGACGCCGCACCGGCGCAGCCGTCCGCCCGCGCAGCGCACGACGGCCCCTCCGCCGAGACCACCCGCGACTGACCGCGGGCCGCTTGCGGCATCCGCACGCTCGCAGCCGCGGGCGCTCGCATGACCGACCCGGGCCGCCTGCGGCATCCGCACGCCCCTCGCCGTGGCCTCAGAGCGCGATCGCGAGCCCCAAGCCGATGCCGTAGAGGAGCGCGGTGAAGCTCGCGAGCTGCAGTGCGAGGATCAGCTCGCGCGGCGTCTTCGCGGTGACCACGATGAGGCACGCCGGCAGGGCCAGCAGCAGCGCGAAGAACACGAGCACCGCGGTCGGGTAGAACAGCGCGAGCGCGCCGACGATGCCGAACGGCGCGAGCATGAACACGACGAACAGGATGCGGCCGGCGATCGGCCCGACGAGCACCGCGAGCGTGCGCTTGCCCGCCAGGCGGTCCTGATCGACGTCGCGCAGGTTGTTGGCCATGAGCACGGCACAGGCGAGCAGGCCGACGCCGATGCCGCCGAGCCAGGCCTCGAGGTTGACGCTCAGCGCCTGCACGAACGCAGAGCCGGCGGTCGCGACGAGGCCGAAGAACACGAACACGAAGAGCTCGCCGAGACCCGCGTAGCCGTAGGGGCGCTTGCCGCCGGTGTAGAACCAGGCCGCGACGATCGCGACCGCGCCGACCGCGATCAGCCACCACTGCTGCGTGATGACCGTGAGGGCCAGGCCCGCGAGCGCGGCGATGCCGAAGAAGGCGAGGGCCACGGCGAGCACGACCTTCGGGTTCACGAGACCCGACGCGGTGAGGCGAGCGGGGCCGACCCGATGGTCGTCGGTGCCGCGGATGCCGTCGGAGTAGTCGTTGGCGTAGTTCACGCCGATCTGCAGCGCGAGCGCGACGACCAGCGCGAGCGCGAAGCGCGTCGGATGCCACTGGCCGTCGACGACGGCGATGGAGCCCGCACCCGTGCCGAGCGCGACGGGCGCGATGGCGAGCGGGAGCGTGCGCAGGCGCGCACCTGCGATCCAGTCGCCGGGGGTCAGGCGCGTGCGCGCCGCGCGTTCGGGGCCGGCCTTCGCAGCCGCGGCGGCCCGCGCCGGATTGCCGGACCGACCGACGGTGGTCTGGCGCCGCTTGGGGTCGGCCTGGTTCATGCGCTGGGGTTTCGGGCGTGCCACACGAACATGCTAGTTCGCCGTTCCTATGACCCGGCTTCGCGTGCGAGGAGGGCGGCGAGCGCTCGCCGGTCGGGCTTTCCCGAGGCGAGGTGCGGCATGCGTTCGAGCACGAGCAGGCGCACCGGGCGGGCGGCGGGCGGCAGCCCGGCGGCGTCGGTCACGGCGGCGAGGGCTGCGACGGTGACGTCGGTGGTGACGGATGCCGCGGCATCCGCTCGCTCGACGACGACCGCCGGGCGTTCACCCCATTCGGCATCGGCCACGGCGAGCACGACGGCGGCCTCGAGCCCCGAGACGGCGCGGACCGCCCGCTCGACCTCGCCGAGCGCGACCTTGACGCCGCCCGAGATGATCACGTCGTCGGCGCGGCCCGTGATGCGCAGCCGTTCGATCGGTTGATGGTCGGGGTTCGGTTCGGGCACGAGCCCCCCGAGGTCGCCCGTGCGATACCACCGCGTGCCATCGGCGTCGGTCGTGAACGCGGCGGCCGTGCGCTCGGGATCGTCGAGGTAGCCGCTCGCGAGCATCGGGCCGCTGAGCTGCACCTCGCCGTCGACCACGCGCACGCCGACGCCGGTCAGCGGCTGCCCGTCGTAGACGCAGCCGCCGGCCGTCTCGCTCGAGCCGTAGGTGCGGTGCACGTGCGCGCCGAACTCGCGGGCGCGCTCGACGAGGCCCGCCGGCGCGGCCTGCCCGCCGAGGAGGATGCGGTCGAACGACCCGAGGGCGGTGCGCGCCGACCGGTCGTGCTCGGCGGCCTCGACGAGGCGAGCGAGCTGCACCGGAACGAGGGAGGTGAACCACGGATGGTCGGGGTCGAGCGTGCGCGCGGCCTCGACGAATGCCGCAGGGGTGAACCCGCCCTGCGGCAGCACGACGGGAGCGGTGCCCGCGAGGATCGAGCGCACGAGCACCTGGGCTCCCGCGATGTACGTGGCCGGCAGGGCGAGCAGCCACTGGCCGCGCTGCCCGCCGAACCACTGCTCGGTCGCATGGGCGCTCGCCCGCAGCGCGTGCCCCGAGAGCATGACGCGCTTCGGGGCATCCGTGGACCCGCTCGTCTCGACGACGAGGGCGACCTCGGCGGGCACGAAGGCGGCGATGAGGTCGTCTTGGGAGGGCTCGGCATCACCGGGAACCGGCAGCACGGCGAGCGCGGCCTCGTCGAAGAGCACCGCCTCGCGCAACTGGGCGAGCAGTGCCGCAGTGTCGCCGGCGGCAACCCTGATGAGGGGTTTCCGGCCGCTCACCGTAACCCGCTCGACCGGTCAGCGGTAACCGGCATCAGTAATGCCAGGGGTAGGGGCCCCAGTCGGGGTCGCGCTTCTCGAGGAACGAGTCGCGGCCCTCGACGGCCTCGTCGGTGCCGTAGGCCAGCCTCGTCGCCTCGCCCGCGAACACCTGCTGGCCGACCATGCCGTCGTCGACCGCGTTGAACGCGAACTTCAGCATGCGGATCGCCGTGGGCGACTTCGTGAGGATCGTGCGCGCCATCGCGATCGCCTCGCGCTCGAGCTCGGCATGCGGCACGACGCGATTCACGGCGCCCATCTCGTAGGCGCGATCGGCCGAGTACTCCTCGGCGAGGAAGAACACCTCCCGGGCGAACTTCTGCCCGATCTGGCGGGCGAAGTACGCCGACCCGTAGCCGGCGTCGAAGCTGCCGACATCCGCATCGGTCTGCTTGAAGCGCCCGTGCTCACGGCTCGCGATGGTGAGGTCGCAGACGACGTGCAGCGAGTGCCCGCCGCCGGCAGCCCAACCGGGCACGACCGCGATGACGACCTTCGGCATGAAGCGGATGAGCCGCTGCACCTCGAGGATGTGCAGGCGACCCGTGCTCGCCGCGGCAGCGGGGTCGCGCACGACCTCGGCCTCGTCGGCGGAGTACTGGTAGCCGTCGCGCCCCCGGATGCGCTGGTCGCCGCCCGAGCAGAACGCCCAGCCGCCGTCCTTCGCACTCGGGCCGTTGCCCGTCAGCAGCACGACGCCGATACGCGGGTTCGTGCGCGCGTCTTCGAGGGCCCGGTAGAGCTCGTCGACCGTGTGCGGCCGGAAGGCGTTGCGCACCTCCGGCCGATGGAACGCGATGCGGGCGATGCGCCCGTCGGTCGAGTGGTGGTAGGTGATGTCGCTGAGCCCCGCGTCACCGGCGACGGCGGATGCCGCGTCGACCCACTCGCTCGCATCGAACAGTTCGGAAACGCTCACCTCTCCAGCCTAACGACCCGCCGTCGTACGCACGGCGACACAGATCCGCGCCCCGTCGCGCGCGCCCCCTACCCTTGGAACGTGACCACGACTTCGCGCGCCCTCGGCGCCTCCGCAGCCCTGTTCCTCGCACTGGCCCTCGCCGCGTGCGCGCCCTCCGACGGGGGCGGTGCAGAGGAGTCGGCCCCCTCGGCCTCGGCCTCGGCCGATGCGAACGCCGACGGCGGCGACTGCGCCGGCGTCGAGGTCGTCGTCGAGCTGGCCGAGGGGCTCGACCTCGCCGACTCGCCCGCGGGCGTCACGTGCGTCGAGGCCGATGCGCCGATCGCCGCGAGCGACGCCGTCGCCGAGGCCGGCCTCACCACCGAGGGCACCGAGGAGTACGGCGACCAGGTCATCTGCCGCGTCAACGGCGTGCCCGCCGAGGACTTCGCGCTCACCGCCGACGACGGCTCCGACTACTTCGAGACCTGCGCCTCGATGCCGGCCGCGTTCGCCTACTGGTCGCTCTGGACCAAGCCGGTCGACGGCGAGTGGGGCTACGCCCAGGAGGGCCTGTCCACGCTGCAGGTGCAGCCGGGCGAGAGCCTCGCGCTCCTCTTCACGGTGAACGACGAGCCGGCCGCCCCGAGCGAATGACCCGGCAGTCAGGCGCCGCGCAGTGATCATGCGACCCGCTCCCCTCCGCGCCTCGGCCTTCATCGCCGCGGGGTTCATCGGGGTCCGGGTCGCCTACCGCGTGCTCTTCCACGGTGCCGACGGGTCGGGCCCGGTCGTGCTGCCGTTGCCCGAGATCCCGCTCCCCCGGCCGTTCTCGCACGTCGTGCTGCTCGGCCCGGCAACCCTCGACGGGCTCGCGGATGCCGCGCTCAGCGCGGTGCCGATCGCGCTCGCGATCCTCGCGTTCGGCGTGCTGAACGCGGTGCTCGACGTGCCTCGGCTGCTGGCGCGGGGCGCCCGGCGCGGACCGCTCCGCGGCATCGCGCGCACCCTCGCGGTCGCCTGGGCCGGACTCCCGGCGCTCGCCGACGCCGTACGCCGGGTGCGGTTCGCACAGCGCCTGCGGGGCGAACGCGGCGGGCCAAGACTGCTCGCGCCGGTGCTCGAACGCACGCTCGAGCGAGCGACCTCCGTGGCCGCGGCGCTCGAGCTGCGCGGGCTCGCGGGGCATCCGGTCAACGGGGTCTGCGAACGCCCCGTCGAGGCGCGAGACGTGGCGATCCTGCACCGCGATGCGGGTGCCGTCGGCGCCCGTGCCGCCGGCGCCGTGGGCGCCGTTGCTGATCCTGCTGCCGCCGCAACCGTCGTCGTGCCCTCGCTCGAACTCGAGCCCGGCACGCTGACGCTCGTCACGGGCGCGACCGGCAGCGGCAAGTCCACACTGCTCCGAGCGATCGCCGGCCTGCACGCGCACCTCGACGGCGGCACCGTGCACGGCGAGCTGATCGTGGTCGGCCACGACCGCGGACTCACCCCGCCACGCGACACCGCCCGCACCGTCGGCGTCGTGCTGCAGCATCCGCGCGAGGGGTTCGCCACCGAGCGGGTCGACGACGAGATCGGCCTCGCGCTCGAACTGCGCGGCGTCGACCCGGTCATCGTCAGGGCGCGCGTCGACGAGATCGCGGCGCGCATCGGCATCCGGCCCCTGCTCGGCCGCCAGTTGCGCGGCCTGTCCGCCGGAGAGGCGACCCTCGTCGCGATCGCGGCGGCCATCGCCGAGCACCCCATCGTGCTGCTGGTCGACGAGCCGCTCGCCGACCTCGACGTCGCGTTCCGTGCGCGCATCGTCGACCTGCTCGACGCGCTCGCGCACGATGCGGGCATCTGCGTGATCGTCGCCGAGCATCGTCAGGCCGAGTTCGCGGCGGTCGCCGACGAGCGCGTCGACGTGTCGGGCGGAATCGCGCTCGTGCTCGCGGGTGATGCCGCGGACGCGCCGCTCGCATCCGAGGGCCGTTCCGGCGGCGAGGCGCCCGACCTCGCGACGGATCCCCAAACCGGGCTGCCACCACGCTCCCCCGGCATCCGCGGAGACGTCGTGCTCCGCGCCCGCGACGTGACGGTGGTGCACGGCGCGAGCCCGGCGGTCGACGCGGCGAGCCTCGACCTCTCGGCCGGGCAGGTCGTGGCCCTCACCGGACCGAACGGCGCCGGAAAGTCCAGCCTCCTCGTCGCCCTGGCGACGGGCCATGACGGCGTGACGACGGTCCGCGCCGCCACGACGCCCGGCGCCCGGCCGCTCGAGGGCGTCACGCGACAGGACGTCGTCCCGAGGCGAGGCCTGCAGCGGAGCACGCGACGCGAGCGGCGCCACGGCGACATCGCCCTCGTGCCCGACGCCTCCGACGACCTCTTCGCTGCGACGACGGTGGCCGCGGAGTGCGCGCGAACCGACCGCAGGGCGCGACTGGCCCGCGACACGACGCGCGGCCGACTGGCCTCGTTCCTCGGGCTCGAGGCCGACTCGCCCGCATTCGCGGAACGCCTGGCTCGGCATCCGCGCGACCTCTCCCTCGGCGAGCGCCGCTGCCTCGCGATCGCCGTCCAGTCGGCGAACTCCCCCGCGGTGCTGCTCGTCGACGAGCCGACCCGAGGGCTCGATGCCGGGGCGCGCACGCTCGTCGGCGCTGCCCTCCGCCGGGCCGCCGACGGTGGTGCGGCGGTGCTCGTCGCCACGCACGATGCCGAGTTCGTCGGGGCCATCGCCGATCGCGAACTGCCGATGGCCGGCGGCCGCCTCGGCGAGCCGCGTGCCGCGGGGACGCCGGTTGCGCCCCGAACCCGCCCCGAGCCGCACCTGGCGTCCCCGCCGACACGCGCGTCCAGCCCGGCCACCCTCACGTCATCGGCAGTTCCTGTCGCGGGGACGCCAATCGCGGCCCGACCTGATCCCGAGCCGCACCGAGCGGCCCCGGCGGCACCGGCTCCCGCGGGAACCGGCCGGACACGCGGCATCCGCTCGGCCGCACTCGCCCTGACCGCGGCGAACCTCGTCGCCCTCGCCGCCTTCACCTGGCCGCTCGTCGCGGCCGCACTGCCGTCGCAGGCGAGCGCCGCAGCCCCCGTCGCGGCGCTCGCGCTCGCCCCGCTGGCCGCCGTGGTCGTGCTCGCCGCCCTCGACGGCTCGGTGCGCAGCGCGCACACGCTCGCCCTGCTCGGAACCCTCGCCGCGATCGGTGCCGCCGTGCGCATCGTCGGCACGGGCGTCGGCGGCGTCGAGGCCGTGTTCATCCTGCTGATCCTCGCGGGGCGCGCGTTCGGGCCGCGCTTCGGACTGCTGCTCGGCCTGCTCACGATCGCGCTCTCGACGATCGTGACCGGCACGTTCGGGCCGTGGACCCCGTTCCAGATGTTCGCCTGCGCCTGGGTCGGCGCCGGCGCCGGGCTGCTCCCCCGGCGGTTCCCTGGACGACGCGGCGGGCGGATGCCGCGGCGCGCCGAGATCGCCATGCTCGCCGTCTACGGCGTGCTCGCCTCGTACGCCTTCGGCCTCATCATGAACCTCTGGTTCTGGCCGTTCGCGGTGGGTACCGGATCGGGCATCTCCTACGAGGCCGGAGCCCCACTCGGGCAGAACCTCTCGAGCTTCCTGCTGTACTCGCTCGTGACCTCGTCGATCACGTGGGACACCCTGCGGGCGGTCACGACCGTCATCGGCCTCGTCGTGATCGGCTCGGCCGTGCTCGCCGCGTTCCGGCGCGCCAAGCCCGTCGGGCCCGGCGCATCCGGCGTCCCGGGTCCGTCGGCGCGCGCCGGCGGCGCTTCGACGAGCCCCTTCGTCAGCGCTTCGACGAGGCGTTGACGGCGTCCGAGTCGCCCACGTAACCGGCATCGCCGGCATCGCCGGCGGTGTCGCCCGCATCCGCAGCCTCGGCAGCCTCGACGCCTTCGGCGGCCGCGCCATCGCCCGCCGCGACGGCCCGCACGCGGTCGCCGCGGGTCTTGAGCAGGCTCGCCGCGGTCGCGACCGCGACGGTGGCGCCGATGAACAGCAGCGAGAACCAGATCGGGATCTCGGGGGCCCAGAGCATGGGCTCGCCGCCATTGACGAACGGCAGCTCGTTGACGTGCATGGCGTGCAGCACGAGCTTCACGCCGATGAACGCGAGGATGACGGCGAGGCCCTGCGCGAGATACACGAGGCGCTCGAGCAGCCCGCCGATGAGGAAGTAGAGCTGGCGCAGGCCCATGAGCGCGAACGCGTTCGCCGTGAAGACGAGGTACGCCTCCTCGGTCAGGCCGTAGATCGCCGGGATCGAGTCGACGGCGAAGACCAGGTCGACGAAGCCGATCGCGATGATCGTCAGCATCATCGGGGTGACGAACCGGCGCCCGCCCTTGCGAACCGTCAGGCGATCACCGTCGTACTCGTCGCTGACGGGCAGGACGCGTCGCACCAGGCGCATGAACCGGCCCTGCGACGGATCGCTCTCGTGGCCGCTGAACGCCTGGCGGTACGCGAGCACGAGCAGGAGGGCGCCGAAGAGGTAGAAGACCCAGGAGAAGTTCTCGATCAGGGTCGCACCGACCGCGATGAAGATGCCGCGCAGGATCAGCGCGATCACGATGCCGATCATCAGCACCTTCTGCTGGTAGATCTTCGGCACCGCGAAGCCGGTCATCACGATGAGGAACACGAAGAGGTTGTCGATCGACAGCGCCTTCTCGGTGAGGTAGCCGGCGAAGTACTCGCCGCCGTACGTCCAGCCCGAGACCACGCCGACGCCGACGCCGAACAGCACGGCGAGGCCGATGTAGAACGCCGACCACCGGGCCGATTCACCGATGGACGGCTCGTGCGGCTTGCGCACGTGCGCGAAGAACTCGTACACGAAGAAGGCGATCGTGACGGCGATCGTGATGATCCACACGAGGGGGGTGACGTTCAACGGGTGCTCCAGACCTTGGCGTCGCTGATGGACGTCAAGGTCTTCTCCATCCTCGTGAACGAGGACCGGTGGCCCGGGATGCGCCCTGCATCCGTAATGACGGGCCGGCCGTGCCGGAGTACTCCCCTTGGACTTGCGAGCCTACGGGTGCCTGCCGATTCCTTCCTGAGAAGGCGCCGTGTTCGCCGGATTCGCCGGAGCCTCAGACCGAGAAGTACTTCGCCTCGGGGTGGTGGAACACGAATGCGTCGGTCGACTGCTCGGGATGCAGCTGCAGCTCCTCGCTGAGCTCGACGCCCATGCGCTCGGGCTTCAGCAGCTCGACGACCTTGCGGCGATCCTCCATGTCGGGGCAGGCCGGGTAGCCGAGCGAGAACCGTGCGCCGCGGTACTCGAGCTTGAAGAGGCCGGCGGTGTCGGTCGGGTCTTCGGACGAGAACCCGAGCTCCGAGCGGATGCGGGCGTGCCAGTACTCGGCGAGCGACTCGGTGAGCTGCATCACGAGGCCGTTGAGCTCGTAGTAGTCGCGGTACCGGTTCTCGGCGAAGAGCTTCGCGGTGACCTGGTCGATGTGGGCGCCGGCGGTCACGAGCTGCACGGGCAGCACGTCGACCTGTCCGGACTCCTTCGACCGCACGAAGTCGGCGAGGCAGAGGTGGCGATCGCGGCGCTGGCGCGGGAAGTGGAAGCGCAGGCGCTCCTCGCCCGGCGCGCCACCGGAGCCGCCGTCGGGCGCGAGCAGCCCGGCCGGCCCGAGTGCGCCGGAGGGGTCGTCGCCGTGGTGCAGCACGACGAGGTCGTCGCCGTCGCTCACGACGGGGAAGTAGCCGTACGCGACCGAGGCGTCGAGCATGCCCTCGCCGAGGATGCGGTCGAGCCAGTAGCGCAGGCGCGGGCGCCCCTCGGTCTCGACGAGCTGCTCGTACGAGAGGCCGTCTTCGCCGCGTCCGGGCTTGAGCCCCCACTGCCCCATGAACGTGGCCCGCTCGTCGAGGAACGCGGCGTAGTCGGCGAGCGCGATGCCCTTCACGATGCGGGTGCCCCAGAACGGCGGCGCGGGAATCGGGTTGTCGGATGCGACATCCGACCGCCCCGGCATGGCCTCGGGCTCGGTGAGCGTGAGCTTCGACCCCGCACTGTGGATGCGCTTCTTCAGCGCGGGCAGGCCGACCTCACCGGGGTCGGCGCCGCGTGCGACCTTCACGAGCGGCTCCATGAGCGTGAGGCCCTCGAACGCGTCGCGGGCGTAGCGCACCTCGCCGTCGAAGAGGCTCGCGAGGTCGTCCTCGACGTAGGCGCGCGTGAGGGCGGCGCCGCCGAGGATGATCGGCCACTTCTTCGCGAGGCCGCGCGACTGCAGCTCCTGCAGGTTCTCCTTCATCACGACGGTCGACTTCACGAGCAGGCCCGACATGCCGATGACGTCGGCGCCGTGCTCCTCTGCGGCGGCGATGATGTCGGCGATCGGCTGCTTGATGCCGAGGTTGATCACCTCGTAGCCGTTGTTCGTGAGGATGATGTCGACGAGGTTCTTGCCGATGTCGTGCACGTCGCCGCGCACCGTGGCGATGACCATCTTTCCCTTGCCGCCCGACGTGGACTTCTCCATGTGCGGCTCGAGCAGCGCGACCGCGGCCTTCATGGTCTCGGCCGACTGCAGCACGAACGGCAGCTGCATCTCGCCGGAGCCGAAGCGTTCGCCGACGACCTTCATGCCCTCGAGCAGGTGGTCGTTGATGATCTGGAGCGCGCTCAGGCCGCCCTCGCGGGCGAGGTCGAGGTCGGCCTCGAGGCCCTTCGAGGCGCCGTCGATGATGCGACGCTCGAGGCGCTCCCCCACGGGCAGGGCGGCGAGCTCGGCCGCGCGCTGGTCGCGGAGCGCGGCGGTGTCGACGCCGGCGAAGAGGTCGAGCATGACGGCGAGCGGGTCGTAGGTCGTCGCACCCTCGTCGTCGTACTCGCGGCGGTCCCACACGAGGTCGAGCGCGACCTTGCGCTGCTCCTCCGAGAGCGAGGCGAGCGGCACGATCTTCGCGGCGTCGATGATGCCGGAGTCGAGTCCGGCCTCGACGGCCTCGTGCAGGAACACCGAGTTCAGCACGCTGCGAGCAGCAGGGTTGAGGCCGAACGACACGTTCGAGACGCCGAGCGTGGTGTGGATGCCCGGGTACTTGGCGTTCAGGCGGCGGATCGCCTCGATCGTCTCGATCGCGTCGCGGCGGGTCTCCTCCTGGCCGGTCGCGATCGGGAACGTGAGGCAGTCGACGATGAGGTCCTCGACGCGCATGCCCCACTCGTCGACGAGGGCATCGACGAGACGCGAGGCGATGCGCATCTTGTCGTCGGCGGTGCGGGCCTGGCCCTGCTCGTCGATCGTGAGCGCGATCACGGCCGTGCCGTGCTCCTTCACGAGCGGCATGATGCGCCCGAACCGGCTCGTCGCGCCGTCGCCGTCTTCATAGTTGACCGAGTTCACGACGGGGCGGCCGCCGATGAGCTCGAGTCCGGCGGCGATCACGGCCGGCTCGGTCGAGTCGATCACGAGCGGCAGCGTCGAGGCGCTCGCGAAGCGAGACACGACCTCGCGGATGTCGTCGACACCGTCGCGGCCGACGTAGTCGACGCACACGTCGAGCAGGTGCGCCCCCACGCGGATCTGGTTGCGCGCGATCTCGACGCACTCGTCCCACTCGCCGGCGAGCATCGCCTCGCGGAAGGCCTTCGACCCGTTCGCATTCGTGCGCTCGCCGATCGCGAGGTACGACGCGTCCTGGTGGAACGGCACGTGCTGGTAGAGGCTCGCCACGCCCGCCTCGGGCTTCGGGTCGCGAGCGGATGCCGCGGCATCCGCGGTGAGCGAGGCGCGCAGCGGCCGCAGCCGCTCGACGACCGCGAGCATGTGCTCGGGCGTCGTGCCGCAGCATCCGCCGATCAGGCCGAGGCCGAACTCGCGCACGAACTGCTCGTGCGCGGTCGCGAGCTCTGCGGGCTCGAGCGGGTAGTGCGCGCCGTTCGCCCCGAGCACGGGCAGCCCGGCGTTCGGCATGCACGCCACCGGCACGCGCGAGTGCTTCGAGAGGTGCCGCAGGTGCTCGCTCATCTCGGCCGGGCCGGTGGCGCAGTTCAGGCCGATCGCGTCGACCCCGAGCGGTTCGAGCGCGGTGAGCGCTGCGCCGATCTCGCTGCCCATGAGCATGGTGCCGGTGGTCTCGACGGTCACCTCGACGAAGATCGGCAGGCGGATGCCGCGGCTCACGATGGCCTGCTTGCAGCCGTTGACGGCGGCCTTGGTCTGCAGGAGGTCCTGCGAAGTCTCGATGAGGAACGCGTCGGCGCCCCCGTCGATGAGGCCCTCGGCCTGCAGGGCGAACGTCTGCTTGAGGTGGTCGTAGGTGGTGTGCCCGAGGCTCGGCAGCTTGGTGCCCGGGCCCATCGAGCCGAGCACCCAGCGTACGCGACCGTCGGCGGCCTCGGCGGCCTCGACCCGCTCGCGCGCGATGCGGGCGCCGGCCTCGGCGAGCTCGTGGATGCGGTCGTCGATGCCGTAGTCCGACAGGTTCGACCAGTTCGCGCCGAACGTGTTCGTCTCGATCGCGTCGATGCCGACGGCGAGGTACTCGTCGTGGATGTCGGCGATCATGTCTGGCCGGCTCACGTTGAGGATCTCGTTGCAGCCCTCGAGCTGGCGGTAGTCGTCGAGGGTCGGCTCGTGCCGCTGCAGCATGGTGCCCATCGCGCCGTCGGCGATGACCACGTTCGCCCGCACCGCGTCGAGCAGCGCCTGGGACCGTGTCGGGCGCGCGACGCCGTCGATGTCGAGGGGGAAGCGGGGTTCGATCAACGTGCCGGTCACTCGCGCGAGTCTAATGAGCGGCGCCTGCAGCCGCTTGCGATGATGTGTTCATGACACTGCCTGAGCTCGACGACCTGCTCTCCTCCGCCCGCGTCGTCGCGCTGCCGCTCGTCACGCGGTTCCGCGGCATCGACGTGCGCGAGGCCCTGCTGCTCGAGGGGCCGCACGGGTGGACCGAGTTCAGCCCGTTCGTCGAGTACGACGACCGCGAGGCGTCCGTCTGGCTCGAGGGCGCGCTCGACTACGGCTGGAACGCGACGCCGACCGCCCTGCGCGACCGCATCCCCGTGAACGCGACCGTGCCGGGCGTCGACCCCGACAGCGTCGCCGCCGTGCTCGCCCGCTTCCCCGGCTGCCGCACCGCGAAGGTGAAGGTCGCGGCGAGCGACCAGACGCTGGCGCAGGATGTCGCGAGGGTGCGCGCCGTGCGCGAGGTGCTCGGCCCAGAGGGCCGCATCCGCGTCGACGCGAACGCCGGCTGGAACGTCGACGAGGCCGAGCACGCGATCCACGCGCTCGCGGAGTTCGACCTGGAGTACGTCGAGCAGCCGTGCCCGAGCATCGACGACCTCGTCGAGATCCGCCTGCGCACGAAGTACATGGGCATCCCCATCGCGGCCGACGAGAGCGTGCGCAAGGCCGACGATCCGCTCGCCGTCGCCGAGGCCGGTGCTGCCGACCTGCTCGTGATCAAGGCGCAGCCCCTCGGCGGCATCCGCCGGGCGCTCCGCATCACCGAGGCCGCCGGCCTGCCCGTGGTGGTCTCGAGTGCGCTCGACACGAGCGTTGGGCTCGCGATGGGCGCCGCGCTCGCGGCATCCGTCACCGAACTCGACTACGACTGCGGGCTCGGCACGGCCTCGCTACTGGCGGCGGATGTCACGGGCTCGCCGCTCGTGCCCGTCGACGGCGCGATCGACGTGCGCCGGGTCGTGCCCGATGCCGCCCTGCTCGACCGGTACGCGGCCTCGCCCGAGCGCACGGACTGGTGGCTGGAGCGCCTCGGCCGCTGCCACGCGGTGCTCGCGGCACCTGCGGACTGACGCACCCGCCGTCCCGACATCGACGGATGAGAGAATGCACGCACTCGTGCGTCGGCGCATCGGCGCCACGGAGTTCCCCCTACAGGAGGCATTGATGCAGGCTCGCCATCGGCTCGCCCTGACCGGCTCGATCGTCGCGTTCGCGGCCCTGACGCTCGCGGGGTGCACGGCCTCCCCGTCGGGCGACGCGTCCGCGAGCGATGCGGCGTCCGACAGCCCGAAGCCGACCGCGAGCGCGAGCACCCCGGCGACGGATGCCGCAGCCGACGACGATGCCGCCGGAACCGCCGCATCGAACTGCCTCGTGGGCGACTGGGTGCTCGCCGACGAGCAGATGCAGCGCTACTACGACCAGGTCAACGCCGACCTCGCGGAGTACGCGATCGTCTACGACCCGACCGGCGGCTCGGGCCTGTCCTTCGACGAGGACGGCACGTACGCGTACACGCCCGCCCTCTCGCTCTCCGTCGACATCGCCGGCCTGCCTGCCGAGGGAACGCTCGGCGGAACCCTGTCGGGCCAGTACGCCGTCGACGGCGACACCCTCACGACCAGCAACGACACGAACGACCTCACCATGGACGTCACGGTCGACGGCGTCGAGATGGACGGCACGCCCGTGACCGAGCAGATCCTCGCGTCGCCGATCATGTCGGCTCCGTACGACTGCTCGGGCGAGACGCCCGTGATCCACTTCTCGACCGGCGCGAGCACCGTGCCGCTCACGCTCTCACGGGGCTGAGCCACGAGGGCTTCCGGGCACGTCGGTCGAGTAGGCGCCCCGGCGCCGTATCGAGGCCCATCCGGAGACGGGCCTCGATACGGCCGCAGACGGCCTACTCGACCGGCGCAGGCCTCAGTAGACGAGCAGCGGGATCGGCAGCGACTTCGAGTCGCTGAAGCCCTCGCCGCCGTCGAACGAGGTGCGGATCAGGTGCAGCCCCTTGCCGAGCTTCGGCAGGTCGATCGAGAAGCGGCCGCGGTCGGATGCCTTCAGGGCGACCGTCGCGACGACCTTGCCGCCGTCGAGCACGGTGACGGTGCCGACCGGGCGCCCGCCGTCGACCGCGAACGTCTGGCCGACGACCTTGACCGCGGATCCGGCCTTCGCGAGCAGCTTGTTCGGCGCGGCGATCGTGAACGTCGCCACGGCGGGCGGCGGCTGCTCGTCGACCAGCACCGCGACCGAACGAGCCGGGATGGTGACCGAGCCCGTCGCGGCATCCCACCTCGTCGTCTTCACGACCGCGTCGGAACCGGATGCCTGCGCCTTCGCGAGGGCGAATCCGCGACCCTGCAGTCCGTCGACCTGCTCGGTGACCGCCTCGGGCGAGGCGTTGAACACCACGAGGGCGCCGTCGAGCTCCGGGTCGACGTCGGCGCCGACCAGGTCGTCGACGAGCATCGTGATGAGGCCCGGCGTGGCATCCGCTCCACTGTTCGGGAACGAGACCTTCTCGTCGATCAGCGAAGCCGAGCCCAGCTGCAGCAGGTCGACCGACGAGCGCACGCGCAGCAGGTCGAGGGCGGATGCCTCGGCCGCCGCGATGTCGGCCGGCGCCGGCTTCAGTGCGGCGTTCTCGAGCAGCGGCGTCATGATCGACCACTTCTCGCCGTTGTCGGCCTCGTTCGGCAGGCCCGACCCGAAGGTCGACTCCTGACCGGTCCAGTCGATGCGGTTGAACCAGTCGCCCGAGTTGTAGCTGTTGCGGTCGAGCGACTTCGAGCGCAGCAGCTCGGTGCCCGCGTGCCAGAACGACGGCGACTGCGACAGGGTGACCGTCGCGAGCGACAGCGTGTTCATGCGCACGCGGTCGGCCATCGACGTGTCGGTCGGCAGCTTGAACACCGAGAGGTCGTAGAGCGTCTCGTTGTCGTGGGCGTCGACGTAGTTGATCACCTCGTCGGGCTGGTCGGCGTAGCCGGCGGGCGCCCCCCGGTAGTCGAGCTCGTCGCCGCGCACGGTCTCGCCCGCGGCATCCGTCAGCTCGTACGCCCGCAGGTTGCCCGCGAGCCCGAGCTTGACCAGGTCGGTCTGGTGCCCGAGGTCGGTGAGCTGGTCGGCCTGCGACGGCGTGCCCGGCTGCCCGTTCGGGTCGGTGCCGAGGCCGGTGCCGAAGCCCTGCTGGAACGTCGACGTGCCGTCGACGGGGCTGCCGCCGTGCACGGCGTCGCGGAGTCGGTCGTTGAACGTGCCGATGCCCGTGCCGCCGAGCTGTCCCTGCGTGGCCTGCTCGAAGAGCGCGTTGTTCGCAACCTCGCCGAAGTTCCAGCCTTCGCCGTACAGGTAGACCTTCGACCCGTCGACGCCGTCCTTCTTCAGCGTGAGTCCGTCGAGCGCCGCGCGGATCGCGAGCATGTTCGCCTTCGAGTGGTGGCCCATGAGGTCGAAGCGGAACCCGTCGACCTTGTACTCCTTCGCCCACAGCACGACCGAGTCGACCATGAGCTTCTCGGCGACCTCGTGCTCGGTGGCCACGTTCTGGCAGCACGTCGAGGTCTCGACCGCGCCGGCCGCGTTCAGCCGCTGGTAGTAGCCGGGCACGATGCGGTCGAGCACCGACTTCTGGCCCTGGCCGGCCTCGGCGGTGTGGTTGAACACCTGGTCGAGCACGACCTGCAGGCCCATGCCGTGCAGGGCGCCGACCATCTCGCGGAACTCCTCGACACGTGCGCCGCCATCGGCGTCGACGGCGTACGAGCCCTCGGGAGCCTGGAAGTGGAACGGGTCGTAGCCCCAGTTGAACCCGTCGAGGTCGCGGATCGCGTCGATGCACGCCTGCTGCTCGGGTGATGCCGGGCCGTACGACGCGAGATCGCACTCGGGCGTCGCCTGGGCGTCGCGCTCCTCCTCGATCGTGGCGATGTCGAAGGTGGGCAGCAGGTGCACGGTGTTGATGCCCGCGGCCGCCAACTGCTTCAGCTGCGCCGTGCCGGCCGAGTCCGCCGTGAACGCCTTGTACGTGCCGCGCTGGTCCTCGGGCACCGACTCGTCGGTGATCGAGAAGTCCCGAACATGCAGCTCGTAGATCGCCCGGTCGACGGGGCGCTCGACGACCGGCGCCTTCGCCTTCGTCCACTGCTTCGGGGCGAGCGAGGCGTCGTCGAGGTCGACGACGACCGTGCGTGCCGAGTTCGGCGTGAGCGCGACCGAGTACGGGTCGGTCACCGAGTTCGTCTCGTAGGCGCCCGTAGTCGGGGCGAAGACGTCGACCGACCAGCGGTACTCGTCGCCCTTGCGCAGGCCCTCGACGGTCCAGGTGCCGTCGGCGGCGTTCCACTCGGCGTCGAGGCGCTGGGGGTCGCCGGTGGCGCCGGCATCCCATCGCTCGAGTGCCACGTCGCGGGCCGTCGGCGCCCAGAGCGTCGCATCAGCCTTCTTCCCGTGCCAGCCTGTGCCGAGGGCCGCGGATGCCACGGCGTCGGCGTACAGGTCGTCGAGCACGCCGGGCAGCTGCACGCCGGTGAAGGCGCTCAACTCGCCGTCGGTCGTCTGCGCGACCGCCAGCTGACGGGTGAGGAGCTGCTGCACGTCACCGCGGTCGAGGCCGACCGGGTGCAGGGCGACGAAGCCCTCGAGCGCCGGGAACTTCGCGAGCTGCTCGTCGGTGAGGCCCGCGGCGTCGCGCTCGAGCTCGATCGGCTCGCCGCCGCCCGTGACCTCGCCGTCGACGACCGCAAGGGTCGCCTCGTCGGAGTGCTGCAGGGTCCACACGGTGTCATCGGCGGATGCCGCGCCGAGCAGTTCGGCCGGCCAGGCCAGCGTGTCCTCGCTCACCCAGTGCGCGCGCGTCTGCCCGGTGCCCGCGAGCGGCGGGTCGCTCACGATGATCTCGAGCACGTGCGTCGCGAGGGTGTAGCGGAACTCGATGAGCTTGCCGCCGGTCGCCGTGAAGGCGTAGTTGCCGCCTCCCGGCGCGCCGCCGACGCCGTAGTTCTCATCCCAGCTGCGGCCGTGCACGACCTTCGTCTCGTATGCCCCATCGGGAATGCGGCTGGTCGAGAAGGTGTAGACGCCGTCCTTGTCGCCGTCCTGCATGAGCGAGGCGAGGCATTCGGGCTGCCAGTCGCCCGGGCAGCCGACCTCGGACTGGAAGCTGCCGGGCAGCGTCACGACGGGGCCCTCGGCGGTCGAGGAGACCACGTGGGTCTCGGGGTTCCAGAAGAAGGTGATGGGCTGGGTGCCGTCGGTCGTGTACGAGACGTTGCCGCCGTTCGGCTCGCCGTTCGCGCCGTAGTTGAGGTCCCAGCTGCCGTTGATCGCGACCTTGTACTCGTAGTCGCCGGCCGGGATCGTGAAGGTGCCCTCGTAGATGCCGTCGGCGCGCTTCGTGAGCTTCGCGACCTCGCAGCCCGGTGCCCAGTCGCCCGCGCAGCCCATCTCGGAGTTGTGGCTGCCCGGAATCGTCACGAGGTCGATCGGCTGCTCGGGCTCCTCCTCCTCGACGAGGTTCACGGGGTTGCCGACGCTCGCGTAGGTGCTGGCCGCCGAGCGGTGGCCGGCGGCATCCGTCGACACCGCGCGGTACTCGAGGAGGGTGCCGTTCGCGAGGCCGTCCGTGTCGTGGAAGACGCGGGGGCTGGTGTCCTCGGCGGTACCGAGCGCGTGCCAGGCGTCGTCGCCCGTCGCGCCGGCCACGCGCCAGGCGAAGCTCGTCTCCTGCCACGTGTCGTCGTCGACGTCGGCCACGACCGGCGTGATGCCGGTGACGCCCGCGCCCGCCGCCGGGGTCGAGACGGTGATGGCGGCTGCCGCGTCAGGTGCGCTGACCGTGCGATCGGCCTTCCACACCACGGCGCCGAGCGCCGGCACGGTCACGGATGCCACGCCATCGGCGTCGGCCGTGACCGCGGTGCTGTCGCCCGAGAGCACCGAGAACTGGCCGCCGACGGTGAGCGTCGGCACCTCGACGGTGCGCGGCTCGTTCGCGTTGTTCGCGGCGACGAGGTACTCGACCTTCTCGGTGCGGTCGACGCGGCTGAACGCGTACACGCCCGCGCCGTTGTCGACGTAGCGCTCGATCTGGGCGCCCGTCGCGAGGGCGGGGTGCGCCTGGCGCAGCGCCGAGAGCGCCGCGATGTGCTCGTAGAGCGGGGCATCCGTGTCGTAGCGATCGACGCTGCCCGCGTTCTCGCCCGTGACCAGCGGCTGGTTCTGGTACTCGGCGACCTGGCTCGCGAAGAGGGTCTGGCGGGCGCTCTGGTCGCCGCCGATGCCAGCGAAGCCCTGCTCGTCGCCGTAGTAGACGACCGGCTGGCCGCGGGTGAGGAAGAGCAGCTCGTGCGCGAGCTCGTCGCGTTCGAGCGGGGCATCCGTCGACTGCAGGAACGAGCCGACGCGGCCCATGTCGTGGTTGCCGAGGAACGTCGGCAGTGCCGTCGCCGACGAGTCGGAGGTCGTGTAGTAGTCGTCGCCCGCGAACAGCGACTGCAGGTTCTTCGCCGAGTTGCCCGCGGCGAAGCTCACGGCCTGCGACTGGAAGGTGAAGTCGAGCACCGAGTTCATGTCGGTCTTGCGCACGTAGGGCGAGAGCTTCTGCGGGTCGGCGTCGTAGACCTCGCCGAACATGAAGAAGTCGGGCTTGTCGTGTGCGTGCGCGTAGTCGAGCACCTGCGTCGACCACTGCTCCCAGAACTCGAAGTTCACGTGTTTGGCCGTGTCGATGCGGAACCCGTCGATGCCGAGGTCGATCCACTGGTCGTACACGTCGACGAAGCCGTTGACGACGGTCGGGTGCTCGGTCATGAGGTCGTCGAGGCCGACGAAGTCGCCATAGGTGACGGACTCGCCCTCCCACGTCGAGTCACCGCGGTTGTGGTACAGCGTGGGGTCGTTCAGCCAGGCCGGGACCTTGAGGTCGGCGTCCTCGGGGCGCACGACCGGCGTGTACGGGAAGCTCGTCGCCGCGTCGAGCGTCGGGAACGGCGTGGTGCCGTCGGCGTAGTCGGAGAGGTCGATCTCCTCGCCGCCGGCGTCGGTGTACGGGCTCGTCGCCTGGTCGATGTACGAGTACTCCTTCTGCTCGTAGTCGATGACGTCGGCCGTGTGGTTCGTGATGATGTCGAAGTAGACCTTGATGCCCTTGGCGTGGGCCTCGGCGATGAGGGCCTCGAGTTCGGCGTTCGTGCCGAGGTGCGGGTCGATCTGGGTGAAGTCGGTGACCCAGTAGCCGTGGTAGCCGGCACTCGCGTTCGCGCCCTCGCCCTGCACCGGGCGGTTCTTGAAGCTCGGGGTGAGCCAGATCGCCGTCGTGCCGAGGCCGTCGATGTAGTCGAGCCGGTCGCGCAGGCCCTGCAGGTCGCCGCCGTTGTAGAACGCGCGGCTCGTCGGGTCGAACCCGGTCGTGAGCGCGTCGCCGGTGAGGCCGCCCTGGTCGTTCGACGGGTCGCCGTTCGCGAACCGGTCGGTCATCACGAAGTAGAAGGTCTCGTCGCTGCCGGGCTGGCGCACCGGGTCGGCGACGAGCGCGGCGTCGGCCTCGTCGGAGTAGGCGGAGCGGATGCCGGTCGACTCGAGCCCGACGCGCTTCAGCGTGTCGTCGAAGACCACGCGCACCGCCGTGTCACCCGCGACGGTGAGCGGGATGTTGTCGCCGCCGCCGTTCAGGCCGTAGGACTCCCCCCACGAATCGTTCACCGCGACCTTGTACTCGTACGTGCCGGCCGGCACCGTGAAGTCCGCGGCGTAGACGCCCGGCGTCCCGGTGGCGAGCAGCTCGGTCTCGGGGCACGCGGGCTCCCAGTCGCCGCCGGCACCCGCACCGAGGTCGGCGCAGCCGAGCTCCGACTGCAGCGAGCCGACGAGGGCGAACGTGCGGGGCTCCTCGGCCGCGGCGGCGAGGCCCGGCACGACGGCCAGGGCCGATGCTGCGAGTGCGGTCGAGACGGCGAGTGCGAACCAGCTTCGAGCACGTGCCTGTTGCGTCATCCTTGACTCCCGATTTCGGGCACGACCTCGTGCCACCGACATTGGAGCCGAAGCTAGCAGTGGCCGCAAGGTTAATGCAAGCGCTTGCAGATTTCTGCTGATTCGCTTGCGGTGGATTCAAGCCTGTGCCTATCTTTGGGGGCAGTCGTCGTCGTGACGCGGCTGCCGCATCGACGCGGCGGCGGCGCGATCACCCGGACTCCCGGCCGGAGAATCGCTGATCTGCAAAGGATCCACTCCCATGTCCGACCATCCGATCGACGGCGCCTCGAGCGCGGTCCCACTCCGCAAACGCTTGCGATTCCTCGCGACCATCCTGCTCGGGGCGCTCATCGCGACGCTCCTCGCCACGGTGCCGTCACCCGCCGACGACCCGGCGGATGCCGCGGCTCCCGGGCCGCGCGACACCACCGCCGTGCTCTTCTCCTGGACCTGGAACGCCATCGCCCGCGAGTGCACCGACAACCTCGGCCCCGCCGGGTACGGATACGTGCAGACCTCGCCGCCGCAGGAGCACGTGCAGGGCTCCGAGTGGTGGACGTCCTACCAGCCGGTCAGCTACAAGATCGAGTCGCGGCTCGGCACGCGGGCCGAGTTCAAGGCGATGGTCGACACCTGCCACGCCGCGGGCGTCAAGGTCATCGCCGACGCCGTCATCAACCACATGAGCGGCAAGAGCGCGGGCGGCACCGGCTGGGCCGGCTCGTCGTTCCAGCACTACGACTACCCCGGCATCTACCAGTCGCAGGACTTCCACTCCTGCCGCCGCGACATCTCGAACTACCAGAACCGCACCGAGGTGCAGGAGTGCAACCTCGTGAACCTCTCCGACCTGAACACCTCGTCGTCGTACGTGCAGGGCAAGATCGCCGGATACCTCAACGACCTCGTCGCGCTCGGCGTCGACGGGTTCCGCATCGACGCCGTGAAGCACATCGCCGCGAGCGACATGCAGGGCATCCTGTCGAAGGTGAACGACCGCGCCCGGCTCTACGTCGTGCAGGAGGTGATCCGGGCGAACGAGCCGATCCAGCCCGAGGAGTACACCTCGTACGGCGACATCCACGAGTTCGCCTTCGCCCGCAAGCTCAAGGAGGCCTTCGGCGGCGGCACGATCAACTGGCTGGTGACGGGGAACGGCATCGGTCCTTCGTGGGCCGGGTTCCTGCCGAACCAGAACGCCGCCGTGTTCGTCGACAACCACGACACCGAGCGCAACGGCGAGACCCTGAGCTACAAGGACGGCGCGGCCTACGACCTCGCCCAGATCTTCACGCTCGCGTGGAACTACGGCTCGCCGTCGATCCATTCCGGCTACGAGTTCTCGAACAAGGAGGCGGGCCCCGCGCTCGCCGGCAACGGCGAGGTCGTCGACCCCGTCTGCGGCCAGAACGGCTGGACATGCAAGCACGCGCAGACCTCGATCGAGAACATGGTCGGGTTCCGCAACGCGACGTACGGCACCTCGATCACGTCCAAGTGGGACAACGGGTCGACCGCCATCGCGTTCGGCCGCGGCGACAAGGGTTTCGTGGCGATCAACCGCGGCGGGTCGCTCACCCGCACCTTCCAGACCTCGCTGCCCGCCGGCGCCTACTGCAACGTGACCGTCGGCCTGCCGACGGCGAGCGGATGCTCCGCGGGAGGCGTCGTGACCGTGAACGCCGCAGGCCAGCTCACCGCGACGGTCGACGCGAACCGGGCCATCGCCCTGCACGTCGGCGCCAAGGCCGGACAGGGCGGCACGGATCCGGGAACCGACCCCGGCACGAATCCCGGCGCCGGCGACCTGACGGTGTACTACTCGACCTCGAAGGGGTGGAGCGCCCATAACGTGCACTACCGGGTCGGGTCGGGCGCGTGGACGACCGCTCCGGGAACCGGCATGGCCGCGGCCTGCGCGGGCTGGGTGTCCAAGGTCGTCACCGGAGGCGCCTCCGGCATCACGGCCGCGTTCAACAACGGCGCAGGCACGTGGGACAACAACGGGGGCCGCGACTACGCCCTGAGCGGCACGATCGCGACGGTCGCGAACGGGGTCGTGGGCGCGGCGAACCCGTGCGGCGGTACGCAGCCGGCCACCACGACCACCGTGTACTACGCGACAGCCTGGGCCACCGCGAACATCCACTACCGCGTCGGCAACGGCTCGTGGACCACGGCGCCCGGTACCTCGATGACCGCCGCGTGCACCGGCTGGAAGGTGAAGACCATCGAGCTCGCCGGCTCGACGGGCATCACCGCCGCCTTCAACAACGGCACCGGCACCTGGGACAACAACGGCGGCGCCGACTACGCGATCGGATCAGGAGCGGTGAAGGTGTCCAACGGCACCGTCACGGCAGGATCCCCGTGTAGCTGAGAGACCTCGCGGCTGCCGAGACCTTCGGCGCCGCGAGCTGGGAAGGGGGCGGCGTCGGGATTCCGGCGCCGCCCTCTCGTTCGTTCACGTGCTCCATCCGGGTCGCCCTCACAGCAGTCGGCCGACCACGACCCTCTGGAACTGCTCCTCGCGGAGGCGCTGGGCGACCTGACGGCGCTCGTGCAGTTCGATGAGTTCCTCGCGGCTCGGAGCGGGCCGGCGGCGGCGCGCGTCGGCCGCGGAGGCGATGAGCATGCCGATGCGCCGCGACATCCGACCGATCAGGCTGATGGGGCCGACCGGGTTGATCGGGCCGGCGGGCACCCGGCCCGGGTCGACGAGTGCGGTGTTCATGATGTCCTCGATTCGCTCGACTGCGCCCGTTCTCGAGCACACCTCAGTTCTACGGCCGGGCATGCCCGCCGCTCATCGGCGACGGATACCGAGATCCCGCGTCGGGCCTACCGAGATCAGGCCGAGAGCATCCCGAGCCGGCGAGCCGCGAGCACCGCGTCCTGCCGCGTCGGCACGTCGAGCTTCATCAGGATCGCGGCGACGTGGCTGTCGACCGTGCGCACCGAGACCACCAGCCGTTCGGCGATCTCGGCATTCGTGAGTCCTTCGACGAGCAGCACGAGCACCCCGAGCTGGCGATCGGTGAGCCCCTCCGGATTGCGCCTGGTCGTGCCGGCAGGGCCGCGCGGAATACCGCGGACGCCACGGGCACGCAGCTCGGCCCTGACCTGACGGGCGAGGGGCACGGCGCCGAGCCGGTCGAGGATCGCGAGCGCCTCGAGCAGGTCGTCGTCGTGCGGACTCTCGGCGAGCGCGTCGGCCTCGTGGTAGGGCGCACCCGCCGCGTGCCACAGGTCCGCGGCGCGCCGCCAGTCTCCCCGCGCCTGGACCGCGGCCGGGTGGTCGAGGTCGGGCGGCATCGTGTCGGCGGCGTCGGCGACGCCGGCCCGCCGCCGCAGCACGGCGAGCTCGGCCGTCTGGTTCACGGCGCCCAGCCGCACCGCCTCCGCATGGGCCGGCCCCACGACCGCGAGCGCCTCCGACGCAGACCCGCGCAGGAGCGCCGCCTCGGCCATGGCCGCGGCGACCGGGCCCGTTCGCTGCAACTCCCCGAGCCTGGTCGCCACGGCGAGTGCCTCGCGGAGGGTCTCTTCACCCTGCGGGTCGCCCCGCCGCACCTGCACGGTGCCGATGACGGTGAGCGCGACGCAGTGCGCGTGCGGAAGCGCCTCGCGGCCGTAGGCCGCAGCGGCGAGGGCTTCGTCCCACTCGCCGCGGGCGAGGTGGAGCCTGGCGTGCTCGACCTTCTGGTAGGTCCAGAGCCCCATCACCTCGGCGCGCTCCGAGAACTCGAGGGCGGCGTCGAGGTGCCGCTCGGCGAGGTCGATGCGGTACTGGTCGAGCAGGCTCCACACGAGGTTCACGTGTGCGCGGGCCGCGTCGTCCATGAGGTTCGCGGCCGCCGCGACCTCGGCCGCCTCGGTGAGCTCGGCGACGCCCGCCTCGTCGTTCAACAGCAGGCGGGCGGTGCCGAGGTTGTTCAGCGAATGCGACAGTGCCCGTCGGTCGCCCGTCTCCCGCGCGATCGCGACCGCGCGCGGCGCCAGCTCGAGCGCGCGCGACAGATCGTGCGCGAGCATCGCGAGCTGCGCCTCGTTGCTCAGCGCGAGCGCGAACAGCGCGCGATCGGTCGAGTTCGTGAGGCATGCGGATGCCTCACGGGCCGTTGCCTCGGCCTCGGCCCGCTGCCCGGCGAGCCAGTGGAACCGCGACGCCCAGCGCAGGCTCGCGCCGAGCGCGGTCGCGTCCCCGGCCGTCCGCCGCGCGTCGAGGACCTCCGCCTGCACGGCCACCGCCTCCTGGTCGGCGCCGAGCGTGTACAGCTCGATCGCGTAGGCCTGCATGAGGTCGACGCGTTCGACCGGGTCGAGTGCCGACGCGTGCTCGAGTGCCGCCCGGAAGTGCACCGCCGCCTGCCGATGGGCGCCGCTGGCCGCCGCATCGCGCGCGGCACGCGGCGCCCACGCGGCCACGACCTCGCCGTCTCCGGCCTCGACGGCGTGCGACACGATGCGAGCGGGATCCGCGTCGAGCTCGAGGAGCACGGCGAGCACGCGGGCGTTCAGCTCGATGCGCCGTGCGGCCGGCATCGCGTCCACGATCGCCCGGCGCGTCAGCTCGTGCCGGAACGCGACGCCGTCGGGCCGCACGGTCAGCAGTCCGCGCTCCTCGGCCGCGCCGAGCGCCGCGGCTCCCCCCGGCACGAGTCGCGCGACCTCGGCACTCGCGACCGCCGAAGGGATCACGGCGAGCTGCTCGACCTGGCCTCGAGCCTCGACCGGCAGGCGATGGAGCCGACCCGTGACCGCGTCGACGACCGAGCGCGGCACGTGCACGGCATCCGCCGACGCGACGAGTTCGCCGACGAAGTACGGGTTGCCCTGCGTCAGGTCGAACACCTGCTTCGGGTCGAGGCCGCGATCGACCGCAATGGCGGCGACGGCCCCCGGCGACAGCCGCGGAACGGCGAGGTGCCGCACGTTCACATGCAGGTCGCCGAGCAGGCGCGCGAGCGGATGCCCATGGTCGATCTCGTCGTCGCGGTAGGTCAGCACGACGAGCACCGGAAGCGTCTCGACCCGCCGGGCCACGAAGGTCAGGGCATCGAGCGTCGCCTCATCGGCCCAGTGCACGTCCTCGATCACGAGCACGGTGCCCGGGGCCCCGGCGAGCTCGTCGCGCAGCGCGTCGAAGACCTCCTCGCGATCGCCCGCGCGAAGCGCCGCCGCCAGGCGCTCCCCGACGAACGGGATCAGGTCGCGCAGCGGGCCCAGGGTTCGCGGCGTGGCGAGTGCGTCGCACGACCCGACCAGCACGCGGCATCCGCTCGGCGGATCGGTGCGGAGCGCCTGCACGAGACTCGACTTGCCGATGCCGGCCTCGCCGTGCACGAGCAGCACCTCGCCTCGCCCGGCCAGCGACGCACGCGCGCCGGAAATGAGCTCGTCGAGTTCGCGCTCGCGTTCCAGCAGCCTCTGCAGCTCCATACAGCGATGGTGCTCCGGCTACCTCGGCCCTGGCAATGCACGACGCACCTTTTCAGGACCACATCGCTCATATCCGCATACTGCAGCCATGACCGATGTGGTCCTGAAAAGGTCGGTGCCAGAGCGGTGGCGGGTGCCCTGCCGGGGGTCTGACGGAGAGCCCGGTGCGGGTCAGGCCCGCCGAGCCGTGCGGCCGGCGCTGCTCAGAGACCCGAGTACGCGTGCAGACCCTTGAAGAACAGGTTGACGACGGTGAAGTTGAACATGACCGTCGAGAAGCCGATGATCGCGAGCCAGGCCGAACGCGAACCGCGCCAGCCGCGGGTCGCACGCGCGTGGATGTAGCCGGCGTAGACCACCCAGATGATGAAGGTCCACACCTCCTTGGTGTCCCAGCCCCAGTAGCGGCCCCAGGCGGCCTCGGCCCAGATGGCGCCGGCCATGAGGGTGAAGGTCCAGAGGATGAAGCCGATGATGGTGACGCGGTAGGCCAGGTTCTCGAGCGTCGCCGAGTCGGGCAGCGTCGCGAGGAACGACCGCCTGACCTGCTTCGCCGTGGCGAGCATCGTCTCGCGGCGCGACTGCATGAGCTGCACGACCGAGAGCGCGAAGCCGAGCGCGAGGAACCCGACCGCCGAGGTCGCCACGAACACGTGGATGACGAGCCAGGCCGACTGCAGTGCCGGCGGCAGGGGCACGACGCTGACGTAGAAGTTCACGGTCGCGATGCCGAGCAGCACGAGCACGAGGCCGGTGATGAACGTGCCGAGGAACCGCAGGTCGTGCTTCGAGACGACGAGCACGAGCAGGTAGACGCTCGTGATGATGAGGGTTCCGGTGAGCGCGAACTCGTACATGTTCGCCCACGGCACCCGCCCGGCCGCGAGGCCGCGGGTGATGTCGGCGGCGAGGTGCAGCGCCCACGCCAGCACGGTCATGGCGACGCCCACTCGCAGCGACGGCGAGCGGCCGTAGGCCACCGACGCGCCTCCGGCCCGGGCGACGGATGCCGCGGCGCGGCCGCCCTTCGACGGTGCGCCCGCCGCCGCGCCGGCGCCCGAAGCGCCCGACACGCGGGCACCTGCGGTGGCGGGAGCCCCCACGGTCGCCGGGGCGCCCACGGTGGCTGGGGTCGCCGAGGATGCGAGCGACGCCGCGGCCGCGGCATCCGCCGCACTGGCGGCGACCGCCGAGCGGCGCGCGAGGTCGATCGCGTAGGCGATGAACGCGATCGCGTAGACGGCCATGGCCGAGTACACGAGGGTGATGGAGATCTCGTCGAGCGTCACGGCTACAACCTTACGTCGTCGGTTTCGCCGGGTCACCGGCGGATTCGGGGTCTTCGGGAGCGCCGGGAGCGCCGGGAGCCGGCGCAACGGCATCGGAGGCGGTGTCGTCGAGATCGTCGTCGACGTCGTCGAGATCGGCCGCCGGGCCCGCGTGCTTGTCGGCGAACGCGGTCACGGCCTCGTCGAGGCCCGGGTCCTCGCCACGGGCGAGCCCCGCGTACTCGAGCACGACCCGGCCGTCTGGGCGCTTCGCGGCCTTCACCCACACGCGGCGGCGCGGGATGAACAGCGACACCAGCAGGCCCGCGATGATGAGGATCGCGAAGACGAGCACCCAGCCCTGCGACGGATCGCGGTGGATGTCGAAGCTCGCGAACCGGTCGACGCTCTGCGAGTAGTCGCCGTCGGCGACGTTCGGCTCGCCCTCGGGGGTCGCGTCCTCGAACGTCACCGTGCCGAGGCCGTTCGGCAGGTCCTGGGTCTGGCCCGGCATGAGCTCGATCGAGTCGACCCCGGTCTTGCCGCCCGTGAGCTGCTCCATGGTCGAGGGGTCGAGCGTGTAGACCGAGGTCGGCTTTCCGCCGTCGATGCCGAGGTCGCCCGAGTAGACGTTGAGCGTCAGCACGGGGTACACGAGGTCGGGGTAGCTCGACGAGTACGCGCCGGAGTCGAGCGTGGTCTGCGTCGGGTAGAAGAACCCGACCATGCCGAGCTGCTCCGGCATGCCGTCGGGCACCTTCACGACGCCGATCGAGGTGAGGTTCGCATCCTGCGGCAGGAACGGGATCGCGTCGGTGAAGACGACCTCGCCGTCGGCGTCGCGCACGGTGATCGTGGGCGCGTAGCCGTTGCCGAGCAGGTAGACGTCGGTGCCGTGCACGCGCAGCGGGTGGTTGACCTTGACCTCGCCGGCGACCGTCTCGTCGCTGTCGCGGCCGGTGATCTCGACGCTCGCGGTGAAGTCGACGGGCTGGCCGAGGGCCTTCTGGTTCTCGGTCTCGTAGACGGCCTCGAGGTCGGTGAGGGTGAGGCGGTACGCATCGAGGTTCGCGTCGTTGAAGAAGCGGCCCGGATTGAACGAGTCGAACGCCGACAGGGTGTTCACGAACGACTGGCCCTCGACGACGACGCGCTGGCCCGCGAATCCGAACCCGCCGCCGATGCCGACGGCCACCAGGATGCCGAGCAGCGCGGTGTGGAACACCAGGTTGCCCGTCTCGCGCAGGTACCCGCGTTCGGCGGAGACCGACGCCTGGCCGCGCAGGTCGTATCGCTCGACGCGGTAGCCGGCGCGCTTGAGCTCGGCCGCGGCACGCGTGATCGCGGCATCCGCCGTCTCACCGTCGGGCAGGTCGCGCTCGGTGTAGCCGCCTAGCCGCGAGAGGCGCGCCGGCGTACGCGGCGGGCGTGCGCGCAGGGCGTCGAAGTGGTGCTTCGTGCGCGGGATGATGCAGCCGATGAGCGAGACGAACAGCAGCAGGTAGATGGCCGAGAACCAGGCCGACGTGTAGACGTCGAACATCTGCAGGTTGTCGAGCACGGGCGCGAGCCGCGGGTTGTCGGAGAAGTACTGGGTGACGCCGTTCGGGTCGCTCGAGCGCTGGGGCACGAGCGAGCCCGGCACCGCCGCGATCGCGAGCAGCAGGAGCAGCAGCAGCGCGGTGCGCATGCTCGTGAGCTGCCGCCACGCGAAGCGCACCCAGCCGGTGAAGCCGAGCTTCGGTTGCGTGACGGATGCCGCGTCGGCCGAGGGTTCGGGCGAGTCGATGTGGTCGTCGGGGCGCGAGAGCGCACCGGGGTCAGATCGCGGGGACAAAGCCGGAGATCACCGCCTGCAGTTCGTACATCCAGATGGTCCAGAGACCGGTGAGCATGAGCAGGCCGATCGCGATGAGCAGCGACCCGCCGATGATGTTGATGGCGCGGATGTGCCGGCGCACGAAGGCGAGCGACCCGGTGACCCAGCCGAAGCCGAGGGCGACGAGCAGGAACGGGATGCCGAGGCCGATGCAGTACGCGAGGCCGAGCAGCACGCTCCGCCACACCGACCCGGAGTCGGCGCTGAGCGTGAGCACGACCGCGAGCGTCGGGCCGATGCACGGGGTCCAGCCGAGGCCGAAGACGACGCCGAGCAGCGGCGCGCCGGCGAGCCCGGTCGCCGGTCGCCACGACGGCTTGATCGTGCGCTGCAGGAACGTGAACTGCCCGATGAAGACGAGGCCCATGACGATGAGCACCACGCCGAGCACCTGGGTGATGACGTCGCCGTAGGCGTTGAACCACGCACCGGCGACGCCCGCGAGCAGGTTGAAGGTCACGAACACGGCGGTGAAGCCGGCGATGAACAGCAGCACGCCGAACACGAGGCGCCGGCGGTACCGGCGCTCCTCGGAAGGCTCCGCCGACGCCTCGACGAACCCGCCGATGTAGCCGAGGTAGCCGGGAACGAGCGGCAGCACGCACGGCGAGAGGAACGAGACGATGCCGGCGGCGAGCGCGATGGGGACGGCGGCGAGCAACTGCCCGTTCAGGACGATCTCGCCGATGCCGCCCACGTCAGGCCTGCTCGTCGAGGACGCGGTCGACGAGCGACTCGAGGATCGACGCCTCGGTGAGCTGGCCGAGCACGCGTGCGGCGACGCGGCCCTCGCGGTCGAGCACGATCGTCGTCGGCACGGCGGCCGGCGGCACGGGGCCCGCGAACGCGAGCTGCGCCTCACCCGACTCGACGTCGAGGATCGACGGGAACGAGACGCCGTACTTCTTCTCGAAGGATGCCGCGGTGCCGGCCTGGTCACGCACGTTCACGCCGATGAACGCCACGTCGGCGTCGTCGGCCTCGTAGCCCTCGTGCACCTCTTCGAGGATCGGGGATTCGACGCGGCAGGGCGCGCAGCCGGCGTACCAGAAGTTCACGACCGTGACCTCGCCGAGCGTGTCGGCGGAGTCGAAGGCGTCGCCCTCGACGGTCTCCCCCGTGAACGCGATGGGCTCGCCGCGGTCGCCCGACTCGTACTCGGAGATGCTGCCGTCGCCGGCGATGTAGTTCTTGCCGCTGCCCTCGCGGAACTGGTCGGCGAGCGGGTCGCTCGTGCAGCCGGTGAGCAGCAGGGCGGATGCCGCGACGAGCGCCGCGACGGCGGTGACGGGCCTGCGCCCGAGAAGGGTTCGACGCATCACACGGCTCCCACGTCGGTGGCCTGCGCGGCGAGGCCGGAGGCGGGGTCACGGTAGTCGACCTCGACGAACCGATCGCCGCGGCGTTCGAGCGTCGTGATGCTCGAGAGCGCGCAGCGGCGGCGGCGGGGGTCGTGTGCGAGCGAGAGGCCCGCGAGCCTGCGGTGCACCATCCAGATGGGCAGCTGGTGGCTGACGATGACGACGTCGCCGCCGTCTGCGTCCTGCCAGGCGTCGGTCACGGCGGCGAGCATGCGGGCGGCGATCGAGCCGAACGGCTCGCCCCAGCTCGGCTCCCACGGGTTGATGAGGAAGCGCCAGTTGCGCGCGTCGCCGAGGGCGCCGCCCGGACCGGTCATGCGCTTGCCTTCGAACCGGTTCTCGGGCTCGATGACGCGTTCCTCGAGCAGCGGTTCGAGGCCGAACGCGGCGGCCACCGGCTCGGCGGACTGCTGGGTGCGCTGCAGTGGCGACGCGATCAGGGAGCTCACGGGGCGCCCGGCCGCGACGAGCAGGTCGGCCGCGGACTGCGCCATCTTGCGCCCGAGGTCGGAGAGCCCGTAGCCGGGGAGTCGCCCGTAGAGCACGCCCTGGGGGTTGAACACCTCGCCATGGCGCACGAGATGGATCTGCTCGGCAGGCACGGTCTCCAGTCTAAGGAGCGCAATCCTTTGAAATCGCCGAGCGTTCGGGGCCGCCGGGCGCTCGGATGCCGCGGAGCGTCGCCGTCTGCGGCCGCGAGCACCGCATTGACCGGTTAGCCCGTTCGCACCGGCCCCGCCCCAGTAGGATTGACCCTCGTGAACGAACGCACCCTGGTCAAGAACCTCGCCGCCCTGCCCGACGGCCCCGTCACGATCGCCGGATGGGTCGAGACCGTCCGCGATCAGAAGAAGGTGCAGTTCGTCATCCTCCGCGATGAGTCCGGCGCCGTGCAGGTCGTGAACCCCGCGACCCGTGAACTCCCCGAGCCCGTCGAGGGCGAGGCCGCCGACGACACGGCGCCCGCTCGGCTGGCGACGACCGAGGCGATCTCGGCGCTCGCACACGGCTCGTTCATCCGCGTCACCGGCGAGCTCAAGCACGACGAGCGCGTGAAGCTCGGCGGGCTCGAGGTCAAGCTCGCGACCCTCGAGGTCGTCTCCGAGGCGAACCCCGAGACGCCGATCGCGTCCGACTCGAGCCTCGACAAGCGCATGGACTGGCGCTTCCTCGACCTGCGCAACCCGAAGCAGGCCCTCATCTTCCGCATCCAGACCACCTTCCTGCACGCGCTGCGCGGGGTCTGGGTCGAGAAGGGCCTCATCGAGATCCAGACGCCGAAGCTCATGGCCTCGGCATCCGAGTCCCGTGCCGAGCTCTTCGAGGTCGACTACTTCGAGGGCAAGGCGTACCTCGCGCAGAGCCCCCAGTTCTTCAAGCAGATGGCGCAGGCCGCCGGGTTCGGCGGCATCTTCGAGGTCGGCCCGGCGTTCCGCGCCGACCCCTCGTTCACCTCGCGCCACGCGACCGAGTTCACCTCGGTCGACACCGAGATCAGCTGGATCGACTCGCACGAAGACGTCATGGCCCTGCATGAAGAGCTCATGGTCGCCGGCTTCCAGGCCGTCGTCGACGCGCACGGCGCCGCGATCCAGGAGCACTTCGGCATCGAGCTGCAGGTGCCGTCGCGTCCGTTCCCGCGCATCCCGCTCGCCGAGGCGAAGCAGATCGTGGCCGACCGCGGCTACGTCGTGCCCCGCGCCGACGCCGACATGGACCCCGAGGGCGAGCGCCAGATCTCGACCTACGTGAAGGAGGCGTTCGGGCACGACTTCGTGTTCCTCACCGACTACGCGTCGAGCATCCGGCCGTTCTACCACATGCGCCACGAGGGCGACGCCGGCCTCACGAACTCCTACGACCTCATCTACAACGGCGTCGAGATCTCGACGGGCGCGCAGCGCGAGCACCGCATCGACGTGCTCGTCGAGCAGGCGAAGGAGAAGGGCCTCGACCCCGAGGAGCTCGAGTTCTACCTCGACTTCTTCCGCTTCGGCGTTCCCCCGCACGGCGGCTTCGGCATGGGCCTCGCGCGCGTGCTGATGCTCATGCTGGGCGAGTCCTCGATCCGCGAGACCACCTACCTCTTCCGCGGCCCGACGCGCCTGCTCCCCTAGCTCTCAATCGCCTCCCTCAGCGGAGGCCGTGATGTCGCGCAAATCGCTCCCATTCACGCCGGATGACGACGATTCGCGCGACATCACCTGCGCGTGCGCGTGCCGGGCGCCGAGCCGGGCGACCAGCCACGGGCGAGGAGCGCCTCACGCACGCGCTCGAGCTGCATCGTGCGCGCACGACCACGGTGACGCTTGGTGAAGCGGATGACGCGCCAACCCAGCCGCGCCAGGTCGTCGAGCCGTTCGAGGTCGCGAGCGTACTGGCCGTCGTCCATGCGGTGCTGCTCGCCGTCGTACTCGGCGAGCACGAGGTACTCGGGATACGCCATGTCCCCGATGGCGCACAGGCGGCCCGACGCGTCGTGGATCGGCAGGTTGACGGTCGGCTCGGGCAGGCCGCACTCGACGAGGTCGAGCCGCAGCAACGTCTCCTCGGGCGAATCGGTCGCGGCACGCACCAGCTCGAAGGCTGCCGTGAGAGCTCGGTGACCCCGTCTGCCCGCGTGCCGCAGCACTGCGGCCCGCATCTGCTCGCGAGTCGAGTGGGGTCGTCTCCTGCGGAGCAGCGAGTCGCCGGCGACGACGAGTTCACGGATGGTGGCCGTCGACGCGAGCTGGCACCAGGCGTCTTCGGGAGAGACGATCGGGAGGCCGCGCAGGGCGCGCACCCGGGTTCCGCCGGCGGCGAGGCGGTGCCCACGCACGCCGACTCCGCGTGGGATCGCGTTCGGGGCGAATGCCGCGACGTCGACCTGATCGTCTTCCTGGCGCGACGGCACGACGATGCCGAACAGTCGGCACGCGGTGGCGTGGCTGAAGACCTGTCCGTGCCGCATCGTCAGCAGTTTCGCCCGGCATCGCGCCTCGAGATCCAGCGGACCGGGCGCGCGCACCCCATGGAACGGCCGGTCGAGGTCGCGTCCGCGGAGCCGGCCGGCGCCGATGCCTGCGACGAGTGCCTCGCCGACGGTGAATGCGCGGCGCTCGAACGGTTGGGGCATCCGGGCGTGCGGTCTCACCTGCCCACCCTCGGCGATGCGCGGAAACGCTGCTCTCGCAGCCGGCGACCTGTGGAGACATCCGTCGCTCGAACGCCTGTGGAGGCGACATCCGCCCGCCTTTCGGCCGCGCGATGCTCCGCAATCTCACGCGATGTCGCGCAAACTGCTCGCATCCCGCCGAATGCCGACGGTTTGCGCTACATCAGCATCGAGCTACTCGGCCGCCGGCCGATCGACCGGGGCTGCGAGTGCGGCCTCGACTGTCGGGTAGGTGCGCCCCTCGGCCCGCATGCGCTTGAACACGTCGGTGCGTTCGACGATCGCCTCGACGGCGGGGTCGATGCGCGCGATCCGCAGTTGCAGGCCGGACGCCGTGAGTTCCCGCCCGAGATCCTCGAACATCTCGATCACGGTCACCGAGATGTCGTCGATGCGCGCGCCGTCGAGCACGACGATCCTGGCCCCGTGCTCCTGCTCCACGGCGGCGAGGATCGCCTGCTCGGTCGTCTGCGCGTTGGCGGTGTAGAGCGGCCCGAGCAGGGTCACCAGGACCGCGTCATCCGAGGCCCGCTCCACGCGGATGCGTACCTTCGACAGGGCCATCAGCACGAGCACGAGCGTGATCACGACGCCGGCCGCGACCGCGGTGAGCAGGCCCGCGGAGAGGCCGATGAGCGCCGTGACGAGGGCGATCCAGAAGTCGCGCCTCGAGATCTTCCACATCATCACGAGCGCCCGGATGTCGATGAGCCCGAAGACGGCGACGAACACGAGCGCGGCCAGCGTCGCTTGCGGGAGCAGCGACAGCACCGGGCCGAGGAACAGCCCCACGAGCAGCGCGAGCACCACGGTCGTGATCGCCGCGATCTGCGATCGGGCACCGGCGTTCTGGTTGACCGCGCTCTGGGAGAAGCCGCCGGCGGCGGGCAGGGTCGAGAAGAACGACCCGACGACGTTCGCCGCCGAGGTCGCGAAGAGCTCCTGGTTGCTGTCGATGGCCGGTTCGCCCGGCTTGCGGATGCCGCGTGCGACCGCCTCCGACTCCAGGAACGCCATGACGGCGATCGCCGCCGCGCCCGGCAGCAGCGCCGCGACGTGCTCGAAGCTGGGCAGCCCGGGCACGGGGAATCCCTGCGGCACCGGCGCGATCAGCTCGACGCCGGCCGGCTGCAGCACGCCGACCGCCGCGAGCACGATGCCCGCCCCGACCACGATCAAGGGCGCCGGCACGCGCGGCAGGAACCGCTTGAAGAGGAAGAGCGTGGCGACCGATGCCGCCGACAGCAGGACGGTCGCGATGTTGGCGCTGCCCAGGGCGTCGAGCACCGCGTTGAACGAGTGCACGAACCCGTGGCCGGTCGGATCCTCGGTCTCACCGAGGAGCTTCGGAAGCTGCCCGACCGCGACGGTCGCGCCGACGCCGATCTGGATTCCGACCACGGTGGGCCGGTTGATGATCTCCACGAGCGCGCCGAGCCGGAGGAGGCGCGCGACGAGCAGGATCAGGCCGACGAGGAGCGTGAGCGTGATCAGGTCGCGCGGGATGTCGTTGCTCGAGACCGTGACGCCGGCGCTCACGAACGTCGTCGCCGTGAGGGTCGCGATCGTCGACGTCGTCGAGACGCTCATCGCCCGGGAGCCGCCGAGGAGCGCGTACACCAGCATCGGGACCATGCACGTGTAGAGGCCCGCCTGCACGGGCAGGTTCGCGATCGTCGCGTAGGCCATGGCCTGCGGGACGACGACCGCGCCGGCGGAGAGGCCCGCGAGGATGTCGCGGCCGAGCCACGCGCGCTGGTAGCCGCGAAGCGTCGGCAGCAGGATCCGACGCCTCGCCGCCGGCGGCGCCGCGCTCGTCACCCCGCTGCCGGATCCACGAACACGCCAGCCCAGTCGTCCCTGACGCTCACCACGGTGTACCCGCGCTCATCGGCCGCGGCGAGCGCGGCATCCGCCCCCTTGTCGTAGGGCGGGTCGCCCCGGCCGGTGTCGTCGTCGTGGTGCACGAGCAGCGCCAGGCCGTCTCCCTTGCGGGTGAAGTCGAGCATCTGCATGTCGCCGTTCGAGTTGCCGCCCGCGATGAGCGGACGCCGGCCGATGCGACTCCAGATGCGGACCGGCTTCTGGGGGCCGTCGTCGAAGAAGTCGAGGCCGGCGGCGTATCGCACCTCGTGCGAGTCCTCGTCGTAGGCGAGTCCGAGCGCCGACCCGACGACGTGCTCCGGCGGGATGCCGTAGTACTCCTGCGTCATGGGCCGCATGAAGTCGCGTTCGCCGCCCGACACGATGTACACGGTGAACCCGTGCGCCTCGAGGTAGCGGAGCAGCTCGACCATCGGACGGTAGACGGCATCCGCGTACGGCGTGCCGAGTGTGAGGTGCTTCGCGTTCTCGTAGAAGTCGGCGACGGATGCCGCGTAGTCGTCGACGCTCATGCCGGCGGTGACGCCGACGAGCGCGCCGATGAGCACCTTGAGGTCGCTGTCGTCGCCCTCGTAGTGCTTGTCGATCGCGCCGCCGAGCCAGGCGAGGTCGCCGGTCGCGGCCGCCTTGTACGGCTGCCGGTCGGCGAGCGACGGATCGGCCTCGGCCTGCTTGCGCCACTGCTCCACGACGTAGACCAGTTGCGTCGGCATGGGCTTCTCGGTCCAGAGGGTGCCGTCGTTGTCGAACACGGCGATGCGCTCGGACTCGGGCACGGCCCCGGGCCCATCGCCGCTCACGCGCTCGACGAACTCGATGATCGCCGCACGGGTGTCGGTGTCGCGCCACGAGTCGAGGTCGGTCATGAGCGTCCTCCTACTGCTTCAGCATGGCGACGGCGAGCTTGTGCTCGTCGTCGATGAGGTGCGAGTGGTCGTCGTCGCCGAGGTCGATGCGCACCCAGCTCAGCGTTCCCGTGAACTCGTTGCCGGTGGCCGCGTAGTCGCTCGACACCGGCGAGGCGAGGTCGGCACCGACGTCGACGGTCTCGTCGAAGCTGAACTGGTACGGGATCGTGCGCTCCACGCGGCCCTCGCCGAGCTTGTCGTCGCCGGCGAACAGCGTGACGGTGCCGCCCTTCGCAACGCCGCCGCCGTCGTAGGCGAAGTGGGCGCGCAGCTCCTGGGCGCCCGCCGGCACGTCGGCATCGGATCGAACGATGTCGGTGGTGATGCCGAGCAGGTTGTAGGCGAACGCGAGCTTGCCGCCGACCGCGTAGAACGACCAGCCGCCGTAGGCGCCGCCCTGGGCGAGGATGACGCCGTCGGCGCCCGCGTCGGGCACCTCGGCCTGCGCCGTCACGGTGAACGACTTGTTCTTGATGTTGATCGTCGTGTTCTCGCTCAGCCGCCGCATGCCCGGGTAGAACTTCTGCGACGTGCCGACGACGAGCTCGGGTCGCCCGGCGATCTCGGGGTTCATGCGCTCGGCCGAGCGGATGTCCATGGGCAGCACGTTGAATCGCGCAGCCTGGATGAGGAACAGCTGCTGCAGGTGCGCAAGCTTCTCGGGCTCCTGCGCGGCGAGGTCGTTGGCCTGGGTCCAGTCCTCCTCGACGTTGTAGAGCTCCCAGACGTCGTCGTCGAGGCCGTGGCTGGAGGCCAGCCACGGATCCTTGTGCTTGGCGACGGCCGTCCAGCCCTTGTGGAAGATCGCGCGGTTGCCGAGCATCTCGAAGTACTGCGTCGTGTGCCGCTCGTCGGCATCCGCCCGCCCCTCGGCGAACGTGTAGTTCATCGCCGTGCCCTCGTACGGACGCTGGGTCACGCCGTTCACCGTCGACGGCTCGGGGATGCCCGCGGCCTCGAGCACCGTCGGGGCCACGTCGATCACGTGGCTGAACTGGTTGCGGATGCCGCCCTGCTCCACCCCGCCGTTCGGCCAGCTGACGATCGTGCCGTTGCGGGTGCCGCCCCAGTGCGAGGCGACCTGCTTGGTCCACTGGTACGGGGTGTCCATGGCGTGCGCCCAGCCCACCGCGTAGTGGTTGTACGAGTTCGGCGTGCCGATGTCGTCGATGTGCGCGGCGACGTACTCCTCGGTCTCGATCTCGTTCATGTGGTTGATCGTGAAGCCCTCGTTGGTCGTGCCGTGCATGGACCCCTCGGCGGAGGCGCCGTTGTCGCCGATGATGACGTAGACGAGCGTGTCGTCGAGGATGCCGAGCTCCTCGTAGGCGTCGAGCAACTTGCCGACGTAGTGGTCGGCGTAGGCGAGGAAGCCGGCGTACACCTCCATCTGCCGCGCGAGCGCCGGCTTGATGGTGTCGCTCATCTCGTCCCACGACGGGATGCCCGGGCTGCGCTCGGTGAGCACGGCATCGGCGGGGATGACGCCGAGCTCGAGCTGGCGGGCGAAGGTCTCCTTGCGCACCTCGTCCCAGCCCTGGTCGAACTTGCCCTTGTACTTGTCGGCCCATTCCTTCGGCACATGGTGCGGTGCGTGCGTCGCCCCGGGCGCGAAATAGGTGAAGAACGGCTTGTCGGGAGCCAGCGACTTCTGCTGACGGGTCCAGTCGATGGCCTTGTCGGTCATGTCGGCCATGAAGTGGTAGCCCTCCTCGGGCGTGCCCCACGGCTCGACCGGCGAGGTGTTCTCGTAGATGGCGGGGTACCACTGGTTCGTCTCGCCGCCGAGGAAGCCGTAGAAGTACTCGAACCCGCCACCGGGGTGGGGCCAGTGGTCGAACGGGCCGACCGCGCTCGCCTCCCAGACGGGGACCTCGTGGCACTTGCCGAACTGGGCGGTGTTGTAGCCGTTGAGCTTCAGTGTCTCGGGCAGCGGTGCGCAGTTGTTCGGTCGCACCGAGCTGTAGCCGGGCGCGCTCGTGGCGATCTCGGTGATGCCACCCATGCCCACGGTGTGGTGGTTGCGCCCGGCGAGGAGCGCCGCGCGGGTCGGCGAGCACAGCGCCGTCGTGTGGAAGCGGGTGTACTTGAGGCCCGCCGCGGCCACGCGCTCGAAGTTCGGCGTCTGCACCGGGCCGCCGAAGGCGCTCGACGCCCCGAAGCCGGTGTCGTCGATGAGCACGACGAGCACGTTCGGCGCCCCCTCGGGCGGCAGCAGCCGCTCGATCGGCGGGTAGTGCGTGTCGGGGTCGGTCGCGTCGTACGTGACCGTTCCCGTGTACGCGAGATCGGGGATCGGCAGTGCCCCCCGCTGGATGTCCTCGTTCTTCGCCATATGCGTCTTCGCTTCCCCTCGCGGCGGGCCCCCCGCCATCATCGTGCCCGGAGCAACGGTCCCGCGTGGTTCGGGCAGCGCCACGCGGCATCCGCCCTCCTACTGGTGTCGCATCGCCGCCTGCAGCCATTCCTCGGGATCGATGAGGTGGCCGTGGTCGTCGGTGCCGAGATCGATCTGCGCCCAGTCGATCGTGCCGGTGAACCGGCCCTGCTCGGTCGCGTAGCCCTCGTACGCGGGCATGCCGGTGTCGATGCCGACGTCGAGTCCCTCGTCGAACGAGAAGTACATCGGATGCGTGCGCTTCACGGTCGCGGGGGTTCCGGATGTCGCGCCGTCGATGAAGAGCGTCACGGTGCCGCCTCGGCCGATGCCGCCGCCGTCGTAGGCGAACTCGGCGCGCACCTGGTGCGTGCCCGCGCCGATCTGCGCGTCGGAGAGCGCCGTCGACCGGAGGAGTCCGCAGAAGTTGTAGTGGAACCCGAGCTTGCCGCCCTCGGCGAAGAACGACCAGCCGCCGGTGCGACCGCCCTGGGCGACGATCGCGCCGTCTATCGAGCCGTCGTCGGGCACGACCACCTCGGCCGTCACCGACCACGACCGGTTCTTCACGTTGATCGCGACGTTCTCGTTGAGGCGCGTCATGCCCTCGTAGAGACGCAGGGTCTCGCCCTGCACGATCGTGGGCCGGCCGGCGAACTCGGGGTTCATGCGCTGCGCCGCCCGGTCGTCGAGGGGGATGACGTTGTAGCGCGTCGCCTCGATGAGGAACAGCTGCTGCAGTTCGGCGAGCTTCTCGGGGTTCTGCTTCGCGAGGTTGCTCGACTGGGTCCAGTCGACGGTGGTGTCGTAGAGCTCCCAGACGTCGTCGGAGAAGTCGGGGGCCGCGCCCACGACGTCCCACGGCGTGCGGTGGCGCGTCTGGGCCGTCCAGCCCCGGTGGTAGATGCCGCGGTTGCCCATGATCTCGAAGTACTGGGTGGTGTGCCGTTCGTCGGCGGAGGCGTCGTCGAACGAGTACGCCATCGAGACCCCGTGCATCGGCACCTGCGTGACGCCGTTCACGGTGTGCGGCTGCGCGAGCCCGGCGAGGTCGAGGATCGTGGGCGCGATGTCGATGACGTGGTGCCATTGGTTGCGCACCTCCCCCTGGGCCTTCACATTCGACGGCCAGTGCAGGATCGTGCCGTTGCGCGTTCCGCCGTAGTGCGACGCGACCTGCTTGGTCCACTGGTACGGCGTGCACATCGCGTGCGCCCAGCCCACCGCGTAGTGGTTGTACGCCTCGGGCCCGCCGATCTTGTCGAGGTTCTCGGCCCAGAACTCGGGCGTCTCGTACTCGGCGCCGCCGTTGGCCGCCGTCGAGAGCATGAACGCGCCGTTGAGGCCGCCCTCGGCCGAGGCGCCGTTGTCGCCGATGATGTAGAGCACGAGCGTGTCGTCGAGGATGTCGAGGGCCTCGAGCGCGTCGATCACGCGACCGGTGTGGTGGTCGGCGTACTCGAGGAACGCGCCGTAGACCTCCATCTGGTGGGCGAGGATCGGCCGCATGGCCTCGTCGGTGTCCTCCCACGCGGGGATGCCCTCCGACCGCTCGGTGAGCACGGCGTCTTCGGGGATCACGCCGAGCGCCTTCTGGCGGTCGAACGTCTCCTCGCGCAGCTTGTCCCAGCCCTGGTCGTACTTGCCCTCGTGCTTGGCGATCCATTCCTTCGGCACGTGGTGCGGGGCGTGGGTCGCGCCGGGCGCGAAGTAGACGAAGAAGGGCTTGTCGGGCGTGAGCGCCTTCTGCTGGTTGATGTACTGGATCGTCTTGTCGGCCAGGTCGGGCATGAGGTGGTAGTCGGGGTCGGTCGGCGGCTCGATGAACCCGACGCCGTCGATGAGCGCCGGCGTCCACTGGTTGGTCTCGCCGCCGATGAAGCCGTAGAACTTCTCGAAGCCGCTGAACGCCGGCCAGTGGTCGAACGGGCCGGTCGGGCCGCTCTCCCACACGGGCACCTCGTGGCATTTGCCGAACTGCGCCGTGTTGTAGCCCGACTGCCGCAGGATCTCGGGCAGCGGAACGCAAGAGTTGGGCCTAGTCGACCGGTAGCCGGGCGACGGGGTCGCGGTCTCGGTGATCTGGCCCATGCCCACCTGGTGGTGGTTGCGGCCCGAGAGCATCGCGGCGCGCGTCGGCGAGCAGATCGCCGTCGTGTGGAACCGGCTGTAGCGCAGTCCGCCGCCGGCGAGGCGCTCGGCGGTCGGCATGGGCACCGGTCCGCCGAAGGCGCTCGAGGCGCCGAAGCCCACGTCGTCGAGGAGCACGAGCAGCACGTTGGGCGCCTGCTTCGGGGGCCGCTTCATCTCGATCGGAGGAAGCTTCTCCTCCATCTTCTTCGCGTCCATGACCATGGGCCCGGTGTGGACCTGGTCGGGAATCGGAAGGACTCCCCCTGGCAGAACGTCGCCCATGAATCGCCTTTCCCCGCATGCGAACGCGCCACCCCCCGGCGGCGCTGATCCCACCGTTTCATGCGGGTTCGGGAAAGACAAGTGTGCGCGCGCGAACGCGCAGGGAACGCTCGGACGACCGGTGTCGGGCGCGATCGCGCGCCGATCAGCCGGCGAGCAGCTTCGCCTTCAGGCGCACCGGATCGACGCGCCAGTACGCGTGCATCTCGCCGTCGACGAGCAGCACCGGGATCTCCTCGGCGTACCGTTCGGCGAGTGCCGGGTCGTCGAGGATCGAGAGCTCGTCGAGCACCGGCGGGGACCCCGCGGCATCCGTCGCCTCGATCTCGGCGATCACGGCCAGCACGACCTCGCGCGCATCGTCGCAGAGGTGGCAGCCGGGCTTGCCGATGAGGGTGAGGCGGATGTCGCGGGTCATGCCCTCAAGCCTACGGAACCGGCATCCGGGTTGCCGATGCCCGGGTACAGCGAAAAGCGCCAGGCCGTGGGCCTGACGCTCTCAGCGGTGAAGCAGCGGACTACTTCTTGTTGCGACGCTGGTGGCGCGTCTTGCGAAGCAGCTTGCGGTGCTTCTTCTTCGCCATACGCTTGCGGCGCTTCTTGATGACGGAACCCATCAGAACCTCACAGAAAAGATCGAGTCGGCCGCGCGAGTCGCAGCCGCAGGCAGAAAGCCTCGGGATAGTCTAGCCGATTCGAGCCGCGCCCCCGATCACGGTGCGTTAGCGTCGTGTGATGCCCCGTCGTGAGCCCACCATCCGCACCACTCGTGAAGAGGACTGGCAGCAGGTCCGAGAGCTCCGGCTCGAGATGCTGCGCGACACGCCGATCGCCTTCGGCGAGACCCTCGAGCACGCTGAATCGCTCGGCGAATCGGTCTGGCGCCTGCGCGGCGCACGAGGCACGACCCCTGGTCAGACCTCGGTCGTCGCGATCGACCGCGACCGCTGGGTGGGCCACATGGGCGGCTACATCCCGGATGCCGCATCCGGCCCCATGCTCGTCGGCGTCTACGTGAGCCCGGCCTACCGCGGCGACTCCCGCGGGGTCTCGCGCCGGCTGCTCGAGGCCGTCGAGGAGTGGGCGCTCGAGTTCGGCGACGCGCTGCGGCTCGAGGTGCACGAGTCGAATCAGAGGGCGATCGCGTTCTACGAGAAGCTCGGATTCAGCCTGACCGGGCACTCGCGCGCGTACGACCTCGAGCCCGGCGGCCTCGAGCTCGAGATGATCAAGCGGCTGCGCTGACGCAGCCGACGGTCGGCGCTACTTGCGCTTGTTCGGCGAGACGACCGCGCTGACCTGGTGCGCCGTCTCGGCGAACGCCTTGCCGAGGCGCGAGGCGAACGCGAGCTGCTCGGCCCGGAGGTCTTCGGAGTCGAAGGCCTCGGCGCCCGCGAGCGTCGCGGCGTCGGCCGCGGCATCCGATGACACGAAGGGGATCAGCCAGTCCTCGAGCGTTTCGAGCGGACCGCGGTCGAGGCGGTAGTAGCGGTGCTGGCCCTCTTCGCGCACGCTCACGAGGCCGGCTTCGCGCAGCACCTTGAGGTGCTTCGAGACCGTCGGCTGGCTGAGCCCGAGCGAGGCGACGATCTCGGAGACGCTGATCTCGCCGTTCGACTCGGGTGCGGTCGTCTCGCGCTCGAGCAGGACCGCAAGGATGTCGCGTCGGGTCGCATCTGCCACCACGTCGAAGATGTCCGCCATGCTGCAAGGCTAGTCATTCCGGGCGGGGAGTACCATGACTCACGCATTCCGACGACGGCACTGAGGGGGGTCGATGCGCGTTCAGCCGATGGGCCGCGGCGGTCGGTTCGACCAACGGTCATGGCTGGGGCGCCTGCGTGACGCGGTCGACGCCTTCGTCAAGAGCTCCCCCTCCCGGTTCGCGATCGTGATCTTCGCGGGCCTGATCCTCATCTTCACCCTGCTCTTCTCACTGCCGATCGCGCGCGCGGGCGAGGGATCCGGCGCGCCGCTGCACGATGCGCTCTTCACGGCCGTGTCGGTGATCTGCGTGACCGGCCTCGCGACGGTCGACATGGCCACGTACTGGTCGCCGTTCGGCAACCTGCTGGTCTTCATCGGCGTCAACATCGGCGGTGTCGGGGTGCTCACGCTCGCGTCGATCCTCGGCCTCGTGATCTCGCGCCGCCTGGGCCTGCGCTCGAAGCTCATGGCGGCGAGCGACTCGAATCCGTCGCGCATCCACGTCGGTCCCGTCTCCGAACGTCAGGCGGTGAAGCTCGGCGAGGTCGGCGGGCTGCTCGTGACCGTCGCGATCAGCGCGCTGGTCATCGAGGTGACCATCGCGATCGCCATGATCCCCAGCATGCTCGCCGCGGGATACGACGCGTTCCACTCGGTCTGGTACAGCTTCTACTACTCGGCCATGGCGTTCACGAACACCGGGTTCAACCCGAACCCCGGCGGCCTCGCGCCCTTCGAGCACGACTACTGGATGCAGACGCTGCTCATGGCCGGCGTGTTCCTCGGCAGCCTCGGATTCCCGGTGATCTTCGCCCTGGCCCGCTACTGGCGCATGCCCCGCCGGTGGAGCCTGCACGTGAAGCTGACGCTCACCACGACCATGATCCTCTTCGTGCTCGGCGCCGGCATGTTCGTGCTCCTCGAGCACGCGAACCCCCGCACGTACGGACAGCTCGACGCCGGCGCGACGGTCTTCCAGTCGTTCTTCATGTCGGCGATGACGAGGTCGGGCGGGTTCGCGACCGTCAACATGCACGACCTCTACGGCTCGAGCCAGCTCGTCAGCAGCATGCTCATGTTCATCGGCGGCGGCTCGGCTTCGACGGCCGGCGGCATCAAGGTCACCACGCTCGCCGTGCTGTTCCTCGCCGCGGTCGCAGAGGCCCGCGGCGCGCCCTCGATGGAGGCGTTCGGCCGCCGCATCCCGCGCGACATGCTTCGGCTCTCGGTCAGCGTCGTGCTGTGGGGCGCGACGATCGTCGCCGCGGCGTCGATCATCATCCTGCAGATCACGAAGGCGCCGTTCGAGAACGTGCTCTTCGACGTCATCTCCGCGTTCGCCACCTGCGGCCTGTCGACCGGCCTCACCGCCGACCTGCCGCCGTCGGGCGTCTACGTCATGGCGGCCACGATGTTCATGGGCCGCGTTGGTACAGTGACTCTCGCAGCGGCCCTCGCAGCGAGCCAGCGACGGCAGCTGTTCAAGCGTCCCGAAGAGAGGCCCATCGTTGGTTGATCGCATCAAGCACGACGCCCCGGTGCTCGTGATCGGCCTCGGCCGGTTCGGCGCCGCCACCGCCGGCCAGCTCGATCGCCTCGGGCGCGAGGTGCTCGCCGTCGACGAGAGCGAGGCCCTCGTGCAGAAGTGGTCAGAGCGGGTCACGCACGCCGTGGTCGCCGACGCGAAGTCGATCGACGCCCTCCGCCAGATCGGCGCGCAGGACTTCTCGATCGCGGTCTGCGCCGTCGGCTCGTCGATCGAGGCCTCGGTGCTCATCACCGCGAACCTCGTCGACCTGAAGATCCCGCAGATCTGGTCGAAGGCGATCTCGGCCTCGCACGGCAAGATCCTCGAGCGCATCGGCGCGAACCACGTGATCTACCCCGAGCGCGAGGCCGGCGAGCGCACCGCGCATCTCGTGTCGGGCCGCATGCTCGACTTCATCGAGTTCGACGACGACTTCGCCCTCGTGAAGATGTACCCGCCGAAGCCGATCCGCGGCAAGAACCTCACCGAGTCGGGCGTGCGCTCGAAGCACCGCGTGACCGTGGTGGGCGTGAAGAGCCCGGGCAAGCCGTTCACCTACGCGACCGAGCAGACCGTGGTCTCGAACCACGACCTCATCATCGTCTCGGGCACCGAGGGCGACATCGAGAAGTTCGCCGCGCTCGAGTAGGGCGGATGCCGCGGGCGGTCAGGCGACGAGCATCGCGATGACGCCGATGACGCCCGCGACCACGGCGAGCGCCAGGAACACGAGGCCGAGCAGCCGCAGCACGCGGCGCCCCGCCGGCGGTTCGTGCAGCCGAAGGTGCTCGGGCTCGCGTTCGCGGTAGAACGCCGGCTCCTCCTGCGGGTTCGCGACGTGGTGCCGCTCGTCGGCGCTCAGCCGGCGAGAGTGGAACTCGCCCTCGGCGAACCAGCGCACGACGCTGCCGCCCGTCTCGTCGGCGATGACCGCCTCGGTCGGCAACCAGCGTCCGTCGGCGATGCGGATGAGCAGCACCAGCAGCAGGCATCCGAGGCCGACGGCGAGGCCGACCCATCCGATGACCTCGGCGATCGCCCCGATCGTCTCCCACGCGCTCATGGTGAGAACGCTACCGGGCTGCGAGAGCGGCATTCCGACGGATGCGGCGGACGCGCCGAGGATGCCGGCCAGAGTCACCGTGAGCGGCGCATTCGGATCGCGCGCAGGGGCGTTAGGGGTCCGTGAGGATCGGCGCCGGGGCATCCGCCCGGGTGTTGTCTCAGGGGTGCAGCTGATCCGCTGCCCGCCTGCCGCGTCCGCGGCTCGCGCCCCTCCGAATCTGGAGTCCTCGTGCTCGACGTCGTCTACCTTCTCGGCATCCTCGCCGTGTTCGCCCTCGTCGGCCTCATCGCCAGGGGAGTGGAGAAGCTGTGATCTTCTTCGAACTCCTCGCCGCCGCGTTGGGCGTCGCCGCCGTGGTGTACCTCGTGTACGCCCTCGTGAAGCCCGAGCAGTTCTGATGGCCGTGGTCCTCGCCGTCGTTCAGGCGGCCACCCTCGCCCTGATCCTCGCGCTGCTCTACCGCCCGCTCGGCGACTACATGGCGCGCATCTACACGAGCGACCGCGACTGGCGCTTCGAACGCGGGCTCTACCGCCTCATCGGCGTCGACCCGCGCTCGGAGCAGTCGTGGCCGGCCTACCTGCGCGGCGTGCTCGCGGTCTCGGTCGTCGGCGTGCTGTTCGTCTACGTGCTGCAGCGCGCGCAGGCGGTGCTGCCGTACTCGCTCGGTCTGCCGGCCGTGCCGGAGGGGCTGTCGTTCAACACGGCGGCATCCTTCGTGGCGAACACGAACTGGCAGTCGTACTCCCCCGAGCTCACCATGGGGTACACCGTGCAGCTTGCCGGCCTCGCCGTGCAGAACTTCGTCTCGGCGGCCGTCGGCATCGCCGTGGCCGTGGCGCTCGTGCGTGGATTCGCCCGTCGCAACTCGGGCACGATCGGCAACTTCTGGGTCGACCTGTTCCGAGGCGCCTTCCGCCTGCTGCTCCCGCTCTCGATCATCGGGGCGATCGTGCTGATCATCGGCGGCGTCGTGCAGAACTTCAACGGCTTCACCGAGATCACGACCCTCGCCGGCAACACGCAGAACCTGCCGGGTGGCCCGGTGGCTTCGCAGGAGGTCATCAAGGAACTCGGCACCAACGGCGGCGGCTTCTTCAACGTGAATTCGGCCCACCCGTTCGAGAACCCCAGTGCGTGGACGAGCCTCTTCCAGAACGTGCTCATGCTCGCGATCCCGTTCGCCCTGCCCCGCACCTTCGGCAAGATGGTCGGCTCCAACAAGCAGGGCTACGCGATCCTCGCGGTCATGGCGACGCTCTTCGTCATCTCCCTCGTCACGCTGAGTGCGCTCGAGGCCGGTGGCAATGGCACGGCACCCGAGCTCGCCGGTGGCGCACTCGAGGGCAAGGAGGCGCGCTTCGGCATCTTCGGTTCGGCGCTCTTCGGCACCACGTCGACGCTCACGTCGACCGGCGCCGTGAACTCGATGCACGACTCGTTCACCGCCCTCGGCGGCATGATGCCGATGCTGAACATGATGCTCGGCGAGGTCGCCCCCGGCGGAGTCGGTTCGGGCCTCTACGGCATGCTCGTGCTCGCGGTCATCGCCGTGTTCATCGCGGGCCTCCTGGTCGGCCGCACGCCCGAGTACCTCGGCAAGAAGATCGGGCCGCGCGAGATCAAGCTGGCGAGCCTCTACATCCTCGTCACGCCGACGCTCGTGCTCGTGGGCACCGCCCTCAGCTTCGCGATCCCCGGCATCCGAGAGGACGTCGAGTCGGTCTCGATCTGGAACCCCGGCATCCACGGCATGAGCGAGGTGCTCTACGCGTTCACGAGCGCGTCGAACAACAACGGTTCGGCGTTCGCCGGTCTCACGGCGAACACGCCGTGGCTCAACACGGCGCTCGGCGTCGCGATGCTGCTCGGCCGATTCGTGCCGATCGTGCTCGTGCTGGCGCTCGCGGGCTCCCTCGCCGCACAGGACAAGGTGCCCGCCACCGCGGGCACACTGCCCACCTACCGGCCGCAGTTCGTCGGCCTCCTCGTGGGCGTCACGGTCATCGTGACCGCGCTCACCTACTTCCCCGTTCTCACGCTGGGCCCCCTGGCTGAAGGGTTGAACTGATCCACATGTCCACCATCACCGACCACCCCGCGACCGGGCACACGCCCCGTCAGATGGGTTCCCCTTCGAAACGCTCCACCAGCGCGTTCGGACCGGTGCAGATCGCGCAGGCACTGCCCGGTGCGTTCCGCAAGCTCGATCCGAGGCAGATGTGGCACAACCCCGTCATGTTCCTCGTCGAGGTCGGCGCCGCGCTCACGACCGTGCTCGCGATCGCCGAGCCCTTCCTCGGCGGGCCCGAGTCGTCGGGCGGCACGGCCGTGCCACTCTCCTTCACCTGGGCGATCGCCGTCTGGCTCTGGCTCACCGTGCTCTTCGCGAACCTCGCGGAGTCGGTGGCGGAGGGCCGCGGCAAGGCCCAGGCCGACACCCTGCGCCAGACCCGCACCTCGACCGTCGCCCGGCGCGTCACGGCCTACGACGAGGTCGCGGATGCCGCGGCGGAGCGATCCGCGGTCGTCGAGGTCTCCTCGGGCGACCTCCGGCTCGGCGACGTCGTCGTCGTGACGGCGGGCGAGCCGATCCCGGGCGACGGCGACATCATCCACGGCATTGCCTCGGTGGACGAATCGGCGATCACCGGAGAGTCCGCCCCGGTCGTCCGGGAGTCGGGCGGCGACCGCTCGGCGGTCACCGGCGGCACCCGAGTGCTCTCCGACCGCATCGTCGTGCGCATCACCTCGAAGCCGGGCGAGACCTTCGTCGACCGCATGATCGCGCTCGTCGAGGGCGCCTCGCGCCAGAAGACCCCGAATGAGATCGCGCTGAACATCCTGCTCGCGAGCCTCTCGATCGTCTTCGTGGTGGTCACCCTCACGCTGAACCCGATCGCCTCGTACGCGGCGACGCCGGTCTCGATCCCGGTGCTGATCGCGCTCCTCGTCTGCCTCATCCCGACGACGATCGGCGCCCTGCTCTCGGCGATCGGCATCGCCGGCATGGATCGCCTCGTGCAGCGCAACGTGCTCGCGATGTCGGGCCGCGCCGTCGAGGCGGCGGGCGACGTCACGACGCTGCTCCTCGACAAGACCGGCACCATCACGTACGGCAACCGCCGCGCGAGCGAGTTCGTGCCGATGCCGGGCGTCGACGCCGTCGAGCTCGAGCGTGCAGCGGCCCTCTCGTCGCTCGCCGACCCCACCCCCGAGGGAGCCTCGATCGTCGACCTGGCGGCCGAACGAGGCGTGCGCTTCGACACCGCCCCCACCGGCGAGGTCGTCCCGTTCACGGCCCAGACCCGCATGTCGGGCCTCGACCGGCCCGACGGCTCGAGCATCCGCAAGGGCGCAGGCTCGGCGGTCATCGCCTGGGTCGAGGCATCCGGCACCATCGCATCGAGCACCCGCGACGAGCTCGAGCAGCGCGTCGCGGCGATCTCGAACAGCGGCGGCACCCCGCTCGTCGTCGCGGCGAAGGACGCGAACGGCGAGGCGCGCCTGCTCGGCGTCGTGCACCTGAAGGACGTCGTGAAGGACGGGCTGACCGAGCGCTTCGCCGAGCTGCGGGCCATGGGCATCCGCACCGTCATGATCACGGGCGACAACCCGCTCACCGCGAAGGCCATCGCGGCTGAGGCCGGCGTCGATGACTACCTCGCCGAGGCCACCCCTGAAGACAAGATGGCGCTCATCAAGCGCGAGCAGGCGGGCGGCAACCTCGTCGCCATGACCGGCGACGGCACGAACGACGCTCCGGCGCTCGCGCAGGCCGATGTCGGCGTCGCGATGAACACGGGCACGTCGGCCGCGAAGGAGGCCGGCAACATGGTCGACCTCGACAGCGACCCGACGAAGCTCATCGAGATCGTGCGCATCGGCAAGCAGTTGCTCATCACGCGCGGCGCGCTCACCACGTTCTCGATCGCCAACGACGTCGCGAAGTACTTCGCGATCATCCCGGCGATGTTCGCGGGCGTCTTCCCCGGGCTCGCGGTGCTGAACGTCATGCAGCTCCACTCCCCCGCCTCGGCGATCCTGTCGGCGATCATCTTCAACGCGATCATCATCGTGATCCTGATCCCGCTCGCGCTCCGCGGCGTGAAGTACAAGGCCGGCGGCGCATCAGCGATCCTCAGCCGCAACCTGCTCATCTACGGCCTCGGCGGCATCATCGCCCCCTTCATCGGCATCAAGCTGATCGACCTCGTCATCAGCCTCATCCCCGGGTTCTAGGCCCGGGTGCGAAAGGAAACGACACCATGAGCTCCACTCGCACCACGGTCCGCACCCACTGGGTGGCGGTTCGCGCGATGCTCGTCTTCACCGCGGTGCTCGGCATCGCCTACACGCTCGTCGTCACCGGCATCGGGCAGCTCGTGCTGCCCGCCCAGGCGAACGGCTCCCTCGTCCGGTCGGGCGAGCAGGTCGTCGGCTCCGCCCTGATCGGGCAGTCGTTCACGGATGCCGACGGCAACCCGCTTCCGGAGTGGTTCCAGCCTCGGCCGTCGGCCGCCGGCGAGGGCTACGACGGCGGCGCCTCGAGCGGCAGCAACTGGGGCCCGGAGAACGCCGACCTCATCGCCGCGATCGAGGAGCGCAAGACGCAGGTCGCCGAGTTCAACGGCGTCGCCGAGTCGGATGTCCCGGCCGACGCCGTCACGGCCTCGGCGTCGGGCCTCGACCCGCACATCAGCCCCGAGTACGCGCTGCTGCAGGTCGCGCGGGTCGCCGGCGAGCGCGGGCTCCCCGAATCCGAGGTGCGCGAGCTCGTGGAGTCTAGGATTCAGGCACGGGATCTCGGGTACCTGGGCGAACCCACCGTCAACGTGCTGCAGCTGAACCTCGCCCTCGCCGAGCTGGAGGGGTAGCCACGATGCGGAGGGGGCGGCTTCGGGTGCTGCTCGGCGCCGCCCCCGGCGTCGGCAAGACCTACACGATGCTCGAAGAGGGTCGACGACTCAGGGGCGAGGGCCGCGACGTCGTCGTGGCCTTCGTCGAGACGCACGGCCGCAAGGCCACGGCGTCGATGGTGAGCGGCCTCGAGGTGCTGCCGCGCACCACGGTCGAGCATCGCGGCATGGGCCTCGACGAGATGGACCTCGATGCGGTGCTCGCCCGCCGGCCCGAGATCGCCCTCGTCGACGAGCTCGCCCACACCAACGCGCCGGGGTCGCGCCACGCCAAGCGCTGGCAGGACGTCGACGAGCTGCTCGACGCCGGCATCGACGTCATCTCGACGGTGAACGCCCAGCACATCGAGTCGCTCGGCGACGTCGTGCAGCAGATCACGGGCGTCGCCCAGCGCGAGACGATCCCCGACGCCGTGCTGCGCGCGGCCGACCAGATCGAGGTCGTCGACCTCGCGCCGCAGGCCCTGCGCGACCGGCTCGCGGGCGGACTCGTCTACCCGGCCGAGCGCATCGACGCCGCGCTCTCGAACTACTTCCGACTGGGCAACCTGACCGCCCTGCGCGAGCTCGCGCTGCTCTGGCTCGCCGACGAGGTCGACTCGGCGCTCAAGGCTTACCGGGTCGAGCACGGCATCGAGCGCAAGTGGGAGGCGCGCGAACGCGTCGTCGTCACGCTCACGGGCGGGCCCGAAGGCGAGACCCTCCTGCGCCGAGGAGCACGCATCGCCTCGCGCTCCTCCGGGGGCGAACTCATCGCCGTGCACGTGACGAACCCCGACGGCATGCGGGCGCGGCATCCGGGAGCCCTCGACCGCCAGCGCACGCTCGTCGAGCAGCTCGGCGGCACCTTCCACCAGGTCGTCGGCGAAGACGTGCCGCGGGCGCTCGTCGAATTCGCGCGGGCGGCGAACGCCACCCAGCTCGTCCTCGGCGTCAGCCGCAGGTCGAGACTCGCCGCGGCGTTCACGGGGCCGGGCATCGGCGCGACCGTCATCCGCGAGTCCGGCGACATCGACGTGCACATCGTCACCCATGCGGCGGCGGGCTCCGGGTTCTCGCTTCCGAAGCTCGGCGGCGCGCTCAGCCGCATGCGCCTCCTCACCGGCTTCGCCGTGGCGCTCATCGCCGGCCCGCTGCTGAGCTGGCTGCTCGCGACCTTCCACACCGAGGCGTCGATCACGAGCGACGTGCTGGCCTACCAGCTGCTCGTCATCGTCGTCGCCCTCATCGGCGGCATCTGGCCGGGCCTCTTCGCGGCCGTGCTCTCGGGACTCACGCTCAATTTCCTGTTCGTGCAGCCGACGTACACGCTCACGATCAGCGATCCGCGGCAGCTGCTCGCCCTGGTGTTCTACGTGGCCAACGCCCTGCTCGTGAGCTACGTCGTCGACCAGGCCGCGCGGCGCACCCGCATCGCCCGTCGCGCGGCGGCCGAGTCGCAGCTGCTCGCGACCCTCGCCGGCAGCGTGCTCCGCGGGGAGGACGCCCTGCAGGCGATGGTCACGCGCACCCGCGAGGCGTTCGGCCTGACCGGGGTGCGCCTACTCGTCGACGGCGAGGCCAGGGTCGCCGACGGCGAGCCGACCGGCAACGACCGCGTGACCGAGGTCCCGATCGGCTCCCGCGGCGTGCTCGAGCTGCACGGCCACGACCTCCAGGCATCCGAACGTCGCCTGCTGCAGGTCATCGCCACCCAGATGGATGCCGCGATCGAGCACGGCGCGCTCGCCACCGCGGCCTCGGCGGCCGATGCCCTCGCCGAGACCGACCGCGTGCGCTCGGCCCTGCTCGCCGCCGTCGGCCACGACCTGCGGCGTCCGCTCACGTCGGCGTCCGCGGCGATCAGCGCCCTGCGGTCCCACGAGGTCGACCTGCCCGCCGCCGAGCGCGACGAACTGCTCGCGACCGCCTCCGAGAGCCTCGACGCGCTCGCCGAGCTCGTCACCAACCTGCTCGACGTCAGCCGGGTGCAGGCCGGTGCGCTCGCGGTGATGCTGGCTCCGACCGAGATCGCCGACGTGGTCTTCCCGGCGCTCGACGAGCTCGCGCTCGGGCCGGGCGAGGTCGAGCTCGACCTCGCCGACGAACTCGAACCGGTGCTCGCCGACGGCGTGCTGCTGCAGCGCGTGGTGGTGAACCTGCTCGCGAACGCCGTGCGCCACAGCCCCGACGGCGAGCGTGTGCGCCTCGCCGCAAGCTCGTTCCAGGGCCGCACCGAGCTGCGCGTCGTCGACCGCGGCCCCGGCATCCCCGTCGAGCGCCGCCACGAGGTGTTCACGCCGTTCCAGCGCCTCGGCGACACCGACAACGACACCGGCCTCGGCCTGGGCCTCGCGCTCTCGAAGGGATTCGTCGAGGGCATGGACGGCAGACTGGAGGTCGAGGACACCCCGGGCGGCGGCCTGACGATGGTCGTCACCCTGCCGTCCGCCACCCCGCCGTCCGCCACGACCCCCGAGGAGCTGCGATGAGGATCCTCCTCGCCGACGACGACGCCCAGCTGCAGCGGGCCCTGCGCATCACGCTCGTCGCGCGCGGCTACGAGGTCGTCGCCGCGCACGACGGCGCCGAGGCGATCGACCTGGCGGCGAACGCGCATCCCGACCTGATCCTGCTCGATCTCGGCATGCCTCGGGTCGACGGCCTCGACGTGATCCGGGCGGTTCGCGCGTGGTCGAAGGTGCCGATCCTCGTGCTCTCGGGCCGCACCGACTCAGCCGAGAAGGTCGAAGCACTCGACGCCGGTGCCGACGACTACGTCACGAAGCCCTTCGCGATGGACGAGCTCCTCGCCCGCATCCGCGCCCGTGCCAGGTCGACGACCGGCGAGACCGATGCCGCCGAGTACTCGGTCGGCCCGCTCACCGTCGATCTCGCGGCGAAGACGATCAGGTCGACGGATGCCGCGGGGCGGGAGACATCCGTTCGCCTGACGCCCACCGAGTGGCGCCTGCTCGAGCTGTTCCTCAAGAACCCCGGAAAGCTCCTCACGCGGCAGATGCTGCTCAGCGAGGTCTGGGGGCCGTTCCACGCGAACGACTCGGGATACCTGCGTCTCTACGTCGCCCAGCTGCGCCGCAAGCTCGAGCCGACGCCGTCGGAGCCCCGGCTGTTCCTCACCGAGCCCGGCATGGGGTACCGCTTCGAGCCCGGTGCGCAGCTGGTCGAGGAGCGACGAACCGCTCCGCCGGTCGAGTAGCGACGAAGGAGCGTATCGAGACCTCGCGTCAGGTCTCGATACGGCGCCGGGGCGCCTACTCGACCGGCGACCGCTCCGCCAACCGCGCGAGCCACCCCGCGGCGGTCGGCCCGTCGAACGGCGGCTCGCGCCGCTGCACGGCGCGCAGCACGGCATCGGCGTCGGCACGAACCCGCGCCACCAGGTCGGCCGGGTAGCCGAAGGCCTCCGCGTGCTCGGCGAACTCGTCCTCGTCGTCGATGAACGCCGGCGCCCCCGCTCGTTCGACGACGTCGAGATCGAGGTCGACGTACGAGACCGTCGCGCCCGAGGCATCCGCTCGCCATTCGGGAACGGTCGCGAGGTCGACGTAGATGCCGAGCCCGCGCGGATGGTCCGCGTTGAACGCGGCCGCCCAGCCCGCGCGAGGGAAGAGCGACACCGAATCCCAGGTCGCGACGAACGCGTTCCCGGGCCGCGCGAATCGCGTGCCCGATGGGAACCCGACCCAGTCGCCGTGGGCGTCGGCGCCGAGCCGGATGCCGTCGAACTCCCAGTGCGGCTGCCCGAGCCACTTCGTCGCGCGGACCCGCACGGGCTCACCGGGCACGCTCGGGGGTGCGGAGGCGGTTGGACGGTCTTCGGGGGCGCTCACCCGACCACCGTATCCGCGCCTACGCTGGAACCCGTGGACTGCTCCTACTTCGACGCCGGGCGCTGCCTCTCGTGCTCGCTCATGGGGCAGCCGTACCCGTCGCAGCTCGCGGGCAAGCAGCGGCATGCAGAGCAGCTGCTCGCCGCCCACGACGGCCTCGACTGGCTGACGCCCGTCGGCAGCCGCGAAGACGGCTACCGCAACAAGGCGAAGATGGTGATCGGCGGCACGACGGCGGCCCCGACGATCGGCATCCTCGACGCCGACGGCCACGGCATCGACCTCGAGGCCTGCGGCATCTGCTCGCCGGGTCACCGGGCGGCGTTCCCCGTGATCGCCGCGTTCATCACGCGCGCCGGCCTCACGCCCTACGACGTGCCGAGCCGCACCGGCGAGCTGAAGCACCTGATCCTCACCGAGTCGCCCGACGGCGAGCTCATGATCCGCTTCGTCGTGCGTTCGACCGAGCCGGTCGGCCGCATCCGCAAGCACCTGCCGTGGCTCCTCGCCGAGCTGCCCAACGCGCGAGTGGTCACGGCGAACGTGCTGCCCGAGCACAAGGCAGTGCTCGAGGGCGAGCACGAGATCGTCTTCACCGAGGCCTCGACCCTGCCGATGCGCCTCGGCGACGTGACGATGCACCTGCGCCCCCAGAGCTTCTTCCAGACGAACACCGAGATCGCCGAGGCGCTCTACGTCGAGGCCCGCGACTGGGTGCGCGCGCTCGCGCCCGACTCGGCGTGGGACCTCTACTCCGGCGTGGGCGGCTTCGCGCTGCACATCGCGGATGCCGCGGCATCCGTCACCGGCATCGAGACCAGCGTCGAGGCGGTCGCGAGCGCCGAGCTCAGCCGAACGGATGCCGCGCTCTCACGCGTGCGGTTCGAATCCGGTGACGCGACGGCCTTCGCCCTCGGCGCCGAGGCGGCCCCCGACCTCGTGATCGTGAACCCGCCGCGCCGCGGCATCGGTCGCGAGCTCAGCGGGTGGCTCGAGGCATCCGACGTGCGCCACGTGCTCTACTCGAGCTGCAACGCCGCGTCACTGGCCCGAGACCTCGAGGCGATGCCGTCGCTGCGGCCGGTGCGCGGGCGGGTGTTCGACATGTTCCCGCAGACGACGCACTTCGAGGTGATGGTGCTGCTCGAACGCGCGACGGTCGCGTAGCGACGCAGGAGCGACCCCCTCGTCGGTCGAGGAGCGACGCAGGAGCGTCTCGAGACCACGCGCCTGACAGCCCGACAGCCCCGCAGCCCGCAGTCAGTGCGCGGCGCCCGCGCGCCCGAGGCAGAACCGGCGAACGGGCTCGGTCGACACGACGCCCGCGAGGCGCGCGTACTCCGCGGCCGCCTGTTCGCGTCGTCCGGTGCGCCAGGCGAGGTCCGCGAGTGCGAGGCTCGCGTCGAGGGCCGCATACGGTGCGGAGCCGTCGGCGAGCGCCTGCAGGTCGACCTGGATGCCGCGCAGCGCCGCCGTGCGCTCCCCCGACTCCGGCGCGAGCAGGCTGCGGTGCAGCTCGGCGGCGAGGCGTCCGGCCGTGACCGACGGCGAGCCCCAGACGCGCTCGAGCGCGCCGTAGAAAGCGACGACGCGGTTCCAGTCGGTCTCGGCGAAGCTCGGTGCCGAGGTGTGCAGGCCGGCGATCGCGGCCTCGAGCACGAACCGCCCGTCGCCGCGGTCGGCCGCAGCCGCCGCGTCGTCGAGGCCGGCCTCAACGAGCCGCCGGTCCCATCGGCTCCGGTCGACCTCGTCGAGCGGCAGCGCGGCGCCGTCGGCGTCGAGGCGGCCGGGGCGCCGGGCAAGACCGAGTCGCACCACGGCGCGGAGCCCGCGCACCTCGGGGTCGTCGGGGTACTCGGCGACGAGCGCGTCGGCGATCGAGAGCGCCTGGCGGCCGAGGTCGTCGAGCGGGCTCCGGGGGTCGAGCACGTCGCGGTGCGCGACGGTGAACATGCCGGCCACGCTCGCGAGCACGACGGGCAGCCGCACGCGGCGCTCGGGCGCCTCCGGCACGTGGAAGCGCCCGCGGGCCTCGGCGAGCGCGCGCTTCGCCCTCGTGAGACGGGCTGCTGCAGCAGACGGCTGGATGCCGAGGTGCGCCGCGATGCGCGGCACGTCGAGCCCGCACACCACCCGCAGCGCGAGCACGAGCCTCGCCTGCTCGGTGAGCGCCGGGTCGCACGCCACGAACAGCAGCGCGACCCGGTCGTCGAGGGCGTCCGCGACGGGCCGATCGCGAGCGGATGTCACGGACGAGGCATCCGGGTCGGCGACGCCCTGCCGCAGCGCGCCCGCGAGGTCGCCAGCCAGGCTCTGCACGTGCCGCTGCTCGACGGCCGCACGCCGCCGGTCGTCGATCCACGCCCGCTTGCCGACGGCGGTGCACCACGCGGCGAGCGACCCGAGCGGGCGCCCGTCGCCGCCGGCCTGGGCGACGGCTCGTGCGATCGCCTCGGCCGCGTACTCCTGCGCATCGTCGAGGCTGCCGGTGAAGGCCGCCAACGCGCGCACGATCCGCGGCCAGGCTTCGACGAAGTCCTCACCCAGGTCGGCGATCGGATCGGTCACGAGATCGGGAACACCTTGCGCCACTCGATGTGGCCGCCGGTCGGCACGAGCGCGGCGATGCGACGGGCGAGCGACTCGTCGTCGGTCTCGACGACGTAGTACCCGGACACGACCTCGCTCGTGTCGGGGTACGGCCCGTCGGAGTAGACCGCGTCCGTCTCGACGCGGTCGCCCGCGCCGGGCGTCACGCGGCCGCCGTGCCGTGCGTTCTGCAGGGCGGAGGCCCCGACGATGCGGGCGCCGAGGCGTTCGACGGCCTCCTGGAACACGCGGTGCTCCGCGAAGTTGTTGTGGGGCTCTCCGCCGGGCACGCCCGTGCCGCCGCCGAGGAACGCATCGGAATCCCAGTCCGGTTCGTGGATCAGGTACAGGTAGGTGTCGGTCATGATCTCTCCTTGGGTCTACGCCCTTGCAGTCCGTGACGAGGTCCGTCACACCATGGTGACGAGAAGACCCTCCGAAAATCGACATCCGGCACGAAATACCCACCGCTTCGAGACGGATCGATCGCCGGGCCCGGCCGGAACGGCGCGGCGGGCGGCGACGGCGATCGGAACGCGAGGTCCGGAACCCGCGAGCCGCCGAGGCGCCGAGGCGCGACGCTGGAACCCCGACCCAGGAAGGCGGACCCCGTGGGCGACGTCAGCACCCTCGTTCCATCCGCGCGACGCCACGTCGCGATCTCACCGGCGATCCTCTACTTCGGCACGCCGGTCGCACTGCTGTCGACCGTCGACGCGGACGGGCATCCGAACCTGGCGCCGAACTCGTCGGTGTGGTGGCTCGGCCAGACGGCGATGGTCGGCGTCGCGGCCAGGAGCCAGACCGGCCGCAACCTCCTCGCCACCGGCGAGCTCGTCATCAACCTCCCCTCCGTGTCGGAGGTCGACGCGGTCGATCGACTGGCCCTCACGACGGGTCGCGATCCGGTCTCGGCGCGCAAGGCATCGGCCGGCTATCGGCACGTGCGCGACAAGTTCCGCGCGGCGGGCGTGCACCGGCTCGCATCCGAGACCGTCGCCCCGCCCCGGATCGCCGAGTTCCCGGTGCACGTCGAGGGCCGCGTGCGGGCGATGCATCCGCTCGACGGCGTGACCGACCCCGGCAGCGCCGACGTCATCGCCTTCGAGATCGAGGTCACGAGGGTGCACGTGCTCGAGCGGCTGCGGATGTCGGGGCACCCGAATCGCGTCGACCCCCGTCGCTGGCGTCCGCTCATGATGAGCTTCCAGCGCTTCTTCGGCCTCGGCGCCGAGGCGATGCCGTCGAGGCTGTCGGCGATCGACGAGGAGTGGTACCGAGGCTGACCACTCTCACTGCCCGTGACGTCGGAAGCGGGTCAGCTGGAACGGCGCAGGGTCGCGGTCAGCTCCTCGAGCTCGGCGATGCGCGACGCCCGGTCGCGGGGCGCGCCGGGCACGCCGGGCCGCTGCTGGTCTGGGCGGGGGCCGTCGAGCGGGCGGGCGTCGACGCCCTGCTCGTCGAGCCACGCGAGGTAGGCCGGCAGGCGGGCCTCGAACGAGGCCCGGTCGAGCGGGCCGCCGTTCCAGGCCACCTCGGCGAAGGCCCCGAGCCGCGGGAACACGGCGTAGTCGAGCCGCTCACGGCTGTCGAGGTGCTCGGTCCAGACGTTCGCCTGCACGCCGACGACCCGCTCGCGCAGGGTGGTCGGCGCATCGGCGGGCACGGGGTCGAACGTCGCGACGTCGGCGAGCGAGAGCACGGTGCCGACCGGGATCGGCTCGTCCGCGGCATCCGACTGCCGGTAGTCGAAGTAGGTCCAGAGGTCGGGGCAGAGCACCACGTCGTGGCCGAGGCGCGCGCCGAGCTCGGCACCGACGGGCCCGCGCCACGACGCGACGACGGCATCGGCGGGAAGAACGGATGCCGCGGCATCCGCACCGCCGGCACCAGCGCCGGCGCCGACGCCACCGCCCGAGCCCTCGAGCATCTCGTCCCACCCGATGACCCGTCGGCCGCGAGCGGCGAGGTGCCCGGCGACCTGCGCGAGGAACCACGCCTGGAGCTCCTCCTCGGTGGCGACCCCGCGCTCGGCCATGAGCTCCTGCGTGCGCTGGTCGTCGGCCCAGCGCTGCTTGCGCACCTCGTCGCCGCCGAACCCGACAACGTCGGAGTCGAACACGTCGCACAGCTCGTCGAAGACCTCGAACACGAAGGCGAGCGTGGACTCTTCGACGTTCAGCACCTCGTCGTTGATGCCGTACCGCGTCCACGGCTCGAGGTTGCGCGCCCGCACGGCCTCGACGTCGCCGACGCCGAACTCGGGATACGCGGCGAGGACGGCCTTCGCGTGCCCCGGCACGTCGACCTCCGGCACCACCCGGATGCCGCGGGCGGCCGCATACGCGACGAGCTCGCGCAGGTCGTGCTGCGTGTACGAGCCCTCATGCGGCACGCCGTCGAGCGTCGAGTCGGGGCCGTGACCGAGCTGGGACTCCGAACGGCGTCCGCCGACCTCGGCGAGCCGCGGATACGCCCGCACCTCGAAGCGCCAGCCCTGGTCGTCGGTGAGGTGCAGCTGCAGCACGTTGAGCCCGTGCGCAGCGAGAAGGTCGACGAAGCGGAGCAGGTCGGGCAGCGGCCGGAAGTGCCGTGCGACGTCGAGCATCACCCCTCGCCAGGCGAACCGCGGCTCGCCGCTGAAGTCGAGCGGCGCGAGCGCGACCGCGACCGGTACCGGCACCGACGAAGACGAAGACGAGGACGAGTCGCTCACGCCCCGGCCGCCAGCTCGCGGGCGCGAGCGAGCGCGGCATCCGTCGCCTCGTCGAAGAGGCGCTCGAGCCCGGCGCCCTCGAGCACGGCGACGGCCCGCTCGGTCGTGCCCTTGGGGCTCGTGACGCGTCGACGCAGCTCGGTCGGGTCGACGTCGGATGCCGCGAGCAGCTCGCTCGCGCCGCGGAACGTGCCCTGCACCATGAGCGCCGCCTGCTCGGGCGTGAAGCCCTTGCCGACCGCGGCTGCGGTGAGCTGCTCGATCAGGTAGAAGACGTAGGCGGGGCCGGAGCCCGAGATCGTCGAGAGCGCGTCGATCTGCTCCTCTGGCACGACGATCACGTCGCCGACGGTCTCGAAGAGGGTCACGGCGAGCGCGAGGTCGTCGTCGCTCGAGCGCGTGCCCGCGGCGACCCCGGTGACCGCCCGGCCGACGAGGGCCGGCGTGTTCGGCATCGAGCGGATCACGGCGACCGTCGACGGCAGCAGCGACTCGAAGGTGGCGACGGTGACGCCCGCGGCGACCGACACGACGACCGCGTCGGGCTCGAGCGCATCGGCGATCTCGCGCAGCAGGTCGGGCACCATGGCGGGCTTCACGGCGACGACCACGAGCTTCGCCCCGGCGACGGCCGTGCGGTTGGCCGCGGCATCCGTCTCGGTGGCGTACGCCGTGACCCCGTCGAGCTCCGCGAGCTCGGCCGCGTTGGCCGCGGACCGGTTCGTGGCGCGGATGCCGCCGTCGATCTCGATGCCCGGCTGCAGCAGCCCGTGCAGGACGGCCTTGGCCATGGATCCGGCGCCGAGGAAGGCGATCGTGGGCAGCGTCACGGGCGATCGATCAGGCATGCATCCCATCCTAGGATTGGGCCATGAGCGCATCAGGCGGCAGCAAGGCGATCGTCGCGGCATTCCTCGCGAACCTCGGCATCGCCATCACCAAGTTCATCGCATGGTTCTTCTCCGGATCGGCATCGATGCTCGCCGAGGGCATCCACTCGGTCGCGGACTCCGGCAACCAGTTGCTGCTCATGCTCGGCGGGCGCAAGGCGCAGAAGGCAGCCGACAAGGAGCACCCGTTCGGCTACGGCCGCGAGCGCTACGTCTATGCCTTCGTCGTCTCGATCATCCTCTTCTCGGTCGGCGGCGTCTTCTCGATCTACGAGGGCATCGACAAGCTGACGCACCCGCACGAACTCGAGAACGCCTGGCTGCCGATGCTGGTGCTCACGATCGCGATCGTGCTCGAATCCATCTCGCTGCGCACCGCGGTCAAGGAGTCGAACCACGTGCGCGGTCGCCAGAGCTGGGTCCAGTTCGTGCGCCGGGCGAAGGCGCCCGAGCTGCCCGTCGTGCTCCTCGAAGACGTCGCGGCCCTGATCGGCCTCGTCTTCGCCTTCGCCGCCGTCGGGCTCACCGTGATCACCGGCAACCCGACGTTCGACGCGATCGGCACGCTCCTCATCGGCACGCTCCTCGTGGTCGTGGCCGTCGTGCTCGGCATCGAGACGAAGTCCCTCCTCGTCGGCGAGGGCGCGACCGACGACGACGTCGCCAAGATCGAGCAGGCCATCACCGCCGGCCCCGAGATCGAGCGCATCATCCACATGAAGACCCTCTACCTCGGCCCCGACGAGCTGCTCGTCGCTGCCAAGCTCGGCTTCGCGTCCGACCAGTCGCTGCTCGAGGTCGCGGCCGCGACGAACGTCATCGAGCAGCGCATCCGCACGGCCGTTCCCGCGGCCAGGGTCATCTACATCGAACCCGACGTCTGGGTCGACCCCAACCTGGTCGCCCCGCCCACCGACGCCATCGTCATCAAGGGCCTCGAATGACGGATGCCGCGGCATCCGCCCGACGCACCGCCCTCGTGCTGCGGCACGACTCCGCCATCGGCCTCGGCAACCTGGGGCCCACGCTCGAGGCGCACGGCTACGAGGTCGTCACGATCGACGCGCCGGTGACGGATGTCGCGGCGCTCGATCCGCTGGCCGCCGACCTCGTCGTCGTGCTCGGCGGTGAAGAGGGCGCCTACGAGACCGACCGCTACCCCTACCTCGCCGACGAGCTCCGGCTGCTGCGCACGCGCATCGAGGCCGAGGCGCCGATCTTCGGCGTCTGCCTCGGCGCGCAGATGCTCGCCGCGGCGCTCGGCGCGAACGTCTACCCCGGCGAGCGCAAGGAGGTCGGCTGGCTCGAGGTCACGCCGACCGCGGCTGGTTCCGATTCCCCCGTTCGACACTTCGCCGGCGTGCCGGCCGTGCAGTGGCACGGCGACACGTTCGACCTGCCAGAGGGCGTCGAGCGGCTCGCCTCCAGCGACCAGTACGCGAACCAGGCGTTCCGCCGGGGCGAGTGGCTGCTCGCTGTGCAGTTCCACCCCGAGGTCACGGCCCGCATCCACGAGGACTGGCTCACGGCTTGGGGCGACGAGCTGCCCGCGTACGGGCTCACCAGCGCACAGCTGCGTGCGGAGCGCGCGCACCTCGGACCTCGCGCGGAGGCGGCATCCGCAGCCCTGCTCGGCGACTACCTCGACGGCATCGAGTCGCGCGCCGAGGCCGCCGCCTGACCCGCGCGCACGCATCCACGCAAGGCATCGCACGCACGGCATCGCACGCGATTCAGGCGAAGGACGCCGGATCAGGATGGAATCGCGTGATCCGTCCTGAGCCGGCGACCTTCGCCTGATCAGACGTTCGCCTGATCCGGCACGTCCCTCCGGATCAGGCGCCGCCGACCGGCTCAGAAGTGCGTGCCGCCGTCGATCCGCACCTCGGTGCCCGTGACGAACGCGCCGTCATCGCTCGCGAGCATCGCGACGACGCCGGCGACGGCCTCGGGTCCGGCGAAGCCCTGCGTGATGGCGGGGGCGAGCTTCATGAACAGGCCGAAGTCGGCGTCGGCGGGAAGGCCCGGGCCCTGGCTCTGCTTGCTCTCGCCGGATCCGTCGGTCATGCCCGACGAGATCGAGCCCGGCTGCACCGAGTTGAAACGGATGCCCTGCTTCGCGTACTCGGCCGCGAGTGCGTGGGTCATGGACTGCACGCCGCCCTTGCTGGCCGCGTAGGCCGACATGTACGGGTGCGCGAACGCCGCCGACGTGGAGCTGAAGTTCACGACGGCGGAGCCGTTGCCCTCGAGCAGCGCGGGGATCGACTCGCGGATCATGAGGAACGTGCCGACGAGGTTCACGTCGATGACCTGCCGGAACTGCTCGAGGGTCGTCTCGTGGGTGTGCGAGGAGCGCAGGATGCCGGCGGCGTTCACGAGCACGTCGAGTCCGCCGAGCGCGGCGACGGCCGCGGCCACGCCCTCGCGAACGGATGTCTCGTCGGAGATGTTCACGACGACGGTGGTGAGGCGCGTGCCGGTGCCACCGGCCTTCGCAACGGTGTCGGCGAGGCCGGCCTCGCTCACGTCGGCGGCGACGACCGTGCCGCCTTCGGCGAGGATGCGGAGGACGGTGGCCTGGCCGATGCCGGACCCTCCTCCGGTGACGAGTGCGCGGCGACCTTCGTAGCGGTTCATTGCTGGCGACCTTTCGAGTCCGATGGTGATTTCACAACACGCTACGCCTGCATGACACGTTGTGCCACTTCGGCGTGACGCGTCACCGCGGCATCCGATCGCGTACGCTTCGAGGGTGGACGAGAAACCCCCGACGCTGACCGAGCGTCGCAAGGCCGCGACGCAGCTCGAGCTCGCCCACGCGGCCGCCCGCCTGTTCACCGACCGCGGGGCCGACGCCACCACCGCCGAGGAGATCGCGGCCGCAGGGGGCGTCGCGCTCCGCACGTTCTACCGCTACTTCCGCACGAAGGAGGATGCGGTCGCGCCGCTGCTCACCGTCGGCGCCGACCGGTGGCAAGCGCTGCTCGCGGCATCCGACCGCTCGCTCGACCCCCTGACCGCGATCGAGCACGCGATCGTCGAGGCGCTCACCCCGACCGCCGACGAGACCGACGGCGCGCACTGGATGCGGGGCCTCCTCCGGGCGGGTGTCGACGACCCCGCCCTGATGACCGTCTGGTACCGCGTGAACCGCGAGTCCGAGGCGAAGCTCCACGGCGTGATCGCCGAGCTCTCGGAGCCCGCGATCGACGCGGTCACCACCCGGCTGGTCGCCGCAGCGGCGACCGACGCGATCCGCGTCGCATTCGAGACCTGGGCCGAGTCGGATGCTCCTCCGCACGGCCCCGCGGCTCCCGCAGCGCTCGCAGCGCAGAACTTCAGGCGCCTCTCGGCCGGACTCAGGGACGCCTGACCGGATCTCCGAAGAAGTCGAGCAGCACCTTCGCCGCGGCATCCGCCTCGACGCCGGCGAAGACCTCGACGCGATGGTTGAGGCGCCGGTCGCGCAGCACGTCGTAGAGCGAGCCGGCCGCCCCCGCCTTGTCGTCCCAGGCGCCGAAGACCACGGTCGGAACGCGCGCGGCGAGGATCGCGCCCGCGCACATCACGCACGGCTCGAGGGTCACGACGAGCGTGCAGCCCTCGAGCCGCCACTCGCCGTGCACGGCCGCCGCATCGCGCAGGGCCAGCACCTCGGCGTGCGCGGTCGGATCGCCGGTGATCTCCCGCTCGTTGTGCCGGGCGGCGATGATCCGGCCGTCGGCGTCGACGACGATCGCGCCGACGGGAACGTCGCCCGTCGCGGGCGCGAGCGCGGCCTCGGCGAGCGCGGCACGCATCCACTCGCGATGGATCGGCTGCTCCATCGGCCCTCCCTCTGCAATGACGCTGCGAACTAGACTCGAGCCTATGCGAGTCCACGTTGCCGACCACCCGCTCATCACCCACAAGCTGACGGTGCTCCGCGACGTGAACACCCCGTCGCCGGTGTTCCGGTCGCTCGTCGAGGAGCTCATGACCCTCCTCGCCTACGAGGGCACGCGCGGGGTGCGGGTCGAGCCGGTCGACATCGTCACGCCGGTGGCGCCGACCACGGGCCTGCGCATCGCCGAGCCGAAGCCGCTGATCGTGCCGATCCTGCGCGCCGGCCTCGGCATGCTCGAGGGCATGGTCAAGCTCCTGCCGAGCGCCGAGGTGGGCTTCCTCGGCATGGCCCGCAATGAGGAGACGCTCGAGCCCACGACGTACGCCGAGCGCCTGCCCGACGACCTCTCCGACCGCCAGTGCTTCGTGCTCGACCCGATGCTCGCCACGGGCGGCTCGCTCGCGGCCGCCATCCAGTTCCTCCTGAAGCGCGGGGCGACGGATGTCACGGCCATCTGCATCCTCGCGGCGCCCGAGGGCCTCGCCTTCATCGAGAAGGAACTCGAGGGCCACGACGTGACGATCGTGCTCGGCGCCCTCGACGAGCGCCTCAACGAGCTCGGCTACATCGTGCCCGGACTCGGCGACGCCGGCGACCGCCTCTACGGCACGGTCTGACCCGCCGCGTGCACCCGTGACCGCCCGTCGCGCCCGGCGTCGGACTCCTCGGTGACATCTGGCGCACGCACAGGCTATGCTCCACGGCACCCCGGCCTCTCGCCGAAGGATCTTCGGCTGATTCGCCCCATGCCGAGATTCAGACGTAGATCATTTTTTTTACGGTCTCGATTTCGCAGGTTCTTCTGCAGCAGAGGTCGGGTCGGCTGATCCTCCCGGATGCCGGTGTGCAGCCTGCACCGTCTGCGCCGTCACGATGCGTCACGCGACCGTCACGGATTGACACATCGGAGCCCGTCGGATTGACTATCGCTCATGACTGACACCGCACGCACCCTGACCGCCCCCGAGGCTCTCAGGACGACCGGCATGATGATGTCGGCGCGTGCGCCCATGTGTTGTCGAATGTGCCGCTGACCGCGACCTGACCGCCGAGTCGCCGTAGCCGATCACCTCTTCGATCGGCAGCGACTCCCGAACCCCGTTCACCCGGGTTCGCACTCCGGCCCTCCGGCCATCGCTCCACCCCGTCATACGGGGTGTTCGCTGCACCTTCTTCACGCAAGGAACCCATCATGTCGCTCGCTCTCGCTCCCGTTCGCACCACGACCACCATCGACCGCACCGCGGCCCCTCGCATCAGCGGCTCCGCGATCCGCAGCGCGGCCCCGCTGCAGGCGCCGTCGCCGACCGCCGCACCCCTCGCCGACCGGGCCCCCCGGGTTCGCGCCGTACCCGAGGGCACCGAGGCCCGCGGCTTCGTGCTCTACGTCGGCATCGACGAGACCAAGGCCGACGTCGACGGCACCACGCTGCACCGCATCGTCGAGGCCCTCCGCGCCCTCACCGGCGAGATCGCCCCGTCGGCCGAGACCTACGCGGCGGTCGCCCTGGCTCCGGCCGGAGCCGGCGGTCGCGACGTCGACGTCGTGCGCCTCGCCCTGCAGGACCCGGCTGCGCTCGCGAAGCAGCGCGACGCCGGCGACGCCCGCACCGATGCCGACCGCCACCCCAACGGGGTGATCATCGACATCTCGCGCAAGCGCGTGCTGCTCGACGGCGAGCCCGCCGGCCTCACCTACAAGGAGTTCGAGCTGCTGCAGTTCCTCGTGCTCCGGGAGGGCCGCACGATCGACCGCCACGAGCTCATCGACAACCTCTGGGCGGGCGAAGAAGAGGTGCCGAGCGAGCGCACCATCGACGTGCACGTGCGTCGCCTGCGCTCCAAGCTCGCGCACTACCAGGACATCGTGCGCACCGTGCGCGGCGTCGGCTACCGCTTCGACCGTCACGCCGACGTGTCGATCCGCCAGGCCTCGACGCCCTCGCCCGACCTCTACTGACGCGCGATCCGGCCGATCTCGGGGAGGCGCACCCCCGCGGTGGGCGCGTCGCGCGCGGTCTCGCCGTCGACGCCATTCGAGCGGCCTGGGCGCCTCGATCGGGCGCTCGGTGGGCGCTCGGTGGGCGCTCGGTGGGCGCTCGGTGGGCGCTCGACGGGCGCCCGGAAAAAGGTTTCCGAAAAATCACAGATTGATAACTAGCGCCCGTTACCTATCCGTTATATATTCGTTGTGCACCGACTGTTTGCTGTGGCGGTCGGTGTGGAATGTGATTGCAGGACACTCTTGGTGCAAGGGTGAGGGTCGGACGTCAGCCTCTACGTCCGGCCCTCATCCATTTCCGGGCCTGACCCATTTCGAGCACTCGGTTGCCTATTCTGGATACCGAGTCCCGACGCCGCATCGCATCACCGCTTCGCGCCGCCGCGGACTCCGTCGCGGAACATCGAGCCGAAGGAGTCGCGTGACCGACCGAGTGATCGCCGTCACAGCCTGGGAATCCCTCTTCCGGGCGCAGGTCACGGTGATGCGCGCCCTCGCAGACACCTTTCCCACCGGGCTCATCTCGCTCAACGAGTACGACGTGCTCTTCAACATCTCGCGGTCGCCCGGCCGCCGCCTGCGCCTGAAGGACCTCAACCGCTCCGTGCTCATCAGCCAGCCGAGCGTGAGCCGCATGCTCGACCGCCTGGCCGCCCGCGAGATCGTGACCAAGTCACCCGACCCCGACGACGGCCGGGGCACCATCGTGGCCATGACCGACGAGGGCTTCGCGCTCTACCGGCGCGTGGCCCTCGAGCACATGGTCGCCATCGAGCGCAACGTCGCGGCCGGCCTCGACGACGAGGAGCTCGTGGCGCTCACCGACCTCTGCCGTCGCATGCGGCTCGCGATCGCCGACCCGCTCGTCGGCGAGTCGGCCGAAGCCCGCTCCTGACGGCCGCCTGAAGCAGGCGAGCACGCCCCGCTCGTGGTGCGGGACAGTGGGACGGGAACCCTACCTCCCGCCCCACTGCGGCCTCTCTGGAGGCCTCCCCCAGCCGAGCGACCCGAACTGAGCTCGGCGAGGCTTTCCAGAGGGAAAAGGGATCATTTCCTGATCCCCGAACCACGCAGGGCGGATCGGTCGGTTCGGGCCGACTCTGGGCTGATCGAATGCTATCCCCGCGTGCGCCCGGGGCACATCGCCCCGAAAGAGGGCCACTTCGCCGCCGCTTCGCGGGCCGTCGAGACGTGACGGCCTGCGCCCGTCGAGCAGGGCTCCGCAGAGCCGGTGCACGCACTCGCTCAGAGCCGGTCGACGCGCGCTCAGGGCCAGTCGACGGATGCCTCGTACTCGGCGTGGTGGCGCAGGTACTCCGCGATGAACGGGCACCGGGGCACGATCCGGAGGCCACGGGCCACGGTGTCGTCGAGGGCGAACTTCGCGAGGCGGCTTCCGATGCCCCTGCCGCCGAACGCCGGATCCACGATGGTGTGCGTGAACGTGACCGCCGACGGCGACGAGACGAACACCGCGACGCCGGCCTGAGCCCCGTCGACGGTCACGACGTAGCGGCGCGCGGCATCCTGGCGTTCGATCTCGATGACCTCCTCGCGCGCACCGGCGCGCTCTGGAGCACCTTCGGCGGCATCGCCGACGGGGGCTTCGTTCTCGATCGGTTCGGGTCGGCCGGTGTCGCTCATGCGCTGAAGCTCCTCAACTCGGGGTGGGTTCCAACTCTGCACCCTCGGGCGGCGCGCCACTGCGCGCGCCATGCGCGACATCCGGTCCGCGAACGCGCGCGACGAGGCGCGCTGCGCCGGCGCGGGCACCGAGCCGCGCGGAGGCGCGAGCGGGCGACGGATGCGACCCGGTAGGGCCGGCGGGTCCGGTTGACGCCTCGGTCATCGCGGCGTGCACGCGACGGGCGACGGTGCGATGCGCGACGTGCACGGCCGCGAGCGCCGCGCCCGCGGCATCCGTCGCCGTCGCCGTCGCCCTGATGGTGCCCGGCTCGCGCGACATGACCGTGATGGCGATGAGCCAGATGAAGATGAGCGAGAACGCGATGATCTCGAAGACCGTGAGGCTGAAGATGTGAAGTCCGTCGTAGAGCACCATCGCGCCCGCCTCGACCACGACGAAGACGACCGACATCACGATGAGCCGCAGAGGCGCGGCCGGCACGAGCAGCCGCATGCCGAGGGCCGGTACGGCGAAGCACACTGCGGCGCCGAGGGCGAAGCCGTTGTGCAGGACGGTCGCGGTGTCGATCGGCACGAGTCCGACCCCGGCGAGGCAGAGCCCGAGCAGCACGATGAAGACGCGCAGCGCACGGATGCCGCCGGCCGGGGCGCCGAAGCGGGGCGAGGCGAGTCCGCTCGTCAGCGCGCGGGCCAGCATGACCATGGCGAGCCCCGAGAGCACCGCGCCGGCGTTGAACGAGAAGGCCGCCGCGTCGTCGGTCGTGCCCAGCGTGCTGAAGTTCAGCGCCCACCACGGGCCGGTGCCGGTCAAGCTCATGCTCGCGATCGCGCCCGCCGCGAGCGTGAGCGCCGCGAGGTTGAAGGTGCGGTAGGCGTGATCGTGCACGGCCACCCGATGCAGGCAGAAGACCGCGAGGGCGAGCCCGCCGCCGAGCACGACGGCGACCACCCACTGCCCGCCGGGCACCGGATTGAAGGCCGCGGCCGAGAAGTGCACGCCGAGGGCCGCGACGCCGAACCAGGAACCAGCGGCGAGCACGGCGCGGTTGCCCGGCGTCGAGCGGATGCCGAGTCCGTGCATGAGCTCGACGCCCGCACGCGACGCCGAGGCGATCGTCAACGCCACGAGGACCCCGACCGCAGCGCAGACGCCGATGAGGATCGCGCCGGCGTGGCGATCGTGCCATGCCGCGTCGACGGGCGCGTCGAATCGCGGGGCGAACAGCTGGAACACGGCAATGCCGATGAAGAGCGAGATGAGCGTCGTGAGCACACGTCGCATGACCGCCGCGGTGGCGTGGTCGCGGATCTCGTCGAGACGCCGGCGGGCCTCGCGGCGCTTGGCGGCGGCATCCCGTCGGTCTTGGACAGGAGACCGGTCCTGGCCGTGCTGCCGCTCGTGCCCATCGACGGGGCGCCACGGCGCGGTCACGGCTCGCTGACGGGTGCGTCGGGCATCTTCGCCCGCCCCGCCGGGCATCGGCCGCTCGTCGATGACGGCGGTCGCCACTGCCGACGCCACCCGATGACCCCCTGTGAACCGTGCGGCCATACTCCGAGCCTTCGCGGTCGGCTTCCACAACTGTGCACATGAGCGTAACCGGACAGACCGGCACCGCCTAGCCCGGCCGCCGTCGATGGAGGCGGTGCACAGCGAATCCACAGGATGCGGAGACTCCCCTCCGCACGCACGAGGGGACGCGCGTCGCGAATCGAGAACGACCGTGTTCCCGTGTTACGTCGCGCTGCGTCACGTGGGGACTTGCTTCGACATGACGGTTGTCGGCCCGCCGCGCACCCTCATAGATTCCCGGATGATCCAGTCCCCATCTCTCGGAAAGAAGGCGTGATGCAGACCCTCGTACTCCTGGCGCTCGTCGGGTTCGCCGCCCAGCTCGTCGACGGCGCGCTCGGCATGGCGTACGGCGTCACGTCCACCACGCTGCTGCTCGCGATCGGGGCCAACCCCGCCGCGGCGAGCGCGTCGGTGCACCTCGCCGAGATCGGCACGACCCTCGCCTCCGGCGCCTCGCACTGGCGGTTCGGCAACGTCGACTGGAAGGTCGTGCTCCGCATCGGCATCCCGGGCGCGATCGGCGCGTTCCTCGGCGCCACCGTGCTGTCGTCGCTGTCGACCGATGCCGCGAAGCCGCTCATGGCCGGCATCCTGCTCGCGCTCGGGGCCTACCTGCTCGTGCGCTTCACGTTCCGCGCCCTGCCGAAGGTCGACTCGGCGAAGCCGCTGCGCCTCCGGTTCCTCGCACCGGTCGGCCTCGTCGGCGGATTCCTCGACGCCACCGGCGGCGGCGGCTGGGGCCCGGTCGGCACGCCCGCCCTGCTCGCCTCCGGTCGCATCGAGCCCCGCAAGGTCATCGGCTCGATCGACACGAGCGAGTTCCTCGTCTCGGTGGCCGCGAGCATCGGCTTCTTCATCGGCCTCGGCGCCGAGGGCTTCGACCTCGGCTGGGTGCTCGCGCTCCTCGCCGGCGGCGTCCTCGCCGCGCCGCTCGCCGCCTGGCTCGTGCGCAAGCTGCCGCCTCGCCTGCTCGGCTCGCTCGTCGGCGGGCTCATCGTCTTCACGAACGCACGCACGATCCTCATCACCGCCGAGGCGTCATCGCTCGTGACCAACTCGGTGCTCATCGCCATCGTCGTGATCTGGGCCGCAGCCGTGGCCTTCGCGGTGCGCACGCTGCGCAACGACCGGCGGCTCGAGGCCGAGGCCGGCGCCTCCGACGCAGCCGCCGATGCCGACGTGGTGACGGATGCCGCGACGGCCGGCTCCACCGACGATGCGGTCACGACCGATCAGCGCCTGGTCGCCGAGAACGCGGGCCCTACGGGGACCGACCCGCGCTGACCCGACGGCACGTCGACACGAGGCCCCCGATCCGCGGATCGGGGGCCTCGCCCGTTCGTGTCAAGCCCGTGACGCGCGGGCGTCGCACCACGTACGGTCGCAGGATGAGCGACACCGATCTCCCCACCCCGCCCTCGGACACGCCCGACGGTTCGACGAACATCTCCGATGAGCGCAAGCGGTACACCGAGCAACTGGGTGACGGTTCACCGACCGGCCACGCCACGGAGGATCCCGAGCAGGACACCGACACCGCCTCGGGCGGCGACCCCGACGACGAACGCGATCCCGACGCGCCCACCAAGCCCGAGGACGTCGATCTCGAGACGGGCACGGACGCCGACGGTGCACCCATCGAGAACCCATCGGGCGGATGAGACCGCCGCGCGACCGCACGCAGGTCGCGCACAGGTCGCGGGGCCGCATGCTCGTCTTGCAGCCGCATGCAGGTCGCGCAGCCGCACGCGCCCGGGAAACGAAGAACGGCCCGCCGAAGCGAGCCGTTCTGCACTGTCTCAACCAGTACTGGTGCATTGCACGTGCGCCCGGAGGGATTCGAACCCCCAACCTTCTGATCCGTAGTCAGATGCTCTATCCGTTGAGCTACGGGCGCGTATGTTGAGTTTGGTGCTGCTCTGCGCTGTGTCCAGCAGCAGGCAACCCCGTTACTCTATCCCACACTTCGCGCGGGCGCCAATCGAGCGCGAGCCGCCCCGACCGTTCACAGCGACCGCTCAGCAGTCGGCCGCAGCGCGTCGAGCGCCGTCAGTTGCCGCTTGAGCGCGACCTGACGGTACGAGGTCTCGATGAGCTCGGCCAGCAGCTGCCAGTCGGTGTGCGGGGCGTCGAGGTCGGTGCCGACCCAGTGGTTGCGGTCGAAGTACGGCACGCCGTAGAAGCGCTCGTCTTGCACGAGCGCGCGGTGCTCGTCGGGGTCGGTCTTCACGACGATCGAGAACGGGCGATCCATGCTCGCGCCGAGGTACGTGAAGATCGGCTTGGCCGCACGGAACGTCGGCCGGCCCCACGCCTCGACCTCGACGGCCTCTGGCAGCTCGAGGCAGAGGCCCCGCACGCGTTCGACGAGCGGATGCCGCGGGTCGACGACCTGGGGATGCTCCACGGCGGGCAGCCTACGCCCGCCCTGCGACATCCGTCATCCGTCACCCGGGCCGTCACCCCTTGACCGCACCCCCGAGTCCGGCCGAGCGCAGGAACACGCCCTGGAAGACGAGGAACAGCGCGACTGGGATGAGCGTCGAGATCGCGAGCGCCGCCAGGAACACGTCGAGCTCGATCGACTGCTGCACCGCAGGAAGGCGCACCGAGAGCGGCTGCACGGCGGGGTTCGGCAGCACGAGCATCGGCCAGAGGAAGTCCTTCCACGCGGCGATGATCGCGAACACCGACACGACCCCGAGGATCGGCTTCGACATGGGCAGCACGATCGACCAGAACAGCCGGAACGGTCCGGCGCCGTCGGTGCGCGCGGCCTCGAACACCTCGCGGGGCAGGGCGTCGAAGAACCGCTTCACGAGCAGGATGTTGAACGCGTTCGCCGCGGCGGGCAGCCACACGGCGAGGTAGTTGTTCAGCAGCGAGACGTCGCCGAGCAGCGGCGGGTTGACGATCGTGAGGTAGAGCGGCACGAGCAGCACGACGGCCGGGATGAACATGGTCGCGAGGATCGCGCCGTTCAGGATCGGCGCGTACTTCGGGCGCAGCACCGACAGGGCGTATCCGGCGGTCGTGGCGACGACCAGCTGGAACGCCCACGAGCCCGCGGCGATGACGATCGTGTTCCAGAAGAACTGGTCGATGTGCACGTCGTTCCACGCCTGCGGGATGTTCGCCCAGTCGATGCCGTTCGGCCAGAGCGCGAGGGGCTGGCGCAGCGTGTCCTGCGTCGGCGTCACGGCGGCCTTGGCGAGCCAGAGCAGCGGTCCGAGGCCGGCCACGACGAGTCCGACGAAGAGCACGAGGTGCACGCCGGACATGCCGACCTTGATGCCCCGCTTCTTGCGCTCGGAGTCCGAGACGATGCCTCGGTCGCCCTGCTCGTCGTTGCGCCGGGCGCGGCGCCGGCCGAAGACGCCGCGGATGCCCTCCGCGGCGTGCGGCGCGTCGACCCGTTCGAAGACCTGGGGCTGGGTCGTGGTCATCAGGAGCTCCAACGTTCGGTGAGCTTGAAGTACAGCCAGCTGAGCAGGGCCAGCACGACGGCGAGCATGACGCTCAGGGCGGTCGCCTCGCCGTAGTCGCCTCCGAGGCTGTTCTGGAAGGCGTAGCGGTAGATGAGGAGCAGGATCGTCACGGTCGCGTTGTTCGGCCCGCCGCCCGTGAACAGGTAGGGCTCGAGGAACACCTGCGCCGTGCCGATGATCTGCAGGATCAGCATGATGAAGAGGATGCCGCGCAGCTGCGGCAGGGTGACGTGCCAGATCTTGCGCCAGATCGAGGCGCCGTCGACCTCGGCCGCGTCGTACAGCTCGGGCGGAACGCTGAGCAGCGCGGCGAGGTAGATGATGATCGATCCGCCGGCGGCGGCCCAGGTCGCCTCGAGCACGAGCGACGGCATCGCCGTGGCGGGCGACTGCAGCCAGGGCTGCGGCGGGATGCCGACCCAGCCGAGGATCGTGTTAAACAGGCCCGTCGGGCTGGCGTCGAAGAACACCTTCCAGAGCAGCACGGCCACGACCGGCGGGATCACGACCGGCAGGTAGGCCAGTGCGCTGTAGAAGCCCTTGCCGCGGCGCACCTCGCTCATCAGCACGGCCATGATGATCGGCAGCGGGAACCCGAAGAGCAGCGCGAGCCCGGCGAAGTACAGGGTGTTGACGACCGCGGTGCCGAGCAGGGGGTCGCTCAGCACGTTGGCGAAGTTGTCGAGGCCGACCCACGTCGGCGGGTCGAGCAGGTTGGTCTTCTGCAGGCTCATGATCACCGACTGCACGATCGGCGACCAGCTGAAGAACCCGAAGACGAAGAGCATCGGCGCGAGGAACACGAGCGTCGAGAGTCCGCCGCCGCGCACCCAGGTGCGGAGGTTGCGCGTGCGTTTCGGGCGATCGGATGCCGCGGGCGGCACTGGATCGCCCGCAGGCGGGGTGGTCGCCGGCGGTTTCGCGGTGAGGGTCATCGGTGATCCTTCATCGGGGACGGAGGTGGGCGGGCGTGGTGGGTCTCGAGACGCTGCGCTCCTCGACCGGCGAGGGGAACGCCGGTCGAGGAGCGCTGGGCGCGGATCGAGACCTGCGGTTCCTACTGGTCGAGCAGCGCCTGCGCGTCGACGTCGGCCTTCGCGAGGAGGGCGTCGATGTCGGCGTTCTGGTCGGTGAGCACGGCCTGCACGACGGTGTCGAGCAGGGCGTAGATCTCCTGCGTCTTGCTCTTCGGCTCACCGACGGGGGTCTGGTCCCAGACGCCCTCGATGAACGGCGTCATCTGGTCGCGCGGCACGTTGATGTACGGCTCGATCCAGGTGAGCGACTGCTCGTACGTCTCGCGGTCGAGCACGGGCAGCACGGGCGTGCCGACGGCCTGGTCGCTCTCGGAGAGCGTCTTGGCGTCGAGCACCGCGGCGTCCTCGTTCAGGAGCTTCTGCATGTAGTACCAGTCGATCCAGGTGACGGCCGCGGCCTTCGTCTCGTCGTCGACCGTGGGGCTCACCACGGCGATGTCGCCGCCGCCGAGCGTGCCGCCGCCGTTCTCGACGGGCACGACCGTGAGGCCGTAGTCGTCGGGGTTCAGCGAGAAGTCGCGCACGAGCGCGGTGTAGACGTCGGAGCCCGACGAGTACATGCCGATGTTGCCGGCCGCGAACTCCTGGTTGATGGTGCCCCAGTCGAGCAGCATGTTCGAGCCGAGCGAGTTGTCCTCCCAGCGCAGGTCGTGCAGGAACTCGAGCGCCGACTTGGTGCCGTCGTTCGCGATGGTCGACGTGTAGGTGCCGTCGCCGTTGTCCTCCTGGATGCTGCCGCCGCGCGCGACGCTCGCCGCGGTGAGCTGCCAGCCGCCGGTGTTGTTCTGGGTCATCTCCATGAAGCCGGCCTTGCCGGTCTTCTCGGAGATGGTCTTCGCGGCCTCGCGCACCTCGTCCCACGTGGTCGGGGGGTTGTCGGGGTCGAGTCCGGCCTCCTCGAAGAGCGTGCGGTTGTAGTGCAGGCCCATCGCGTACGCCTGACGCGGGAACCCGTAGATGCGGTCGCCGTCGGTGACGGCGTCGAGGATGATCGGGTTGAACTTGTCGGTGTAGCCGAGCTCGTCCATCTCGTCGGTGACGTCCATGAGCTGGCCGTTCTCGAGCAGCGTCTTCGAGTCGGTGAACGGCACGGTGAACACGTCGGGCAGGCTGCCTCCGGCGAGCTGAACGGCGAAGGTCGGGCCTTCCCACTCGTACTCGACACCGATGATGTCGATGTCCTCGTGCTCCTTCTCGAACTGCTTCTCCTGCTCGGCGAAGGCTGTGTACGCGGCCTCGTCGGCCCCGGGCGGGAACGTCGCGACGCGCAGCTCGGTCTTGCCGCTGTCGCTCGAGGCGCCCGCGCTGCAGGCGGCGAGCGAGCCCACCATCGCGAGCGCGGCGAGGCCGGCGATCGCGACTGTTCTCGGTGACTTCATTGTCCAGTCCTTTCGGTGCTGTGATGCGGTGTGGTGTGGGATGCCGCGATGTGGTGCAGGCGCGGCCTCGACGGTCAGGCGGTTCGGTGCAGCCAGGCCGTGGAGTCTTGGGGCAGCAGTCCGCCGACGAGCGGCGCGCTGCTGAGGAGGATGCGGTCGTGGTCGGGCAGCGCGATCGGGGCGGTGCCGAGGTTGGTGACGCTCACGACGTCGTCGCCACGGCTGAACGCGAGCACGCCGGGTTCACTCGGCAGCCAGGTCATGGGTCCGTCGCCGAGCGAGTGCTCGCGCTTGCGGATGCGCAGGGCCTGCCGGTAGAGCCAGAGCATCGAGCCGGGGTCGGCCTCCTGAGCCTGCACGGTGAGCGCGGCCCAGTCGATGGGCTGCGGCAGCCACGGTGCGGCGACCGTGCCGTCGACGCCCGTCCCGGCGCGGCCCGCATCGGGGCTGAATCCGAACGGGGGCTCGGTGCCGCGCCAGGGCAGGGGCACGCGGCATCCGTCACGCCCGGGGTCGACGCCGCCCGAGCGGAAGTGCATGGGGTCCTCGAGCACGTCTCGCGGCAGCTCGACCTCTGGCAGGCCGAGTTCGTCGCCCTGGTAGAGATAGAGCGAGCCGGGCAGGGCGGCCGTGAGCAGCGCCGCAGCCCGCGCCCGACGGCGCCCGAGCTCGGTGTCGGTCGGCGTGCCGAAGCGCTTCTTGGCGAACGCGAAGCTCGAGTCCTCGCGGCCGTAGCGGGTGACCGGCCGGGTCACGTCGTGGTTCGAGAGCACCCAGGTGCTCGGGGCGCCGACGGGGGCGTGCGCCGCGAGCATGAGGTCGATCGAGGCGCGCAGTTCGTCGGCCTGCCACGGGCGGGTCATGAAGTCGAAGTTGAAGGCGGTGTGCATCTCGTCGGGGCGGAGGTAGGCCGCGAAGCGGGCGGCATCCGGAACCCAGACCTCGCCGACGAGCACGCGGGTGCCCTCGTAGGAATCGGCGATGCGCCGCCACGCACGGTAGACGTCGTGCACCTCGTCGCGGTCCTCGGTGGGGTGTTGGCCCGGTGCGACCTGCGCAGGCACCTCGGGCAGGGTCGGGTCCTTGATGAGCAGGCCGGCGGAGTCGATCCGCACCCCGGCCACGCCGCGGTTGAACCAGAACCGCAGCACGTCCTCGTGCTCGGCGCGCACGTCGGGGTGGTTCCAGTTCAGGTCGGGCTGCTCGGGGGTGAACAGGTGCAGGTACCACTCCCCCGGCGTGCCGTCGGGGTTCTGGGTGCGAGTCCACGTGTCGCCCTGGAAGTTCGAGGTCCAGCTCGTCGGCATCTCGTCGCCGTGCTCGCCCTTGCCCGGGTGGAACCAGAAGCGCTCGCGCTCGGGGCTGCCGGGCCCGGCCGCGAGGGCCTCCTGGAACCAGGGATGCTCGCTCGAGATGTGGTTCGGGACGATGTCGATGATCGTGCGGATGCCGAGGGCGAGCGCCTCGCTGATGAGCAGCTCGGCATCCTCGAGCGTGCCGAAGGTCGGGTGGATGTCGCGGTAGTCCGAGACGTCGTAGCCGCCGTCGGCGAGGGGCGACGGGTACCACGGGTTGAACCAGAGCGCGTCGACGCCGAGTTCCTTGAGATAGCCGAGCCGGCTGCGCACGCCGCGGAGGTCACCGGTGCCGTCGCCGTCGGAGTCGGCGAAGCTGCGCACGTAGACCTGGTAGATCACGGCGCTTCGCCACCACAGGGCGTCATCGGTCGGCAGGGCAGTGGCCGCCGAGCCGAAGGTGGTGAGTGGCGTGGTCACGCGGTGGTCTCCTCTGCGAGCGGGTGGGCGCCACGTCAGAAGAGGACGACGGCGTCGATGTCCGTCAAGGTATTGAAGGCAACAGGATGATGCAACTATTCAACAACCCAGCAGAAGTTTGCGACTACTTGCGTGAAATTGCGGATCACGCTTGCAGATTCCGCGCAAGCGGGCGCCGCCGAAGGCGGCCTGCGGGGCGAGCGCGGGTCAGCGCGGCGAGCGCGGCGCGGGCGCCGTCGACGCGCGCACCACGAGCTCCGGCGCGAAGAACACCTCGTCGCCGATGCTTCGCTCGCTCGACATCTGGCGCATGAGCAGCTCGATGATCATCTTGCCCATCGCCTCGATCGGCTGGCGCACGGTCGTGAGCGGCGGCTCGGTGCAGTTCATCAGGGCCGAGTCGTCGTAGCCGATCACCGAGACGTCGTCTGGCACGCGCAGCCCGGCCCGGCGCACCGCGCGCACGGCGCCGAGCGCCATCGGGTCGCTCGCGCAGATGATGCCCGTGACGCCGGCGGCGATGAGCTTGGTCGCGGCCGTCTGCCCCGACTCGAGCGAGTACAGGGAGTGCACGACGCGGTCGTCGCCGAGCTCGATGCCGTGCCGCTCGGCCATGCGCACCGCGGCCTCGTGCTTGCGCCGCGACGGGATGTGGTCGCGTGGGCCGAGCAGGATGCCGATGCGCTCGTGCCCGAGCTGCAGCAGGTGTCCGAACGCCTGCTCCATCGACGTGACGTCGTCGCACGAGACCGTGGCGAAGCCGATGCCGTCGACCGGCGCGTTCACGAGCACCGTCGGAAGCTTCAGCTCGCGCAGGCGCTCGTAGTGCTCGTGGTTGGCGTCGGCCTGCGCGTATGCGCCGCCCGCGAAGATCACGCCCGAGACCTGCTGGTGCAGCAGCAGCTCGACGTAGTCGGTCTCGGAGATGCCGCCGGCCGTCTGGATGCACAGCACGGGCGTGTACCCGTTCTGCGCGAGGCCGCCGCCGATCGACTCGGCGAGTGCGGGGAAGATCGGGTTCTGCAACTCGGGCATCACGAGGCCCACGAGCCTGGCCCGTTCGCCGCGCAGCTTCGTCGGCCGCTCGTAGCCGAGCACGTCGAGCGCGGTGAGCACCGCGTCGCGCGTCGAGGCCGAGACGCCGGGCTTGCCGTTCAGGACCCGGCTGACCGTGGCCTCGCTGACACCGACCTTGCGCGCGACATCCGCCAGCCTCCTCGACATGAGCGCCATGCTACGGCAGGTCACGCAAGAACTCGACAGACGTCTGGATGCCGCCGCAACCCGACTAGAGTCGGCGCATGGGACGGCTCATCTACAATTCCTCACCGCGCGAACTCGAGATCGACGATCGCACGCTCGCCCACCTGCGCATCGCGATCCTCAACAAGCTGCGCCGATCCGAGAGCTTCTCGCTCACGTGGGAGCACGGGGTCGCGAACGGCAGCGGGCGCACCACGCTCTGGATGCACGAGTCGATCCCGCTGCAGTTCGTGTTCAGCGGAAACCGGCCGCCCAAGCTCAACCGCCTGTGGATCGAGCAGCTGCTCCTCACGGCCAACAGCGCGTCGGGCCTGCAGTACGTGCCGGAGCCCGACGAAGACGACCCCATCGACGACGACTGAGGTCTCGGGGCGCCGGCTCGGCGCCCTCACGACGCGGGCGCTCGTCAGTCCTTCGAGGGCTCGGCCTCGTGGTGCTCGATCTCCTGCACGTCGACGCCGACCTGCACGGGCTGATCGGGCTGCGTCGCGATCGGGTCCGTGTCGAGGTGCTCGGGAACCAGGCGGATGCCGCCCGTGCTGTTGGCCGACCGCATCAGGTCTTCGATCCATTCGCGGCTGAGAGCCGGCGTCTCGGGCTCATCGAAGACGAAGCGCAGCGGGATCGACGGGTGCAGCCAGAGCGTGCTGCGCCCGCGGGGCTGGTCGTCGGGGTGCTGCCAGGAGAGCGTGAAGCTCTCGCCGCGGCGCAGCTTGGTCGTGATCGCGACCTTCACGTGCGCGAGCGCGCGGTCTTCGATGCCGATGGGCGTACCGGAGTCGCCGTAGTAGAGGGTTCCCACCCGTGAATCATAAGTCGACGAACCCCCGATCGCGGCATCCTTTCGGACGACGCGACCGCACAGCGATGCGGGCCAGCACACGACAACGGCGCGGGCCCCCGTGAGGGTGCCCGCGCCGTTGAAGTTGTCGCGTCGTTAGACGGTCTTCTTGCCACCGAGGAAGCGCAGCAGCCACACGATGAGCGCGATGACGAGCAGCACGACGCCGACCCACAGCAGGAAGTTCAGCGACTGCACGAATCCGCCGGTGAACAGCAGGATGATGGCGACGATGGCGATGATGGCGACGAGGATGTTCATGATCTCTCCTTCTCATGACCCGCAGCCCGGGTATTGGCTGCAGACGTTCGGCCTCCGTGATCAGAGATCGTCGGAACCTCGGGGCGGATGCGCTCCGTGGACTCCACGTTAGGGGTCCTGAGGATTCGCTGCGGGGGGTTGACCTATGTCCGGGAGTCCTGCTACATAGGCCGACCCGCGCGCTCCCGCCCCCTCGCGTGCCCCGGCACCGACGCGAACTCCGCGACCCGCGGCGTTGTCAACCCCGGGCCGCGCCCCGACGGATCGCCGTAGCGTGGGCACGGATTCGCTAGGGAGATCCGACGATGTTGAACACCAGACTGATCGATCCGACCACCAAGCACACCACCGATCCGTTCCCCAGGCAGGAGCAGGATCCGCCGGGCATGACCGAGCGCATGGCGCCGCAGCCCGATCACGGAGAGCAGAGCTACCGGGGAGCCGGCCGATTGAACGGGAGGCGCGCCCTCATCACGGGCGGCGACTCCGGCATCGGCCGCGCCGTGGCCATCGCCTTCGCACGAGAGGGGGCGCAGGTCGCGATCTCGTACCTGCCGAGCGAGCAGGCCGATGCCGAGGAGACGGCGGTCTGGGTCGCCGACGCCGGCCGCGATCCGCTGCTGCTGCCGGGAGACCTCCGCAGCGAGCAGCACTGCAAGGACCTCGTCGCCGACACGGAGGCGGCCTTCGGCGCCCTCGACCTGCTCGTGTTGAACGCCGCCCACCAGCGCAACCGCGGCGGCATCGAGCAGATCCCGACCGAGGACTTCGAGCGCGTCATGCGCGTGAACCTCTTCGCCCCCGTGTTCCTCGCTCGCGCGGCCGTTCCGCACATGCAGGCCGGTTCGTCGATCATCAGCACGTCCTCGATCCAGGGCTTCGACCCGTCGTCGTCGCTCGTCGACTACGCCATGACGAAGGCGGCCCTCGTCGCGTTCACGAAGGCACTCGCCGAAGAGCTCGGGCCCCGCGGCATCCGGGTGAACGCCGTCGCCCCAGGGCCGATCTGGACTCCGCTGATCCCGGCCACCGGTTGGCCGGACCACCTTCCCGGCTTCGGCCACGACACCCCGCTCGGACGGGCGGGACAGCCCGCAGAGCTCGCAGGCGCGTACGTCTATCTCGCATCGGATGACGCATCGTACGTCTCGGGCGCGGTGCTGCCGGTGACGGGCGGGCGGGGACTGTGACCCCGTCCGCCTCCCCTCGGTCGACGAACAGGAGAGGAGACCGCGAATGCCAGGACGCAGGAACGCCTCGCTGAAGGATCCGGAGCTCTACGAGACCCTCCGCGACGAGGGGGCCTCGAAGGAGAAGGCCGCGCGCATCTCGAATGCCGCCGCCGCGCAGGGTCGCAGCGCGATCGGCCGCAAGGGCGGCGAGAGCGGCGACTACGAGGACTGGACCGTCGCCGACCTGAGGAAGCGCGCGAAGGACCTCGGCCTCACGGGCTACAGCGGCAGGCGCAAGGCCGAGCTCATCTCGATGCTTCGAGACCACTGAGTCGGATGCCGCGGCTCAGGCACGTCGAACCGTACGCCGCACCCGGGTACACCCGGGTGCGGCGTGGTCGCGGGTTCGCCTACGTGCACGCCGACGGCGGCTCGGCCGGGCGTGCCGAGCGGGCGAGGATCATCGACCTCGCGATCCCGCCGGCGTGGAACGAGGTCTGGATCGCCGACCGGCCGAACGCCCACATCCTCGCCGTCGGGGTGGATGCCGCGGGCCGGCGCCAGTACCTCTACCACCCGGCCTGGCGCGAGGCGCAGGACGCCATGAAGTTCGAGCGGATGCTCGAACTCGCGCGGGTGCTGCCGGCGGCGCGGCGCTCGGCCGCGCGGGATCTCGCCCTCCCCGACCTGCCGCGCGAGCGCGTGCTCGCCGCGGCGTTCCGCACGCTCGACGCCGGTGCGATCCGCGTGGGCTCGGAGGAGTCGCTCGCCGGCTTCCGCAGCCGGGGGCTGACGACCCTGCTCGTGCGCAACGCCGCCGTCGAGGGCGACGCGGTGCGGCTGCGCTTCCGGGCGAAGGGCGGCATCCGCCAGGACCTCGCGATCCCGGATGCCGCGCTCGCCGGGTTCGTCGAGCGTGCCCGGGAGCGGTCGGCGGCCGGGCGCCTCTACGCGTGGATCGACGGTCGCCGATTCCGCGCGCTCGGCCCGGTGGACGTCAACGAGCACATCCGGCTGCAGACGGGGGGCGACTTCACCGCGAAGGACTTCCGCACCCTGCGCGGCACGGTGGCCGCAGCCGAACGCCTCGCCGAGCTCGGGCCGACGACGACCGCGCGGGCCGGCCGCGACGCGATGCGCGACGCCGTCGAGCATGCGAGCTCCGTGCTCGGCAACACGCCGACGATCGCGAAGGGCAGCTACATCGACCCTCGCGTCTTCGCGGCCTACGAGCAGCAGCGCACGCTCTCGTTGCGCGGGGCGCGCGAGCGCGCGCTGCTCGAGCTGCTCGCCGACGACGAGGACTGAGTCGGGCCCACGGCGGCTCGCGCCTCCTCGGCCCGCGCCTCCTCGGCCCGCGCGTCCTCGGCCCGCGCGTCCTCCGTTCTCGAGGCCGGCGCCTCAGTCCTCCCGCACGACCTCTTCGGGCGTCTTGTCGGGTCGCAGACCCCGCCAACGCGGATGCCGCGCGACGCCCGTGCTCGTCCACTCGGCGAGCTCGATCTCGCCGACGAGCTGCGGCTCCACCCAGACGGCGTCTGCTGCGTCCGCATCGGGCACCGCGACGAACGGGGAGGTGTCGCGCTGCGCCTCGTCGAGCCGCACGAGCAGGCGTTCGGTCTCGAGTTCGCGCAGGCCGCTGCCGACCCGCCCGGCGTACTCGAGCCCGCCATCGCCGGGGATGCCGACGAGCAGCGAGCGGATGCGGCCGGTGCGCGAGCCGATGCCCCTGCGGTAGCCGCCGATGACGACCTCCTGCGTGCGCGTGAGCTTGAGCTTCAGCCACTGCTCCGAACGGGTGCCCGGCTGGTAGGTGGACTCCGGGCGCTTCGCCACGAGCCCTTCGAGCCCGAGGCTCCTGGCCTCCTCGAGTGCCGATGCGGGGTCGCCTTCGGCGAGCGCGGGCACCTCGACGGGCACGCCGTGCGCGGGTCGCACGAGCCGCTCGAGCCGGCGTCGCCGCTCGCGGTAGGGGGCATCCGTCACGTCGTCGCCTGCGATCTCGAGCACGTCGAAGAGCAGCAGGCGCACCGGAGCGGATGCCGCGAGCCGCTGCGCCTCTCGAACGCGGGTGAGGTTCATGCGCGACTGCAGCAGCTCGAAGCTCGGACGCCCGTCGTCGTCGAGTGCGACGAGTTCGCCGTCGACGAGCGCATCGCCGCGGAGCGCGCGCGGGAGGCCCGCGAGCTCGGGGTACCTGGCGGTGACGTCGTTGCCGTTGCGGCTGATGATGCGAAGGCCTCCGCCGTCGACGCGGGCGAGCACGCGGATGCCGTCCCACTTGTGCTCGAGCGCCCAGTCTCCACGGGCCAGCAGGCCGAGCGATCCCGGCGAGGCCAGCATCGGGCGCACGAGGATCGGCTCGACCTCGCCGGGCGGGGCCTCCGCCCGACCGGCCGATTCGACCTCCGCCGGGGGCCGCTGGTCCTTCATGCGGTGCATGAGCCAAGTGCTCTTCTCGCCGTCGCCGTCGGTGCGGATGAGTGCGAGTCGCACTGCGCCCAATGGCCCGCCCGGCCGCCCCTGCACGTCCACGATGACCTCGTCGTCGCGCCACTTCTCGGTCGCGAACGTGCCGGAGTCCCAGATCGTCACGCTGCCGGCGCCGTACTCTCCCGCCGGGATGGTGCCCTCGAAGCCGCCGTACTCCATGGGGTGGTCCTCGGTCTGCACGGCGAGGTGGTTCACGCCCGGGTCGTCCGGCACGCCCTTCGGCACCGCCCAGCTCTTCAGCACGCCGTCGCGCTCGAGCCGGAAGTCGAAGTGCAGGCGCCGCGCGTGGTGCTCCTGGATCACGAACCGCGGCGCTCCCCCGCTCGACTCGCCCCAGCTCGAGCCGGGCATGGGCTCGGGCGTCGCGCCGTGCGTGCGCATCGACAGGTAGGTGGCCAACGGGCCGGCCGCCGCGGCACCGGACTCGGCGAGCGACGCGATCGGGTCGATGCCGGATGCCACGCGCGCGAGCACCTCGTCGGCCTCGAGGTGACGCAGGCCGGGGTCGTCGAGCTCCTCCCACGTGCGCGGTGCGGCCACCGTCGGGCGGGCGCGACCGCGGAGCGAGTACGGCGCGATCGTCGTCTTCTTGCCGTTGTTCTGGCTCCAGTCGATGAGCACGCGGCCCGAACGCACGAGCTTGCTCATGCTCGACACGATGAGGCCCTGGTGATCGGCCTCGAGGGCGCGTGCGAGTTCGCGTGCGACATCCGACACCTGCTCGGAGGTCTGCCGCCCGTCGAGCGAGGCATAGAGGTGGATGCCCTTGCTGCCGCTCGTGACCGGCACCGCGTCGAGCCCCATGCCGCCGATGAGGTCGCGCACGAGCCGGGCGACCTCGGCGCACTCCGCCAGGCCCATGCCCTCGCCCGGGTCGAGGTCGAACACGATGCGGTCGGGATTCGCCGGCTGCCCGTCGGGGGCGAACCGCCACTGCGGCACGTGCACCTCGAGCGACGCCTGCTGCGCGAGCCACACGAGCGAGGGACGGTCTGAGGCGATCGGATACGGCTTGTCGCCGTCGGAATGGCGGATCACCCCGCGGCGCAGCCACTCGGGCGCGTGCTCGTCGAGGGTCTTCTCGAAGAAGGGCTTCTCGGGGGTATCAGCCGTGCCGACGCCGTGCACCCACCTGAGCCTGGTCACCGGCCGACCCGCGACGAGCGGCACCATGACGGGCGCGACCTCGGCGTAATAGGCGATGACCTCGCCCTTGGTCATGCCCGTCTCGGGATACATGACCTTGTCGAGGTTCGTCAGCCGGAGCCTCCGGCCGTCGACCTCCACCAACTGCCGCGCACCCTCGGCCATGCCCCCATCCTGCCATCGGGGGTTCCCCGGCGGCGGGAACGGGTGTTCACTTGAGGAATGCGAGCCGTCTGGAAAGGGGCGGTCACATTCGGCCTGGTCAATGTGCCCGTCAAGCTCTACAGCGCCACCGAGGACCACGACGTGTCCCTGCACCAGGTGCACGACGCCGATGGCGGGCGCATCCGGTACCAGCGCATCTGCGAGATCGACGGGCAGGTCGTCGAGTACAAGAACATCGACAAGGCCTACGACGACGGCGAGCGCACGGTCGTCATCACCGATCAGGACCTCAAGTCGCTGCCCGCCGAGCGCAGTCGCGAGATCGAGGTCGTCGAGTTCGTGCCGACCGACCAGATCGACCCGATCATGTTCGATCGCAGCTACTACCTCGAGCCCGACTCGGCGTCGTCGAAGGCCTACGTGCTGCTGCGCGAGACGCTCGAGTCCACCGACCGCACCGCGATCGTGCGCATGGCCCTGCGGCAGAAGACCCGGCTCGCCGCGCTGCGCGTGCACGGCAAGGTGCTCATGGTGCAGACGCTGCTCTGGAGCGACGAGGTGCGCGAGGCCGCGTTCCCCGCGCTCGACGAGGCCGTCAAGGTGACCGCCAAGGAGCTCGAGCTGTCGAAGCAGCTCGTCGAGAGCCTGGTCGCCGAGTTCAAGCCCGACGAGTACGTCGACGAGTACCAGCAGGAACTCCGCACCCTCATCGCCGCGAAGCTCGAGCAGGGCGACGCCCTCGACACCGCGGCGACCTTCGGCGAGCAGCCCGACGAGGAGGGCGGCGAGGTCATCGACCTCATGGAGGCCCTGCGACGCTCGATCGCCTCGAAGCGCGGTGGGGCGGATGCCGCGGGCGAGGCGTCGTCGACATCTGCGAAGCCGAAGAAGGCCGCGTCCGGTGCGAAGGCGAAGTCGGCGACGAAGGAGAAGTCGGCCGCGAAGGAGTCGTCGCCGACGAAGGCGAAGACCGAGAAGCCCAAGGCCCGAAAGGCCGCGTCATGAGACCTGAGCAGCCCGTCGAGGGCTTGGCCCTTCCACGATGACCCCGAGCGCGGGTCCTGTCGGTCAGGACTCGCGCTCGGCTGCGTCTGCGGCTGCGCCTGCGTCTGCGTCTGCGGCGGGGGCATGCGAGATGTCTGCGGATGCCGACGGGGTGGCCGCGGCATCCGTCGACGCGCCGTCGCCGTCACTGTCGCCGTCTTCGTCGTCGCGTCGGCCCGACCCGAGCGAGAGCGTCGCGAAGAAGCCGACCACCAGGAATCCGGCGGCAGCGAACGCCGCGTAGCGGGTGCCGGTGCTGAACGCCTCGGCCGCGTCGGCGCCGATCTCGGCGGTCTTCGGGTTCGCCTCGAGCCCGGCGATCGCCGCGCCGGCGCTGTCGACGACGGCCGAGACGGTCTGGTCGCGCTGCGCCTCTGGCAGCCCGCGCTCGTCGAGGCTGGCGTCGAGCACGTTCGCCGTCGTGGTGAACAGCACCGTGCCGAGGATCGCGATGCCGAGCGCCGAGCCGAGCTGCCGCGAGGTCGACTGCGTGCCCGAACCGGCGCCGCTCTCGGCCACGGGCACGTCCTGCAGCACCACCCCGGTGAGCTGGGCGGTCGCGAGGCCCACGCCGAACCCGTACACGAAGAGCGCCGGCAGCAACCACTGCCACGTGGCATCCGGAGCGATGACCAGGCCGACCCACACGACGCCGATGATCTCGAGCGCGATGCCGAGGCGCACGATGAACACGGCCGGGAGGCGGCCGGACATCGCACCCGCGAAGCCGCTCGCGCCGAACGAGCCGACGGCGAGCGCGAGCAGCACGAACCCGGTCTGCAGGGCGTCGAAGCCGAGCACGAACTGCAGCCAGAGCGGCAGCGAGAGGATGATGCCGAACTCACCGAGCGAGACGATGAGCGCGGCGATGTTGCCGTTGCGGAACGACGGGATCGCGAAGAGCGCGAACGGCAGCATCGTGGGCTTGCCGAGGCGCATGCGCCGCCGGCCCCAGAGCACGAACGCGATGAGCCCGAGCAGCGCGATCGCGAACGCGAACGGGATCGGCGAGATCGCCAACGGCCACTCCCAGTCGCCGAACGAGATGTCGTCCTCTGCGAGCCACCAGCCGTAGGTGCGCCCCTCGATGAGCGCGAACACGAGCGCACCGCTCGTGATCACCGAGAGCACTGCGCCGACGATGTCGATGCGCCTCGGTTCGCCAGGGGCACGCGACTCGTCGATCGTGAGCAGCACGCCGATGATGATGATGATCGCGAACGGGATGTTGATGCCGAACGCCCAGCGCCACGAGAAGTCGGTCGTCAACCAGCCGCCGAGCAGCGGGCCGATCGCCGCCATGCCGCCGATCGTCGAGCCCCACACCGCGAAGGCGATGCCCCGCTCGCGCCCCCGGAACGTCGCATTGATGAGCGAGAGCGTCGTCGGCAGGATCATCGCGCCGCCGACGCCCTGCACGAGCCGCGCCAGGATCAGCAGCTCGCCCGTGGTCGCGAAGGCGGCCGCCACCGACGACAGCGCGAAGATCACGACGCCGATGATCAGCATCCGCCGGCGCCCGAACCGGTCGGCGAGCGTGCCGAACACGAGCAGCAGCGCGGCGAACACGAGCGTGTACGACTCCTGCACCCACTGCACCTGCGTGGAGGTGATGCCGAGGTCGTCGACGATCGCCGGAATGGCGACGTTCACGATCGTCGAGTCGACGATGATCAGCGACACGGCGATGCTGATGAAGACCAGGCCGAACCAGCGGCGGCGGGGTGAAGTGCTCACGTGGGAACCCTAGCCGGGTCAGTGCACGGGCACCGCGACCGGCGCCGCCGAGTCCTCCGGCGCCTCGGCGTCGTAGGCGAGCTGCCGCAGTCGGGCCCCGCGCACCATGCAGATCGCGATGACGGATGCCGCGACCATGCCGATCGCGGCGGCGATGAAAGTCGCTCCGTACCCGTCGGTGAACGAGGTCGCCGCGTCGGCACCGGCAGCCCTGCTCGAGGTGGAGACGGCCACGTAGAGGGCGGTGAAGATCGAGACGCCGATCGAGCCGCCGATCTGCATCGCCGAGTTCGCCGTCGCGGATGCCGCTCCCGCGTCGTGCGGCGCGACGCCGAGCAGCGCGAGGTTCTGCAACGGCACGAACACGAAGCCCATGCCGATGCCCATGAGGATCATGCCGGGCAGCACCTGCACCGCGTACACGCCGTCGGCGGTGATGAAGCTGAGCCAGACGAGGCCGGCCGCCACCACGAGCGGGCCGGCGATCATCAGGTGCCGGGGGCCGAATCGCGCCAGCAGGCGGGTGACGACCGGTGCCGTGACCATGATCGCGAGCGTCAGCGGCAGGCTCGCGAGCCCGGCGCTGAGCGGCGACATCCCGAGCACGATCTGCAGGTGGAAGGTGAGGTAGAGCGTCGCGCCGATCATGACGCTGCCCGCCACGGCCTGGATGAGGAACGCGCCGCCGCGGATGCGGTCGGCGATCACCCGGATCGGGAGGAGCGGCTGCGCGACCTTCGTCTCGATCCAGAGGAAGAGCGCGAGCAGCACCACGCCGGCCGCGAGGAAGCCGATCGTCGAGACTTGGCCCCAACCGCCCTCGGCGAGGCTGAAGCCGTACACGAGCGACCCGAGGCCGAGCGTGACCGTCACCGCACCGACGAGGTCGTAGCGGTTCTCGCCGTCGGCCCGGCTCTCGGAGAGGAAGAACAGGCCGCCGACGAACCCGACCACCACGAACACGAGGTTCACGAGCAGGCACCAGCGCCAGTCGACGAACTCGGTGAGCAGACCGCCGAGCACCAGCCCGACCGCAGCGCCGGCACCGGCGATGGTGCCGAACACGGCGAAGGCCACGTTGCGGTCTCGTCCCGAGGTGAACGTGACGGTGAGCAACGCGAGCGCGGCCGGGGCGAGCAGTGCGGCGAACGCACCCTGCAGACCGCGCGCGATGATGAGTTCCGTCGCCGACTGCGCGAGGCCGCCGTAGAGCGAGGCCGCGCCGAAGCCGACCATGCCGACGAGCAGGGTGCGCTTGCGCCCCCAGTAGTCGGCGATCCGCCCGCCGAGCAGCAGCAGCGCGCCGAACGTCAGCGAGTACGCGGTCACGACCCACTGGCGGAGTCCGTCGGAGAGGCCCAGCTCGAGCTGCGCATCGGGCAGCGCGATGTTGACGATGGTGCCGTCGAGCACGACCATGAGCTGGGTCAGCGAGAGCACGATGAGGCCCAGCCAGCGGTTCGGGATGCGGGCGTTCGGGATGCGGGCGTTCGGGATGCGGGCGCGCGAGGACATGGAAAAACCTCCGGGTGTCGTGTGAGGATGCCGGAGGTTTCAAGCCTCGGACCACGTGCTGAACGCTGCGTGACCGCTCTGGCCGGGGGCCAGACAGGTCTTCCACAGTACCGGATGCCGCGGCCGGAAGACCCCGCGAACGACGAAAGCCCCTCACGAGGAGGGGCTTTCGGGAAGAGCGCGGAGACGAGGGGATTTGAACCCCTGGTCCCCTTACGGGGACTCCACCTTAGCAGGGTGGTGCACTCGGCCGGACTATGCGACGTCTCCTCGCGAGCGCTTGCACGCGCGCGACTGCCATCATAACCCGGGGATGCCGCGAAACACGATTCGGCGCCGGGCGGGGGCGTGCGCCGGCCGTCGACCGGTCGGCGGCCCGCCTACTGGTCTTCGAGCGGGCGGCCCGCGGAGCAGCGGGTCTCGGCGGCCGTCTGGCCGGTGACGTCGCTCGGCAGCGCCTCGGTCGACGGCGCCGGAGCGGCGGGGTCGGCCGGGGCATCGGCCGCCGGCTCTTCAGCCACGGGCTCCTCGGCCGCGGGCGCGGCCGGGTCGGCCGCCGGGTCGGCGGGGATCGTCGTCGGGTCGGCCGCGGAGGCGAAGGAGGCCTGATCGGCGTCGGGGTCGAAGTTCACGGGGATGTCCTGCTGCAGGGCGAGGTTGACGATCTCGGCCGAGTCGGAGGGCAGGACGCCGCCGTCGGTGGTACCCGTCGGGTACTGGATGAAGGCGATCTTCGCGAGGTCGACGTCTTTCATCGCGACGGCGATGGAGACGAGCGTGGTGGGGTTCGCGAGCGTGTCGGAGAGCTGCATGTTCGCGAGCGCCGCCTTGGCGATGCCGAACAGGGCAGCGGGGTCGGACAGCGTGCCACCGGTCTGCACCTTGCGCGCGAGCGCCGAGAGGAAGACCTGCTGATTCGAGATGCGGCCGAGGTCGGAACCGTCGCCGACGCCGTGCCTCGTGCGCAGGAACTGCAGGGCCGGAAGGCCCTGGAGCTCGACGTTGCCCGCCGGCAGGTAGAGGTCGGTGTGCTCGTCTTCGATCGGCTCGGCGATGCACACCTCGACGCCGCCGACGGCTTCGGACAGCCCCGCCACGCCGAGGAACTGCACGACACCAGCAAAGGGGATGACCGTGCCGGTGAGGTCCTCGACCGTCTTCACGACGCAGGCCATGCCGCCGTACTCGAGCACGGAGTTGATCTTCACCGAGGAGAGCGCCGAGAGCGGTTCGCCGGCGGGGTCTTCGGGGTCGGTGCACTCGGGCACGCTCACGAACATGTCGCGCGGGAAGCTGATGACCTCGACGTGCGAGTGGTCTTCGGAGATGTGCATCAGCATGGTCACGTCATTGAGGACCGCGGTCTCTTCGTCGGGGTCGCCGAAGCCGTCGCCCTGGCCCTCGCGGCTGTCGCTGCCGATGACGAGCACGTTGATGCCGCCGGGCATCGCGCCGATGTCGGGAACGCCCTCGAGCACCTCGGCATTGCCGAGCGACACGGTCGGCTTCGCGGTGTTCGCGAGGTCCCATGCGGCGTACGCGGCGACCGCCGTGCCCGAGACGAGGGCGACGGCGAGCACCGATGCCGTGATCTTGCCGAGCGAGCGCAGCACGCTGTGCGGACGCAGGCGGCCGTGCCGTGCGAGGGAAGGGTTCTTGGCGGCGGTGCGGGAGCTGAACTGGCGATCGTCGGTCACGGTCACCTCTCTCGGTAGGTCGTCGTCGCGGCGAAGCGAGCGGTTCGGGTCGGCGGGGGGACATGCGACACGAGTGCGGAGGGCGTGGGATTCGAACCCACGAGACATTTCTGCCCACTGGTTTTCAAGACCAGCTCCATCGGCCGCTCGGACAGCCCTCCTTGCCGCTCTGGGGTTCGTCGGAACGATCTCCGGAGCGGACAGGCCACGATTCTAGCCGACTCGCATCCCGGCAAGCCTTCCAGCCGAGCCTGTGAACGTCCTGAGGCGCCCTCAGCGTCTCAGCCCTCGTTGGCCGTGGAGCATCGCACCTCGGCCGCGGTCTGGCCCGTGACATCCGATGGCAATGCGCCCTCCGGCGCCGTGGGCGCGACCTCCTCGCCCGTCTCCTCGCCGGTCTCCTCGCCGGCGCCCTCGGTGCCGTCCTCTGGCACGGGGGCGGATGTCGCGGGGTCGCCGCCGGTGCCGAACTCCGCCTCGCCCGTGGCCGCCGGGTCGAGCACGATCGGCTGGTCCGCCTGCAGCGCCGCGTTGACGAGGGCCGCCGAGTCGGACGGCTCGACGGCGCTCTGGTCCCACGTGTACACGGTGGGGTACTGCACGAACGCGACCTTCGACAGGTCGACGTCCTGCACGGCGCGTGCGATCGAGATGAGCACCGGCGGGCTCTGCAGTGCGCTCGACAGGCTCATGTTCGACAGGATCGCCTTCGCCATCGAGTAGAGCTTCACCGGATCGCCCAGCGTGCCCTCGCCCTGCAGCTTGCGCATCATCGCCGACAGGAACACCTGCTGGTTCGAGATGCGGCCGAGGTCGGATCCGTCGCCCACGCCGTGACGCACCCGCAGGAACTGCAACGACTGCATGCCGCTGAGCGTCTGCATGCCCGGCGCGAGGTGGATGCCCGTGTAGTCGTCGTCGATCTGCTCGGCGATGCACACCTCGACGCCGCCGACGGCCTCGGCGAGCGCCGCGACGCCGTAGAACTCGACGATGCCGCCGACCGGGATCGTCACGCCGGTCAGCTGCTGCACGGTCGCGGCCACGCAGTTGAACCCGCCGTACGAGAGCACGGTGTTGATTTTCACGGACGAGAGCGCCGAGAGCGGTTCGCCGCCCGGGTCGGCGGGGTCGGGGCATTCCGGCACCTCCACGAGCAGGTCGCGCGGAAAGCTCACGACCTCGACATGCGTGTGGTCCTGCGAGATGTGCACGAGCATCGTCACGTCGTTCAGCACCGCCGAGTCCTCCTCGGGGTCGCCGAACGATCCGTCGGCCGGTCGCTTGTCGCTGCCGACGAGCAGGAAGGTCAGCCCTCCGTCCATCGCGCCGATGTCGGGCACCCCCTCGAGGAGTTCCTCGTTCTCCAGCGTCAGCGTCGGCGCCGAGACCGCGGTCTTCACGAGGTCGACGGCGGCGAACGCGGCCACCGCGACGCCGCTGATCGCCACGATCGCCACGACGGATGCCGCGAGCTTGGCCGCCGAGACCCAGCCGTTGTGTCGCGGCATCCGTCCGTGCCGAGGCGGTTCGGGTTTGAGGGGCCGAGGAGGCGGCAGGTCGAGACCGCGGGTGCGGGGCTTCTGCGCCGCCTCGGCATCGGCAGGCACGACGGCGTCCGGATCGACTTCGTCAGCCGCCCCGTCAAGCCCCTCACGATCATCGCTCACGACGACACTCCCCTGAGTGCCGAGTGTAACCGGGCGAGGGGGCGACGACCGGGGAGGTCGGGCGCCGGGCTAGGGCAGCGTGTCGAGCACCACGGCGAGTCCGGCCTCGTCGACGGAGCCCGTGACCTCGGTCGCGGCGCCCTTGACCTCGTCGGGCGCCTGGCCCATCGCGACGGCCCGACCGGCCGCACCCGCCCACGTGAACATCTCGATGTCGTTGCGGCCGTCGCCGACGGCGATGACCCGGTCGAGCGCGTGTCCCTGCCACCCGCGCACGCGTTCGAGCGCGGTCGCCTTGCTCACGCCGTCGGGCGCGATGTCGAGCCACGCGGTCCAGCCGATGGCGTAGCTGACCTGGTGCAGGCCCATGCCCGCGACGATGTCCATGAACTCGTCGGCGCCGTGCTCGGGTGAGACCACCACGACGCGCGTCGCGCTCGGCACGAAGAGCCCCTCGAACTCGACCTGGCGCGCGGAGTCGAGGTTCCAGGTGTCCATGCCGGCGGTGTAGATGCGTTCGCCGTCGGGGAGCTCGACCATGAATCGCCCGTCGGGCAGGAACGAGCGGATGCGCTCGAGTGCCGCCGTCGGGTCGAACGTCTCGATATGCGTTCGCACGTACCCGTCGGATGCCGCGTCGTCGCGCTTCATCGTCACCGCGCCGTTCGCGCAGACCACGTACTCGGGCCGAAGGCCGAGCGTCTCGAGCACGCTCGACGTGCCCGCCCACGAGCGACCGGTCGCGATCGTGACCTCGTGTCCGCGATCGCGGGCGGAGGCCACGGCCGAGGCGACCGCCGGGTCGATCGACTCGTCTTCGTGCATGATCGTGCCGTCGACGTCGAGCGCCACGAACCAGGGGTCGGTCGTGAGGTCGGCCCGCGGCATCCGCTCGCTCATCGGGTGACGGGTTCGAGCACCTCGAGGCCGCCGAGGTACCCGCGCAACGCCTCGGGCACGCGCACCGACCCATCGGCCTGCTGGTGCGTCTCGAGGATCGCGACGATCCAGCGGGTGGTGGCGAGCGTGCCGTTCAAGGTCGCGACCGGTGCCGTCTTGCCCGATTCGGTGCGGTGGCGGATGTCGAGGCGGCGGGCCTGGAAGGTCGTGCAGTTCGACGTGGAGGTCAGCTCGCGGTAGGCGCCCTGCGTTGGCACCCAGGCCTCGACGTCGTACTTGCGGGCCGCGCTCGACCCGAGGTCGCCGGCGGCGGTGTCGATGACGCGGTAGCTGAGGCCCAGGTCTTGCAGCATGCCCTCCTGCCAGCCGAGCAGGCGCTCGTGCTCGGCCTCGGCGTCGGCCGGGTCGATGTAGCTGAACATCTCGAGCTTGTTGAACTGGTGCACGCGGATGATGCCGCGGGTGTCGCGGCCGGCCGAGCCGGCTTCGCGGCGGTAGCAGGTCGACCACCCGGCGTAGCGGATGGGCCCGTTCGACACGTCGATGATCTCGTCGGCGTGGTAGCCGGCGAGCGCGACCTCGCTCGTGCCCGTGAGGTAGAGGTCGTCGGCCGGCAGGTGGTAGATCTCGTCGGCGTGGGCGCCGAGGAACCCGGTGCCCTGCATGATCTCGGGGCGCACGAGCGTCGGCGTGATGAGCGGCGTGAACCCGGCCGCGAGCGCGCGGTCGAGGCCCATGTTCATGATCGCGAGCTCGAGGCGCGCGCCGATGCCCTTGAGGTAATGGAACCGGGCGCCGGCGACCTTGGCGCCCCGCTGCATGTCGATCGCGTCGAGCAGCTCGCCGATCTCGAGGTGGTCGCGCGGTTCGAAGTCGAAGGTCGGCCGCTCGCCGACCTCGCGCAGCAGCACGAAGTCGTCTTCGCCGCCGGCGGGCACGCCGTCGACGACGACGTTGCCGATGCGCCGCACGGCCTCGGTGAACGCCTCTTCGGCGACCGTCGTCTCGGCGTGGGCCTGCTTGACCCTGGCCGCCAGGTCTTGGGCCTGCGCGACGAGCGCCGCCTTCTCGTCTTTCGGCGCCTGGGCGACCTGCTTGCCGAAGGCGTTCTGCTCGGCGCGCAGCGTCTCGTAGGCGGAGATCGCCTTGCGACGGTGCGCATCGAGGTCGACCGCGGCATCCACCAGCGCCGCGGACTCTCCACGCAGCTCCTGCGAATGCTTGATCAGGTCGGGGTTCTCTCGAAGCAGCACGGGGTCGATCACGCGTGCAAGTCTATCCGGGGGGCCCGGATGCAATACCGTTGGCTCCGTGGCGCGGGGCGAGAAGCAGAAGGCGGCGAAGACCGCAGGCCCTCAACGGCGCGTCGCGGTGATCTTCAACCCGAGCAAGCAGGGCGTCGAGACCCTGCGCACGACCATCGCCGAGGTCGCCGAGCAGCAGGGTTTCGCCGATCCGCTCTGGATCGAGACGACCGTCGACGATCCGGGCAAGGGCATGGCGCTCGAGGCCCGCGAGTCCAAGGTCGACCTGGTGGTCGCCGCGGGCGGCGACGGCACCGTGCGCTCGGTCGCGGCCGGGCTCCGCGACAGCGGCATCCCCGTCGGCATCGTGCCGATCGGCACCGGCAACCTCTTCGCACGCAACCTCGACATCCCCGTCAACGACATGCACGGGGCGGCGGAGCTCGCCTTCTCGGGCCTCGACCGCGCCGTCGACGTCGTCGTCGCCGACATCACCCGGCCGAACGGCGACACCGAGACCCACACGTCGCTCGTGATGGCCGGCATCGGCATCGACGCCGCGATGATCTCGAGCACGAACCCCGACCTGAAGAAGCGCGTCGGCTGGCTCGCCTACGTCGACGCCGGACTGCGCGCGCTGCCCGCCTCGAAGCCGTACCGCGCCTACTACCGAACGGATGCCGGCCGGCTGCACCGGTCGAAGGTCTCGACCATTCTCGTGGCCAACCTCGGCTACCTGCCGGGCAACATCGAACTCATCCCCGACGCCCAGCTCGACGACGGCCGCCTCGACATGGCCGTGCTGCAGCCGCGCAACTTCCTCGGGTGGATCTTCATCTGGCGCAAGGTGACCTGGGAGAACCCGGTGCTGCGCAAGTCGGCCCTCGGTCGGCAGATCATGGACCTCACGGGCGGCAGCCGCCGCCGCGAGATCATCTACTCCCGCGGTCGCTCGGTCGACATCGAGATCGGCGAGGGCGCAGAGGAGTTCGAGATCGACGGCGACGAGTTCGGCACCGTCGTGTCGGCCAGGTTCACGGTCGACCCCGCGGCGCTCATCGTGCGCGTGCCCTCGCTCGACTGAGCTGCGGCCAGCGCCGCGCCTCTCGGCCAGAAGCACCACACGAACACGAGGGCCAGGGCGGATGTCGCGGCGAGCGTCGCGATCGCGTTGCTCGCCTGGCCGAGCGAACTCAGGATCGCCCAGCGCTCGTTCATCGCGTTCATGTCCGCCTCCGACATCTCCTGTCCGCCGTAGGAGTTCATCTCGTCGTAGCCGTCGGCGATCACCTGCGAGAGCCATTGGAGGCCCGCGATCGAGAGCACGAGCACGGCGACCAAGGCGAGCAACGCGGGGTTGCGGATCGCCGCAGACGGGCGACTCATGAGGTCCGCCTGCGCCGGGACTGCACGGCCCACATCGCGAGCACGACGACGACCCCGAGTGCTCCCGCCTGCACGAGGCCGATCGCGAGCGCGGAGAGCGCACTCAGGAACGCCTGCGATTCGGCCCCGGCCATGCGCCCGGTGGGGCGCATCTGCTCGAGGTTCACATTCCAGGTGAGCACTACGCCCGCGATGACGAACGCGGCACTCGCTGCGAGCGCGACCCAGAACGAGAGCGACGGATGCCGCACGAACGGCGACTCGCTCAGCGGCTCCGGCTCGACGACGAAGTCGTCATGAGCGCCCATTCCGTCATCGGCATGCAGTGCCTGCTCGAGCGGCGAGGGCTCGATGCGGCCCTGACTCTGCGCCTCGGCGGCGTACGACGTGGTCGCCTCGGCGCCCGCCTTCGGGCCGAAGTAGGCGAGCAGGGTCGCGGCGTGATCCGGTTCGGAAACCCGGGTAGGGGCGAAGGGAGCGGCGGCCTCGATCCGGGGCGTCGGCCGCTCCGGAGGTGCTCCGGGCGGGCGGGGACCGAACAGCGCCGCCTCCTCGGCGGTCGGCGGGGCGTCGGGCCTGCGGCGTTCGGCCGCGCGAGCGGCGGCCGCGGCATCCGTCTTATACCCGCGCTGGAATCTGGGATCGAACCTCGGGTCGATGCCCCGCGCGGCCTCATTGCTCATCGCGTGTCCTTCGGTGTCGGGTGGGCGCTGCCGGTCACGGGTCGGACGGCTCAGTCGGGCTCGCCGCTGAGCAGTCCGCGCAGCCAGTCGCGCGCCTCGATGAAGATCTCGTCATCGTACTTCGCGTGGTACTCGATCTCACGCTGGTCGGCGCGCGGATAGGAGCCGAGGAAGATGACGTTCGGGCTCGTGCGGCGAAGGCCGAGCAGGGCGTCGGCGACGCGCTCGTCGGCCACGTGGCCGTCGAGGTCGACGACGAAGCGGTAGCGGCCGAGGGCGTCGCCGATGGGGCGGGACTCGAGTAGCGAGAGATTGACGCCTCGCGTCGAGAACTGCTCGAGCATCGCCATCAGCGCGCCGGACTCGTCGCTCGGCAGTTCGACGATGAGGCTCGTCTTGTCGGCGCCCGTCGGCTCGGGCAGCGCGCGCGAGCGCGACACGAGCACGAACCGGGTGACCGCGTTGGGGTTGTCGCCGATGTCGCGCGCGAGCACGACGACGTCGTGGTGCTCGGTGATGCCGGGCGGGGCGACCGCGGCATCGGCCGCGCTGTCGGCGTCGAAGAGGGATGCCGCCGACTGCACGTTGCTCGACGCGGGGATGTGACCGTGCTCTGGCAGGTGCCGTTCGAGCCACCCGCGCGACTGCGCGTAGGCCACGGGGTGCGCGTTGACGGTTCGCACGTCGGCGAGCGTGGTGCCGGGGCGCGCGACGAGCACGAAGTTCACGGGCACGAGCACCTCGCCGACGATGCGCAGGCCGGGCACCGTCGCGAGCGCATCCTGCGTCGCGGAGACGCCGCCCTCGATCGAGTTCTCGATCGCGATCATCGCGGCCACCGAACGGCCGCTCGTGACATCCGAGAGCGCCTCGCCCACGTTGTTGACCGACCGCCACGTCTTGCCGGCCGCCTCTGGCACCTGCTTCAGCGCGGCCTCGGTGAAGGTGCCGGCCGGCCCGAGGTACGAGTACGTCTCGTCGGGGGGCGTGGGTGCGGCATCCGTCATGCAGCAAGCCTAGCCAGCGGTCGGGCGCCGAAGGGCTAGCGTCGAGATCGTCCGCGACACGCGAACCGTGAGGAGGACGCGATGACCACCACCCTCGAGACGCCGGCCAGGAACCGAACCGTGCCGACCGACGCCGAGCGGCAGGCCGCGCTCCGGCGCATGAAGCGGCTCGCGACGGGGCTGCTCATCGTCGCCGCGATCGTGTTCACGGTGGCGTTCGCGCTGCAGGACGAGATCCCGTGGCTCGCGTACGTGCGCGCCGCGGCCGAGGGCGCGATGGTCGGCGCGATCGCGGACTGGTTCGCGGTGACCGCGCTGTTCCGGCATCCGCTCGGCCTGCCGATCCCCCACACCGCGATCATCCCGACGCGCAAGAACGAGATCGGCGCGACGCTCGGCGCCTTCGTCGAGGACGAGTTCCTCTCCGACGAGGTCGTGCTCGGCAAGCTCCGCTCGATCGGCATCTCGCGCCGCCTGGGCGGATGGCTCGCGCAGCCCGCCAACGCCGAGCGGCTGACCGCGGAGGCATCCGTCGCCGCCCGCGGGGTGCTCGAGCTCCTGGGCGATGACGACGTCGAAGACGTCATCGAGCGCCTCGCACGCAAGCACCTCTTCGAGCCGGAGTGGGCGCCGTCGGTCGGCCGCGTCGGCGCACGCCTCGTGGCCGCCGACCAGCAGCGTGCCGCCGTCGACGGCCTGCTCGACAAGGCCGAGGAGTGGCTCGTCGCGCATCCCGAGGCGTTCGGCAGCATGGTCTCCGACCGCCTGCCGCGATGGATGCCCGGATTCGTCGACCGGCTCGTCGACGATCGTGCGGCCCGCGAGGTGCTCGCCTTCGTGCACGCGGTGCGCGACGACCCGCGGCATCCGCTGCGCGAGGCGATCGATCGCTACCTCGCCGATCTCGCCGACGCCCTGCAGCACGACCCCGTCACGATCGCCCGCGTCGAGGGCATCAAGAACGACCTGCTCGAGAGCCCGCGCGTGCGCGAATTCGCGGGCGAGGCCTGGACCGCCGTGAAGGCCGCCCTCGACGACTCGCTCGCCGACCCCCAGAGTGAGCTGCGTGCGAGCCTGCGCTCAGCGATCGTCGAGGTCGGCACCCGGCTCGTCACCGACGAGACGCTGGCCGCGAAGGTCGACACCTGGGTGACGGATGCCGCGGCCTACGTCGTGCGCACTTATCGGCACGAGATCGCGGGCGTCATCACCGAGACCGTCGAGCGCTGGGACGCCGCGGAGACCACCCGCAAGCTCGAGCTGCAGGTCGGGCGCGACCTGCAGTTCATCCGCATCAACGGCACGGTCGTCGGCGCACTCGCGGGGCTCGCGATCTTCAGCGTGGCGACGGCGCTGCACTCGGTCGTCTGAGTCGGCTCGAGTCGGCGGGCGGGGGTGCGGTCGCCGTTCAGTCGCGCCAGACTGGGCGCATGCATGAACGCGCGGGAACCCAGGCCATCGAGTCCGACCTCATCGACGTCGAAGCGCTCGTCAGGGCGTACTACGAGCAGACACCGGATGCCTCGGTGCCCGAGCAGCGGGTCGCGTTCGGCACCTCGGGCCACCGGGGCTCCTCGTTCACGACGAGCTTCAACGAGCACCACATCCTCGCGATCACGCAGGCGATCGTGGAGTACCGCACGGCGCAGGGCATCACCGGGCCGCTGTTCATCGGCTCCGACACGCACGCGCTGAGCGCGCCCGCGCAGACCACGGCGCTCGACGTGCTCGTCGGCAACCGGGTGCGCGTGCTCGTCGACCAGTTCGACGACTACGTGCCGACGCCCGCGCTCTCGCACGCGATCCTCTCGTGGAACAACGACCCGGCCAAGCGCGCCGAGGGCGAGGCCGACGGCATCGTCATCACGCCGTCGCACAACCCGCCGCAGGACGGCGGCTTCAAGTACAACCCGCCGCACGGCGGACCCGCCGACTCCGACGCGACCTCGTGGATCGCGAACCGGGCGAACGAGCTCATCGCCGACGGACTGCGCGAGGTGAAGCAGGCCGAGCCGAGCGCGGTCGAGACCTACGACTTCCGCACGGCGTACGTCGCCGACCTCGCGAACATCATCGACTTCGACGCCATCCGCGAGGCCGGCGTCAAGATCGGCGCCGACCCGCTCGGCGGGGCCTCGGTCAACTACTGGGCCGCCATCCGCGACACGTACGACCTCGACCTCACGGTCGTCAACGAGCGCGTCGACCCCGCCTGGTCGTTCATGACCCTCGACTGGGACGGCAAGATCCGCATGGATCCGTCGTCGCCGAGCGCCATGGCGTCGGTGCTCGAGCACGGCGACAGCTTCGACATCCTCACGGGCAACGACGCCGACGCCGATCGCCACGGCATCGTCACGCCCGACGGCGGCCTGATGAACCCCAACCACTACCTCGCGGTCGCGATCGAGTACCTGTTCGCGCACCGGCCCGAATGGCGAGCGGATGCCGCGATCGGCAAGACCCTCGTGTCGAGCTCGATGATCGACCGCGTCGCCGCGGCGCTCGGGCGCCGGCTCTGGGAGGTGCCGGTGGGCTTCAAGTGGTTCGTGCCCGGACTCGTCGACGGCTCGGTCGGCTTCGGCGGCGAGGAGAGCGCCGGCGCCTCGTTCCTGCGCTTCGACGGCACCGTCTGGACCACCGATAAGGACGGCATCCTGCTGTGCCTGCTCGCCTCGGAGATCCGCGCGGTCACCGGCAAGTCGCCGTCGGTGCTCTACGCGGAACTCGTGGAACGCTTCGGCGACCCCGCATACGAGCGCAAGGATGCCGCGGCCACCCCCGCGCAGAAGGCCGCCCTCGGCAAGCTCACCGGAGACGCGATCTCGGCGACCGAACTCGCCGGGCAGCCGATCACCGCGAAGCTCTCGCACGCACCGGGCAACGACGCGGCCATCGGCGGCGTCAAGGTCGAGACGGCCGACGCGTGGTTCGCGGCGCGCCCCAGCGGCACCGAAGACGTGTACAAGATCTACGCCGAGTCGTTCAAGGGCGCCGAGCACCTCGCGCAGGTGCAGGAGGAGGCCAAGCGCGTCGTGGACGCCGCCCTCGGCGGGTAGCGCTCGACCGGCGATGGCGCGAATGCGGAACGCCCGGCCGAGCGAGGCTCGACCGGGCGTTCTGCGCATGCACGCGGCATCCGGATCAGTGGATCGAGAAGTACGTGACCGATCCGCCGCCCGAGGCGAGGGCCTCGTCGACGTCCCAGTAGTCGATGTCCTTCGTGTGGCCGCCGACCCACACCTTCGTGCCGGCGTCGGTCTGCTCGACGCGGGTGACGACCGCCGTGTGGTCGCGGTCGCCCGAGCTGTCCCAGTCGAACTGGGCGATGTCGCCCACCTTGACCTGGGCGCGCTGCGAGTCGTCGAGCGCGGTCGCCCGCGCAGGCTGGCTCAGCAGGTAGTCGCGGAGCGCGGTCGAGCTCGACCAGCTCGAGGACATCGTGCCGGTGGAGCCGTCGTAGAACCAGCCGCCGTCCATCGCCCAGCCGCGGGCGACGAGCGACTGGCTCGCGAAGTTCGCGCAGTCGACGCCGCTGAACACGGGGTACTGGGCCGAGTTGTAGCTGCTCCAGTAGGTCCCGACGTAGGCGAGCTGGGCGTCGATGCCCGGGTCGCTCGTGTAGGTGAGGGTGAGCGGCTCGGCCGGCTTCTCGCCGACGGTCTCGGCGCCCTGCTCGTCTTCGGTCGAGATCGACGAGATCAGGCCGGCGACCGACGATGCCGGCGCCTCGGTCGTGACGACCTCGACCGGCTCGCCTGCGGCATCGGTCATGGTCACGTCGACGGCAGCACCGGTCGTGGCCTGCGCGACGGCCGGCACCTGGAACGTGATCTGCGCGTCGTCGGCGGCGACGATGGTCGCGGGCGTCGTCCCGACGGTGACGGACGCCACCTCGTCGAGTGCACGGCCCTCGACGGTCACCTGGGTTCCGCCGGTGAACGGGGCGGCCTCGGTGGAGAGGCCGCTCGTGATCGCGGGGAGCGGCTCGGCGACGACGGCCGGGGTGACCGAGTCCTTGGTCGCCGCCTTCGTCGCCTCGGAGATGGCCGCGATGCTGTCGGCGCTCAGGTCGGCGGTCGAGGTCTGGGCGACGTCGGAGGTCTCGGCATCGGCCGGGATGAGGGCGCCGAACGCGCTGAGGCCGATGAACGCCATGGCCGACCCGAGTGCCGCCGTGCGTCGAACCGATGCCCCGGCGCCCTTGCCGCCCGGCTTGCCTGCAGCGGCGCGACGGTTGCGCACGCGCTCGGCACGGTGGCGAGGCGTGCTCGTCGCGCGTCGGGTGTCGGTGACCTCGGTCGGAGCGGCCGGGGCGACGTCGTCGGTCTGGGTCCCGGCCGGTTCGGCCGGTTCGGTCGCGTCGTCGGTCGCGGTCTCGGTGGTGGCGGTCGTCTCGATCGCCGGCGGCAGCTCGGCGTCGGCGATCGAGACGGTCGCGGTCACCACGGTCTGCTCGATGGGGGTCGTCTCGATCGCGCCGGTCGCGTCGATCGAGTCGGGTTCTGCCGTCAGCTCGACCGTCGTCGCGGCCTCGACGCCCGCGGCAGCGCTCTTCGAGCGCGCCTTGCGGCGGCGCTTCGAAGGTGCGTGCTCGGGCTCGGTCTCGAGGGCGGGTGCCCGGAAGGTGGCGCGGCGAAGGACGGGGAGATCGGAGGGATTCAGCAAACCGTGTTGTTTCGGGTCGTCGTTCAGGGGGACACCCAGCCCAACACGCGAATTTGTGAGGATCCCTCTCGAACGCTGGGAGACCTATGAGAGCGTGTTCACGCAGCAGCGGCGCGGCGCACCATCGCCATGCGCAGCCCGACGACCGCGAGCGGCACCAGCACGAGCAAGGCGACCATGTTCACCCCCGCGAATCCGAAGGCGCCGAGCACCAACCCTGAAAGTGCTGCGGATGCCGCGGCCGCCACGTTCATCGCGGCATCCGTCGCGCCCTGCAACGGAACGCGCAACCGCGCATCGACCGATGTCGTGAGCAGCGTGGACCCGCCGATCATGCCGGCCGACCACCCGAGCCCGAGCAGTCCGAGCGCGAGCGGCACGAGCAGCACGTCGTCGCCGGGGGCGAGGATGCCGATCACCACCGCCACGACGAGGATCGCCGCGCCGAGCAGCACCACGCGCACGGAGCCGACCCGGTCGACGAGCCAGCCCATGAGCGGGCTCGCGCCGTACATGCCGAGGATGTGGATGCTGAGCACCAGCCCGACGAGGTTCAGCGACATGCCGTGCTGGGTCATGTGGATCGGCGTCATGACCATGACGCCCACCATCACCGTGTGCGAGCAGACGATCGCCAGGATCGCGAACAGCGAGCGCGGCGAGTGCGAGGCCTCGCGCAGGGCGGCGAACGAGCCGACGGGCTTGCCGACGGGTGCGTCGGCGACCGCCTCGTCGACCTCGGCCGCATCGGCGTCGGTTGGCCGGCCCGCGGCATCCGGGAGCGCATCGGTCTCGAGCACGCCCGCCCTCGGCATGCGCAGCAGCGTGGCCACGAGCAGCGTCGACGTCGCGAACGCGACCGCCGAGAAGACGAACGGCCCGACCAGGTGCGGAAGGCCGAAGGCCGCGCCGACACGGTCGCCCGTCTCGGACAGCAGCGGGCCGGCGACCGAGCCGATCGTCGTCGCCCAGAGCACGAGCGACATCGAGCGCGCCTCGAACCCGGGCGCCGCGACCTCGGTCGCCGCGAACCGCGCCTGCAATCCGGACGCGGCCGCCGCGCCGAACGCGGCGAGCCCGACGAACACCAGCAGCGCCCAGCCGCTCGTCGCCGCGGCGACCACGAGCACCGCGCCGACCGCGGCGAGCCCGTAGCCGACGGCCAGCGCGACGTGCCGGCCGGAACGCACCGCGAGGCGCGCGAGCGGGATCGCGACGATCGCCGCGCCGAGCACGCTGGCCGACTGCGCGAGACCGCCCATCGCCACGACGCCCGTGAGGTCCGCGACGAGGATCGCCGCGAGCGCCATGCCCGTCGCGACGCCGATGCCCGCGAGCAGCTGGTTGACGATGAGCACCGACAGGGCGAGCCCGCGACTCGGGCGATGCGAATCGGTGGCGGCCGGCCGCGGCATCCGCTCGCTCATCGCGCGCTCGTCGCGATCGACCAGCACACCGAGGGCATCACGTGCTCAGCGGCACCGCCGGGAGCCCGAAGAACTCCTCGAGGGTCGTGAACCCGGTGTCGTGCATCTCGGTCGCGAGCTCGACGCCGATGTAGCGGTAGTGCCAGGCCTCGTGCGGGTAGCCCGTGACGTCGACCTTGTCGGCCGGGTAGCGCAGCAGGAAGCCGAAGCGATAGGCGTTGGCGCGCAGCCACTCGCCCTCTGGGCTCGTCTCGAGGCACTCGAAGGTGCAGCCGTTCTCGGCGCCGATGTCGATCGCGAGACCGGTCTGGTGCTCGCTCGCCCCGGGCGGCGCGGTCGTCGGATCGCTGCCGTCGCCGTACAGCTCGACCTGCGTCGAGTAGCTGCGGAACGCGCTGTTCGACGCGAGGTACAAGCCGGCCTCGTCGGTCGCCGCCTGGAACATGGCGACGACCGCGTCTGACGCCTCTTGCCGCATGAGCGGCTCCCAGGTGTGGGCGACCGGGACGCCGACGAGGTCGTCGGGCTCGAAGTCCTGCGGGTTGAGGGGGCGCAGCTTGTTGACGACGACCCAGATGCTCGCGGGGTCGTCGATCGACCTCGCCGTCTTGTCGAAGGTGTCGACCGCGGCCGGCGCGGAGGACTCGGACGGAGCAGGCCGCGGCGTCGCGCTCGCGCCCTGGTCTGCGTCGGTCGCGCCGGTGCCGTCGCCGGTGCTCGCACTCGCATGGGAGCCGGATGTCGCGCCCTGCGCCGACCCGGCCACGGCGCCCACCACGACCGCCGCGATCGCGACGAGCACGAGGCTGAGGATGCCGGCGACCGTCAGGCGCCGCCGCTGCACGGCCTCGGAGGGCTGGTCGGGCTCGTCTGCAGGCACCGTACGAGTCTACGCCGGGGCACCGACGGACCCTCGTTCAGGTGACGGATAGGTCACGCTTCGGTAACGAAGCCAGCCAATGAGAGCGCTCTCTTTGACATCCGTGAGAGCGCTCTCGTAGAGTCGCTGCTGCATCGTGAGAGCGCTCTCACCCAGTGGGTCGGCGCGTCCTCACGTGACCATTCCGTTACCCATCACACGCACACAAAGGAGTGACCGTGAAGCTTTCACGACGCACCAGGGCGATCGCAGCCGTCACCGGCGCCGCATCCATCGCCATCATCGCAGCGGGCTGCGCGCCCTCGTCCGACTCGGGCTCGAGCGACGGCGGCAAGGTCGAACTGACGGTCGCCACGTTCAACGACTTCGGGTACACCGACGAGCTCCTCCAGGAGTACATGGACGCGAACCCGAACGTGACGGTCGTGCAGAACGTCGCAGCGACGTCGAACGACGCCCGCGCCAACTACTTCCAGAAGCTCGGCAAGAAGGGCCTCGCCGACGTCGAGGCCATCGAGGTCGACTGGCTCCCCGAGGTCATGCAGTACTCCGACCTGCTCGCCCCCGTTCCCGCGGACCTGCAGGACCGCTGGCTCGACTGGAAGACCGACGCGGCCACCGACGCCGACGGCAACCTCATCGGCTACGGCACCGACATCGGCCCCGAGGGCGTCTGCTACCGCTCCGACCTGTTCGCCGCGGCCGGCCTCCCGACCGACCGCGAAGAGGTCGCCAAGCTCCTCGACGGCGACTGGGCCAAGTACTTCGAGGTCGGCGAGCAGTACACCAAGGCGACCGGCGCCGCGTTCTTCGACTCGGCCGGCGGCACCTACCAGGGCATGATCAACCAGGTCGAGGCCGCGTACGAGGACCCCGACTCCGGCGACATCACCGCGACCACCAACCCCGAGGTCGAAGACCTCTACAACCAGGTGCTCGACGCCAGCGCGACGCAGTCGGCTCACCTCGGCCAGTGGAGCGACGACTGGTTCGCCGGTCTCTCGAACGGCGCCTACGCGACGATGCTCTGCCCCGGCTGGATGCTGGGCGTCATCTCGGGCAACGCTGAAGACGTCACCACGTGGGACATCGCCAACACGTTCCCGAACGGCGGCGGCAACTGGGGCGGCTCGTACCTGACCGTCCCCGCCAACGGCGCCAACGTCGAAGAGGCCCAGAAGCTCGCCGACTGGCTGACCGCTCCCGAGCAGCAGGTCAAGGCGTTCGAGAACGCCGGCACCTTCCCGAGCCAGAACGACGCGCTGACGTCCGACACGCTCCTCGGCTCGACCAACGAGTACTTCAACAACGCTCCGGTCGGCCAGATCCTCACGGACCGCGCCAACGCCGTCACCGTCGCCCCGTTCAAGGGCCAGTTCTACTTCCAGGTGAACGACGCCATGCAGCAGGCCCTCACGCGCGTCGAAGACGGCACGCAGGACAAGCAGGCTTCGTGGGACCAGTGGGTCTCCGAGGTCGAGGCGATCGGCTGATCTGAGCTGACCTCTCACGTGGCGGGTCGGGCACACCCCGGCCCGCCACGATCCTCGCCCCCCACCTGAATTCGAAGGAACGACCGTGACCTCGACAAAAACGGCTCCGCCGTCCGCCCCGAGCCCCGAGCAGGCACGGCCCGACCGCACCGAGCGCACCCCCCGCCGCATCGCCTTCGGGCACAAGCTCAGCAAGTGGGACCTCAAGCTCTCGCCCTACCTCTACATCTCCCCCTTCTTCATCCTGTTCGCGATCACCGGGCTCTTCCCCATCGCGTACACCGCGGTGATCTCCTTCATGGACTGGGACCTGGTGCGCAACAGCGGCACCTTCATCGGCTTCGACCAGTACGTCTACGTGCTCACGCAGCCGAAGTTCTGGATCGCCCTGCGCAACACCTTCAGCATCTTCCTGCTCTCGAGCGTCCCCCAGCTGATCCTCGCCGTCTTCATCGCGACGATGCTCGACCAGAACATCCGCGCCAAGACCTTCTGGCGCATGGGCGTGCTGCTGCCCTACGTCATGGCCCCCGTCGCCGTGGCCCTCATCTTCAGCAACATGTTCGGCGACAAGTACGGCCTCATCAACACGACGCTCGCCGACCTCGGCCTCCCGCCCGTCATGTGGCACAGCAACGCGTTCGCGAGCCACATCGCCATCTCGACCATGGTGAACTTCCGCTGGACCGGCTACAACACCCTGATCCTGCTCGCGGCCATGCAGGCGATCCCGCGCGACTACTACGAGGCCGCGGCCATCGACGGCGCGAACCGCTTCCGCCAGTTCACCGCGATCACCCTGCCGAGCCTCCGTCCGACGCTGATCTTCGTCATCATCACGTCGACCATCGGCGGCCTGCAGATCTTCGACGAGCCGCGCATGTACGACCAGTTCGGCACCGGCGGCGCGAACTCGCAGTGGCTCACGATCTCGCTGTACCTGTACGACATCGGTTGGGGCCAGTGGAACTTCGGCCGCGCCGCCGCCCTCGCCTGGATCCTCTTCATCATCATCCTGGCCATCGGCGTGATCAACATGCTCGTGACCAACCGGCTCGTGCGCGACGAGGGCTCCCGCGACGGACGCTCGAGGCGCGACCGCCGCGCGGCGGCCATCGCCGCCCGCACCGAGCTCGAGCACCGCGTCGGCGGCACCGTCCGCGACGACTTCGGATCGGCCCCGACCGGAGCCGCGACATCCGACACCAACGACAAGACCACGGAGGTGGCACGATGACCGCCACGGAACCCGCCACCCAGGCGACGACGAGCATGAACACCGTCGCCTCGGTGACCGTGAACGCCAAGGACCCCAAGCGGCGCCTGCGCTCGCGCCCCGTCCGCGGCTCGCGCCCCGGATGGTTCGTCTACACGGCCCTCGCCATCGTGCTCGGCTCGGCGATCTTCCCGTACTACTGGTCGTTCCTCATCGGCTCCGGCGACGCCGGCACCATCCGCGACCCGAACATGTCGTGGCTGCCCGGCGGCAACTTCATCGAGAACGCGCTGACGGTCGTCAACGACCCCGCCGTCAACTTCTGGCGGGCGCTCTGGAACTCGATCTACAGCTCGGCGCTCATCGCCCTGTCGGTCGTGTTCTTCTCCACCCTCGCCGGCTGGGCGTTCGCGAAGCTGAAGTTCAAGGGCGGCAAGTGGCTGCTCGTCTTCGTCGTCGCCACCATGGCCGTTCCGATGCAGCTCGGCGTCGTGCCGCTCTACATCCTGTTCGCCGACCTCGGCTGGACCGGCAACGTCGGCGCGATCATCATCCCCGCGCTCGTCACCGCGTTCGGCGTGTTCTGGATGACCCAGTACATCCAGCAGTCGGTGCCCGACGAGCTGCTCGAGGCGGCCCGCGTCGACGGTGCCAACTCGTTCCGCACGTTCCTCACGGTCGGCCTCCCGGCCGCACGCCCGGCGGCCGCCATGCTCGGCCTCTTCACCTTCGTGACGGCCTGGAACAACTTCTTCTGGCCGTTCATCGTGCTCGACCGCAGCGACCCGACCCTGCCCGTCGCGCTCTCGCTCCTGCAGTCGAACCACTTCGTCGACTACTCCATCGTGCTCGCCGGCGTCCTGCTGTCGACCATCCCCCTGCTCATCCTCTTCGTCTTCGCGGGCAAGCAGCTCGTCAGCGGCATCATGGCGGGAGCCGTGAAGGGATGACCATCGAACTCCGAGAGGACACCAGCGCCGTGAACATCGCCGCTGCCGCGAACGGCGCGAACCGCCCGTTCCCCACCGACTTCCTGTTCGGTGCGGCCACCGCCGCCTACCAGATCGAGGGCGCTGCCCTCGAAGGCGGCCGCAAGGACTCCATCTGGGACGCGTTCAGCCGCGTGCCGGGTGCCGTCATCAACGCCGACAACGGCGACGTCGCGTGCGACCACTACCACCGCTACGCCGACGACGTCGCGCTCATGAAGCGCATCGGCCTGCAGACCTACCGGTTCTCGACCTCGTGGGCCCGCATCCGGCCCGACGGCGGCCCCGTCAACCACGAGGGCATCGACTTCTACTCGCGCCTCGTCGACGAACTGCTCGGCGCCGGCATCAAGCCGTGGCTCACGCTCTACCACTGGGACCTCCCGCAGGCCCTCGAGGAGAAGGGCGGATGGGCGAACCGCGACACCGCCGAGCTCTTCCGCGACTACGCGCTGTCGGTGCACGACGCCCTCGGCGACCGGGTCGGCGTGTGGACCACGCTCAACGAGCCGTGGTGCTCGTCGTTCCTCAGCTACACCGGCGGCGCCCACGCCCCCGGCCGGCAGAGCGTTCCCGACGGCATCGCCGCGGGCCACCACCTCATGCTCGCCCACGGCCTCGCCGTGCAGGCGCTGCGCGAGCGCGACCCGGAGCTCGAGCTCGGCATCACGCTGAACCTGGCTCCCGTGCACGCGGTCGACCCGACCGACCCGGCCGACGTCGACGCCGCGCGTCGCATCGACGGCCAGTTCAACCGGTTCTTCCTCGACCCGATCTTCCGCGGCGAGTACTCGGCCGACCTGGTCGAGGACCTCGGCCCGCTCGGCCTCGACGCCGTCGTGCAGCCCGGCGACCTCGAGATCATCTCGACGCCCATCGACACCCTCGGCGTGAACTACTACCACGGCGAGTACGTGAGCGGCCACGCACCGGCCGTGGTCCTCGAAGGCTCCGCTCCCACCGATCGCGCGACGCGTTCGCCGTTCCCGGCCGCCGAGAACGTGCACTGGCACCCGCAGGGCCTTCCGCTCACGGCGATGGACTGGGAGGTCGAGCCCGACGGCCTGCGCCGCCTGCTCAAGCGCGTCCACGACGAGTACACGGATGCCGCGGGCGTGCGCCTCTCCGTCACCGAGAACGGTGCGGCCTACGACGACGTCGTGGAGTCCGACGGCTCGGTGCACGACGCCGACCGCGCGGAGTTCCTCCGCGGCCACCTCGGAGCGATCCTCGACGCGATCGACGAGGGCGTGCCCGTGCACGGCTACTTCTACTGGTCGCTCATGGACAACTACGAGTGGGCCTGGGGCTACGACAAGCGCTTCGGGCTCGTGCGCGTCGACTACGACACGCAGGAGCGCACGCCGAAGCACAGCGCGCACTCCTACTCGGCGATCATCGAGAACCGGGCGCTCCCGGCCGGCCCGGCGGCACCGGTGGCCCCGGCGAGCTGATCGGCCGCACCGCGGCATCCGTCGACGGCTCCGCAGCCGTGAACCAGCCGTGAACCAACCGTGATCCAGCCGGGTTCCACCGGCTGTGGAGCCGTCGACGCGCACATAGACTGACCGAATGCAGGGGGGTGACGACATCAAGACACGACCCGCAGTGCCGACCCTCGAGGAGGTCGCACGCGAGGCGAACGTCTCGCGTGCAACCGTCAGCCGTGTCGTCAACGGCTCCCCCAAGGTCCGCCCAGACGTCGTCACGAACGTGAACGCCGCGATCGCGAAGCTCAACTACGTTCCCAACCGCGCCGCGCGGTCGCTCGTGAGCCGCACGTCGGGGGCGATCGCGTTGATCGTGCCCGAAGACACCACGATGTTCTTCGGCGACCCGTACTTCGCGGCCATCGTGCAGGGCATCACCCGCAGGCTCGACGAGAGCGAGCACCTGCTCAACCTGCTCGTCGCCTCGAACGACCCAGCGCACAAGACCCTTCGCTACCTGCGATCCGGCGTCGTCGACGGCGCGCTGGTGATCTCGCACCACGAGGGCGACGACCTGCTGCAGGCCGAGGGCCTGAGCATCCCGCTCGTCTTCGGCGGCCGCCCGTCGTCCGGCACGGGCGAGCAGGTGTACGTCGACGTCGACAACGTCGCCGGCGCCGCGATCGGCACCGACCACCTCGTCTCGGTCGGGCGCAAGCGCATCGGCGCGATCACCGGCCCCCAGGACATGCCCGCAGGCGTCGACCGCCTCATGGGCTACCGGCGCAGCATGGCCGAGGCGGGCCTGCCGTCCGACGCCGTCGAGACCGCCGACTTCACGGTCGCCGGCGCGGTCGCCGCGACCCGGCGTCTGCTCGACCGTCGCCCAGACCTCGACGGCATCTTCGTGGCGAGCGACCTCATGGCCACCGGCGCACTCGCCGTGCTCCACGAGCGCGAGCGCTCGGTGCCAGGCGACGTCGCCGTGGTCGGCTTCGACGACAGCCCTGCGGCCACCTCGTCGGCGATCCCGTTGACCACGGTGCACCAGCCCTCGGAGCCGATGGGCTTCGAGATGGCCGACCTGCTGCTGCGCCACCTCGCCGGCGAAGACGTACCGCGACGCAACATCATGCCGACGCACCTCGTGCGCCGGGCCTCCGCCTGAGGCGCGGCTCCGGGCGCCCGCCGTCCCAGGCGAGCGCCTGAGCCTGCACCCCGAGCGTGCGCCTCGGGTCAGCGACGCCCGGGCGAGCCGTCCCCGTCGATCGCGTGCATCGATCCCGTCGTCGTCGGCTCGATCGGCGACCCGGCGAGTCGCGCCGCCCGGTGCGCGACCTCGTCGATCTCGGGTTCGTCGCCGAGCGCGCCGGCCATCGCGTGGCGCCCGGATGCGGCATCCGCTCGGTGCTCGGCATCGCGAAGGTCCCTCGCCTCGTCGAGTTCCTCGGCGACGCCGATCTGCGCGACGGCCACCGCCTCTGCGGCGCTCGCGTCGGCCTCCTCCTGCATCGCGGACACCTGTCGCAACGGCAGTGCCGGCACGAACCAGGCCACCGCGAACGCGGCAAGCGCGATGATGAAGCCCAGCCAGTAGACCGAGACCGTCGCGTCGTTGAAGCCGACGAGGAACGGCTCGGCCAGTCGCGGGTCGGCGCCAACGAGGAACGAGCTGTCGGTGTCGAGCGCCGCGCCGATCTTCGCCGGGTCCTGCGTGCCGAGCAGCGCGAGGATCTCGGCGTTCGCGGGATCGGCCTGCACGGCCGGGTCCTGCATGGCCTCGGTCATCGGCCCGATCAGCGCGGGGTCGCTGAAGGCGGCCGTGAGCGTCTCGGCGAGGCGCGAGAACAGCAGCGAGAAGAACACCGCGGTGCCGAGCGTGCCGCCGATCTGGCGGAAGAACGTCGACGCGCTCGTCGCGACGCCCATGTCGCGCGCGGTGACGGCGTTCTGGCTGGCGATGGTGAGCGTCTGCATGAGCTGGCCGAGGCCGAGGCCGATGATGGCCATGCCGACCATGATGAACCAGATGTCCTGATCGGCGGTGAGGTTCGTCAGCCACAGGTATCCGGCGGCCATGAGTGCGGTGCCGATGATCGGGAACATCCGGTACCGGCCGGTGCGCGCGATGATCTGGCCGCTGGCGATGGAGGAGACCATGAGTCCGAGGATCATCGGCAGCATCAGCAGGCCGCTCTCGGCCGGCGTCGCGCCCTCGACGAGCTGCAGGTACAGCGGGATCGTCATCATCGCACCGAACATCGCGAATCCGACGAGCAGGCCGAGCCCGGCCACGACCGAGAACGTCGGGATGCGGAAGAGCTTCATCGGCAGCAGGGCGTCCTGCTTCATCGAGATCTCGACGAGGATGAAGACGACGATGCCGATCGCGCCGACCACGTAGCATCCGATCGCCCACGCAGAACCCCAGCCCCATTCGCTGCCCTGCTCGGCCACGATGAGCAGCGGCACGAGCGCGACGACCACGAAGGTCGCGCCCCACCAGTCGATGCGCACCTTGCGATCCGAATGGAACCGCGGCACGTGCAGGTACCGGATGACCATGAACAACGCGACCGCGCCGACCGGCAGGTTCACCAGGAACACCCACCGCCAGCCGGCCACGCCGAGGATCTCCTCCGTGCCCGAGAGCAGGCCGCCGATCAGCGGCCCGATGACGCTCGAGACGCCGAAGACCGCGAGGAAGTACCCCTGGTACTTCGCACGCTCGCGGGGGGCGAGGATGTCGCCCATGATCGCGAGCGGCAGTGCCATGAGGCCGCCGGCGCCGATGCCCTGGATGGCGCGGAAGATCGCGAGCTCGTACATCGACGTCGACATGCCCGAGAGCAGCGAGCCGAGCAGGAAGATCCCGATCGCGATGATGAACAGCGGGCGCCGGCCGAACAGGTCGCTCAGCTTGCCGTAGATCGGCGTCGTGATCGTGGCCGTGATGAGGTAGGCCGTGGTCACCCACGCCTGCAGCTCGAGGCCGCCGAGGTCGTCGGCGATCGTGCGCATCGACGTGCCCACGATGGTCTGGTCGAGTGCGGACAGGAACATGGCGGACATGAGTCCGAAGATCACCAGCAGGATCTGCCGGTGCGTCATGAGCGGTGCCGGTGCGTTCTGCGCGTTCTGTTCAGGAGCCGTCACCCGGCCGACGCTACTCCCCCACAGGAGGTTACGAGAAGGGGGGCGCGCCCACGGGCGACCGGCTCAGGCGAACTCGACGCCCTCGATGTTCGCGAACCGCGCCCGCATGACGGCGATCGCCTCGGCGTTCTCGTCGACGAGCACGAAGCGTCGCCCGAGCGTCGCCGCGACGGCTCCCGTCGTGCCCGAGCCGGCGAAGAAGTCGAGCACCCAGTCACCCTCGCGCGTCGACGCCTGCACGATACGGCGCAGGATGCCCTCGGGCTTCTGCGTCGGGTAGCCGGTCTTCTCACGCCCCGTCGGGGACACGATCGTGTGCCACCAGACGTCGGTCGGCAGCTTGCCGAGCACGGCCTTCTCCGGCGTCACGAGCCCGGGCGCCATGTAGGGCTCGCGGTCGACGGCGGTCGAGTCGAACCAGTACGCCGACGGGTTCTTCACGTACACGAGGATCGTGTCGTGCTTCGTCGGCCACTTTCGCTTCGCCTTCGCGCCGTAGTCGTAGGCCCAGATCAGCTCGTTGAGGAAGCACTCGCGCCCGAACAGGGCGTCGAGCAGCACCTTCGCGTAGTGCGCCTCGCGGTAGTCGAGGTGCAGGTACAGGGTGCCGTCGTCGGCGAGCAGTCGCCAGGCCTCGACGAGGCGCGGTTCGAGGAATCCCCAGTAGTCGTCGAACCGGTCGTCGTAGCGCAGCAGGTCGCCTCGGATGCGCTCGTAGCGCTTGCCCGCGAACCCGGTAATGGTTCCGGCAGCGGGCTTGGAACCCGGCGATCGCGTCGCGTCATCGTTCGCCTCGACCCTGACGTGGCTGGTGGAGCGCCGGGTCTGCGCCCGCCCCGTGTTGAACGGCGGATCGAGGTAGATGAGCGTGAAACGCCCGTCGGGGAACGTCGGCAGCACGGCGAGGTTGTCCGCGTGGATGATGCGGTCGGGCTCGTCGTGGGTCACGGGCTCCAGTCTGGCAGTGACGGGCGGGCCCGGGCGGCGGTCAGCGCTCGACGTCGAGGCGGATGCGGCCCTTGAACCGGTCGGGGTCGCCGTCGTCGGCGTCGGCCGCGGCGTACGAGATGCCCTTGTCGCCGTCACCGGGAACGGGCGCCGGCACGGGCAGCCTGGCTTGGCGCTCCTGCTCGATCTGCGCCTCGTACTTGCGCGGGGCGAAGACCTCGTCGCCGATCATCATGACGGCGCTGCCGCTGGGCTTGCCCTTGCGGGTCTTGTCGGAGAGGTCGATCCAGCCGCGGCGCACCGCGTACGTCAGCACGGCGGCGACGAGCACGGCGCCGACGAGCCAGATCCACCAATCCATCCGGTGAGTCTACCTGCGCCGGATGAGTCTTCCTCACACGGGTGGCGGATGCCGCGGCGCTACCGGGCGACCTGGTTCACCGGCTCACGGCACGCGGTAGAGCCACTCCTTCGTCGCGAACTTCGACTCGGCGAGCGCCTCGGCCTCGGCGAGCTCGTCGGGAGCGACGGCGCCGGGCGTCGCGCCGTAGAGCGAGGTGAACGTCTGGATGAGCGCCTCGATGATCGCGCCGCGGCTGAGCCCGGTCTGCGAGCGCAGCGGGTCGACGCGCTTCGCCGCCGAGGCGATGCCCTTGTCGCTGATCTTCTCGCGGCCGATGCGCAGCACCTCGAGCATCTTCTCGTTGTCGAGGTCGTACGCCATGGTCACGTGGTGCAGCACGCCGCCCGAGCCGAGGCGCTTCTGCGCGGCGCCGCCGATCTTGCCGAGCGGGCTCGCGATGTCGTTCAACGGCTGGTAGGTCGCCTCGATGCCGATCGAGCGCAGGCCCTGCAGCACCCAGTCGTCGAGGAATGCGTAGGAGTCGGCGAAGCTCATGCCCTGCACGAGCTCGGCCGGCACGTAGAGCGAGTAGGTGACGACGTTGCCCTGTTCCATCATCATCGCGCCGCCGCCCGAGATGCGACGCACGACGTCGAAGCCGTTGCGCTCGGCGCCCTCTGGGTCGACCTCGTTCTTCACGGACTGGAAGCTGCCGATGACGACGGCCGACTCGTCCCACTCCCAGAAGCGCAGGGTCGGCTTGCGGCGCCCGTCGCCCACGCGGGTGGCGAGCACCTCGTCGAGCGCGAGGTGCACGCGCGGCGACACGGCCGGGTCGTGGATGACCTCCCACTCGTAGTTCGACCAGCTCGTGGCATCCGTCAGCGCACGTCGAACGGCGACCGCGATCGCCTCGGGCGAGAATCCGAGCATCACCGCGTCTGGTCGAAGCCCCGCGGCGACGGCGGCGGCGATGGTCTTGGCATCAGATGCCGCGGCCAGGCCGTCGAGGGACGCGTCGAGGTCTGCGAGCGCCTCGTCGGGCTCGAGGAAGAAGTCGCCCGCGACGCGGGGCGAGCGGATCACGCCGTCGACGACGTCGAAGTCGACGACCACGAGCTTTCCACCGGGGACCTTGTACTCACCGTGCATGAGGGACAGCCTACGGATGTCCCGGCCGGTTCCACCCTCGAATGCGTACGCTGGCGATATGACGACCTTCTTCCTGGCGCGACACGGCGAGACGGTCTGGCATGCAGACCACAGGTACGCCGGCAACTCGGATGTCGCGCTCACGCGCCACGGGCTCGGGCAGGCGGCCGCGCTCGGCGCCTGGGCGGTCGACTCCGAGCTCGACGCGATCGTCGCCTCGCCGCTGAGCCGGGCGCAGCGCTCGGCCGCGCCGTCGGGCGAGACGACGGGGCTCCCCGTGCGCAGTGAGCCGCGCCTGGTCGAGATCGACTTCGGCGACGCCGAGGGCCTCACGCCCGACGAGCTCGCCGAGCAGTATCCCGACGAATGGGCGGCGTTCTGCCGGGCGCCGGCCAGCAACCCGTTCCCCGGCGGCGAGACCGGTCGGGCGGGCATCGCTCGGGCGGTTCCGGTGTTCGACGAGCTCGTCGAGGAGTTCCCCGACGGGCGGGTGCTGATCGTGGCGCACGCGACGCTCATCCGCCTGCTGTTCTGCGAGCTCGCGGGCATGGATCCCGACGGCTACCGCGACCTGCTCCCGGTGCTCGGCAACTGCCACGTCACGACGATCGTCTACCCGTGGGCGACGGAGTCCGATGCGTCGCACCATCCGCGCATCCGCCTGCTCGGCTACGACGTGCCGCCCTGGCACGCCAAGATGTAGCGGTCGCCCAGCGCTTCGCAGGCCGCGACGCCGGCCCGCGGCATCCGAGGTCCGTCCGTCGTCGGAGGCCGGCAGAACGGTGACCGATCAGTCGATCGCGAACCGCTCGTCGAGCCAGGTGATGAGGTCGGCGCGCACCTCTTCGCGGTTCGTCTCGTTGAAGACCTCGTGGCGGGCGTCGTCGTAGACCACGAGGGTCACGTCGACGAGGCCCGATCGCCGCGCGTACGCCCTCGCGAGCTTCACGGCACTCGTCTCGCCGCCGAGCGTGTCGTCGGAGCCGACCATGATGAGCAGCGGCAGCTCGGTGGGCAGCCGTCGCGCCGGGCGGCCGAGCAGGCGCATCGCATCGCGCAGGCCGAACAGCTTCCGCAGCGGCACCTCCGTCGTGTACGGGTCGGCCATGAACGCGGGCGCCACCGCCGGATCGCGGCTCAGCCACTCGACGGGGGTCGGGCCGAGGTGCTTGTGGCGGGCGTTGAGGTCGCCGCCGTTCATGTCGAAGAGGGTGCGGTAGGCGGTGCCCGTGAGCACCACCGCGTCGTAGTCGAGCGGATGCCGGTTCAGGATGATCTGCGACATCAGCGAGCCCCACGAGTGCCCCAGCAGCACGAGCGGGAGCTCGTGGCCCTCGGTCTCGCGGATCACGCCCGTGAACTGGTGAACGGCGTCGATCGTGGCGCGCAGGCCGCCCGGCCCCAGCCGGCCGATGCGGTCGAGGTCGCCGCCGTGCTGCTCGAAGCCGGTCTGCCCGTGCCCGCGGTGGTCGTCGGCCCAGACGGAGTAGCCGGCCTCGTTCAGGGCCAAGATCAGCTCGCCGTAACGCCCGATGTGCTCGCCGACGCCGTGCGCGAGCTGGATCACCGCGGTCGGTTCGGGCACCCGCCACGCCTGGTAGTGGATGTGGACCCCGTGCGCATCGGTGAACGTCGGCATGCGCACATCATGGCAGGCGCGGCATCCGCTCGACAGTGCCGCGGCGGACTGCCGCTCAGGCGACGCGCGTGATCTCGACCGAGACGAACAGCTCGGATGCCCCCGGCCCCGCGTAGACCCCGCGAAGCGGAGGCACGTCGCCGTAGTCGCGGCCGCGGCCGACGAGCACGTGCCGGTCGCCGACCTCGACGAGGTTGGTGGGGTCGTAACCGCGCCACTCCCCCGCGAACCACTCGATCCACGCGTGCGACTCGCCCACGACCGTCTGGCCGACCGTCGCGCCCGGATCGGGGTGCAGGTAGCCGGAGACGTAGCGCGCGGGGATGCCGGCCGAGCGCAGCGCGCCGAGCGCGACGTGCGCGATGTCCTGGCAGACGCCCTTGCGCTCGGCCCACGCCTCCGCGGCCGTCGAATGCACGCCCGTGACGCCGCGCATGTACTCCATCGACGAGCCGACGGCCCGGCAGATCTCGAGCGCGGTCTCGCTGATGCCGCCGCCCTCGGCGACGATCTCGGCGGCGAGCCCGCGCACCTCGTCGGGCGGGGCGGTCTGCCGCGAGCGGCCGGTGGACTCGACGAGCGTCACGGTCGACGCGGCGGCGACGGCGAGCTCGTCCCAGCCGAGCTCGGAGCGCGGCACGGGTGCGGGGTGCACCTCGACGAGGCTCGTCGCCGTGACCGACAGTTCCTGGTGCGGGGTGAGCACCTCGAACGTCGACACGCGCGTGCCCCAGTAGTCGAGGTACGAGTGCTGGTTCGCGCCGGGGCGGATGTCGAGGCCGGCCTGCATGACGAACTGGTGCCCGTCGGAGTGCGGCAGCATGCGCGCCTCGTTGTACGACGCCGTCGCCGGCTCGGCATAGGTGAACCCCGTGCGGTGCACGATGCGGATGCGACTCATGAGACCTCTCCGATCCAGACGGGGACGACGCTCGTCGGGAAGTATCGCGCCCTGATCGCCTCGCTCGTCGCGGAGGTGACGCCCTGCAGGTGCTCCATGTGCCCGGTCAGGTCGACGAGGATGTCGGCGATGGGCCGGTACTCGAGCTCCGACCGGATCTGGCCGAGCAGCCGCCTGGCCTGGTCGGTGACGCCCACTCGGCCGGCCCTCGGGTCGATCTCGCGGAGCGACTCCTCGGCGCGGATGACGCTCGAGATGATCGAGCGCGGGAACAGCCGGTCGAGCAGCAGGAACTCCGCCGCCGACTCGCTCGACGGCACGCCGCGGTAGCTGCGGAGGTAGGCCTCGTAGCCGCCGCAGCTGCGGAGGATCGTGGTCCAACTGGGCCCGCTCGCCTCGGTCAGCGAACGGGTGGCGAGCAGGCGCGCGGTCATGTCGGCCCGCTCGATCGCCCGGCCCAGGGCGAAGAACTGCCAGGCCTCGTCGCGGCTCGTCGCGGAATCGACGACGCCGATCGCGAGCGCCGAGCGGTCGCGCACCCAGCGGAAGAACTCGTGCGTCTTGTCGCTCGCGACGCGGTGCGGCATGCGCGCGTTCGTGTGGTTCAGCGCCTCCCACAGCTCGGTCGAGACGATCTCGCGGGCGCGCCTGGCGTTCTCTCGGGCGGCCGCGACCGAGTGCGCGATGGAGGCCGGATGCGTGCGGTCGACCGCGAGCAGCGTGATCACGTCGTCGCGGCCGAGCGGTGCGTCGCCCTCGGCCTCGCTGCCCATGACCGAGAGCAGCGCACGGCAGGCGGTGTCCTCGTCGATCCACGGATCCTCGAGCAGCAGCTGCAGGTGCACGTCGAGGATGCGCGCGGTGCCGTCGCTGCGCTCGATGTAGCGCCCGATCCAGAACAGCGACTCGGCGATGCGGCTCAGCATGGTGCGTCCTCCCGGCCTTCGACGAGCGGATGCCGCGGCATCCGCTCGCGCAGTTGTTGCTGTTGCTGTTGCTGCTGGCGCACGGGGGCGTCCTCGTCCTGCGGCGAGGAGGTCACGGGCGAGGTCGTGCGCGTCGTCTCGCCGACGACGACGGCGGGCGGGGCGTGCGTGCCCTGGCCGCCGTGCAGGCCCGTCGCGGGCGGGGTGTTCGGCGAGGCCTGGTCGGCCACGAGCGCGCCGGCCGAGCGCCGAGCGGTGCCCGCGGCATCCGCCATGACCGGAAGGCCACCGGTGTCGAACCCGGGAAGCGGTCTCGACTCGAGCACCCAGGTGTCCTTCGACCCCCCGCCCTGGCTGGAGTTCACGACGAGCCGCCCCTCGGGCAGGGCCACGCGCGTGAGCCCGCCCGGCAGCACCCACACCTCGTCGCCGTCGTTCACCGCGAACGGGCGGAGGTCGGCGTGCCGCGGCCGCAGCCCGTCCTCGACGAGGGTCGGGATCGTCGAGAGCTGCACCACGGGCTGCGCGATCCAGCCACGGGGATCGGCGAGCAGGCGCGTGCGCAGCTCGTCGAGTTCGGCCTTCGAGGCATCCGGTCCGATGACGAGGCCCTTGCCGCCCGAGCCGTCGACCGGCTTCACGACGAGTTCGTCGAGTCGGTCGAGCACCTCGGCGAGCGCCTCGGGCTCCTCGAGCCGCCAGGTGTCGACGTTGGGCAGCACCGGCTCCTCGCCCAGGTAGTAGCGGATGAGGTCGGGCACGTAGGTGTAGACGAGCTTGTCGTCGGCGACGCCGTTGCCGACGGCGTTCGCGATCGTGACGTGGCCGAGGCGCGCCGCGAGCATGAGGCCGGGCGCCCCGAGCACGGAGTCGGGACGGAACTGCTGCGGGTCGAGGAACTCGTCGTCGACCCGGCGGTAGATGACGTCGACACGGGTCGGGCCCGCGGTGGTGTGCATCCACACACGACCGCCCGAGCAGAACAGGTCGCGGCCCTCGACGAGCTCGACGCCCATGAGCCGCGCGAGCAGCGTGTGCTCGTAGTACGCCGAGTTGTGCACGCCGGGCGTGAGCACGACCACGGTCGGATCCTCGATGCCCTCCGGTGCGCTCCTCCGAAGCGCCTGCAGCAGCCGATTCGGGTACTCGCCGACCGGCCGGACGCGCATCGACGTGAACAGCTCGGGCAGGGTCTGCGCCATCACGCGCCGGTTCGAGATCACGTAGCTCACGCCGCTCGGCACCCGCACGTTGTCCTCGAGCACCCGCCAGTCGCCCTGCTCGTCGCGGATCAGGTCGATGCCGGCGACGTGGATGCGCACGCCGTTGGCCCCGACGATGCCGGCCGCCTGGCGGTGGTAGTGCGTCGACGAGCTGATGAGCGCGGCCGGGATCACGCCGTCGGCGACCGCTCGCTGCGGGCCGTACACGTCGGCGAGGAACGCCTCGAGCGCCCTGACCCGCTGCGAGACGCCGGCCTCGGCGCGCGCCCAGTCGGAGGCCGAGATCACGCGCGGCACCGCGTCGAGCGGGAACGGCCGCTCCTCGCCCGCGAAGTCGAACGTGACGCCCTGCGCGAGGTAGGAGCTCGCGAGCGCATCGGTGCGTCCGCGCAGTTCGTCCTGCGACATGCGGGCGAGAGCGGGGTACAGCTCGCGGTAGGGCTCGCGCACGTCGGTCGTGCCGTCGGGGAACATCTCGTCCCACGGCCGCCCCGCGCGTCGTCTGCGCCCGGCACGGTTGGTGCCCGCGGTGGCATATCCGTCGAAGAGTGTCGCCATGACCAGAGAATTCCACTCCGCGGTTTCCGGGCTGTTTCCATCATGGGTCGTGCCCGCGCCATCCCGCCGCCGACCGTCGCGATTTCATTAGCAAGACTAATGAGCTAGGCTAACCATCAATGACCGAACTCCCGGACCAGGCCGCCTCGCAGGTGCGACTCGCGGCCGTGCGCCTCTCCCGCCGCCTGCGCGCGCAGAAGTCCGACGACCGCGTCACCGACAGCCAGATGACCGTGCTCATGCACCTCTCGAAGCACGGCTCGCTGACCCTCTCCGAACTCGCCGAGGCCGAACGCATCAGCGCCCCCTCGATGAACCGCACCGTCGACTGCCTCGAGACCGACGGCCACGTCGTGCGCACGCCCGACCCCGTCGACCGCCGCAAGACGAACATCACCGCCACCGAGACCGGCCGCGAGATCGTCGCCGCCACCCTGCACAAGCGCAACGCCTGGCTCACCGAGCGCATGCACGAGCTCACGCCGGCCGAACGTGCGACGCTGCTCGCGGCATCCGAGATCATGGATCGGATCGCCACGCAGTGAGCGCGATGTTCAGGTCGCTCGCGAGCCGCAACTACCGGTTGTGGTTCATCGGCGCGATCATCTCGAACGTCGGCGGCTGGATGCAGGCGACGACCCAGGACTGGGTCGTGCTCACCGAACTCACCGACAACAACGCCGCTGCCGTCGGCACCACCATGGCGCTGCAGTTCGGGCCGCAGCTCCTGCTCGTGCCCGTCACCGGCGCCGTCATCGACCGCTTCGACCGGCGCAAGGTGCTCCTCGTCACCCAGACCGCGCTCCTGCTGCTCGCCGTCGGCCTCGGCCTGCTGCTGCTCGGCGGCCACGCGCAGCTCTGGCACCTCTACGGCTTCGCGCTCGCATTCGGCATCACGTCGGCCTTCGACGCGCCCGCCCGCCAGACCTTCGTCTCCGACCTCGTCAGCGGACCGAACGCATCGAACGCCGTCGCGCTGAACGCGGCGTCGTTCAACGTCGCGCGCCTCATCGGCCCGGCCGTCGCCGGCCTGCTCATCGTGCTCGTCGGCTCCGGCTGGGTGTTCCTCATCAACGCGGTCACGTTCCTCGCCCTCATCGGCGCGCTCCTCGCGATGCGCGAGCGCGAGCTCATCAGGCACCCGCGCCGTCCGCGCGAGGGCAACGCGCTCGTGCAGGGCTTCCGCTACGTCGCCGGGCGCTCCGACGTCGTCATCGTCATGACCATCGTGTTCATCGTCGGGGCCTTCTGCATGAACTTCCCGATCTTCGCCTCGACCATGGCGGTGATGTTCGGCGAGGGCGCAGGCGAGTACGGCATCCTCTCGTCGATCCTCGCGATCGGGTCGCTGACGGCGGCGCTGCTCGCCGCCCGCCGCTCGCGGGCCCGCCTGCGCGTGGTCGTGCTCAGCACCGGTGCGCTCGGCCTCGCGATGGCCGCCGCCGCGCTCATGCCGACCTACGGCACGTTCGCCGTCTCGTTGGTGTTCATCGGCTTCTGCACCGTGACCCTGCTGACCACCGCCAACGGCTACGTGCAGACCACGACCGACCCGTCGGTGCGCGGGCGCGTCATGGCCCTCTACACGGCGATCCTCATGGGCGGCACGCTCATCGGCGCGCCCGTCATCGGCTGGGTCGCGGATGCCGCGGGCCCCCGTTGGGCGCTCGGCGCCGGCGCCCTCGCGGCCTTCGTCGCCCTCGGCATCGGCGTCGGCTGGCTGGTCGTCGCCCACGGACTGCGGGTCACCCGCATGCCGCAGCAGCCGTGGCGGTTCGGACTCGCACTCGCCGCTTCGGCCGAGGCCATCGCCGACGGCGACCGCGTCAACGCCCCCGCAACGGGGTCGGTTCGGGCCATCGACGACGAGGCCGAGCCCGAGGCCTTCTCCGACCAGGTCGCGATGACCTCGCCGATCCCGCTGCCGAAGCTCACCGGCGGGCGAGCGGATGCCGCGGGGCGCACCGAGCCCGCAGACACGCCGCAGCACCGCTGACCGCCGACGCGTCGAGGCGCCCGCTCGACGTCAGATGACGCCGAGGGCGAGCATCGCGTCGGCCACGCGGGTGAAGCCCGCGATGTTCGCGCCGACCACGTAGTCGCCGGGCACGCCGTACTCGTCGGCGGTCGCCGCCGTGCGCTCGTGGATGCCGGCCATGATCTCCGACAGGCGCTCCTCGGTGTGCTCGAAGCCCCACGAGTCGCGCGACGCGTTCTGCTGCATCTCGAGGGCCGACGTCGCGACCCCGCCCGCGTTCGCAGCCTTGCCGGGGCCGAAGAGCACGCCGGCCTCGCGCAGCACGCGGATCGCGCCCGGCGTGGTGGGCATGTTCGCACCCTCGGCGACGGCGACGACACCCGCCGCGACGAGCTTCACGGCCTGCGCCTCGGAGAGCTCGTTCTGCGTCGCGCACGGCAGGGCGACGTCGATGCGCTCGTCGCTCTCGATGTCCCACACGGAGGCCCCCGGCAGGAACCGGGCCCGCCCGCCGCGCTCGTCGGCGTAGACCGAGATGCGCTCACGGCGACGTTCCTTGACGTCGCGCAGCAGGTCGAGGTCGATGCCGTCGGGGTCGTGGATCGCGCCCGACGAGTCGGAGGCGCCGACGACCACGCCGCCCAGCGCGTGCACCTTCTCGATCGCGTAGACCGCGACGTTGCCAGAGCCCGACACGAGCACGCGCGCGCCGTCGAACGAGCGGCCGCGGGTGGCGAGCATGTGCTCGGTGAAGTACGCGGCGCCGTAGCCCGTTGCCTCGGTGCGCACGAGCGAACCGCCCCAGGTCACGCCCTTGCCGGTGAGCACGCCCGACTCGTAGCGGTTGGTGATGCGCTTGTACTGGCCGAACAGGTAGCCGATCTCACGCGCACCGACGCCGATGTCGCCCGCCGGGACATCCGTGTACTCGCCGATGTGGCGGTAGGCCTCGGTCATGAACGACTGGCAGAAGCGCATGATCTCGCCGTCGGACCGGCCCTTGGGATCGAAGTCGCTGCCGCCCTTGCCGCCGCCGATGGGCATGCCGGTGAGCGCGTTCTTGAAGACCTGTTCGAAGCCGAGGAACTTCACGGTGCCCAGCAGCACCGTCGGGTGAAAGCGGAGGCCGCCCTTGTACGGGCCGAGCGCCGAGTTGAACTGCACGCGGAACCCGCGGTTGATGCGCACGCGCCCGGCGTCGTCGACCCACGGCACCCGGAAGATGATCTGCCGCTCGGGCTCGCAGATGCGCTCGAGGATCGAGGCCTGCACGTACTGCGGGTGCTTGTCGAGCACACGGCCGAGCGAGTCGAAGACCTCGCGAACCGCTTGGTGGAACTCCACCTCGCCCGGGTTGCGCTGCAGCGTCGCCGCATAGACGTCTTCAATGGCAGTGCGGTTCTGCAACGCGCGCCCTCCTGTGGAACGGATGCCACGAGGTGCATGTCGCGCGCGGCCCTTCCACACTACCCAGCGCAGAACGGCGTTCGGTTCGTGTGACGTGCGCGCTCAGGCCGACGTGCGCGTCGACTCGCGGACCACGAGCTCCGGCTGGAAGACGACGTGCTCGTGCACGTGGTCGTCACCGGCTGCCGCGGCGGCGGCCTCCTTCAGCAGCAGGTCGACGGCGGTGTAGCCGATGAGCGTCGCCGGCTGGCGGATCGACGAGAGCGGCACCACGGCCGCCGACGCGAAGTCGATGTCGTCGTAGCCGATGAGCGCGATGTCGTCGGGAACTCGCAGGCCGCCCTGCATGGTGAGCGCCTGCAGCACGCCCATCGCGAGCAGGTCGTTCGCCGCGAAGATCGCGTCGGGGCGGTCGGCGATCGGGCGCTCGCGCAGGGACTCGCCGGCGGCACGCCCCTCGAGCACGGTCAGCGAGTCGGTCGCGAGGACCTCGAGCGAGGCATCCGCCACGGTCTCGATCGCGCGCCGGGCGCCCTCGAGGCGGTCGGCGACCTGCTGCAGCCCCTCGGGGCCGCCGACGAACGCGATGCGCCGGCGGCCGGCGTCGAGCAGGTGGGAGACCGCGAGCTCTCCGCCGACGACGTCGTCGACCGCGACCGACGAGAACGCCCGGTCGGGCGACTCGCGGTCGACGAGCACGACCGGGGTGCCGCGTTCGCGCAACCTGGCGAGCCTCGGCATGTCGTCGGCGAGCGGCGAGATGAGCACGCCGTGCACGCGCTGCTCCTCGAACAGGTCGAGGTAGGCGCCCTCGCGGGTGGAGTTCTCGTCGCTGTTGCCGAGCAGCACGGTCATGTGCTCCTCGGCGGCGCGGTCTTCCGCGCCGCGGGCGACGTCGGTGAAGAAGGGGTTGCGCACGTCGAGCACGACGAGGCCGATGCTGCGGCTGCGGCCGGCCCGCAACTGGCGGGCCGCATCGTTGCGAACGAAGCCCAGCCGCTCGATCGCGGCCTGGACCCGCTCGACCGTGGCCGGCGCGACGATCTCGGGGCGGTTGAGCACGTTCGAGACGGTGCCGACCGAGACGGATGCCGCGAGCGCGACGTCCTTCACACTGACTGCCACCGGCTGCCCCTCCGTTCGATGCGCACGTTCCCACGCGCTCCGGCCATGATGTCAGGAATCCGTCGGAATGCCCCGGAAGCGAACGCCGGACGGCGGGGGCGCACGCACTCCGCATCATCGGACTGCCTCGGCGCGTGGTCGGTACCCGACCCCACCGCGTTCAGCCGCCAGCGAGTTCACAAGACCGATACATCCCCGAAAACCGGAGGGGTACCCGGGACCGAGAGGATCGGTTTCTATCAACCGACAGAAACCCTCATCCCCTTTGGAGCCCCCATGATCATCCTCGGAGTGGGCATCACCGTTCTCGCCGTCCTCGGCGTCGGAATCATCGTCGCCAAGAAGGTCGACGGCGACAGCGACAACTTCCTCGTCGCCGGACGCCGGCTCGGCGTGCCATTGGTCGCGGTCTCGCTGACCGCCGCCGCAGTCGACGCCAACGCCACCGTCGGCAACACCGACCTCACCGCCGACTTCGGTTTCTGGTCGGGCGCATCGCTCGCGATCGGCCTCGCGATCTGCCTCCTCCTGGCAGGCCTGTTCCTCGCCAGGCCGCTGAACGCGATGCGGCTCTACACGCTCGGCGACTACTTCCGCGTCCGGTACGGACGGCGGACCGAGGTGGCCGCGAGCATCATCATGTCGTTCGCGTTCACCATTTTGCTCGCGGGCAACCTCGTCGCCTGCGGGTTCCTCATGGAGCGGTTCGCGAACATCCCCTACGCCTGGGGCATCGTCATCGTCGCGGCGCTCGTCGTCGCCTACACGGTCGCCGGCGGACTCTTCTCCGACGCGTACACGGCCGCGATCCAGACGACGATCACCGTCATCGCCGCACTGGCCCTGCTCTGCTGGACCGCGCTCTCGTTCGGCATCGTGATCCCCGAGGGCCGGGGCCCGCTCGACCTCGGCCAGCTCACCGACCCGGCCCAGGGGGCCGCGATCAACTGGGCGACCCTCGTCGCCCTCGGCATCGGCGACCTCGTGGCCATCGACTTCATGCAGCGCATCTTCGGAGCGCGCTCACCCGAGGTGGCGCGACGTTCGTGCTTCACCGCAGCCGCGCTCACCGCCGCGATCGGCACGATCTTCGCGCTCGTCGCCCTCACCGCTTCCGCCGTGCTCGGGCTCACTGCGGCGGACGGCCCGGTGCTGTACCAACTCCTCGACGGATGGGCGCCGCCGCTCATCTCGGTCCTCGTGCTCTCCGGCATCGTCGCGGCATCCTTCTCGACCGCGTCGGGCGCGATCCTCGCGACCTCGGCCGTCATCGTCCGCAACATCTTCAAGCTGCGCCGCACGACCGTCCAGGGCGCACGGGACCCGCTGCTGACGTGGACCCGCCTCGCGATGATCCCCATCGTGGTCGTGGGCGGGCTCGTGGCGATCAACGTGAGCCAGACCGGCGTCCTGCTGACCCTCGCCTTCGACCTCATGCTCGCCTGCCTCGCCGCGCCCTTCATCGCGGGCGTCTTCTGGCGACGCCCCGGCCGGGTCGCAACGCTGGTGTCGGCGGCGCTCGGACTCATCGTGCGCCTGACCCTGCTCGTGCTGCAGCCGACGATCTACGGCGTGCCGAACGACATCCTCTACGTGCCGAACGACCTCGTGACCGCGGACCTGGACGGCTGGGCGACCCTGATCGCCTTCGGCGTCAGCCTCTCGGCCTTCTTCCTCATCAGCTGGCTGAGCCCTCGCACCGAGGCCGAGCTCGCCGACGAACTCGCGGAGATCGAGTCGCTGCGCGCCGAGCAGGCCGAGGCGCCGAGCGGCCGCGAGGAAGTGCCCGTGCCGGCCTGACCCAGGCGACACGAGGCGGGCCGGGGCGAGATGTTCGTCCCGGCCCGCCTCTGTGCTCATTCGCGGGCGCGCACCCGTGCGATCTCCGCCTCGTCGACATGTGCGACCCTCAGGCAGGCCTCGGCGATGCGCTCGGGCAGGCCGTCGGGCACCTCGCCTTCGCGGCGCAGCGGGATCACGAGCTCGACGAGCTGCATGCAGCAGGCGCCGGCGAAGGCCTCCTCCTGCGTCGGTTCGATGCGGTGCGCGAGCGCGCCGTACACCCCAGCCAGCTCGGCCCTGGCGCGACGGAAGGGTGCGAAGGCCTCCGCGGCGACCTCCGGAGCGAGGTACATCGTGCCGATGTTGTGAGGCTCATCGAGGAGCGTGGTCACGTCGGCACGCGCGAGGTCGTAGAGCGCTGCCACGGGGTCCGCGGCCTCGAGGCAGTCCGCCGCGCGCTCGAGGGTCGGCGCGACCGACGGCTCGAGGAGCGCGAGCAGGATCTCCTCCTTGCCCGCGAAGTGGTAGTACATACTCGCCTGCCGCATGCCCGCTCGCTCGGCGATCCGGCGCGTGCTCGTGCCGGCGTATCCCCGCTCGGCGAACAACGACGCGGCGGCATCCAGGATCTCGGTGCGCGGGTCGACCTCGGGCCGGCCGGGAGTGATCCGCGGCCGCCCGACGGTCGATGATGCCATTTCCCTATTGTGCCTGCTGCTCCAGGTATCGGCGCCATCCGCCGAACCTCGTGATGTCGACGGCATCCTCGAGGGCGAGGTGCTCGGCCTGGAAGCCCGCGACGGAGGATCCGTCCTCGAGTGTCACCCGTCCGATGGTCATCGGTTGCGGGAGTCCGGCGACGAACGCACCGAATCCCGAGGCCGACAGCGTCCAGACCTCTCCGTCGATCGCCTCGCCGCCCTCGGCTACTCGGCGGAGGCCCGGCTTTGGCGGCACGGTGCCGAGGGCATGGAGGCGATACTCGGCCGCCGTGCGAACGCGACCCCGAAGCCGGCCGCCGGCAGCGACGAGCTGATGGTTGAGCGGCTGACCCTCCAGGTGCGAGCCGACCACGAGCAGGTCGTGCGGTGCTTCTGCGATCAGGCCCGCGAGCTCGGCGAGCTGGCGATCGGATCCCGCCGGGCCGGTCAGCATCACACCGTACGGCACCCCGTCGACGGCTCCGGCCGGCACCGCGAGGGAGGCGTAGTCGAGCAGGTTCGCGAAGTTCGTGAACCGTCCCATGCGCGCATTGGCGCCCACGGGATCCGCCGCGACCTCTGCGAGCGTCGGATGCCACGTGGTCGTCGGGGTGAGCAGGGCCGCGGTGCCCTCCAGCCGCTTGGCGCCCTCGAGGCCGAGGCGCTCGAGCCGCTCGCGGTCGCGGAAGACCTCGACCGCCGTGCATGCGTCGCCGCCCAGCACGATCCTCGCCACCGTTGGATCGAGGTCGGTGCCCACGAGTTCCGGGTGCTCGCGGATGAAGTCGCCGACCGCGGCGGTTCGCTCCGCGACGAACGACCCGCCGTACAGCAGGGCGGCCGCCTCGAGCAGCGGCGCGATGTCCACTTCGACGATCTCGACGCCGGAGCGCGCGAGGCGGTCGACCACGCGGGCGAACTCCTCCGCCCACCCGTCGGCGAGCCCCTCGAGGTGCTCGGAGGTCGGGATCGCGATCCGGGGCACCGCCGCGAGTCCCGGCAGCACTGGACGCGGTCGCGCGAGCGGGTCGAGCCCGTCCGGGCCCTCCATGAGCTCGGCGGCCCGACGGGCGAGCCCGAGGTCCCGCCCGAAGACCGTCACGACATCGATCGACCGGCATGCGGGCACGACGCCGGTCGCCGGGATGAGGCCGACACTCGGCTTCACCCCGTAGATGCCGTTGAGCGCGGCGGGGACGCGGCCGGACCCGGCGGTATCGGTCCCGAGCGCCAGGTCCACGAAGCCGAGGGCCACGGCGACGGCCGACCCCGAACTGGAGCCACCCGAGATGCGATCCGGACGCCAGGCATTGCGCACGGCGCCGAATGGGCTCCGGGTGCCGACGAGTCCGGTCGCGAACTGGTCGAGGTTCGTCTTGCCGACCACGATCGCGCCCGCCTCCCGCAGGCGGGCGACGGCCGTGGCATCCGCTTCGGGCTCGTAGGCGTACGCCGCGCTGCCGGCGGTCGTCGGCAGGCCCTCGACGTCGATGTTGTCCTTGACCGCCACGAGGACGCCGGCGAGCCGGAGGCGCTCGCCTGCTGCGCCACGCGCGTCGATGCGCTCGGCCTCCTGCAGGACCTCCTCCTCGGGCCGAAGGGTGATCCACACCTCGGGACGGTCGGCAGAGGCGATCCGTCGGTACGCCTCGCATACCCGGGCCACGGCGCTCACGAGTTCGCTCCGACGACGACGAGTTCTGGCGCCGGCTCGTCGGGAGCGGGCGGAGCGCCCGCGCGCACGGCGGCGAGCACCTGCCCTGCGGCGACCTGGTCGCCCGGCTTCACGTAGACCTCGACCACCTGCCCCGACACCGGCGCGAGCACCTCGTTCTCCATCTTCATCGCCTCCAGCACGAGCAGGCGATCGTCGGCGTCAGCCGATGCGCCCGCCTCCACGTCGACGCGCCACACGCTCGCCGCGAAGGGCGCCGTGATCGGGATGCACCCCTCGGGCACCGGCGTCTCGGCTGCCGCGACCGTGGGCTCGTCGTAGACCCGATCGAACTCGCCCGCGTCCCTCCAGCGCTCCTTCTCCTCGTCGAACGCGCGACGTTGCGTCGACTGGAACGCGGCGATCGATTCGCGCTCCCGCTCGAGGAACGCCTCGTGCTCGGCGAGGGAGAAAGTCCCCTCCTCGGTGCGGAACTCCCCGCGACCCGCATCGACCTCGGCGCGGAGCTCGAGGAGTTCCTCCGCGGACACGGGGTACCACCTGATCCGGTCGAACGGGCGCAGCGCCCACGGGTGCTCGTCGATCAGCCCACCACGGCGGAACGTGTTCCAGATCTGCACGGTGCGGCCGACGAACTGGTAGCCGCCGGGGCCCTCCATGCCGTAGATGCACATGTAGGCGCCGCCGATGCCGACCGAGTTCTCGGCGGTCCACGTGCGTGCGGGGTTGTACTTGGTCGTCACGAGCCGGTGTCGCGGGTCGATGGGCGTCGCGACCGGGGCGCCGAGGTAGACGTCTCCGAGGCCGAGCACCAGGTAGTCCGCGTCGAAGACGATGCGCTGGACCTCCTCGACCGTCGCCAACCCGTTCACCCGCCGAATGAACTCGATGTTCCACGGCGTCCACGGCGCGTCGTCGCGGACGCTCGACATGTAGCGCTCGATCGCGACGCGGGTCGCGGGGTCGTCCCACGACAGTGGCAGGTGCACGATCCGCGATGGCACCACGAGCTCCCGCGTGGCGGGCAGTTCGGCCTCGATGTGCTGCAGCTCGTCGAGCAGCGACGACGCGCGCCGCACCAGCGGGTCGGTCTGGATCTGCAGCGACCGGATGCCGGCCGTGATGTCGCGCACCCCGGGGATGCCACGGGCGACGACGGCCTGCTCCAGCGCATGGACGCGCATGCGGAGGCCCAGGTCCAGCTCGTTCTCGCCGTACTCGACGAGGAGGTTCGCGTCGCCGTCGCGACGGTAGGTCACGGCTGGCGCGAGCACGGCATCGCCGTCGACGACCGGCTCGCGACGGGCGAGCACGCCGTCGTCGCCGTCGCCGGCCGGGCGGCCGTGCTCCAGGTCGACCTGGAAGCGATGCGCCTCGTCGTCGCGCACCGGTGCGAATCGCACGGTGTCGCCTGGTCGCAGCTGCCCGACCTTCCAGAACTCGCCGCTGGCGACGACGGCCGGGCAGACGAACCCGCCGAGGCTCGGTCCGTCCGGCCCGAGGATGATGGGGGTGTCGCCCGTGAAGTCGAGAGCACCGATCGCGTACGCGGTGTCGTGGATGTTCGACGGGTGCAGGCCGGCCTCGCCGCCGTCCTCTCGCGCCCAGGCGGGCTTCGGTCCGCGCAGGCGCACGCCGGTACGGGCCGACTGCACGTCGACCTCGTAGACGGCCCGGTACAGCTCGTCGATGTCCTCCCGAGTGAAGAACTCGGGAGCGGCGTGCGGCCCCTCGGTCACGCCGATGACCCACTCGCTGGTCAGTCGCGGGCGACGCGCCGACGGGGTCGGCCCACCGGCCGCGACGACGCCGGCCTCGCAGGGCCGCAGCACGTCGCCGGCGACGAGGGCCCGCCCGCCGTGCCCGCCGAAGCCTCCGAGCGTGAAGGTCGAGGCGCTGCCGAGGTACTCGGGGACGTCGAGTCCTCCCTGCACCGCGAGGTACGCGCGCATGCCGAGGGTCGTCGCCCCGATCGCGAGCACGCCGCCCGCGGGGACCTCGATCGGCGTCCACCGCTCGACGGGCGAGCCGTCGACCGTGACGGCCGCCTCGGCACCGGTGATGCAGACGACGGTCGCGACCGAGAAGCGGAGGCGCGGGCCCGACATCGTGATCTCCAGCGCGGGCGCCGTCGCAGGATTGCCGACTGCGAGGTTCGCCTCCCGGAAGGAGACCGGGTCCATCGGCCCCGACGGCGGCACGCCGACCTTCCAGTGCCCGACCCGGCCGGGCAGGTCCTGCACGGTGGTCATGAGGCCCGGCGACAGCACGTCGATGCGGGCATCCGGGTCGACCGGATCGCCGAGCGTGCCGGTGTCGTGGCGCACGGCGCGCACCGTCGGATCGTCGCAGAGTGCGCGGAGCATGCCGAGCCCGGTCACGATGCCGTCGACGCGGGTCGCGGCGAGGGCCTCGCCGAGCCGGTCGAGCGCAGCGTCGCGGTCGGCGCCGTGCACGATCACCTTGGCGAGCATGGGGTCGTAGTCGGGCGTGACCCGGAGGCCGGTCTCGATCCACGAATCGACGCGCACGCCGTCGCCCTCGGGGAACTCGGCCCTGGTCACCAGTCCGGGCGAGGGTGCGAAGCCCTTGGCGGGATCCTCCGCGTAGACGCGCGCCTCGAGCGCGTGGCCGACGGGGACCTGCTCCTCGAAGAGGTCGGCCTCCATCGACGCGGCCCCGTCGCGCGCGAGACGCAGCATGAGGGCGACGAGGTCGATGCCGAAGACCGCCTCCGTCACGGGGTGCTCGACCTGCAGTCGGGTGTTCATCTCGAGGAACGAGACCTCGCCCCGCTCGACGTCGTAGATGAACTCCACGGTGCCCGCCGAGCGATACGCGACGGTGGCTGCGAGCCTCCTGGCCGCGTCATGCAGCTCGCGGCGAACGGCGTCGCCGAGTCCGGGCGCGGGCGCCTCCTCGATCACCTTCTGGTTGCGGCGCTGCAGCGAGCAGTCGCGGTCGCCGAAGACGGCGACCCGGCCCTCGCCGTCGCCGAAGACCTGCACCTCGACGTGCCGGGCACGGGTCACGAGCCGTTCGAGGAAGACGCCGCCCGAGCCGAAGCTGCGCGCCGCCATCGATGCGACCGCGACGTACCCCTCCCGCACGTCGTCGAGGGTGCGGCACACCCGCATGCCGATGCCGCCGCCCCCGCTCGTCGCCTTGAGCATGACCGGCAGGCCGATGCGCTGCGCCGCGGCGATGGCCTCCTCCGCGGAGCCGAGCAGTCCGGTGCCGGGCAGCAGCGGCACCTCGGCGGCCTCGGCACGGTCGCGCGCGGTGTGCTTGAGGCCGAACGTCTCGATCTGCTCGGGCGTCGGCCCGATCCAGGCGAGCCCGGCCGCCTCGACCGCTCGCGCCGCCTCCACGTTCTCGGAGAGGAAGCCGTAGCCCGGGTGCACGGCGCCGGCGCCGGTCGCGCGGGCCGCGTCGAGGATCGCGTCGATCCGCAGGTAGGACTCGGCGGCCGGCGCCGGGCCGAGCCTCACGGCGACGTCCGCCTCGCGGACGTGGGGCGCCGCGCGGTCGGCATCCGAGTAGACGGCGACGGTGCGCAGCCCCAGCTGCTTCGCCGAGCGGATGATGCGGCGCGCGATCTCGCCGCGGTTGGCGATGAGGACGGTGTCGAAGGTCATCGGGTGCCTCGTTCCGGACGGGTGAGGATCGCGCGGAGCGGCGTCACGTTGAAGTCGTTGCATGGGTTGTTCATCTGCGGGCAATTGGAGATGACGACGATCACGTCGCGCTCTGCGCGGCATGCGACCCGGCGCCCGGGTGCGCTCATCCCGTCGACGATGCCGAGCGAGCCGTCGGCCTCGACCGGGACGTTCATGAACCAGTTGAGGTTCGAGACGAGGTCGCGGGCCGTGAGCCCCCACGCCGCGCCCTCGAAGAGGAAATTCTCGCGGCAGGCGTGCTGGTACGCGGTGTGGTGTCCGTAGCGCAGCGTGTTCGACTCCTTGCTGCAGGCCCCACCGATCGTGTCCTGCCGGTCGATCTCGTTGCCGACCACCGTCATCAGCGGGTCGCCGAGATTGGAGCGCAGCACGGTGCCGGCCGTGACGTACGCGTTGCCCTGCCAGGTGATCGTGTCGGGTGCGCTGTACCGCTCCGATGTGTCGTCGGCGGCGAAGATCAGGCAGTCGCCGGACTGGTTGCCCCCGACGTCGACGAGCGTGAACACGTCGCCGGCGTGCACGAGCGCCGACCAGGAGGCGCGGGGGGCGATGGGTTCGTCGACGATGACGGCACCGGGGACGAACCCCTCCGACCAGTCGAGGACGGAGCCGGCCGCGTAGACGGGCCGAGGCGGGACGGTGGTGGTGACCATGTCGGTTCTTCCTTCTCAGAGGCCTGCGAGCTCGGCGTACGCGATCGTGTTGAGGTAGGCGCGCTCTCGCTCGGGAGTCGTGGCGTGGCGCGAGTCGTCGCTGCGGGTCGGCCGACTCCGCCACGCGTGCACTCGCAACGGGCCGGCGACGTAGTCGGAGCGGGGGTCGAGCGGATGCGGCGCGTTCGCCACGAGCACGATCAGCGGCAGCTCGGCGACCAGGTCGACGTGTGCGGCCGCGCCGGCCGATCCGATCCAGTCGAGCGCCCCGTCGGCGGCGACCCGCACGCCCTTGAAGAACGAGACGGCAGGAGGGATGTCGCGTCGCGTGAGGCCGTGCTTGGACGCGGCCATGCGGAGGAGGGCGTGGCCCGACGGCGTCGGGCCCTCGGGCGTCGCGTCGCCGAACTTGCGGACGTTCCAGGCGTCGCCGGAGGCGCCGCAGAGCGCGTCATGGCGGCCCGACGTGTCCTCGACGACGGTCGCGAGCACGCGTCCGTCGCCGGAGAGCAGCGGATGCCCCGCGCCGAGGTAGGCCTGCCACGGGATCTTCTGGGTGTCGGCGACGTTCAGCCGTTCGGCGGTGTTCAGTGCATTCAGCACGACGACGCTCGCCGAGGCGTCGCCGTCGGTGTCCTCGAGGCGGATGCGGGTGCCGCGGGCGACACGCAGGTGCGTGTAGCCCCCCGGAGCGACGGTCTCCGACCAGAGCAGCTCCGTCGCCGGGACGCCCTCCGGCGGGTTCGGGGTCGAGGCTGCCGGCAGGTCCGGCATCCAGGGCGAGCGGCTGCCTCGGGCGCGGGCGTCCGAGCGTGCCGCCCCGACGCTGTCCAGGGTCGCCATCCGTGCCGAGCTGTCGATGGTCATCGTCCGGCCTCCGTATTTCTGTCAGTTGACAGAAATCAGACCAGCGGCTCGTTTCACCGGTGTTTCGGGGACGAAACAACCGCGCACGAGTTCGGCGTCAGCGCGCCCTGCCCCCGGGCGCCGCGGCGGAGACGGCGGGTGCCGCGGTGGACCGCCGCACGACGAGTTCGGGCAGGAACACCGTCTGCCGCGGGATGAGGTCGGGGTCCGCGGTCTCCTCGAGGAGGATGCGCAGGGCGGTGCGCCCGATCATGCGGCTGGGCTGGCGCATCGACGAGAGCGGCACGGCCGCCGCGGCCGCGAACGGGATGTCGTCGAACCCGATGATCGCGATCTCGTCGGGGACGAGCATGCGGCCGTCGACGACGAGCGCCTGCAGGAGGCCGAGCGCGACGAGGTCGTTCGCCGCGAACAGGGCGTCGGGGCGGTCGCCGCGCGGCCTGGCGAGGATGCGTGCGCCGGCCGCGACGCCGTCGGCGACCGTGGTCGCCTCGGTCGCGACGACCTCGATCTCGACGGGCGAGACGGCGTTCTCGGCGGCGACGCGCGCGCCGGCCAGGCGATCGCGGACCTGCTGGATCTCGAACGGCCCGCCCACGAACGCGATGCGCCGTCGCCCCGCGCCGATGAGGTGCTCGACGGCCATGCGTCCGCCCGCGACGCTGTCGACCGAGACCGAGCTGAAGCGCCCGTCGCCGCTGAAGCGGTCGACGAGCACGGCGGGGATGCCGCGGGCGCGCAGGCGCTCGAGCCTGGAGTGGATGTCGCCGTACGGCGAGATGAGCACGCCGCGCACCTGCTGCTCCTCGAACAGGTCGAGGTACATGCGCTCGCGCGCGACATCCTCGTCGGTGTTGCCGTAGAGGATCGCGAGGTTGTGGCTGCTGGCCTCGTCTTCGGCGCCGCGCACGACGTCGGTGAAGAACGGGTTCTGGCCGTCGAGCACGACGAACCCGACGGTGGTGCTGACGCCGGCGCGCAGCTTGCGGGCGGCGTCGTTGCGCACGTAGCCGAGCTGCTCGATGGCGCGGTTGACGCGGTCGACCGAGTCGGGCGAGACGTCGCCCGGACGGTTCAGCACATTGGACACCGTGCCCACGGAGACGCCGGCGCGCTGCGCGACGTCGCGGATGCGCACCCCAGCCATTCCAGCTCCCTCGCCGATGTCGTGCCGGTCATCCACCCGGCGAACTTGACCGCCAGTGAATCGTTCCATACAGTGTCCCTGAATCGTACATGAATCGATTCATCCAGATTCACCTCGATGAGGAGGCCATCGTGCAGACGGACACGCCGCAGACGCCGGCGCCGCCCATGCTTGAGCTCTCGCGAGTCGTCAAGTCGTTCGGACCGGTGGTCGCCCTCCGCTCCGGGAGCCTTCGACTCCAGTCCGGCTCCATCCACGCGCTCGTCGGCGAGAACGGCGCCGGAAAGTCGACGCTCGTGAAGATCGTCGCCGGGCTCTACCGCCGCGACGCCGGCGAGTTCCGCCTTCGCGGAGAAGACGTCGACTTCACCTCCACCGCCCAGTCGAAGGCCGCCGGCATCGCGGTCATCTACCAGGAGCCGACGCTGTTCCCCGACCTGACGGTCACCGAGAACATCTTCATGGGCCGCCAGCCGGTGCACCGCTTCGGCCGCATCGACCGCAAGGCCATGCGACGCGAGGCCGAGGAGCTCTTCCAGCGGCTCGGCGTGCGCATCGACCCCGAGCGTCCGGCCGAGGGCCTCTCGATCGCCGACCAGCAGGTCATCGAGATCGCCAAGGCCGTCTCGCTCGACGCCCGCGTGCTCATCATGGACGAGCCGACCGCCGCCCTCTCGGGCGTCGAGGTCGACCGCCTGTTCGCGGTCGCGCGCAGCCTCCGCGACGAGGGTCGCGCCCTGCTCTTCATCTCGCACCGCTTCGACGAGATCTTCGCGCTCTGCGACACCGTGACCGTCATGCGCGACGGCGCCTACGTCGCCACCACGCCCATCGCCGAGACCACCGTCGACGAGATGGTGCGCCAGATGGTCGGCCGCGACGTCACCGAGCTCTTCCCGAAGACGCCGGCCGAGATCGGCGAGCCGCTGCTCGAGGTCGAAGGCCTGACCCGCACGGGCGTCTTCCACGACATCACCTTCTCGGTGCGCGCCGGAGAGATCGTCGGCCTCGCCGGCCTCGTCGGCGCCGGCCGCAGCGAGGTCGCCCGTGCCGTCTTCGGCGTCGACCCGTACGAGTCCGGCTCCGTCCGGCTCGGCGGCCGCGCGCTGCCGCGCAACCGACCCGACCGGGCGATCGGCGCCGGCATCGCCCTCGTGCCCGAGGACCGCCGGAAGGAAGGACTCGTGCTCGAGTCATCCGTCGCCCGGAACCTCTCGCTCGTCATCCGGAACCAGCTCGCGAAGGCCGGCATCATCACGAACGGCTTCGAGAACCGCGCCGCGAAGGTCTGGGCCAGCCGCCTCGAGGTCAAGACGAACGCGCTCAGCACCATCGCCGGAACGCTCTCGGGCGGCAACCAGCAGAAGGTCGTGCTCGGCAAGTGGCTCGCCACCGAACCGACCGTGCTCATCATCGACGAGCCGACGCGCGGCATCGACGTCGGCACCAAGGCCGAGGTGCACCGCCTGCTCTCGGAGCTCGCCGGCAAGGGCATGGGCATCCTCATGATCTCGTCGGAGCTGCCGGAGGTGCTCGGCATGGCCGATCGCGTGCTCGTCATGCGCGAGGGGCGCATCACCGCCGAGATCGACCGATCCGACGCCACCAGCGAGAACGTCATGTTCGCCGCCACCCACGCCCAGGGAGCCCACTCGTGACCGCGCCCGCCCAGACGCCGCCGCCCGCGCCGACCATCCAGAAGACCGCCGTCACCAAGCGGCTGCAGGCCGTCGGCGCGGCACGCGAGTTCGGCATCCTGCTCGCCCTCGTCATCGTCGTGATCGCGGCGACCGTCGCGAACCCGAACTTCCTCTTCAGCTCAGACGGATGGCGCGATCTGCTGCTGACCCCGTCGATCCTCGTGCTCGTCGCGGTCGGCCAGGCGATCGTGCTCATCACGCGCAACGTCGACCTGTCGGTCGGCTCGATCCTCGGCCTGTCGGCGTACCTGACCGGGCGGCTGTTCATCGACATCCCCGGCATCCCGATCCTCGCCGTGTTCGTCGCCGCGATCGTGTTCGGCGGGCTGCTCGGGCTCATCAACGGCGCGCTCGTCGCCTACGCCAAGGTGCCAGCGATGGTCATCACGCTCGGCACCCTCTACGCCTACCGCGGCATCAACGTGCTCTGGACGGGCAGCGACCGCGTCAACGCGTCGGACCTGCCGAAGGACTTCCTCGCCCTCGGCACCGGGCAGATCCTCTGGATCCCGATCCTCACGATCATCGCCCTCGTCGTGCTCGTCGTCATCGGCTGGATCATGAAGAACACCCGCAGCGGACGCGAGTTCTACGCGATCGGCTCCGACCCCTCGGCGGCCGAGCTCTACGGCCTGCGCGTCACGCGCCGCCTGCTCATCGCCTTCGTCTCGTCCGGTGCCCTCGCCGGCCTTGCCGGCGTGCTCTACACGGCCCGCTACGGAACGGTGAACTCGCAGGCCGGATCGGGCTGGGAGCTCGACGCGGTCGGCGCGGCCGTCATCGGCGGCGTCGCCATCACCGGCGGCGTCGGGTCGGTGTGGGGCGCCGCGATCGGCGCGGTGCTGCTGCTCACCATCAACCGCGCCCTGCCGATCCTCGGGATCCCCGACTTCTGGCAGCGCGCCGTGGTCGGCGTGCTCATCATCGGCGCCATCGTGCTCGACCGCGTGCTGGCCGTTCGCCAGAAACGCAAGCTCATCGCGGCCAGGGAGGACGACTGATGACCACCGCTACCGCCTCGACCGCCGCCCCCGCGCGCACCTATCGCGACTACGACCGCCCGCTCTGGCAGCGCCTGCTGCTCACCCGCGAGATGGCCATCGTCGGCCTGCTCGTGATCGTCGCCGTGGTCGCCTCGGTGAGCGTTCGAGGGTTCGGGCAGCCGATCACGCTGACCTACCTGATCCTCGACGTCACGCCGATCCTGCTCATCGCCCTGCCGATGACGCTCATCATGATCACCGGCGAGATCGACCTCTCGGTCGCGAGCGTCGTGGGCCTGTCGAGCGTGCTCATCGGCGTGCTCACCCAGGCCGGAGCGCCGTTCGAGGTCGCGATCGTCGTGGCGCTCGTCGCCGGCGCCATCGCGGGCGCGTTCAACGGATTCCTCGTCACGGTCGTGGGCCTGCCCTCGCTCGCGGTCACGATCGGCACGCTCGCGCTGTACCGCGGCCTCGCCGTCGGCCTGCTCGGCACGACCGCCGTGACCGACTTCCCCGACTTCTGGACCGACCTCGCCAAGATGAAGCTCGGCGGCTCGAACGTGCCCGCCGTGCTGCTGCTGTTCCTCGTGCTGCTCGTGGTGTTCGTGGTGCTGCTGCACTTCACCCCCTTCGGCCGCGGCATCTACGCGATCGGCCTGTCGAAGTCGGCCGCGCGCTTCTCGGGCGTGCACGTCGAGCGCACGAAGCTCGTGCTGTTCGTGCTCTCGGGCACCATCGCGGCACTCGCCGGCGTCTACTACACGCTCCGCTTCGGCAGCGCCCGCGGCGACAACGCGACCGGCCTCGAACTGCAGGTCATCGCCGCGGTCGTGCTCGGCGGCGTGTCGGTGTTCGGCGGCCGGGGCGCGATCCACGGCGTCATCGCCGGCGTGCTGCTGATCGGCATCCTCGCGAGCGCCCTGCGCCTGGCGAACGTCACCTCCGACGTCATCAACATCATCACCGGCGTGCTGCTCGTGGCGTCCGTGGTGTCCAACAGCTTCCTGGCCTGGCTGCGCACGAAACGCAGGGCACCAGGGGGAACCGCGCGCGCGAGGGCTTCCGCAGCAGGGTGACCGCCCGCGCACGCGTGTCGATGCGATCACCCATCGACCAGAACCGATGAAGGGAAAACAACGATGTTTCACAAGAAGTCCCGCGTCGCGGCCGTAGCCGCCGTCGCGATGAGCGTCGCACTCCTCGCGACCGGCTGCGCCGCAGGCGACTCCGGTTCGGGCGGGGGCGAGGGCGGCGACAGCGCCAACCTCGCGATCACGTTCCTGCCGAAGAACCTCGGCAACCCGTACTTCGACACCTCGTCGTCCGGCGCGAAGGAGGCCATCGGCGAGTTCGACGGCACGTTCGCCGAGGTCGGCCCCGCCGAGGCGACGCCCGACGCGCAGGTCAGCTACATCAACACCCTCACGCAGCAGGGCGTGGGTGCGATCGCCGTCTCGGCGAACGACCCCGAGGCCATCTGCGACGCGCTGAACGAGGCTCGCGACGCCGGCGTGAAGGTCGTCACCTTCGACTCCGACACGAACCCCGACTGCCGCGACCTGTTCATCAACCAGGCCGACGCAGAGGGCATCGCCAAGGTGCAGGTCGACCTGATCGCCGACCAGATCGGGGGCGCCGGCGAGATCGCGATCCTCTCGGCATCCGCCAACGCGACGAACCAGAACGCCTGGATCGAGATGATGGAGGAGTACCTCGCGAGCGACTACCCCGACATCACGCTCGTCGAGACGGTCTACGGCGACGACGACGACCAGACGTCGTTCGACAAGACCGCGGCGCTGCTGCAGACCCACCCCGACCTCAAGGGCATCATCTCGCCCACCACGGTCGGCATCTCGGCTGCAGCCCGCTACCTCTCGACGTCGGAGTACAAGGGCAAGGTCGCGCTGACCGGCCTCGGCACCCCGAACCAGATGCGCGAGTACGTCGAGGACGGCACCGTCACCGCGTTCGCACTGTGGAACCCGGCCGACCTCGGCTACCTCGCGGCCTACGCGGCGAAGGCGCTCATCGAGGGCGACATCACGGGCGCAGAGGGCGACTCGTTCGAGGCCGGCAAGCTCGGCGACTACGAGGTCGGCGCCGACGGCGTCGTGCTCCTCGGCGACCCGTTCGAGTTCAACGCCGACAACATCGCGGACTTCGACTTCTGATCGGATGCCGCACCCGAGGCCCGGCGGCGGTTCACCCCGCCGGGCCTCGGCCGTTCCAGGGCCACCCCTTTCGCCAGGCGGTGCCCGCACGTAGGCTGGATCCTGGAAAGCGCATTCCCATTGCACTCTCCCGTTCTTCCGTGTAGAGTCTTGAAACGATTCATAACGGGCCGCGAAACCGCACCACGGAGCCGCACCACAGAGAACCGCACCACCGAGAACCGCACCACCGAGAAAGGACGGCGAGCTCGATGACGAGCCACCCCGAGGGCACCGCCCCGGAACGTGTCTGCTTCCAACTGCAGGTCGACCCCGCCCGCCTCGACGAGTACCGCGAGCGCCACGCCGCGGTCTGGCCCGAGATGCTCCACGCGATCGCGGACTCCGGACGCCGCGACTACTCGCTCTACCTCCGCGCCGACGGCCTGCTGATCGGCGTCTACGAGACCGACGACGACGAGGCCTCGCAGCGCGCGCTCGAACTCGACCCGCGCACCGCCGCCTGGGAGGCCGAGATGGCGGAGTTCTTCGTCTCGCTCGACGGCTCCCGCCCCGACCAGGGCGCTCCGCGCCTCACCGAGGTGTTCAACCTCGAAGACCAGCTCGCGGCCCTCGCGCCCGAGCCCGAAGTCACCGCCGACGACACCGACCACGCGGCATCCGTCGCAACGCAGACCACCGCCGACCACGCGGCATCCGCACCTCCCATCGCAGAAAGCAGCCACCCGTGAGCACCTTCTCCGCAGACCAGCTCGCCCAGCTCGAGCAGCAGGCCATCGAACTCCCGAGCTGGGCGTTCGGCAACTCGGGCACCCGCTTCAAGGTGTTCGCGACGCCGGGCACTCCGCGCGACCCCTACGAGAAGATCGCGGATGCCGCGCAGGTGCAGAAGTTCACGGCCCTCGCGCCGACGGTGGCCCTGCACATCCCGTGGGACAAGGTCGACTCCTACGACGACCTGCGCGCCCACGCCGAGGGCCTCGGCGTGCAGCTCGGCACGATCAACTCGAACACGTTCCAGGACGACGACTACAAGTTCGGCGCCCTCACCCACGAAGACGCCGCGGTGCGCCGCAAGGCCATCGACCACCACCTCGAGTGCATCGACATCATGCACGCGACGGGGTCGCGCGACCTCAAGATCTGGCTCGCCGAGGGCTCGAACTACCCCGGCCAGGCCGACCTGCGCGGCCGCCAGGACCGCCTGCAGGAGTCACTGCAGGAGATCTACGCGCGCCTCGGCGACGAGCAGCGCCTCGTGCTCGAGTACAAGTTCTTCGAGCCGGCGTTCTACCACACCGACGTTCCCGACTGGGGAACGTCCTACGCCCAGGTGGCCGCCCTCGGCGACAAGGCCATGGTCTGCCTCGACACCGGCCACCACGCGCCGGGCACGAACATCGAGTTCATCGTCATGCAGCTGCTGCGCCTCGGCAAGCTCGGCTCGTTCGACTTCAACTCGCGCTTCTACGCCGACGACGACCTCATCGTGGGCGCCGCCGACCCGTTCCAGCTGTTCCGCATCCTCTACGAGGTCATCCGCGGCGGCGGCCTCAACAACCCCGACGTGGCGTTCATGCTCGACCAGTGCCACAACGTGGAGGACAAGGTGCCCGGCCAGATCCGCTCGGTGCTGAACGTGCAGGAGATGACCGCCCGCGCCCTCCTCGTCGACGGTTCGGCCCTCGCCGCCGCCCAGCGCAGCGGTGACGTGCTCGAGGCCAACCGCGTGTTCATGGACGCGTTCTACACCGACGTGCGCCCCGCCCTCGCAGAGTGGCGCGAGTCGCGCGGACTGCCCGCCGACCCGATGGCGGCGTTCGCGGCATCCGGATACCTCGCGAAGATCGCGGCCGACCGCGTCGGCGGCGTGCAGGCCGGTTGGGGCGCCTGAGCGGATGTCGCAGCTGACGGCGTACGGCGCGGCCGACGGGCTCGTGCGGGTCTACCCCGCGAGCACGTCGGATGCCGCGGCGCGCCGCCGGACGCCCGCGCTCGTCTGGGCGCACGGCGGAGGATTCGTCGCCGGCGACCTCGACATGCCCGAGGCGGAATGGGTCTCCCGTTCGCTGGCGGCGCGCGGCATCGCCGTGGTCTCCGTCGACTACCGGCTCGTCGCGGCCGACGGCTCCGGCCGCCTTCCGGCCGGATCCGACGACGTGCTCGCCGCCTGGCGCTGGACCCTCGAGCACGCCGACGAGCTCGGCATCGACCCGGGCTGCGTCACGATCGGCGGGGCGAGCGCCGGGGCGAACCTGGTGGCCGGCGCGGTGCTCCGCATGCTCGGCGAGGCCGACGACGCGCCACCCGCGTCGCTGCCCGCCGGCGTGTTCCTCGCGTATCCGACGCTGCTCGCCGTGCAGCCCGCACCCGACGCCGCCCTCCGCGCACTGCTCGACGCGAACCCCGCGGCCGACCGCTTCGGGCCGGCCGCCGTGCGCGGCATGTACGAGACCTACCTCGGCGGCCCGCTCGACGAGGCCCCGCTGTTCGCCGTGCCCGGCCTCGCCGCGGCATCCGACCTCGCAGGGTTCCCGCCCGTGCTCATGATCAACGGCGAGGCCGACGAGCTCCGCGTCTCGGGCGAGGTGTTCGCCGCCACGCTGGTCGAAGCCGGCGTCGACACCACGTGCGTCGTCGAGCCCGGCACCGAGCACGGGCACCTGAACCGACCGGGCGAGCCCGCGGCATCCGCTTCGATCGAGCGCATCGTCGCATGGTTCGCGAGTCTCGAGACGGGCGTTGCGCGCCCGACTCGACCGGCAGACCTCCACCACCACCGACTGACCGCAGTCACCACCGAAGGAATCACCTCATGACGAACCAGGCTGCAGCCGACCTCATCGCGCGGTCGAACCGCCTCGGCGCCGACCCCAAGAACACGAACTACGCCGGTGGCAACACCTCGGCCAAGGGCACCGAGACCGATCCGGTCACGGGCGAGCCCGTCGAGCTCATGTGGGTCAAGGGCTCGGGCGGCGACCTCGGCACGCTCACCGAGCAGGGCCTCGCGGTGCTGCGGCTCGACCGGCTGCGCGCGCTCGTCGACGTGTACCCCGGCCTCGACCGTGAAGACGAGATGGTCGCCGCGTTCGACTACACGCTGCACGGCAAGGGCGGCGCGGCACCGTCGATCGACACGGCCATGCACGGCCTCGTCGACGCGGCGCACGTCGACCACCTGCACCCCGACTCGGGCATCGCGATCGCCACGGCGGCCGACGGCGAGGAGCTGACCGCGAAGGTCTTCGGCGAGAAGGTCGTGTGGGTGCCGTGGCGCCGCCCCGGCTTCCAGCTCGGACTCGACATCGCCGAGATCAAGGCGGCGAACCCCGCCGCGATCGGCTGCATCCTCGGCGGGCACGGCATCACCGCATGGGGCGACACGTCCGAGGAGACCGAGGCGAACTCGCTCTGGATCATCGACACCGCCGCCGCGTACATCGCCGAGCACGGGGCCGCGGAGCCGTTCGGCCCGGTCGTCGACGGCTTCGAGCCGCTCGAGCCCGGCGAGCGCCGCGCGAAGGCCGCCGCCCTCGCCGCGACCGTGCGCGGACTCGCGAGCCACGACAAGCCCATGGTCGGCCACTTCACCGACGCGCCAGAGGTGCTCGACTTCCTCAGTCGCGAGAAGCTCGCCCCGCTCGCGGCCCTCGGTACGAGCTGCCCCGACCACTTCCTGCGCACGAAGGTCAAGCCGATGGTGCTCGACCTTCCGGCATCCGCGAGCATCGAGGACTCGGTCGCCCGCCTGCAGGAACTGCACCAGGCGTACCGCGCCGACTACCAGGCGTACTACGACGCGCACGCGACCGCCGAGAGCCCCGCGATCCGCGGCGCCGACCCGCTCATCGTGCTCATCCCGGGCGTCGGCATGTTCAGCTACGGCGCGAACAAGCAGACCGCGCGCGTCGCCGGCGAGTTCTACGTCAACGCGATCAACGTCATGCGCGGTGCCGAGGCGCTCTCGACCTACTCCCCCATCAGCGACGCCGAGAAGTTCGCGATCGAGTACTGGGCGCTCGAGGAGGCCAAGCTCCAGCGCATGCCGAAGCCGAAGCCGCACGCGGGCCGCATCGCGCTCGTGACGGGCGCGGCATCCGGCATCGGCAAGGCCATCGCGACCCGCCTCGCGGCCGAGGGGGCGTGCGTCGTGATCGCCGACCTCGACCTCGAGAAGGCGCAGGCGGCGGCAGCAGAGCTCGGCAACGCGGATGTCGCGATCGGCGTGCAGGCGAACGTCACCGACGGCGCGGCGATCCAGCGCGCGATCGACGACGCGGTGCTCGCGTTCGGCGGTCTCGACCTCGTGGTGAACAACGCCGGACTCTCGCTCTCGAAGCCCCTGCTCGAGACGACCGAGGCCGACTGGGACCTGCAGCACGACGTCATGGCCAAGGGCTCGTTCCTCGTCTCGAAGGCCGCGGCGCGCGTGCTCATCGACCAGGGCCTCGGCGGCGACATCATCTACATCTCCTCGAAGAACTCGGTGTTCGCCGGGCCGAACAACATCGCGTACTCGGCGACGAAGGCCGACCAGGCCCACCAGGTTCGCCTGCTCGCGGTCGAGCTCGGCGAGTACGGCATCAAGGTGAACGGCATCAACCCCGACGGCGTCGTGCGCGGCTCCGGCATCTTCGCGAGCGGCTGGGGTGCGAACCGCGCCAAGACCTACGGCATCGAGGAGGAGGACCTCGGCAAGTTCTACGCCCAGCGCACGATCCTGAAGCGCGAGGTGCTGCCCGAGCACGTCGCGAACGCGGTGATCGTGCTCACGGGCCCCGAGCTCAGCCACACGACCGGCCTGCACATCCCCGTCGACGCGGGCGTCGCGGCCGCCTTCCTGCGATGAGCGCGGGCACCGTCGCGGCGGTCGACCTCGGCGCGACGAGCGGGCGCGTCATCCTGGGCCGGGTCGACCAGCGCGCCGGCGCGCTCGAGCTCGACCACGTCGCCCGGTTCCCGAACGGGCCGGTGCGGCTCGCGTCGGGCCTGCACTGGGACTTCACGGGCCTGTACCGCGACCTGACGGCCGGCCTCGCCGACGCGTTCCGGCGCGACCCGGCGGTCGCCTCGATCGGCATCGACTCGTGGGCGGTCGACTACGGGCTGCTGCGCGGCGACCGCATGCTGGGCGAGCCGTTCCACTACCGCGACGAGCGCAACGAGGCCGCGGTCGACCAGGTGCACGCGGTCGTGCCGTTCGCCGAGCTCTACCGCCGCAACGGCCTGCAGTTCCTGCCGTTCAACACGGTGTACCAGCTCGCGGCCGAGCGCGCCTCAGGCCCAGCCGCCGGCCCCGGTTCCGGCCGGCAGGGCGGAGGCCTCGGGCTCGCCGACTCCCTCCTGCTCGTGCCCGACCTCATCGCGTTCCAGCTCACGGGCCGCCGGGTCGCGGAGCGCACGAACGCCTCGACGACCGGGCTCGTCGGCGTGCACACCGGGGAGTGGGACGACGAGCTCATCGAACGGCTCGGGCTCCCGGCATCCGTCTTCGCACCGATCGTCGCGCCCGGCGACTCGCTCGGCTCCCTTCGGCCGGCGGTCGCCGCACAGCTCGGCGCCCCCGCGGGCGTCGAGGTCGTCGCGGTCGGCTCGCACGACACCGCCTCGGCGGTCGTGGCCGTGCCGATGCGCGCCGAGTCGGCGGCCTACATCTCGTGCGGCACCTGGGGCCTCGTGGGCGTCGAGCTCGAGCATCCGGTGACGACGGATGCCGCGCGCGACGCGAACTTCACGAACGAGGCGGGCGTCGACGGGCGCGTGCGGTTCCTGCACAACGTCATGGGCCTCTGGCTGCTGTCGGAGTCGGTGCGCTGGTGGGAGCGGGACGGCGAGACGATCGTGCTGTCCGAACTGCTCGCGGCCGCGGCATCCGTCACCGCGCCGGTTGCCGTGTTCGACGCGGACGACCCCCGGTTCATGGCGCCGGGCGACCTGCCGGGCCGCATCGCGGAGTGGTGCGTCGAGCACGGCGTTCCGGCGCCGCAGACGCGCGCCGAGTTCGCCCGCTCGATCATCGAGTCGCTCGCCGAGGCGTTCGCCGGCACCGTGCGCCAGGCATCCGTGCTCTCGGGCGTCGACGTCGAGACGATCCACATCGTCGGCGGCGGCGCGCTCAACGAGCTGCTCTGCCGCCGCACGGCCGACCGCTCCGGCCTACCCGTGCTCGCGGGCCCGGTCGAGGCGACCGCGATCGGCAACGTGCTCGTGCAGGCTCGGGCTGCGGGGTTCGCGCACGGCTCGCTCGAGGACCTGCGCGCACTGGTCGCGACCGCGTTCGAGCCGCGCCGCTACGAGCCCAGCGCCCGCTGAGGCGTGGCGATCAGTGGCCGTGCGCGGCGAGTTGGATCAGCACCACGCTGAGCCCGACCGCCATGAGCGTCGCGAGCGCGACGAGTTGCTTCCACCAGGCCGCATGGGTGCGTCGCACGCCAAGGTAGGCGATCACGCCGAGCGTCACGACGTACACGACCGAGACGATGCGCAGCGCCGTCTCGAGCTCGACGAGGCCGACGGCCGCGAGCACGAGCACGACCACCGGCACGCCGGCCGAGGCGAGCGCCGAGGCCGCGATGCGGAGCATGACCCGCACCTCGTGGCCGTCGGGGAACCTGGAGTGCACCGAGAGGAACGAGATGACGTCGGCGGCCAGGCCGGCGGCCGTGATCGCGAGGATGCCCACGACCAGCTCGATCGCGACGCGGCCCGCGACGAGGTGGTCGACGTTCGTCAGCTGCACGAGCACGATGGCGAGGCCCGTGAAGGTCGCGTAGACGCGCTCCTTCAGCGCCTCGGCGCGCACGTTCTCGGGCTTCACCCGGTGGTCGTCGCGCGCCGCCGCATCGGCGGCCGCCTCGTGCCTGCCTCCGGAACTGGATCCGGCCCCCGCGTCATCCATGAGCGTTACGGTAGCAGCCGCCGCGCCCCGGGGTCAGGCCGAGACGGATACCGCGCGCACACGCCCTGCGGCCAGTTCGGTGTCGCGCATGCCGAGCGCCGACACGCCCACGCCGTACGTGACGAAGTCGCCGGTCGGCCGCACGCTGACGCCGACGATGCTGCCGTGGTCGCCGCCGTCGGTGACCTCGAGGTCGTCGAGCAGGGCGCCGCGCACGTGTTCGGGCATGGCCGACAGCGGCACGACCTCGGCGTCGCCGGCGAACGTGACGGTGGCGGCGGGGATCTTGATCCACGGCATGAGCGGAACGCGCTTCGCGATCGGCACGGTGATCGAGACGTTCGGGTTGGCGGCGATGTGCCGCGTCTTCCAGGCGAGGTCGTGGCTGGTGAACCAGACGCGCTCGCCGTGCACGGCGTGCATGACCCCTGCGGTGCGCGATTCGCCGCGCGCGGTCACCATGCCGATGACCATGAAGTTCTCGGCGGTGATCGCCTTCCAGACGTCGCCCCGTTCGATGTCGACCATGTCGATCCCCCTCTGTAGCTTTACAATGTAAAGCGAGTGTACGAACGAGAGCTTGACATTGTCAAGTGCTTTCTGGAGCGGGTCCCGGGCACTTGCCCGATGACGACTCGGCAACGACGATGGGAACACGATGACCGACACGATCCCCACCGGCGCCCCCGGGCGAGCAGCACTCCTGCGCGCCATGGAGGAGCTCGCGCGCGAGCAGGGCGTGAACAGCGTCGGCCTCCGCGAGGTCGCGCGCCGCGCCGGCCTCTCCCACGCCGCTCCGACGCACTTCTTCGGCAGCCGCGAGGGCATGATCCGCGCCCTCGCGCTCGAGGGCCTCGCCCTGCTCGACGACGAGCTCTGCACGGCGCAGGAGCGCGCAGCACATCTGCCGGGGCGTGAGCGGCTCGTGCAGGACTCGCTCGAGTTCGTGGCCTTCGCGCAACGAAACCCGGCCCACTTCGACGCCATGTTCCGCACCCCGAGCATCGCCCGCGGCGACGAGACGCTCGACCGCGCCCGCCTCGCCGCCCTCGCCGGCCTGCGCGCCCTCGTCGTCGAGGTGCACGCCGCCGGGGACATCACGGGCGACGTCGAGAGCACGTTCCTGCAGCTGTGCGCCATGAGCCACGGCATCGCCTCGCTCGCGGTCGACGGCGTGCTGCACGGCTTCGACGAGATCGCGCCCAGCGACGAGGCCATGGGCGTCGCCGAGCGCATCATCCGCGCGCAGGTCGAGCAGCTGCCGTGAGGCCCGGCCATCAGGTGGCGGATGCCGCGGCCCCGCGCCCTGAGAGGATCGAACCATGACCGACTCCCTGCTCGTGTCCCTGCCCGGCGCCACCCTGCGCGATGCGGTCGGCCCGCTGCCCGAGGGCGTCGACGTGGTGCTCTGGGATCTCACGGGCCCTGCTCCCGCCGACCGCATCGACCTCGTCGTGCCGCCGTACATGGGCGCCTCGGCGAAGCTCGGCGCGCTCTCGGGCGTCACCACGCGCCTCGTGCAGTCGCAGTCGATCGGCTACGACGACATCGCCGAGGCGCTGCCGCCGGGGCACGTCTACGCGAACGCGGCATCCGTGCACGAGACCTCGACCGCCGAGCTGACGCTCGCCCTCGTGCTCGCGGCCCAGCGCGGCATCCCCGACTTCGTGCGCGCCGCCGGCGAGGGCCGCTGGGCACCCGCCCGACACGCGAGCCTCGCCGACCGGCGCGTGCTGCTCGTCGGCTACGGCGGTGTCGGCAAGGCCATCGAGGAGCGGCTGCTGCCGTTCGAGGTCGAGGTCACCCGCGTCGCCAGCCGCGCCCGTGACGACGAGCGCGGCCGCATCCACGGCATCGACGAACTGCCGTCGTTGCTGCCCGACGCCGAGATCGTCATCGTGGGCGTGCCCCTCGCCGACGACACCACCGCGCTCGTCGACGACGCCTTCCTGTCAGCGCTGCCCGACGGCGCGCTCGTCGTGAACATCGCCCGCGGCCGCGTGGCCGACACCGACGCGATCCTCGACCATGCGAGCCGCGGCCGGCTGCGCTTCGCCCTCGACGTCACCGAGCCCGAGCCGCTGCCCGACGGGCACCCGCTCTTCGCCCTGCCGAACGTGCTCGTCTCACCGCACGTCGGCGGCGCCTCCACCGCGATGATGCCGCGCATGGCCCGCCTCGTGCGCGACCAGGTCGAGCGGATGCTCCGCGCCGACGAGCCGCGCAACGTCGTGCTGCGCAGCTGAGCCGCGGCACCCCGCACTCGCAACGCCACCCGAACACCCGGAAGGATCCCATGCCGATCTTCGACCACGCCTTCGACTGGACCCGCCGCAACGTCGACGACGGACCCCTGCCCTCGGCCGTGCTCGGCATCGCCACGCCCGACGGCATCGTCGCACTCGAGGCGTTCGGCGCGACATCCGTCGACGAGCACTACCCGCTGTTCTCGGTGACGAAGCCGATCGTCGGGCTCGCCGCGCTGCGCCTCGTCGAGCAGGGGCTCATCACGCCCGAGACCCCGCTCACCGACGCCCTGCCCGAGTTCGGCGCCGGGCGCGACGACGTCGTGCGCCTGCGACACCTGGCGAGCCACACCTCGGGCATCGCCGAACCGCCGATGGACGTGCCCGGCCTGCGTGCGCTGCTGCAGCGGCCCGGCCGGGACTTCGCGGCGGGCACCGCCAGCCGGTACTCGACCCTCGCCTACGAGGGCATCGCCGCGCTCATCGAGCACGCCTCCGGCGCGCCGTGGGAGCACGCGGTCGCCGCCGTCGGAGCGCGCGTCGGCGCCACGGGCTTCACGTTCGACGCGGCGGCGAGCCGGCACGCGCCCGTCGACGCCGCCGAGCAGGGACTCGACTATGCGGAGTTCGCCGCCCTGCGGCATCCGGGAGCCGGTCTCCTCGGGCGCGCCGAAGACCTGCTGGCCGTCGGCAGCGCACTGCTGCGCGACGACGGCTCGCTCGTGTCGCGCGTGACCAACGCCGCGATGCTGCGCCCGCTCACCGTCGGCGTGCCGAAGCTCGAGCCCTACATCGCGTCACGCGGGCAGGACTGGGGCTTCACGTGGAACCTGCGCCACTCGGCTCCCGGCCTGCTGGCGAGCGACACCTACGGCCACGGCGGATGGGCCGGCACCGAGTTCTGGATCACGCCGTCGCTCGGCATCTGCTTCGTGCTGCTCACGAACATCGGCGGCGGCTTCGGGCGTTTCGGCGTCGACGGCGACCGGCTGCACAACGCGGTGGCCGCCGGCGCCTGAGCGCGACGGGTCTGCCCTGCAGCTCGGCTCGGCTCGGCCCGGCTCAGCCCGGCCCGGCTCAGCCCGCCGTCAGTGCGCCGTCAGCGGGTCCAGGTGCCGAGGCCGTTCGTGTCGAAGAACTCCAGGTTCATCGTTTCAGCGCCGCCCCCGAGCGTGAACGTCGCGGACGACTTCGACCCCCACGGCGCATTCTCTCCTGACGGCACGAAGGCGAACTCGTCGCCGTCCCACGGTTCGAGCTCGAGCTCGTATCCACCGTCGGGGCCGAGCGCGGCCACGAGCGCGTCGCCCTGCACCTCGACGACCGCGTCGCCGTAGTACGGGTTCGTCCAGGTGCCGGCGTACTCCTCGAGCGGGCCGGGCGCCGCGGCATCCGTCGGCCGGTCCTCGCCGGCGAGGTCTCCCGCGGGCTCGTAGTAGTGCGCGAAGGCGCCCCCGTAGTCGCTCAGCCAGTCGCGATGCACCTCGCCGAACTGCACCCGGTCGAGGAACGTGCTGACGATCGCCTCGGGCACGCCGATCGGCCCGCCGTTCGTCAGGGCGACGACCCCGAGGCCGAGGCTCGGCACGATCTGGAAGTTCGTCGCGGCGCCGAGGCAGAACGCGCCCGAATGCGACGCCGTCGTGTGGCCCGTCGGATCGGTTCCGGTGTTGAACCCGTAGCCGTAGAAGCTCGCGCGCAGGTTCGAGGCGCCGGCTTGGCCCGAGACGATCTCTGGCGTGAGCGCTGGGACGAGCTGATCGGCGGAGACGAGCTCCTCGCCCGAGAAGGTGCCCTCGTCGAGCAGCAGGGACATCCACTTCGCGAGGTCGAGCACGTTCGAGCTGACGCCGCCCGCCGGGGTCTGGGCGTCGGCATCGCGCTCGTAGAGCGGCTGGAACTCGCCGTCCTCGAGCGCATGCAGTGTCGCGCGGTTGTCCTCGTCGAGGAACTCCTCGTAGCGCGAACTCGTGGAGTCCATGCCGAGCGGCTCGTACAGGGCCTGCTCCGACAGTTCCTCCCACTCGGTGCCGACGGCGTTCGCGACCGCTTCGGCTCCCGCGGTGAGCCCGAAGTTCGCGTACTTGTAGGTCGTGCGGAACGGTTCGAGCGAAAGCTGGTCGAGCCGCGTGAGGATGTCGTCGCGGTCGTAGCCGATGTCCTCGAGCGAGTCGCCCGCGGCCATCGGCAGTCCCGAGCGATGGGCGAAGAGGTCGCCGACGGTGACGTGGTCGGTGACCCACGGGTCGGCGAGCGCGAACCCGGGCAGGTACTGCGCTGCCGGCGTGTCCCAGGTGAGACCGTCGCCCAGCTGCGAGGCGACCACGGTCGCGGCGATCGGCTTGGACATCGAGGCGATCTGGAAGACGGTGGACTCGTCGACGGGTGCGTCCTCGCCGACCTCGCGCACGCCGTATCCCTTGGCGAACAGCAGTTCGTCTCCGTGCACGACCGCGACGGCCGCGCCGGGCACGCCCGACGCGTCGAGGATCTCCTGGATGTCGCCCTCCAGCGCATCGAGTGCGCTGTCGAGTCCGCCCTCCGCCACCTCGACCGCGTCGCCGGGCGGCGGGCCGTCGGCGGACACGCGTGGTGCGTAGGGTTCGGGATCCGGCGCACACCCGGCGAGCGCTACTGCCATGATCACCGCTGCCGAGACGGCAGCACCTCGGACAACGCGCATGGCGTTCCTCCCCCATCGGACCGGCTCCCCCGAGCCTCGGGTCCTCGACGGGACCCGACACCGCAGCCTAGCGGCCGGGCCGCATCCAGTGCACGACTCCCGCGCGGCTATTCGCTGACGCTGCCGACCGGCTGCACCTCCGCGTACCCTTCGAGCACCGACTGGATGCTCGCGAGCGCGGCCTCGTCGAGCCCGCCGTCGCCGGTGACCGCCTGCCAGCCGTCGAGCACGACATCGCCGTAGTTGTGGCCGTGACTGGCCGGCACGGACTCGCCCATGAACATGTCGATGACGAGCTGCAGCGCGGTCACCCCCGGGATCCAGCGCATCGAGTCGCTGACCTCGTCTGCGCGCTCCTCGGGCTTCAACCAGTCCGGCTCGGCCCAGAGGAGCTCGAGGCCGAGCCAGGTGACGGGGTCGTTGGCGTGCTGCAGGTACGCGACGCGGGGCGACTCCCAATCCGGGCCGAGTGCGTGGAAGTCGCCGGGCACCGACAGCCACCGCACCTCGCGACCGCCGTCGACGACGGGCTGCCACTGCGGACTGCCGGCATCGCGCTCCGCGGTGAGGGTGCGCCACATGGTCGAGCCGTTCGGGCTGCCGATGAGGAGCGCGCCCTCGGTGTTCGACCTCATGTCGTCGAGGCCGTCGAAGGCCTCCTGCGTGCCGTGCGCGCCGAGGCTCAGGCCGTAGACCACGAGCTGGGGGCGGGTCGCCTCCGGCAGGGTGTCCCACTTCGCCTTCACCGCGTCGAACAGGGCGACGGATGACGCGACCGGCGCGTCGGGGTCGAAGAGGAACGAGACCCAGCTCGGCGTGTACGCGTACTGCATCGACACGATCGCCGTGTCGCCGCCGTGCAGGTACTCGACCGCGTCGACGGCCTGCGGTTCGAGCCATCCCGACCCGGTGGTCGTGGCGACGACGAGCACGTCGCGCTCGAACGCTCCGGTGCGCTCGAGTTCGCGGACGGCGATGGCGGCGCGCTCCTCGACGGTCGGCGCGTTCGCCTGGCCGACGTAGACGCGCACGGGCTCGAGCGCCGGTCGGCCGGTGAGCTCCTCGATGTCCGCCGCCTTCGGGCCGCCGCCGAGGAATGCCGTGCCGTGCCGACCGACGAGGTCCCACTCGACCTCGGAACCCGGGCCCGCCGAACGGAAGGCGCTCATCGGCTCGGTGACCCACGGTGCCGCCGGGCCGTTGTTCGCGAGGTAGAGCCGGTCGATGCCGAACATCAGCACGGCCACGACCGCCACGGTCGAACCGACGACGATCGCGGTGGCGACCGTCACGCCCCAGCCCCGACCGAACCTCGCCGTCATGCGGATGCCGAGCCGCCGCTCGGCGCGGGCGAGGGCGAGGCCGATGAGCACGACGGGCACGAACCCCACGAAGAAGATCAGCGCGTCGAACCCGTCGATCTCGGGCAGCTCGACCGTTCGGCGAACCTCGTTCTGCCACCCGACCGAGGCGACCGCGAGCACGATCGCGAGCAGCACGGCGACGCCGAGGTACACCCACCACGCGAGACGACGGTGCTCGGGTGTCGGACGCCAGCGGACGAAGCGGCGCACCAGCCACCACGCGAAGACCCCGATGCCGTATCCGATGAGGAACGCGAATGCGGTGATGATGCCCTGGAACAGCGCAGGGCGCGGCAGCAGCGACGGCGTCATCGAGAGTGCGGCGAACAGCAGCCCAATGAGGGCGCCTCCGGGATCGAGTCTCCACCAGCGACCGCGCACGCGAACCCCCTTCGACGGCGCCTCAGGCGGCGGCGTCACCGCATCATGGCACGCTGCCCGCGCCAGACCGCGGCGACACGGGCATACGGCGCCCGTGCCGCCGCGGTCGCGTGCCGCCGCGTACCCGTCAGGCGGACGCGTCAGCGAGCGCGGCGAGCTCCTCGCCGGTCAGCTCCAGCCGGATCGACGCGAGCAGGTCGCCCAGCTGCTCGACGCTGCGCGCGCTGGCGATCGGGGCGACGACGGTCGGCTGCTGACGGAGCCACGCGAGCGACACCGAGGCGACGGATGCCGCGTGCGAGGCCGCGACCGCGTCGAGCGCCGCGAGCACCCGGGCACCGCGTTCGCCGACGTACGGCGCCGCACCCCCGGCGCGGACGCTCGCGCCCTCGGCGGTGACATCCGCCTCGGTGCGGTACTTGCCGGCGAGGAACCCCTTCGCGAGCGAGAAGTACGGGAACACCGCGAGCCCCTCGCGTTCGGCGCGCTCGCGCAGGCCGTTCGTCTCGAAGTCGCGCTCGACGAGGTTGTAGTGCGGCTGCAGGGCGACCGCACGGTGGAAGCCGTTCGCGGACGTCACGTCGAACCACTCGTCGATGCGCTCGGGCGTGTAGTTCGAGATGGCGATCGCACGCACCTTGCCGGCGTCGACGAGGCCGGAGAGGGCGCCGACCGTCTCCTCGAGCGGCACCGACGCGTCGTCGAAGTGGGCGTAGTAGAGGTCGATCACGTCGGTGCCGAGGCGCTGGAGCGAGGCATCCGCCGCCGCCCGGATGTTCGCGGCCGACAGGCCCGTGAAGTCGGGGTGCGTGCTGACCTTCGTGGCGATGACGACGTCGTCGCGCGAACCGCGCGACGCGATCCACTCGCCAATGAGGCGCTCGCTGTCGCCGCCCGTGTTGCCGGGCACCCAGGCGGAGTAGCCGTCGGCGGTGTCGACGAAGTTGCCGCCGCCCGCCGTGAAGGCATCGAGCACGGCGAAGGTCGCGTCGCGGTCGGCGGTCCAGCCGAACACGTTCGTGCCGAGCGAGAGCGGCGCGATCTCGAGGTCGGATGCGCCGATGCGCACGCGGTCGGCGGTCTGGGCGGATTCGGTCATGGTGACTCCTGACGGTTCGGGCTCTGGCACGGAGCACGGGCATGCGCCCGGCGGCGACAGTGAGTCCAACGACGACCGGATGCGGGTATTCCCCTGTTGCCCCGCGTGACGCGCGCGCTCGCGCAGGTCGCTCGCACTCGGACACAGAAATTCAGGAGATCCCGGCACGTGGGCCCCTGTAGGCGTCTACAGGTCAAGATCTCCTGAATTTCGGATGCCGCCCGCCCGGGTTTGTCCACAGTCCCCGCGTTCCCGGGCCGACCGCGCCGCCGGGCGGGCAGACTCGCCCCGTGACGGCGAGCGCGGGGGTGACGACGGTCCTGCGTCGTGCAGGCGGTGCGGCAGGATTCGCGGCGTTGGAGGCCGCGGGCGTGAGGCGCGAGGCTGCGGCGAGCGCGGTGCATGCCGGTACTGCGACTCGGATCCGGAACGGATGGTTCGCCGCGCCGGACGCCCCGGACGACGTCGTGCGCGCGATCAGGGTCGGCGGCATCGCCACCGCATCGACGGTCGCGAGGATCAGCGGCCTCTGGGTTCCCGAACACGACCGGCTGCACGTGCGCGTGGCCGCGAACGCCTCACGGCTGCGATCACCTCACGATCGCACGCGCCCCCTCGACGCCGCCGCGCACGGCGTCTGCCTGCACTACCGCGGGCGGATCCGCGGCACCATCGGCCGCGATCCGCTGTCGACCGCCCTCGGCGAGATTCGCGTGCACGCCGATCACCGATGCCCTCGCGGCAGTCGAGTCGGCGATCGAACGCCGCGTGCTCGATCCGGGACACCTCGACGCGGTGCGCGAGGCGATGCCGATCGGTCGCCGCGCCGTGCTCGATCGGCTCGACTTCGGCGGGCAGTCCGGCCTCGAGACGAAGGTCCGGCTGTTCCTGCGGAGCCGCCGGATTCGGTTCCGCACCCAGGCACCGATCGAGGGCGTCGGCCTCGTCGACTTCCTCGTCGGCGACCGCCTCGTGATCGAGGTCGACGGGTGGAGCTTCCACAGTTCTCAGTCGCAACTCGAGAACGATCGGCGGCGCGACTTCGAGCTCATGACGCGTGGGTACCTCGTGCTGAGGCTGAGCTACCGGCAGGTCACCCACGACTGGGAGCGCACGTCGGCGGGGATCCTCGCATTGCTCGCACGCCGGGAGCACCGGTGGCGCGTCGGGCCGATCGGTGCCGGGCCCTTCCCGTCGATCTGACGCGTCTCCCGCCGACCGGCCATCCGCGCCGCCCACGGGCGCAGAAATTCAGGAGATCCCGGCATTCACGCCCCTGTGGGCGTCCATAGGTCAAGATCTCCTGAATTTCGCGGCGGCCACGACGCAGGTCAGGATTCACCGGTCCGCTCGGCCCGCCCGGAGCGCTCAGCCCGCGAGCCGCGCCGAGACCTGCCAGGCGCCGCGGCGGACCGCCCGCTCGAGCTGCGTCGACCGAGCGGCGAAGTCCTTCGCCTGCACCGAGACCGAGACGGCGCCGACCGTGCGGCCGGCGGCCGACCGCACAGGCGCCGCGATGCAGGCGAGCTTCGGCAGGTACTCCTCGATCTCGACGGCGACCTGCTGCGCGCGGATCTCGTCGAGCTGGTCGTTCAGCGCCGCGGCATCCGTGATGCTCGAGGCCGTGAGTCGGGTCGGCGAGTGCCGCTCGAGGAAGCGGGCGACCGCCGCGTCGTCGCGCGAGGCGAGCATGAGCTTGCCGAACGCCGTGGTGTGCGAGGCCTCGGAGAACCCGACGTGCAGCTGGCCGATGCGCGGGTGCGCGACCGAGTCCTCGATGTGCGCGACCGCGATGTCGTCGCCGCGGAACACCGTGAGGTACGCCGGCGCGCCGACCGCGTCGTGCATGGCCCGCAGCACCTGGCGCACCGGATCGGTCGCGACGAGCTGGTACTGCAGCGCACGGCCGAGCTGGTCGACGGTTCGGCCCAGGATGTAGCGGTGCTCGCCCGACTGCCGCGCGAGGTAGTCCTGCTTCTGCAGCGTCGCGAGCAGGCGATACGTGGTCGATTGCCCGAGTCCGAGGCGCTGCGCGATCTCGGCTGCGGTGAGGCCGGTCGGCGCCGCCCCGACGAGCTCCAGGATGCGCAGCACGCGCTCGGCCGACTGGATGCCCGCGCCGCCGTGGCGCTCCTCTGCGCTCATGCCCACGATGCTACGCCGGGCACCCGGCCCGCGGAACGGGTGCCCGGCGGCGGGCGCGACGGATCCGAGGGCGTTTCGCACATAGTGCGAACGAGGTGTGACACGGATGCCGCGGCGGCGCAGAGTTGGGCCCGTCGCCGCCGACCGCGGCGGCCGCCCGAGTCGCCGACCCGCGGCATCCGACCAGCTGGCCCTGTACAGCGACGTGCAACCCCGGAGGTACCCCTCATGACCAAGATCCTCATCATCACCGGCGACGCCGCCGAGACGCTCGAGGTGCTCTACCCGTACGAGCGGCTGAAGGAGGAGGGCTTCGAGGTGCACATCGGCGCACCCGAGGTGCGCAAGCTGCAGTTCGTCGTGCACGACTTCGTCGACGGCTTCGACACGTACACCGAGAAGCTCGGTCACACCTGGCCCGCGGATGTCGCGCTCGCCGATGTCGACCCGGCCGACTACGCGGCGATCGTGATCCCGGGCGGACGCGCACCCGAGTACCTGCGCAACAACGAGGACGCGAAGCGCATCGTGCGCCACTTCTTCGAGTCGGATGCCCCGGTCGCGGCCACCTGCCACGGTCCGCTGCTGCTCGCGGCCGCCGGGGTGCTCGCCGGGCGCACCTCGTCGATCTACCCCGAGCTCGCGATCGACGTCGAGGTCGTGGGCGGCATCTTCGAGAACGGCGGCGGCGTGGTCGACGGCAACCTCGTCACCTCGCGCGCCTGGCCCGACAACGGCACGTGGATGAAGGCGTTCCTCGGCGTGCTCGCCGAGGCGGGTGTTCGCGCCGAGGGCGAGCTCGCCGCGGCATCCGCCTGACGCGCTCCGAGTGCCGCCGCCGGTGTCAGCGCCGGCGGCGCTCGTCGGCCCCCGGGCCGTAGATGATGATGCCCGCGATCGGCACGAGCAGCCACCACAGCCACGCCCACGCCCAGCCGCCGAGGAATCCGCTCACCAGGAACAGGATGAGCGCGATGAACGGCACGAGCGCCATGATCGTGGCCCCGACCCCGCCGCCGAGCGCCCGCGAGCCCGAGCGGCCCGAGGCCTGGCCCGCCGGCTCGAGGTCTGGATCCGTGAAGGTCGCCGGGCGACCGACGGGCTCCGTACCGCCGTATGGCGCACCCGCTGCACCCGCCGCACCCGCCGCACCCGGTGATCCGGGCGCCGGCGGCGTCTCGGCGGGCAGGTCGGCGAACAGGGGCACGAGGTCGCTGCGCGTCACGGCGGAGCGCGCGCTCGCCGCCCGCTCGCCGTACTCGACGGCCGACAGCCGCCCGGCCGCGTGCGCGTCGGCCAACCGCGCCACCGCCCGCTCGCGCTCGGCGTCGCTCAGACGCAGGTCTGGCTGCTCGGGGGTCGCGTACTGGTCGCTCATACGCCCAGTGTGGCCGACTGCGCACGACGGGCCAACCCCTGGCACCGGGGTCTGCACAGCTCGGCGGCGTAGCATCGGAGGCACACCCTCGATGGAAGGTCTCCATGCCCATCTCGGCAGAACCCCGTGTGGCCCTGTACTTCGACTTCGACAACATCGTCATCTCGCGCTACGACCAGCTGCACGGCGACAGCCAGTACCGACGCGACACCTCGCGCCGCAAGACCGTCACGCCCGGGTCCGAGACCGCTGAGCGCCTCACCCAGGCGACGGTCGACGTCGACGCCGTGCTCGACTTCGCGGCCACGTTCGGCACGATCGCGATCGCCCGCGCCTACGCCGACTGGTCGACGCCCGTCAATGCGAGCTACCGCGGCCAGCTCATCGACCGCGCAGTCGACCTGGTGCAGTTGTTCCCGCTCTCGGCGACGAAGAACGGCGCCGACATCCGGCTCGCCGTCGACGCGATCGAGGACATGTTCCGCATCGACGACCTCACGCACATCGTGATCGTCGCCGGCGACTCCGACTACGTCGCCCTCGCGCAGAAGGCCAAGCGCCTCGGCCGCTACGTCGTCGGCATCGGCGTCGCGGGCGGCACGAGCCGCGCCCTCACGGCGGCCTGCGACGAGTACGCCGACTACGACGCGCTGCTCTCGACCGACGAGACGGTCGATCAGGTGGCGGATGTCGCGGCACAGGCCCCTGCCGGCTCGAGCCGCCGCGGGTCCCGCAAGTCCTCGGCGCCGAAGGAGGCCGCCGCGCCGGATTCGGCCGACGCCTCCGACACGGCCGCAGACGCCGAGGCCGACGCGCCGGGCGGTGCGAAGGCGGATGCCACGGCCGCCCCCGCGAAGCGAACGAACCGCCGCGCGAAGTCGGGCGGAGCCGCAGCGCGCGCCGCGGCATCCGCCGTCGAGAACGACGACGACGACATCGTCGAGGCCGCACCATCGGGTCCCCGCGGAGTGCCGACCGTCGCGTTCATGCCGCCGGAGGCGTCGGCCCCGACGCGCAACCCCGGCCGCCTGCTCGTGAAGGCGCTCGAACTGCTGCGGGCGAAGAACGACGACGAGTGGCAGTCCTCGGGCGCCGTGAAGAACCAGATGCTGCGCATGGACCCGTCGTTCCAGGAGCGCCGGCTCGGGTTCGGCTCGTTCACCGACTTCCTCAAGTCGCGCGGCGGCGTCGTCGAGGTCGACGAGGCGGGTCGCGGGCGGGTGCGCATCCGCGCCGACAAGGACTAGCTCCCGGCGACGGCGCGGCCGCCCGCGCCCGCCGACGTGAGCCGCACGGTCTCGCGTTCGCGCCGCGGTGCGCGCTCGTGCGTCCGGCGCCATCGCATGCATCGTCGCGCCCGCCGCCGCATCACAGGATGCCGCTGACCACAAGACGTCGGTACAAGTTCGGCACATGAACTTCCCATCTCAGGACGTTCATGGGCTCTTCGATTCCGCGATGCGGTCCGTTCCTCTCAGTTGTATCTACTTGTCGTCCGGAGACCCCCTTGCCGGGGGTTTATGTCTATATACGTGACGAAAGTGAGATGAGATGAAGACGACGATCGCCGGCGCTTGCGCGCTGCTCGCGGTCATGGCCGGAGCGGCTTTGCCCGCGACGGCCGCATCTGCTGCCGAACCCCCGGAGGCGCCCAGCTTCAGCCAGCCCGGAGGGCGCTACACCGACGAGACCACCGTCGAACTCACGGCCGAGCCGGGAGCCGAGATCCGATACACGCTCGACGGGTCGATGCCGACCACGACGAGCCCGGTCTACGCCGAGCCCATCAGCATCGAGAAGACGACGAACCTCGCGGCGGTCGCGTTCCTCGACGGCGAGGCTTCACCCGCGGAGATCGAGGGATACCTCATCAAGACCGACGAGAAGCCGCTGCTGTCCTTCTTCATGATGAGCGACGTTCACACCTCGGTACTCGACGAGAAGAACCGCGGCATCTGGAAGAGCCACTTCGACACGATGGCCTCGATCAACCCGGCGCCCGACCTGATCATCTCCAACGGAGACCAGATCAACGACAACAACTGGAACACCGCGCCCGACCACCAGGTCGTCAAGACCCTCTTCGACGAGAACCTCAACCGCCTCGGCATCGAGGACACCCCGGTGCTGATGTCGCACGGCAACCACGACGTCGGCAACGCCGACATGGCGAAGTACTACGGCGACTGGTTCCCCAACGCGACCGGCGGCTACTACGAGAAGAAGTTCGGTGACAGCACGTTCCTCGTGATCGACACCGAGGCCTACTCGGGTGCGCAGCGCACATGGCTGCAGGGACGTCTTGCTGCGTTGTCGGCAGAGCCCGGCGCACTCAATCGGCCGATCTTCGTGGTCGGCCACCGCCCCGCGACGAGCACGGTGCACGACGGCGCCCAGGCCTCCAACGCGACGCTCACGACCGACCTCTCCGCGTACCCGCAGGCCGTGTACTTCTCGGGTCACTCGCACCTGAACCTGAACGACGAGCGGTCGATCTGGCAGGGCGGTTTCACCGCGGTCAACGACGGCTCCATGTCGTACACCGAGATCCCGCACGACGCGTACCAGGTCTTCGGCAACGCCCTGTGGGAGGAGGCCACGATCGCCACCGCGCAGTCGCTCTACGTCGAGGTCTACGCCGACCGCACCGAGATCGACCGCGTCAACTACGCCGCCGAGAACGAGCGCACTTACACCAACGCCCAGTGGGGCACGTACCAGTCCGGCTATCCGTTCGACAGCGCGGGCACGCTCGCCGGCCCGACGTGGACGGTCCGACTCGACGGCAGCACGCCTGCCGAGGTGCGCTCGAACTACGACTTCACCTCGGCAGCGCGCGACAACGTGGCGCCGACGTTCGAGGGGACGCCCGAGCACCTCGTGGTCGACGGTGAGGACATCCTCCGCGTTCCCGCCGCGAGCGACGACGAGTCGGTCTACGGCTACGACGTGCGGGTGAAGGATGCCGCGACCGGCGCGCTCGCGCTCCCCATCGCCGCCGGCAAGAAGGTGCTCTCCGACTTCCAGGTCGCGCCGCGCCCCAGCATCCTGGACATCCCGCTGGCGATCCGCAACGGCCGCCAGGCCGACGCACCGCAGATCACGCTGACGCAGGGCACGGAGTACATCGCAGACGTCACCGCCGTCGACATGTACGGCAACCGGTCGCAGACCAGGTCGGTGGAGTTCATCGGCGGTGAGGATGCCGCTGCTCAGCCGGGTCGCCTGAAGCTGTCAGCCAAGGCCTCCGAGGTGATTCCCGGCGAGGCGACCACGGTCACCACGGCCTTCACCAACCAGACGGACGCGCCGATGACCGGGGCATCCGTCTCGCTGAACGCCCCCGACGGCTGGCACGCGTTCGCCGCGACCGACTCGCAGTTCGCGGAGATCGCCGCCGGTGACGTGCGCACGACGGACTGGATCGTCGTGCCGCCGGCCGGCACCGAGGCCGGCGCTCACGCCGTGACCGCCGAGGCGACCTTCACCTCGGCTGACGGTCCGGGTTCGATCAGCCGCGGCACCACGCTGACGACGATCCTCGAGGGCACGATTCCGCGCTCGCGGCTCTCGATCGCCGGGTTCTCGAGCGAGGAGACGACGGGCGACCTCGCCGTGAACGCCATCGACGGCGACCCCGCGACCCTGTGGCACGGTGCGTGGACGGTCGCGCAACCGCCGACCTTCCCGCACTGGATCACGATCGACCTCGGATCCGAGCACGTGCTCGACGGGTACCGGTACCTGCCGCGTGCGCTGCCGGCCACCAACGGCAATCTCAAGGCCTACGAGATCCACGTGTCGAGCGACAACGCGACCTGGGGCGCCCCGGTGGCCGCGGGAGCGTTCGCCGGCGGCACCGGATGGAAGCAGGTCGACTTCGCCGAGACGACCGGCCGATACATCCGACTGACCGGGCTCAGCTCGCAGAACGGACTCCAGTGGGGTGGCGGCGCCGAGTTCCTGCCGATGGGGCACCTCGCCTCGCAGCAGCCCGACGTGGAGGTCACGGCCACCACGACCGCTTCGGCGGGCGAACTGACGCTGACGGTCGCCGCGACCAACCACGACACCGTTCCGGCCGACGTGAAGCTGCTCACCGCCTTCGGCGTGCAGGAGTTCGACGACGTGCAGCCCGGCACGACGGTCTCGCACCCGTTCGCGACGAAGTCGTCGACCGTCGATGCAGGTGTGGCCGTCGCCCGAGGTCGCCGTGCAGGTCGACGCAACCGACGAGGTCGGGCTCGCCCGCATCGTCGCGAACGTCTACCGCGACGGCAAGCTCGTCAAGAGCACGCAGTCGCCGGCCACGGGCAGGAGCGGATCGCACACGGCGACCCTCACGCTCCCCGACGGCGCGTACACGCTGCGCTACAACGCGCAGGATGCCGCCGGCAACATCTCGAAGACCTCGACGTTCGACTTCACGGTCGACGCCACCGCGCCGACGGTGACGGTCAAGGACGGCGCCTCGTTCACGAGCGGCGACGCGACGGCGGGCTACGAGAAGGTCAGCTTCAAGCTCGCCGACCCGGGCAAGGTCGACCGCGTCGAGCTCAACGGCGTCGTGAAGGACCTGACCGACAACCCGTGGTCGGACCTGAACTTCGTGAAGCCCGGCGTCTTCGGCGCGGTGGCCGGCGCCAACGTGCTCATCGTTCACGATGTCGCAGGCAACACGACCCGGGTCGAGTTCGTGCTGCGGTAGCTGTCTGCGTCTCGGCACATCATCGGGCCTCTGCGCGCGATCGGACGAGTGGTCCGATCGGGCGCGGAGGCCCTCTCCATGTGGTCTGACCACACGTGCTACTGTGGTCAGACCACACCGGCAGCGCAGAGGGAGGCGACGTGACGACCGACACCGAGAGCCCCCGCGCCTGGCGCGCGGTGCTCGAGCACGTCGAACGCCGACTGCTCGACGGAGACCTGCTCCCCGGCGAACGCCTGCCGGGCGAACGCGCCCTCGCAGCCGACCTCGGCGTCGGGCGTTCCAGCGTGCGCGAGGCGCTGCGCGTGCTCGAGGCCATGGGCCTCATCCGCACGGCATCGGGCTCCGGCCCGAACGCGGGCGCCATCATCGTGGCCACACCGGGCGGCGCCATGAGCGCGCTCATGCGCCTGCAGGTCGCCGCCCATGGGTTCCCCGTCGCCGACATCGTGCGCACCCGGCTCATCCTCGAATCCGCGGTCGCGGGCGAGCTCGCCGATGCGGTACCCGGCACCGGCGCCGACGCGGCATCAGGCGCCGTCAGCGCACCAGACCTCGACGCCGCCGAGCGCCTGCTCGACGCCATGGACTCCCCCGATCTCGAGCCCGCCGAGTTCCTCGCGCTCGACGCCGCGTTCCACCTGGCGCTGGCCGAGGCGTCCGGCAACCAGGTCGTGACCGCGACGATGGCCGGCCTCCGCAGTGGCATCGAGGGCTACGCGCTCGACGGCCTCGCACGCATCGACGACTGGCACGCGACATCCGCCCGCCTGCGCAGCGAGCACCGCGGCGTCGTCGAGGCGATCAGGGCAGCGGATGCCGCGGCGGCCCGCTCCCGCATCCACGACCACATCTCGGGGTACTACGCCGAGACCTTCCCCGAAGCCACTCCCGTCACCGAAGCCACCGCCGTCAACGCCTGACGGCCGCACCCACCAGAAAGCGAGAACCGAAGATGGTCCAGCGCCAGTTCCCGAATCCCAAGGAGCTCGCCCAGCTCATGCGGTTCAAGACGCCGACCCTCGACCCGACCGATCGTCGGCTCGAGAAGGCGCTCACGATCGCCGACCTGCGCACGATCGCGAAGCGGCGCACCCCGAAGGCGGCCTTCGACTACACCGAGGGTGCCGCCGAGGGCGAGCTGTCGCTGGCGCGTGCGCGCCAGGCATTCCAGGACGTCGAGTTCCACCCGTCGATCCTGCGCAGCGTGCCCGTGGTCGACACGACCCGCGAGGTGCTCGGCGGCACCAGCGCCCTGCCGTTCGGCATCGCCCCGACCGGCTTCACCAGGCTCATGCAGACCGAGGGCGAGATCGCCGGTGCGGGCGCGGCGGGCGCGGCCGGCATCCCCTTCACGCTCTCGACGCTCGGCACCACGTCGATCGAAGACGTGAAGGCCGCGAACCCGACCGGTCGCAACTGGTTCCAGCTCTACGTCATGCGCGAGCGCGAGATCTCCTACGAACTGACCCGCCGCGCGGCCACGGCCGGCTTCGACACGATCTTCTTCACGGTCGACACGCCCGTCGCCGGTGCGCGCCTGCGCGACAAGCGCAACGGCTTCTCGATTCCGCCGCAGCTGACCCCCGGCACGATCATCAACGCGATCCCGCGGCCCGCCTGGTGGATCAACTTCCTCACCACGCCGCCGCTCGAGTTCGCCTCGCTGTCGACGACCGGCGGCACCGTGGGCGAACTGCTGGACTCGGCCATGGACCCGACCATCTCGTTCGACGACCTCGACATCATCCGCTCGATGTGGCCGGGCAAGATCGTCGTCAAGGGCGTGCAGACCGTCGAGGACGCGCGCCTGCTCGCCGACCGCGGCGTCGACGGCGTCGTGCTCTCGAACCACGGCGGGCGCCAGCTCGACCGCGCCCCGATCCCGTTCCACCTGCTGCCGCACGTCGTGCGCGAGATCGGCTCCGACATGGAGGTGCACGTCGACACCGGCATCATGAACGGCGCCGACATCGTGGCATCCGTCGCGCTCGGTGCACGCTTCACGCTCATCGGCCGCGCCTACCTCTACGGCCTGATGGCCGGCGGTCGCCGCGGCGTCGACAAGACCATCTCGATCCTGAAGGGCGAGGTCGAGCGCACCATGAAGCTGCTCGAGGTCGCCACGCTCGACGAGCTCGGCCCCCAGCACGTCACGCAGCTCACGCGCATGGTGCCGATCGCCAAGCCGCTGGCGGATGCCGCTGCGCAGGCCGTCGCGACCGCCAAGCCGAAGACGACGCGCAGCCCGCGCACGCCTGCGGCGGCGAAGCCGTCGACGACCGCCGCGTCGTCGACGCCCTCGACCACGAAGGCCGCTCCCGCCAGGCCCGCCGCGAAGAAGCCGAGCGTCAAGAACTGATCGCCAGCACTTGAACGCACGCCGCCGCGTCACGACCGAGGCGGCGGCGTGCGACTCACCCGGTTCGGAGGCGCGTCAGTCCGCGTCGATCAGCTCGAGCAGCTTCTTCGACGCGTCGCGGATGTCGTCGTGGTCGTACTGGCCGGCGCGGCCCTCGAGCGAGATCACCGCGCACCGGTGCACCTTGCGGAAATCGCCGTAGGGGAACGAGTACGCCTCCTTGGTCTCGGGGTTCGCGTCGTCGTCGAAGCCGAGGTGCCAGTGGCGGTACTCCGTCCAGCCGTGCTCCTCGATGAAGGCGTTCTCCTCGTCGGCGCTCGGCGCGTGCTCGCTCCAGTCGTCGCGTTCGTCGCGCTTCACGGCGCCGTCGCGCACGAGCGAGCGGGCGTGCCGCAGGGCCGTCTCGTTGAGCCTGATCGCCATCGGTGTTCCTCCTGCGCCCGCGTCACTTGGCCGCCGTGGCGTGCTTCTCCCAAGCCTTCGTCGCCGCATCCGACCACTTGCCGATCTTCTTGGCCGCATCGCGGCGCTGCTTGGTCGCCAGCACGAGTGCGGCCTGGTTGCGCTTCGCGGCGGCATCCGCCCGCTTGCGCACGTCGGCATCGCCGGATGCCTCGGCTCGCGTCGAGGCCCCGACCAGGCGCCTGGTGGCACGATGCGCGAGCCGCACCGCTTCGTGGGGACGGCTCTTGCGCACCTCGCGTGCGAGCCGCACGTCGGCCTGCGCGTCGGCGGTGAGCGCCGCGAACCGTTCCGCGCCGGCCCTGGTGAGGCTCGCGCCGACCTTGCGCGCGTGCTTCGCCGCGCGGCGCGCTTCGCGCACCGCCCGCTTCGCCTCGTGTCGAGCTCGCGCACGGTTCTTCTCGGCCGTCGTCTTCCGCGACATCCGGTACCCCCTCCGTCTGCTCGGCCCAGTCTCGCACTCGACCGTCGCCTCGCAACAGGGGGTTGCACGACGGCGCCCCGCCTCCCGGGTGGGAGACGGGGCGCCGGTCGTGTGCGACGAGCGCGCTGAGCGCTATGCGCCCTGCGCGTTCGAGGCGGCGATGAGCTGCTCGACCTGGTCCATCGAGACCGGCATGCCCGGGAACGACGCGAGTCGCCCGATCGGGAACGACGCCATCATCTTGAACATCGACGGGTCGGCGAGCAGCGCGCCGCCGACATCCGGTCCGTCGCCCTCGTTGCCGGCGCTGAGCGCCTGGAGGATGATCGGGCCGGCGACGGGGTGCGCGATGAGTTCGCCGATCGACGAGTTCATCGAGAGCGGGGCGCTCACGGCGTCGCCTTCGACGGCGACCGTCGCGACCGAGCGGATGTCGCGGCTCGACGCGCCGACCTCGACGGTGTACTCGCCGCCCTCGACGACCCACTGGTCGACGCGGGTGTCCCAGTACGCGAGGTCCTCGCGGCGCACGGGCACCTCGACCTCGCGAGATTCACCGGCCGCGAGGGCGACCTTCGCGAAGCCCTTGAGCTCGCGCGGGGCGCGCACGATCGAGGAACCGGCGAGCGAGGTGTAGACCTGCACGACCTCGGCGCCGTCGCGGTCGCCCGTGTTCGTCACGGTGACGCGCACGGCGATACCCTCTGCCGACGCGGTCGCCGAGGCATCCGCGTACTCGAAGGTCGTGTACGAGAGGCCGTGGCCGAACGGGTAGGTGACCGCGAGGTCGCGTGCGTCGTACCAGCGGTATCCGACGAAGAGGCCCTCGCCGTAGCGCACGTGCGAGTGCTCGCCCGGGAAGTCGAGGTACGCGGGGCTGTCGGCCAGACGCACCGGGATCGTCTCGGCCAGGCGCCCGGAGGGGTTCACGACGCCGTAGAGCACGTCGGCGACCGCGCCGCCGCCGGCCTGGCCGAGCAGCCAGCCCTCGACGATCGCGGGCACGCGGTCGGCGAGGCCCGAGAGGCGCACGACGCCGCCGTTGGCGAGCACGATCACGACGTTCGCGTTGGCGGCGAGCACCGCGTCGAGCAGCTCGGTCTGCCCGGCGGGGAGCTCGAGGTCCTCGCGGTCGAAGCCCTCGGACTCCTGCTCGGCGGGCACGCCGAGGAAGAGCAGCACGGTCGAGGCGGCGGATGCCACGGCCACGGCCTCGGCGGTCAGCTCGTCGGACGTCGTGGCGTCGGCGGCGTAGCCCGCGGCGAACGGCACCTCGGCGCCGGCGCCCGCGAGCACGCGGATCTCGTCGAGCGCGTTGTCGAGCCTCGTCGGGTTGATCTGCGACGAGCCGGCGCCCTGGTAGCGCGGGGTGCGCGCGAGTTCGCCGATCACGGCGACCGAGGCGTCGGCGGCGAGCGGCAGGACGCCCTCGTTCTTCAGCAGCACGATCGAGGCGCCGGCGGCTTCGCGGGCGAGGGCGTGGTGGGTGTCGACGTCGTACGACGCGTCGGCCCTGGCGCCGCGCACCGCCTTCTGCACGAGCTCGACGTTGCGGAGCGCGGCGAGGTCGAGCACGGCCTCGTCGAGCGTGCCGGCCTGCACCGCGGCCACGAGCTGCGCGTCGGTGCGGCCCGCGCTCGACGGCATCTCGAGGTCGAGCCCCGCGACGAGCCCGGTGACCCGGTCGTTCACGGCGCCCCAGTCCGAGACGACGAGGCCCTCGAAGCCCCACTCGTCGCGCAGCACCTTCGTGAGCAGCCACGGGTCCTCCGACGTGTAGACGCCGTTGAGCCGGTTGTACGAGCACATGACGGTCCACGGCTGCTCGTCCTCGACGACGCGCTGGAAGCCGCGCAGGTAGATCTCGCGCAGCGGGCGCTCGTCGATGTCGGCCGAGACGCGCATGCGGTCGGCCTCCTGGTTGTTGGCCGCGAAGTGCTTGAGCGAGGCGCCGACGCCCTGCGACTGCAGGCCGCGCACGAGCGCCGAGCCGAGCACGCCGGAGGCGATCGGGTCCTCGGAGAGGTACTCGAAGTTGCGGCCGCAGAGCGGCGAGCGCTTGATGTTGATGCCAGGGCCGAGCAGCACGCCGACGCCCTCGGCACGCGCCTCCTCGCCGAGCGCCGTTCCGACGCGCTCGAGCAGGTCGACGTCGAACGACGATCCGAGCGCGACGGCCGGCGGGAAGCAGGTGGCCGGCACGCTGTCGCCGATGCCGAGGTGGTCGCTGTCCGCGCGCTGCAGGCGAACGCCGTGCGGGCCGTCGGTCAGCAGGATCGACGGCAGGCCGACGCGGTCGACCGACTTCGTGGTCCAGAAGTCGGCGCCGCTCGTGAGCGAGGCCTTCTCCTCGGTGGTCAGGTCGGCGACGACATCCGCGGCGGATGCCTCGACGGCGGTGTTGATCGTGTCGGTCATGGTGCTCCTTCACTGTGCCGGCGATGGCGCCGACGTCTTTGGTACGGGTCTAGATGGATGCCGGTGCGCCGGCCGGGCTCGGGGCTGCGGCGCGCACCGCACGACGGAACAGCGGCTTGCCGTAGTCCTTCGCGAGCAGGTTCGCGAACAGCCACCAGATGATCAGTGTCGCGCTGGCGCCGCCGATGATGCCGAAGACGGCGTCCGAGAACCAGTGGGCGTTGATGAGGGTGCGCTGCCAGACCATGCCGACGCCGATGAGGGCGCCGATGAACCACCACACGCGCCGCTTGGCGGCGGGCAGCACGGCGGCGACCGCGACGATCAGGATGCCGGCGCTCACCGAGTGGCCGGAGGGGAACGATCCGTGGTCGACCTGGAACAGCGGGCCGAACAGGTTGTTCGCGAGGTCGTCGGCGGGACGCGGGCGGTCGACGAGGTTCTTCGTGACCTGGGAGACGACCATGTTGCCGACGAGCTCGGCCGTGATCCAGAACAGGGCGGAGCGCCAGCGGCGGATCACGAAGAGCCAGATCGGGATGATCAGCATCGTCAGTGCGAAGCCGGGAAGCTCGCCGAGGTACTGGAAGAACATCGGGACGACCCAGCTGACGTTCTCGACCGCGCTCGCACCGACGAGGCGGCGCCAGGCGTCGTCGAGCGGCTGCGTCAACGGGGCGTCCACGTTCTGGAACACGGCCACGCCGAACAGGACGAAGAGCACGAGCCCGATGAGGCCGATGACGAGCAGCGCGCGAGGGCGCTTCGAGGTGGCACGGGGCGTCGACCCGGGCTGCGCCGACGTGGTGGTGAGGCCGGGAGCGCCGGCTGCGGCATCCGTCATCACTTCACCGCCTTGATCGGCCAGACGGCGAAGGCGCCGAGCACGGAGAGCACGATCGCGATGGGGAACAGCCCTGCGAACCCGAACGCGAGCACGATCGCGCCGGCGACGCCCGGTGCGAGGGTCTGCGGCAGCGTGGCGGCGATGTTGACGACGCCGAGGTCCTTCGCGAACGACTTCGCCGACGGCAGCACCTCGCTCATGAGCGCGGTGTCGACGGCCTGGAACATGCCGAAGCCGAGGCCGGCGATGAAGGTCATGATCATCCACGCGGTGAGGTCGGGCCAGACCCATGGCAGCAGCATCGCCAGGCCGGTCACGGCCGACGACGCGAAGACGAAGATCTTGCGGCGGCCGAGCTTGTCGGAGAGCGGGCCCGAGACGATGGTCGCGATCAGGATGCCGGCGAGGCTGATGAGCCCGAGCACCGGGATGACGTCCTGCGGTCGTTCGACCCCGAAGTAGTCGGTGAGCAGGTAGAGCTGGTAGCCGGTCACGGCGAAGTACCCCGTGTAGAGCAGCAGTCGGCCGGTGAACGCCCAGAAGAAGTCGGGGTGCTTGATCGGGCTGACCCAGAACGTGCGCAGGAAGTCGCCGAACTTGAACGGCTCGGGTTCGAGGTCCTTCGAGGAGTGGTCGGGATTGAAGACGATGAACAGCGTGAGCATGACGAGCGAGAACACCGCGAACGTCACGTAGCCCGCGGCGATGCTGCCGTAGAAGATCGACCCGATCACCTGGCCGCCGAGTGCGCCGACCATGAGGCCGATGCCCGAGAGCGTGGCGAACGTGCCCCGGCGCTTGACCGGCACGCGGTCGGGCATGACGGCGCTGAGCGGGCCCTGCGCGAAGTTGTACGTGATCTGCACGAGCGTCCAGGCGATGACGACGCCGACGAGGCTGTTCGCGAAGGCGAGGCCGACGAGGGCGAGGCCTCCCGCGAGCGAGCCCATGAAGATCCACGGTGCGCGGCGGCCGAATCGCGAGCGGGTGCGGTCGGAGATCTGGCCGGCGATCGGCTGGGCGATCATCGAGAAGAACGCGCCGATCGTCATGACGATCGCGAGGTTGCCGATCTTGTCGGCCTCGCCGAACTGCGCGGCGACCTGGGCGGGCAGGAGGATGCCGGGCACGGCACCCCAGATGAGGAAGATGCCGAGGTTGGCGGGGATGATCCAGCCGAGGAGGCGGCGCACGCCCTCGATGGGGGCGGGCGGGTCCTCGTTGCCTGCGGCCTCCTCGATGAAGGCGAGGGGCGCTTCGGGTTCGTCTGGGCGATGCTCTGGGCGATGCTCTGCTGCGGGGGTCGACGCCATCGTCATGTGCTGTGGGGTCCTTTCGAGGCCTCTCCGTCGAGGCTGATCGCAAAACCATACATCGCTCGGTTTTTGTTTGCAAGACCGAGTCCGTAGCATTCCCCTATGGCTCAACGAGGTTCGTACGCAAAGGGCATCGCCAAGCGCGAGGAGATCCTCACGACCGCGCTCGAGGTGATCGCCCGCAACGGGTACCGCCGAACGAGCGTCAAGGAGCTCGCAGACGCGGTCGGCCTCAGCCAGGCCGGCCTGCTGCACTACTTCTCCTCGAAGGAGGAGCTCTTCCAGGAGGTGCTGCGCAAGCGCGATGAGGTCGACACCGCGTCGTTCGGGCTCGACGCCCAGCGCTCGATCCAGGCGTTCTTCGAGGTGATCCGGCACAACAGCGAGGTGCCGGGCCTCGTGCAGCTCTACGCGCAGCTCTCGACCGAGGCCACCGACGCGGCCCACCCGGCCCACGACTACTTCGTCGCGCGGTACGAGCAGTTCCGGGCCATGTTCTGCGGCATGCTCCAAGAGGAGCAGGAGGCCGGCCGCCTCGACGCCGGGCTCGACGTCGAGCGCACCGCCAACCTCTTCCTCGCGGCGGCCGACGGCCTGCAGACGCAGTGGATGCTCGACCCCTCCATCGACATGGCCGAGCACATCGCGTACCTCTGGCAGCTCGTCGCACGCAAGGGCTGAGCGGATGCCGCGTGCCCCGCGTTCACTGGTCTCCGGCGACGTCCGGCGGCACAACCTGACGCTCGTGCTCGCCCACCTCGTGAGGTCGGGCCCCAGCGCGCGCAGCGAGATCGCGGCCGCGACCGGACTCACGCGCGGCGCGGTGACGGCGCTCGCTGCCGCCCTCTCGGAGGCGGGCGTGGTGCGTGAGGCGGACCCGACGCAGACCGGCCGGGGCCGACCGATCACCCGGCTCGAGCTGGCGGCCGACCGGGTCGCCGTGCTCGTCGCCCAGGTCGATGCGGATGCCGCGACCGCGCTGCTCACGAACCTCGCCGGCGAGGAGCTGCACCGGGTCGAACGACGGCACGGGCGCCCGATGGGTGACCCCGAATCCGTGCTCGACGTGCTCGCCGAGGTGACGCGCGACGCGCTCGAGACGGCCCATCGGCTCGGGCGGCGCGTGGTCGAACTCCCGGTGGTCGTCTTCGCACCGGTCGGGGGCGAGCCTCCGGTCGTGCTCGCCGACACGGACCTCGGGTGGGGCGTCGTGGACCTGTTGGGCGGGCTGCGCTCGCGCGTGCCCGGCCTGCCCGAGATCGCGACCCTCGCCTCCGACGGCTGGCTCGCCGCCCAGGCCGAGCGAGCGCTCCTCGACGGCATCGACGACCTCGTCTACCTCAAGTCCAACTCGGGCATCGGCGGCGCGATCATCTCCGGCGGTCGCACGATCGAGGGCGCGCACGGGGTGGGGGCGTCGCTCGGCCATCTCGCGCTCATCCCCGACGGCGCTCCCTGCGAGTGCGGGCAGAGCGGATGCCTCGTCACGATCGCCGGCCCCGACGCACTGCTCGAGCGGGCGGGCCTCACCGGGCTCGTCGGCGAGCGCGGCCTCGCCGGTGCGCTCGACGAGCTCTCGCGTCGCATCGGCGCGGGCGAGCCCGACGCGACGGCGGCCTGGGGCGACGCGCTGCCCTGGATCGCCCGAGCCCTCCAGGTCGTCTCGCTCGCCGCGGATCCGTCGGCGATCGTCATCGGCGGGTTCTGGGCCGCGCACACGGCGTCGATCGAACGGGCGTTCCGCGCGAACCGGCCCGCCGTCGCCGAGGCGTTCGGCCGGCCGGCATCCGAGGTGCCGACCGTGACCGCCGGTCGCCTCGGCGCCGACGCCGCGCTCCTCGGCGCGGCCTGGTCTGCCCGCGACCGCCTGCTGGCCGACCCGGCACGACTCGGGGTCTGACCCCGCCGCCTCCCCGGTCACCTTCGGTCGGTCCGAGAACAGGAAGCGCGTGACGACACGCCGCTCGCACGCCTGTTCCCGGCGCTGCCGCCAGCTCCCGTCCTGTTCTCGCGCCCAAGGCTTTAGTTCAACGGTTGAATTTCCTAGCGAAACAGCGCATACTCATCGCCGAGCGTTGTTCGGTTTTCACCGCGGACGCCACACCCCCGCCCCCAGGTCGTTCTCAACGAAGAGGAGCCCCAATGTCGATCCAGCCCGCCGCCTCCGGCGATCCCGCCGCCCTCGTCGCGCCCACCGGCGCCATCTCGGCGACCGCACCCGTCGCCGGCGAGCCGCCGCAGAGTCCCCCGCCCACCAGGGCGCTGCTGCCCGGCATCCTCGTCACCGCGCTCACGCTCTTCGCCACCTACGGCGGACTCATCGCGATCCTGCTGCCCACCCAGATCGCGCTCCTCGACGAGGAGAACAAGGTCGCGAACCTCGCGATCGTCACGACCGTCTCATTCGTCTTCACGCTCTTCGCGCAGCCCATCGTCGGCGCGTTCAGCGACCGCACCCGCTCGCGCTTCGGTCGCCGCGCCCCGTGGATGGTCGGCGGCGCCCTCATCGGCGGCATCTTCCTGCTCGGGCTCGGCTCGCTCACCTCGCTGCTCTGGATCACGGTGTTCTGGGTCATCATCCAGGTCGCCCTGAACGGCCTGCAGGGCCCGCTCACCGCGCTCACCCCCGACCGCTTCCCGCGCGAGAAGCGCGGCGTCGCGAGCGCGATGTTCGGCATCGGCACCCAGGTCGGCATGACCCTCGGCATCATGGTCGCGAGCATCTTCGCCGCGAACATCGGCATCGGCTACTCGGCGTTCGGCATCGCCGTGATCGTGGTCACCGTGCTCTTCGTGCTCGTCAACCGCGACTGGTCGTCGAAGGAGGCGGTCGTGCCCGCATGGAGCTGGCGGCAGTTCTTCGCCGGCTTCTGGATCGACCCCCGCAAGAACCCGGACTTCGCGTGGGCGTTCGCCGCCCGCTTCCTGCTCGTGCTCGGGTACTTCGTGGTCACGGCGTTCCAGCTGTACATCCTCACCGACTACATCCGCATCCCGGTCGCCGAGGCGCCCGGCGCCGTGCTCACGCTCACGCTCGCCGCGTTCGTGCCGACGCTCATCGCGATCGGGGTCTCGGGCTGGTGGAGCGACCGCATCGGCAAGCGCAAGGTCTTCATCTACGCGGCATCCGCCATCATGGTGCTCGGCCTCGCCGCCCCCGTGATCATGCCGAACATGACCGGCATGATCGTCATGAGCATCATCAACGGCGTCGGCTTCGGCGTGTACATGTCGGTCGACGCGGCGCTCATGACCGAGGTGCTGCCCGGCGGCGGTGCCGGCGCGGGCAAGGACCTCGGCATCCTGAACATCGCCACGAACATCCCGCAGGCGCTGAGCCCGGCGATCGCCGGCGTGATCATCGGCGTCTTCGGCGGATACCCCATGCTGTTCGTGTTCGGTATCGTCGCCGTGGTCGCCGCAGCGCTCGTCCTCATCCCCATCAAGAGCGTCCGATAGGAGCACCACCCATGACCCAGACCAGCACCGGCACCTTCGTCGAGGTCGACACCGTGGCGGGCCGCGTCCGCGGCGCCTGGCGCGGCGAGCCCGGCACGCCAGGCGCATCCGCCGCCTTCCTCGGCATTCCCTTCGCCGAGGCGCCCGTCGGCGAGCTCCGCTTCGCCGCACCCGTGCCGAAGGCCCCATGGGAGGGCGCGCGCGATGCCCTCGAGTTCGGCGCGACCGCGCAGCGCGGCGATCCCGGCGTCACGCTCATCCCCGAGCCGAGCGTGCCGGGCGAGTCGACGCTGAACGTGAACGTGTTCACGCCCCGGCCCTCCGCTGCGGATGCCGGAACGGATGCCGCCCTGCCGGTGCTGGTCTGGATCCACGGCGGCGGGTTCTTCGCCGGCTCGCCCGCGAGCCTCTGGTACGACGGCGGCCGGTTCAACCGCGACGGCGTCGTGACCGTGACGATCTCGTACCGGCTCGGCTTCGACGGCTTCGGGTGGATCGACGGCGCACCGAGCAACCGCGGCGTGCGCGACTGGCTGCTCGCCCTCGAGTGGGTGCAGCAGAACGTCGCCGCGTTCGGCGGCGACCCCTCGCGCGTGACCATCGCCGGCCAGTCGGCGGGCGGCGGCGCGGTGCTCACCCTGCTCGGCATGGAGCGCGCACAGCACCTCTTCCACGGCGTCTACGCGATCTCGGGCGCCCTGGCCGACGTCACGCCCGAGCGGAGCGAGGCCTTCGGGCGCGAGCTCGCGGCGGCGGCGGGCGTCGAGCCGACGGTCGCCGGCTTCTCGAGCCTCGACGAGGAGCGCATCCTCGAGCTGCAGAAGAAGGCGACCGAGCTCGGCCCCGACTCCCTCGAGAGCATGATCGACAACGGCCTGGCGCTGGGCCCGAGCATCGACGGCGAGCTGCTCGTGCGCTCGACGAAGGAGTCGCTGGCGGCCGGGGTCGGCGCCGGCAAGCCGCTCGTGATCGGCGCGACCGACGACGAGTTCACGATGGCGTTCGCCGAGGTCGAGAAGAAGCTCCGCTGGATCCCGAAGTCGCTGATGCTGAAGAAGCTCGGCATGCAGAAGCAGGCCATGAAGCCCTACCTCGCCGCGAACGCCGAGGTCGCCCGCAAGGGCACCGCGCGCATCGCGGGCCGGTTCCTCACCGACCGCATGTTCCGCACCGCGCTCGTGCGCCTCGTCGCCCTGCGCGGCGACGCGCCGACCTGGGTCTACCGGTTCTCGTGGCCGTCTGGCACGTTCGGCTTCGCCGAGCACTGCCTCGACGTGCCGTTCTTCTTCGACTGCCTCGACTCGATCGCGATCGAGCCGCTGGCCGGCCCGAACCCGCCGCAGGCCCTCGCCGACGAGGTGCACGGCGCAGCGGTCGCCTTCATCACGACCGGCGAACCGGGCTGGCCGCGGTACACGGATGCCGCGCGCGCGACGCGCGTGTACGACACGCCGTCGAGCGTGGTGGCCGACGGCTACGCCTCGGTGCGCTCGCTGCTGCCGGCCGCCTGAGCCGGAATCCGGGTGCCTCTCCCGGTCGCGGCCCCCGAATGGGGTACGTGACCGGGAGACCTCGCGGGTTCATGCTTGCGTCATGACACCCGGCGATACGACGATCCCGACCATCACCGGCCCCCTCGACCTGCACCGCGAACAATCCGCCCGCGTCGTCGAGCACCTCGTGATCCACGGATCGGCGACGCGGAGCGAACTCGTGAACGCGACCGGGCTCGGCCGCGGCACGATCGCTGGGCTCACGGCGCGCCTGCTCGACGCGGGCGTGATCCGCGAATCCGGCGACGCGCACGGCGACGGGCGATCCACGCCGCTCTCGCTGGCGGGCGGCGACCGGGTGATCGTGACCGCACGACTGACCCTCGACGACGCCCTCGCGACGATCGCGACCCTCGCCGGCGACGAGGACGCACGCTTCACCGAGCGTCTCGCGCCCGCCGACCCCGAGCGCCCCGAGAGCCCGGTCACCCCGCTCGCCGTGGTGCTGTCGCGTGCGATCGCACGCGCCCACCGCTCGGGCCACCGCATCGCGGACATCACCGTGCTCGTCGACGGCGCCGTCGTCGGCTCACCGGCCGTCGTGATCACCGATGCGCGATTCGGCGCCGAGCCGGTCGACGTGCTCGGCGAGCTGCGCGCAATGGTCCCGACACTCGCCGAGGTCGAACGGTCGCTGCCGCTGCCCATCCGCCTCACGCCCACCGCCACGGCGGCCGCGAGCGTCGAGCTCGAGGCGCTGCCCGGCATCGGCGACGTGCTCTTCCTCGACGGCGACACCGCGGTCTCGGCCGCAGCCGTCGCGGCCGGCCGGCCGCTCACCGGGGCGCACGGCCTCGGCGCGACCTTCGGCCACCTCCCGATCGTGCCCGGCGGGCTTCGCTGCCGTTGCGGCCAGCTCGGCTGCCTCGCGACGGTGGCGGCTCCCGAGGTCGTGCTCGAGCGCGCCGGCCTCGCCGGATACGCCGCCACCGACGGCCGTGCCGCCGCCCTCGAGGAGTTGGTGCTGCGCATCGGCGAGGCCGAGGACCGCGCCCGCTGGGCCTGGCTCGACGCCGCCCACTGGATCGGCCGCACGCTGCAGATCGTGGTGCCGACGATCGATCCGGCGGTCGTGGTGGTCGGCGGCTACTGGTCGGGCTTCATCAACGACATCCAGAGCGCACTGAAGGGCAACCGCCCCACGGTCGGCAACGGCGCGATCAGCGCGATCCCCGTCTTCTCCCACGCGGTCGGAGGGTCGGATGCCGCGCTCGTCGGCGCCCGCCGGCAGGCGCGCGAGCGGCTCATCGCCGATCCGCTGCTGCTGGTCGGCTGACGGTCGGGCGGTCGAGCGGTCGAGCGGCGCATCGGCGCATCGGCGCATCGGCGCATCGGCGCATCGGCGCATCGGCGGGAGCCGAACCCTCACGCGCATGACGGCCCCGGGCGACATCCGGGAATGATCGCGGTCCCGTCGCGATTGCACCTCATATGTGCAGGATCACGCCGTTGCCGCAGGCCCATGGCCTGGTCGACGACGCCGTCACGATCGGCCGGTTCCTCGAGCACCTGAGGTGGTCGGTGATCGAGACGTCCGGACGCGATCTCGCCCCCGGCGAGGTGCGTCGTGACACCCACGAGTCGACCCGGCTGCACGTGGTGCTCTCGGGAACCATCGAGCTCGTTCGGGGCGACGAGGCGGTCACCCTCGACCGGGGCGACGTCGCCCTCCTCGCGCAGGGCGGTCCGACCCGCTTGACGGCATCGGGCGATGCCCGCCTGCTCAGCGCGACCATCGCACTCGTCGTCCCCAGCCCGACGATGACGAAGGCGATGCCGCCGGTGCTCGCCGCCCGCGGGTTCGGCCGCAGCGAACCCGGCTTCTCCAGCCTGCTCGACACCATGCACCGCGAGGCCTCCGACGCTCGACCGGGCTCCGCCATCGTGCTCGCCGGGCTGACCGACGTGGTCATCTCTGCGGCGGTGCGGTTCTGGCTCGAACACGGCTGCGGCACGGCGCGAGCGTGGCTGGCCGCCGCGAGCGACCCGAACGTCGGAGACGCCCTCGCGGCGATCCACCAGAACCCCGGATCGCCGTGGACGGTCGCGTCGCTCGCCCGCATCGCGCGAGCGTCGCGCTCGCAGTTCGCCGAGCAGTTCCGCGCCGCGGTCGGCGACACCCCTGCGCGGTACGTCACCCGCATCCGAATGACGCAGGCCGAGCGGATGCTCCGCGACGGCGAGCCCGTGAGCGGGATCGCCTACCGCCTCGGCTACGACAGTGAAGACGGGTTCAGCCGCGCATTCCGCCGGCACAGCGGCGTCGCCCCGAGCCGCTGGCGACGGATCGCAGCGCTGCAGCCCGTCGCCTGACCGGTCTCCGGCGCGCGACGGGCATGCCGTCCGCGCGGCCGCCGGCCGATCCTCAGCGCCCCCGCGCCGAGACGAGCACCATGCCGCCGATGACTGCGGCGATGCCGCCGCCGAGGAACGCGACCTGCACGCCGACCGAGTCCACGAGCAGGCCGCCGACGGCCGCGCCGATGGTGATCGCCGTCTGGAATGCGGCCACGATGAGTCCGCCCGCGCTCTCGAGCCGGTCTGGCGCGACGCGCGCCATCCAGGTCTGGATCATCGTCGGCACGGCCCCGAACCCGGCGCCCCACACGGCGACCACGATCACCGCGACGACCGGGTTCGCGCCCAGCAGCGCGTAGGCGACCATCGACGCGCCGATGGCGGTCGGTGCCGCGACGAGCAGCACGCGCAACCGGCGGTCCGCCAACGGCCCGGCGATCAGGTTGCCGGCGAACGAGGCGATGCCGAAGGCGGCGAGCAGCAGCGCGAGCGTCGCGGGGGTGACCGCTCCGATCGTCTCGAAGGCGGGGCGGAGGTAGGTGAATCCGGCGAAGTGGCCGCCGGAGATGAGCACGACGGAGAGCACCCCGAGGGCGACCACCGGCCGAGCGGCGGTGCGAACGAGGGTGCCGAAGCCCGGCGAACCGGTCGGCGGCACCGACGGGAGCGTGACCATCTGCACGGTGAGGGCGATGACCCCGACCGCGGCGGCGCCGAGGAACACGGTGCGCCAGCCCACGAGCTCGCCCAGCACGGCGCCCGCGGGCACGGCGGCGATCGTCGCGAGCGAGAGGCCGGTGTTCACGATCGTCATCGCGCGGCCGAGTCGTTCGGCCGGAACGAGCTGCGAGGTCACGGCGAGGGACATGGCCCAGAATCCGGAGATCGCGAGGCCCAGCAGCAGTCGCGACGCCAGCATGAGCCCGAACACCGGCGCGATCGCGACGAGCACGTTCGAGACGATGGCGAGCGTCGTGAGCCCGACCATGACCGTGCGGCGGTCGACCCTCGGCAGCGCCGACACGACCAGCGGGCCGCCGATGATGCCGATGATGCTCGTGGCGGTCACGAGCTGCCCGGCGACGCCCTCGGTGATGCCGAGGTCGGCGGCGATCGGCGAGAGCAGGCTGGCCGGCAGGAACTCGCTCGCGACGAGCGTGAAGATGCCGAGGCCGAGCGAGACGACGCCGGCCCATGCAGCACGGCGAGGGGCGACCGGGCCGTGCGTGGCAGCCGGGCCGGTGCCGGCCGACCCGGCGGGCGATGGGGAGATGACGGTGGTGCTCGCGGTGTTCGTCGACATGGCGCTCCTTCAGGTGGAACTCCACCCTTCCGAAGGGAGCGATCGCCCGCCCGACCGTTCGTCGTCAGGAGCCGACGAATCGTCCGGATGCCGCGTCGGAACGCCGGAACAGCCCGGCGATGCCCCATCCGGTGACCTTCAGCATCGCCTCGGCGACGATCATGGTGCTCATCTTCGATCGGCCGCGCACGCGCTCGACGAAGGTGATCGGCACCTCGACCACCACGAGTCCGGCCTGGCGGGCATGCCAGAGCATGTCGACCTGGAATCCGTAGCCCCGGGTGTGCACGTCGTCGAGCCGGATCGCCCGCAGCGCCGATGCCCGGAACACCCGGTACCCGGCGGTCGCGTCACGCGTCGAGAGGCGCAGCATGGTTCGCGCGTAGGCGCTCCCCCATCGAGAGAGCAGTTCACGGCGCTTGGGCCAGTTCTCGATGGTGCCGCCGGGGATCCACCGGGAGCCGATCACGATGTCGACCGGCCGGCCCGCGGCATCCGGGGCCTCAAGCGCGGCGAGCAGCGAGGGCAGCTGCTCCGGCAGGTGCGAGCCGTCGGCGTCCATCTGCACGATCGGGTCGTGTCCGCGCTCGAGCGCCCAGCCGAACGCGTCGAGGTATGCGGCCCCGAGGCCGTCCTTCGTGGTGCGGTGCAGCACGTGCACGGCGCCGTCGTCGGCGGCGAGGCCCTCGGCGATGTATCCGGTGCCGTCGGGCGAGCTGTCGTCGACGACCACGACGAATGCCTCTGGCACGGCCGCCCGCACGCGGGCGACGGTCTCGGCGATGTTCTCCCGTTCGTTGTACGTCGGGATCACGACGAGGGCGCGCGACATCCGTACTCCCCTCGTGCGTGCCCGCCAATCGTATCCGGACGAGGAGAGTACGGTCGCCGCGTCAGCGGACGCCCGCCATGAGCCGCAGCACGGGCTTGCGGCCGAGCCACAACCCGGCGCCGAGCACGATCGCGATGGCACCGAGCACGCCGAAGTACGTCGCCTCGTTCACGACCGTGTAGAAGCCCGCCAGCAGCCCGGCGATCGACGAGCCGAGCGCGACCGAGAGGAAGAACAGCGCGACCATCTGGGTGTGGAACACCCCAGGCGCGAGCTTCGTGGCGACCGACAGGCCCACCGGCGACAGCAGCAGTTCGGCGACCGTGAAGACGAGCAGGATGAGCACCATCCAGAGCAGCGGCGTCGAGTTCTCGCCGCCGCCCGCGAACGGCAGGAACAGCAGGAACGCGACACCCATGAGCGCCGTACCGAGGGCGAACTTGATCGGCGTCGACGGCTGGCGGTCGCCGAGCTTCGTCCAGATCGCGGCGAATACCCCCGACAGCACGATGATGAAGACCGGGTTGATCGACTGCACCCACGGCACCGGCATCACCCAGCCGAAGATGTTCCGGTTCAGCTGCTCGTCGGCGTAGATCGTGAGCACCGTGAACTGCTGCTGGTACAGCGACCAGAACGCGACGCTCGCGATGAACAACGGGATGAACGCGTACACGCGGCTGCGCTCGGTCGACGTGATGCGGCTGCTGCGCAGGATCACGACGAAGTACGAGACGGCGGCGACCACGGTGGCCCCGATCACCCACGACACGAGGTTGCCGGCGTTCACCAGCCCGGTCAGCACGAGCACGGCGATGAGCAGCACCGCGGCGATCGCGATGCCGATCACGAGTCCCCGCCTCGACCTGGGCAGCGGGTTCGGGACGACGGATGCCACGGCCGGCAGCCCCTTGCGTCCGAAGGCGTACTGGATGAGGCCGAGCGCCATGCCGACCGCGGCGACGGCGAAGCCCCAGTGGAAGCCCCAGGTGTCCTGCACGAGGCCGGTGATGAGCGGGCCGAGGAACGCCCCGAGGTTGATGCCGAGGTAGAAGAGGGAGAAGCCGGCGTCGCGCCGCGGGTCGTGCTCGGAGTAGAGCGAGCCGACGACGCTCGTCGCGTTCGCCTTGAGGCCGCCGGAGCCGAACGCCACGAGCACGAGCCCGACGCCCACGCCGAGGAATCCCGGCAGCGCGGCGAGCGCGATGTGGCCGCCCATGATCACGATGGCGCTGTAGAACAGCACGCGCTCGGAGCCGAGCAACCGGTCGGCGACCCACGCGCCGAGGATCGTCGAGAGGTAGACGGCCCCGCCGTATGCGCCGACGATGCCCGCCGCGGCAGCCTGGTCCATGCCGAGGCCGCCGTCGGCGATCGAGTAGTACAGGTACAGCAGCAGGATGCCCTGCATGCCGTAGAAGCTGAACCGCTCCCACATCTCCACCCCGAAGATGTGCACCAGCGGTCGCGGCTGTCCGAAGAAGCCGTGGTCCCCCCGGGTGTCGTGCTCGCTCGAGCCCTCGCTCGCAGGCTCAGGCGGGCCGTACTCCCCCGGGGCAGGTTCGGTGACCTTGCCCATGCGGGTCAGCCTAGACCCGCGTGGTCGGATGCCGCGAGCAGCGCTCCGGCGGGTGCTCCCCCACTCCGGACTCCGGGGGCATGCCCCCGTGCGGCTGCGACGGCGGCCTCGTTATGGTCGGAGGCAGGGTGGAAGCCCGCGGGGGGAAGAACGATGATTCACACAGCACGCATGATCGCGGTCGGCGCCGTCGCCGCGGCAGCAGCCCTGGCGTTCAGCGGATGCGGGCTCCTGGCCCCGCCCGAGCGGTTCAGCGACGACGAGACCCTCGACGCCCGGGTGCAGACGATCGAGATCGACGAGCCTGCGGGCAGCGTCATCGTGAAGGGCGCCGGAGAGGGCACCGAGATCGAGGTCTCGCGCACGGTCTCGTACCGGGGCGAGCGAACCGTCGGGGTGACGTTCGAGGTCGACGACGGCGTGCTCGTGCTCAGCGGATGCGGGCGGAACTGCGTCGTCGACTACACGATCGAGCTGCCGGCCGGCGTCGACGTGCGCGGCGCGACCTCGAACGGCGCGATCGAGCTGAGCGGGGTGAACGAGGTCGACGTCGCGACGAGCAACGGACGCATCGAGCTCGACGACGTCACGGGCGCGATCGAGGTCGAGTCCAGCAACGGCCGCATCGAGGGCCGGGGTCTCGCCGGCACCGGCGTGCGGGCGTCGACCTCGAACGGAGCGATCGACCTGCGCCTCTCGGCCGCGCAGGACGTCGAGGCCCGCACCTCGAACGGGGCGATCGAACTCGAGGTGCCGACCGAGGGCGTCGGCTACCGGGTCGAGACCGACACGTCGAACGGGTCGGTCGAGGTCGACATCGACGAGGATTCCGACGGCGAGTTCACGCTCGACCTCGGCACGTCGAACGGGTCGATCTCGGTCACCGAACGCTGACGTCGGGTGGCGCCGCCGGCGTCGCGGCGAGCCATCCGCGCACGGAAGGTTGCCGCAGCCCGACCGGTGAGGGATCCTGAAGGGGACCTGACACCGCGGCGGTCGCCGCCCTCATGACGACCGCCGATGGAGGGCGTCATGACGGGCAACGACCAGCAGGACGACGCCGGTCCGATTCCGGATGCCGCGAGCGGGCGCGATGCCGACATCGCCCGCCTGCAGCGCATCGCCTTCGGCTCCGGGGCGACCGACGCGGAGCGTGAGGTGGCCGTCCGCGAGCTCGCCGAGGCCGGCTCCGCCGACGGTTCGCCGATGCTCACCGTGCCGCGGTCGGCGATGCCCCCAGCAGGCCGATCGGCGGGCGACGCCGCGCCGGACGGCCGCGCACCGGCATCCGTCGCCCCCGACCGACCGGAGTCGCGCATGCGGTGGGCTCTCGCGGCGGGTGCGCTCGCCCTCGCGTTCGGGGTGCTCATCGGCTGGGGACTCGGCTCGCGCGGCGCCGTCGACCCGACCACGCTCTCCGCGCCGTCGACGCCTCCGACCGCTCAGGCGTACGCGGAGTACCTCGAGTCGCTGCCGCTCGTCTCGGAGGCGGGGGCCGCTGCGGTCTTCACGCGCGAGTCGATCTCGGGCGACGCCCTGCCCCGCTCGTGGGTGCGCGACGGATTCCGCCAGCAACGACTGCTGCTCACCCTGCCCGACGGCTCGCGCGCCTTCGCGGCGCTCCGCGACGGCGAGGCCTGCCTGGTCGTCGCATTCCCGACGGAGGGCGGGCTCAGCCGCTGCACCGAGAGCGGTCGGTTCCCCGAGGGCGGCATCCACGTGGTCGCCGAGCGCGAGGCAGCCCGGTTCGAGGTCGTCTGGCTGTCCGACGGCACGGTCACCGTCACGGCCGTCGCGCGCTGACCCGGGCGCCGGCCCCGCGAGGGCGTGCCGGACCCGCATCGGCCCTGCCGCTGTCCCGCACGAGGTCACACCCGCGTAACACGACGCTGACGGCCGCGAAATCGGTGGAGCATACGGTGCAGGGACCACGAGGAGGCACCGGTGAGCGCACTCAGCGACGCGATCGCGCGACGGACACCAGACGCGAGCCTCGCATCCGTGTCACCGCTGCACGGCCTGCGACGCGGATCGGTGACGACGCTCGACCTCGTCGCGCAATCGGTGGCCGCGGTGGCGCCGGCGGGCGGCCTCCTCATCCTGACCGGCGGACTCGTCGACCGCACCGGCTCGTTCGCGTTCGTGACCCTGCTGCTGACCGCAGCGGCGGTGATCCTCGTCGCACTGTCGATGTCCGTCTTCGCCCGGCGGATCTCCGCCGCCGGCGGCATCTACACCTTCGTGACGCGGGGCCTCGGCCCGGCCGCCGGCATGGTCGCCGGCGTCGCCCTGCTGCTCGGCTACGCGGGCGTCTCGATCGACACCCTGCGCAGCGCCGTGCGCCGGCTCGACGCCGCATTCGGGGGCGCCGAGCGATGGGCCGCCGACGGCCCCGCCTCCGTGCTGCTCGTGATCGGCATCGGCGCGGCCGTCACCGTCGTCATCGCCCTCGGCGCGCGCACATCGACGCGGGTCATGCTCGTCGTCGAGGCCGTCGTGGTCGCGGCCCTCATCGCGGTCTCGTTCACCGTGTTCGCGGCGACCGGCTGGAACATCGAGGGCGTCGTGCCCGATCTCGGCGCAGCACCCTCGCTCTCCTCGTTCGCCGAGGGCATCGGGTTCGCGCTCATCTGCTTCGTCGGCTTCGAGAGCGGCACCGCGCTCGGGCCCGAGAGCCGACGCCCGCTCGCCGCCGTGCCCCGCGCGCTGGTGTGGACCGTCGGTTCCGTCGCCGCGGTGTACCTGTTCGGCATGCTCGCCCAGCTCTCCGCCGTCGCTGCCGGTCGAGACGCGTCGCTGCTGACCGAGGCCGACGTCGCCGCGAGCCCGTGGCTCGACCCCGTGATCCACGCCGTCGTCGCCGCATCGTGGATCGCGTGCACGCTCGCCTGCACGAACGCGCTCGTGCGCCTCGTGTTCACCATGGCCCGCGAGGGGGTCCTCCCGAAGGCACTCGGACGCACGTCGACCAGGTTCGCGACGCCCCACGTCGCGGCCGTCGCCGTGGGTGCGGTGCTCATCGCCGGAACGCTCCTGCTCGTCGGGGCGGGCCGAGAATCGCTCTACCGCGACGTCGTGCACCTGGCCGAGAGCATGGCGTTCATCATCGCCTACCTCGCGGTCTGCGCGGCGGCGATCCCCTACCTGGTGCGCATCCGCGAGTTCAGCCTGCGAGAGGCGTGGCCCGCGCTGCTCGGCACGATCGCGCTCACCGGGGTCGCAGCCACCGAGATGCTCGCCGAGGCCGCCGACGACGCGACGGCGCTGTGCATCCTGGTCGCCCTCATCGCGGCGGCGACGATCGCGCACCTGCTGCGCGTGCGCTCGGGCCCCGGGCTCGCCGACCGCGTCGGCGCCTACGACACGCCCGTGGCCGCCGACGCGATCTCCTCGGCTCCGGCTCGGCGGCCATGAGCGGCCCATCGGGCGTCAGCGGCGTCGCCCTCGCACTCGCGGTGCTCGAGGAGGTCGCCCGTGGCGGTCCGACGCTCTCGGCCAACCGCATCGCGCAGCTGCTCGGCATGCCGCGCGCGAGCGCGTACCGCCTCATCAACTCGCTCACGAGCGACGAGTACCTGCTGCGGCATCCGACGCTCGACGGCTTCGTGCTCGGCGTTCGCGTGGTCGAGCTCGCCCACCTCATCGCGCCGAGCCGGGCCGACCCGATCCCGGGCATCATCGCCGCGCTCCGGGAGCGCACCGGCGAAGCCGTGCACTTCGTGCGGTACCCGGGCGGTCGGGTCGTGGTCGTCGACGAGGATCCCGACCTGCCGCTGCTCTCGATCGACCGCACCCGCCGTCAACTCGGCGCGACGGCCATCGGCCGGCTCCTCATCGCCGCGTTCCCACCGCTGCAGGCAACCAGCGATCCTCGCGCGGCGAAGGTCGTCGCGGACTCGGCGCGTGCCTCGGGCATCTCGATCGAGGAGCGCCGGCGCATCGCATCGGAGGTCGCGCAGCTGGGCCATGCGCGGTGCACCGAGCGCGGTCCCGCCCCGCGTGCGTGCATCGCCGTTCCCGTTCGCTCCCCCGACGGGGAGCTGGTCGCGGCGGTCGTGCTCTCATCGGCCGGCGGCGACCTCGCGTCTGCCGAGCGGCACCTGGGCGTGCTGCTCGAAGCGTGCGACGAGTTGGCGCGTCTCGCCTATCCGGTGGGCTCGACGGCCGGCTGAAGGCGTTCGCCGGATGTCGCGGCGCGAGTCGGGCGACCGCTGCGGCTCATCCGCCGAGCGGCACCACGAACTGCACGACGCCGGTCACCGACTCGAGGGGCACGCTGCCGAGGTAGCGGGAGTCGATCGAGGCCGAGCGCGCGTCGCCGAGCACGAACACCTCGCCGTCGGGGACGATCTCGTCGAAGGCGAGCACGCTCGCGAGCCCGTCGTTCGGCACCCGGTATGGCTCCGGCAACGGCGCGCCGTCGACGGTGAGCGCGCCGGCGGCGGTGCAGCACGCGACGCGCTCCCCCGCGAGGCCGACCACGCGCTTCACGAACGTCTCCGACACCCGGTCCCGGCCGAGCAGCCGCGCGACGCGCGGCCCCCATCCGCCGGGATCGGAGAAGACCACCACGTCGCCCCGCTCCGGCACGCCGTTGAGTCCTGCGGAGACCACGACGTCGCCGACCTCGATCGCCGGCGCCATCGACGGGGAGTCGGCCCGGTGCACCGCCGCGCCGGTCACCGCGCCGAGACCGAGCGCGACGGCGAGCACGGCCCCGGCACCGACGACCGCGACGGCGACGCCGCGACGGTTCACAGCTCGCCCAGCCTGAGGGTCATCGCGGCGATCTCCCGCTCCTGCTCTGCGGCGATGTGCTTCGCGAGCGAGCGGATGTAGCTGTTGCGGCCGTCGGCGATCGCATCGTCGGCCATGGCGAGCGCACCACGATGGTGGGCGATCATCAACTCGAGGAACCTGGCCTCCGCGGCCGCACCCGACAGGGCGTCGAACTCGGCGATCTGCTCGGGCGTCGCCATGCCCGCCATCGCCCCGCCGCGGTCGTGGTTCATGATGCCGACCCCGTGCCAGGCGTCGAGCCACGCGTTCATGGCCACGATCTCCTTGGTCTGGTCCGCATCGATGAAGGCTGCGAGCGAGGTCGAAAAGCCGTCGATGCCCGGCGTCGCAGCGAGCATCCGCGAGAGCTCGACGGCCTGCTCGTGATGCGGCACCATCATCATCGCGAACAGCATGTCCGCGTCGTCGGGCACGTCGTCGACCGAGGCCGCTGTTCCGTCCGCGGCGCCCGACGGCACGAGGGCCTCGGATGTCTCGGCCCGGCCGGAGGCCGCCATGACGGTGCTGCCCGGGGCGCCGTCGATGCGCTCGGTCGCCTGTGCGGCGTCGGCCGCCGCGAGCCTCGGCCCGATCAGGGCCGCGCCGGCGACGAGGACGACCGCCAGGGCGACCGTCGTCGCGATGGGACGTCGCATCGGTGCTCCTTCCGTGGTGGTGCGAAGGTGGCGGCCGGGCACGCGCCCGGCCGCCACCGCATGGGTCAGATCGACGTGATCGCCGACCGGCGACGCCGGCGGAGCATGAGCGCCCCGCCCGCGACGAGGAGCGCGAGCGCCACCGACGCGGCCGCGATCGGCAGCGCCGTGCCCGTGGAGGCGAGCAGCGCGGCGACCGGTCCGGCGGCGCCTGCCGGTGCCGCCGCCGTGGCGATCGTGACGTCGACCTCCGCCGTCAGCCCGGACTCGGCGCCCGTCACGACGATCCTGTGCGAGCCGTCGGGCGCGTCCGAGGGCACCTTCAGGGTGCCCGCGATCTCACCCTCGTCGTTCGCGGTGAGGGTGCCCACCGTGATCGGGTCGGAGTGCAGCACGACCGCGACGGTCTCATCGGGCGCGAAGCCCGCGCCCTCGAGCGCGAAGCTCTCGCCCGGGGCGAGATCCTTCGCCGAGATCGAGAGGCTCGGGGCATCCTGGCCGTCGCCCTCGCCCGGCTCGGCCGGGTCGGTCGGCTCCGGGGAGTCGGTCGGCTCGGTCGTCGCGGGCGGGTCCGTCGGCTCGGTCGTCGCCGGCGGGTCGGTCGGCTCGGGGTCCGTCGGCACGACCGCCTCGCACGGCGTCTCGTCGCTGTGGATCTCGCCGCCGGTGTCGCCGTTGATGCAGGTCCTCGCATCGGGGGTGCTCATCGACTGCGCCGTCCAGTCGCGCGGCATGATCGAGAACGACTGCCAGTGCGTCTGCATCGGACTCTGGTCCTCGTCGCGCACGACGTGGTGGAACCCGCTGTTGACCCAGGCGACCGGGTCGGTCAGGGCGGCATCCGCACTGTTCGCGACGTAGTCGAGCACGCTCAGGTTGGGGCAGGCGGGGTTGAGGTTGTTGCTCGCGAACTGCTCGCAGTCGGCGTAGTTCGTGACGCTGATGAGCGGCTGCGTGATCGGGTTGCCCTGGTAGAGCTGCGAACCGGGGAACACGAACTCGTACGAACGCGCGTGGTTGTCGGTGTTGCGGCTCTCGGGCGCCACCACCCGCCACCACGTGGTGTCGGCGGCGGGCACGAGGTTCGCCGGGTGCTCGATCGTCGCGCCGGTGGTGTGCATCAGCGGTGCCATCTCGCCGGGCTCGCCCAGCGTCGAGTCGTACTGCTCGACCTGCTGCAGGCTCTGGCCGTCGAGACCGAAGTCGAGGCGCCAGAACGCGTTGTGCCAGTGCGAGGCCGCGTAGTTCGCCGCATCCGTTCCCACAGGCCAGCCGGTGGTCGCATCCGCGTCGAAGTCCTCGTAGGAGATGTCCCCGGTCGCACCGAGGTTGAACGAGATCGCCCCCTCGTCGGTGAACTCGACCTTGGTCGCGTACTCGTACCAGTCGACCTTCGAGACGATGGTGAGGTTGAACGCCTGCCCCGTCGCGGTGAAGAGCGGCTTGTCCTCGATCGACCCCCAGCTCTGCTCGTGCGAGCGGTACGACATGTCGCGCGTGGTGTCCGTGATGCAGAGCGACGGGATCGTGCGCAGGTAGTTCGTCGTCACGCCGCGGCGGGTGACGCTCCACGCCTGTCCGTAGTCGCGGAGCGTGCCGGTGCTGCACTCGGCCGCGCTGAGCTTCTGCAGGTACTGGTTGCCGAAGCCGTACGACGTGATGTCGTTCCAGACGTTCTTGCCGGTGTCGTAGGGCACGTTGAGCTGTCCGAGGCTCACCGAGTCGAGGACCCGGCGGAACGAGTCCTCCCCCGGGGCCTTGACGGCCACCTGTTCGAGCACGAGACCGTGCTTGCTGTCGATGCGCCAGCACATCTGCCAGTCGGTGCCGTTGTCGAACGACTTCTCGATGAGCGCGTCACCGGAGCAGTTCACGACCGGCGCCGCGGCCGTGGCCGAGGTCACCGGGATGACGGCGAGGCCGGCGGCGACGGCGACGGCGGCCGCCGCGACGGCGATCGCGCGGGAGATCCTCTTCATGGTCATGCCTCTCACTTGATGCCGATCACGGACTCGGTGGACAGGTCGACCACGAATGCGGTCGTGTCGAGGTATCCGCCGCCGGGCACGCGGAACTGCATCTCCACGCATCGGTCGATGCCGCAGGCCTCGGCGCCGAGGGTTCCTGCGTCCGGCACGAAGGCCCCGCCGGTGACCGCGAGCTGCTCGATCGACTCGAGCTCGCCGCCGGCGACCGACGTGTACTCGGCGCGCACGGCGGCGCTGGCCGCGGCGTCGCCGAGGAAGACGCCGAACGCGTAGTCGACCTCGTCGGGAGTGGGCGGCGGCTGGACGCCCGCCTTCGACGTGCTCTCGACGTCGCCCGCGGCGAGGTCGACCCGCTGCAGGAACGTCTGGTTCGACGTGTAGTCGAACAGGTACACGTCGACGAGGCGTCCGGTGGCGTCGACGTCTCCGTTCGCGATGTCGACGGAGAGCACCTGGGGCGCGTCCGATCCGTCGACGGACGTGACGTCCGCCGGCACGCTCTCATCGGTGCTCGCGAGGTGGATCGCGTAGCTCAGTTCGTCGGGGCTCAGCGGGTCGCGCGGCGCACCGAGCTCGGGCTTGGACGTGACCGCCTCGAGCTCCTCGGTCGCGGAGCTGTCGGCGCCGCTCGCACCGCTCACGGCCGGGATGGCCATGAAGCCGCCGACGATCGCGGCCGCGGCGATGACGCCGCCACCGAGGATCGCGTACGGCAGTCGTCTCGTTCGGGTGTTGCTCGGTGGTGATTGCATCGAACCTCCTGGACACGGGCATTCGCGGAATGCGAATGAGCCGAACTTAGGAAGCCGGTGTTTCGGCGCTGCCGAGCAGCGTGTTTCGTCGGCGTGAACCCGGTTGGGACACCGGCGGCACCGCAGGCGCCGCGATGCCGCACCGGTGGGCGCGGCGGGCACGGTTGCCCGTCCACGGGCGATGCGGCATCCTGAACCAGATCACGGCGTGCCCGAACCTCGCCGCCCGACGGAGGATGCCGTGCCCGAACCCGACGCCGACCTCGCCCGCCTGCAACGCCTCGCGTTCGGCTCCGGCGCCTCCGATGCGGAGCGAGCGGATGCCGCGCGCGAGCTGGATGCGCTGCGGGAGGCTCGCTCGGCGGCGGCCGTCGAGGCCGAGGTCGCGGCGGGCGAACCACCCGCCGAGCCCGAGGTTCAGCCGGCCGTCACCCCGGTGGCCGCCGACTCCGTTCCGAGCGGGCGGCTCCGCGGGACGATCATCGTGGGCCTCGCGGCGCTCGTCGTCGGCCTCCTCGCGGGCTGGCAGCTCGGCACGACTCTGCACGCGACCGCGGAGTCGGCGATGCCGACCCCGACGGCCACGCCGTTCACGGATCAGCCCTCCATGGCGGACTCCCTCGCCGAGCAACCCCTCGCCGGCGAGGCGTCGGCGGCCGACGTGTTCCTGCGACCCGCGACCGAGGCCGACGCCGCACCCCTGCCGCCGGAGTTCGGATTCGGGAACGGCTCGCTCGAATACCGCCTTCTCGCGACACGCCCCGACGGGACGCTCGTCTTCCTCGCCCGCGACGCGGCCGAACTCTGCGTCGTGGTCGCGTTCCCCGACCTCGGAGGCGCCGCATCGACCTGCACGGTCGATGGGAGGTTCCCAGAAAAGGGGCTCAACGTCGCCACGTCGGTCAGCGCAGATGACACGCCGACGAGCATCGACGTCACGCTCGCCGCCGACGGGCGGCTCACCTTCGGAACGGTGACCGGCCCCTGACGCCGCGCCGCGACATCCGCTCGATGGCAGCGACCGGGCGAGCCGAGCTCGGGCGACCCGAGCTCAGGCGACCCGAGCCAGGTCGTTCTTCGCGTCGCGCCAGGCGAGGTACTCGCGCACGGCCGAGAGGTCGTAGTCGGGGCCGCTGATGCCGAGCGTGAAGAGGCGCACCCCCGCGTCGTAGAGCGCATCGGCGTGCTCGAGATCGGCCGTGCCGCGCCCGAGCTCGTTCGACACGGTGATCTCGGAGACGTCGCGGCCGACCTCGTCGCCCCAGCGCTTCAGCACGTCGAGCTTGCGGCCGAGCTCGTCGGGCGCCACGAACGAGTGCCAGATGTCGGCGTGCTTCGCTACGATCTTCAGCGTCTTCTGCTCGCCCTTGCCGCCGATCATGACGGGGATCTTGCGGGTCGGCGCCGGGTTGAGCTTCGCCCAGCGCGCCTCGATGCGGGGCAGTGCGTCGGCGAGGGCGTTCAGCCGGCCGCCGACCGTGCCGAACTCGTAGCCGTACTCGTCGTAGTCGCGCTCGAACCATCCGGACCCGGTGCCGAAGATGAAGCGGCCCTCGCCGCCCTTCGAGCTGATGTGGTCGAGCGTGCGGGCCATGTCGGCCTGCAGGTCGGCGTTGCGATACGAGTTGCAGTTCACGAGCGTGCCGAACTCGATGCGCTCGGTCTGCTCGGCCCACGCGCCGAGCATGGTCCAGGCCTCGAAGTGCAGGCCGTCGCGGTCGCCGGAGAGCGGGAAGAAGTGATCCCAGTTGAAGACGACGTCGGCGCCGAGCTCTTCGAGGCGGAGCACCGTGTCGCGGATCGCGGTGTACTGGGCGTGCTGGGGCTGCACCTGGATGCCGAGGCGCACGGACGAGGTAGGGCTCATCCTCCAAGCCTAGATCCGGGTCGGGGCCCGCGGCCCGGTTCGGGCCGATCCGTGAGACGAGACGGATGCCGCGAGGGCCCGTTCAGCGGCGCGGCCTGACCACGAGCGCGGTGCCGCCGCCACGCCGCACCGGCTCGGCGGCCGCCGTCATCGTGCCGTCGGGTGCGGCCTCGATCGCCGCGGCGGCGCCGATCTGCGAGGCCGACGTGAACCGGTCGCCGGATGGCGTGAACGTCTGCCCGTACGCGCCGAGGGCCGCGCCGTACGCGTCGATGAACTCCGGCTCGGCCGGGGTCACGGCGGCGTTGCGCTGCGAGGCCCGCGGTGCGGCGACCGCTTCGGGAAGCGACATCCCGAGGTCGATGCGGTTCAGCAGGATCTGCGTGACCGTCGTGATGATCGTCGCGCCGCCGGGCGAACCGAGCACGTACCGCACGTCGCCGCCGTCGAGCACGATCGTCGGCGACATCGACGAGCGCGGCCGCTTGCCGGGCTCGATGCGATTCGGGTCGGCCTCGTTGTAGACGGTCGAGAAGTCGGTCAGCTCGTTGTTGAGCAGGAATCCCCGCCCGGGAACGGTCATCGCGGATCCCCCGGTCTGCTCGATCGTGAGCGTGTACGCGACCGCGTTGCCCCACCGGTCGACCACGGAGAGATGGGTGGTCGAGACGTTCTCGGTGTCGGTCGGCTCGGCGGCATCGACCGTCGCGCACCCGCTCGCGTCGAGCGCCCCGGGCGCGACCGGCCGGGCGGATGCCGCCGACGGGTCGATCGTGCAGTCGCGGGCGTCGGCGAAGCCCTGGCTCAGCAGGGTCTCGGTCGGCACGTCGACGAAGGCGGGGTCGCCGACGTAGGCGTTGCGATCGGCGAACGCGCGCGCGGTGGCCTCGAGGAACAGGTGCAGGCTCTGCGCCGTCGCCTCGGGGGTGTCGCCCGCGAGCTCGTGGTTCTCGAGGATGTTCAGCGACTCGCCGACGGTGGTGCCGCCCGACGAGCTCGGCGCCATGCCGTAGACGTCGAGCCCGCGGTACTCGACGTGGGTCGGCGCCTGCTCGACGACCTCGTAGGCGGCGAGGTCGTCGGCCGTGAGGGTGCCGGGCGGTGCCGGCAGCGGCGAGGCCGGATCCTTGCGCGGGTGCTGCACGACATCGGCGATCTCGCTGGCGAGGCGGCCCTCGTAGAAGGCGTCGGTGCCGCGCAGCGCGATGAGCCCGAGCGTCTTCGCGAGGTCGGGGTTGCGGAAGGTCGAGCCGACGACGGGCGCGTCGCCCTTCGGGAGGAACAGCTTCGCGGTGTCGGGGAAGGCCGCGAACCGCGCCTTGTTGTCGAGCGTCTGGCTGCGGAACGTCTCGTCGACCGTGAACCCGGTGGCTGCGACCGCGATCGCCGGGGCGAGCATCGTCGACAGCCGCTTCGTGCCGTACCGGTCGAGCGCCGCCTCCCAGGTCGCGAGCGTGCCCGGCACGCCCACCGAGACGCCCGACGAGACGAGCTCGGGCGTGAACCGGTAGGGCTGGCCGGTGGCCGGGTCGAGGAACGCATCGGTCGGCATCGCGGCCGGCGCGGTCTCGCGGCCGTCGATCGTGGTCACCTCGCCGGTCTTCGCGTCGAAGTGCACGAAGTACCCCCCGCCGCCGATGCCCGCGCTGTACGGCTCGGTGACGCCGAGCGCGGCCGCGGTCGCGACGGCGGCGTCGGCCGCGTTGCCGCCGAGGCGGAGGACCTCGACGCCGACGCGACTGGCCACGGCGTCGACGGATGACACGGCGCCACCGGATCCGACCGCGGTCGCCTGCGGTTGCGGCGACCAACGCGACGAGGCGGATGCCGACACCCCCGCCGCGAGGCCGCTCGCGGTTGCCTGGGCGAGCGCCGGCGGAGCGGCCGCGGTGGCCGACGCGCCGACGGCGAGCAGCCCGCCGACGGCGACCGCCGCGATCGAGAACGTGAGCGCACGACGCGCCGCAACCTGGTGCATGGGAGTCCCCCTCGAATCACACGACACGACAATCACACGACGCTGGCCGATGCGGTCACGCTACGACGCGTCGAGCGCGATCCGCGAGGGGTTGCGGCACGACGGTGCCCATGGAAGGCTTCGCACTCGGTCGATCCGACAGTCGCACGCAACATTCCCGCGTAGGCACCTGTGATCGCGCAACCGATCGTCGTACACTCCGAGGATGGACAACCTCGATCGCGCCATCCTCGACCTCCTCCGCCAGAATGCGCGAGCGGGGTACGGCGACATCGGATCGTCGGTCGGACTGTCCGCCTCCGCGGTGAAGCGACGCGTCGACCGCCTCGTCGCCGACGGCGTCATCCGCTCGTTCACGATCCAGGTCGACCCCGCCGTCGACGGCATGTCGACCGAGGCCTACGTCGAGCTCTTCTGCCGCGGAACGGTCGCGCCCGACGAACTGCAGCGCATCCTGCAGGGCGTGCCCGAGGTCGTCTACGCCGGCACCGTCACGGGCAGCGCCGACGCGATCGTGCACATGCGTGCCCGGGACATCGCCTCGCTCGAAGACGCGCTCGAACGCGTGCGCATCGCCCCCAACGTCGACCACACGCGCAGCGCGATCGTGCTCTCGCGCCTGGTCAACCGCAGCAGGGACTGAGCATGACGGATGCCGCGGCCGGCCCGCTCGCGCTCACGATCGACCACGCGGCATCCGCAGCGCCGTTCGAGCAGTTGCGGCGCCAGGTCGCCGACGGCGTGGCCGACGGATCGCTCGCGCCGGGCACCCGCCTGCCGACGGTGCGCGCCCTCGCCGCCGACCTCGAGCTCGCCGTGAACACCGTCGCGAAGGCCTATCGGGCGCTCGAGGCCGACCACGTCATCGAGACCCGCGGGCGGGCCGGCACCTTCGTGTCGGCGACCGGCGACCCGGCCTCGCAGCAGGCGCAGCTCGCCGCGATCGCCTTCGCCGACCGCGTGCACCACCTCGGCCTCGACGACGCCGCGGCGATCGCCCTCGTCGAGACGGCGCTTCGCGCGCGTCGCTGACCCGCCCGTCAGGCGGTGAACGCCAGCGCCAGCGTCGCCGACACCACGACGAGCGGCGCCGCGAGCAGGCCGAGCAGCATGAACCGCGGCCACGAGATCTCGACGCCCATCGACACCAGGCGCTGATGCCAGAGCAGGGTCGCCAGCGACCCCCACGGGGTGATGATCGCGCCGGCGTTCACGCCGATGAGCAGCGCCACCAGGCGAACGGGGTCGTCGGCGAACGGCTCGAGCGCGAGGTAGGCGGGCAGGTTGTTCACGAGGTTCGCCGAGGTCGCGCCCACGCCCGCGAGGCGCAGCAGCTCGAGCGGGCCGTCGCCGGTGCCCGCGACCAGGGCGAGCACGTCGGTCGCCCGTGCGGCGTGCAGCGCCTCGACCGCGAGGAACAGCCCCGACGCGAACACCACGAGCTGCCACGGCACGAGCGAGCCGGTGAGCACGGAGGGGCGGCGGATCGCGAAGGCCACGACGAGCACGGCGGCCGCGGCGCAGGCCGGGATCCACACCTCGATGCCCGACACGAGCAGCGGCACGAGCACCGCGAGCGTGATCGCGGCGATGCGGAAGAGCACGCGGTCGTCTGGCGGCGTCGCCGCCTCGGGCTCGAACCGCGCGAGCAGCTGCCGCGGCCGCGTCGCGAACAGCACGGCCGCCGTCACGACGACCGCGACGAGCGCCGGAGCGGCGGTGATCGCCGCGAACTGCAGCGGATGCAGCCCCAGGTGCTCGGCCGCGAGCAGGTTCGTGAGGTTCGACACGGGCAGCAGCAGCGAGCCGGTGTTCGCGATCCACACCGTCGTGAGTGCGAACGGGATCGGCGAGATGCGCGCGTGCGCGGCCAACGCGACGACCACCGGGGTCAGCAGCACCGCCGTGGTGTCGAGCGAGAGGAACACGGTCGACGCCGTGGCGAGCACCAGCACGAGGAGCCAGAGCACGATGGCCCGCCCACGCGCAAGCCCCGCGAGCCGCTCGGCGATGACCCGGAACAGCCCCGCCGCATCGGCGAGCTCGGCCACGACCGTGACCGCCACCACGAACACGAGGATCGGCACCACGCGCCCCGCGAGCTCGGCCACCGACGAGAGCGGAAGCACGCCGAACACCGTCGCCGCGGCCCCGACGAGCAGCAGCACTCCGCCGACGATCGCGATGCGCACCGGATGACGTTACCCCCTGCGGGCGCGCACCGACGACGCGGCGCCGGCCCGCGGCATCCGCTCAGCTCTCGGGGATGGGCTCCTTGGGCAGGCGGCGCACCTTCGCACGGCGCTTGCGGCGCTCGGGGATCATCGAGCGCATCTCCTCGAGGCGACCGAAGCACAGCAGCCGGTCGCCGGCCTCGAGCAGCACGCCCTTGCGGGGGTTCGGGATCACGTTCGTGCCGCGGTGCAGCGTGAGCACCGTGATGTCGCGCTCCCACAGTCCCGACTCGCCCAGGGTCTTGCCGATGAGGTCGGCGTTGCCGTGCACGAGCAGCTCGGCCACGCCGTAGCCGGTCGAGACCGTGAGGCGCTGGCGCACGTCGATCTCGGGGAAGGCGACCTGGTTGGCCATGTAGTCGATGATCGCGCCGGCGACGTCGAGGTTCGTCGCCGTCTCGATGCCCTGCAGGCCCGGCGAGGAGTTGACCTCCATGACGAGCGGCCCGTCGTTGCCCTCGAGCATGTCGACGCCCGCGACCTTCAGGCCCATGATCTGCGCCGACCGCACGGCGGCGAGCTCGTAGTCGGGCGTGAGCTCGACCGGTTCGACGCTGCCGCCGCGGTGCACGTTCGAGCGGAACTCGTCGCCGTTCGCGACCCGGCGCATGGCCGCGACCACGCGGTCGCCCACGACGAGGGCGCGGATGTCTCGGCCCCGGCTCTCGGCGATGAACTTCTGGATCAGCACGTTCTGCTTCGTCGAGTGCAGGGTCTCGATGATCGCCTCGGCGACCTTGACCTGTGGCGCGAGGATCACGCCGATGCCCTGCGTGCCCTCGAGCAGCTTGATGACGACCGGCGCACCGCCGACCAGCTCGATCGCCTGGCGCACGTCGGCGCGATTGCGCACGAACGACGTCGGGGGCAGCGCGATATTGTGCCGCGACAGGATCTGGTTCGCGCGGAGCTTGTCTCTCGCGTTCGTGATGCCGTTCGCGGTGTTCGGCGTGTAGACGTCCATCTGCTCGAACTGGCGCACCACGGCCGTGCCGAAGTACGTGATCGAGTTGCCGATGCGCGGCAGGATCGCGTCGTAGTCGCTCAGCGGACGACCGCGGTACTGCAGGTCGGGTTCGGCCCCGGCGAGGTCGATCGCGAACCGCAGGGTGTTCAGCACCTTCACCTGGTGACCGCGCTGCAGCGCCGCCGCCCGGAGTCGTTGCGTCGAGTACGCCTGCGGGGCACGCGAGAGAATCGCCAGTTTCAAAGTCAGCCCCTGCCATGATTGATCGAGATGAGAGAGCCAGACCATTCAAGCACCATCGCCGGATGGCGCGAGTGGGCGAGCCTTCCCGCGATCGACGTCGGGTGGATCAAGGTCAAGCTCGACACCGGTGCCCGGTCGTCGTCGCTGCACGCGTTCGACCTCGAGGAGTTCGAGCGCGACGGCGAACCGTGGGTGCGCTACGGCGTGAGGCCCTGGCAGAACTCCGACGAAGACGGAGTCGTCGTCGAGTCGCGCGTGCACGATCGACGCATCGTCCGCAGCTCGTCGGGCCACTCCGAGGAGCGCATCGTGGTGCTGCTCGACATCGTGCTGCTCGGCCGCGAGATGCAGGCCGAGGTCACGCTCAGCAACCGCGACGAGATGGGCTTCCGCATGCTCATCGGGCGCGAGGCGCTGCGCAACGGGTTCCTCGTCGCCGCCGGCGAGTCCTTCCTCGGCGGGCGGGCGCCCCGCGGCATCCGTCGCCAGAACCGCGGGCGCGACCCGCTGCCGCCGACCGAGTAGCGAAGCGCGCGACATCCGGAGATCGGATGCCGCGCGCCGGCGCCGTGCTCGGTTCGAATCCGCTCAGATCACGCCGTCGGTGATCGTCGTCGGGTTGCCGAAGCGGTGGTTGGTGATCGAGATCGCCTGCTCGTGCAGGAACGGCAGCAGCTCGACGCGGCCCGAGGGCGTGGCCGGGTGCGACCACACCGCGACATCCGGGGTGCCGTCGAGGGCGATCGCGAGGCCGGCGGGGTCGCCGCCGATCAGGCGAACGCGCGCGGCGCCGACGCCCTTCTTCGAGACCTTCGCGAGCCACGACGCGTCGCCCTCGCGGGTGACGTCGACGTTGCGCGACGAGAGCAGCTGCACGACGCCCTTCGGCAGCTCGTGCGCGGTCGAGACGCGGAGCCTCGAACCCGCGAGCACGCCGGCCGCGATCACGCGCAGGCCCTCGCCGAGCGTCGCCGCCTCGCCGATGCGGATCGCGACGGGCAGCGAGCGGTAGCGGAACAGGTTGCGCTCGACGCCGACGCCCGAGACGTCCTTGACGGTCGCGTACTCCTCGGTCCAGGCGATCTGGTCGGACAGCGCCGACCGGCGGAGCACCTCGAACGCGTCGAAGTCGAGCGAGGACTGCGACGCCTCGATGAGCTCCGACACGCGCTTCTCGAGTCCGCGCAGGTGCAGCGAGCCCGACGTGATGTCGTGCTGCGGAACCCAGTCGCCGAGCCCGAACAGGTAGTTCGGGCCGCCGGCCTTCGAGCCAGCGCCGACCGCCGAGCGCTTCCAGCCGCCGAACGGCTGGCGCTGCACGATCGCGCCGGTGATGCCGCGGTTGACGTAGAGGTTGCCGGCCTCGACGCGGTCGAGCCACGTCGCGACCTCGTCGGAGTCGAGCGAGTGCAGGCCGGCGGTCAGGCCGTAGTCGACCGCGTTCTGCATGCGGATCGCCTCGTCGAGGTTCTTCGCGTGCATGACGCCGAGCACCGGTCCGAAGAACTCGGTGAGGTGGAAGTAGGAGCCCGCGGCGACGCCGGTGCGCACGCCGGGCGACCAGAGGCGGCCGGTGTCGTCGAGGCGCTTCGGCTCGACGAGCCACTTCTCGCCGATGCCGAGCTGGGTGAGCGCGTGCTCGAGCTTGCCGTTCGCCGGCTCGACGAGCGGGCCCATCTGGCTGGTCGCGTGCTCGGGCCAGCCGACCTTGAGCGACATCGTCGCGTCGACGAGCTGGCGCATGAAGCGCTCGGACTTCGCGACCGAGCCCACGAGGATCACGAGCGAGGCGGCCGAGCACTTCTGGCCCGCGTGGCCGAACGCGCTCTTCACGACGTCGGATGCCGCGAGGTCGAGGTCCGCCGACGGCGTCACGATGATGGCGTTCTTGCCGCTCGTCTCGGCGAGCAGCGGCAGGTCGGGGCGGAACGAGCGGAACAGCTTCGCGGTCTCGTACGCACCCGTGAGGATCACGCGGTCGACGGCCTGGTGGCTGACGAGGCGGCTGCCGAGCTCGCGCTGGGCGAGGTCGACGAGCACGAGCAGGTCGCGCGGGATGCCCGCCTCCCAGAGCGCCTCGACCATGACGGCGCCCGAGCGCTGCGCGAGCTTCGCGGGCTTGATGACGACGGCGGAGCCCGCCGCGAGCGCGGCGAGCACGCCGCCCGCGGGGATCGCGACCGGGAAGTTCCACGGCGGGGTGACGACCGTGACCTTCGACGGCACGAACTCGGCGCCCTGCACGTGGTCGAGCTCGCGGGCGCGCTCGGCGTAGTAGTGGGCGAAGTCGATGGCCTCGCTGATCTCGGGGTCGGACTCGGCGATGGTCTTGCCGGTCTCGGCGGCCATGACCTCGATGAGGCGGTCGCGGTTCGCCGCGAGCGAGAGGCCGGCGCGGTGCAGCACGGCGGCGCGCTCGTCGCCGGAGAGCCGGCCCCAGTCGCGGCCGCGCTCGGCGGCGACCGCGATGACGTGGTCGAGCGTCGCGACGTCGTCGATGCGCGCGGCGGCGACGGTGTCGACGCCGAGGCGGGACTCGGGCACGCGCGCGAGGATGCGGCGGCCCCAGTCGCGGTTCGCGGCGAGCGCCGGGTCGGTGTCGGGCTCGTTCGCGAACCCGGGCGTCACGCCGGAGCCGTGCGGGGCGGGGGCGCCGGAGATCGGCGTCGCGCCGTCGATCGCATCGAGGTCGATGCCGTCGCCGAGGCTGCCGCGGCGGATGCCGAGCACGACGCTCGTGAGCGACTCGTCCTGCTCGTGCTCGGTGCCGGGCGCAGGGGCATCCTTCGGCGACATGGCCGCGGCGAACGACTCCTCGGTCCACTCGGTGCGGCGGTTCTGCACGCGGTTCGGGGAGGGCTCGGCCGGGTCGGCCTCGAGCGCGGCGAGCGAGGCGAGGTAGCGGGCCTCCTCGCGGTCGAAGAGCCTCCTGCTCGACGCGAGGTCGAACACGGCCGACATGAAGTTCTCCTGGCTCGCGTTCTCTTCGAGGCGGCGCACGAGGTACGCGATCGCGACGTCGAACTCGCTCGGGTTCACGACCGGCGTGTAGAGGAGCAGGTTGCCGACGTCGCCGCGAACGGCCTCGGCCTGTCCGGTCGCCATGCCGAGCAGCATCTCGAACTCGACGCGGTCGGTGACGCCACCGTCGACGGCCGTGATCCAGGCGTCGGCCACGTCGAACAGGTTGTGGCCGGCGATGCCGAGCTTCACGGCATCCGTTCGCTCGGGCGTCATCGACCAGCGCAGGACGCGCTTGTAGTTGGTGTCGGAGTCCTGCTTGGACGTGTAGGTCGCGACGGGCCAGCCGTGCACGGCGGCGTCGACGTGCTCCATGGCGAGGTTGGCGCCCTTGACGACGCGCACCTTGATGGGCGCACCCCCGTCGGCGCGGCGCCGCGTCGCCCACTCGTTCAGATGCTGCATGGCGCCGAGCGCGTCGGGCAGGTAGGTCTGCAGCACGATGCCGGCCTCGAGCTGCTTCAGCTGCGGCTGGTCGAGCAGGGTCGTGAAGACCGCGATCGTCAGGTCGAGGTCGCGGTACTCCTCCATGTCGAGGTTGATGAACTTCGCGTTGCCGGTGCCGCCGGTCGACGCCTTCGCGGCGAGCTCGTAGAGCGGCGTGAGCTTGGCGACGACCTTCGCGACGGCCTCGTCGAACGACCACATCGAGAGCTGGCTGACGACGCTCGACACCTTGATCGAGACGTAGTCGACGTCGTCGCGCGCGAGGAACTCGGTCGTGCCCTTGAGGCGACGGTCGGCCTCGTCCTCGCCGAGCACGGCCTCGCCGAGGAGGTTCAGGTTCAGGCGGTTGCCCGACTCGCGCAGGTGCGCGATCGCGGGGCCGAGCTTCGCGGGGGTCGCGTCGAGCACGAGGTGGCCGACCATGGCGCGCAGCACGCGGCGGGCGATCGGCACCACGATCCACGGCAGGACCGGCGCGAAGACGCCGCCGAGGCGGATCGCGGCACGGAGGTACCAGGGCAGGAAGCGGGGGGTGAGCTTCGCGACCTGGGCGAGGTTGCGACCGGCGACGCCGAGGTCTTCCGGCCGCATCACGCCGTCGACGAAGCCGACGGTGAACGCGAGCCCGTTCGGATCCTTCAGCACGCCGGCGAGGCGTTCGGCCGACACTTCGGCGGGATGCTCGGCGCTCTCGGCGAGCCATCGGCGTACAAGGGCGACGACGCGCTCGGTCCGGTGCGACTCGAGCGTGGCGGTGTCCGACATGGTCACGAGGGTAGTGTCCTTTGCTTCGGGCGCCGGGGGTTGGATGCGCCTGTCGGGTTAAGTGTGGGTCCCGACATCCGTTCGGTAAAGCAAATGAATCTGAAGGATACTGTTCAATAGAAGTGAATGATCCGACGGATGCGGGAGGCCATCCCATGCTCGACGTACGACGCCTGCGACTGCTCGTCGAATTGAGCCAGCGCGGCACGCTCTCCGCGGTCGCCGAGGCGCTCTCGTACAGCCCGTCATCGGTGTCGCAGCAGCTCAGCCAGCTCGAGCGAGAGGCCGGGGTCCCGCTGCTCGTGCAGGTCGGCCGGCGGGTGCAGCTCACCCCGCAGGCCGAGGTACTCGTCGGCCACGCGCGCGCCGTGCTCGACCGACTCGAAGAGGCCGAGGCGGATGTCGCGCGGTCGCTCACCGACGTCGGCGGAACGGTGCGCATCGCCGTGTTCCAGTCGGCGGCCCACGCCATCGTGCCGCAGGCGCTCACGCTGCTGCGCTCGGAGCACCCGAACCTGCGCGTCGAGGTCACCGAGCGCGAGCCCGACGCGGGGCTCTTCGAGGTCGCCGCCCGCGACTTCGACCTCGTGATCGCCGAGCAGTACCCCGGCCACACCCGCGTGCAACGCGAGGACCTCGACCGCGTGCGCCTCGCCGCCGACGCGATCCGCCTCGCGCTGCCGCCGCTCCCGACGCGCCAGACGCCGCGCGGCGACCCCGATCCGCAGGCCATCCTCGCCGCGGCGACCAGCATGCCGTGGGTGCTCGAGCCCAAAGGCACCGCGTCGCGCGAGTGGGCCGAGCAGCTCTGCCGCGAGGTCGGCTTCGAGCCCGACGTGCGGTTCGAGTCCGCCGACCTGATGGCGCACATCCGCCTCATCCGCACGGGCAACGCGGTGGGGCTGCTGCCCGACCTCGTGTGGGCCGGCGAGGTGCCGAGCGTCGCACTGCTCGACCTGCCCGGCTATCCGCATCGCGAGGTCTTCACCTCGACGCGCCTGGCCGCGGCCACCCGGCCCGCCGTCGTGGCCTGCCGTGACGCGCTCGCCCGAGCGGCTGCGGCCACCGCGACGCCGGCGGGCGACGGGCCGCCCGAGGGTTCCGCCGCTCACGGCTGATCCAGCGCGAATCCTCTGGCGCTCACGCGCGGAACGGGGATACCCTGCGACCATGAATCGACTTCGGGGAGTCACATTCGCTGCAGGTGCCGTCATGGGCCTGCTCCTCCTTTCGGGTTGCGCCGGCGACCAGGGAGATGATCGAGGTGGTTCGGTCGATCCCACCGGCACATGGGGCGACACCGCCGACACGACTGCGCCGTCTCTTGTGATCGAGGACGGCGGCGACCTCACCGGAACCGACGGCTGCAACCAGCTGACGGGCACGTGGACGGTCGATGAGTCCGACCACGTGCAGTTCCACAACGTCGCCTCGACGCGCATGGCGTGCGAGGGCGTCGACACCTGGCTCGAAGGCCTGAGCCAGGCGACCGTCGCCGACGACACGATGACGGTGCTCGATCAGGACGGGTCGGAGATCGGCACGCTCGAGCGCGAGGACTGACGCTCGGCCCGGCCGGGCTCAGCGAGAGCGCCCCGACGACGCCGTCGCCGGCGCCCGGCCGGGCTCAGCGCTCAGCGCTGCTCTCGTGCATCCAGGGGGTGTAGCTCACGCCGACGAGCAGCCCTTCAGGACTCATCAGGCGCGAGGTCGTCTGCCCCCACGGCTCGTCGTGCGCACCGACCAGGATCTGGTGGCCCGCGGCGCGCAGCTCGTCGACCGCCTCAGCGACCGCGGCGGGCGACGCGACGTCGAACTCGACCCAGGCCTGGGGCGTCGGCATGGAGTCCGGCCACTCGGTCGACCCGAACGTGGCCTCGGCCGCCTGGCTCAACGGCCAGATCGCGAACGCCTTGACCCCCCGCAGGTCTTCGGTGTGGAAGTACCCCGGCGCGTTCTCATGGAACGGGATGCCGAGCGCCCCGCGCCAGAAGTCGAGCGATGCCGAGTCGGCCGTGCCGATGGGGCCGAAGCCCGCCACGAAGGCGATGTCCATGCGCCCATGAAACGCCCGCCCACCGACATCCGCCACCCCGATGCCCGGATCGGCCCCCGCTCAGGCCCCAGCGGACGGCGCGGGGGCCGGCGCGGCGGCCGGCGCGGCGGCCGCGAACCGCGACGCCTGCTCGGCGAGGAACGCGAGCACCTCCGGCGACCCCTCGACGCGGTACTCGACGCCGCGCGGCATCCACATCAGCGCCATGACGAGGTTCTCGACGGCGTCGGCCTCGAGCGGCCAGGCGCAGTGGCCGGCGTCGATCTCCACGACGTCCCGCCCGTACCAGCCGAGGTGCGCGACGAGGTCCTCCCTCGGGATCGCGGCGACGACCCGCGCCGAGACGCCGCGCTCGCGCCAGCGCAGGGCGTGTTCGACGCGTTCGCGCGCCTCGTCGTCGGTCATGGGCCGTGGCGCGAAGTTCACGCGCGTCTGGAACGGCTCGCTCATGCGGTCGAGGCGGAACGTGCGCCAGTCGTCGCGGTCGCGGTCGAACGCGAGCAGGTACCAGCGGCGGGCGACGGGCACGAGCCGGTAGGGCTCGACCACGCGAGCGGATGCCTCGCCCGCGGCATCCGTGTACCGGAACCGCAGTCGCTCGGAATCGCGGCACGCCAGCGCGAGCAGGCCGAGCAGCTCGGAATCGATCTCGGGCGACGGGCGGGCGGAACGCGCCGACCCGACGCCGCCCGTGCCGACCGCCGCGTGCGACTGCAGCGCCTCGATGCGGCGACGGAGGGCGGCGGGCAGCACCTGCTCGATCTTCGCGAGCGCGCTGAGCGTGGTGTGCTCGGCACCGCGCAGTCCGGCGGTCGCCTGCGAGCGCAGGCCCACGGCGATCGCGACGCCCTCGTCGTCGGTGAGCAGCAGCGGCGGCAGCCCGGTTCCGGCTTCGAGGCGGTAGCCGCCTGCACTTCCCCGCAGCGACTCGATGCCGTAGCCGAGCTCGCGCAGCCGCTCGACGTCGCGCCGCAGGGTGCGGTCGCTGACGTCGAGGCGGTCGACGAGTTCGCGGGCGGTCCAGTGCCGGTGGCTCTGCAGCAGCGAGAGCAGTTCGAGGGTCCTCGAGGTGGTTGCGGCCATACCTGAATTCTCTCGCGAAACCGGACAGGAACTGTCCGCATGGCCGAGAAGACTGCAGGTATGACGAACCAGATGATCACCGCACGAGGCCTGACGAAGACATTCCGCTCCAAGGGGCAGACCGTCGAGGCCGTCCGCCCCCTCGACCTCGCCGTCGGCGAGGGAGAGCTCGTCGCGTTCCTCGGCCCGAACGGGGCCGGCAAGTCGACGACGCTCCGCATGCTCACGACCCTGCTGCCGCCGACCGCGGGCGAGGCGACCGTCGCCGGCTGCGACATCCGCTCGGATGCCGCTGGTGTGCGCCGTCGCATCGGCTACGTCGGCCAGGGCAACTCGGGCGGCCACACGCAGCGCGTGCGCGACGAGTTGCTCGCGCAGGGCGCGTTCTACGGCATGGGCCGCCGCGAGACCAGGGCGAGGGTGGCCGAGCTCATCGAGTCGCTCGAGCTCGAACAGGTCGCGACGCGAACCGTGCAGGCGCTCTCGGGCGGCCAGAAGCGCCGGCTCGACATCGCGCTGGGGCTCATCCACCGGCCGGAGCTGCTGTTCCTCGACGAGCCCTCGACCGGCCTCGACCCGCACAGCAGGGCCAACCTGTGGGAGCACATCGTCGACCTCCGCCGCGCGACCGGCACGACGATCTTCCTCACCACGCACTACCTCGACGAGGCCGACCAGCTCGCCGAGCGCGTCATGGTCATGGACCACGGCACGGTCATCGCCGACGACACGGCCGACGCGCTCAAGGCGTCGCTCGCGGGCGACCGGGTGACGCTGTCGTTCGATTCGACGACGGATGCCGCGGCCGCCGCCGCGCGCATCGGCGGCGCCGTCGAGGCGGGCGACCCCCGCGTGGTCGCCGTCACCGCGCAGGGCGGCGACCGCGCGCTGCCCACGTGGATCCGCGAGCTCGGCGACGCCGGCCTCGACGTCGTCGCGGCGACCCACCGGCAGCCGACGCTCGACGACGTGTTCCTCGCCCTCACCGGCCGGAGCCTCCGCGAGGAGGCCGCGCACGCCGCACCGGCCGACCCCGCCGCGGCCGAGGCCGTCGCGGCCGTCGCGGCCTGACCGCCACCGCCTGCACCACGAAGACAGGTGCCCACGCGGCATCCGGCACCGACTCACGAACCACACGCAACGCCCGCCCGAGAACGCCCTGTTCTCACGAAGCGAAGGACTTTCATCATGACCACGACATCCACCACCGCCCGCCCCACCGGCTTCGTGCGCGACACCGCCGCGGTGTACGTGCGCGAGACCCGCCCGCTCGTGCGCGACCCGTTCAGCGTCATCTTCTCGCTCGTGCAGCCGCTCGTGTTCCTCGGCCTGTTCGGTCCGCTGCTCGTCGGCGCGTCCGGCGGCGACGTCGCGAGCACGCTGCAGTGGTTCGTGCCCGGCATCCTCGTGATGGTCGCCCTCTTCGGCACCGCGAGCACCGGCGCGAACCTGCTGTTCGAGATGCAGACCGGATCGCACGAGCGCACGCTCGTCGCCCCGCTCTCGCGGAGCGCGCTGCTCGTCGGCCGAGCGCTGAAGGAGGTCGTGCCGCTCGTGATCCAGGGCACGATCGTGGTGCTCGTCGCCGTGCCGTTCGGCTTCAGCGTCGACGTGCCGGGGCTCATCGCCGGCCTTTCCATGCTCGCCGTGTTCGGCATCGGCTTCGGCGCCCTGAGCTACGCCCTCGCCCTCGCCTGCCGCAACCGCGACTGGATGTTCTGGATGGTGCACCAGACGGTGCTGTTCCCCCTGATGATCCTGTCGGGCATGCTGCTGCCGCTCGAGGACGGCCCGGGATGGATGCAGGTCGCGGCCGCCGTCAACCCGCTGAGCTACCTCGTCGATGCCGAGCGCGCCCTGCTCGCCGGCGACTTCGCGGACCCGAGCGTGCTCGGCGGCGTCATCGCGGCGATCGCCACCTGCGCCGTCGGCGTGTTCGTCGGGGTGCGGTCGATGCGCCGGGCCCGCTGAGCGGGGCTCCCCACTCCGAACCCGTGATGTCGCGCGGACTGCTCCCTCCCGATGCGGGTGGCGGCGGTTCGCGCGACATCACGTGACCGGCTCGGGCGCCCGCTCGGGCTCCGGCGCCGGCTCGACGGCGGGCGCCGGCTCGGGCTGCGGGGTCGTCGCGGCCTCGCGCTCGCGCAGCGCCCGGTCGACGGCCTCCTGCACGCGGGCGTCCTCGCGGACCTTGCGCTGGGCACGGCGTCGTCGTCCGAGTCGCACCCAGACGAAGATCGCCGCGGCGAGCAGCAGCACGAGCGCGAGCAGCGTCCACGGCACGGCCGCGGTCGAGGCGGCCTCCTCGACGGACTTCGGCACGGGCTTCGTCTCGGTCGGCGAGACGGGGTCGAGCGCCACGGCGGCCGTCAGCACGAACGCCGGCACGACGCCCTCGACCTCGACCTCGACCGGCCAGGTCTCGCCCGGCAGGAGTTCGGGAACGTCGGCGACGCCCGATGCGTTCACCGGGAGCATGCCGAACGGACCGGTCAGCGCGACGTCCTGCGCTGCAGCGAGCCGCGTGTTGCCCGCGTTGCGCACGGTGTACGACACGGTCGCGGCGCCCGTGCCGAACGGGTTCAGGGTTCCGGCGTAGTCGACGTGCAGGTCGTCGATCGCGAGCGCGGGCGCGAGTTCGCCGCCGACGCGCAGGTGGATGCGGATGCCGAGTCGGCGGTCGACGGACAGGCCGTTCTCGACCTCGGGGGTGGCCAGCGAGGTCAGGATGCCGCCGGCGTGGTCTCCGGGCGTCGCGTTGGCCGGCACGTCGATCGTGAAGGGCACCTCCACGGCCTCGCCGGGCTGCACGGTCACGCGGTCGGCCGCGGGCACCGCCCAGGCGCCGAGTTCGCGCGGGCGCACGTCGCGGGCCGCGACGTCGAGCTGGCCGTCGGCGGTGGTGAACGCGTCGGCGGCGTAGACGTCGAGCTCGATCGGCACCGCGTCGTGGTTCGCGATGATGAGGGCGTCCTCGAGGGTCTCGCCCGCGTCGACCTCGTAGGCGTAGTTCTCGCGCCCGTCGCCCCAGGCGCCGTCGGCCGTGCGCACGCCCCAGGTGACCTCCGGGCCGTCTTCTCCCTCCGCGAAGGCGGGGGCCGTGCCGCCCGCGAACGCGAGCGCCAGGGCGAGCCCGGCAGCGACACCCCCCGCGAGCACGGCGCGACGGCGGCGGAGATGGCGGATGTCGGTGGGGGGCGCGGTGCGCATGGGTGGTGCTCCTCGTCGTCGAGGGTGGTGGGAGGGGTGCCGGGCGGGCGCCGCACACGCGCCCGCCCGGCCAGGGTGATCCGGGCCGGCCGGAGCCGGCCCGAACCCGATCAGCCGAGGCCGGTGATCGTGAGGGTGGCGCGGTAGGTGCCGTCGGTGGCGCTGACCGGGATCCGCAGATCGAGGTCGGCTCCGAGCTTGGCAGATCCGCGCTCGTGGCCCGACGGCGCGTTGCCGAGCGTCGACGAGTCTGCCAGGCCGTTGCCGCCGATGAAGCCCGACTGCACGGCCCCGCCCGCGACGGCTCCGCCTCCGGCCTCGGTGACCTTCGGCGTCCAGCCGAGGTACTTGCCCGAGAACGAGGCCACCGGCGAGTCGAAGTCGCCGACCTGCGCCGAGACCGACCACGGTGCTGCGCTCCGGCGCGTGTCGGTGACGCGCACCGGGTTGATCGAGCCGCTGGCCGCGAAGTGGTCGCCGTTCTCGACGGCCGTGCCGAGGTCGACGATGTCGTTCGTGCCGTCGATGCTCCAGACGAACTCGCCGGGCGCGCCCTCGGGCACGGTCACCTGCAGGCTCTGCGCGTTCGGGTCGACCGCCGTCTCGTAGACCGCGAGGAACTTCGAGATGCCGCCGCCCGGCGCGTGCGCCGCATCGCCCTGGTCGTTGACGATGTGGTTGATGCCGCCCGTGCCGTTGAGCATGACCGAGACCGCGGACTCGATGCGCACACCCGGTCGCTGCGGCACCTGGACGCCGCTCTCGACGTAGATGTTCTGGCTCTGGTTGTACTGCGCGTCGAAGAACGAGTACACGCCGACGCCCTGCGCGAGGTGGTGCCGCACCTGGTCGCCGACGCGGTACGCCGCGTAGCCGAGACGGGTGCCGTCCATGTACGCGCCCTGGGTGGGCGGGTCGTACGGGATCTCGCTCTGGAAGAACACGGTGCGTCCGCGCTCGCCGTTCCAGATCACCTGGTTCTTCTGGTAGTGCTCGACGAAGAGGCCGAGCGCGGTGACGTCGTCGCCGTTCACGACGACGCCGTGGTCGCCCACGTTCGAGGTCCAGCCGACGCCATCGCCGTGGTCGGCGCGCCAGGCCCAGATGTGGTCGAGCAGCGTGTCGGGGCTGTTGACCTCGATGCTGGTCGTGGCCTTGCCGGCCCACGGGCCGCCGACGCGGATGAACACGTCGCTGAGCGTCGTCGGGTCGGCTGCGTCGGACGCGCTCGCGCCGTCGGGGCCGACCTTCAGCAGCACGTCGGAGAGCACCTCGCCGGCGTCGATCGTGAGTCCGGCGATCTTCACGCCGGCGACGTCGCCGACCTCGATCGCCGCGTTGCCCGCGGTGGGCACGAGCGAGGCGTAGCCGAGTCCGAGCACCACGGTGCCGGCATCGTCCACCTGGAGCGGTGCGTCGAGGGAGTAGACGCCGGGCGTGATCAGCAGGTGCTTGCCCGAGGCGAGCGCGGCGTTCAGCTGCGCAGCCGTGGCGCCCTCGTGCGCGATGAAGAAGTCGTCGATGGAGATCGACTCCCCGGCCGAGGCATCCGTCGACCAGTCGTGGCCGCTCGTGTCCTGCTTGGCCTTCGGCACGAACACCTTGTAGTCGTCGCCGTCGAGGTAGAGGAACGGCGTCTCGCGGTTGATCGGGGTGTCGCCGATGTTCGTCTTGTTGCCGTTGCCGCCGCCGGGCAGGGGCCCGAAGTCGGTCGCCGGAGCGCCGTCGACGCCCGAGAACACCATGTTCCAGACACCGCCGTTCCACGTGCCGACGGTCGAGTCGCGGGTGAACCACTGCTGCTGCGAGCCGCTGAGGATCTCACCGGAGACCTTCGAGTTCGCGAGGTAGCCGCCGGAGGCGTACTCGCCGACACGGCCCATCAGCGTGAGGTCGCCCTCGATGTTGATGCGGCGCAGCGGCGCGGCCTGCGACACGGCGAAGCGCATCTGGTGGGCGTTCGTGATGCCGCTCGGGAACGGGCGGTTCGCGTCGACCCCGACCGGGCGCTGGATGGGGTTGAACGTCAGGTTCGACATCGACCGCCAGAACCGCGTGAGCGAGCCGGGCTGCTGGCAGTCCCACGGGTTCGCCTCGCACTGGCGAACGGGCTCGACGTGGATCGCGCCGTTGATGCGCACGTCCTCAGGCGATGCTCCGAGTCCGGCGACCGCTTGGTAGTAGCCGAGCTCGGAGTTGACGATGCCGGTCGCCGTGGCGGGGTTGTCCTGGCCGGCCGCGGATCCGTAGGTGCCCGGCTTGAAGAAGAACTGGTGCCGGTTGAGGCTGAACTCCGCCTCGGTCGACGCGGCCATGAGGGCCGCGCTGATCTGGTCGGCGGTCCACGTCTCGTCGAAGATCGTGACGTTGGGCCCGAAGTCGGGCTCGGCGGCGTAGGCGGGGACCGCGCCGAGCGTGCTGCCGGCGATGGCCAGCGCGGCGATCGTCGCGCCGGCGCCGATCAGCCGCCCGTGGCGGGTGGGCGGATGGTCCGCCCGATTGCGATGCATCACAGAGTTCTCCTTTGAACGTCGGCCGGCGGCAGATCGCGCCGCCGTTGTACCGGGTCAGTGCGAGGTGGTGCACGGCCGACGCCATCCTCGGCGCGGTCGCGAGGTCAGCATATTGGAACACTTACTGACTTGTCAGTAATTTCTTTTGCCCCCATTTCGGGGTGCACGTACGGCGTTCGAGGCGCACGCGCCACGTCGCCTACGCTCGTGACATGTCCTTCCCCCAGCCAGGCAACGCCTCCGCAGACCACGACGTCGTGATCGTCGGCGGAGGGCACAACGGCCTCACCGCCGCCGCCTATCTCGCGAGAGCCGGCCGCCGCGTGCTGCTGCTCGAACGCGACGACCACCTCGGCGGCGCCGCCGTCTCGGCGCAGGCGTTCGACGGCGTCGACGCCCGCCTCTCGCGCTACTCCTACCTCGTCAGCCTGCTGCCGCAGCGCATCATCGACGACCTCTCGCTCGACATCCGGCTCGTGCGCCGACGCTTCTCGTCGTACACGCCCGACCCCCGCGACCCGTCGCGCGGCCTGCTCATCGACGCCGACGCCTCGCCCGAGGCATCCGTCGCCGCCTTCGCACGGGTCGATGCCGAAGCGGATGCCGCGGCCTGGGCCTCGTTCTACGCCGGCACCGCGCGGCTGGCCGAGCGCCTCTTCCCGACGCTCACCGAGCCACTGCCGACCCGTGACGAGGCTCGTGCACTCGTGGCCGACGAAGAGGCCTGGTCGGCGTTCGTCGAGCGGCCGCTGGGCGAGGTCGTCGACGCCCGCTTCACGAGCGACCTCGTGCGCGGCGTCGTCGCGACCGACAGCCTCATCGGCACGTTCACCGAGCTCGACGACCCGTCGCTCGACGCGAACCGGTGCTTCCTGTACCACGTGATCGGCGGCGGCACCGGCGACTGGGACGTGCCCGTCGGCGGCATGGGCGCCGTCACCGGCGAGCTCGCACGAGCGGCCCACGAGGCCGGTGCCGAGCTCGTGACGGGCGCCGAGGTGCTCTCCGTCGACGTCGAGGGGCGCGTGCGCTACCGGGCGACGGATGCCTCCGGCTCCGCCGTGGAGGTCGAGGCGACCGCGGGCACCGTGCTCGCGAACGTCGCCCCCGCGGTGCTCGACCGCCTGCTCGACGCGGGCGCCGACGAGGCCGCCCGCCGAGCGGCGGAGCCCGTCGCGACCGCGGCCCCCGCGACATCGGCCTCCGCGGCATCCGACCCCACCGCCGTCGCCCCGCGCAACCAGTCGCCGTTCTCGCGCGACGTGCCGATCGGCCTCCCGGCCGTGGTGCGCGAGCGCCTGCGTCAGCTCGACATGCCGGAGGGCGCGCAGGTGAAGGTCAACCTCCTGCTCACCCGCCTGCCGCGCCTGCGCGACACGTCGGTCGCGCCAGAGGCCGCGTTCGCGGGCACCTTCCACATCAACGAGCTCGAGTCGCAGCTCGCGCGCGCCTACCGCACGGCCGCGCGCGGCGAGGTGCCGTCACCGCTGCCCTGCGAGATCTACTGCCACACGCTGAGCGACCCGTCGATCCTCGCGCCCGAGCTCGTCGAGGCCGGATGGCAGACGCTCACCGTCTTCGGCCTGCACGCGCCGCACCGGCTCGTCGAGCGCCTCGGCAACGACGGCCTGCGCAAGCGCCTGCAGGCCGAGGTGCTCGCGTCGCTGAACTCCGTGCTCGCCGAGCCCATCGAAGACGTCATCGCGACGGATGCCGCCGGCAGGCCGTGCATCGAGGTGAAGACGACCCTCGATCTCGAGCACGCGCTCGCGATGCCGGGCGGCAACATCTTCCACGGACCGCTGTCGTGGCCGTGGGCGGAGCCCGGCGCGTCGCTCACGACGCCCGCCGAACGATGGGGCGTGGCGACGCGGCATCCGCGCGTCCTGCTCTGCGGATCGGGTGCGGTGCGCGGCGGCGCGGTGAGCGGCATCGGCGGACACAATGCGGCGATGGCCGTGCTCGAGGCATCCGCCGCCTGATCGCCCCCGAGCGCTTCGACTCAGCCGAGGAACACCCAGCCGAAGCCGACGAGGAGCGCGAAGACGCCCAGCACGATGCTCGGCACCGCGGTCTCGTGGCGCTTGACGTGCAGCGCGGTGCCCACGGCCATCGTGAGGGCGAGCGCGAACGCGGCGACCGGGGTCAGCCACGGCAGCACGCCGGTCGCGGCCGGAAGGATGAGGCCGAGCGCCCCGAGGAACTCGAGGATGCCGACGGCGCGGGCCTGGCCGTCGGAGAGGTCCTCCATGTAGCCCATCTTCTCGACGAGCTTCTCGCGCGGGGTCAGGCTCTTCACGGTGCCGGCGGCGAGGAAGACGAGCGCCAGCAGTACGGTGGCGATCCAGAGGGCGATGATCACGGGGTTCTCCAAAGAAGGTTCACATAGAAGTCGGTTACGATCAGTGCGTGACGCACGATCGGTGACTCTAGCCCAGCACCGCCCCGCACTTCACCGTGCGTCACGCACCTCGAGGTGCGTGACCCCGAGCCGCCACACCCGAAAGGCCCCCATGACGATCACGGATGCCGCAGCCCCGCGCCTCTCCCCCGACCTCGACGCCTGCTCCGGCGCGCCGGTCGACCCGTGCGGCGCCGAGAGCGGCGAGGCGCGCATCATCCGCGACGTGCTCTCGCGCGTCGGCGACAAGTGGAGCCTGCTCGTCATCCGGATGCTGCACAACGGGCCCCGACGGTTCACCGAACTGCACCGCAGCATCGACGGCATCTCGCACCGCATGCTCACCCAGACCCTGCGCAACCTCGAGCGCGACGGGCTCGTGTCGCGCCGCAGCTACCCCGAGATCCCGCCGCGCGTCGAGTACACGGCGACGGAGCTCGGCCGCTCCCTCGCGCTGCCGGTGCTCGGCCTCGTCGAGTGGGCGTCGACGCACCACGCGAGCATCACGGATTCACGCGACGCGTTCGACGCCGCGCGCGAGTGACGACGCCGCCACGCGACATCCGCTCGCGCACGACGCATGACGAAGGCCGACCCGCAGATGGCGGATCGGCCTTCGTCGAACGTGTCGGGTCGTCGATCAGACGATGAGGAAGAGCTGGCCGAAGACCAGCGCCGCGATGATGAAGATCACGATGATGGAGCCGACGATCGCGAGCGACTTGACCGAGAGGTTCGCCACGGCGTAGCCCACGAGGAACGGCAGCGCGAGCAGGAAGATCGTGACGATCCACCAGAACGCGGTGTAGCCGCCCTGGCTGGTCTCGTCGAGACGGCCCGAGAACAGCTGCTGCGTGTTGGGGTGGGTTGCGAACGCGAACGCTCCCGAGAGCGGGACGGCGATGAACGCCGCGACGATGAGGCCCGCGAGGAAGCCCCACAGCCCCGACTTGCCCTCGTCGACGTGCATCGCCTCTTCGTGCTGCTTCTGCGCCTTCGAACTCATGCGGCCAACTCTAGTAGTAGGAGGCTCGCGGGATTAGCCTGAAAACACCGACGATCGGGGACGATGATGACCGTGAAGCCCACAGGACATTACCTGACCAGGCCCGACGGCCTGCATCTGGCATTCGACCGACTGTTCCACGCGCCGATCGAAGACGTCTGGTACTCGCTCACGAACCCGTCGGCGATGAAGGCGTGGATCGGCACCTACACGGGCAGGCCGGCGACCGGTGCAGTGCGATTCCGCATGAACGCCGAGGAGGAGTACGCCGAAGACGAGGGCTGGATGAACGTCACCATCCTGCAGTGCGATCGGCCCCATCGTTTCGTCGCCGACAGCACCGCACCGCCGGCTCACATGCGGCTGTACTGCCACCTCACCGAGGGTGGCGGGATGACCACGCTCACGCTCGCGCAGTACGTCATGCCCGATACGGATGTCGCGAGCGTCGGGCCGGGCTGGGACTACTACCTCGATCGACTCATCGCCGCACGCAACGGCGCCGCGATGCCCGCCTGGGAGTCGTACTTCCCGGCGTTCACTCGCTACTACAGGGAACTGACGGTCCCCCCTCGCGCGTCGACACGGACGCCCGCCGAGGCCGTACTCGGCGCCGACGGTCGCGGCGAACCCGGACACGGCCCCGAGGCCGGGTACGACCCGGCCCACGACGCGGACCTCAACGCCCCGGCGAGACCTCCGCGGTAGGCGGCCGGCGATCTCGAATGACGCAGCCTCCCACTCCGGCGCGGCAGAGGGGACGGCGGGGCAGGCGCACCCCTAGACTGACGCCGTGAATCAGGCAGAGCGCATGCGGCGACGCGAGCCCGCACAGAGCAACGGAACCTTCTTCGCGAACCATCCGCTGCGATGGGGGTTCATCGTCACCCTCGGCGTGCTGCTCGCGATCCTGCTCGGCATCGTCGTGTCGAACCTGCAGAGCGTGCTGCTCTCGGTGTTCATCGCCGCGTTCGTCGCGCTCGGCCTCGACCCGCTCATCCGGTGGTTCCAGCGACGCGGGCTCAAGCGCGGCATGGCGATCGTGGTCGTGATCCTGCTGTTCGTGGGCGTCGTCGTCGCGGTCATCTGGGTCCTGGTGCCGCCCGTCGTCGAGCAGGCCGTCGCACTCGTGAAGAACATCCCGACGATGGTCAAGAACGCGCAGGACGCCGGCTGGTACGACCAGGCCAACGACGCGACGAACGGCGTGCTCGCGACCGTCGTCAAGTCCGTCCAGGATGCCCTGAGCGACCCCAACCTCTGGGCCACGGTCGGCGGCGGCGCGCTCGCGTTCGGCGCGTCGGTGATCGGCGCCGTCTCGACGGGGTTCTTCGTGTTCGTGCTGTCGATCTACTTCATCGCGACGCTCGACAGCACCAAGCAGGCCTGCTACACCCTGATCCGCAAGTCGAATCGGGCGCAGATCTCCGATCTGGCCGAACGCATCATGCTCTCGGTCGGCAAGTACCTCAGCGGCATGGTGATCCTGGCGTTCATGAACGCGACCTACTCCGTGATCCTGTTGGTGCTCGTGGGCGTTCCCTACGCCCTCATCATCGGCGTCGTCGCGTTCTTCGTCACGCTCATCCCGCTCATCGGTACCGTGCTCACCACGATCCTCATGACGATCATCTCGCTGTTCGTCTCGCCGACGGCCGGCCTCATCGTCCTGATCTTCATGCTCGTCTACATGCAGGTCGAGGCGTACATCCTCACCCCCAGGGTCATGGGCAAGGCCGTGCAGGTGCCGGGCACGATCGTGCTGATCTCGGCCCTGGCCGGTGGAACGCTGCTCGGCCTGCTCGGAGCCCTCGTCGCGATCCCGATCTCGGCGGGCATTCTGCTCATCATCCGCGAGATCGTGATCCCGAAGCAGGCCAGGCTCTAGGCCGCTCGAGTCGCCCGGATCAGGCGCGCTGCTCGACTTCGGTCGGCCAGACCGACGGCGCCTCGGCGCGCGTGGCCGGCAGCGCGACATCCGCGCCCCAGCGTTCGATCCATTCGGGCAGCCCGCCGGTCGCGGGGGCGCCGAACACCTCGATGAGCTCGGACACGGGCACGATGCCGCCCGCCTTGCGCAGGAACCGCGCGCGGATGAACCCCTGCGCGTAGATCTCGGGCGTGCCGTCGGCCGCCGGGCGCACGTAGCGCTGCTCGAGGTAGACCGCCTTGTCGTCGTAGCCCGTGATGCGCGACTCGATCGTGAACCGCTGCCAGAGCTGCAGCGACTTGCGGAACGTGATCGTCTCGCTCGCGACGACCGGGTACCACTCCTTCTCGCGCATCGTGCGCCAGACGCCGTTGCGCACGAGCATGTCGAAGCGCGCGACATCCATGATCGAGAAGTACACGCCGTTGTTCATGTGCCGGTTGATGTCGAGATCGGTCGGCAGCGTGATGAAGTTCGTGCGCGCCACATCGTCGTGCGCCAGGTCGGGCTTGCGGCGCGACAGGAACAACACGTGCAGCAGCGTGCGGAAGAACATGTGCATAGTCGACGACTGTACGACGGTTTCGTCGGAGATCGCCCATCATTGGCGGGTCGCCACAGCGGGCGAGCGGATGCCGCGGGCCCGCCTTGTGCGGATGCGAGAGGTCAGCGGCCCTCTGGCACGTGCCGCTCGTCGGGGCCGTTGTAGACCGACAGCGGGCGGATGAGCGCGTTCGACGCGAGTTGCTCCATGATGTGCGCGGTCCAGCCGGTGACCCGGCTCGCCACGAACAGCGGCGTGAACGTCTCGGTGTCGAAGCCCATGAGGTGGTAGGTCGGGCCCGCCGGGTAGTCGAGGTTCGGCTTGATGTTCTTGCGCTCGCCCATGCCGGTCTCGAGCGCCGTGTAGAGCTCGAGCAGGTCGGGGCGGTCGTAGTACTCGACCATGCGCTCGAGGGCGTCGCGCATGGTGGGCACGCGCGAGTCGCCGTTCTTGTAGACGCGATGCCCGAAGCCCATGATCTTGCGCTTCTCGGCGAGGGCCTCGTCGAGCCAGGCGGTGGCGCGCTCGGCAGCGCCCTCACCCGAGCCGATCTCGTCGAAGGCGTGCATGACGGCCTCGTTGGCGCCGCCGTGCAGCGGGCCCTTGAGGGCGCCGATCGCGCCGGTGACCGCGGAGTACAGGTCGGCGAGCGTCGACGCGATGACCCGCGCCGTGAACGTCGAGGCGTTGAACGAGTGCTCGGCGTAGAGGATCATCGACACGTCGAACGCGCTGACGACGGGCAGCTCCGGCAGCTCGCCGAACGTCTGCCACAGGAAGTTCGCCGAGTAGCCGAGGTCTTCGCGGGGCTCGACGAAGTCGAGGTCGTGCCGGCGCCGCTGGTCGTAGGAGACGATCGACGGGAGCTTCGCGAACAGGCGGATCGACTTCTCGAGGTTGGCCTCGCGGGAGTCGTCGGGCGTGAGCGGGTCGATCGCGCCGATGACGCTCACCGCCGTGCGCACGACGTCCATCGGGTGCGCGGTGAGCGGGAGCTCGTCGATGATGCGCTTGATCTCGTGGTCGAGTCCGCGCAGCGACCGCTCGAGCTGCTCGAACTCGGCCAGCTGGCGCTCATCGGGCAGTTCGCCGTGCCAGAGCAGGTAGGCGACCTCCTCGAAGGTCGCGGATGCCGCAAGCTCCTGCACGGGGTAGCCGCGGTACAGCAGCGAGTTCGTCTCGGGGTTCACCTTCGAGACGGCCGTGTAGTCGACGGGGACCCCCGCGAGTCCCTTGTAGATCTCGGGCGCCTGCTGCTGGTCGCTCATCGTGCTCCTCGTGAGTGCTGACGTGGCGGCGCCACGATGCGACCGCTCCCCCAGCCTACGATGCCCGGGCACGTCAGCCCCTCCCTTCCCGCATGCGCCTCTGGGTGGCGCGGCATCCTGCGCAGCCGATGAATGCGCCGAGAGGACGGGTTTCGGCCCTGATCGGGCCCCGCCGACCGCCGAAATCCGTCCTCTCGACCTGCTCCCGACTCGTCCTCCGCAGCGGGGCCGGGCGGCCGGGTGCATCCGGCGGCCGGTCCGCAGGGCCTCGGGCCGATGGGGCGGCGTGAGGCTGTCTGCATGACGGCGCGTCGAGACCTCCCCTCGGAGTTCGTCGACGCACCGTTCACCGTGGCCACGGCCGTGGCCGCAGGAGTCGGACGCGATCGCCTCGCCCGGCAGGACCTCGCACGACCGTTCTGGGGCATCCGGATGCCGGCTGCTCGGGCGTCCGGACCCATCGATCACTGCCGGGCGGCCCTGCTCGGGTGCCCGCCCGACGCGTATCTGCGAGGGGCGACGGCGGCCAGGGTGATCGGCATGCCAGTGCCGACGCGCTTCCTCGCGCGCACCCTCGTGGACGTCGGGCTGCCCGCCCCGGCGCGCGCCGTGCGCCGCGGCGGCATCGCGGGAGCCGTCTCGACCATTCGAGACGGTGAGCTCATCACGTGGTCGACGTTGCCGGTGACGACACCCGAGCGCACGGGGTGCGACCTCGGCACGCAGATCACCGTTCCCGAACTCGTCGCCGCCGGCGACTGGCTGCTCCGCAGCGGGCTGGCGACGGCGACATCACTCGCCGAGAGCATCGCCGCGCGCGTCGACCGGCGGGGCACTCGAGCACTCGTGGCGGCGCTCGAACTGCTCGACGCGGCATCCGAATCTCCGAAGGAATCGGAGCTTCGCGCACTCGTCGTGCTCGCCGGGCTCCCCCGACCGGTCGCGAACCCGACCATCCGTCACGATGACGGACGCTTCGTGGCGCGCGTGGATCTGCTGTTCGAGGGGTACCGCGAGATCCTCGAGTACCAGGGCGACCATCACCGCACGGATGTCGCGCAGTGGCGCCGCGACCGGTCGCGCGAAGCCGAGCTCGAGTCGCTCGGGTTCCACGTGATGGAGGTGACGGCCGCCGACCTCCACCGGCCGCGCGAGCTCGTCGAACGCATCACGCGCAACCTCGGCCGAGCGGGGTGGAGCGGCGCTCTCCGCGGCTCCCGCTGGTTCCCGGGCAGCCCGGTGCGCCGAGAGGACGGGTTTCGGCCGTGATCGGGCATCGCCGACCGCTGAAACCCGTCCTCTCGAACGAACGCGGTCGGCTAGAAGAGGCCGGTCGGGATCTCGACGCTGACGAGTGCGCCGGGCGCTGCCGTGAGCGTCAGCCCGCCGAGCTCGTCGGGGCCGAGCTCGGGCAGTCGCTGCGCGAGGTCGAGGAACCGCTCGATCTCGGCCTCCTCGAGCACCCATTCGGCCAGCGTGCGGAACTTCGCCACGTACTGCTCGCGAGCGAACGGACGTGCGCCGAGCGGATGCGCGTCGGCCACCGCGATCTCGTCGACGATCTCGCCGCCGTCGGCGAGCTTGATCACGACGCGACCGCCGAACGCCTTCTCGGCGATGTCGGTGGAGTGGTACCGGCGGGTCCACTCGGGGTCTTCGACCGTGGAGACCTTCTTCCAGAGGTCGACCGTGTCGGCGCGGTGCGCGCGCTCGGGGTCGTACGACGTCTCGTGGTTGAACGTGCCGTCTTGCAGGGCCACCGTGAAGATGTACGGGATCGAGTGGTCGAGCGTCTCGCGCGAGGCATCCGGGTCGTACTTCTGCGGGTCGTTCGCCCCCGAGCCGATGACGTAGTGCGTGTGGTGGGAGGTGTGCAGCGTGATCGACTCGACGCGGTCGGCGTCGAGGATCAGCGGGTACTCCTCGTGGAGCTTGCGGGCCAGGTCGATCCACGCCTGCGCCTGGTACTCGGCCGAGTGCTCCTTCGTGTACGAGTCGAGGATCGCGCGCTTCGCCTCGCCGATCTCGGGCAGCGGCACGTCGTAGCTGGCATCCGGCCCGCCGAGGAGCCAGGCGATGACGCCGTCTTCGCCCTCGTAGATCGGCACGGGGCTGGTCTCGCCGCGCATCGCGCGGTCGACCGACTCGACGGCCATCTTGCCCGCGAACGCGGGGGCGTGCGCCTTCCACGTCGAGATCTCGCCCTTGCGGGACTGTCGGGTGGCTGTGGTCGTGTGCAGGGCCTGTCCGATGGACTGGAAGATCGTCTCCTGATCGAGGCCAAGGAGGGTGCCGATGCCGGCGGCGGCCGACGGGCCGAGGTGGGCGACGTGGTCGATCTTGTGCTCGTGCAGCGAGATGGCCTTGGCGAGGTCGATCTGGATCTCGTAGCCGGTCGCGATGCCGCGCACGACGTCGCGCCCGGTGAGGCCCCGGCTCGCGGCGAGGTGCTGCGCGACGGCGACGATCGGGGGGATGTTGTCGCCGGGGTGCGAGTACTCCGCCGCGAGGAACGTGTCGTGGAAGTCGAGTTCGCGAACGGCGACCCCATTGGCCCACGCCGCCCATTCGGGGCTCGTGCGGCGTGCGGCATCCGCACCGAAGACGGTGGCGCCGTCGCCGCCGATCGAGACGGGATGCGCGAGCGCCTGGCTGCGGGCCGAGACGACCGGCCGGCGGGCGAGGGATGCCGCGGCGACCGCCGCATTGTCGATGACGCGGTTGACGACCATGTCGACGACGTCGTCGTCGAGTTCGACGGGATCGGTGGCGAGGCCGGCGAGCTGCCAAGCGAGCTGGCCCTCACGTGCGAGGTTCTCGTCACTCCGGTGTGTGCGCAGGTGGTGGGTCTTCACCCTGCAACGCTATCCCGGCCACACCCGCCCGTATACCTGTGCGGCGAGGACGCGGTCGAGGATTCCGGGTTCGACGTCGGCGAGCGCGGCCGGATTCCACGTCGGCGAGCGGTCCTTGTCGATGACCTGGGCGCGGATCCCCTCGTGCAGGTCGGGCTGCTCGATGAACCACGACACGAGCTGGAACTCCTGCTCGAGGGCGTCCTCGAGGCGCGGCAGCGTCCGGGCGCGGCGCACGGCGTCGTGGGTCACGGCGAGCGCGGTCGGCGAGAGGGTCTCGAGCTCGTCGGCGGCGGCCGCGGCATCCGGCTCGGTGCGCGCCCGGAGGCGCTCGACGACCTCGGCGACCGTGGGCGCCGAGTAGCACGCGTCGACCCAGGCGCGGCTCGCCGCGAGCGCCGACGGGCCCGGGGTCTCGTCGAAGAGCATGACGATCTCGGCCGGGCTGCCGGGATCGGCCCGCTCGGCGAGGGCCTGCAGCAAGTGCGGGAGGCTCTCGGAGGGCACGAGGGCATCGGCGAATCCGGCGTGGATCGCGTCGGCGGCATCCATGGTGCGGGAGTTGAGGGCGAGGTGCGAGCCGAGCTCGCCCGGGGCCTTGGCGAGCAGCCAGGTTCCGCCGACGTCGGGCGTGAAGCCGATGCGCGTCTCGGGCATCGCGACCCTCGAGCGCTCGGTCACCACGCGCACCGAGGCGTGACCCGCGAGGCCGACGCCGCCGCCCATGGTGATGCCGTCCATGATCGCGACGACGGGCTTGGGGTAGCGCGCGATCGCCGCGTTCAGGCGGTACTCGGTGCGGAAGAACGTGCGCGCCTCCTCGGTGTGGCCCGCCGTGGCGTAGCCGTGCAGTTCGCGGATGTCGCCGCCGGCGCAGAAGCCGCGGTCGCCCGCCCCGTCGAGCACGACGACGGCGACCTCGCTGTCGTCTCGCCAGGCGTCGAACACCTCGGTGAGCGCGACGACCATGTCGTAGCTGAGCGCGTTGAGCGCCTTCGGACGGTTCAGCGTGACGTGGCCGACACCGTCGGCGACGCTCGCGGAGATGTGCTCGCTCACGCCTGCCACCGTATCGCCCGCAGCAGGACGCTCGGTGATCCGGCGAGCGGAGTAGCATCGCCGGATGGTCCCCCTCGAGTCCCTTTGGGCGTTCGTCGTGGCATCCGTCGTGCTGATCGTGATCCCCGGCCCGAGCGTGCTGTTCGTCATCGGGCGCTCGCTCGCGCTCGGGCGTGTCGGCGGGCTGCTCAGCGTCATCGGCAACGCGCTCGGCATGCTGCCGCTCGTCGCCGCCGTGGCCCTCGGGGTCGGCGCGATCGTGGCGCAGTCGGTCGTGCTGTTCACGATCATCAAGTTCGCCGGCGCGGCCTACCTCGTCTACCTCGGCGTGCAGGCCATCAGGCACCGAGCGGATGCCGCGGCATCCGTCGATCGCAAGACCGCACCGCGCTCGCACTGGCGCCAGCTGGGCGAGGGCTTCGTGGTCGGCGTCACGAACCCGAAGACGATCGCGTTCTTCGTGGCGGTGCTGCCGCAGTTCGTGTCGTTCGGCACCGGATCGATCCCGCTGCAGCTGTTCGAGCTCGGCGTCGTGTTCATCGTGCTCGCACTGCTCTGCGACTCGGTGTGGGCGCTGGCGGCGAGCGCCGCCCGCGGGTGGTTCGCGCGGTCGCCGAAGCGCATCGAGCACCTCTCGGCGACCGGTGGCGTCATGATGATCGGTCTCGGCGGGGTGCTGGCCCTCAGCGGCACCAAGCACTGAGGCGAACGGGCGCGAGACCTTTTCAGGGCCACATCGGTCAGAGCCGCATATTGCACGTATCGCCGATGTGGTCCTGAAAAGGTGAGGAACCCGGGCAGGGAACGCACTCGGTCTGCTCCCGGCATCCGCTCGTAGAATCTCGGGGTGGCCCTCGCCAAGATCCTCCTCTACTACGCCTTCGCGCCCCTCGCCGACCCCGATGCCGTGCGCCTGTGGCAGCGCGACCTCGCCGAGTCGCTCGGGCTGCGCGGGCGCATCCTGCTCTCGAAGGACGGCATCAACGGCACGCTCGGCGGCGAGATGGGCGCGCTCAAGCGGTACGTGCGCAAGACCCGCGAGTACCCCGCGTTCAAGCACATCGACTTCAAGTGGAGCGAGGGCACCGGGCTCGACGAGCAGGGCACGACCCTCGACTTCCCCAAGCTCAGCGTGAAGGTGCGCGACGAGATCGTCTCGTTCGGCGCCCCGGGCGAACTGCAGGTCGACGACTCGGGCGTGGTCGGCGGGGGCACGCGACTCACGCCCGATGCGCTGCACGAACTCGTCGCCGAGCGCGGCGACGACGTCGTGTTCTTCGACGGCCGCAACGCGCTCGAAGCCGCCATCGGGCGGTTCGCCGGCGCGATCGTTCCCGACGTCGAGACGACGCGCGACTTCGTCGAGCTGCTCGACTCGGGCGAGTACGACGAGCTCAAGGGGCGACCCGTCGTCACCTACTGCACGGGCGGCATCCGCTGCGAGGTGCTGTCGAGCCTCATGACGAGTCGCGGATTCGGCGAGGTCTACCAGCTCGAGGGCGGCATCGTGCGCTACGGCGAGCGCTTCGGCGACGACGGACTCTGGAACGGCTCGCTCTACGTCTTCGACGGGCGCGGCTCGATCGACTTCAGCGAGCACACGGCCGTCATCGGCGCCTGCGCGGTGTGCGGCACGGCGACGAAGCGCACCGTGAACTGCACGGATGCCTCGTGCCGCACGCAGCTCGTGGTGTGCGAGTCGTGCGACACGGCCGAGTGCGCCGAGCACGCGGGTGCGGGCGTCCGGGCCGCGCCGGTCGCGCCGGTCTCGCCGGTCTCGCCGGTCTCGCCGGTCGAGTAGCGAAGCGTATCGAGCCCCGGCGCTGACGGGTCTCGAACCGGCGCCGGGGCGCTCACTCGACCGACGGTCAGAGGCGCCTACTCGACCGACGTCGCCGACGTGCCCGCCGGCACCAGCGCCCTGACCGCCGATGCGAGTCGGTCGCCTGACGGGGTGCCCTCGGGGTTCAGGAGCCAGAGGATCGCGAGGCCCTGCACGAGCGCGAAGCTGAACTCCGAGAGTGCGCGCGCCCGGTCGGCGTCGAGGTCGGGGTGCGCCTGCTCGAACTCCTCGGCGATGCCCTCGTAGGCCCCCTCGACCGCAGCCTGCATCTGCCCGCGCCCCACGGGATCGCGCACGATGCGCAGCGTGTTCTCGAGGCTGGCGAGCAGGGCCTCGCGGTTCTCGGCGAAGACGGCGGGCATGCCGTTCCAGAGGCGGGCGAAGCCGTCGAGCGGCGCGTCGTCGGCACCGGCGCGGATGAGCTCGCCCATGCCGTCGCCGATGGCCGTGCCGAGCGCGTCGAGCAGCGCCTCGGTGATGAGCTGCTCCTTCGAGCCGAAGTGGTAGCCGATCGCGGCGAGGCTCACGCCCGCGGCCGCGGCGATGTCGCGCGCGGTGGCCTTGGCCACGCCCTGCTCCACGATCACCTTGCGAGCGCCGGCCAGGAGGTCTTCACGATTGCCCATGCCGACAGGTTAGCCGGATGTCTGAGACATATGTCCTAGACATTCGCGGCGAGCGGTGTTAGACATTCGTGTAAGACATATGTGCAATTCTCTCCGGCAACGGAACCGCGAATCGATCGAAAGGCCGCACCATGAGCACCGCACCGCGCATCCTGATCTCCGGCGGCGGCATCGCCGGCAACGCCCTCGCCCTGCAACTCGTGCGGGCCGGCATTCCGACCACGATCGTCGAGCGCGCTCGAGCCCCGCGCCCCGGCGGCCAGGCCGTCGACCTGCGCGGTGCCAGCCGCGAGGCCGCCGAACGCCTGGGCCTCATGCCGGGCATCCGACGCCACCAGCTCGACGAGCGCGGCATGAGCTACGTCGACGGGCACGGCCGGGTCTACGGCCGCATGTCGATGGAGGACTTCGACGGCAAGGGCGCGATCGCCGAGATCGAGATCACGCGCGGCGACCTGAACGACGTGCTGCTCGACGCGCTGCGCGAGGCCGCGGCATCCGGAGGCCCTTCGAACCCGGTCGGCGCCGACGAGAGCCTGCTCGACCAGCGCTACGGCGAGCACCTCGTCGCCCTCGATCAGCAGACCGATGGGGTCGACGCGACGTTCGCCTCGGGCCGACGCGAACGCTACGACCTCGTCGTCGGCGCCGACGGCGTGCACTCGGCGACCCGGCGCCTCGCGTTCGGCCCGGAGGACCGATACGTCACGAACCTCGGCGGGTATGCCGCGTTCTTCACCATGCCGACCCCCGCCGACCTCGAGCCGGGCTGGTTCGCGATGCGCCTCGTGCCCGGCGCGATGTTCGGCATCCGGCCCGACGGCGATCCGGCGACCTCGAAGGCGATCATCAACGTGCGCACCGACCGCGACCCGGCACTCAGGGGCGATCCGGCGGCGCAGCGGGCGCTCATCCGCAGCGCGATCGCGGACGGCGGATGGCACGCCACGCGCATCCTCGAGGCGATGGAACGCGCAGACGACTTCTACTTCGACGAGCTTGCACGGGTCGACATGCCGAGCCTGTCGAGCGGCCGCGTCGTGCTCATCGGCGACGCCGCGACCTGCGGTTCCCCGCTCACGGGCATGGGCACGGCGATGGCGATCCTCGGCGCGTACCTGCTCGGCCTCGAGGTCATCGGGCTCGCGGATGCCGCGGCCACCGCGGCCGGGTCGGGCGACGGTGGCGGTGGGGTCGGCGGCCTCGGCGACCCCGTGGCGCTGGCCGCCGCCCTCGCCCGGTTCGAGGAGCAGCTCGCACCGCACGCCGAGCGGTCGCGGCAGATCCCCGGAGGCAGCCTCGCCGTCATGCTGCCCCGCACCAGGATCATGTCGGCGCTCGCACGCGTGAACGTGAAGCTCATGCTCTCGCGTCCGATGCGCCCGCTCGCGAAGAAGCTCTTCGCCGGCGACGCCGAGGACCTGCCGCTGCCCGCCGAGCAGACCGCGGCACCTCAGCCGGTCGAGTAGGCGCGATACTCAGGCCGGCCGGAAGCCCGTCGTCTCGGGCGGCGCCGCGTGCCGGATCATGAGGTGCCGGGTAACGGAGTAGTCGAGCAGCGGCTCCATCGACATGTCCTTGCCGAAGCCGGATCCCTTGACTCCGCCGTGCGGCGCCTCCGACGCGATCGGCAGGTGGTCGTTGACCCAGGTGACCCCGACGTCGAGCGACTGGCTGACGCGCAGGGCGCGCGAGACATCCGAGGTCCAGACCGACGACGCGAGCCCGTAGGCGTTGTCGTTCGCGAGCGCGACGCCCTCGGCCTCGCCGTCGAAGGGCAGCACGACGAGCACGGGCCCGAAGACCTCGCCCTGCACGATCTCCGACGACTGCGCGGCGCCGACGAGCAGGGTCGGCGCGAAGTACGAGCCGACGCGGTCGATGGCGTGGCCGCCGACGAGCGCCTCGGCGCCCTCGGCGACGGCGCGCGAGACGAAGCCCTCGACGCGCGTGCGGTGCGCGGGCGAGATGAGCGGGCCGATGTGCGTCTCGGCGTCCATCGGGTCGCCGGCCTTGATCTGCGAGATCGCGTGACGAAGGGCCGCGACGCCGTCGTCGTACACCGAGCGCTCGAGGTAGACGCGCGTCGCCGCGGTGCAGTCCTGGCCCGTGTTGTAGGTCGCGCCGAGGGCGACCGCATGGGCCATGGCACCCAGATCGGCGTCCTTGAAGACGATCACGGGTGCCTTGCCGCCGAGCTCGAGGTGCACGCGCTTCACGCCCTCGACGGCGCCGCGCATGACGGCCTTGCCGGTCTGCGTCGACCCGGTCACGCTCACCATGTCGACCTCCTTGTGGGTCACGAGCGCCTGACCCACCTCGGCGTCGCCCGTCACCACGTTGAAGAGGCCGGCGGGCAGTCCGGCTTCGAGTGCGAGCTCGGCGAACCGCAGCGTGGTGCGCGGCGTCGCTGGCGCGGGCTTGACGATGACGGCGTTGCCGGCGGCGAGCGCGGGTCCGGCCTTCCAGATCGCCATGATGAGCGGGAAGTTCCACGGCGTGATGCCGGCGACGACGCCGACCGGGCGGCGCGTGAGGATCGACGTGTACCCGTTCGAGAACGACCCGGCGCCCGTGCCGTCGAGCGAGCGGGCGGCGCCGGCGAAGAAGCGCAGGTTGTCGACGCCGAACGGCAGTTCGCCGTCGAAGGCGGTGGTCCACGGCTTTCCGGAGTCCTCGACCTCGAGGCGCGCGAGGTTCTCGCCATCCGCCTCGAGCGCGTCGGCGAGCTTCAGCAGCGCGAGCGAGCGCTCCCCCGGCGTCTTCGCGGCCCACTCGGGCTGCGCTGCCCGCGCGGCCGCGGCGGCCTCGTCGACATCCGCGACCCCCGAGGTCGTGAAGGCCGCGACCTCCTGCTCGGTCGCCGGGTTCGTGATGACGGTGTCGCCGCCCGTGCCGGCGCGGTACTCGCCGATGAAGGTGCCGGTGGTCATGTGGTGCTTCCTTTCAGGTGACGGATGCCGCGTCACGGTCGTGCTGGGTCGAGGGGCGTTCGCCGGGTCGGTGGGGTCGGGGTGCGGGCGGGTCGGTGCTGCCCGTTACGAGTTGAAGCCGAGTCCGAAGTGGTCGAGGGTGCGCAGCCACAGGTTGCGTCGGCCCTCGTGCGCGTCGGCGCTGAGGATCGAATGGCGCGTGAACTGGATGATGGGATTGCGGAATGGCTCGGGCGGCACGGGGAAGGGCCGCTTGCGCACGATGTCGTACCGCAGCCGCGACGTGGGTTCGCCGGCCAGCAGGTCGAGTGCGACATCCGCCGAGAACCTCGACGCGCCGACCCCGAGGCCGGTGTGCCCGACCGCGTAGGCGACGCGCCCGCCGAGCGCGGTGCCGTAGGCGGCCGTGAAGCGGGTGGTGGAGTCGATCGGCCCGGCCCAGCGGTTCGTGAAGCGGAGCCCCGCCAGCTGCGGGAACGTCTCGAAGAAGTGCCGGGCGAGCAGCTCGTGCGAGCTGTCGCGCTGCTCGAGGCTCGCGTCGACCTTGCCGCCGAAGTAGTAGACGGCGTCCCACCCGCCGAAGAGGATGCGGCCGTCGGCAGTGGGCCGGTAGTAGTGGAACTGGTTGCCCGCGTCGGTGAGCCCCTGGCCCTCGCCCCAGCCGATCGAGGCGCGCTGCGCGTCGGTGAGCGGCTCGGTCATGAGCACGTGGTCGTAGAGCGGCATGATGTAGTTCCCGAGCCGCTTGAGGGGGCCCGGGTAGGCGGCGGTCGCGATCACGACGTCGCGCGTGTCGACGTGTCCGTGCCTGGTCGAGACCCGCACGCCCTCGCCGCGACGGGCGAGCCCGGAGACGGCGGATGCCTCGAACACGCGCACTCCGCGACGCTCGAGCTCGGCGGCCATGCCCCATGCGAGCTTCGCGGGGTCGACGAGCACGGTGCCGGTGCGGTCGCGGAGGCCGCCCAGATAGGTCGGCGAGTGCACGTCGGCCTGCACCTCGTCGCGCGTGAGCAGTTCGAGCTCGACGCCGTACTTCTCGCCGAGCGCCTGCGCCTCGCGGAGTCCGCCGACCTGCCACGGCTCGATGGCGAGCGTGGTCTTGCCCGCACGCCGCAGGTCGCAGTCGATGCCGGCGCCCTCGATGGCGGCGATGAGCCCGGTGAGGTTGCGGTCGCCCTCCTCGTGCATCGCGGCGACCTGCTTCGGCCAGATCGCCTCGCCGTGCGTGAGGCCGTGCGTGAGCGAGGCCGCGACGAAGCCGCCGTTGCGACCCGTCGCACCGTGCGCGATGCGCTCGGCCTCGAGGATCACGACCGATCGGCCCGGGTCGCGCTCGGTCGCCTGCCACGCGGTCCAGAGTCCGGTGAATCCGCCGCCGACGATGACGAGATCCGCCTCGAGGGTGCCCTCGACGCGCGGGCGCCCGGCCGGGGCCGCTGCGCGGTCGAGCCAGTAGGCCGTGGGCGATGCGTCGCGCAGTGCCTCGGCCGCGGCATCCGTCGCCATCTGCGCCTGGCTCACACGCGCACCCTGGCGCCCACGCGCTCGATGACGTCGGCTGCAGCCGAGACGCCGTCCTTCGAGCGGATGTCGGCGCCGACGGCGGCAATGCGCTCGCGCAGGGCGGCGTCGGCGAGCAGCCCGGTCACGGCCCCCTGCAGCTGCTGCGTGGTGAACCCGTAGGTGTCGAGGCGGATGCCGTAGCCCTGCTCGTGCACGCGCTGCGCGTTGTCGTACTGGTCCCAGAACAGCGGCAGGAGGATCATCGGCTTGCCGAAGTGCAGGGCCTCGGTCGTCGTGTTGTTGCCGCCGTGCGTGATGACGAGGTCGACGAGCGGCAGGATCTTCGTCTGCGGCAGGAACTCGGCGCCCCACATGTTCTCGGCGAGCTCGAACTCGTCGTGCAGCGGTCCCTTCGAGACGATGACGTTCACGGGCAGCTCGGCGAGCACCGAGATGACGCGCTGCATGAGGCCGACGTCGGCCGAGCCGAGCGAGCCGAGGCTGAAGTAGACGAGCGGGCGAGTGCCGTCGGTGAACGAGGCGGGCAGGTCGGCCGGCGCCTGCTCGGTCTCGCGCACCGAGGAGTCGAGGCGGGTCCAGCTCTCGTCGAGCGGGCGCTCTGCGGTGTAGTCGAGCACCTCGGGGTAGACGTAGAGGTTCGCGTCACCCGCGTGGATGAACTCGAGGTCGGGCAGCGCGGGCGCACCCTGCTCCTGCACCCAGGCGTTGTACGACTCCCAGAGGGGGCGGTGGGTGCGCTCGTACTCGGTGCGGAAGGCGGCCCAGCCCTCGCGGTCGTCCTTGCCGAGGCCCGAGAAGACGGGGGCGATGGCGTCGCCCGGCACCTCGAGCGGGTTGCAGCTCGTGATGCGCACGAACGGCACGCCGGCCGTGACGAGGGCGGGGAACGCGATGACGTTGTCCTCGATGACGACGTCGGGCTGCACGCGCTCGATGATCGCCTTCAGCTGCGGCTCGCAGTACTTCGCGCCGTTCGCGAGCTCCTCCCAGATGGGCAGGGTCACGGTCTCGAGCTGCTCGGCGGTGGTCTTGCGGAACTCGGGCGAGACGGCCTTGATGTAGTCCTTCCAGAACGCGCCGGCGTCCTGCTCGGCGACCTCGCCCTCGACCGCGTCGGCCGGCTCGGCCGCCGGCGCGAGGTCGACGAGGTCCTCCTCGAAGCCCAGTGCGACGAGCTTGCCCTGCCACGAGCGCTCGGCGGCGAAGACCACTCGGTGACCGCGCTTCAGCAGTTCGTTGCCGATGCCGATGCAGTTGTTCGTCGGGCCGTACGCGCTCTCGGGCATGAAGAGGTAGGTGCGACGTTCCTCGGTCATCGGGTCTCCGTTCGTGAATTTCTTGAATGTTGCTATAGAGAATCTGGTCGGTCAAGACCTATACGGAAAGTGGGCGATACGGCCTAAGATTCAGTGACAATGCAGACAATCTGTCTGCCACGAGAGGAGCCAGATGGCCAGGCCCAAGCGGCAGGAGGAACGTCGCAGCCAGCTGGTCGCGGCGGCGCAGCGGGCGATCGCGGCGCACGGTCCCGACGGTGCGCGACTGAACCGCGTGGCCGAAGAGGCCGGTCTCACCTCCGGCGCGGTGCTCTACTACTACCCCGACATCGACGAGCTGATGTTCGAGGCGAACCGCGCCGGCATGGAGCGGTTCTACGAGGGGCGCGTGCGCATGCTCGAGGGGCTGCCCGACGACCCGGTGGTGCGGCTGCTCGCCCTCGCGAAGTCCGGCCTGCCGAGCGGCTCCGGCGACACCGAGGTGCGCCTGCTCTGCGAACTGGGCGGCTCGGCCGGCCGCAACCCGCTCATGGCGTCGCTGCTCACGACCCTCTACGACCGCCAGGTCGGCATGTACCAGGTCGTGCTCGAGCAGGGCGCCGCGCGCGGCATCTTCACGCTCGCGCAGCCCTCGCTGGTGATCGCCCGCAACCTCGTCGCACTCGAAGACGCCTACGGCTACCGCATCATCGCCGAGCACCCCACGATCGACCACGCCGCAGCCCTCGAGCTCATCGTGGCCAACGCGAGGCTCGCGACGGGTCATGCGCTGACCGCCTCCTGAACGGATGCCGCGGCGCCGGCGTCGTCGCGCACGACCACCGACGTGCGCCCGAAGCGCACCCCGACCGAGTCGCCGCGTGCGAGGCGACTCGCCCCGTGCACGGTCGCGAGCAGCGGCGCCGCGAGGCCGGGCACCTCGACCGAGATGGTGGAGGCCCCGCCGAGGAAGTACGTGTCGATGACCGTTCCGCGCATGCCGGCCGTCGCGGCATCCGTCAGCTCGAGGTCCTCCGGCCGCACGACCGCCGTCACGGGCGCGCCGACGGGCTTGGCGTGCGTCGCCTCGACGACGCCGACGCCGGGCACGTCGACGCCGGTCGCCGTGGCCGTGCCGTCGAGCAGGTTCGCCGTGCCGATGAACGAGGCGACGAAGCGCGAGGCCGGGTTCGCGTAGAGCTCCTGCGGCGTGGCGAGCTGCTCGAGCCGCCCGTCGCGCAGCACCGCGATGCGGTCGGCCATCGACATGGCCTCCTCCTGGTCGTGCGTGACGACCACGAACGTCAGGCCGACCTCGTGCTGCAGGCGCTTCAGCTCGAGCTGCATCGAGGCCCGAACCTGGCGATCGAGCGCCGAGAGCGGCTCGTCGAGCAGCAGCAGGCGCGGCCGCTTGACGATCGCCCTGGCGAGCGCGACGCGCTGGCGCTGGCCGCCCGACAGCTGCGCAGGGCGGCGCTTGGCGAGATCACCGAGCCCGACCACCTCGACCACCTCGGCGACGCGACGGGCGATCTCGGCGCGGCCGAGCCCCTCGGACTCGAGTCCGTAGGCGATGTTCTTCTCGACGCTCATGTGCGGGAACAGCGCGTAGCTCTGGAACATCATGTTGACGGGCCGCTTGTGCGCCGGCATCCGGAGCAGGTCCTGGCCGTCGACCTCGATGCGACCCTCTGCCGGCGTCTCGAAGCCCGCGATCGAGCGCAGCAGCGTGGTCTTGCCGCATCCCGACGGGCCGAGCAGTGCGAAGAACTCGTTGTCGCCGATGTCGAGCGAGACGTCGTGCAGCGCGACCGTGTCGCCGTAGACGGCGCGCACGCCGTCGACCCTGAGCAGAGGGGCAGAGGTCATTTCGAGGGTCCAGTCAGTCGGGTCAGGCGCTGCGCCGCGATGACGGTCACGACGCTCACGAACAGGAGGAGGGTGGCGAGGGCGTTGACCTCGGGGGTCACCCCGAAGCGCACCATCGAGTAGATGACGATCGGCAGGGTCGGCTGGGTGGGCGCGGTCGTGAAGAACGCGATCACGAACTCGTCGAGCGAGAGCGTGAACGCGAGCAGGGCGCCCGCCACGATGCCGGGTGCGAGCTGCGGCAGCGTGACCCGCACGAACGTGCGCACCGGCCCGGCGCCGAGGTCGCGCGAGGCCTCCTCGAGGCTCGGGTCGAGGCTCGCCATGCGCGCGAGCACGATCGCCGTGACGAATGCCGTCGCGAACACCGCGTGCGCGAGGATCACCGAGTGCAGCCCGAGCGTGATGCCGAGCAGCGAGAACAGCGTGAGCAGGCCGATGCCGAGCAGCAGGTCGGGCAGGATCGCCGGGGCGATCGCGAACGCCCGCACGAACCCGCCGCGCGTGTAGTGCTGGATGCCGTAGGCGAGCAGCGTGCCGAGCACGGTGGCGATCGTGGTCGCCCCCGTCGCGACGATGAGCGTGTTGCCGAGCCCCTGCATGAGCGCCCCGTCGGCGAACACCTCCGGATACCAGCGCAGCGAGAAGCCCCGCCAGACGAAGAGGTTCTCGGAGTCGTTGAAGCTCATGATGACGACGATGAGGATCGGCAGGTAGAGGAACACGTAGCCGAGCCAGAGCGGAATCAGGATGCCGCGGGGCATGCGCACCGCGCGCGGCTTCGCCGACGGCTCGAGCTCGCGCATCGCGGTGGTGTCGGGATTCACGGATGCCGCGACATCCGGTCTGGTGATCGGCTCAGCCACGGCGCGGCCCTTCGGTGACGCGGCGCGAGACCGCGGACTGCAGCACGATGACGAGCACGAGGATGATGGTCAGCAGCAGCGCGAGCGTCGCCCCGAAGGGCCAGTCGCGGGCCTCGAAGAACTGGTCGCGCACGAGGTTGCCGACCATGATCGTCTTGCCGCCGCCGATGAGCTCCGGGATGACGAAGTTCGACATCGCCGGCACGAAGACGAACACGCAGCCGGTCAGCGCCCCCGGCAGCGAGAGCGGCAGCGTGACCGTGCGGAACGCGCGCCACGGGTTCGCACCGAGGTTCGTCGCCGCCTCGCGGAGCGACGGATCGAGCTGCTGCAGCGAGGCGTAGAGCGGCAGCACCATGAGCGGCAGGTACATGTAGAGCAGGCCGACGACGATGGCCTGCGGGGTGTAGAGCATGCTGATCGGCTCGTCGGTGAGGCCGAGTCCCTGCAGGGCCTGGTTCACCCATCCGGCGTTGTTCAGCAGCAGGATCCACGCGTAGGTGCGCACGAGGAAGTTCGTCCAGAACGGCAGTACCACGGCGATGAGGGCGATCGTGCGCCACTTCGGCGAGAGCCCGGCGATCGCATAGGCCATCGGGTAGCCGATCGCGAGGGCGAGCAGCGTGACGACGAGGGCCATGCCGATCGACTGCACGATGACGCCGAGGTAGAGCGGCTCGAGCAGCTTGATCCAGTTGTCGAACGTGAACTCGAACACGAGGCCGCCGAAGCGACCGCGCTTGAAGAACGTGTAGAAGGCGAGCAGCCCCACCGGGATCGCCATGAAGACGATGAGGAAGAGCATCCCCGGTGCGAGGAACGGAACGGGGGCGAGCCCCCGGCGAGCGCGGGTCGCGCGCACGCCGGGGGTCGTCTGGTGGGGCGTCGAGGTCACGGTCTCAGGGTCGCTCGCGTCAGTTCGTCGCCAGGACTTCGGAGTTGAGGTCGACGTACTTCAGCGAGTCCTCGCCGAGGTCGACGATGACCTCCTGCTCGAAGAGCTCGTCGACGGTGATGCCGAGCGTCGGGTACGACTCGATGAGCGCCGGGTCGAGCGCCTCCATGGCGGCCTGGTTCGGCACCTTGTAGAGGATGTTCTCGGCCACCCAGCTCTGCACCTCGGGGTCGAGGATGTAGTCGATGAAGGCCATGGCGGCCTCCTTGTTCTTCGACGACTCGAGCACGGTCATGGTGTCGACCCAGAGGTCGGCGCCCTCGTCGGGCACGACGAACTCGATCGTGGGGTCTTCGGCGATGCCGTAGTTGCACCAGCCGTCCCACGCCTCGACCATGGCGGCCTCGCCCGAGACGAGCTTGGAGTAGAACGTGGTGTCGTCGTAGGCGAGCAGCGTCGGCTTGGTCTCGATGAGCTGCGCCTTCGCCTCGGCGAGCTCGTCGTCGTCGGTCGTGTTCAGCGAGTGGCCCGCGGCCTTCAGCGCCGGCATCGCGAGCCAGCGGTCGGTCGAGAGCATCGTCGTCTTGCCCTCGAGTTCGGGCTTGGGGTTCAGCAGGTCGTTCCACGAGGTCGGGGCGAACCCGGTGAGGTCGGGGCGGTAGCAGAGGCCCGTCGTGCCCCACGCGTACGGCTCCGAGTAGACGTTGCCCTTGTCGTAGTCGAGCTCGAGCGCCTCGGGGTAGAGGTTCGCCTCGTTCGGGATGAGCGACTTGTCGAGCTTCGCGAGCAGGCCCTGCTCGCCGAGCGCCTGGGCGTACTGGCCCGAGACGAAGGCCACGTCGATGCCCGAGTCGGCGCTCGCGGTGAGCTTCGCGACGATGTCCTCGTTCGTGGTGTGGTTCACGATCGTCGTCTTGACGCCGGTCGCCTCCTCGAACTGCTCGGCCAGGTCCTCGGGGTAGTAGTCCGCCCAGATCGAGACCGTGAGGGTCTGCTCGGAGATGTCGGCGGACGGATCGACCTCGCCGCCACCGGTGGAGCACGAGGTTGCGGCGAGCGCGACGGCGATGGTGCCGGCCGCGACGGCGACGATGCGTCGTGTGGTGGGCATGAGTCCTCCTTGGGGGCTGAAAGGTTGAGCGATTGTTGCACCGGCACTGAAGAAACCGCAATGGATGTGCGGACATACTGGCGAGGAGTTTGCACAATAGTTACAATCCCAATTCAATGAACTCGTTCGAAGGCCAGCATCCGGTCATCGATGGACACGTGCTGTCCGTCGATGGCGACGGCCGCGTGCTCGTCGACGGGCGGCGGCCCGAGGCCGGCGACGGCGTGGCCCGCGCGATCTCCGCACTCGTCGCCGACGGGCTCGCCGCCGACGCCCCCGAGCGCGGCATCGCCGTCGACCAGACGAACACCTCGGTCATCGTCGACGACCGCTTCGTCGTGAAGGTCGTCGGGCGCTGGGCGGCGGCCGACCGCGCCGGCCACCTGCTCGAACGGCTCGCGGCCGCCGGCTCCGACGATGTGGCCCGCCTGCACGGGCGCGTCGGCTGGCGGCATCCCGAGCTCGGCGAGTCGACGCTCGCGATCGTGACCGAGTACCTCCCCGGTGCTGAAGACGGCTGGACCTGGGCCGTCGACGACGTCGTGGCGACGGTCGAGGGTGCGGGTGCCGGTGCGGGTGCCGGTGCGGGTGCGGGTGCGGATGCGGGTGCGGGTGCCGCCCCCGACCCGACGTGGCCCGCGGCGCTCGGCGCCCAGGTCGCGCGCATCCACGACGTGCTCGGCGCCGCCGCGGTGCCCAGCGGGGCGGATGCCGCATCCGCACGCCGCGACCGCGCCGCCGACGCGCTGGCCAGGGCCGTGGCCGCGGGCGACGGGCCGACCGGGAGCCGCCTGGCCAACCGCCGCGAGGCGCTCGCGCGCGACATCCGCTCGCTCGAAGGCACCTCGCCCGGCCTCGAGTTCCCCATCCACGGCGACCTGCACCTCGGGCAGGTGCTCGCCTCGCCCGACGCCGGCGCAGCGGACGGCCGGCGCTACACGGTCATCGACTTCGACGGCGATCCGCAGCTCGACGCCGCCGACCGCGAGCGAGCGGATGCCGCGGCTCGCGACGTCGCCCACCTGCTCGTCTCGCTCGACCTCGTCGCCGCCGTCGCGCAGAAGCGCCTGCGCCGGTCAGACGACCGCGCGTGGAGCTGGGCCGACCGAGCCCGCGCCGACCTGCTCGCGGCCTATCGCGCCGAGCTCGCGCGCACCGAGCTCTTCGACCCGGCACTGCTGCCCGGCTTCGAGGCCGAGCAGCTCGCCGCCGAGCTGCACTATGCCGACCGCTTCCTGCCGCCATGGCGCTACGCGCCCGACGCCGCGATCACGCACCGCTACGCTTCGACGAACGAGACCCCGGAGGACCCGTGGACACCGCCGCCTTTCGAGCCGACCTCGACCTGATCCCCTCGACGCTCGAACGGCTCGCCGACGCCCTCGACGCCGGACTGCCCGGACTCGAACGACTGCCGATGCTCGGTGCGTCTCGCGTGCTCGTGCTCGGCATGGGGTCGAGCCGATACGCGGCCGACGTCGTCGCCCGCCGCTACCGCAGCGTCGGCGCGACCGTCGTCGTCGAGCTCGCGAGCGCAGAGCTGCTGCCGCCCGCGGCGCCCGACCTCGCGGTGGTCGCGGTCTCGGCGACCGGAGGCAGCGTCGAGGTGCTCCGCGCCGTCGAACGCTACCGCGGCACCGGGCGGCTCGTCGCCGTCACGAATCGTCCCGACTCCGAGCTCGGGCGCCTCGCCGACGTCGTCGTGCCGCTGCTCGCCGGGGTCGAGGCATCCGGGGTGGCGTGCCGCACGTTCCGCGCGACGTTCGCCGTGCTCGACGCGGTGCTCGAGGAGCTGCTCGGCACGGCGCCCGACGAACGCTTCGATGGCGCAGCCGTGCGCGCCGCGGCATCCGCCAACGCGACCTTGCTCGGCACGGTCGACGAATGGATGCCGCAGCTCGCCGACCTGCTCGCGGGGCCCATGGGCACGTGGGCGCTGGCGCCGGCCGAGCGGGCGTCGAGCGCGCAGCAGTCGGCGCTCATGCTGCGCGAGGTGCCGCGCCGCAGCGCCTTCGCGTCGGAGACCGGCGACTGGTCGCACGTCGACGTGTACCTCACGAAGACGCAGGACTACCGCGCCCTCGTGTTCGCCGGGTCGGCGTGGGACGCGCAGGCGCTCGACTGGATGGCGCAGCGCGGCTCGCGGTTCGCATCGGTCGGACGCGAGTTGCCGGGCGCCGAGCAGGTGATCCGGTTCGCGGGCGACACCGACGACTCGGTCGCCGTGCTCACCGAGCTGCTCGTCGCCGAGCTCGTCGCCGACCACTGGCTGCGCGCCGCCTCGCCGGTCGAGTAGCGAAGCGTATCGAGACCAGCACGGTTCACGCCGGTCGAGTAGCGAAACGTATCGAGACCAGCACGGTTCACGCCGGTCGAGTAGCGAAGCGTATCGAGACCAGCGCCGCCGAGCGCCGATTCTCTCTCAGACCCGCTTCCTCGCCAGTTCTGGAAGCAGATCGAAGCGCCCGGCGATCAACGCCATGCGCTTGCCGCGACTCCACCCTTGCACCTGCTTCTCCACGACGTACGCGTCGTCGATTCGATCGAACTGCTGTCGATACACCAGCTCGACCGGAAGCCGTCGGCGGGTGTAGGCAGCGCCATTCCCGCTTGCATGCTCGGCGAGTCGACGGTCGAGGTCTCGGGTGCTGCCGACGTAGAACGAACCGTCACCGCATCGGAGGATGTACATATGGGCCATCCCGACATTCTCGGAAGCTGGTCCCATTCGTGACGGTCATGTCCGGCGCCTACCGAACGTCGGGCGGCTCATGCTGCTGTCGAGGACGGGTCTCGATACGCTTCGCTACTCGACCGGCGAACGCAGGCGGGTCTCGATGCGCTTCGCTACTCGACCGGTGGCCGGCCCGTGCGACGCTGCCGGGGCGGGCGAGGCCGCCGGGCGTAGGCGCGCGCGACGCGGCTCGAGAGCGCGAGCATCACGAGGATGTCGAGCGAGAGCGTCAGCAGCGTCGTGCGGATCGTGATGTCCTCGCCGCCGGCGAAGTAGTCGATCGCGGCGGCCGTGATGCTGAGCGAGGTGAACGTCATCACGAGCAGTCGCGCCACGTTGCTGCCGCGGTACACGGCGAGGCCGAAGCCGGCCACGACGAGCAGGCCGAGCCCGCCGACCACGAGGATCGCGATGAGCACGCCGTTGAGGGCGTGGTCCTCCTCGCTGCCCGGCACGACCGCGAGCCCCGCCTCGTCGTAGACCACCTGCCGCCAGGTGATCGCGAGCGCCGCGAGCCAGATCACGCCGGCGAGCACGCGCAGCATCACGAGGATCGCGCCGAGGGTCGTCGCCGCCGGCCGCGGCATGCTCGGCGGCGGCTGCACCGGCTGGGCGAGCAGCACCGGCGGCTCGTACGCCGCGCGCTTGCGGGGGTCGGCCCCGGGGCTCACGGGGCCTCCGCCGAGGTCGAGGTCGAGATCGACGTCGAGGTCGACGTCGGCGAGGCGGATGCCGCGGCATCCGGAACCGCATCGAGCTCGAGCACGGGCAGGTCGCCGTCGGTCGTGATCGTGTCGCCGCCGCCGTTGCGCGAGTGGTAGCCGGTGGAGAAGTCGCGGAGCACCTCGACGCGCGCGCCGACACCCGCCGCCAGCACGCTCGCGACGATGTGGTCGCGCTCGACGTCGGTGTCGGCGTCGATCTTGTGCGTGACCTGCAGCGTGAACAGCGAGAAGCCCACCGACCGGTCGAAGGTGCCGGCCGCGAGCCAGTCGACGCGTCGTCCGCCGGGAAGCAGCCACCCGTCGGGCGTGCGCCAGAACCGCACGTGGTGGCGCCTGGCGGGGTTGCCCTCGACCTCCTGCTGGTAGGCGAAGTCCTGCTGCCTGCCGAAGAGGAAGAGCGGGCTGACCGGGGCTTCGTCGTAGCTTCGGCGGGTGATGGTCGAGGTGATGATGCGCCGGCTCGACGCGAGCGTGACGTCGTCGGCCCTGGTCCATCCCGCGGCGGCCATGACGGCGTGCAGCGAATCCTCGGTGCCGTCGAGGGCGAGGTTGACCGGGTCGCCGAGCAGGCCGTCGCTCGTGCGCGTGCGCCCCATGAAGTAGTCGGGCACGTAGATCGTCGTGAGGATCCGGTGCAGGCGCGGCAGCACGAGGTACGCGAGCACGAGCCAGAAGAGCACGAAGAACGCGATGCCCCACCATCCGAGCGAGAACGACTCGGTGAGCACGAGCCAGGCGAGCCAGACTGCGGCGACGCCCGCGTAGACGAAGAAGAACCCGTCGAGCAGGGCGTTGATCGAGTACCGACGGGTGCGCACGGGCTCGGGCGCCGGCGTGGGCGCGGCCTTCGACGCCGTCGCCGGTTCGACCGGCGCGGATGCCTCGGAGCCCTCCCCGCTCATGACTGCATGCTATCCGGGTGGCATCGGCCTAGGCTCGCCGCATGGCCTACGACGTCGCGCACATCCGATCCGGCTTCCCGTCGCTCGAGAGCGGGTGGGCGCAGTTCGACGGCCCAGGCGGAACGCAGACGCCGCGGGTCGTCGGCGAGGCAGTGGCATCCGTGCTCACCGGGCCGCTGTCGAACCGCGGAACGATCGGCGTCTCCGAGGAGCGCGCCGAGGCGGCGGTGCACGGGTTCCGGCTCGCGATGGCCGACTTCGCGAATGCGCACCCGCGCGGCATCGTGCACGGGCGCAGCGCCACGCAGCTCACGTACGACTTCGCCCGTCACCTGTCGAAGGGCTGGGGCGAGGGCGACGAGGTGATCGTGACGAGCCTCGACCACGACTCGAACATCCGCCCGTGGGTGCAGGCCGCCGAGCGCGTCGGGGCGACCGTGCGCTGGGCCGAGTTCGATCCCTCGACGGGCGAGCTCCCGGTCGAGGCCGTCACCTCGCTCATCGGCGAGCGCACACGACTCGTCGCGGTCACGGCCGCGTCGAACCTCATCGGCACGATGCCGGATGTCGCGGCCATCGCCTCGGCCGCGCACGCCGTGGGTGCGCTCGTCTGGGTCGACGGCGTGCACTTCAGCGCCCACGAGCTGCCCGACCTCGATGCCCTCGGGGCGGACTTCCTCACGTGCTCGCCGTACAAGTTCCTCGGCCCGCACTGCGGCGTGCTCGTGTCCCGGCCCGAGCTGCTCGAGACGATCGCGCCCGACAAGCTGCTGCCGGCGACGGATGTCGTGCCCGAGCGCTTCGAGTTCGGCACGCTGCCCTACGAGCTGCTCGCCGGGGTCACGGCCGCGGTCGACGTGCTCGCGGGGCTCGCCGCCTCGGGGCCCGACGCCGCAGGGTCGGAGGCGACGGATGCCGCGCACTCGCGCCGCGAGCGGCTGCAGGCGTCGTACGCGGCCCTGCACGAGCACGAGGAGCGGTTGTGGCTGCGACTCGAGGCCGCCCTCGCCGAGCTGCCCGGCGTGACGCTGCACTCCCGGGCGGACCGCCGCACCCCGACGCTGCTGCTGAGCTTCGCCGGCCACGAGGCATCCGTCGTCACGGAGCGGCTCGCCGCAGGGCGGGTGCTCGCGCCGAGCAGCAACTTCTACGCGCTCGAGGCGTCGCGGCGGCTCGGACTCGGCGATGCGGGCGGCCTGCGCGTCGGACTCGCGCCCTACACCGACGACGACGACATCGACCGGCTGGTCGCCGGCCTCGCCGCCGCGCTCGGCACGCCGGTCGAGTAGCGCAGCACGCCGTTCCGCACCTGATCCGGCCCGGGCGGCCACCGGCACGCGCGGCGAACATACGCTGGAGGCATGACGATCGCCGAACGCGCAACCGAACTCCGCCGCCTGCACACCGACCCCGAACTCCTCCAGGTGGTGAACGTCTGGGATGTGGTCTCGGCGCGCGCCATCGCCGCACTGCCCGGCACGAAGGCCCTCGCGACCGCGGGCCACTCGATCGCCGCGACCTTCGGGTACCCCGACGGCGAGCAGATCCCCCTCGACCTCATGCTCGACATGGTCGGCCGCATCGCCCGTGCCGTCGACGTGCCCGTGAGCGCCGACCTCGACGCCGGCTTCGGCGATGCGGGCGAGACCGTGCGGCGCGCGATCGGCGAGGGCGTCGTCGGGGCGAACCTCGAAGACCAGCTGAAGCCGCTCGACGAGTCGGTCGCGGCCGTGAGCGCCGCCGTCGCCGCCGCAGAGGCCGAGGGCGTGCCGTTCGCGCTGAACGCGCGCACCGACGCCTTCGTCCGCGGGCGCGAGCGCTCGCTCGAGGCCAACGTGGCCGACGCCATCGAACGCGGTCGCGCGTTCCTCGACGCCGGCGCGACGAGCGTGTTCGTGCCCGGCATCTTCGGCGAAGACGTCGTGCGCCAGCTGGTCGCCGGCATCGGCGAGCTGAAGGTCGCGCTCATCGGCCTGCCCGGCGTTCCCGCTCCCGAACGGCTGCAGGAGCTCGGCGTCGCACGCCTCTCGTACGGCCCGACGACGCAACGTGTCGCACTCGGCGCGCTGCAGGACCTCGCGACCGACCTCTACCTCGGGGGCGTGCTGCCCGACGGAATCCGTCCGCTGAACTGAGCCGCGCCGGTCGGAACGCCGGTCGAGTAGCGAAGCGTATCGAGACCAGCGGCGGTTCGCGTGAGGGTCTCGATACGGCGCTGCGCGCCTACTCGACCGGCGGAAAGCTCGTCATCTGGCGAATCCCCCGCGTGACGGATGCCGCGCGCGGCCCTCGCTCGCTAGGGTGAGCGGGAGGCGACTCGTCGCCGGGCCGTGCGGGGGTGCGGCCTGCGCGGCCCGTACGCCCCCGGCCACGAGGAGAACGCATGAACAGCGGCATCCCCATCGAGATCACGGGGCTCAGCAAGCACTTCGGCAGCGTGACCGCGGTCGACGACCTCAGCTTCACGGTGCAACCCGGCAGGGTCACCGGGTTCCTCGGCCCGAACGGCGCCGGCAAGACGACGACGTTGCGCGTGCTGCTCGGGCTCGTGAAGGCCTCCAGCGGCACCGCCACGTTCGGCGGAACCCCGTACCACGCGCTCGAACGCCCGCTCGAGATGGTCGGCGCCGCGCTCGACGCGAGCTTCCACCCCGGCCGAACGGCGCGCAACCACCTCAAGGTCACGGCGACGGCCGCCGGCATCCCGTCGACGCGGGTTCCGATCGTGCTCGAGCAGGTCGGGCTCGCCGAGTTCGCCGATCGTCGCGTCGGCGGCTACTCGCTCGGCATGCGCCAGCGCCTGGCGCTCGCGTTCACGCTGCTCGGCGACCCGTCGGTGTTCGTGCTCGACGAGCCGATCAACGGCCTCGACCCCGAGGGCATCAAGTGGATCCGCCTGTTCCTGCAGCGGCTCGCGCAAGACGGTCGCACGGTGCTCGTGAGCTCGCACCTGCTGAGCGAGGTGCAGCAGAGCGTCGACGACGTCGTGATCATCTCGCGCGGGCGGCTCGCCAAGACCGGCACGCTCTCGAGCCTCGAGCTCGAGTCGGCGCCGCGCACGATCGCCGACTCCCCCGACCGGCCCAGGCTCTCGGCGGCGCTCGCGCAGGCGGGCCTCGAGTTCACCGAGGGGCGCAACGGCTTCATCGTCGCCGAGCCCGACCCCGGACTCGTCGGGCACGCGGCCTACGTCGGCGGCGTCGAGCTCAAGTCGCTGTACCGCCTGAAGTCCGGTCTCGAGGAGTCGTTCCTCGCGCTCGTGAGCGGCGAGGTCGATCACGTCGACCTCGATCTCGAGACGCCGGATGTCGCGGGCACCCACGCCGAAGACCCGACCCCAGCGCCCGATGCGACTCCAGCGCCCGATGCGACTCCAGCGCCCGATGCATCCGCCGCCTCCGCCGAGCCGGGCCCACCCGACCCTCCGGTCGCGCCGGACGCACCAGACGCGCCCGCCGACGGAGCGAAGGGGTGATGGCATGATCCGCGCACTCGGCTCCGAGTTCCAGAAGGTCTTCACCACCCGCATGTGGTGGCTGCTCACGCTCCTGCTCGTCGGCTACGTGGCCCTCTCGGCGGGCGGCTTCGGCGCGTTCCTCGGCTGGGCGACCGACAACCCCACGGCTGCTGCGGGAGCGAGTTCGACGCCGCTGCCGACCGACGGGTTGGCGCCGCTGGTCTACAGCTTCGCGTCGTCGATCGGCTACGTGTTCCCGGTGCTCTTCGGCGCGCTCGCGGTGACGACCGAGTTCCGGCACAAGACGTTGACGCCGACCTTCCTCGTGCAGCCGCACCGTGCCACGGTGCTGTGGGCGAAGTACGTGTCGCAGCTGATCGTCGGGGCGGGGCTCGGCGTGCTCGCGTTCGCGGCCACGGTCGGCGCGGGCGCGGGTGCGCTGGCGGCGTTCGGCATCGACACCGCGCTCGACTCGCCCGACACGTGGGCCCTGATCGGTCGTGGCGTGCTCGCGATGGCGTTGTGGGGCACGATCGGCGTGGGCCTCGGCTCGCTCGTGACCAATCAGGTCGCCGCGATCGTCATCGTGATCGCGTTCACGCAGTTCGTCGAGCCGATCGTGCGGCTCGCCGCCTCGCTCAACGACGTGACCGCGGGCATCGGCAAGTTCCTCCCGGGTGCGGCGAGCGATGCGCTCGTCGGCGCCTCGTTCTACACGGTGGCGGCGATCGGCTCCGCCGAGACCCTCGAGTGGTGGCAGGGCGGCCTGGTGCTGTTCGGCATCGGCCTCGTGACCACGCTCATCGGCGGCCTCACGACCTGGCGGAGGGACGTGTCGTAGGCGTGGACCTCGCCGCGCTCCGCGACCTGCGGCTCCGCGTACAGGGACTGCGGCATCCGTTCGACGCGTCCGCGGCCGAGTCGGTGGGACGGTTCGGGGCGGTGCAGGCGCAGGAGTTCGTGCCCGCGCAGTGGGGGCTCGCGCAACGGGTGCCTCCCGAGTCGAGGCCGGATGCCGCGGCGACCCTCGCCGACCTCGATGCGGGTCGCATCCTCCGCACGCACGTGCTGCGGCCGACCTGGCACTTCCTGCATCCCGACGACGCGCGGTGGGTGCTCGAACTCTCGGCCGAGCGCGTGCACCGCGCGAATGGGTCGATGTACCGGACGACCGGTGTCGAGGGCGAGGTCGCCGCGCGCGCCGTCGACGTCGTGGCGACGGCGGTCGCCGACGGCCATCGCACGCGGGCCGAGCTCACCGCCGCGCTCGCGAGCGCCGGCCTGCCGTCCACCGGGGTGCCGATGGTCTACGTGCTCATGCGCGCCGAACTGGAGCGCGTCGTCATCAGCGGCGCGAACGCGGGAAAGCAGCGCACGTACGCCGCGTTCGACGAGCGGGTGCCGCCCTCGTCGCCGCGCGATCGCGACGATGCGCTCGTCGAACTGGCGACGAGGTTCATCGCCTCGCGCGGCCCCGTGACCGACCGCGACTTCGCGACCTGGTCGGGGTTCACGCTCGCCGACACGCGACGCGCCTTCGTCGAGGCGATCGAGCGAGCGGATGCCGGTGGCCGGCCGATCGCGACGGTCGACGTCGAGGGGGTCGCCCACCTCGTCGAGGCGGCCGCGCTCGACGGCCCGGCGTCAGGCACGAGCCACCCGGAACCCTCACCACGCGTCGACCTGCTGCAGGCGTACGACGAGTACATCATGGGCTACGCGCCGCCGCGGGCCTACCTGCACCGCCCAGGCGACCACGGCCTGCATGCGGAGTTCCCGCTGCATGCGCTCATGCTCGACGGCGTCATGGTCGGCCGGTGGGCACCGCCGCAGGCGTCGGGCACGCCGACCGTGCGCATCGTTCCGTGGATGGCGTTCACGCCCGACCGGGAACGCGCGCTCGCGGCATCCGTCGTCGAACTCGAACGGTTCCTCGGCAGGGAGGTCGCCGTCGCCGTCGAACCCGAGACGTCGCCGCGCTGACCACACCTGCCGGCGGTCGCCCGCGCGCCCGGCCCGGTGCGCGGCATCGGCTCGGTACGATCGCGACATGCTCGTCATCGCCAGCGTCTTCGTCGCCCTCGCCGCACTGCTGCACGGCTACATCTTCCTGCTGGAGAGCGTGCTGTGGACCCGGCCCAAGACGTGGAAGACGTTCGGCGTCGCCGACCAGGCCGCCGCCGACATCACGAAGCCCATGGCCTACAACCAGGGGTTCTACAACCTGTTCCTCGGCATCGGCGCCGCGCTCGGACTGATCCTCGTGTGGTCGGGCGTCGACGAGGCCGGGCGCGCGCTCGTGCTGTTCTCGACGGCGTGCATGGCCCTCGCGGCGGCCGTGCTCACGACCACCGGCCGCGGGTACCTGCGGCCCGCCCTGGTCCAGGGCACGCTGCCGCTCATCGGCTTCGTGCTCTTCCTCTTCGCCTGACGCGCTCCGCGCCGGGTCCTCTCTCGCGTCGCCGACGTTCCCCGTCGGGCTCAGCCCGCGAAGGCGAGCACCACGACGACCGCGAGGCCGATCACGGCGAGCACGCACGACGACCCGAAGGCGGCCAGCACGACGAGCGCGGACCGACGCGAACGACGGGCGACCGACGGCAGCGCCTGCGCGGGGTCACGGGTGGGGTCGGCGCCGCCCGCGAACGTGCGAAGCGGGGGCGCCGCGACCTCGATCGGCCGTGCGGCGTAATGCTCGAGCAGCCCGGGTCCGCGCCCGACCTCCGCCGTGCTCAGCACGTCTTCGGATACGGGCGCGGGCGCCACGCGCCGCCCTCGCCGGGTCGGCGCGTTCATGACCCCGTCGGGGGCATCGGTCGGCAGCGGCGTCGCACGCACGACGGTGCGCTCGACGACGACCGTCTGGTCGGCGGCATCCGGGGCCGCTGGAGCCGGGCCCGTGCGCTGGACGACGATCGTCTCGTCGGCGTCGGCCGCGGCGGCGGCCGCGGGTGCTGGTCCCGTGCGCTGGACGACGATCGTCTCGTCGGCATCGAGGTGCGGATCCGCCGGTGCCGCACCGGACGGGACGCGGCTCACCACGATCGTCTCGTCGAACTCGTCGCCCTCGGACACTGCGGCAGGCTCGACTGCAGGCTCGACTTCGGCCCCTGGCCCGGGCGGCGGCGCACCGATGGTGAACGGGCGGCGGGCGACCACGATCGTCTCGTCGGCCTCGAGGTCCGCGGCGAGCAGTTCGCGCGGATTCACGGCACTCATGCACGCCCCCGCACGGGGATCGTCGTGTGGTCGTCATCGGATGCCGCGGCGCCCGCTCCTCGAACGACCCCCGTCGTGGCATCCGTCGGCTCATCGACGCCGCCCGCGATCACGTCGACGACGACGACCGTGATGTTGTCGCGGCCGCCGGCCTGGCGTGCACGCTGCACGAGCGCTGAGGCGACCGACTCGGCACGTCCGCCCATGGTGAGGGTCGCGCGGATGGCCTCGTCGCTGACCTCGCCGGTGAGCCCATCGCTGCAGATCAGCAGCCGCTCGCCGTTCACGACGGGAAGCAGCCAGCTGTCGGCCGTGCTGTCCGGCCCGCCGATCGCACGCGTGATGACGTTGCGCTGGGCGAACCCGTCGCGATCCTCGGGGCGGAGCTCGCCGGCGTCCACGAGCTCCTGCGCGAGCGAGTGGTCGACCGTGACCTGCTCGAGCTCGGTGCCGTGGTGGCGGTACACGCGCGAGTCGCCGACGTTGAAGACCAGCCAAGCCGGCTCGCCCTCGTCGTCGACGAGGGCGACGCCCGCGATCGTGCTGCCGGCGCCCCGCTCGGTGGTCTCGGCGACCGCCGCGACCGAGGAGGTCGCCTCGGCGAGTGCCGCCCGCACCTGCTCGATACTGCCGATCGGGCTGCCGACCACATGCGCTCGGAACGCGGCGATGACGGCGGCGCTCGCGCGATCGCCGGCCTCGTAGCCCCCCATGCCGTCGGCGACGGCGAACACGGGCCATTCCGCGAGCGCCGAGTCTTCGTTGGCGCGGCGGACGAGCCCCACGTCGGTCGCGGACGCGAAGGCGAGCTGCACCTCGTGCGGGCTCATCGACTGGGGATGCCGGTGGCCGGCGGGTCGCGTTCGATGCGGACGCTCAGCGTTCCGAGCACGAACCGGTCGGGAACCGGGGTCGGCACGCCCGGATCGAGCAGCCGGTCGATGCCCTCCCAGTCGGGCACGAGCACGCCGTTGGTCGAGTCGAGGTCGGTGATGCTCCACTGCTCGCCGTGGAGGCTCAGCACGGCGTGCGTCTTCGACAGCGTGCGGCTCGGGTCGGGCACGACGAGGCGCTGCTCCCCCGCCTCGGCGTTCGCGGCGCGGGGGTTGCGGCCGAGCAGCACGACGGATCCGGCCAGGCGCAGCGGTTCGCCTCCCTCGGCCACGAGGCGCCAGGTCACGATCGGCTTGCGCGCGACCACGATCGTGCGGTCGAGCAGGTCGTCCTCGAGGTCGTCTTCGCCCGAGACGACGGTTCCGGCGGTGTGCGGCTCGGCGAAGGCCTGCGGTTCGGCAGGGGTCTTCGGCGCCGCGAGGGCGGTCTCCTCCGCCACGGCGAACGGGTCCGTCGGGACCGGCTGCGCGAAGGGCGGCAGGGTGGGCAGGCCCGGCCCTGCAGCCGGTGCCGCCCAGGCGGGCAGCCCCGACGTGGCGGCCGGCGCGACGGCCGGCGCGACGCGTTCGGCGTTCAGCTGACTCGCGGATGTCGCGGGCATGACCGGGAGCGGCTCGATCCGACCCGGGATGCGCGGCACCCGTTCGATCGCCGGCGCGACGGGCGGAACGGAGGGCGCTGCGGCCGCCGTTGGGGCGGGCGCCGCATGCGAGACCGGCGAGACCGGCGTGGCCGGCTGGATCCGCGGGGCGGGCACGATCGCGGGCGCGGCATGCGCGCCGGGAGCGGCCGGAGCGGGCCAACCCGCGGCGACCGCCGCGACGGAGGCCGCGAGCGGACCGCCGGGCGCCACGGGCGGGATCGCTCCGGTCGAGGCACCGCGCACCGGCATCCGCCCGCGCTCTGGATCCGGCGACGGCCCGGTCGCGAGCACCGTCGCCCAGACCGGAGGCAGCAGCACGCCGAGCACGGTCGTGCCGACGCCCCGCCAGTACTGCCCGCTGATGCGGTGGAGGGCCATGACCTGGAACACGAGTCCGGCGACCTGCACGATCGGCACGTACAGGAGCAGCGCGAGCCACGGGTTCTGCCCGCCGAGGCGGAACACCTGCATCTGGCTGTACACCGGCACCCAGGCCGACCACGGGGTCAGGCCGGCCTGCGAGAACACCTTCGCGAGCATGACCGAGTACCAGACGTAGAAGCCGATGCCGAGGATGAACGAGACGGCGACCATGGTCATGGTGACGGCGGCGAGCTGCTGGGCGTCTGCGGGGGTCATCGGGCTGGCTCCTCGAGTGCGGCGCGGTCGGGGGTGACGGTTCTGACGAGCGAGGCGAACGAGAGCCGGGCCGCCACCCGGCGTCGTGCCCGCGCGCGAGCCGTGAGCTCGGCCCGCTCGGCATCGACGATCGCCCAGGCTGCGGCCGCGTCGTCGACATCGGGCGGGTCTCCGGCGAACACGGCTCGTTCGACGATACCGGCGAGCGCGGTCGCGCCGGCGCGACCGGCCGCGCGTGCCGTGCCACCGCGGCTGCCGAGCTCGGCCTCGAGCACCCCATGGTCGACGTAGAGGTCGATCAGCTCGTCCCAGGCGCCCAGGATGCGCACCTCGGGGAGCGGCTCACGGCGGCGGCGGCGCGAACGCGAACCCTTCGCGACGAGGAGCACGAGCAGCGGCAGCAGCAGGAGCGCCAGCGCGGCGACGCCGAGGGCGGTCCACCGCACCCAGGCGGCGATGGCCACCAGTCCGGCCGCATCGTCGCCGGCGGGCGCGGCGTCGGCGTCGCTCGACTCGCTCTGCGCCGACGGCGGATCGATGGTCGCCGTCTCGGGCCGGTCGGGCGTGGTCGGGTGCTCTGGCAGCTGCTCGCCCTCGCGGATCAGGCTCGGCGCGACCTCGTACTGGGGCGTGGCGTCGATCGGCGTCCAGGCGGCGGACACCGCTGAGCCCTCGGCCCCGGCGGCCGCGCCCGACACCTCGGCCCACACCGCGAGGGCGCCGCCGGCGCAGACCTCGGTGCAGGTCGCGACGCCCGGGACCTCGTCGGACCCGGCGAGCCGGAAGCCGAGCACCACGCGCGAGTCGTAGCCGAGAGCGCGGGCCAGCAGCGCGACCGCGACGGCGAACTGCTCGTCGTCGCCGATGCCCGCGACGAGTGCGGCGTCGGATGCCTCGGGGCCGGCCAGTCGCTGCTGATCGACGAGCTGCGTGAACAGCGCCTCGATGCGCGCCTTCGAGTGGCCCGAGTAGCTCGGGATGAACGTGTAGCCGCCCCCGAGCCCGGCGATCCAGCCCGCGGCGTCGGGGCCGTCTGCGGCGGCGTGGCTGAGGTAGCCACGGTCGCGCAGGCGCCGCACGAGCTCGAGGAATCCCTCGGAGGTGTCGGGCTGCTCCTGCAGCTCGATCCACGCGGCGAGCGCCGGATACGCCTCGGCGTCGAGCAGCGGCGTCGCGCCGGGCTCGTCGAGCTCGGCCGAGGGGTCGGGCGACGCGACGAGCCGGTACTCGTCGCCGGCCACGAGGCCGCGGGTGCCCGAGACGGCCTGCGCGGCGGCATCCGGAGCCTGCGCGGCAGAGCCCGAAGTCGATGCACCGGCCGGCGCCGCAGCAGACCCGGCGCTGCCCGGCACCTTCGCGATGTCGATGGAGGTCGCGCCGTCGCCGGAGCGGTGGAAGCCGTCGTCGAGCGTCGCGGCGCGCGCACCCGTGAAATCCGGTGCGGCCCGGAGGCCCTGCGGCGCCGGCACCCAGATGCCCGAGTACCCGGACTCGACCGCGACGGAGAACTCGACATCGCCGCGTGCCTTGACCGCAGCGCGGGGCAGCCGGCTGAAATGCGACGCGGCGGTGTCGTCGCCCAGGTCGTCGTCGCCGGATGCCACGTGGAACGTCTCGCCGTCGTACGCGTCGAGCGTCGCCAGGCGCAGTCGCCCGACCCCGCTGGTGTCGCCCTCGAGCGCGAGCCACGGCTCGTCGACGCGAGCGCCGGTGAACGCCGAGCGGTAGGCGGCGAGCGGGGTCGCGGTCTGACGCAGCACGACCTCTGGGTCGACGCGGTCGCGCAACGCCTCGCGCTGCGCGAATCCCGCGGCGGCCGGCGTGACCACGGCCCCCGCCACGAGTGCGACGAGCACGAGCGCCGTCGCGAGCGAACGCCGCCTGAACGCCGACCACCCCGTGAGGCTCGAGCGCTGCACCGTGTCGGCGGAAGCGCGGCGCAGCGCGACCGCACGCATCGAACGCGAGCGCAGCAGCAACCACGCCAGTGCCGCGACGACCCCGCCGACGGCGACGACGAGCTCCCGCGGCGCGGGCACCGCCACCGGACCGATCAGGACCGCGTCGCTCAGCGCGCTCGACCCGAACGCGAGCCCGAAGCCCGACATGCCGAGACCGACGACGACCGCGAACGGCGACGCCCGACGGTCGGGCGCGACGAGCAGTGCGGCCACCAGCGTGCCGACGAGCATCACGAGCAGGAACGGCACGAGCACCGCCTGGTACTCGCCGAGCGGCAGCGAAAGGGTGAGCAGCTGCTTCCAGCCGACGACGACGCCCACGAACCCGTCGACGATGCCGCGCAGCCACACCGTCGGTGCTCCCACGGCGCTCGGAATCGCGACCGGCACGACGATGAGCGCGAAGACCACGGCCGTCATGGGCGCGAGCAGCAGTGCGCGCGCGGTGCCGCCGACCGGCAGGCGGCGGGCGGCCCACGCCAGCCCGATCCCGGCGAGCATGCCGGCCGTGGCCGCCACCGGCATCCGCACCGATTCGTAGATCGGCCAGGCCGCGAGGGTCGCGAGCGCGCCGGCGACGACCACGTAGGCGATGCCGAGCGCGTCACGGCGACCCGAACCACCCGACGCACCGCGCGTCGAGCCCGACGCGTTCGAGACGTTCGTCGCGCCGCTCATCGCACGGCTCCGCGGGCGAGCAGCTGGGGCAGGTCGTCGAGGCGCCCGATCGTCAGCACGGTCAGCTCGCGCGAGTGCCGCGCGGTGGGCTCGGCCTCGGGCTCGCAGCGCACCGCGACCACCGTGATGCCCGGCGGCAGCGTGATGGCCGCACGGCGCAGGCGCGGCAGCTCCACGAGCGAGCCCGTCACGAGGAACGCGATCGAGAGGTCGCCGAAGGACTGGGCCACGAGGGTCGCCACCGATTCGAGACGGATGACGCGCGCCCCGGTGCCCGCAGCCGAACCGCCCTGCAGTGCCGAGACGCCGTCGAGGAGCGAGCGGGGGGTGACCGTCGGCAGCGAGCGCATCGCCTGCACGGCGCCGCGGTCGGCGGTGTCGAGCTCGGAGCTGACGCCGACGAGCACGTCGCGTCCCTCGCGCACGCCCTGCACGCCGAGCGAGGCGGCCGCGCTCACGGCGGTTTCGAACTCGTCGTCGTCGGAGTAGCCGTCGAGGTCGAGGTCGAGCAGCACGGCGATGCGCGCGTGCCTGGACTCCTCGTACTGGCGCACCATGAGCCGGCCGGTGCGTGCCGTGGACTTCCAGTGCACGTGGCGCTGCGAATCGCCGGGGACGTACTCGCGCACGGCGTGGAACGACAGGTCGGCGTCGACGAGCGCCGCCGACGGCGCCCCCTCGAGGTCGCGGATCAGGCCCGCACTCGACGGCGGCAGCGCGACGGTCACGGGGTGCACGTGCACGCGCTGCACCTCGGGCCAGCGCATCTCCCGGCGGAGCAGCCGCAGGGGGTCGCCGCGCGAGACGGTCATCGGGCCGACGTCGATCACTCCTCGGCGCTGCGCGGCGATCACGAGCCGCTCCTCGTGATGCGCACCGCCCCGCAGCAGCGGGATGTGCGCCTCGACGAGCCCCCGGCCGACGGGGATGTCGACCACGCTCGGCATCGACGGGCGCGAGCCGCGGTTCACGAGGTCGAGCGTGCCGACGATCTCGGAGCCCGCGACGACGCGGTCGCGATCGAGGTCGAGCCGCACGCGATAGTCGTGCGCACCCAGCAGGAACGGCACGCAGACGAGCAGCAGGCTCGCCGACATCGCCGCGATGACCCACGCCTCGAACCAGCCGAACGCGGCCCCCGCCGCCGCACCGCCGAGCACGGTCGCGACGAGCAGCAGCCCGGCGGGCGACACCGTCTCGCGCACCCAGTCGCGGGCGCGCACGAGCGCGCCGACCACCGAGCGCACCCCACGGCGCGCTCGAGCGGCGCCCGAGGCCACACGGCCACGGCGCGTCTGCGCGAACCTCGTGACCGTGACGCCACGGGTCGAGGTGACCGTGTCGGTGATCGCGGGTTCGCGGAGGAGCGGGCTGGGCTCGGTCACGCCACCCCGTTCTCCCGGGGAGCGAGCACGTCGAGCAGGATCTGGTTGATCACGGCGACCGAGGTGACGCCGTCGAACTCGGCCTCGGGCTCGAGCACGAGGCGGTGCGCGAGCGCCGCGACGGCGAGGCTGCGCACGTCGTCGGGGGTGGCGTACGTGCGCCCCGCGGCGGCGGCCCATGCCATGGCGAGCTTCGAGAGCGCGATCGCCCCGCGCACGCTCACGCCGAGTCGCACCTCGCTCGCGCGACGGGTCGCGTCGACGATGCGCATGATGTAGTCCGACACGATCGGGTTGACGTAGACCCCGCGCGAGAGCTCGGTCATCGCGACGATCGTGTCGGTGCCGACGATCGCCTCGAGCTTCGGCTTCGGTGCGCCGACGGCCTGCAGGATCCGCATGGTCGAGGCCTCGTCGGGGTAGCCGATCGACGTCTTGATCGAGAACCGGTCGAGCTGCGCCTCGGGCAGGCGGTAGGTGCCGCCCTGCTCGATCGGGTTCTGCGTCGCGATGACGAGGAACGGGTTGCCGACCGGGCGGGTGACGCCGTCGATCGTGACGTTGCCCTCCTCCATGACCTCGAGCAGCGCCGACTGCGTCTTCGGGCTCGCGCGGTTGATCTCGTCGGCGAGCACGACGTTCGCGAACACGGGCCCGGCATGGAACTCGAACCTGCCGGCCTTCTGGTCGTAGACGGTGATGCCGGTGATGTCGCCGGGCAGCAGGTCGGGCGTGAACTGCACGCGCGACGAGGTGCCGTGGACCGTCTCGGCGATCGCGCGCGCGAGCGCCGTCTTGCCGGTGCCCGGGGCGTCCTCGAGCAGCACGTGCCCGCCGCTCACGGCCGTCGCGAGCACGAGCTCGACGACGTGCCGCTTGCCGAGCACGGCCTGCTCGACGTTGTCGGCGATGAGCGAGAACGTCTCGGCGAACCAGGCGGCTTGCTCGGGTGCGATCGTCACGGTCGGTGATCCTCTCGGGTGGTCTTCAACGTCGTGGGGTCTTCAACGTTCTTGTGGGTCTTCAGGGCTTTGGGGCTTCGGCGAGCGGATACCGCGTGGCGGCCGGCGTCGATGGCGCGGGTCATTGCGCGGCCGGCGGTGCGGCCGGCGGTGCGGCCGGCGTCGTCGTGGGAGGGTCGGTCGGCTCGGGGTCCGGCGGCGGGCAGAGCGTGCCCGTGCGTGCGATCGAGGTCAGGTCGGCGAACGCCCCGGTGAACACCAGGTCGTACGTGACCGCGAGCGGGGCCGCCGGGTCGGGCACCGTCCAGTTGCGGATCACGGCCGAGCCGGACGCAGCGGCGGAGACGTTCGCGCCGACCTCGAACAGCGTGACGGCCGCAGTGTCTGCGGGGGCCGCGAGGCATCCGCCGTTGAACGTGACCGAGACCGGCGACGGGGCCGTGTTCGCGGTGACGGGGAGCTCGTTCGAGCAGTATGACCGACCGCGCTCGTGGCACTGCCTGACGTAGACCTGGCCGGGGTTCGCCCACTCGCCGACGGCGGAGGCGAAGTCGGTGGTCCAGCCCGTGAGGTCGGAGCGGTACTCGAGGCGGAAGTTCGACAGCGCCGTGAGGTTCGGACCGGTCAGGCCGTAGCCGTAGGCGTCGCCGCCGCCCGAGGGCGTGGTCGCGACGGTGTAGCTCGCGTCGCCGGTGGGCGCCTCGACCATCGTGTAGAGGAAGACGTCGGCGGTGCCCGACGACGCGACGCCGTAGCCGTTCGAGCCGCACGCCTTGACCCGGTACTGCTGGTACTCCGAGAGGCCGCCGATGGCCGGCGCCGATGACACGACCGCCGATCTCGCGTCGTAGGCGAGGTCGCCGCCGTCGTCGGCCCAGCACTGAGGTTCGCCGCCGTCGCGCCACGCGAAGTACACGAGTTCGCTCGACCTCGAGCTCTGGTTGCTCGAGAGGCCGACGCCGGAGATCGCGAGCGACGAGTTCGTCGTCGCGGTGGCCTCGATGCGGTTCGGGTCGAGGAACGGCGCGCCCGCGACGGTCACGGGGGTCGCGACGACGCCGCCCTCGTTGCCGCCTCGACCGGTCGGCGGCTCGAAGATGCTCGCCGGCACGAGGGTGATCATGTGCGGCCCCGGCGCGAGCACGAGGTCGGCGACGGTCGTCGAGCCCCGACGCTCGATGACCTGGCCGGTCTCCTGCACCCGGAACGACCGGGCGTCGCGATCGGCGGAGATGCGCACCTCGGCCACGCCCGTCGAGGTCGAGGTCGTTCCCGCGCGGTAGACGGGGTCGATCGAGACGGCGGTGATGGCGGGGGCGCGATAGCTCCACGTCGTGACCGCGTTCGTGCTCGACGAGGTTCCGACGCTGTTGACGGCGCGGGCGGCGAAATCGTGCCGCTCACCCGGCGTGAGGCCCGCGATGCGGCACCACCACGTGCCGGGGGCGCTCGGACCGCAGTCGGCCGCGACCGTGCGGCCGCCCTCGAGGATCTCGACGCCGGTCACCGCGGGGTGCGCGCGCATCGCCTCGCCGAGCGAGACCTCGAGCGTCACGCTCGACTCGGAGTAGTCGGCGGTCGAGATCGAGGCCGGCGGCTGCGGCAGGCCGAGCAGGTCGACGGTCACCCGCCCGGTGCCGGGGCGGCCCTGGGCATCGGCGACCGCGAACGGCACGACGCACTCTCCGCCGAACGCGTTCTGCCCGGTCGGCCAGGTGACCGTGATCGAGCGGTCGTCGCTCGCACGCACGGTCGCCACCTGGCAGTTCGCGGCGCCGGAGCCGAGGCCGGTGAGCTTCAGGCCGGCACCGGTCTTGCCCGCGAAGGGGTCGTACTCGCCCGAGAGCCCGACGACCTGCACGGTGCACGACGCCCCCTGGTTCACCGAGCACTGCGTGCTGAACACGGCGCCGCGCGGCGCATCGGCCGGCGCCTGCCCGACGACGAGCGTGATCGCCGAGGTGAGGCCGCCGAACGCGCCGACGCTCACGGTGACCGTCTCACGGGTGCCGGGTCGGGCGTCGGCCCTGGCCTCGAAGGTCACCGTGTCGCCCGCCTGCGTCACGAGGAACGCGCCGCCCGAGCCGGAGACGGCGTAGTCGAGCTTGGAGCGGTCGCCTTCGCGGCCGCCCTCCCACGTGGTCATCTCCTCGTAGAGCTTCACGCTCTCGGTCGCGCCGGGAGCGACCGTGCGGCTGACCGCCGAGAGGATCGCCTGCGGGTCCTTCGGCACGATCGCGATCGGCACGCCGACCCACGACCACGCGGACTGCCCGTCGAGTCGCACCGGCACGAGGCAGACGTCGCTCCACGGGGCGTCCAACCCGGCCGCGTACTCGGCGCCGCCGCCCGCGACCGACGCGCACGAGGCGGTCGCGCGCTGCACCAGGTAGCTGCCGGCGTCGACCTCGACGGGGTCGCCGGCGGGGAGGTCGAGGAGGTCGCGCACGTCGAACGCGACCTTCTGCTCCTCCTTCACCTCGAGCGGCTCGAGGTCGGCGCGAACCTGCACGCGCAGGTCGTCGCTCGCGGGCACCACGAGGAACCCGAATGCCTCGGCCTCGCGGCCGGCGCGGTCGGGGCCGTGCACGCGGAACGGCACGAGCCCTCCGTCGGCCGTGAGCGGCCCGATGATGCGGTGGCCCTCGACGCGGTACCCGTCGCCCGCGACACCCGCTCCGCCCGCGCCTTCGGCACCGCCGGAGCCGTTCCAGATCTCGACCTCGAGCGCGTCGAGGTCGCCGGAGGCCCACACGACGTGCCCGGCGACGACGTCGAGGCCGGCATCGGGCAGGTCGGCGCGCGAGCGTGCGGTGACGACCGTGTCGGACACGAGCGGCGCGTCGGGCGACTCCGCCTCGGTCACGCTGACCACGATGAGCCCCTCGGCCGTGCTCGACGAGCGCTCGGAGCGCACGGTGTACCGGTACGAGTTGGTGCCGGCCACGTCGCCCGGACGCAGCACGATGCGGTCGTCGGCGAGCGAGGTCGAGCCGTCGACGAGCCCCGCGAGCCGCTCGTGCTCGGTGCTGCCCTCGGGCGCGTTCGGCACCAGGCTCACGAGCTCCAGCTCGCCCTGCGCCGGGTCGAGGTCGTTGCCGGTGGGCTGCACCGTCACGGGAGAGGCAGCACCCTGCTGCACGCGCACGTAGTCGCTGAACGTGACCGGCGCGGCATCCGTCACCGCGGCCGTCAGCACGCCGACGCGCACCGTGCCCGTGCCGACCGCGTCGGAGGCGTCGCGCACCGTGTACTCGAACGCGGGCTGGGAGGACCCGGTGCCGGCCGCCGGAGCGGTGTAGACGATCGCGTCGCCCTCGGCCGAGATGGTCGCGATGCCGAGGCCCGCCTCGGGCTGCGTCACCGAGGTGAGCACGGTGCGGTCGCCGTCGGGGTCCATGCCGGTCGACGGCACGGGGATCCGCACGCTCTGGCCGCTCAGCACGCGTGCGACGAGCGGATGCGGCTGGGGGTCGCGGTTCGCGCCGTCGGGCAGCACCGTGACGGTGACCGTCGAGTGGTCGAGCCGGTCGGGCGCCTGCTCGAGGCCGACCGCGTAGCCGAGCTCGTACGTTCCGGGCTTCGAGGGCGCGAGGTAGCGCACCTGGTCATCGGCCGCGAAGGCGAGTTCGCCGTCGGTGCCGGAGGAGGTGACGTCGGCGTGCACGACGAGCCGCTCGGCGCGCGGGCTCACGTCGTTCGCCGTGACGGGGATCGAGATGAGCTCGCCGACCCGCATGGTGACCGTGTCGGGCATCGCGATCGGGCTGAGTCCGACCGAGGGCGCCACGAGGAACACGCTGAGGTCGCCGACCGCGGTCGCGCCCGCGCCGTCGGCGACGCTCACGCGGGCACGGCCGACGAGCCCGGGCCGTCCGTCGCGGGTCGTGCCGGTCGCGCGCACCTGCGACTGGGCGACGACGCCGACGTCGAGCTCCGGCGTCGTCGAGACGGCCCCGGTGACGACGAGCACGCGTCCGCTCGTGTTCTGCACGGCGCCGAGCACGTCGATCATGGCGTCTTCGCCGACGCGCACGAACGCGGTCATCGGCGCGAGCGCGAGCGGGGCGCCGGCCGCGGCGACGGTCACGCGGATCGTCGCGGTCTGCTCGGCGCGGGTCACGACATCCTGCACCGTGAAGGTCGCGAGGTAGGCGCCGGGTTCGGCGGCGCTCAGCTCGACCTCGCCGCCCGCGGTGTTCGGCACGACGGTGAGGCCCCCGCTGGCCGCCGTCGCGGTGGGCACGGCGTCGAGGAGCCGCATCGACCCCGACCCGCCGCTGACGTGGTCGGCGATGCGCACGATCGCGGTCTCGCCTGCGCCGGCGGTGACCGCGACGGGGGCGACCTCGAGCGCGGCCGTCGACGTCACGCGGAGGTCGAGCGTCGCCTCGGCCTCGGCGCCGAACGCGTCGACGACGGTGATGCGCACCTGCACCTTGTCGGTCGCGGCGTTGGGGTCGGTGTGCCGGATCGCCACACGGCCGTCGGACATCGGCACGACCGAGACGGGTGCCGAGGGGTCGACGGGCTGCGCGTCGGCGAGCACGAACGGGTCGCCCTCGGGGTCGACCCAGCCCGACAGCACCGAGACGAGCGCCGTGCCGCCCGGCATGAGCTGGGGGGTCGGCCACTTCTGGGTGCACGCGTCGACGCCGCACCAGACGGGCGCAGAGTTCACGTCGTCGGGGATGACGGTCAGGGTGACGCCCGTGGGCGCCGAGCTCGCCGACCCGTCGGTCGCGGCATAACCGAAGGTCGTCGATCCGGATGTCGCTCGCACCCGCACGGCGGGGGTCTGGTCGTTCGCGGTGAGCACGAGGTCTCCGAACGCGGGGTCGGCGAGGCCGCCCGAGATCGAGGCCGGGTCGACCGTCAGCACGTCCTTCGAGTTCGGATCGTGGTCGTTCAGGAGCACGGGGAGCTCGACCTGCGCGCCCGCTCGCACGCCGAAGCGGTCGGCGACGGCGACGGGGGGTTCCTGTCTGGCGAGGTCCTCGACGTCCTCGGTGCCGACGCGGTCCTCGATCTCGTCGTCGAGCGACCACTGCTCGAGCGGCACGAGTCGCCCGTCCGGCACGGTCCACACGAGTCCCGACGTGGTCTCGTTGAGCACCGCGCGGTCGCCGTTGCCGCGCAGCACCGGCGTGACGGCCTGCGGCCCATCGCCGCCGAGCTCGCCCTCGGGCAGGTCGAGCGGCACGAGTTCGCGCGCGGTGCTCGTCCAGATGCCGCCGCCGTCGAGCGAGAGCCACGCGGCCACGATCGAGCCGTCGACGACGATGGGCTGCGCGGGGGTTCCGGCCGCGTCGACGATGCGCTCCGACCCTCCCCCGTCGAGCGGCAGCTCGACGAGTCCGGCCGAGTCGGCGATGACGACGGATGCCGCGGCCCCGGCACCCTGCTGCACCTCGGCGTCGGCCTCGACGTCGAGGTCGACGGGCTCCGGCAGGCCCGAGATCCACGCGCGGCCCTCGGCGGCGTCGACCATGACCCAGCGGTCGCCGGCGAAGGTGAGCTGCAGGCGCGCGTCGGCGACGGGCGGGTCGGCAACCGCGACCTCGTCGCCCACGAAGCGTCCGGTGGCGGCGTCGTGCACGCGCACGGCGGCTTCACGTGCGGAGTACAGGGCGACGAGTCCCGTCGGCGAGAGGCCGATCGCGGCGGCCGAGTAGGTCTCGTCGTCGTCGCCCTCTGCGCGACGTTCGGCGTAGGGGTCGACGGGCACCGTGTCGTCGTCGACGCGACCGACCTGGACCGCGCCGGTGTCGGTGCGGTAGGCGACCCAGTCGCCGGCCGAACGCACCTCGCGCGTTCCGGTGGGCGTCGGCACCGAGCCGCCGCCGTCCTCGGCGACGAGGTCGACGGGGTCGGCCTCGTCGATGGACCAGCGCTGCCGCAGCCCCTGGTTGTAGACGGATGCCTCGGCCCCGACCTGCACGATCGTGCTCGGGTCCTCGACGTCGCGCACGAGGTCGATCTCGGCGAGGTCGGTGTTGACGCGCGCGTACTGGCCGGCGTCGCGGGTGACCCAGACCGAGGTCTCGAGTCGCGGCACCTCCTGGGCCTCGTAGCCGTTCGCGGTGACGGCGAGCGTGACGACGGTGGCGAGCGCGGCGACGCCCGCCACGGAGGCGATGACCGCCCCGCGACGCGCGGGGCGACGAGCGCTCACACGACCCCCGACGAGAGGAGCACGGCTGCGGCGGCCACGAGCACGACGAGCGCGGATCCGACGCCGATCGCGGCGGGCTTCAGCCATGCGCCGCGGGTTCGGACCGGCGCTGGGGCGAGCCCGCCGGCGTCGACCACTCGCCCCGACGGGCGCGCCGTCGCGACGGCGGCCGCGCGGCCGGCCCGACGCGAGTCGGGGTCGACGGTCGTGACGACGGGGCCCCGCCGCGAGGCATCCGAGAAGTCGATGGGGGCGGCAGCCGCCCACTCGGGCGACGCGACCTCGAGGCTCGTCGGCGAGACGCCGAGTTCGTACTGGGCCCAGCGGAGCTGTTCGCCGAACTCGGCCATCGAGCTGTACCGGCGGGCCGGGTCGCGCTGCATCGCGGCGGACAGCACGGTGTCGATGCGCGACGGCACCCCGCGGGGCGCGAGCGGCGTGTACTTCGCCCCGAGCACCCGGCGCGAGAGCTGGTCGACGGAGTTGCGGCTGCGGTCGGCGAGCTCGAACGGGCTGTGCCCGGCGAGCAGCGTGTAGAGGGTCGCGCCGAGGCTCCAGACCTCGGTCGCGACCGTGCCGTTCGTGCGTTCGCCGAGCACCTCTGGCGCGCTCCACGGCACCGACATGGCGAGCGTGTCACTCGTGCCGTCGTCGCTGATCGAGCCGGCGATGCCGAAGTCGGCGAGCACGGGCGCGCCGAGGGAGTTCACGAGCAGGTTCGACGGCTTGATGTCGCGATGCAGCAGTCCGGACCGGTGGGCGGTCTCGAGGGCGCCGGCCATGCGCACGCCGATGTCGAGCACCTCGCCGGCCGCCATCGGGCCGCGCTTGACGCGTGCGCCGAGCGACTCGGGGCAGTACTCCATGACCAGGTACGGGCGCCCGTCGGACGCGATGGAGGCCTGGTGGATCGTGACGATCGACGGGTGCGCGCTGAGCCTGGCCATGGCGTCGGCCTCGAGCGTGAACGTGCGACGCGCCTCGGGGTCGATGACGTCGGCGAGCAGCACCTTGACGGCGGTCACGCGTCGCGGGAGGTCCTGCTCGTAGAGGAAGACGTCGGCGAATCCGCCGGTGCCGAGCGGGCGCACGTAGTTGTACCCCGCCAGGATGGGCGGTGCGGACGGCAAGCGCTTCGGCACGACCTGTTCCCCTTCTGCCGGCGTACGTGGACGCACCGGCAGACCGGTCGTTCGTCTCGGGTTGGGATGCGTCGGCGACGGGCCCGGCCGCGGCATCCGCCGATCATCATAAGCGACGACGCGAGGCAGCCCGAATCGCGCGGGCAGCGCGACCGCTGAGGGCTATTCGGCGTCGCTCGGGGTCTCGCCGAGCTTCAGCCGGTCGATGAGCGTGGCGGCGTGGTTGGTGCTCAGGATGATGCGGGCGAACTCCCCGGCCGCGAGCTCGAGCACGACCGCCTGGCGCTTGCCCTTGACGATCACGAAGTCGAGCCCGCCGTGGTACTTCCAGGCGCCGACGGCCACGACGAGCGGCACGACGCTGCCGCGCGTGCGGATGCCGCGGATCCACACCCAGGGGTCGTCGGTGATGGTCGCGGAGCGGATGTCGTCGCGCTGCACCACGATGTCGGCCGACCGAAGCGAGAGCGACTTCTCGGCCGGCGTGAGGAGGACCTCGATGCGGTCGGAGTGCACTCGGAGTTGGGCCATGCTTCCATCCTGCCCGAGTCGGCACGGAGCATGGCGGCCGACGCTCCACAAGGCGGTAACGGTTTCGTGCCGGTTTCCTCCAGTAACCGTTGATCTCGGTTACTGCCTTACAGAGCTGCTGGGGAGGAGAGCGGATGCCGCGGCATCCGTCGCCGGCTCAGTCGACGGTCTTGGCGCGCATCTCGAGCGCGATCTGCGACGCGTCGAGGTTCGCCAACTCGTCGGCGAGCACGTCGGCGTCGAACGTGCCGTTGTCGCGCGCGTCGAGCAGGGCCGCCCGTTGCGCGGCGATGACGTCGAGCCGGTAGCGCCGCTCGGCACGAAACGCCTCCATGCGCGGTTCGCCCTCGGTGCGAACCGGTTCCGCGACACCCTCGGCGCTCTCGCGCAGGCTCATCATGAGGCGCGTGCGCTCCTCGAGCGCCTGCGCGTCGAGCTCGGCCTGGTCGACCTTCGGCGCGATGCGGCGCACCAGGGGGCCGATCGTTCCGCCCTGCAGGAGCAGCGACAGCACCGCGACGGCGAACGCGATGAACACCAGCACCGGGCGCTGGGGCGTGTCCTCCGGCAGCGTCTGCGCCGCAGCGACGGTCACGGCGCCGCGCATGCCGGCCCACACGACGACGACGCCCTCGCGCCATCCGAGGGGCTGCCGCCGGAAGTACTCGATGTCGCCGAGGGCGTGCGTGACCCGCCGTGCGAAACGGTCGAGATCCCGACTCGTCACCCGCCGGCCGCGGCCGGTGTTCGCCTGCTCGAGGAACTCCTGCACGCCTTCGGGCGTGGTCATCTTCTCCTGCATGCCCTCGAGCCGCTCCTGCATCTGCTCCTGGCGGCGCGCACGCCGGCCGAGCACGCCGAGCAGTGGGGCGACATACGCCGCCCGCACCAGGATCGTCAGCACCAGGGCGCCGATCGCGACGAGCACGGCCGCGCCGACGCCGGCGTGCTCACGCTGCACATCCGCGACGATCGCCTGGATCTGCAGGCCCATCGTGAGGAACACCGCGCCCTCGAGCACGAGTTCGACCGTGCGCCAGTTCTGCGAGTCCGAGAGTCGGTTCTGCGGCGAGAGGTCGCGCGGCGCGAGGATGCCCGTGACCAGGCCCGCAACCACGGCCGCGACGAGGCCCGAGGCGCCGAGCAGCTCGGCGGGCACCGAGGCGAGGAACGGCACCGTGAACGAGAGCACGGTGTTCACGGCCGGGTTCGTGACGCGCTTGCGCACGACGAGGTTGAGCCAGCCGACGAGCCAGCCGATCACGACCGCGACGACGACCGAGTAGGCGAAGGTTCCCACCGCGCCCCAGAACGAGAACGCGGCCGCCGCCCCGACGATCGCGGTGCGCAGCAGCACGAGCGCGGTCGCGTCGTTCAACAGGCTCTCGCCGTCGAGCATGGCGACGACCCGCTTGGAGACGGGGGTCTGCTTGATGATCGAGGTCGCCACCGCGTCGGTCGGGCTCACGATCGCGCCGAGGGCGACGCCCCACGCGAACCCGAGGTCGGGGATGACGAGCATGAAGAAGACGCCGAGCACGAGCGAACTCGCGATGACGAGGATCACCGAGAGCCCGCTGATCGCACCGAACTCACGCCGGAAGTTCATCGTCGGCATCGACACCGCCGACGAGTAGAGCAGCAGCGGCAGCACGCCCGAGAGGATCAGCTCGGGATTGATCTCGATCGAGTCGAACATCGGCAGGAAGCTCGCGACGATGCCGACCGCGACGAGCACGAGCGGCGACGCGATGCCGAGGCGCGGGCCGAGCACGGTCGCGGCGGCGATCACCACGAACGCGATCACGCCCAGGATGATCAGTTCGTCCACGCGTCAAGACTGGCAGGAACCGGGCGCCGAACGCGAGTGCCCCGGCGAGCCGGCGCCCGCTCGGGTCAGGCGGGGCGAGCGGATGCCGCGGCGCGCGCCGCTGCCGGGAGCGCGGCGACGATGCGGTCGATCGCCGCGTCGTCGTGGGCCGCCGTGACGAACCAGGCCTCGAACACGCTCGGCGGGAGCGAGACGCCTGCGTCGAGCATCGCGTGGAAGAACGGGGCGTAGCGGTAGGCCTCCTGGCGCTGCACGGTCGCGTAGTCGCGAACGGGCACCTCCTCGCCGAACACGAAGCTGAAGAGGTTTCCGGCGCGCTGCACACCGTGCGCGACGCCCTCGGCGGCGAGCGCCTCGGAGACCGCGACGCTGATCGTCGCGGCGGCGCCGTCGAGGTGGGCGTAGACCGCGGCATCCGCTGCCCGAAGCGTGGCGACGCCCGCGGCGACCGCGACCGGATTGCCCGAGAGCGTGCCGGCCTGGTAGACGGGGCCGAGCGGGGCGAGCTGCTCCATGATCTCGGCGCGGCCGCCGAGCGCGGCAACGGGCATGCCGCCGCCGATGACCTTGCCGAACGTGAGGAGGTCGGGCGTGTAGGCGTGCTCGGTGCCCTTCTCGAGGCCCCACCAGCCGGCCTCGGAGACGCGGAAGCCCGTGAGCACCTCGTCGCTGATGACGAGCGAGCCGTTCGCGTGCGCGAGCTCGACGAGCGCGGCGTTGAAGCCGGGGAGCGGCGGCACGACGCCCATGTTGGCGGCGGCGGCCTCGACGATGACGGCCGCGATGCGGTCGCCGTGCTCGGCGAAGGCCACGCGCACGGCGTCGAGGTCGTTGTAGGGCAGCACGAGCGTGAGTGCGGCGATGTCGGCGGGCACGCCCGCGGACCCGGGCAGCGCGAACGTCGCGAGGCCGGAGCCGGCCTCGGCGAGCAGGCCGTCGGAGTGCCCGTGGTAGTGGCCGGCGAACTTCACGAGCACGTCTCGGCCCGTGAATCCGCGGGCGAGGCGGATGGCGCTCATGGTCGCCTCGGTGCCGGTACTCACGAGTCGGAGCTTCTCGACCGGGGCGACGCGCGCCTCGACGAGCTCGGCGAGCTCGGTCTCGGCAGGCGTGGACGAGCCGAACGAGAGACCGCGAGCCGCGGCATCCGTCACCGCCTCGATCACGCGGGGGTCGGCGTGCCCGAGGATCGCCGGGCCCCAGCCGGCGACGAGGTCGACGTACTCGCGCCCCTCGACGTCGGTGACGTACGCGCCGCGGGCGCTCACGAGGAACCGGGGGGTGCCGCCCACCGAGCGGAACGCGCGCACCGGCGAGTTCACCCCGCCGGGGATGGCGACCTGGGCGCGGGCGAAGAGCTCGGCATTGGTGCGAGCGGCGTCGGCTCCGGAATGACGGGCGTTCATGCCAGGTCTCCCTTGCGGATCCACTCGGCCAGTTCGACGGCCCAGTAGGTGAGCACGACGTCGGCGCCCGCGCGACGGATGCCGCGCACCGATTCGATGACCGCGCGCTTGCGGTCGATCCAGCCGTGGGCGGCGGCGGCCTCGATCATCGAGTACTCCCCCGAGACCTGGTAGGCCCAGACCGGCACCTCGGATGCCGCGGCCACGTCGGCCAGCACGTCGAGGTAGCTGCCGGCGGGCTTGACCATGACGACGTCGGCGCCCTCCTCGATGTCGAGCAGCGCCTCGCGCAACCCCTCGCGCCGGTTGCCCGGGTCGAGCTGGTACGAACGGCGGTCGCCCTCGAGCGTGGACTCGACCGCGTCGCGGAACGGCCCGTAGTACGCCGACGCGTACTTCGCCGAGTAGGCGAGGATCGCGGTGTGCGTGTGGCCGCCCTCGTCGAGCGCCTCGCGCACCGCCGCGACCTGGCCGTCCATCATGCCGCTGAGGCCGAGCAGCTCAGACCCCGCCCGAGCCTGCTCGAGCGCCATCGCGATGTAGCGCTCGAGCGTCGCGTCGTTGTCGACGCGGCCGTGGTCGTCGAGCACGCCGCAGTGGCCGTGATCGGTGAACTCGTCGAGGCAGAGGTCGGTCTGCACCACGAGCGAGCCCGCGGCGGCCTCGACGGCGACGCGCGTCGCCACGTTCAGGATGCCGTCGGGGTCGGTCGCGCCGGATCCGCGGGCATCGCGCACCTCGGGCACGCCGAACAGCATCACGCCGCCGATGCCCGCGGCCGCGGCATCCGCCACCGCCTGCGGGAGGCTCTCGAGCGAGTGCTGCACGACGCCGGGCATCGAGGCGATCGGCACGGGCGAGCTCGCGCCCTCGCGTACGAACATCGGCAGCACGAGCTCGGCCGGGTCGAGGCGGGTCTCTGACACGAGGCGGCGCAGGGCCGGCGTCTCGCGGAGGCGCCGCGGGCGGATGCGGGGGGCAGGCGTGGAAGTCACCGCACAAGCCTACGTCGCCCTGATTGCGAGGGTTCCGAGAGCGCGTGATATGTTCCCCGCGCGAGTCGGGCGACGGATGCCGCGGCCGCAGGAGGACCCGACATGCACCGCTCCCCCACGGCCGCCCGACGCGCCCGCCGCCCACGCCTCGACCTGCGCGGCGCCGTCGCCGTCGTCACCGGCGCGGCGAGCGGCATGGGACTCGAGTCCGCCCGCCTCCTCGCCGCGCGCGGCGCCGCACTCGCGCTCGTCGACCGCAACGCCGAGGCGCTCGAGGCCCTCGCCGGCGAGCTGCGGGCGCAGGCGGGCGCAGGCGCAGGCGCGACCTCGGTCAGCACCCACGTGCTCGACCTCGCCGACCTCGACGCGATCGCCGCACTGCCCGCCGACGTGCTCGCCGTGCACGGCCACGTCGACGTGCTGCTGAACTGCGCGGGCGTCTCGATGCTCGGCCGCTTCGAGCAGCTGACGCTCGAGGAGTTCCGCTGGGTTCTCGACATCAACCTCTGGGGCACGGTCGCGATGGTGCAGGCGTTCCTGCCCGCGCTGCGCGAACGGCCAGCGGCGCACATCGCGAACGTCGCGAGCCTCTACGCGCTCGGCGCGCCCGCCGGCCGCGTTCCCTACGTGACCTCGAAGTTCGCGGTGCGCGGGTTCACCGACGCCCTGCGGCACGAGCTCGAGGCGACGGATGTCTCGGTGTCGGCCGTGTACCCCGGCGGCGTGCGCACCGGCATCATCCACCACGCCCGCGTCGCGGCATCCGTGCCGCCCGAGGTCGCCGCGCGGGCCGCGAGCGCCCAGTCGGCGCTGTACCGCACGACGCCCGAGCAGGCCGCGGAGCGCATCGTCGACGGCATCGAGCGCCGACGCCCGCGCGTGTTCATCGGCCGCGACGCCAGGCTGACCGACCTCGTCACGCGCCTCGCGCCCGTCGGCTACTGGTCGGTCATGCGCGGCATCGTCGCGAAGGCCGGCGACACGGCCGTCGCCGACACAACGGTCGCCGACACCGCCATCGGCACGGCGGCCGCGGCGCCGCGAACGGGCGCCGCGGCATCCTGAGCCGTCAGCCCTTGAGCCCGGTCTGGGCGAGGCCCTCGACGAACTGCTTCTGCGCGAAGACGAACACGATGAGCACGGGCAGGGCCGTGAGGGTCGCCGCCGCGAGCTGCGTGTTCCACATCTCCCCGCCGTAGGCGTCGGTGTAGCGGGTCAGCGCCTGCGGCAGCGTGAACAGCTCGGGCGTCTGCAGGTAGACGGTCGGCTCGAGGTACAGGTTCCAGACGTGCAGGAACGTGAAGATCGCGACCGCGGCGAGCGCGGAGCGGCTGAGCGGCAGCGCGATCGACCAGTAGATGCGCCAGCGCCCGAGGCCGTCGATGCGCGCCGCCTCCTCGAGCTCGACGGGCAGCGTGATGAAGTACTGCCGCATGATGAACGTCGCGAGCACGCTCGGTGCACCGAAGGTGGTCACGAGGATCAGCGGCCAGTGCGTGTCGATCAGGCCCCAGGCGTTGAACATCTGGAACAGCGGCACGATCGTCACCTCGGCCGGGATCAGCAGGCCCGTCAGCACGACGACGAACAGCAGGCCCTGCCCGCGGAACCGGATGCGCGCGAACGCGTACCCCGCCATCGACGAGAACAGCATCGTGCCCGCCGTCACGAGCACGGCGATGTACATCGAGTTGAAGTACTGCAGCGCGAACGGCTGCACGGTGAACGCGCCGATGTACCCGTCGAGCGTCGGGTTCGACGGCCAGAGCTCGGGCGGGAACGCGAAGATCCGGTTGATCGGCTTGAACGATGAGGTGATCATCCACCAGGTCGGGAACACGAACGGCACGGCCATCAGGCTGAGCACGCCGTAGAACACGACCTTGCGCCACGGGCTCCGGCGTTGGGGCGAGCGACCCGCCGTGCCGGTGCTCGGGCGGGCCGGCGCACGCCCGACCAGCGGCCTGCCGATGCCGGGGCCCCGGCCCGCGACATCCGCACCATCGCGAACGGGCGGCACCGCGGCATCCGATGCCATGGGTTCTGACTGCATCACGGCCTCAGTTCTCATAGAAGACCCATCTCTTGCGGAGCTGCCACTGCAGCACGGTGAGCACGAGCACGATGGCGAACAGGACGATCGAGAGCGTCGAGCCGTAGCCGAAGTGGTGGAAGTCGAACGCCTGCTGGAACAGGTAGTAGACGAGCACGGTCGTCGAGATGCCGGGGCCGCCCTGGGTGAGCACGGCGATCTGCGCGAACACCTGCAGCGACCCGACGATCGTGATGATCGAGGTGAGCAGGATCGTGGGCGAGATGAGCGGCACGGTGATGCGCCAGAAGAGCTGGCGATCGGATGCCCCGTCCATGCGCGCGGCCTCCTGCACCTCCTGCGGCACGCCCTGCAGGGCGGCGAGGAAGAGCACCATGTTGAGGCCGACGTTCTTGAACACCTGCACGACGATGACCGAGGCCATCGCGGTCGGGCCCTCGCGGAGCCAGTTCGGGCCGTCGACGCCGACGAGCTGCAGCAGGCCGTTGATGCCGCCGTTGTCCTGCATCAGGAAGCCCCAGACGATCGTCCAGGCGACGAGCGAGACGACGACGGGCGAGAAGAAGATCGTGCGGAACACCGTCATGCCGGCGACCTTGCGGTTCAGCAGCACGGCGAGGAGCAGCGCGAGCCCGAGGTTCAGCACCACGAGCCCGATCGAGAACACGGCCGTCGCCTGCAGCACCGGGGCGATCTTCGGGTCGGCGAACAGCTTCTCGAAGTTCTCGGTGCCGACGAACCGGAACGTGCCGGCGAGCACGTTCCACTCGTTGAGCGAGTACCAGAAGATGAGCCCCAGGGGCACGAGCACGAAGAACACGATGCCGAGGAACTGCGGCGCGATGAACAGGTAGCCCGTGAGCTGGTCGCGGGTCGCGTAGCTCGGGGTGAACCGACGGCGTGCGCGGGCACCCTTCGAGGTGCCGTTCGAGGTGCCGTTCGAGGTGCCGTTCGAGCGGGAGGGCGGGGCGGTGGTCGGGGCGCCCCCCGGCCGGGCGGGTGCCCGGCCGGGGGTCGTCACGGTGGCGTCGGCCATCTGCGGTCGTGCCTTCCTCAGCCCGCCAGCAGCGGGTCGATGCTCGTGCAGACGTCCGCGAGCGTGCCCGGGATGTCGGCGTCGGGAACCCAGAGGGCGTCGAGCGCGCTGCGCACCTCCTGGCCGATCTCGGCCGAGTCGGTGTGGCTGGGCCGGGTGACGCCCGTGTCGATACCCGGGATCACGACGTCCTCGATCTGCTCGGGGGTGAGCGTCGGGTTCGTCGCGGCGAGCGTCTCGACGTTCAGCTGCGAGACGCGGGGCGGCGGGAAGTACTGCGCGAGCTGCTTCGAGTTCTCGGGGTTCGTGAAGAACGCGAGGAAGTCGGCCGCGACCTGCGCGTTCGGTCCGTCGGCCAGCACGCCGATGCCGGCCTGGCCGACCATCGAGTACTCGCCTGCGGGGCCCTCGGGCAGCGGCAGCAGGTTCCACGCGAAGTCGCCCGTGAGCAGCGAGGCGCGCGAGATCTGCGTCACCGTGAACGCCGACTCGCCCGCGAAGAAGTCCGCGGTGGTGCCGGGGCCGGGCATCGACTGCTTCGTGAACGCCGCGTCGTGCAGGAACTCGAAGGCCTCCGTCATCTCGGGCGAGTCGAACGTGCACTGGGTGCCGTCCTCGCTCCAGGGCGCTGCGCCCCAGCCCATCCACACCGAGGCGAGGTTGTCCCACGTCGTGTAGTCGAAGTCGCGGATCACGAAGCCGGCCTTGCCGGTCGCCGTGTGCACCGCGGCGCCGGCCTCCGAGACGCCGTCCCAGTTCCAGTCGCCGTTCGCCTGCATCTCCGCGGCGGTCGGCAGTCCGGCCGCCTTCAGCAGGTCGTCATTCGCGAACATCACGAACGGCGACGTCGAGAACGGGTACGCGACGAGCGCGTCGGAGTCGTCATGCCAGAGCGCGGTCGCACTCTCGGAGAGGTCGTCGAACTCGTAGCCCTCGGTTCCCTCGAGCGTCTCGTCGAGCGGCAGGAGCGCCCCCGAGTCGACGAAGTCGGGCGCGGCGTTCTCGAGGATCCACGCGAGGTCGGGCGCGCTGCCGCCCGCGATCTGCGTGGTGACCGTGGTCGTGTAGTCCTCGAACGGCAGCGGATCGAACGTGACGCTCGCGACCTCGGGGTGGTCGGCCATGTACGCGTCGGCGATCGAGTCGAAGAGCGCCAGGTGGTCCTCGTTCGAGGTCCACACCGTCATGCGCAGGTCGACGTTCTCGGGGGTCGCCTCGGGTGATGCGCCGCCCGAACACGCCGCGAGTGCGAGCGTGGCCGCCGCGGCCAGGCCGACCCCGGTCAGCACCTTTGCTGATCTCATCATTTCTCCTAGTATCCGGAGACGCCGGCTGGCCAATGCAGCTCGGCGCCCCTCTTCGTGAGCAGGGCTTGGAACTCCGCGAGGAGTTCCGGACTGGTGCGGATCGCTCGCGGGCGGGACGCGCGATCGAGGCAGAAGGCCGCGAGGCGGCCCGCTGCTTCGCCGATGTTCCACTCCACCGGGTGCAGCCGGAAGGCGCCGTTGGTGATGTGGGTGGTACCGACGTTCTTGCCCGCGGGCAGGAGGTTCTCCAGCCTGCGGGGGATCAGGGCTCCGAGGGGGATCTCGAAGGGGCGGGAGGGCAGGTCGAGGTAGTTGTCGCCGCCGGTGCTGGGGTGCAGGTCGATGCGGTACATGCCGACGCCGACGCTGTCGTCGAAGGTCGCGGGGCCGGCGTCGCCGCTCACCGCGATCGAGAGGTCGAGCTCGGTGACCGTGGTCTCGGCGAGGATGCGCCGCGACTCGCGGATGTAGGGCGCCATCGCGAGCCCGTCGGGCCCCTGCGTGAGGTCCGAGCGCAGGCGGAGGCCCGCGAACCCCGTGCCGCCGTCGGGCCTCGGCGCCTCGGTCTGCAGCCAGTAGAGCATCGAGAGCGACTGCTGGCGCGCGGATGCCTCGCGCTGCGCGCGCACGGCCCCGGGCACGTCGACGATCGGACCGCCGATGTGGTCGATCATGGGCCAGTTCACGAGCACGACGTCGCTCGGGTACGCGCCGGGCTCGAAGTTGTGGCGGGCGATGATGCGCCGGAACGTCCAGAGCTCGCGGTCGCCCGCGTCTTCGCGCTGGTCGGCGACGCGTTCGCCGGCGGCCTCGGCGTCGAGGCCGGCGTTCGGCGTGAACGTGCGGGTCGTGATCTCGAGGCTGCGGGGGTCGGGGCCGGTGAGCGAGATCATCGGCGCGCCCCAGTAGGCGGGCTGCGCGGTGCGCCAGGCGTCGTACTCGACCGGGCGGTCGATCGTGTGGTCGCCGTCGACGTGGTCGACGACGAAGCACCAGCTGAACGCCTGCTGGTTGTCGGGCTGCGCCTCGTCGGGCGCGCTCGGCTCCCCCGTGTCGTGCCGCGACTCGAATCCCGTGACGTACTCGGCGCCCGTGAGCGGCAGCAGGTCGCCGAGCTCGGTGGCGTCGATGACGTACTCCGCGACGACGGTCGTCTCGCGTCCGTCGTCGAGGCTGCGGAAGGTCACGGACTCGACGCGATCGCGATCGACGGATGCCACGACGGGCACCGCGGGCTGCAGGATCGTGAGTCGGCCCGTCGCCCGATATGGGGCGAGCATCTCCTCGATGGCGGCGACGCCCACGAGCGGCTCGGCGCAGACGCGGCCGACCAGCCCGGCGCCGGGATTGAGGTGCGGGTCGTTCCGCGCGGCATCCGTCAGCGGGTAGTTGCGGCGGTAGTAGTCGCGGATGCGGTCGCGCAGTTCGCGGTACCTGGCGGTCACGCCGAAGGTCTCGACCCAGGTGTGCTCGTCCATCGGCACGGCCTGGCTCGTGAGCTGGCCGCCGAGCCAGCGGTACTCCTCGGTGAGCACGACCGACCGGCCGGCCTCGAGCACCCCGAGCGCGGCGGCGACCCCGCCCAGGCCGCCGCCGGCGATGAGGACCTCGGCGCGCAGTTCGGCCGAGGTGGTTCTGGTGGTCATGCGGATGCCTCCGGTGCCGCGGGCGCGACGGATGCCGCGGGGGTTCCGGATGCCGCGGGCGCGACGAGCGTCGTCCCCTCGAGCGTCGGGCAGGGCAGCGTCTGGCGGAGTTCGGCCTCGCCGACCTCGTCGTCGGGATCGAGCATGCGGGCGAGCAGGCTCGTCGCGGCGGCCGCGAGCTCGGTGCGCGGCGGGCTGAGACGGGTGAACTCGACGCGGCCGCCGGCCCGGCCGGGCTCGGAGAGCACGATCATGCCGAGGTCGCGGGGCACGTCGACGCCGTCGCGCTCGGCGAACCCGTGCAGGCGCTCGGCCCACTCGGCGGTCTCGACCACGACGACCGTGGCTCCCGATGAACGGATCGCCGCCCAGTCGCGCTCGAGGTCGTCGCCGAGCGACGGGATCGCGACGAGGTCGGCGACCGCGGCGTCGCCGCCCCGTCGGGCGAGCTCGTCGAGCACTCCGGCGCGGCGGTCGAGCACCGATTCGCCGCGGCTGTCGACGTGCAGGAAGGCGAAGCGCCGGTGCCCGAGCTCCCAGGCTTCCCCGACGAGGCGGGCCGTGCCGCTCGTGTAGTCGATGGCGACGTAGGGAACGCCCTCGACGTCGCGGCGACCGACGGCGACGAACGGGAAGCCGTCGGCGACGAGCCGCTCGAGCTCGGCGTGGTCCATCTCGACGCCGAGCAGGAGACATCCGTCGGCGAGGCGCAGCCGGTTGTGCTCGTGCAGGAGGCGACGCGTGCCGTTCACGACGGGTGCGCTGGTGAAGAGCAGGAGGTCGCAGCCGAGGTTCTCGGCGGCCTGCTCGATGCCGCTGAGCAGCGGCGCGTAGAAGTCCTGGCTCTCGGTCGGGAACGCCGGCTCGTACGTGAAGACCCCGAGGATCTTGTTGCCCACGCCGGCGAGGCGACGGGCTGCGGGGTCGGCCACGTAGCCGGTCTCGCGCAGCACCTTGAGCACCCGCTCGCGGGTCTCCTCGGGGATGCGCGCGTCGCCGTCGGCCTTGTCGTTGAGCACGAGCGAGACGGTGGCCTGGCTCACGCCGGCGAGCTCGGCGATGCGGCGCTGCGTGATGCGTCGCGGCGGTGTCTGGGAAGTCGTCATCGAGATCCTTCGGGTCTTGTCCTGCGGTGCTAATCCGCATTAGCGTGGACACTACCCGATGCTAATGCGCATTAGCAAGTCGGTTTGCAGATTCATCGCGGTGGACGCCCACACCGCGGTCGAGGTCTCGGCCGGGCTCGGGTTCCGCGTATCGAAGGAGCTATGCATGTCATCCCGTCGGCGCCTCCGCGCCTCGCTCGCCACCGTCGCCCTCGCGGCGCTGGCCATCACCCTGACGCCGTTCACCGCGGCGCCCGCCGCGACCGCGGCCGAGCCGTTCCCGCAGTTCGTGTACGAGGGGGTGATCACCGACAAGGAGCAGATGATCTACAACCCCACCGACGAGTTCATCTTCCCGAGCATCTTCCATGCCGGGGCGTACCTCGACGACCCGCTCGGCGAGTGGTACCTCTACCTGGCCCCGCACGATGCCCCCGCCGGCATCATGCTGATGTACGCCGACTCCCTCGACGGCCCGTGGACCGAGTACGAGGCGAACCCGATCATCGCGAGCGACTGGGCGCCGTACTACGACGTCTCCCACGTCTCCTCGCCCGACGCCATCTGGAACGACGAGGCCGGCGAGCTTTTCCTGTACTTCCACGGCGAGAACTCTGTCTCGCGGTACGCGACCTCGAGCGACGGGATCCACTTCGACTACGGCGACGTCGTCGTGTCGAACGCGATGGGCGGGGCGGGGGTCACCGAGACGAGCTACGCCCGTGTCTTCGAGCACCCCGACCCCGGTTCGGGCTACCGGTACGGCATGTTCTACATGGCGAACTTCACCGACAACCACCGGCGTATCAAGCTCGCCGAGTCGGTCGACGGCATCACCTGGGTCGTGCGCCCCGGCACCGTCGTCGAGCCAGGCACCGGCGACGGCGGCAACGTGTCGGGCGGCAACCTCTGGGAGTGGGGCGGGCAGCTGTACGTGATCTACCACAACTCCACGGGCAACACGATGGCCCGCACGATCGACCCGACGCTCACGCAGGTCGGCCCGGCGCAGATCCTGCACCGATCGAGCGGCGTCGGCAACGACGTCGGACGCGTCGCAGCGCCCGAGATCGTCACCGAGGGCGATGACACCTACCTGTTCTACGAGTCCGGCGACCGGCTCGGTGCGACGATCGCGTACGCGAAGGCCGACCCCGACGCGGAGCCTCCCGTGCAGCCCGAGCCCGTCTCGTGGCCGAGCGATCCCGCCGACCCGGTGTTCGAACACTGCGCGGCCGAGGGCTCCGACGAGTTCGACGGCACGGCGCTGTCCGATAACTGGGATCGCGTCGTGCGCGAGGGTTCCGCGCGCCACGCGGTCGCCGACGGCGCACTGACGATCCCGGCGTACAGCGGCGGCGTCGCCGCGGCATCCCTCGCCCAGCAGGAGATCCCCGCCGGCCCGTGGCAGCTCACCACGAAGGTGCATATCGACGTCTCGCAGCGCTTCCAGCAGGCGGGCCTGCTGCTCTACGCGTCGGACACCGTGTACGGCAAGTTCGACCTCGGCCAGGCCACGACCGGCAAGACGCTCGAGGTGGTGCGCTACCTCAACGGCAACAACCGGCAGGACAGTGCCGCACCGGCGGTCCGCGAGGCGGACACCGTGTGGCTGCGGCTCACGAGCGACGGGCTCTCGATCCAGCCGAGCGTGTCGTACGACGGCGCCGCGTTCAGCGACTACGGTCGCTCGTTCTCGATGACCGAGACGGCGTTCACGCACGTCGGGCCGTACGCCTTCCGCGGCACGTCGGGCGCCGAGGAGATCGATGCGACGTTCGAGTGGTTCCGCTGGTCGCCGCGGCCGGAGGCCTACGCGGCGTGCGTGGCCGCCGGGGCCCCCGCGCCGGGCGTGCTCAGCTCGACGAGCGGGTGGGCGACCGGCCTGCGCAACGGCGACTTCGAGGTGCGCCTGAACCTCTGGTGGGGCACGAACGCCGACATCCTGCGCCTCTACGAGGACGACGCGCTCATCGCCACCGTGCCCCTCGAGTCGGCGAGTCCCTCCGCGCAGTCGGCGGCGGTGCCCGTCACGGGTCGCGTCGACGGCACGTACTCGTATCGCGCCGAGCTCGAGAACGCCTACGGCGTGACCGAGGTCGCGCCGATCACGATCGAGGTGACGGATGCCGCGCCCGCGCGTCCGGTGCTGCGCAACGTGGATTGGGACGCCGACGGCGACCTGACCCTCGAGGCGAACCTCTGGTGGGGCACGAACGCGTCGTCGTGGGAGCTCCTGCAGGACGGGACCTCCGTCGCCATCGGGACCCTCACCCCCTCGACGCCGGCAGCCCAGCGTGTCGAGATCCCGATCGAGGGCCTCGAGCCCGGCACGCACACGTTCGAGATCGTGTTCTCGAACCCAGGCGGATCGACGACGTCGAAGCCGGTGACGGTGACCGTGAAGGGCTGACGCTGCTGGAACCGGCCCGGGAGGCGTGCCGCCGCGTGGCGCTCGCCTTCCGGCCCACCACACTTGACGCTCGTGCAGGAAATTCGGCCCCATCCCCCGCTGTCAGCGGGGATGGGGCCTGATTTCCTGCGCCAGAAGGAACCGCGTCAGACCTGACGGGTCAGGCGTGCGCCGTCGCGGCGTCGACGACCGCCTCGATGAGCGACTCGGCGCTGCGCTCATGGGCGACGACGTCGACGCGGAGTCCGAGCTCGGCCGCGTCGCGCCGGGTCTGCGGGCCGATGGCCGCGACGAGGATCGACTCGGGGATCGGGCCCAGCTGCTGCTGCACCTGCTCGGCCACACTTCCGGAGGTCACGAGCACCGCGTTGACCCGACCGTTGCGAACGTCGTCGATGACCTTCTGCGCGACCGGCACGCCGATGGTGCGGTAGGCGACGACCGCCTCGACGCTGTGGCCGGCCTCGGCGAGGCCGATCGAGAGCACCTGCTTGGCGATCGCGGAGCGCAGCGCGAGCACCCGGAGGCCCTGGGCGCCCTCGGTCGCGGCCTCCCACTCCTCGAGCAGGCCCTTGGCCGAGTTGTCTTCGGACGGGACGATGTCGGCGTGGTATCCGGCGGCCACGAGAGCGGCCGCGGTCGTCTCACCGACGGCGGCGACCCTCGTGGTCTCCGGGATGACGGCGTGGTACGACGAGAGCACGTCGACCGTGGTGGCGCTCGTGATGGTGAGCCAGTCGAAGCCGCCGGCGGCGAGCTTCGCGAGCGCCGCCTCGAGTGCGGGCTGGTCGTCGGTCGGCGCGAAGTTGATGAGCGGGGCGATGATCGGCGCGGCTCCGCGGGCGCGGAGGGCGCCGGCGACGCCGTCGCCCCACGGCCCGCCGCGCGGCACGAGCACGCGCCAGCCGGCGAGCGGCTTGCCGGAGCGGGAGGGCAGCCCGATGACCCCGGTGACGGGTTCGAATTCGGTCACGATTCCTCCGGAGCAGCAGCAGCCAATTCAGCGGCACCGTTGCCGAGGAGTTCTGCGACGGCGCGATCGGCGACATCGCGAGCCGCCTCCGCCAGATCGGCAGCCGAGCGGCTCTCAGGGGTCGCGGCATGCGAACTGGTGATGCGCCGGGCCCCGTCGGCACTGTACACGCTCGCGCTGAGGAACAGAAGTTCGTCCTCGAGGAACGCGGTGACGCCGACCGGGGCCGCGCATCCGGCCTCGAGTCCGGCCAGCACGAGGCGTTCGGCGAGCGCCATGGCGCGGGTGGATCGGTGGTCGACGGCCTCGAGCGCCTGCTCGAGGGCACGGTCGCCGCGTTCGCGACGCACCTCGATCGCGAGGGCTCCCTGCGCGGCGGCGGTGGGCCACGAATCGAGCGAGAGCAGCTCGGTCGCGGCATCCGATCGCCCGAGGCGGGCGAGTCCGGCGGCGGCGAGCAGCACGGCGTCGAGTTCGCCGGACTCGACCTTGCCGAGGCGCGTGTCGACGTTGCCGCGGATGTCGAGCACCTCGAGGTCGGGGCGCACGGCGAGCAGCTGGGCGATGCGGCGCGGCGAACCAGTGCCGACGCGGGCGCCTTGGGGCAGCTCCTCGAGCGAGAGGCCGTCGCGGGCGCAGAGCGCGTCGCGGGCATCCGCGCGCTTCGGCACCGCGCCGAGGCGGAGACCCTCGTGGTCGGCCGTCGGGAGGTCCTTCATGGAGTGCACCACGACGTCGCAGCGGCCGGCGAGCAGCGCGTCGCGGAGTGCAGTGACGAAGACGCCGGTGCCGCCGAGCGAGGCGAGCGAGGCGCGGGAGACGTCGCCCTCGGTCGTGACGGGCACGAGCTCGATCTCGGCCTTGGCCGCAGCGCCGAGTCGCTCGGCGATCTGCTGCGTCTGCGCCATCGCGAGCGCGCTCGCCCTCGTGCCGACGCGGATCACGCCGCCGGACCCGGCGCGACCGCTGCCGCCCGCACCGCCGCTCACGGCGCGATCCCTGCAAGCGCCGGGCGGAACCCGAGGCGCACGTTCTCGCAGCAACCGGGGCGGCACACGTCGTACCAGGGGCCGAGCTCGGTGACGGCGGGGCGCTCGGCGACCGGGGTGCCGTTGACGCGCTCGAGCACGAGGTCGACCAGGCCGGCGACGTACGCGGGGTGCGTGCCGGGCGTCGGCACGCGAACGGCCTCGAGCCCGTGCTCGCCGGCGGTCTCGAGCGCCTCGTTGTCGAGGTCCCAGAGCACCTCCATGTGGTCGCTGACGAAGCCGAGCGGCACGATCACGATCGCCTTGCGGCCGGCGGCCGGCAGTTCGGCGATCGCATCGTTGATGTCGGGCTCGAGCCACGGCATCGAGGGCGGGCCAGAACGGGACTGGTAGACGAGCTGCCACGGCACGTCGCCCGCGCCGGCGTCGCGCATGACGACCTCGGCCACGGCGCGGTGCTGTGCGGCGTACGCGCCGCCCTCGCCGAACCCTCGCTCGGCGGGGCCGGACTTCGCGGCATCCGTCGACGGGATGGAGTGCGTCGCGAAGAGCACCTCGATGTCGGTGACCGGGTTCAGGCCCGGGTTCGCCGCCACGAGCCCCGCGATGCCATCGCGCACGCCGTCGATGAACGGCGTCACGAAGCCGGGGTGGTCGAAGAACTGGCGCACCTTGTCGATCTGGATCACGTCGCCGAGGTCCGTGTCGTCGAGCGCGTCGGCGAAGTCCTCGCGGTACTGCCGGCAGCTCGAGTACGAGCTGTACGCGCTCGTCGCGATCGCGATGAGCTTCGTGTGGCCTGCGGCCTTCGCCTCGTCGAGCGCGTCGTTGAGGTACGGGTCCCAGTTGCGGTTGCCCCACAGCACGGGCAGGTCGATGCCGCGGCTCGCGAGCTCGACCTCGAGCGCGGCCTTCAGCACGCGGTTCTGCTCGTTGATGGGGCTGATGCCGTCGAAGTGGCGGTAGTGGTGCGCCACCTCCTCGAGTCGTTCGTCGGGGATGCCGCGCCCGCTCGTGACGTTGCGGAGGAACGGGATCACGTCGTCCTGGCCCTCTGGCCCGCCGAAGCCGGCGAGCAGGATCGCGTCGTACGCGACCGGCTCGGTCACGTGCTCGGCGCCGCCCTGGGCGGCGGGGGTCGCGCCGGGCACGATCGCGCCGGCAGCGCACGGAGCGGATGCCGCGGGGGCCGGCTTGCGGCCACGAGGCGTCGTGCCCGCGGCATCCGCACCGGTCGAACCGAGGTTGACGGCCGCCATTACTGCAGCACCTCCACGAGCTCGGCGGTCGAGATGCGACGGCCCGTGTAGAAGGGCAGCTCGTCGCGCACATGGCGGCGGGCGTCGGTCGCGCGCAGGTCGCGCATCATGTCGACGAGGTCGGTGAGCTCGTCGGCCTCCATGGGCAGCAGCCACTCGTAGTCGCCGAGGGCGAACGCCGAGACGGTGTTCGCCACCACGCCGCGGAACGAGGCGCCCTTGCGCCCGTGCTCGGCGAGCATGCGCCCGCGCTCGGCCGGGTCGAGCAGGTACCACTCGTAGCTGCGCACGAACGGGTAGATCGTGAGCCAGTCCTTCGGCTCGATGCCGCGGAGGAACCCGGGCACGTGCGCCTTGTTGAACTCGGCGTCGCGGTGCACGCCCATGGCGTTCCACGTCGGCAGCAGCGCACGGAGCAGGCGGGAGCGGCGCAGCTCGCGCAGCGCCCACTGCAGGCCCTCGGCGGTGTCGCCGTGCAGCCACAGCATCACGTCGGCGTCGGCGCGGAGTCCGGAGACGTCGTAGATGCCGCGAACGGTCACGCCCTCCTCCTCGACGACGGCGATCATGCCGTCGAGTTCCGTGACGAAACGTGGAACATCGTGGCCGTCGAGGTCGTCTGGGCGTGCGGGATCGCGGCGGAGCACTGCGAACACCGTGTAACCCACAGGAGACTGCTCGGCGTCGGATTCGGTCTGGAGCGCGTCGGCTGCCGCTTCGGCAGCGGGGGATGACATGTTCCTAGTCTCCCCCTTTCGACGTCATCGGCCAAAAAATGCCGAGGATCCGCCTACGGGTTGACCGGCTGCGGGCCCACCAGTAGCGCGGTCGAGTGCTCGAGGTGCTCGCGGATCGCGTCGGGCCCCCGCGCCTGCACCTCGTCGACGAGTGCCCGGTGCTCGGCCACCAGCGACTCGAGCGTGTAGTGCGGGCGCACGTGCAGCAGTAAGAGCAGCATCTCGCTGCCGAGCGCGGCGTGCGCCTCGATGATGCGAGGGCTTTCGGATGCCGCGACGAGCGCCGTGTGCAGCTCGAGGTGCACGCGCTCGGCGTCGAGCCAGTCGGCGGATGCCGCGAGCCGCCCGAGCGCGTCGAGCGCGGGTCGCAGCACCTCGTCGGGCCAGGCCGTGCCGTATCGCTCGCGCGCGATGCGGATGGCCTCGGCCTCGAGCGCCGAACGCAACTGCTGCAGGGCGAGGATCTCGTCACGGCCGAACGCCGCGACCCGCACCCCGCGATACGGCAGCGCGACGGCGAGGCGCTCGCTCGCAAGCCGCTGGAACGCCGCGCGCACGGTGTGCCGCGAGACGGCGTGGCGGGCCGCGGCCGCCTCCTCGCGGAGCGGTTCGCCCGCCGCGAGACGGCCGCTCAGGATCTCGTCGCGCACCGCGTCGGCCACGCGGTCGACGGCGGTCGCGTTGCGCGCGGCTTCGGCCGCGGCATCCGCTCGGCTCATGGGCCGCTCAGTCGTTTCAGTCGTCGGAGATCGACGCGCGCACGATGAGCCAGACGCCCACGCCGATCACCGTGATCGCACCGGCGGCGACCGCGACGAGCGTGCCCGGCGCCTCGTCGGCCATGCGGTCGATCTTCGCCCTGAGCGCTCGACCCTTGCGCTTGGCCTGCTTCGGCAGGTTGAGCTTGTCTTCGAGCGCGTTCAGCGTCTGGGCGAAGTCGGCGCGCGCCCGCTCGGACGCGACGCGCGCCTGCACGCGGGTGAGGTTGCGCTCGCGCTCCTTCTCGGTGCGCTTCGAGGGCGTGGGTACGTCAACGGCGGTCATAGTCACCCGTTCCCTTCAGCGCGTCGAGATCGGCCTTGAGGCTCTCGACGGACTCGAGCGGTGCGCTGCCGCGCTTGAAGTTGACATACGCGATCCAGAGGAGCACCGCGATGATGAGCAGCAGGATGCCGCCGACGGTGAGCGCGGCCGCCCACGGGGGCATCACCAGGGCGAACGCGAAGATCGCGGCCGTGATGAGGGTGAACAGCAGGAAGATGCCGACCACGCCGGCCCCGGCGACGAGCCCGGCGCCGATGCCGAAGTGCTTGAGCTTGTAGGAGATCTCGGCCTTGACCTGGTCGATCTCGGCGCGGATCAGCGTGGAGACCGTGTCTGGCAGCTCGCCGATCAGTTGGAACAGCGACCGATCGTCGTTCGTGGGTACGGGCATGATCGATCCCGCCTCAGGACTTCGTCGTGCGCGGCTTCGCGGCGGGCTTGCGCGCCGGCTTCGCGGCGGGCGTCGCCGAGGCCTCGGCCGCATCGGCCGCCTCGTCGATGACGTCGTCGATCTTGGACGCCGCCTCGTCGACCGCGTCGCGCGCGGCCGAGGCCGCCTTCGAGACGCCGTCCTTCGCCGAGCGGGCGGTCGAGCGCACGTCTTGCTTGGAGGCGCCGGAGGCCTTGGTCGCGTTGCCGACGAACGACTTGACGTTGTCGAGCACGGCATCGCTCACGCTGCCGACGCGGGCCATGGCGAACTCCTTCGCGGAGTCGACGCCCTTCTGCACGGTCGGCGTGTTCCACACGCTCTCGGCGGCGCTCTTGATCTGCTCGTAGCGCTCGCGGCCGGCGCGCGTGCCGAGCACGTACCCGACACCGACCCCGACGACGAAGAGGATCTTGCCCTTCATGTGCACCCCATTCCCCACAGCGCGTTGTGCGACGTCATTCCAGCGTAGACCCCGCGACGTCTCGCGCAAGGGGGTTGCGGCTGAAAGTATGCCGCCTCGGCTATGCGTTCGCGGCGGTGCCCGTCGACGGTCCGACGGCGAGGTGGCGGATGCGCGCGGCGGCCGCGATCGCATGCGGAACGACCGAGGCGAGTCCGGTGCCGGCGACCCACGAGCCGGTCACCTCGATGCCGGGCTCGGCGGCGAGCGCCTCCTCGAGGGCGCGCACCCGGTCGCGCTGTCCGATGGTCGCCTGCGACAGGGCGTCGCGCCAGGCGGCACGCCCGAGGGCGCGGATCGCCGCGTCGTCGAGGGCGACCCCGAGCAGCGCCGATGCGTCGGCGAGCACGAGCGCGCGCAGGTCGGCGTCGGAGAGCCCGTCGAGCGGGTTCGGCTCGCCCGCACGCCCGTACGAGAGCCGCACGACGTGACGGCCTTCGGCGCGGGCCGCCAGCCACGACCACTTCGCCGTCGAGTGCGTCAGCGCCTTCGCGGTGACCCCCGTGGCGTCGGCGGCGACCAGCACGCCGGTGCCCCGCGGCGCATCGTCGAGGGCGGGCGCGTCGAGCACGAGCGTCACGATCTCGACGGATGCCGCTGCCCTCCACTCGGAGACCTCCGACCAGCCCTCGAGCGCCTCGACGAGCAGGTGGCGCGAAGCCGCCGCGGGCGAGGCGAGCAGTGCGAACCGCGCGTCGACGACGAACGTCGACCCGCCCGACGCCGTCGCGGCGTCGTGGGTCGGCTCGGCGGCGAGCTCGGTCTCCGGCTCGGTCTCGCGGGCCGCGGCCGCGACCGTCGCGCTCACGCGCCAACCGTCGTCGGTGCGCGCGAGGTCGGTGACGTCGGCACCCGTGACGAGGTCGACGTCGAAGCGCGCGAGTTGCGCGAGCAGCGCGTCGACGAGCGTGTGCATGCCGCCGGCGAGGCCCTGCACGGCGGTGCCGGCCTTGCGCTCCTCGAGCAGCTGGCCGACCCCGCCCGAGAGCGAACCCGTGCGGGTCATCGCCTCGTTCAGGCCCGGCGCGACGACGTCGAGGTCGAGGTCGTCGGGGTTCGTGGAGTACACGCCGGCCGAGATCGGCGTCACGAGTCGGTTCAGCACCGCCTCGCCCATGCGGTCGCGCACGAGCTCGCCGAGGCTGTGCGCGCGGCCGATGCGGAGGATCGGCTTGAGCCGATCGAGGTAGGCACGGCTCGAGCCGTTCCAGCCGATGATGCGGCGCACGTCGTCGCCGAGCGGGTTCGCGGGGATGCCCAGCATGCCCGTCTTCGGCAGCGGCGCCGCGTCGAGCTTCGCGCCGACGCCGCGCTGGCCGCCGGCCGGCCACACGAGCCACGCCCCTGCGGGGTTCGGCGATTCGACGGCGTCGGCGAGCCCGAGCTCGGCGATGAGCTCGGCGACCGCTCCCCCGCGCGTCGCGAACGACTCGGCGCCCGAGTCGAGCACGAGGCCGTCGAGCTCGATGCGACCGACGCATCCGCCGAGCACGTCCCGGCGCTCGAGGAGCGTGACCTTCAGGCCGATCTTGGCGCACTCGAGGGCCGAGACGAGCCCGGCGACGCCGCCGCCCACCACGACGACGTCGGTGGTGCGGCGCTCCTCGGCCGCTCGGGGCCCGTCGGTCATGCGCCGGCCTCGTGCACGAGCTCGACGACGCGCGTGAGCACCGTCGGGTCGGTCTCGGGCGGCACGCCGTGGCCGAGGTTGAAGACGTGGGCCGGAGCCGCGGTGCCGCGCCGCAGCACGTCGCGCACCGCGGCCTCGAGCACGGGCCACGGGGCGGCGAGCAGGGCGGGATCGAGGTTGCCCTGCAGGGGCACGCCTTCGCCGATGCGGGCGACCGCGACATCCAGCGGCACCCGGTAGTCGACGCCCACGGTGTCGACGCCGATGCCGTGCATCGCGCCGAGCAGTTCGCCGGTGCCGACGCCGAAGTGCACGACGGGCACGTCGCGGGTCGAGCGCCCACCCGTGGCATCCGTCACCTCGTACGAGAGGTCGTGCACGTGGGCGAGCGCCTTCGCCGAGGCGGGCGCCACGTGGGTCTCGTAGTCGGCGAGCGAGAGCGCGCCGGCCCACGAGTCGAAGAGCTGGGCGGCGGATGCCCCGGCGAGCACCTGGGTGCGCAGGAACCGCCCGGTGAGCTCGGCGGTCCACTCCATGAGCGCACGCCACGCGCCGGGGTCCGCATGCATGAGCGTGCGGGCGGCGAGGTGGTCCTTCGACGGACCGCCCTCGGCGAGGTAGGCGGCGAGCGTGAACGGCGCGCCCGCGAAGCCGATGAGCGGGGTGGCCGTGCCCGACCCGTTGTCGGTCGTGTTCAGTTCGGCGATCGTGCGCTGCACGGCCTCGGTGATGGGGGCGGATGCCGCGTCGAGCCCTGCAGGGTCGATCGCCGTCAGCTCGGCGACGCCCGCGGCATCCGCGTAGCCCCTGCCGAAGACCGGGCCGCGACCGGGCTGGATCTCGACGTCGACGCCGACGAGCTTCAGCGGCACGACGATGTCGCTGAAGAAGATGCCGGCGTCGACCTTGTGGCGGCGCACGGGCTGCAGGGTGATCTCGCTCGCCATGGCCGGGTCGAGGCAGGCGTCGAGCATGCGGGTGCCGACGCGGAGGTCGCGGTACTCGGGCAGCGACCGTCCGGCCTGGCGCATGAACCACACGGGCGTCGTGTCGGCCCGCTCTCCTCTATAGGCGCGCACGAGACGCGAGTCGCCCGTGAGGCCGGCGGAGAGGGGATGCTGCGCGGAGAGGATCACGCGTGACATTGTCGCGTATCGGGCTGGGAGCACCCGCCCGGCCCCCGTTCTGGGGGGCGGAAAGCGCAATCTGCCTGGCCTCGCGATTGTTAGCTTTGCATGGACCTGTCTCGATCGAACCCGCACCCCGATTCACCGACGAGGCAGGACGCCCCCGAAGTCCGGCGTTCCGACGCCACCCGAACACCTCCGACGTGCCCGCCCGGCCGACGGGATCGCGACCGTCGACGCCGTCGGCCGCACCCCGACGCCGCGCCGTGCGTCGACGCGCGCCGGCACGACGGCGTGCGCAGCAGCATCCCGAGCACGGCACCACCCGAAGGAGAACGATGTTCCGCACCAAGATGATCGCGACGGGCGGTGTCGCGAGCCTCGCGCTCGCCCTCGTCGCCGTCGCCCCCGCCGCCCAGGCCGCGCCGATCGGCGACTGGGACTTCAGCGAGACCCGCGCGACCGGCCACTACGAGCGCACGGCCGACGGCCTGCACATCTGGACCGAGGGCGCGACCTCGACCGACAAGGTCGCCGGCTACCTGAACGTCGACCTGCCGCTGGCGAGCACGCTCTCGGGCGGCATCGACTACGCGGCGACCAGCGGCATCACGCCTGGCGCGCAGTTCGCGGTCGACATCGACGGCAACGGCAGCCCCGACGGCATCCTCGTCGGCGAGTCCGTCTACGGCGAGAACTGGTGGCTGACGAACGGCTCGAGCGCGGCCTTCAAGGCCCTCGACCCGTCCGGCGCGGAAGACGGCGGCAACGGCTCGGCGCACTTCGGCACCCTCGCCCAGTGGTCCGCCGCCGCCCCCGCCGCACGCATCGTGAAGGTGGGCTTCAGCCTCGGCTCCGGCGTCAAGGGCGACGGCGTCGTGCGCGCCGTCGTCGCGGGCGGCACCCGCTTCACGTTCGACGCGAACCCGCCCGTCGGCGTCGCGCCGGTCATCACGAAGGTCATCGCCGACGGCACGATCGTCGGCGGCCCAACGACCTTCACCGTCGACCTCCAGGACGACGACATCAGTTACACCTACATCGAGCTGAACCGCAAGGGCACCTGGCTGACCGACAACACCAAGGCTGCGGGCTCGCAGAACCACGGCCTGCACCCGAAGCTCGTCGTCGACCTCGGCGCCTACCCCGACGGGGCCTACCAGCTGAAGATCAACGCGGTCGACGCGACCGGCCTCTCGGCCAATCGCGTCGTGCCGATCACGATCGACAACACCAAGCCGGTCGTCTCGCTCGTCTCGCCGGCATCCGGCGCGATCGTCGGCGGCACCGTGGCCGTGAAGGTGACGCTCGACGACGCCAACCTGAAGGCCTACAACCTTCGGGTCGACTCCGCCGGCCTCGCCTACTCGGCCCAGGCCGCCAACGGCGCCCAGCCCGACTTCGCGTGGGACACCACGACCGTCGCCGACGGCGAGCACACGCTGCTCGCGACCGCGACCGACGCCGCGGGCAACAAGACGACGACCACGATCAAGGTCACGGTCGACAACTCGAAGCCGGTCGTCACGATCGACGCTCCGGCAGCCGACTCCTTCGTGCGCGGCACGGTCCCCGTCAAGGTGACCCTCGACGACCCCAACCTGAAGAGCTACAACCTCCGGGTCGACTCTGCCGGACTCAGCTACGCCTACCAGGCGACCAACGGCGCCCAGCCCGACTTCGCGTGGGACACCACCACGCTCGCGGACGGCGTGCACACGCTCCTCGCGACGGCCACCGACACCGTCGGCAACAAGGCGACCACGACGATCAAGGTCACGGTCGACAACACCCGCCCGGTGCTCGCGATCACCAGCCCCGCAGACGGCGCCGCCTTCGCGGCCAGCGCCGGCGTGCAGGTCGACGCCGAGGCGTCCGACGCGGGCAAGCTCGGCGACGTCGTCGTCAACCTCTACAAGGACGGCGTGCTGCTGAAGTCGCTCGGCAAGCAGGCGCCGGCGGGCGCGGCCGCCTGGGCCGGCTCGTGGATCCTGCCGTCCGGCCTCGCCGACAGCACCTACACGCTGAAGGCCGGCATCACCGACCTCGCCGGGAACAACCGCACGATCACCCACTCGATCGTGATCGACTCCACGATCGGCGCTGAGGAGGAGACCGAGGAGCCCACCGGGGAGCCCACCGAGCCCGGGGACACGACGGACCCCGAGGAGCCCACCGAGCCCGAGGTCCCGGCGACCCCCGAGGAGCCCACCGACACGGGTGACACCGACGAGCCGACCGACGGCGGCGAACCGGCAGCGGCGCTCCCGACGCTCTCGGCGGACGCCAGCGAGGTCGCACCCGGCGGCACGGTGAACGTCACGGGCGCGAACTTCGAGGCCGCAGCCGACGTCGAGATCGAACTGCACTCGACTCCCGTCGAGCTCGGATCGGCTCGGGCCGACGAGAGCGGCGCGATCGCCTTCACGGCGACCGTGCCCACGTCGACGCCCGCCGGTGCGCACCACATCGTCGCGATCCTGCCCGACGGCAGCACGGTCGAGGTGCCGATCACGGTGACCGCCGCGGCCACGACGACGGATGCGGCCGGCACGGCCTCGACCGCCGCGACCACGACCGCCGGCCTCGCCGACACCGGCTTCGACGGCGCGGGCCTCGGACTCGCCGCGCTCGCAACGCTGCTCCTCGGCGCGGGCGCGATGACGGTCACGTCGCTCCGCCGCCGCGCAGCCGCGCGCGGATAGCCCTCGCACGCAGCACGCCGATCCGGGCCCGTCACCTCGCGGTGGCGGGCCCGTTCGCGCGTCCGGTGTCGAGCGTTCGCGGCTGGGCGTTCGTCGTGGATCCACTTCTCGTTGGAGGAGTTCTCCACAGTTTGTTGACGCCCCTTACATTCGACCCGCCATCGGGCTACAGTCGGACTCGTTGTGCGCCCCCTCGCACGGCGACGCGCCCTAGGTGGCGTGCCTCCGCCCCCCACGGAGTACTCGACGACGTGTCCCTGCTCGTGTTCCCCCCTTTGTCCCCCGCGCCGACGTTCGGTCGTGAGGTCCGCCGCTGCGATGCGTCGTGCCCACGCTCGGGCGGTGTCGCATCAGCCGAGCAGGGCACGTCGCCCACCCCGCTGCATCGAGCCGTGCGGCGTCGAACCCCGCGGCTCCGAGCCGCCGGGCCCCGTCGATGAACGCCGACGCTCGCCTCCGCACGGGCCTCACGGTGCTCGTGGCCGCCGCCGCGGCCCTGGTCGTCGCCGCGCTCATCGCTGCAGCGCCGGTCGTCGACGGCCTCGTGAGCCGACTCCCGGTCGTGTCGGCGCCGAGCCTGCTCCCGCTCGCCGTCGCCGTGGCCGTCGCCGCAGCCGCCGTCGTCGCCGCCTTCGCGACCCTCGTGCGCGCGGCACGCAGCACCGCGCGCAGCAGCGTCATCGCGGGTTCGTTCAACACGGCGCCCGCTTGCGGCATCCGCACCGCCGAACTCGTGCCTCGCATGAACGAGCTCCGACTCGACGGTGCACGGCCCGTTCGACTCGGGCGCCGCTACACCGTGGCCGTCGACGACGTCGGCGTCACGTTCTGGGACGGCGGCCGTCGGCGCCCGCGCCGCGCCGACGCCTACCCGTGGCGCGAGGTGCGCAACATCCGCGCCGACTCGGTCGTCGCAGGCACCACCGTCGTGTCCGTGCTCGTGCTGCGCGTGCGCCGCCACAAGAACAGCGTCGAGCTGCCGATCGTGTTCGCCGCGCACGGCGTCGGGCGGTACGCCCTCTCGGATGCCGCGTTCTTCGCGATCGTGCGCGACTGGAAGGCGCGGCACCGCGTCGCCCTCGCCGCCGAAGGCCTCGAGGTGCCCCCGCTGACCGCGCCGATCCCCGTGATCTCGGCCGAGATGCTGGCCGCGCACCGCGGCTGAGGCGGTCGCCGCCGTTCAGTGGCTGCACTGGGCAGACCACCATCCGACGGCGAGTAGAATCTCCGCGTGCTCATCTGTCTTACTGCGAGCCATAAGAACGCCGGGTTCGACATGCTCGAGCGTCTTTCGGCAAGCTCCAACCAGGCGGCACCGCGCATCCTCGACGGCCACGACGCCTTGCAGGGCGCGGTCGTCATCTCCACCTGCAACCGCTTCGAGGCCTACCTCGACCTGGCGGCCCCTGAGGGGTCTTCGCCGGTCGAGGTCGTGCACGAGGCGGTGCGAGCGGTCGGCGCGGTCGCCGGCCTAGATGCCGCGGAACTCCGCACCACCTTCGGCTTCGTGCACGGCAACGCCGTGGCGGGCCACCTGTTCTCGGTCGCGTCGGGCCTCGAATCGGTCGTCGTCGGCGAGGGCGAGATCGCCGGTCAGGTCCGACGCTCGCTCGAGCAGGCGCGCACCGACGGCACCACGACCCCCGAGCTCGAACGCCTCTTCCAGCGGGCGTCGCAGACCTCGCGGCGCGTCAAGAACGAGACCGAGCTCGGCGGCGAGGGCCGCTCGCTCGTGCGCCTCGCCCTCGACCTCGGCGAGAGCCGCATCACCGACTGGGCCCAGACCCGCGTGCTGCTCGTCGGCACCGGCCGATTCGCCGGCGCCTCGCTCGCCGCACTCCGCGACCGCGGCGCCACCGACGTTCGCGTGTACTCGCCGTCCGGCCGCGCCGAGAAGTTCGCGATCGGCCACGGCATCGACGCGGTCGCCCATGACGAGTTCGCCCTCACCGCGGCCACCGTCGACGTGATCGTCACCTGCACCACCGTCGAGCACCACGTCGTCGACCGCGAACTGCTCGCCTCCGGTCGCGCCGAGCACGAGCGCATCGGCGCGGTGCCGCGCATCGGCCTCGACGCCACCGCGCCGGCCACCGGCATCCGTCAGCTCGTGATCGACCTCGGCCTGCCGCGCAACGTCGCACCCGACGTCGTCGAACTTCCGGGCGTCGAACTGCTCGACCTCGAGACCATCAAGATCCACGCGCCGCTCGAAGAGCTCGGGGCGACCGATGCCGCACGGGCGATCGTCATGCGCGACGCGCGCGCCTTCGGCGAGAGCGGCGAAGAGCAGCGGCTCGCGCCGGCCGTCGTGGCGCTGCGCCAGCACGTGTTCGACATCCTCGACGCCGAGATCGAGCGCGCCGCTTCCCGCGGCGACGACGACGGACGCACCGAGGCGGCACTGCGCCACATGGCCGGAGTGCTGCTGCACACGCCCATGGTGCGATCGCGCGAGCTCGCCCGGTCGGGCGACCAGCAGGCCTGGATCGACGGACTCGAGGCGATCTTCGGCGTCACGGCGACCGTGGAGTCGGCCGGCGCCGCTGGTTCCGGCAGAGCCGACGAACGCGGCGACCAGCACGGCGACGGTCTCCAGGCCGACGCGTCGTGACCCGATTCGACGGGCCGCCGCACCTCGCGCTGCCGTTCGACCTCGACGACCCGCCGTTCGCGGCCATCACGACCGAACGTCTGGTGCTGCGTCCGCTCGAGGTCTCCGACGCCGACGACGTGTGGGAGTACCAGCGGCTGCCCGAGGTGCTGCGCTACATCCCGTGGCCCGAACGCGATCGTGGCGAGGCCGGCGAGCACACCGCGAAACGCGCCGGCCTGCGCCGCCTCGAGAACGACGAGGACGCGATCATCTTCGCGATGGAGCTCGTGGGCGAACCGCGCATGTCTCGAACGGATGCCGCGGGCGGGCCGACCGACGACCAGCCCGCCGAGCGGGCGGATGCCGCGGGCGGGCGGGTGATCGGCGACATCATGCTGCGCGCCGACCGGGTCGAGCACGGGCAGCTCGAGATCGGGTGGGTCGTGCATCCCGACTTCCAGGGCCGCGGTCTCGCGCGCGAGGCGGCAGCCGCCGTCATGGGCGTCGCCTTCGACTCGCTGCGCGCGCACCGCGTGCACGCACTGCTCGACGCCCGCAACGCGGCATCCGCTGCCCTGTGCGAACGGCTCGGCATGCGGCTCGAGGCGACGATCCTCGAGGAGGAGTACCACGACGGCGAATGGCAGGACACCGCGATGTACGGCATCCTGCGCCGCGAGTGGGCGGAACGCGACGGCCCCGCCGCGGGCTGAGCCTGCGACGGGGCCGTCGTGAACCGGCAACGGGGCCGGCCGTCCGTCAGGCGCCGATGAGGCGCGCGGCGAGGTAGCCCTGCAGCTCGTCGAGCGGTACGCGCTCCTGCGCCATGGTGTCGCGCTCGCGCACGGTCACCGCGTTGTCGTCGAGCGAGTCGAAGTCGACCGTGATCGCGAACGGGGTGCCGATCTCGTCTTGACGGCGGTAGCGGCGGCCGATGGCGCCGGCGTCGTCGAAGTCGACGTTCCAGTTCTTGCGCAGGTTCGCGGCGAGCTCGCGGGCCAGCGGCGAGAGCTTCTCGTTGCGCGAGAGCGGCAGCACGGCGACCTTGACGGGCGCGAGGCGCGGGTCGAGGCGAAGCACGGTGCGGCTGTCGACGCCGCCCTTCGCGTTGGGCACCTCTTCGACGTGGTATGCGTCGACGAGGAACGCCATGAGCGAGCGGGTCAGACCCGCCGCGGGCTCGATGACGTAGGGGGTCCAGCGCTCGTTCTTGGACTGGTCGAAGAACGACAGGTCCTTTCCGGAGTGCTTCGTGTGCGTCGACAGGTCGAAGTCCGTGCGGTTCGCGACGCCCTCGAGCTCGCCCCACTCGCTGCCCGTGAAGCCGAACTTGTACTCGATGTCGACGGTGCGCTTGGAGTAGTGCGAGAGCTTCTCCTGCGCGTGCTCGTAGCGGCGGATGTTCTCGGGGTCGATGCCGAGGTCGACGTACCAGTTCCAGCGCTGGTCGAGCCAGTACTCGAACCACTCGTCATCGGTGCCGGGCTCGACGAAGAACTCCATCTCCATCTGCTCGAACTCGCGCGTGCGGAAGATGAAGTTGCCCGGCGTGATCTCGTTGCGGAAGCTCTTGCCGATCTGGCCGATGCCGAACGGGGGCTTCATGCGGGCCGACTGCAGCACGTTCGCGAAGTTCACGAAGATGCCCTGGGCGGTCTCGGGGCGCAGGTACTGCAGGCCCGACTCGTCGTCGAGCACGCCGAGGTAGGTCTTCAGCAGGCCGGAGAAGGCGCGCGGCTCGGTCCACTGGCCGCGGGTGCCGCAGTTGGTGCAGACGATGTCGGCGAGGCCGTTCTCGGGGGCGCGGCCCTTCTTCTCTTCGTAGGCCTCGATGAGGTGGTCTTCGCGGTAGCGCTTGTGGCAGTGCAGGCATTCGATGAGCGGGTCGGTGAAGACGTCGACGTGGCCGGATGCCTCCCACACCGCCTTGGGCAGGATCACGCTCGAGTCGAGGCCGACGACGTCGTCGCGGCTCTGCACCATGTAGCGCCACCACTGGCGCTTGATGTTCTCTTTCAGCTCGACGCCGAGGGGGCCGTAGTCCCACGCGGAGCGGGATCCGCCGTAGATCTCGCCCGCCTGGAAGACGAAGCCCCGGTGCTGAGCGAGGGCGATGACGGATTCGAGACGGCTGGCAGCGGCCACGGTGGCTCCAATGGTCGAGAGTTCGGGCCGATCGGCCCGGAAGAAACGGTCTCACCATCCTACGTTGACCGCTCGGGTGCGCCATCCGCGGAACTCGGGGCGCGACCGCTACGCTGTGGCCAACGTCGGGGGCGGGAGGCGGCATGCCCGAGGCAGTGCTCGATCTGGTGATCGTCGAAGGCCCCGTGCTGATCACCGTCTACGTCGTCGCCGCGGTGCTGTTCGTCTATCTGCTCGGCCGCGAGGCGTCCGTCGGCTGGGCGATGACCGCGATCGTCGTGCTGGTCGTCGGCGCCATGATCGGCGGCGCCCTGCTCTGGGCCGCGGTGAACGTGCTCGACCTGTTCGGCGGTCCGGTGGCGGATGCCGCGTGGCTGTGGGTTCCGGCGGCCTCGGGCGCGTGCCTGCTCGCCGTGTGGAACCTCTGGCGATCCAGGTGGTGGCGAAAGCTCATCGCGCTGATCGCGATCCCGGTGTTCGCGGCCACCGCGGTGCTCGGCATCAACGCGTCGTACGGCATCGACCGCACGCTGGGCGACCTGCTCGACATCTCGACGGCGAAGCCCCTCGACATCCGCGACCCAGGGGTCGACCCGGCGCCGGCCGACCCGGCCGAGCCGCTGTACGCCACGTGGACCGCGCCTGCGGGCATGCCGACGAAGGGCGAGGTCGGCCACCCCGTTCCGCCCGTGCCGAACGCCGCGTCGGGCTTCGCCGCGCGACCGGCCGAGCTCTACCTGCCACCCGCGGCGCTCGTCGAGGATGCGCCGCGGTTGCCGCTCGTGATCATGATGATGGGCCAGCCGGGCTCGCCCGACGCGACGTTCATCGCCGAGGTGCTCGACGGGTTCGCGGCCGAGCACGACGGCCTCGCCCCCATCGCGCTCGTGATCGACCAACTGGGCGATCCGACGCAGGACCCGCTCTGCCTCGACACCGACCGCGGCAAGGTCGAGACCTACGTCATGCAGGACGTGCTGCCGTGGGCGAGGCTGCACCTGAACGTGCTGCAGGGGGCGGCCTACACGACCGTGGCCGGCTACTCGAACGGCGGCGGATGCGCGGCCTACTTCGGTTCGAAGTACCCGGAGTCGTTCGGCAACCTCATCGCGATCTCGCCGACCGAGTACGCGGGCGTCGAGAACCGCAGCGAGACCCTGCGCGAGGTGTTCCGCGGCGACCAGGCGGCGTACGACGCCGTGAAGCCCGCGAACATCATGGACGCGAAGGCACCGTACCCCGATTCGACCGCGATCTTCGCCGTCGGCGAGCTCGATCGCACCTTCATCGCCGGCACGAGGCGACTCGCGGATGCCGCGACCGCCGCCGGCATGAGCACGACGTTCTTCGAGGTGCCGGGCGGCGACCACGGCGCGACGACCCTGACCGGCGGGCTCGAGAAGGGCTTCGAGGTGCTCTACCCGAGGCTCGGGCTCGAGGCGCCGCCGGAGGCCGAGGAGCCGGTCGAATAGGCGGGCGAGCGCGCGCCGACCTCTACGGCGCGGGCGCGAGCGCGTCGCGGCCGATCGCGTCGATCGTGGTGCGCCCCGCGAGACCCATCGTGAGGTCGAGCTCGGCGATGTGGTTGCGCGCGACCTCGCGCACCCCTTCGGCGCCCGCGACGGCGAGCCCGTATGCGTAGGGGCGGCCGATGCCGACGGCCGTGGCGCCGAGCGCGAGCGCCTTGAACGCATCCGCGCCGCCTCGCACGCCGCTGTCGAGGATCACGGGGATCCGCCCGCCGACCCGTTCGAGCACGCCGGGGAGCGCGTCGAGGGTGGCGACGGCCCCGTCGACCTGCCGCCCGCCGTGGTTCGAGACGATGAGGCCGTCGACGCCGAGATCGAGCGCCCTCGCCGCGTCCGCCGGGTGCATGACGCCCTTCAGCAGGATCGGCAGCGTCGTCCACTCGCGCAGGTCGGCGAGGTCGTCCCACGAGAGCGACGGATCCGAGAACACGTCGAGGAAGGTCTCGACCGCCGCGCGCGGCAGCGGCGAGCGCAGCGCATCGGCGACCCCGCCGTCGACCAGCCTGGTGCGCGAGCCCGAGCGCGCGATCGAGAGCGCCGAGGCGAGCAGGGTCGGCGTGACCCGAGGCCGTGCGCTCGCCCCGCCGGCCGCGCCGCCCGCCGCACCGCCGGCCGCGCCGCTCGCCGCGACGCGGTCGCGCACGAGGTCGGCGAACACGGGGTCGCTCGTGTACTGCGCGATGCCGAGGCCGCGCGTGAACGGCAGGTAGGCGACATCGAGGTCGCGTGTTCGCCAGCCGAGCAGCGACGTGTCGAGTGTCACGACGATGGCCTCGGCGCCGGCCGCCTCGGCGCGGCGCACGAACGACGCGTTCAACTCGTCGGACCTGCTCCAGTACAGCTGGAACCAGAACGACGCGTCGCCCATCTGCTCGGCGACCTCCTCCATCGGCCGGGAGGCCTGGTTCGAGAGCACGTACGGCACGCCCAGGGTTGCCGCAGCGCGGCCGACCGCGACATCCGCCTCGGGGTGCGCCATCTCGGCGACGCCGATCGGCGACAGCACGAACGGGGTCGGACGACGACGCCCGAAGAGCTCGATCGAGAGGTCTCGCCTCGACACGTCGCGGAGCACCCTCGGCCAGATGCGCCACCGATCGAACGCGGCGCGATTGGCGGCCATCGTCGACTCGGCTCCTGCGCCGCCGGCGAGGTAGGCGAACGCCTCCTTCGACAGGGTGCGCTGCGCCGCACGCTCGAGCGCGACCACGTCGACCGGCACCTTCGGATGCGTCCCCGACAGGCCCGCGCGATACACCTCGGACTGCGTCGCCCGCCCGAATCCCCGGTCGTCGATCTCGCTCATCGATTCGCTCCCTCGCGTCGGCGGTTCCGTCAGCGTAACGGCCGGCGGCGGCCGACGAGACCTAGGCTGGAGCGGATGACGCTGCCAGACCTCCTCGTCGCCGCGATCGCGCTCGTGCGCGACCGCCGGGTGCTCATGGTCACCGCCCGCGACCGAGACGTGTTCTACATGCCCGGCGGCAAGATCGATCCAGGCGAGACGCCGGCGCAGGCCGCCGCCCGCGAGGCCTTCGAGGAGGTCGCGCTCGTGCTCGACCCCGACGGCCTCCACGAGCTCTTCGAGGTCGTGACCCAGGCGCACGGCGAACCCGACGGCCGCCTCGTGCGCATGCGCGTGTTCCACGCCGAGACGGATGCCGCGCCCGCCGCATCCGCAGAGGTCGGCGCCCTGCACTGGGTGACGACCGCCGATCTCGACCACTGTCCGCCGGCCGGAGCCGACGTGCTGCGGCGACTCGCGGCATCCGGGGTCATCGACTGATGTCGACGACGAGCAGGCGTCACTCGCTCCTCACCATGGTGAAGTGGACCCTGCTCGACGAGATGTACGCCGGCTGGCGGCAGCTCGCCCTGCTCGGCGGCAACCGCCGCTCGCGAAAGTGGCGCAGCGGCGACGAGGCGCTGCCCGAGGTCGTGCTGCTGCCCGGCGTCTACGAGCACTGGACCTTCCTGCGCCCACTCGGCAACGCGCTCAACGCCGCCGGGCACCGCGTGCGCGTCGTGCGCGGGCTCAGCATGAACCGCCTGCCGATCGCCGCGACCGCCGCGCGCGCGGTCGCGGCCCTCGCGGCCGAGCCGACGCCGCGCGCCGGGCGCGTCCTCGTGGCGCACAGCAAGGGCGGGCTCGTCGGCAAGCACGTGCTCATGGACCAGGCGGCCGGCGCAGCGTCGTCCGCGTCTCCAGGGCGAACGGATGCCGCGGCCGGCACCCTCGACCCGGGTGCGCCGCCTGCACGGGTGCCCGATGTCGGCGTGCTCGGCGTCGTCGCGATCTGCACGCCGTTCGCCGGCTCCCGCTACGCCCGGATGTTCGTGAACCGCACGATGCGGGCGCTCCGCCCCGACGACGAGACGATCGTGCTGCTGGGCGGCGCGGCATCCGTCAACGCGCGCATCGTGTCGGTCTTCGGCGTCTTCGACCCGCACGTGCCCGAGGGCAGCGTGCTCGCCGGCGCCACGAACGTGCAGGTCGACACCGCCGGGCACTTCATGATCCTGCGCACGCCGGAGGCGGCGGCCGCCGTGCTCGACGGCATCAGGTCCTTGGCCGCGCCCGCCTCGCCCCCGCCGCCGGTCGAGCCCCCGCCGGCCTCGCCCCAGCCGGTCGAGTAGCGAAGCGTATCGAGACCAGCCGACCGGTCCCGCCGGTCGAGCGTCAGTGCACGTACTCGAGCAGGTCCATTCCGACTGCGCGCATGCCGTCGAGCACCGCGAGGCGCGACGAGAGCCCGGTGTCGGCGAAGTACGTGGAGACCGCGTACGAGACGCTCGCACGCGGCCCGCGCAATACGCCCACCTCGCTGCGCACCCCGCCGTCGGTGCCGGTCTTGTTGACGAGCAGCACCCCGTGATCGGGCGTGCGGTGGGCGAGCGGATCGAGGCCGAACGCGCTCGCGACCATCGACAGGTCGGAGTTGAGCGACAGCCATCCGATGACGCGTTGCGAGACCTCTGGGCTCACGATCTCGCCGCGGGCGAGCGACGCGAAGAGCCAGGTGAGCTCTTTCGCGGAACCGATCGAGAGCTGCGGAGCGTCGTCGGGGCCGCGGTGGTCTCGCACGAGGTCGAGCAGGGCGGTGCGGGTCAGGCCGAGCGCCTCGGTGCGTGCGCGCACGGCCTCGAGGCCGACGTGGCGCAGCAGCACGTTGGTGGCGAGGTTGTCGCTCGTCGCGCCGATCATCGCCGCGAGGTCGGCGAGCGGCAGCGACGGCGACTGCAGGTGCTGCCAGATGCCGGAGTCGCCGACCGCATCGCGGGGCGCCCGGTCGAGCACCGTGAACGACTCGGCGCTCGTGCCCGTGAGGCGGGTCGCGACCTCGACGAGCAGCAGCACCTTGCCGATGGAGGCCGTCGGCATGACGACGTGGTCGTCGACCGAGAAGAGCTCCTTGCCGGTCGCGAGATCGGTGGCGCGGGCCGTCACCTGCACCCCGGCGAGCGCGAGGTCGCTGAGCGCCTGGAAGCCGCGCGCGAAGGTCTCGGACGGCTCGACGCCCCGGTGCTTTCCCCGGTGCACGTTCGAATGGCGCGCTCTTCGCTCGGATCCCTGCGACGGCGTCACCACGGCACTTGCACGGTCTCTCTGGGGTTGGTCGGCGTGCATGGCCACGGCGGGCTGCACGCGCGGGGGCGTCGGACGGGGGTCGATGTAGGGGTTCGGCGGGCCGACTACCAGATGGTCACGCGGTCGGCCGGGTCGAGCCAGAGCGTGTCATCGGGGGTCACTCCGAACCCAGTGTAGAACTCGTCGATGTTGCGCACGATCTGGTTGCAGCGGAACTCGTTCGGCGAGTGCGGATCGATCGCGAGCAGGCGGATCACCTCGGCGTCGCGGCCCTTCTGCTGCCAGGCCTGCGCCCACGACAGGAAGAAGCGCTGCACGCCGGTGAGCCCGTCGATGACGGGCGGCTCGGCGCCGTCGAGCGAGATGACGTAGGCCCTCCAGGCGATTGCGAGGCCACCGAGGTCGCCGATGTTCTCGCCGATCGTGAGGGCGCCGTTCACATGCTGCTCGGACACCTCGGCCTCGCCGGAGCCATCGGACGCGCCGTCGCCGACGAGCTGCGCCGGCACGAGCGCGTCGTACTGCGCGATGAGGGCCTTCGTGCGCTCCTCGAACGCATCGCGGTCGGCCTCGGTCCACCAGTCGGTGAGGCGGCCGTCGCCGTCGTACTTCGAACCCTGGTCGTCGAAGCCGTGCCCGATCTCGTGGCCGATGACGGCGCCGATCGCACCGTAGTTCGCCGCGGCATCCCGACCCTCGTCGAAGAAGGGGAACTGCAGGATCGCTGCGGGGAACACGATTTCGTTGAACCCGGGGTTGTAGTAGGCGTTGATGGTCTGCGGGGTCATGAACCACTCGTCGCGGTCGATCGGCTTGCCGAGCTTGCCGATCTCGCGCAGGAACGTGTACTCGGCCGTGGCGCGCACGTTGGCGACGAGGTCGTCGCCGACGATCTCGAGCGAGGAGTAGTCGCGCCACTTCACCGGGAAGCCGATCTTCGGCGTGAACTTCTCGAGCTTGTCGAGCGCCTTGGCGCGGGTCTGCTCGCCCATCCACTCGAGCGCGTCGATGGACTGGCGATAGGCCTCGATGAGATTGGCGACGAGCTCGTCCATGGCGGCCTTCGCCGTGGACGGGAAGTGCCGCTCGACGTAGATGCGGCCGACGGCCTCGCCCATGGCGCCCTCGACGAGCGAGACGCCGCGCTTCCACCGCTCGCGGATCTGCGGGGTGCCGCTCAGCGTGCGGCCGTAGAAGTCGAAGTTCGCCTCGACGAAGTCGTCGGAGAGGTAGGCGGCGTTCGCGCGGATGACCTGCCACGCCAGCCAGTCCTTCAGCGCCGGCAGGCGGTCTTCGGTGACGATCGTTCCGAGCGCCTCGACGAACGACGGCTCGCGCAGCACGATCTCGTCGAACGCGCCCTCTGGCACGCCCATGGCGTCGCGCCACACGGCGAGGTCGAACACCGTGGAGGTGCCGGCCGCGGCATCCGCGGCATCCGCCCAGGTGACGAGGTTGTACGTCTTGTGGCTGTCGCGGGTCTCGACGTTGTTCCAGTGCGCGGCCGCGATCTCGGTCTCGAGGTCGAACACGCGCTGGGCGCGGACCGCCGGGTCGTCGAGCCGCGCGAGCGCGAACATGCGCTCGAGCAGGGCGCGGTAGGCCTCGCGGATCGGTGCGAAGCGCTCTTCGCGGAAGTAGCTCTCGTCTGGCAGGCCGATGCCACCCTGCTCGACGAACGCGAGGTAGCGCTCGGGATCGCCGGGGTCGTTGTCGACGAACAGCTGCACGAGGCCGGAGACGCCCTGGCGCTCGAGGCGGCCGAGCGTCTCGAGGAAGCTCGGCACCGAGCTCACGAGCGACACCTCGCCGAGCTGGCCCGCGATGGGCGTCGCGCCCAGCAGGTTCGCGCGCTCCTCGTTGACGAAGCTCGAGAACAGGTCGCCGACCTTGCGCGCCTCGGTGCCGGCATCGGCCTGCTTCGACTCGAGGATGATCTCGCGAACCGCCTGTTCGGCCTCTTCGTGCAGCACGATGAACGAGCCGTACCGCGCCTTGTCGGCGGGGATCTCGGTGCGCGAGATCCACTTGCCGTTGACATGGCGGAACAGGTCGTCTTGCGGTCGCACCGCATCGTCGAGTTCGTCGTGCACGATGCCGGATGTGAGCGAGACGTCGGTCATGCGTTCCACCCTATGCGTGCCCGCCGACCGAGCGGATGCCGCGGGGCCGGTCTCATGGCGCACTCGCAGCGTCAACGCGTGGCGGGCGGGATGCAAGGGCGCCGCTCCCCCAATACGAGGGGGATTGTGGAATCCGCGGATCGCCATTCCCCACCGGGCAAATATGCTCTACCGACCCTCACTCCCCCGAACGGAGCTTCTTGTCCGCTTTCACCCGCGCTCGGGGGCGATCGCTCGTCGCGACCGCCACCACCGCACTCGTCATCGCGACGCTCGTGCCGAGCATGCCCGCCTTCGCCGATGAAGGCGAGACCACCACCTCCGTCACCTCGATCGCGGGCGTCGTCACCGATCCCTCCGGTGCCCCTGCGACCGGCATGTGCCTCAATGCCGAGGTCCTCGAGGGCGGCGCCTGGAGCCCGGTCGCCATCGACGGCGAGGTGCGCACCGATACCGCCGGCGCGTACGCGATCCTCGACCTCGCCGACGGCACCTACGCGATCAGCGCCGAAGCCTGCGAGGCGCCGTTCGACACGCTGCGTACGTGGGCGCCCTCGCTCGCCGCCCAGCCCGAGGTCGTCGACGGCAGCGCCGCTAACGGCATCGTCGTGACCGGTGGCGCCACGGCATCCGCCGTCGACCTCGCGTTGCTGCCCGCAGCCGTCACCTCCCTGAGCACGCCCTCCGTGTCGGGCGACGCCCTCGTCGGCTCGCTGCTCACGGCAGACCCCGGCACCTGGAGCGTCTCCGAGCTCTCGTTCACGCACCAGTGGCTGCGCGACGGCACTCCGATCACGGATGCCACGGGCGAGACCTACACGGCGACGCTCGAGGACGCGAACGCGACCCTCTCGGTCGAGGTGCTCGCCACCCGCGATGGCTGGGCCGACGCGAGCGCGACGTCGGAGGCGGTCGGCCCCGTGCTGCAGGCATTCGCACCCGGCGCGAACCCCGCGATCGCCGGCGAGGCACGGTTCGGCTCGACGCTGACCGCGACGGTCGGCGGATGGCCCGAAGACGCGACCATCTCCTGGCAGTGGTCGCGCAACGGCGAAGCCCTCGTCGGCGCCGTCGGTGACAGCCACGTCATCGCCGTCGACGACGTCGACGCGACCTTCACGGTGTCCGCGACGATCACCAAGGCGGGCTTCGCCCCGGTCACCGTGGTCTCGGCTGCCACCGGTGCGATCGGCTCGGCGACGCTCACCGCGGCGACCCCCACGATCGGCGGCACGGCGAAGGTCGGACAGACGCTGACCGCCGCTGCCGGCGCCTGGTCGCCGGCCATCGTTCCGAGCTTCGCGTGGCTGCGCGACGGTATCGAGATCCCGGGCGCGACCGGTACCTCCTACACGCTGGCCGCCGCCGATCTCGGCAAGAAGCTCTCGGTGCGCGCCACGGGTTCGCTCGCGGGCTACACGACCGAGTCGTGCACCTCGGCAGCGACCGCAGCGGTCATCGCCGGCACGCTCGTCACCTCGACGCCGGTCATCGCCGGCGCCGTCAAGGTCGGCTCGCCGCTGACCGTGACTCCGGGATGGACGCCCGGCGCCGCCTACTCGTACGTGTGGAAGCGCGGCACGACCGTCATCGCCGGCGCGACGAAGTCGAGCTACACGCCGACCTCCACCGACCTCGGCGCGAAGCTCACCGTCACGGTCACCGGGACCCTCGCCGGCTACACCGGCGTCACGCGGTCATCGGCCGCCACCGTCGCGGTCGCCGTCGGCACCTTCACGGCCCCCGTCCCGACGATCTCGGGCACGATCGCCGTCGGCCGCACGGTCACCGCCGTGCCCGGCGTATGGAAGCCCGCCGCAGCCTTCACCTACCAGTGGAAGCGCAACGGCGCAGCGATCACCGGGGCGACGAAGTCGACCTACGCGATCACCGCGACCGACCTGAAGACCGCGCTGAGCGTGACCGTCACCGGCAAGGCTTCGGCGGTCACGACCAGGTCGCTCACCTCGAAGGCGATCGCCGTCGCGTACGGAACGCTCGCGGCACCAGCCCCCACCATGTCGGGCACCCGTGCGGTCGGCAAGACGCTCACCGCCGTTCCCGGCGCATGGAGCCCCTCCGGCGTGACGCTCTCGTACCAGTGGAAGCGCGCCGGCGTCGTCGTCACCGGCGCGACGAAGTCGACGTACGTGCTGACCGCTTCCGACCTCGGCAAGTCGATCAGCGTGACCGTGACCGGCAAGAAGGCCGGCTTCGCGAGCGCTGCGAAGACCTCTGCGGGAACGGCATTGGTCGCCGCCGGAACCCTGAGCGGCCCGACCCCGACGATCAGCGGAACCCGCACCGTCGGAAAGACCCTCACCGCGGTTCCCGGAACCTGGGCACCCTCCGGCGTCGCACTCACGTACCAGTGGAAGCGCGCCGGCGTCGCGATCACCGGCGCGACGAAATCGACCTACGTGCTGACCGCCTCGGATCTCGGCAACTCGATGACCGTCACCGTGACCGGCAAGAAGAGCGGGTACACGACCCTCGCGAAGAACGCCGGCGGCACCGCCAGGATCGCTGCCGGCACGATCTCGTTCTCGCCGAAGCTCTCCGGCACGCAGCGTGCGGGCTCGAAGCTCACCGTCACCGTCGGCACCGTCTCGCCCGGCGGCACCACCGTGAAGTACCAGTGGTACCGCAACGGCACCGCGATCAGCGGCAAGACGGCATCGACCTACACGCTCGGCAACGTCGACGCCGGCAAGGTCGTCTCGGTGACGATCACCGCCACCAAGGCCGGCCACACCACCAAGACGGCCACCCTGAAGACCGCAACGGTCGCGTACCGACCGGCAAGCTTCAGCGGCGATTACTGGTTCCGCGTCGGCATCGATGTGAAGCCCGGCACCTACTACACGTCGTCGACCAGCACGACGAACTGCCGCTGGTGGCGCACCACGTCGATGGATGGAGCCGCCTCGTCAACACTCGGCTACGACCCCGGCGGAAGCGGGCGACGGATGATCACCATCCTCGCCACCGACCGCTATGTCGCGGCCATCGGCTGCGGCTCGTGGATCCTGTACGACGGCACCGGCAACCCGAGCTCGACGATGGCCGGAAACGGAATCGCGGCGGTCGGTACGATGCTGAAGCCGGGGCGGTACGTGTCGTACGGCAACTCCGAATGCTGGGCAGCCGACTGGTCCGCTCCGGCCGGTGATGAGGGGCACTACATCGGTGGCGGTACCTACGATGGCGACCTCTACTGGATCGTCGAACCGGGCACCTTCTTCGAGACGTACAACTGCAACACGTTCACGCGCTACGCGGACTGAGCTCGTCGTCGTGAAGGCCGGTCCCCTCGATCCGAGGGGCCGGCCTTCGCCGTTCTCTGATCCGCATCGCGAGTTCCCCCTCGCTCACCCCCGTTCTGGGGCGGCCCGTTTTCGGCACTTCATCAGGAGTTCCCCCTAGGCTCGGTCGGTCTGCCGGAAATTGGAGAACGTTGAACTCGCTGCTCAGCCCCCGGAGGCGCTCGCTCATCGCGACCGCCGCCACCGCCCTCGTCATCGCCGCGCTCATTCCGGCATCCCCCGCGTTCGCAGATGACGAGGAGCCGGTGACCTCCGACGCCTCGATCACGGGCGTCGTCGTCGACCCCGCAGGCGTGCCCGCTGCCGAGACGTGCATTGCCGCCGACATCCTCGACGGCGGCACCTGGACGCCGGTTCAGCTCGATGCGGAAGTCCGAACGGATGCCGCGGGCGCGTTCGCGCTGCTCGACCTGGCCGACGGCGTCTACGCCGTCAGTGCCGATTCGTGCGCAGCTCCGTCCGACACCGTCCACACGTGGGCGCCGTCCCTTTCTGTCCAGCCCGCGATCATCGACGGCGCCGTCGTCGACGGCATCGTCGTGACCGACGGTGTCGCGGCATCCACCGCGGACATCCAGCTGCTTCCCGCACTCGTGACCTCGACGGGTGCGCCCACCATCACGGGTGCGCCCCTCGTCGGTTCGGATCTGGTCGCCGACCCCGGCACCTGGAGCGTTTCCGGGCTCCACTTCGCCTACCAGTGGCTCCGCGACTCGACCCCGATCGGCGGGGCCACCAGCACCACGTACGCCCCGACCATCGACGACGTCGACGCGGCACTCGCCGTCCAGGTCACCGCCTCTCGCGACGGCTGGGGCGAGGCGGCCGCAACGTCGGCGCCGACCGCGGTCGTTCCCCACCTGACGATCACGGCAGGATCGCCGTCGATCACCGGCGCGGCGAAGGTCGGCACGACGCTGACGGCTTCCGCCGGTGCGTGGTCGCCGGCGACGATCGTTCCGACCTTCGCGTGGCTGCGCAACGGCGACCCGATCCCGGGCGCGACCGGTACCTCCTACACGCTCACGGCGGCAGACCTCGGCACGAAGATCTCGGTTCGCGCCACCGGATCGCTCGCGGGCTACGCCGCCGAGACCCGCACCTCGGTCGTGACCGCCGCGGTCGTCGCCGGCACGCTCGCCACGACGACCCCGGTCATCACGGGCGCCGTCAAGGTCGGCTCGCCGCTGACCGTGACTCCGGGATGGACGCCCGGCGCCGCCTACTCGTACGTGTGGAAGCGCGGTACCACCGTGATCGCCGGCGCGACGAAGTCGAGCTACACGCCGACCGCGACCGACTTGGGCGCGAAGCTGAGCGTCACGGTCACCGGGACCCTCGCCGGCTACACCGGCGTCACGCGGTCGTCGGCCGCCACCGTCGCGGTCGCCGTCGGCTCCTTCACGGCCCCCGTCCCGACGATCTCGGGCACGATCGCCGTCGGCCGTACGGTCACCGCCGTGCCCGGCACCTGGAAGCCGAGCGCCGCCTTCACCTATCAGTGGAAGCGCGGCGGCGTCGCGATCGCCGGGGCGACGAGGTCGACCTACGCGATCACCGCGACCGACCTCGGAACGAAGCTCACGGTCACGGTCACCGGAAAGGCCACCGCGGTCACCACCAAGTCGGTCACCTCGGCATCGACCACGGTCGCCTACGGAGCCCTGACGGCACCCACCCCGACGATCTCGGGCACCCGTGCCGTCGGCAAGAGCCTCACCACGGTCCCGGGGACCTGGAGCCCGTCCGGTGTGACGTACACCTACGCGTGGAAGCGCGCCGGCGTCGCGATCACCGGCGCGACCAAGTCGACGTACGTGCTCACCGCCTCGGACCTCGGCAAGTCGATCACGGTGACGGTCACGGGCAGGAAGGCCGGGTACGCGAACACCGCGAAGACCTCCGCCGGCACCGCACTGGTCACCGCCGGAACCCTGAGCGGCCCGACCCCGACGATCAGCGGAACCCGCACGGTCGGCAAGACCCTCACCGCGGCGCCCGGAACCTGGGCCCCATCCGGCGTCGCACTCACCTACCAGTGGAAGCGGGCCGGCGTCGCGATCAGCGGAGCCACGAAGTCGACCTACGTGCTCAGCGCAGCAGACCTCGGCAACTCGATCTCCGTCACCGTGACCGGTAAGAAGACCGCCTACACCACCCTCGCGAAGAACGCCGGCGGCACCGCCAAGATCGCGGCGGGAACAATCTCGTTCGCCGCGAACCTGTCGGGCACGCAGCGAGCGGGTTCGAAGCTCATTGCCTCCGCTACCAGCATCGCGCCCGGTGGCACGATGGTGAATTACCAGTGGTACCGCAACGGCACCGCGATCAGCGGCAAGACGGCATCGACCTACACGCTCGGCAACGTCGACGCCGGCAAGGTCGTCTCGGTCAAGATCACCGCCACGAAGGCCGGCTACACCGCAAAGTCCGGGACGCTGAAGACGGGAACGATCGCAAATCGAGCAGCAAGCTTCGGTGGTGACGGAATGTTCCGCGTCGGCATCGACGTGCAGCCCGGGACGTACTACACGTCGGGGACATCGACGGACTACTGCTACTGGGAACGTCTCTCGTCAGGCGATGGTTCCTTCGATTCGATCATCGCCAACGATATCGGCGCGGGCCGGCGAATGATCACGATCGCCTCGAGCGATCGGTTCGTGAACTTCAGTCGTTGCGGATCGTGGATCCGCTACGACGGGACCGGAAACCCGAGCTCAACCATGGCCGGCGACGGGATCGCGGCCGTCGGCACGCAGGTCAGAGCCGGAACCTACGTTTCTCGTGGCAACGACTACTGCTATGTGGCGTCGTTGACCTCGGCGAGCGGCGAGTTCGAGGACCTTTCGGCAAACGATTACATCAATAGCGGCACCATCTACTGGACTGTTTCCGCGGGCGAGTTCTTTCAGGCTTCCAGCTGCAATACGTTCACCTGGTACTCATACTGAGCACCAGCACTGAAGGCCGGTCCTCCATTGGCCGGCCTTCGCCCTATAGCGACCCGGACCCATCCGCAAACGGTTTGTGTCGGCCGCAAAAGTGCACCTGAGCGCTGTCGATCGCCGCCAGGCGACGTCGTGTGGAAAGTGGTTCGCCCGGGCTCACTCGCCCGCCCGCTCGAAGCGGCATGGATGCTCCCGCCCCGAACGGAGCTGACGGACGTCCGATGACGGATGCCGCGTGAAGCCGGGGCGCGGGAGCCGTACGCTGTTCCCATGGCACCCGTTCCGCGGCGCACGGCCGCCCGCCCCCTGTTCCCGACGAGCTCGCGGCGGGGTGCGCGCGCGGGGATCCTGATCTCGATCGCGACCGTGGCGATGCTGGCCCTGAGCGCGTGCACGTTCGGTGGCGACACCACCGATGGCGGCACCGTCGAGGGCGGCGACTTCGTCGACGACGGCTGCACCAGCGTCGTCGTCGCGACCTCGTCTGAGAAGGTCAACATGCTCGATGCGCTGGCCGCGGCGTTCAAGGAGTCGCCCGAGCACGACGCGCTCGACGAGTGCGCGACCGTGCGGCCCGTGAACGTGTCCTCCGGCGATGCGACCCGGTTCCTCACGTCGGGCGAGGACTGGCCCGACGAAGACACGCGGCGCTGGCCGACCCTGTGGTCGCCGGCATCCACGGTGTGGACCGAGCGCGTCGCGGCCGCGGCATCCGCTTCACTCGTGGGTGAGCCGGTGTCGTTCACGCACACGCCCGTCGTGTTCGGCGTGCCCGAGACGATGGCGAAGGCGCTGGGCTGGCCCGACTCCGAGATCGGCATCGCCGACTTCGAGAAGCTGTGCGCCGATCCCGACGGGTGGGGCAGTGTGGGCAAGCCGATCTGGGGCTCGTTCAAGATCTCGAAGACGAACCCGAACACGTCGACCACCGGGCTCTCGGCGATCCTGATGCAGTCGTACGAGGCATCCGGCAAGACGACCGACCTCACGACCGACGACGTCGCGGCGGCCGAGGAGTTCTCGCGCGTGTTCGAGGAGTGCGTGATCCACTACGGCGACACGACCGGCAAGGTGCTCAGCACGCTCTACGACGAGACCCAGAACGGCTCGGGCGGCTCGGGCTACGTCTCGGCGGTCGCGCTCGAGGAGACCTCGCTGCTCAACTACAACCAGGGCAACCCCGACTCGCACACCGTGCAGCCCGGCGAGACGCTGACCCCGCCGAAGGAGAAGCTCGTCGCGGTCTACCCCTCCGGCGGCTCGATCTGGTCTGACAACCCGGTGACGGTGCTCGGCGCCGACTGGGTGACCGAGGCGCAGGCGACGGCGGGCGAGGCGTTCATCGAATTCCTCGCGACCGAGCCGGCGCAGCAGATCCTGCCCCAGTACGGCTTCCGCCCGCTCGACGATTCGGTGCCGCTCGGCAACCTGTTCACCGATCGGTTCGGCGTCGATCCGGCCGGCCCCGCGGTCACGCTGCCGCGCCCCGGCGTCGACGTCGTCTCGGCCGCGCTCGACCAGTGGGCGCAGATCCGCAAGCCGTCGTCGGTGCTCGAGGTCATCGACGTCTCGGGATCGATGGACGACCCGATCGGCGACGGCCGCTCGAAGCTCGACGGCGCGATCGAGGGCGCACAGGCGACGCTCGGGCACTTCCGCTCGACCGACGAGGTGGGCGTGTGGGCCTTCACGACCGACGTCGAGTCCGCGGCGGGCAAGAACCTGATCGAGCTCCGGGGCGTCTCGCCGCTCGGCTCCGACGGCGAGACGCTGCGTTCCTCGATCGCCGATCTCCGCTACGCGAACCGGCAGGGCACGCCCCTCTACGACGCCGTCGCCGCCGCGTACGACGAGATGATCGCCCGCGCCGAGCCTGGCCGCATCAACGCGATCGTCGTGCTCTCCGACGGGCAGGACACCGACTCGTCGATCTCGATCGACTCGCTCATCACGAAGATCGGCAAGTCGACGGGCGAGGGCGGCGGCGACGCCCCGGTGCGCATCTTCCCGATCGCCTATGGCGAGGGCGCCGACACCGGCGCGCTGCAGCGCATCGCCGAGGCGACGGGCGGGCAGTGGTTCGACGCCTCCGACCCCGCCAAGATCGACCTCGTGTTCGCGTCGGTCATCAACAACTTCTAGAGGTCGACGGATGCCGCACCCGATGCTCGTCGTCACGACCCCGTTCCCCGTCACCGTCGTCTTCGCCGACGGGTACATCGACGACGCCGCCGACGCGCTGCAGGGCGGACCGGTCTACGTCTCGCCCGAAGTCGCCGACGCGTCGGCGCTCCAGAGTCAGCTGGTGACTCAGGTGGGCGACTCGTCGATCGGCGTCGCGGTGTTCTCGGACAACGCGCAGCTGGAGGCATCCGGACCCGAGATCGTCAGCCAGCTCGCCGAGACGACGGGCTACGACACCATCATCGTGGCGGTCGGCGACGACCTGTCGGCCGGGTCGCGGGTGCTCGAGGCGGGCGAGGCGATGCAGATCGCGAACGAGGCGGAGTCGAGCGCGGGCGACCTCGGGCCGGCACTGACCGAGACGGTGCAGGCGGTGCAGCAGGCCCAGGCGCCGGTGCCCGTGATCGGCGGCGCCGACGGCGGCGGCTCGCTCGTGCTCGGGCTCGCCATCGGGGCGGCGGTGATCGTCGCGGGCGCCGCCACTGCGTTCGGGGTGATCCGCGCACGACGCCGTCGCGGGGCGCTCGACGGCCGGCTGCCCGATCCGATCCGGCGCCACGTGGCGACCCTGCGGTCGCTGAGCACGGCCTACGCGCAGGTCGGCGCGGCCGGCAACGCGGTGGCCGCGCAGACGGCGACGGAGGTCGCGGGCATCGCCGTGAACGTCGAGGAGCTGTTCGCCCGGCTCGACCAGCGCAGCGGGGCCGACCAGCGCGGGCTCGCTGCCATCGAGCTCGATGCCACGCTGCGCAAGCTCACCGCCGCGCTCGACCGCGACTACCTGCTCGACATCCTCACGCACCCGCAGCTCTGGGACGACCCCGACGATCGCGTGCGCGAGGTGCGCACCGCCGTCACGGCGGTGTCCGAGGAGCTCGTGCAGAACATCAAGCAGGTCAACGCCCGTCGCGGGCTGCACTTCCAGGTCTCGCTCGACGGCCTCATCGGCAAGCGCGCCGAGCTGCAGGAGTGGGAGCGCGCGTTCGAGCAGGCGGCTGACGAGGGCCACCCACCGCCCGCCTGAGTCGTTCCGCATCGCCGCCGGCAAGAAGACCGCCGGCCTCCGATGAGCGGATGCCGCGTCGGCCGTCAGGCATAGGCTCGAGTCCGCACATGGACGCCGAAACCCCGCCCCCAGCTCCCCCGACGCGCACGGTCGACCGCGACATCCTGCGGCTCGCCGTGCCCGCGCTCGGCGCGCTGATCGCCGAACCGCTCTTCCTGCTCGCCGACACGGCGATGGTCGGGCATCTGGGCGCCACGCCGCTCGCCGGCCTCGGCATCGCGAGCGCGGTGCTGCAGACGATCATCGGGCTCATGGTGTTCCTCGCGTACGCGACGACGCCGATGGTGGCCCGCCGGCTCGGGGCCGGCGACGAGCGGGCGGCGGTCTCCGCGGGGGTCGACGGTCTGTGGCTGGCGGCCGGGCTCGGCGCGGTGCTCGCCGTGCTCGGGTGGTTCGCGACCCCGTGGCTCGTCGGCGTGTTCGGCGCTTCGCCCGAGGTGTCGGCCGCGGCATCCGCCTACCTGTCGATCTCGATGCTCGGCCTTCCGGCGATGCTGCTCGTCTTCGCGGCGACGGGCCTGCTGCGCGGCCTGCAGGACACGACCACGCCGCTCTGGGTGGCCGGCGTCGGGTTCGCGGCGAACATCGGCCTGAACTTCGTGTTCATCTACGGTCTCGGCTGGGGCATCGCCGGGTCGGCGGTCGGCACGGTCATCGCGCAGTGGGGCATGGTGCTCGTCTACGTCGTGGTCATCGCGCGGCACACGGCGCGCGTGGGAGCCAGCCCGTGGCCGCATCATGCCGGGGTGCTGCGCGGCGCGGCTTCCGGTGGCTGGCTGTTCCTGCGCACGCTGAGCCTGCGCGCCGCCCTGCTGCTCGCGACCTGGGCCGCGACCTCGCTCGGGCCAGACGAGCTCGCCGCCTACCAGGTGGCCATCACGATCTACTTCACCCTCGGGTTCGCGCTCGACGCGCTCGCGATCGCGGCGCAGGCGCTCATCGGCAAGGGCCTCGGCGAGGGCGACGTCGAGCAGGTGCGGGCCGTGCTGCGCCGGTGCGTGCAGTGGGGGGTCATCTCGGGCGTCGTGCTCGGCGCCCTCGTCATCTCGACCGCGTGGGTGCTGCCGGCGCTCTTCACGTCATCGGCCGAGGTCGCGGCGCTGCTGCCGCCCTCGCTCGTGGTGCTCGGCCTCTCGGCGCCGCTCGGCGGACTCGTGTTCGTGCTCGACGGGGTGCTCATCGGCGCCGGCGACGCCCGCTACCTCGCCTGGACCGGCCTCGTGAACCTCGCGGCGTTCGTACCGCTCGCGCTCGGCACGACCTGGTGGGCCGAGTCCGCGGGCCTGCCGAGTGCGACGGCGCTCGCGCTGCTCACGGCGGCGTTCGCCATCGGCTACCTCGCCGCTCGTGCGGTGACGCTGTCGCTGCGGGCGCGCGGCGCCGCATGGATGGTCACGGGCGTCACCGCACGCTGAGCCATTCGCGGGCTGCGGTAACGAGCGCCGCGACCCCGACCTCCAACGTGGGTTCGATGAGCGGCGCGAAATGCGGTGAGTGGTTCGACGGGATGTCCTCGGGCATGCGCCCGGTCTTCAGCGCGTCGCCGAACAAGGAAGGGTCCGAGCCGCCCAGGAACCAGTAGACGAGCGGAACCCCGGCCGCCGTCGCGAGCACGCCGACGTCCTCGCTGCCCGAGACGATGCCGGGGTCGATGACGCGCTGGGCCCCGAACGCGGTGCGCAGCGCCGCCGCGGTGCGCGCCGTCGCCTCCGGGTCGTTCACGGTCACCGGGAACCGCTCGTCGTACGACAGCTCCGGCGGCATCGGGGCGCCGGCGGCCACGGCCTCGGCCTGCACGATCCGCTCGATGGCGCCGAGCACCTTGGTGCGCACGGACTCGTCGAAGGTGCGCACGCTCAGCCCGAGCGTCGCCTCGGCGGGGATGATGTTGTTCTTGCTGCCACCGTGCAGCTGCCCGACCGTGACGACCGCGGCATCCGTCGGCGCGACCTCCCTGGCGACGATGCCCTGCAGGCGAACCGTCGTCGAGGCCGCGAGGTACACGGGGTCGACCGTCGTCTCGGGGCGCGACCCGTGCCCGCCCGTGCCGTGGATGCGGATGTTGATGGAGTCCGCACCGGCCATCGCCGGGCCGGCGTGCAGGCCGATGAATCCCGCAGGGAACGGCGCCACATGCTGGCCGAGCACCACGTCGGGCCTCGGCACGCGCTGGTAGAGGCCGTCGGCGACCATCTCCTCGGCGCCGCCGCCCCACTCCTCGGCCGGCTGGAAGAGCGCGACGAGCGTGCCCGACCACGAGTCCCGCTCGGTCACGAGCCGCTCGGCCGCGCCGAGCAGGCAGGTCACGTGCACGTCGTGGCCGCAGGCGTGCATCACCGGCACCTGGTGGCCCTCGTGGTCGATGCCGGTGGCCTCGCTGGCGTACGGCAGGCCGGTCGCCTCGAGCACGGGCAGCCCGTCCATGTCGGCGCGGAGCAGCACCGTCGGGCCGTCGCCGTTGGCGAGCACGCCCACGACCCCGGTGCGCCCGATGCCGGTGGTCACCTCGAGGCCGAGCCCCATGAGCGTTTCGGAGACGATGGCGGCGGTGCGCTGCTCCTGGAACGAGAGCTCGGGGTGCCGGTGGAGGTCGCGGTAGACGGAAGCGAGGTCGATGGCCATGCCGCCAGCCTAGGCAGCCGCGATCCGCTCGTGGGGTCGGATTGCGCGCGGCCTGCGGATCAGCGCGGGCGGGCGGGGATCACCGCGCGCGCGGCGGGGCCGTGGTGTCGCCGACGTGCAGCACGCTCGTGAAGCAGCGCGAGGCTGGCGCGTCGCCGTCGTCATCGGCGAGCATGCGCACGACCGCCTCGCCGGCGGCACGGCCCTTGGCCACCGACGGCTGCACGAGCGTCGTCAGGTCGTGCTGCAGGCCGTCGACACGGATGCCGTCGAAGCCGACCACGCTCACCTCGCCGGGCACGGCGACGCCGAGCTCCTCGGCCGCCTGCAGTACCCCGGCGGCGAGCAGGTCGCTCTGCGCGATGATCGCGGTCGGCCGTGTCTCGGGGTCGGCGAGCAGGATGCGACCGGCCTCGAGGCCCTCCTCGATCGAGCTCGCGGCGGCGGATCGTCCGGTCGCGTGCGGGAACACCTCTCTGGCCCCGCGCAGGCGCTCGCTCGCGGTGTCCGACGTGCTGCCCGCCTCGAGCGCCGCGGTGAGCGGGCCGCGCGTACGGGCGGGGTCGAGCGGGAGCGTCACGATCACGGCATCCGCGTGCCCGAGGTCGCGCAGGTGCTGGGCACCGCGGCGGGTGGCGTCGCGGTTGTCGATCGAGATCTCGGGGATGTCGGAGCCGGCCGCGCCCTCGATGGCGACGGTCGGGATGCCGCGGCGGCGCAGGGCGGCGACGGTCTGCCCGAGCCGGGGGCTGCAGCCGATGAGCACGACCGCGTCGACCGGGGCGTTCTCGACGCTGAGCGCCGGCGTGGCGACGGGGCCACCGGCCTCGACGACCGGCAGGTCGACGGCGCCCACGTCGGTGAGCAGCAGCAGGCCGGCGCCGAGCGGCGCGATGCCCTCGGTGATGCCGTCGAGCATCTGGATCTTCACCGGGTCGAGGAACGCCGTGCGCACGCGCTGCTCGAGCACCACGCCGACGATGCCGGAACGCCCGCGACGGAGCGACCGGGCACGAGGGTCGGGGCCTGCGTAGCCGAGTTCAGCGGCGGCGGCGAGCACGCGCTGCTTCGTGGAATCCGATACCGGGCCGGACCCGCTGAACGCGAGCGAGGCCGTCGAGGCCGAGACGCCGGCGCGCGCGGCGACGTCGGACAGGGTCGGTCGGGCGGACTCGGACATGCTCGGGCATCCTCTGGCAGCGGGTCGGCGGGGGTCGCCGGTACGCCCGATCATAGGTCATCGACCTCGAATCGATTCGAGAAGCGGATGTCACGTGCACGCGAGAACCTCCCGTTCACGCCCGAATCCCACCGCCGCCTAGGCTGGGCCGCATGCCGAAGACCGCACTCATCACCGGCGCGAGCTCGGGCCTCGGAGCCGAGTTCGCGCGCCAGATCGCCATGACGGGGGCCGACCTCGTGCTCGTGGCCCGCGACCGCGACGCGCTCGACCGGGTGGCCGAGCGCATCCGCGCCAAGTACGGCGTCGGCGTCGAGGTGCTGCCCGCCGACCTGCTCAAGCGCCGTCACCTCGCGAAGGTCGTCGCGCGCGTGGCCGACCCCGAGCGGCCCATCGAACTGCTCGTGAACAACGCCGGCTTCGGGCTGCCGCTCGACTTCGCCGCGAACGACATCGACGACGAGGTGAAGCACCTCTCGCTGCACGTCGAGGTGGCCATGCGGTTGAGCCATGCGGCACTCGGCCAGATGCTGCCGCGCGGCCGGGGTCGCATCGTGAACGTCGCCTCCGTCGCGGGCTTCATCCCCCGCGGCACGTACGGCGCATGCAAGGGCTGGCTCATCAGCTTCAGCCGCTGGGCGAACGACCAGTACGGGCCGAAGGGCGTGACCACGACCGCCGTATGCCCCGGCTTCACGCACACGAACTTCCACGAGCGCATGGGACTGGCCCCCGGCAAGGAGGGCGTGCCCGCCTGGATGTGGCTCGACGCCCGCACCGTCGTCGCCGAGGGCCTGCGCGACGCCGCGCGCGGCAAGGGCGTGTCGATCCCGTCGCTGCGCTACCGCGCGCTCGTCGGCCTCACGCGGCTGCTGCCGGCCTCGCTCGCGATGCGGGTCGGCGAGCGCGGGCGCTGACGCACCGGCGCCCGCCCGCGGCATCCGCCCCTCAGACCGCGGCGCGCGCCTCGACGAACGCGGCGACGCACCGGCGGATCTCGTCTTCGGAATGCGCGGCCGAGAGCTGCACGCGGATGCGCGCCGCCCCGCGCGGCACCACCGGGAACGAGAACGCCGTCACGTAGACCCCTCGCTCCTGCAGGAGCTCGGCCATGCGCCCCGTCACGACGGCGTCGCCGAACATGACGGGCACGATGGCGTGCTCGCCGGGCAGCAGGTCGAACGCGGCATCCGTCATCAGCTCGCGGAACAGGGCGGCGTTCGCATTCAGGCGCTCGCGCAGGTCGCCCGACGATTCGAGCAGCGACAGCGCCTCGAGCGTTCCGGCGACGATCGCGGGTGCGAGCGTGTTCGAGAACAGGTAGGGGCGGGCGCGCTGGCGCAGCAGGTCGACGATCTCCTGCCTGGCCGCGACGTAGCCGCCGGATGCCCCGCCCAGCGCCTTGCCGAAGGTGCCGGTCGTGATGTCGACCCGCCCCTCGACGCCGCAGAGCTCCGGCGTTCCCCTGCCGTGCTCGCCGACGAACCCGACCGCGTGCGAGTCGTCGACGAAGACGAGGGCGCCGTAGCGGTCGGCGAGGTCGCAGATCTCGGCGAGGGGTGCGATGTAGCCGTCCATCGAGAACACCCCATCGGTCACGATCACACGGCGACGGGCATCGGATGCCGCGGCGAGCTGCACCTCGAGGTCGGCCAGGTCGCGGTTCTTGTAGCGGTACCGGCGCGCCTTCGAGAGCCGGATGCCGTCGATGATCGACGCGTGGTTGAGCTCGTCGGAGATGATCGCGTCGTCTGGACCGAAGAGGGTCTCGAAGACGCCGCCGTTCGCGTCGAAGCACGACGAGAAGAGGATCGTGTCGTCGTAGCCGAGGAACTCGGAGACGCGCCGTTCGAGCTCGAGGTGCTGCTCCTGCGTGCCGCAGATGAAGCGCACGCTGGCCAGGCCGTAGCCCCACTCGTCGAGACCACGGTGGGCGGCCGCGACGATGCGCGGTTCGTTCGCGAGCCCGAGGTAGTTGTTCGCGCAGAAGTTCAGCACCTCGTGCCCCGCGACCGACACCTCCGACGACTGCGGCCCGAGGATGCCCCGTTCGCGCTTCGTGAGCCCCGCCGAGTCGATCTCGTCGAGCTCGGCCCGCAACTGCTCCTTCACCGATCCGTACATGTTCAGACCTCCGTCCAGTCGAGGATGACCTTGCCGACGCCCGCCGCCCTCGCGGAGTCGAACGCCGCGCGCCACTCGCGCGCCGGGTGGCGCTCCGAGATGATCGAGGCGACGCGTTCGCCCAGCAACGGGCTCGTCTGCAGCATCGCACTCATCGAGTTCCAGGTCTCGAACATCTCGCGGCCGTAGATGCCCTTTACCGTGAGCATGTGGGTGACGACCTTGCCCCAGTCGATCGCGTACGGCTCGCTCGGCAGGCCGAGCATCGCGATGCGCCCGCCGTGGTTCATGTTCTCGATCATCTCGGGCAGCGCGCGAGGCGAACCCGACATCTCGAATCCGACGTCGAAGCCCTCGCGCATGCCGAGCCGGCCCTGCACCTCGGCGACGCGTTCGCCCGACACGTCGACGACGGCGTCGGCGCCCATCGACCTGGCGAGCTCGAGACGCGCGGGCGAGACATCCGTCGCCACGATGAAGCGGGCGCCGACATGGCGCGCGACCGCGATCGACATGAGGCCGATCGGGCCGCAGCCCGTGACGAGCACGTCTTCGCCGATCACCGAGAAGGCGAGCGCGGTGTGCACCGCGTTGCCGAAGGGGTCGAAGATCGCGCCGACGTCGGGCTCGACGGGCGAGTGGTGCACCCACACGTTCTCGCCCGGGATCACGATGTACTCGGCGAACGCGCCGTCGCGGTGCAGCCCGACGCCGAGGGTGCGGATGCACATCTGCCGGCGGCCGGCGCGGCAGTTGCGGCACATGCCGCAGACGACGTGGCCCTCGCCCGACACCCGGTCGCCGACGGCGACGTCGTGCACGAGCTCGCCGACCTCGACGACCTCGCCGTAGAACTCGTGCCCCGGCACGAGCGGCGTCGCGATGTTCGAGGCGGCCCAGTCGTCCCATGCCTCGATGTGCAGGTCGGTGCCGCAGATGCCGGTGCGCAGCACCCGGATCTTCACGTCGGCGGGGCCCGGCTCGGGCTCAGGTCGGTCGGTGTACTCGAAACCTGCGCCTGGGGCGCGCTTGAAGAGGGCCTTCATCGATACCTCGTTGTTCGGTGCAGGGGCCGCTGGATGCGGCGGCCGCTGCGAAGTGGTCCGGTGGATGCGCCGGATGGCACGGCCATCGTATCGGGCGGGGTCGAACTGTGACGCGGGTCGGTGAGCGTCACGACCGGCCCGTGTTGCGGCGGCCCGACCCGGTCGATAGGGTTTCAGAGGTCCGATCGAATCGATTCGATTCCGCACCGGCCACGATTCCCACCGGCATCCGTTCCGACGACGCCGCCCCGCGGCATCCGCCCCGCGGCATCCGCCCCCGACAATGAAGCCGAGCAACATGAGCGCACCAACCACGACCCGCCGCGGACTCACCGCCTGGCGCAACGCCGTCTTCGCGATCTTCTTCCTCTCGGGGCTGAGCCTCGCGAGCTGGGTCGCCCGACTGCCAGAGGTGCGCGACGAGACCGGGCTCAGCACCCAGGGCGTCGGCCTCGTGATCCTCTCGGGCTCGATCGCCTCGGTACTCGGCCTCATCGCCGCGCCGCCCCTCATGGCGCGCTTCGGCGCACGCATCGGCATGGCCGGCACCCTCATCTCGGTCTCGACCGGCCTCGTGCTCATCGGCATCGGCGGATCGCTCGCCCCCTCCGTGCCGATGATCGCGATCGGCCTCGCCTTCGCCGGGTTCGGCAACGGTGCGGTCGACGTCATGATGAACGTCGAGGGCGCAGAGGCCGAGCGTGAGATCGGCCGCACGGTCATGCCGCTCATGCACGCGTTCTTCTCGTTCGGCACGGTCGCCGGCGCCGGCATCGCGGCCGCAGCGGCCGCCCTCGACATCGCCGTCTTCGCGCACCTCGGCGTCATCGCCGCCCTCATCGCGGTCGGCGCGGTGATCTCGGTGCGGTTCGTGCCCCACCGCACCGAGCTCGGCGACCCGGCCGACGTCGCCGCAGCCGGCACCGACGGGCGAGCGGATGCCGCGCCCGCCCGCCCGTGGACCGAGCGCCTCCGCGACAGCCTCAGGGTCTGGGGCGACGTGCAGCTGCTGCTCATCGGCGTCATCATGCTCGGCATGTCGTTCGCCGAGGGATCGGCGAACGACTGGCTCACCCTCGCCGCCGTCGACGGCCACGGCCTCGAGCCCGCCGCCGGCGCCGCCGTCTTCACCGTCTTCGCCGTGTCGATGACCACCGCGCGCGTGCTCGGTGGGCCGCTCATCGACCGCTTCGGCCGCGTGCTCACGCTGCGCGTGCTCGCCGCGACGGGCGTGATCGGCCTCAGCATGTTCATCTTCGGCAGCGAGCTCTGGGTGATCATCCTCGGCACCGTGTTCTGGGGCGTCGGCGCGTCGATGGGCTTCCCGGTCGGCATGTCGGCCGCGGCCGACGTCCCCGACCGCGCCAAGGCGGCCGCCCGCGTGAGCGCCGTCGCGATCATCGGCTATTGCGCGTTCCTCGTCGGCCCGCCGTTCATCGGGTTCCTCGGCGAGCAGTTCGGGCTGCTGAACGCGCTGCTCGTGGTCCTCGTGCTCATGATCATCGCCGGACTCGCGGCCCCCGCGGCGCGCGAGCGGTCGAACAAGCCCGGTGCGACGGGCGTCGAGGAGCACCCCGACGCGACGGGCACCTCCGGTGGGGCCTCCGCCGCGGCATCCGACGCCTAAACTCGACGGGTGCGTCTCGTCATCGCCCGCTGCTCCGTCGACTACGCGGGGCGGCTCTCGGCCCACCTCCCACTCGCCCAGCGCCTGCTCATGGTCAAGGGCGACGGCTCGCTGCTCGTGCACTCCGACGGCGGCAGCTACAAGCCGCTCAACTGGATGAGCCCGCCGTGCACGCTCGAGACGACCCTGCCCGATGAGGCGCAGGCCGCCGCCGGCGTCGTCGAGGTCTGGAAGGTCACGCACAAGAAGACGGCCGACCAGCTCATCGTCTCGATCCACGAGGTGCTGCACGACTCGTCGCACGAGCTCGGCATCGACCCCGGCCTGCAGAAGGACGGCGTCGAGGCGCACCTGCAGAAGCTCCTCGCCGAGCAGATCGAGATCCTCGGCGACGGCCACCGGCTCGTGCGCCGCGAGTACATGACGGCCATCGGCCCGGTCGACATCCTAGCGACGGATGCCTCGGGCGGCTCGGTCGCGGTCGAGCTCAAGCGCCGCGGCGACATCGACGGCGTCGAGCAGCTCACGCGCTACCTCGAGCTCATGAACCGCGACCCCCTGCTCGCGCCGGTCACCGGTGTCTTCGCCGCGCAGGAGATCAAGCCGCAGGCCCGCACGCTCGCCGAAGACCGCGGCATCCGGTGCGTCGTGCTCGACTACGACGCGATGCGCGGGCTCGACGACAGCGACTCCCGGCTGTTCTGACAACCCGTTCCGACCGCCTCGACCCCTCGGGAGAGAATATGCGCCTCCATCACGTCCAGGTCTCCATGCCGCGCGGCCAGGAGGAGGAGGCCCGGCGCTTCTACCGCGACGCCCTCGGCATGACCGAGGTTCCGAAGGCACCCTCACTGGCCGGGCGCGGGGGCTGCTGGTTCCGCGCCTTCGAGGGCGACGTCGTCGTCGCCGAGATCCACGTCGGTGTCGATGATCCGTTCGTCCCGGCGAACAAGGCGCACCCGGCCCTGCTCCTCGGCTCGGTGCGCGAGCTGGAGGAGACCGGGCAGCGCGTGGCCGATGCGGGATTCGACGTGTCATGGGCCGACCGCGACACCTTCGAGGGCTACGCCCGCTTCCATGCACGCGATGGCTTCGGCAACCGCGTCGAGGTGCTGGCAGTCGCCGAAGGCGACACGTCGCAGCGCTGACGGAGGCGGCCGGGTGAGCGCTGCGTGAAGTGCCGCTGATCGAAACCTGAGTGGCACTCGGATTATCGGGCCTTAGGATGACACGGTGATCTCCCCCAGCCACACCAACGCCTTGGCGCCCACCCGAACCTGGGCCGCCGTCCTGTTCGACCTCGACGGCACCATCGTCGACTCCGCGGCCGACATCACGGCCTCGCTCGCGCACATGTTCGCCGAGCTCGGACTCGAGGTGCCGAACGCCGAGCAGCTCCTCGCCTACGTCGGCCCGCCGCTGCTCGACAGCCTGCGCCTCATGGGCGGCTTCGACGACGCCGGCGCAGAGCGCGCCCTCGAGACCTACCGTGCCGACTACGCGAACCGCCTGCTGCACTCCCCCGTCTTCCCGGGCGTCGCCGGCGTGCTCGAACGCCTGCACGCCGCCGGTGTTCCGATCGCCCTCGCGACCTCGAAGCCCGAGAGCATGGCCAACGCCGTACTCGAGAACGCCGACCTCAGCCGCTACTTCACGGTCATCGCCGGCGCCAGCGACGACGAGGCCCGCAGCACGAAGGCGGATGTCGTGGCCGAGGCGCTGCGGCGCCTGCAGGCGCTCGGCATCGACACCGAGCACTCCGTGATGGTCGGCGACCGCGGCTACGACACCCTCGGCGCCCAGGCGAACGGCGTGCCGACGATCCTCGTGGAGTGGGGCTACGGCTCTCCCGCCGAGGCCGACGGCGCCATGGCCGTCGTGCACTCCGCCGACCAGCTGCGCGGGCTGCTCCTCGGCTGAGCCGGGCCCTCTGCTCGACGCCGGCTCGCGGCATCCGTCGCCATTCGGCGACCCCGGTCCGCGAGACCCGTCGCCATTCGGCGACCCTGGTTCGCGAGACCCTTCGCCATTCGGCGACCCCTCTTCGCGACATCCGCAACCCCTCCGCCCTGAGCGCCACGGATGTGCGCGTACCCCGCGTTCGGCGCGCACGATCGACATCACAGCCTCTTCGACGCAAATATTCTGCGAATCCATAGGGACAGGGTTTACCCCCCGAACGGGCCACAGCTAGATTCCCCAGTACGTCCGCCTACCGACGGACGACGTCGCGGTCGGCGGAATCCTTCGTCGGCCGCATCGAGGGGAGAAGAATGTCTGGAATCTCCACGCGCGCGAAAAAGCGCGCGGTGGCGATCGTTCCGGTCATCGCTCTCGCGGCCGCCACATTGGCGGCAACGGGAGTGGTCGGTTCGTCCGCCACAGCAGCACCATACGAGGCACCGATCATCGGTGATTCGGAGTACTACATGAACTACGTCGAGCCGCGCGCCGAGGACGCATTCGGCGTGGATCAGAAGGTCGACGCGGGGGTGACCGCGCAGCAGCAGCAGGCCGCACTCGTGAAGGCCGACGCGCTCGAGCGCAAGTTCACGTCAGGCAACCCGATCGCGGCGGCAGGGCTCGCCAAGCTCGAATCGAAGTCGATCAAGAGCGGCAAGAGCCCGAAGTGGCTGAAGAGCCTCTACAAGTCGGCCAAGGAGACACAGACGGCGAAGCTGCTGACGATCCTGGTCGAGTTCGACGAGACCGCGGCCGACGACTTCACGAACGTGCAGGTTCCGACGGCGTTCGGCGCGACCGACTGCAAGCCGGGCGACGTGCAGAGCGGACCGCTGCACAACAACCTCCCCAACCCGGCGAACCTCGCGAACCTCGACAACAACTCGATGTGGGTGCCCGACTTCTCGCCGAAGCACTACAACGACATGCTCTTCTCGAAGAAGGGCATCACCGAGCGCGTGCGCAAGGACCTCAAGGGCCCCGATGGCAAGAAGGGCATCGACATCTCGGGCTACACCATGAAGGCCATGTACGAGGAGATGTCGCAGGGCGCCTACACCGTGACCGGCACGGCGACCCCGTGGGTCAAGGTGCCGCACTCCGAGGCCTACTACGGTGCCAGTGTCTGCCACCTCAACGCCGCGGGCGTCTACGAGGCCGGCGCGATCCAGGACATGCAGGGCCACCCCGACAACCCGCTCGGCGCAGGCCAGCTTCCCGTCGACGCCGTGGCGGCACTCGCCGCCGCGCAGCCCGACTTCCCCTGGGCCGACTACGACATCGAAGACCAGGGCGACCGTGACGGCGACGGCAACTACAACGAGCCCGACGGCGTGATCGACCACGTCGTGCTCGTGCACGCCGGTGCCGACAAGTCCGGCGGCGGCGGCGATGAGGGCACGTACGCCATCTGGGCGCACTCCTCCGCCGTCGCAGGCGGCGCGGACATCCCGGGCACGAACCTCAAGCTGTCGAACTACATCGTTCAGCCCGAGGACTCGGGCGTCGGCGTGTTCGCCCACGAGTACGGCCACGACCTCGGCCTGCCCGACCTCTACGACACCTCCGGTGTCGGCGACTCCGACATCGACTTCTGGGACCTCATGTCCTCGGGCTCGCACTCCGGCCCGATCTTCCAGTCGATGCCGACCCACATGGGCCTCTGGGACAAGTGGGTGCTCGGCTGGGCCGACCCGAAGATCGTGAACCCCGGTGACAAGACGCAGTCGGTGCTGGTCGGACAGAACTCGCGTCCGCTCAAGGGCACGCAGGACGGCATCAAGATCAACCTGCCCGACAAGACCACCGTGCTGACGACGCCTCACAGCGGCGCCAACGCCTGGTACACCGGCGCGGACCAGGACTGGGCCGACGTCCAGCTGTCCCGCACCGTCGACGTGCCTGCCGGCGCGACCGACGCGAAGTTCTGGATGTGGAACGACTACGTCATCGAGCAGGACTGGGACTTCGGCTTCGTCGAGGTCTCGACCGACGGCGGAACGACGTGGACCGACCAGAAGGTGCTGACCGAGGCCGGCGGCGAGGTCACCACGCCTGACGGCTACCCCGACCCCAACGGCAACCTCGCGACCTTCGGCGGCAAGAAGTACGGCCTCACCGGCACGTCGGGCGGCTGGCGCCACGACTACATCGACGTGTCGGCCTACGCCGGCAAGACGATCGGCGTGCGTCTTCGTCTCGCGACGGATGCGGCCTACCAGGACCGCGGATGGTTCGCCGACGACTTCTCGCTGGTCGCCGACGGCACCACCACTTGGAGCGACGACGTCGAATCCGGCGAGAACGGCTGGACGAAGACGGTCGCCTCGTGGGCGAGCACCACGGGCCCGGGTTGGCGCATCGACAGCGGCACCTCGACCCAGGCGCAGTACTACATGGTCGAGTGGCGCAACTTCGACGGGTTCGACGAGGGCCTGAAGTACGCCTACGACACGGTCTACCAGACCGACGAGGGCGCCTGGAAGGTCGACAAGATCAAGTACAACGCGCCCGGCGCGCTGGTCTGGTACCGCGACACCACCTACGGTGACGCGAACCAGGTGCAGTCGAACCTCACGGCACTGCCGAGCGGTGGAGCGAAGGGCGGCCTGTTGATCGTCGACAGCCACTTCGACCCGCTGCGACGCACGGGTGCCGCGGCCACGGTCGACCCGACGACGCTGAAGAACATGCCGTCGAGGGCGCAGTCCTCGAACGCGGCCTTCGGCGTGCAGAAGACGTACCCGTTCAAGGAGTGCATCACGGATGCCGCCCTGACCGAGTACTGCACCGACGTGCCCGCCCTGCCCGCGGTGAAGTCCTTCACCGACAACAAGGGCTGGGTGCCGGGACTCGAGTTCCGCAACGGATCGCTGTTCTGGAAGTACGCGAACGGCTCGGTCGTCGTCCCGTCGGTCGGGGGTGCGCCGTACACGACGCGCGTCACGAACCCCGATGGAACCCCCGCCACCGATCTGTACGGCGAGGACATGGGCTTCTCCGTGCTCGGCACGGGCAACCCGTCCGACTCGGGTGTCGCCTACGGCACGGGCGTCGACGTGCAGCTCCCGCTGCTCGGCAACCGCGCCGCCCTCCTGAAGATCACGTCGCCCAAGGGCTGATCCGAACGGAGCCATGACGAGGCGTCGGCCCTTCCGGGTCGGCGCCTCGTCGCGTGTCAGGCCGGTGCCGGTCGCCGGTCGAGTAGCGAAGCGTATCGAGACCAGCGAAGACGGCGCTGGCCTCGATACGGCGCTGGCCTCGATACGGCGCTGGCGCGCCTACTCGACCGGCGGGAGCGTCGCCGCGGGCGCGAGGCCGAGGCCGTCGAGCAGGCGATCCAGGTTCGCGGCGAACGGGTCGGGCTCGCCGAGCAGTGCGGCCGCCTCGGTGAGCGGATGCTGGGTGGCCTCGATCCAGAGTGCCGCGGGCGCATCCGCGGCGTCGGCGTCGGCGCCCGCCGCAGCGGCATCCAGCGTGATCGCGCCGAGCACGGCGGCCCGTACGGCGGCCGTCGCACGCGCGGCGTCGGCCAGCGGCATCCCCTCGCCCGTGAACCCCTCGAGCAGGGTCTCGCCGAAGGTCAGCGCCTGGCGGCCGTCGAGCGGACCACTGGCCACGAGCACGATCGCGCCGGGGTGCTCGGCGAACCGGGCCCGCAGGTCTGCGGCGAGGCGCTGCACGCGCGTGCGCCACGGCACGGACGGGTCGGATGCCGCGGCGAGGTCGAGCCCCGAGAACACCTGCTCGACCATGGCCCGCTGCAGCGCGTTCTTCGACGTGAAGTACGTGTACATCGCCGTGGGCGTCAGGCCAAGGCGCGCGGCGACCCCGCGGATCGAGACGGCGTCGCCGCCCTTCTCCTCGAAGATCTCGAATGCGGCGTCGACGATGTCGGCCTGGCTGATGCTGCGCCTGGGTCCGGGCTTCATGCGGTGGTGCTCCTCGGGGTCGCGACAACGCTACCCGCCCGGTGGCTCGGAGGCGGCGCGCGGCCGACGCGCCCCTCCGAGACGGCGGGCCTGCGAAGCGATCAGTCCCGCGCGAGGAACGTGAGCACGGAGCCGTCCTCGACGATGAGCGGGGCGAGCGCCGCGTTGAAGACCGAGCCGTACGGCGCCGCGAGGTGCGCCGCGAACGCCGCCGCGTCGCGGTAGGCCTCGGTCACGACGAAGCGCGTGCCGATCGGCGCCGGCCCGTGGGCGACGTCGACTCCAGCAGGCGGGCCGACGACGCGGTGCGTGGCGAACTCGAGGCATCCCGGTTCGCGCCGCACGTCGTCGGCGAGCGCGAGGAGGAGGCGCGCGACCTCCTCCTCGCGACCCGATCGAGCCGTGAACTCGGCGATGAGCCGCACGACGTGCTGCGGGTCATCCGCTCGCTCGCCCTCGCTCATTCGGTCGCCGCACCCGTCATGATGGCCACGGCATCGGTCATCGAGTGGGACTGCGGGGTGATCGTCGCCGCGCGCTTGCCGAGCCGCTGGATGTGGATGCGGTCGGCGACGTCGAAGACGTGCGGCATGTTGTGCGAGATGAGGATGACCGGGATCCCGCGATCCCGGAGCTGGCGGATCAACTCGAGCACCTGGTTCGACTCGCGAACACCGAGCGCGGCGGTCGGCTCGTCGAGCACGACGACCCGCGATCCGAAGGCCGCGGCACGCGCGACCGCGACCGCCTGGCGCTGACCGCCCGAGAGGTTCTCGACGGGCACGGTGACGTCCTGCAGGGTCGAGATGCCGAGGGCGCGCAGCTCATCGCGGGCACGCTGTCGCATGCCCTTCTGGTCGACGACCCGGAACACCGAGCCGAGGATGCCCTTCTTGCGCAGCTCGCGCCCGAGGAACAGGTTCGAGGCCACGTCGAGGGCCGGCGAGACGGCGAGGTTCTGGTAAACCGTCTCGATGCCGGCATCCCGCGCGTCCTGCGGACGCTTGAAGCTCACCGGCTTCCCCTCGAGCCACATCTCGCCCTCATCGGGGATCTCGGCGCCGGTGAGGCACTTGATGAGCGTCGACTTGCCGGCGCCGTTGTCGCCGATGATCGCGAGCACCTCGCCCGGGTACAGCTCGAGGCTCACGCCGTCGAGTCCGACGACCCGGCCGAAGGTCTTCACGAGTCGTCGGGCCCGGAGGATCGGTTCGCGCTCCGCGACGGCGGAGCGAGCGGATGTCGCGTCGGACCCTGGTGCCGCGCCGTCGGCAAGTGCGCCGATGCCCGACGGGCTGCCTGCGGGCGAGGACGGTTCGGGGCGCACCGCGCCCTGGTCTTCGGTGGTCATTTCCGCACCTTCCTGATCCACTGGTCGACGGAGACGGCGACGATGATGAGCACGCCCACGGCGAAGGTCTGCCACAGGACGTCCAGCCCGGCGAGCGAGAGCCCGTTGCGGAAGACCCCGACGATGAGCGCGCCGAGCAGGGTGCCCCAGACGGTGCCGCGACCGCCGAAGAGGCTCGTGCCGCCGATGACGACGGCCGTGATCGAGTCGAGGTTGAGGTCGGCGCCCGCGTTCGGCGAGGCCGCGTTCGTGCGCCCGATCTGGATCCAGGCGCCGAGCGCGAGGATCGCGCCGGCGGCGAGGTAGACGCTCATGAGCACGCGGTTCACGCTGATGCCGGCGAGGCGCGCCGCCTCGGGGTCGTCGCCGACCGCGTACACGTGACGACCCCAGGCCGTCTTCTGCAGGATGAACGCGATCACGACGTAGAGCAGCAGCATCATGAGCACGCCGACCGTGATGTTGACGCCGCCGAGGGCGATCACCGAGCCCGTCCACGTGAGCAGCGGCGGCATCTCGCCGCCGCGCACCGTTGCGCCGCTCGAGTAGAGCAGGGTGAGCGCGATGAAGATGTTGAGCGTGCCGAGCGTCACGATGAAGGGCGGCAGCTTCAGCCTGGTGACGAGCAGGCCGTTGAGGGCTCCCGCGCCGAGGCCGACGATCAGGCCGAGCAGCAGCCCGATCACGGCCGGCACGCCGAGGTGCACGGTCGTCTGCGCCGTGACCATCGAGCTCAGCACCATGACGGCGCCGACCGACAGGTCGATGCCGGCCGTGAGGATGATGAGCGTCTGCGCGACGGCGAGGGTGCCGACCACGGCGACCTGCTGCGTGATGAGCGAGAGGTTCGCCGGGTTCAGGAACCGGTCGTTGAGCAGGCCGAAGACGATGATCGACAGGGCGAGCACGATGGCCGGGCTGACGGCCGGGTAGCGATGCAGGGTGTTCCGGATGCGGCTGAGCGGGGTCGTGCGGTCGAGGAACTCCTCGGCCAGGTCGAGCGCCGACGTCGGCGGCTCGCCCTCTGGGGTGCGGTTCGCCGGCGCTGCCGGCGAGGGTGTCGTGTGCTGACTCACGTTGTGCTCCGATTTCGTGGGGCGGGATTGAGGTTCAGGAGAGCGGATGCCCCGATCGAGGCATCCGCCCTCCCGGAATCACCGTGCGATGCGGCCTGCGGCGATCAGCCCCAGCAGATGTCTCCACCCTCGGCCGTGTCGATCGACTCGACGCCGTCCTGGGGGTCGTCGGTGACGAGGGCGACTCCGGTGTTGAAGAAGTCCAGCCCCTCGGAGACCTCCGGCGTGGTGCCGGTGTCGACGAGGTCGAAGATCGCCTGCACGCCGAGTTCGGCCATCTTGACCGGGTACTGCTGACTCGTGGCGCCGATCATGCCCTGCTCGACGGCGTCGATGCCCGCGCAGCCGCCGTCGACCGAGACCACGATGAGTCCGTCGGTCTTGCCGGCTGCCTTGAACGCCTCGTATGCGCCGTACGCGGCGGGCTCGTTGATCGTGTAGACGACGTTGATGTCGGGGTTCTTCGAGAGCAGCGTCTCGGCCGCGGTGCGGCCGCCGTCCTCAGCACCCTGGGATGCCTCGTTGCCGACGATCTCGTAGTCGCCGCCGCTGTAGCTGCCGCTCGGGTCCTCGTCGCCGTTGGCGGCGTCGTCGCCGAGGTCGATGCCCATGCCGTCGAGGAAGCCCTGGTCGCGCTGCACGTCGACCGAGACGATCTTGTCGTCGAAGAGGTCGATCATCGCGATGGTGGCCTTCTCGCCGCCGAGCTTGGCGGCCGTCCACGCGCCGATCTCCTGACCGGCCTCGAAGTTGTCGGTCGCGAACGTGATGTCGACGGCCTCGGGATCGGCCGGCGGCGTGTCGAGCGCGATGACGTAGAGGCCGGCATCGCGGGCCTTGACGAGCGCGTCCTCGACGCCTGGGCCGTTCGGGGTGATGAGGATGCCCGCATCGCCCTTCGAGATCGCGTTCTCGACGGCCTGGATCTGCGTGTCCTCGTCGCCGTCCTCCTTGCCTGCGGCGAGCGTCAGCTCGACGCCGAGCTTCTCGGCGGCGGTCTGCGCGCCCTCCTGCATGGCGACGAAGAAGGGATTGGTGGTCGTCTTGACGATGAGCGAGACGCCGATCGTGTCGTCGCCGCCCGAGCCGCCGTCGGCGCTGTCGCCCGACGAGGCGCATCCGGTGAACGCGAGTGCCGCGACCGCCGTGAGCGAGCCGGCTGCGATGAGGCGGCGTCGGACTGCGCCGGGAGCTGCGTGATTCATCGGTGAATCTCCTCTGGTGTGTGGAACCGTTGCCCCATTGACAACGATGTCAGCGTTAGGTCTAGCCCATGTGCCTGTGTATAGTCAAGCCGACACCGCACATTGGAGATCAAATCGTGACACCGTTGTCAGACGCGGACCCGACGGCAGCCGAGCGCAACGCCGGGCGCCCGGACGAGTCCCTCCCGGCCGACGCCCGTTCCCGGGCCCGGCCGACGATGCGCCACGTCGCCACGCTGGCGGGCGTCGGGGTGAAGACCGTCTCGCGGGTCATCAACGGCGAACCCAACGTCTCGGCGGCGACCATCGAGCGGGTGCTGAAGGCCGCCCGGTCGCTCGACTACGAACCCGACCTGCACGCCGGCAACCTGCGACGAGCCGACGGTCGCACGCGCACGCTCGGGCTGCTCGTCGGCAGCGTCGACAACCCGTTCGCGGGCGCCGTGCACCGGGCGGTCGAAGATGCCGCACTGGCCCGCGGCGTCGCGGTCTTCGCCTCGAGCCTCGACGACGACCCCGAACGCGAGCAGGCCGCCGTCTCGGCCTTCCTCCGCCGCAGGGTCGACGGCCTCATCCTCACGACCGTGTCCGAGAACCAGGGCTACCTCGCCCCCGAACTGCGGCGCGGCACACCGGTGGTCTTCGTCGACCGCCAGCCCGCCGGCGTCGCCTCCGATTCCGTGGTCAGCGACAACACGGCCGGAGCCGCGCTGGCGACCCGCCATCTCATCGCGCACGGTCACCGACGACTCGCCTACCTCGGTGACCGGCACGACATCCGCACCGCGCAGGAGCGCCGGCGCGGATTCCTCGACGAACTCGGCCGCGCCGGCATCGCGACCGGCGATGCCCCGGTCATCGAAGGGCTCCACGACGAGGAGACGGCCAGACGGGCGACGCTCGCGTTGTTCGACGCCGACGAACCGCCCACCGCCATCTTCAGCGCGCAGAACCTCGTGACGATCGGCGTGATTCGCGCACTGCGCGAACTCGATCGGCATTTCGACACCGCGCTGGTCGGCTTCGACGACGTGCCGCTCGGCGATCTCCTCGAGCCGGGCGTGACGGTCGTCGCCCAGGATCCGCACGCGATCGGCCGCATCGCCGCGGAGCGGGTCTTCGCCCGTCTCGACGGCGACGAGTCACCGGCCGCACGCACCATCGTGCCAACACGCCTCATCGAGCGAGGCAGCGGAGAACTGCCGCCGCGGGCGAGCGCACGATGACGCTCGACACCTCGGTCGAGGCACGCCCGCATCGCATCGTCGTCATCGGCGACGCCCTCATCGACGAACTGCGCGGCCCGTCGGGCACCCGCGAGTTCGTCGGCGGTGCCGCACTGAACGTCGCCGTCGGGCTCGCGCTCCTCGGTGAGGACGTGACCCTGCTCGCGATGCTCGGCGACGACGAGGCCGGTGGTCGCATCCGTCAGTACCTCGCCGACCATCGGGTGCGACTCGTCGCGAGCCCGTCGGAGCTCGGCACGTCCCGGGCGGTGTCCGACCGCTCCGATGGCGGCGAGCCCAGGTACGAGTTCAACGACGCGGCCAGGGCGAGGCGCATCCGGTTCGACGGGGAGGCCCGCACGGCGCTCGACGCGGCCGACCTGGTCGTCGTGAGCTGCTTCCCGTTCGACGACGTCGCCCAGTCGGCCGAGCTCCGTGCAGCCGTCGACCGCCCGCACGAGCGGCTCGTCATCGACGCGAACCCGCGCTCGGGCATGCTGCACGATCGGGGCGAGTTCCTCCGAGGCTTCGAGCGACTCGCGAGCGAGGCGCTGCTCGTCAAGGTCGGCGACGAGGACGCAGAACTCCTGCTCGAGGCTACGCTCGACGAGTTCGTCGCTCGACTTCGTTCGGGTGCGCAGGTCGATGAGCCCGGTCCGGCCGTCCTGGCCACCGAGGGTCGGGATGGCGCTCGCGTGCACGATGGTCCGATCGCGGTCCGAGCCGGCATCGTCGACCTGCCCGGACGGGTGATCGACACGATGGGTGCCGGCGACGCGACGCTCTCGGCCGTCGTGCACCGCATCGCCGTCGACGGCATGCCCCGCTCGGATGCCGCGTGGTCGGCCGCCCTCGGTGAGGCCATGGCGATCGCCGCGGCGACGGTTCGCCACGAGGGCGCCCTGCTGCGCCGACCGCCGGAGGGGCCGGCCTTCACCAGCTGACCGGGGCTTGCAATGTCCGCCGGACACTGCGTAGTGTCGCGCTCGTATACCTGACAACGATGTCATGGCTCCCTCGAGAGCCACGCGATGAAAGGCGAATCGATCGATGACGACGATATCAACGCGTGGGATGGCGGTGGCGTTCGCAGCCGTCGCCGCCCTCACCGTCTCCCTCCTCGGAAGCCCGGCGACGGCGGCATCCGCCGATGACCTTGCACCCGACCCCGCCACCGAGCAGTACCGGCCGGCGGTGCATTTCTCACCAGAGCGCAACTGGATGAACGACCCGAACGGACTCGTGTACGAGGACGGCACCTGGCACCTGTTCTTCCAGCACAACCCCTCCGGCACGCGCTGGGGCAATATGAGCTGGGGCCACGCCACGAGTGCCGACCTCACGCACTGGGAGGAGCAGCCGCTCGCGATCCCACAGACCTTCGACGCCGACGGCGTCGCCATCGAGGACATCTTCTCGGGCTCGATCGTGGTCGACGAGCAGAACACGAGCGGCTTCGGCACCGCCGAGAATCCGCCGATGGTCGCGATCTACACGAGTGCCTACACGGCGGCGCATCCGACGCTCGCGGGCCGGCAGGCGCAATCGCTCGCGTACAGCACCGACCACGGGCAGACCTGGACGAAGTACGACGGCAACCCGGTGTACGACCGCGCATCGGCGAACTTCCGCGACCCGAAGGTGTTCCGCTACACGAACCCCGAGACGGGTGAGTCCTACTGGGTCATGGCGGCCGTCGAGGCGCTGCAGTACCAGGTGGTGATCTCCCGGAGCGACGACCTGAAGACCTGGACGCACCTCAGCGACTTCGGACCGGCGAACGCGACCGGCGGCATCTGGGAGTGCCCGGACCTCTTCCCGCTCGCGGTCGACGGCGACCCGGCGAACACCAGGTGGGTGCTCGTCGTGAACCTCAACCCGGGCAGCGTCGCCGGGGGCTCCGGCGGCCAGTACTTCGTGGGCGACTTCGACGGCACCGCCTTCACGTCCGAGAGCACCGTCACCGATGACACGCTGCCCGCCGGCGAGGTCTTCGCCGGGTTCGACGACGGCACCTACGACGGCTGGACCGTCGCCAACGAGCCGGGCAACTGGAAGAACGGCCCGTTCGCGGATGCCCCGGCCGCCGGAACCCTGGCCGGCCAGAACGCGGTGACCGGCTACGTCGGCGCCGGGCTGGTCAACGGGTTCAACGACTTCGACTGGCCCGTCGGCACCGTGGAGTCCCCGACCTTCACCATCGAGGACCCGTTCGTGAACCTGCTCGTGGGCGGCGGAAACCACCCGCACGTCGACGGCACCCGACTGGACAACGAGGCGCCCGCCGGACGCCTGCTCTTCGACGGCTTCGAATTCCCCGACGGCACGACGCTCGCAGACACCGGGTGGGAGGCCACCGGCGACTTCGCGACCGACCCCAGCCGCAGCCCCTCCACGCAGGGCGGCGACTACTACCTCGGACAGAAGCGGATCAACACCTTCGAGTCCGGGCCGAAGGGCGACGACAACCTCGGCGACCTCACCTCGCCGTCGTTCACGATCCAGCCCGGTGAGGACCACCTCTCGTTCCTCCTCGGCGGCGGCAAGCGACTCGACGGCACGCTCGAGGCTCGACTCGTCGTCGATGGCGAGATCGTGCGCACGGCCACCGGCGCCGATGGCGGTGCGCTCAACTGGAAGGCGTGGGACGTCACCGAATTCACCGGCCGCGACGCGCAGTTCCAGGTGCACGATGGCACGAACGGCGGCTGGGGCCACCTCACCGTCGACCAGCTCGTGCTCGGCGCCGAGGCGGCGCTGCCGCGATCCGAGGAGACCTCCGTCAACCTCGTCGTCGATGGCGAGGTCGTGCGCACGGCGACCGGGCGTAACAGCGAGAGCCTCGACTGGGTGAGCTGGGACGTCGCGGAGTACGCCGGCCGCGAGGCATCCGTTCGCATCGTCGACAACAACCGGTTCGGGTGGGGGCACGTACTCGTCGACCAGGTGATGTTCGCGGATGCCGCGGCCGCGCCGCGCATCGAGGGCTACGACTGGCTCGACTGGGGCAAGGATTACTACGCGACCGTCTCGTTCTCGAACGCCCCCGACGACCGGCGGGTGATGCTCGGCTGGATGAACAACTGGGACGACGCGAACGACATCCCGACGGGATCGTGGCGCAGCGCCATGGCGCTGCCGCGCGAGGTCGCCCTCACGTCGACCGAGCGCGGGCCGCGTCTCGTGCAGCGGGTCGTGCCCGAGTTCGAGGGCCTCGAGCAGTCGGATGACGCGGTGACCGTTGGCCCGCGAGCGATCGAGGCGGGCACCGTGACGCTCGACGAGGTCGCGGGCGACGTGCTGAAGGTCGATGCCGTGTTCGAGCCGGGCGACGCCGAGGCGTTCGGACTCAGCGTGCTGGGCGACGGCGAGGCGTCGACGCGCATCGGCTACGACGCCGACGGCGGCCGGCTCTTCGTCGACCGCCGGGAGTCGGGGAACACCGACTTCCATCCCGCGTTCGCGTCGCTCGACGACGCACCGGTCGCGCTGGACGACGGCCGCCTGGCCGTCACGGTCTACGTGGATCGATCATCGGTCGAGGTCTTCTCGGCCGACGGCCGCACGACGATCACCGACCAGGTGTTCCCGAACGCGGGCGCCGATGAGCTCGGCCTCTGGGCGGAGGGCGGCACCGCCGAACTCGTCTCCCTCACGGTGACACCGCTCGCCACCGCCATGTTCCCGGAGGAGCCCGAGGTGCCGACCGACGACGGCGCCACCGCCGCACCGGCCGCCGGCGTGCTCTCCTCGAACAACGGCTGGGACACCGGGCTGCAGGACGGCGACTTCGACGTCACCATGAACCTGTGGTGGGGTGAGAACGCGAGCCTGTTCAAGCTGTACCGGGACGGTGAGCTCGTGCACACCACGCGGCTCGAGCCGCACACGCCGCAGGCCCAGCGCGTGGTCGTGCCGGTGCAGGGGCTCGGCAACGGCGAGTACACGTTCGTCGGCGAGCTCCTGAACTCGAAGGGTTCGACCTCGACGAAGGCACTCACCGTCAAGGTGCGCGACGCGAATCCGTCGAAGCCGGTGCTGAGCCACGACAACCGGGACGGCGACGGACGTTTCCGGCTCACCGCCAACCTGTGGTGGGGCCAGAACGCGACGTCGTACCGATTCCTCGAGAACGGCACGGTCGTCGGCGAGGGCACGCTCCCGGCCGCGACGCCGGCAGCGCAGCGCGCGACACTCGAGCTGAGCGGCAAGCCGAAGGGCACGTACGTCTACACGGTCGAGTTCCGGAATGCCGCGGGCACGACCACGAGCGAGCCGATCACGGTGAAGGTCAGCAAGTGACCGTCGGCTGAGACCGGGTCGCGGCGCTGCTGACCGCCGCGACCACGGGGAACCGGATGCCTCGGGGTGCTCATGCCCCCGAGGCATCCGCCGTTCGTGCTCACCGTGCGCTGTGGCACGCTGGACTGATGGCCGCTGCATCCCCCGCCCCGTTCACCTCTCCCCTCGCCGAGTCGCTCGCACCCGCGCTGCTCGAACGCTTCGGCCGCTACGTGCGCGTCGGCACGCAGTCCGATCGCGACGGCGAGGGCAGCCCGAGCTCCGCCCGCCAGCTCGACCTCGGTCGCGTGCTCGTCGACGACCTGCTCGCGCTCGGACTCGACGACGCAGTGCTCGACGGCGACGGGTACGTCTACGCCACGCTGCCCGCGACGATCGACGAGGCATCCGGCCCCGTGCCCGTCATCGGCCTCATCGCGCACATGGACACGAGCCCCGACGCACCCGGCGACGGCGTCGAGCCGATCGTGCACCGCGAATACGACGGCGGCGTCATCGCGCTGCCCCGCGGCGGCACGACCCTCGACCCCGAGCACATGCCCGACCTGCTCGACCACCTCGGCCACGACCTCGTCACGAGCTCGGGCGACACGCTGCTGGGCGCCGACGACAAGGCGGGCGTCGCCGCGATCCTGACGGCGGTCGCGCACCTGCTCGCCCACCCCGAGCTGCCCCGCCCGACCCTGCGCCTCGCGTTCACGCCCGACGAGGAGATCGGACGCGGCGCGCACCGCTTCGACGTCGAGGGCTTCGGCGCGCTCTGCGCCTACACGGTCGACGGGTCGGAGATCGGCGAGCTGCAGGATGAGACCTTCTCGGCCACCGAGGGCATCGTCACGATCGAGGGCCACGAGGTGCACCCCGGCTTCGCGACCGGCAAGCTCGTGAACGCCGCCAGGCTCGCCGCCGAGATCGTCGCCGCACTGCCCGCCGAGCTCACGCCCGAGCGCACGTCTGGCCGCGACGGGTTCATCCACGTCTACGAGGTGCAGGGGTCCGCATCGCATGCGGTGATCCGCACGATTCTGCGCGACTTCGACGACGAGCTGCTCGCCGCGCACGGCGAGGTGCTGCGGCGCACCGTCGACGAGGTCGTCGCCCGCGAACCCCGCGCCCGCGCCACCGTCGAGATCACCCCGCAGTACCCGAACATGCGCCGGTACGTCGACCTGTTCCCGCAGGTGACGGATGCCGCTGAGCAGGCGATCCGCGCCGAGGGGCTCTCTCCCCTCCGCACGTCGATCCGCGGCGGCACCGACGGCTCGCAGCTGAGCGCCATGGGGCTTCCGACGCCGAACCTCTTCACGGGCGGACACGAGTTCCACTCGGTGCGCGAGTGGGCGTCGGTGCAGGAGATGGCCGCGGCCGCCGCGACCGTCGTGCGGCTCGCCGAGGTCTGGACCACGCCGGAGTTCCGCGGCGCGACGCGCGCCTGACGTTCGCTCACTGATGCAGAGTGCGGCGAGTGCGGCGAGTACGCGCGTTCGCTGAATTGCAGGAGATCAGGCGCCATCCCCTCCGGTGAGAGGGCATGGCGCCTGATCTCCTGCAGCTCGAGCCGGTCTCCGCGACCGGTGCCGAGTGCCTGCTACTCGGCGGGCTCGTGCTCGGATACGACGGCGGACTCGCTCGCCGACTCCGCGGCCGGCAGCGAGGCCTCGATGGCCTCGATGACCTCGGGCGCGTCGGGCTCGGTGCGTGGGCGGAACCGCTGCACACTGCGGTCGGCGCCCACGAGGAACTTCTCGAAGTTCCAACTGACCTTGCCGGCCTTGCCGTCGGCATCCGGGGTCTGCTTCAGCTCGGTGTAGAGCGGGTGCTCCTTCTTGCCGTTGACGCGCACCCGGTCGACGATCGGGAACGTGACGCCCCATGTGGTGGAGCAGTACTCCGAGATGGCCTCATTGGTCGAGAGCTCCTGGAGGAACTGGTTGCTCGGGAACCCGATGACCGTGAACCCACGGTCGCCGTACTGCTTCTGCAGGGCCTCGAGCTTCTCGTACTGGGGCGCGAGGCCGCATCGCGAGGCGACGTTCACGATCATGACGGCCTTGCCCTCGTAGTCGGCGAGCGATGCGGTGCCGCCGTCCATCGTGGTGAAGGGGATCTCGTCGAGCCGGCTCATCGTGCCTCCGATGCATAGGGACTGGGGTAGATCTCACGCTACGCCTGTTGACTCAGGTCAACGACCCATGTGCAGCGAGTTCACAGCGCGTCAAGGCTCTGCGGATGTCGCGCGGCGGCGGCGCGCGCGCACCGCGAGCGACCCGACGCCTCAGCGCAGCGCGCCCGCGCGGTATGCCGCCTCGGTGCGCGTGGCGGCGCCGAGCTTGCGGAGGATCGCGGAGACGTGCACGCTCGCGGTCTTGCCGCTGATGTAGAGCCGCTCGCCGATCTGGCGGTTGCTGAGGCCCTCGGCGATGAGCTCGAGCACCTGGCGTTCGCGAGCCGTCAGCTCTTCGACCCCGGCGGCCGCCTCGGCGGCGCCGGCGGTGGGCGACTCGGCGATGCTCGATGCGGAGTCGCCCGACGCGGTCGCGGCACGGCCAGACACAACGGCCTTGACGGCAGCTCCCCCGCCGACCCCGTCGAGCGCGAGGCCCGCTGCGGAGGCGACGCGCACGACCTGCAGCGTCACCGCGGTCACTCCGCCCGCGAGCGCCTGCGCGTGCGCGGCCTGCAGCGCTGCACGCGCGGCGACGCGGTCGCCGGTCGCGAGCTCGGCCTCGCCGAGGCGCAGCCCCGCGTACGGGGAGAGGAAATGCTGGGCCTCGGGGTCGGCGGCACGCTCGACCGCGGCCCGCCACGCCGTGGTGTCGGTGCCCGGAACACCCGCCGCGGCGGGTGGCGCGTCGGTCGCGACCGCCAGCTCGGCGTCGAAGAACGCCCGCCAGATCGGTGCGGTCGGCCAGAACGACATGCGTTCGAGCAGCCCGGTGAGCGCCGGCAGGCCCGCCTCGACCTCGCGGGCCAGGTCGTCGGCCTCTGCATGCCGGCTACGCAGGGCCGCGACCGTGCGCGCAGCCACCCAGAGGAAGGGCAGCACGTACCCGGGCGGGAGGGAGTACTCCTCGTCGAGGAGCACTCGCACCTCGCGCCAGGCACGAGCCGGGTCGCCCTGTGCGAGGGCGATCTCGGCGGCGACCCGCCCGACGCCGAGGCGGGTCTGCATCTCGGAGGCCATGACCCTCGACATCGATGGGCGCAGGGCCCGGTGCATCTCGGCGGCGCGATCGACCTCGCCGCGCCAGAGGGCGGTCCACATGCGGGCACGGTTCAGGTAGACGGTGAACGGCAGCGGAGGATCGAGCGCGAGGGCCCGTTCGGTGAGCAGCTCGGCGCGCTCCCACTCGCCGATGGCCAGCAGCGGGTCGACGGCGTTCGACGCGAGGATCACACCGGAGCTGCGTTCGACGCCCTGCTCGCGCGCCCGTTCGAGGCCCTCTTCGGCGAGGCGGATCGCCGCGTCGAAGTCGCCGATGAGGTAGAAGAGGTCGGAGGCGTTCACCCAGTAGCGCAGCAGCGCGGGGCCGTCGTCTCCGGCGAGTTCGCGGGCGCGCTCGAGCAGGTCGAGCCCGGCCTGCACGTCGCCGGCGGCCGCGCGGCTGATGCCCGCGATGTTCGTGGCGGTGGAGGCGAACCGGGGGTTGCCGAGCCGCATGGCCGCGGTGAGGGCGCGTTCGGACATCTCGATCGCCTCGTCGAGGCGGGATTCGATCATGAAGCGGCCGGAGAGCGCGATGAGCACCGTCGTTCGGAGCTCGTCCGGGCCGTCGTCGCCGAGCGCCTCGAGCGCCTGCTCGAGCATCGGGATCGAACCCAGCCGGCCGACGTTGGCCAGGTAGAGCCCGACGTCGCGCAGCAGTCGCGGGTACTGGGGGTCGTCGTGCGGGCACTCTTCGAGCGCCGCCCTCACGAGGGCCAGGCCCCGCTCGCCCTCGCCCGCATTGCGCAGGTGCGACGCGGTGCGGCCCATGAGCTCGAGCTTGCTCATCTTCGCCGTGGTCGCGGGATCGGGCACCACATCCCAGAGGCCGATGGCCCGCTCGCCGAGTTGGGCGGCGGAGCCGTAGGCCGCCGCGGCCCTGGCCTCGGCCATCGCCCTGAGCGTCGCGGGGAACGCGCGCGCGGCGTCGTTCGCGCCGAGCCAGTGGAACGAGATCTCGGCGGCCACGCGCCGCGTGCCCTGCGCCGCGTTCTCGTAGGCGAGCGCGTAGCGACCGTGGAAGCGCGCCCGCTCGCCCGGCAGCAGGTCGGCGAGGATCGCCTCGCGCACGAGGGCGTGCCGGAACGCGTACTCGTCGCCCTCGATGGTGAGCACTCCGCCGAGCACTGCCTCGCGCGCGGCGACGTCGATGCCCTCGTCGTCGCCGTCATGCACGGCCTCGAGCAACGCGTGCGGAACCCGCACGCCGCCGATGGAGATGAGCCGGAGCAGCTGCTGGGCCGGCTCGGACAACGCCTCGTAGCGGGCGAGGAGCAGGTCGCGGAGGGTCTCGGGCACCTCGCTGTCGTCGCGGCAGCCGTCGAGTCCGATGAGCTCCTCGATGAGGAAGGGCACGCCGTCGCTGCGTCGCACGATGGTCTGGACCGACTTCGCGTTCGGGGCGGAGTCGGCCGGCACGAGCGAGGCGACGAGCGCCTCGGCGTCGTCGGGGCCGAGCCTGGCGAGCTCCCGGCGGTCGACCCAGCGGTCTCGGTCGGCCTCGGCGAGGAACGCGCGAACCGGATGACCCCTGGTCACGTCTTCGCTGCGGTACGTGAGCACCGTGAGCACGCGGCTCGACCCGAGGGCGCGCATGAGGAAGCGCAGCAGCGCGAGGCTCGCCGCGTCGATCCAGTGGAGGTCTTCGAGCACGAACACGATGGGCTGGTCGCGCGAGAGGGTCTCGAGCAGCACGGCGATCGCCTCGTGCAGCTGACTGGTCGCGGTGTCGCCGCGGATGACGCCGGCTGAACCGGCACGGGCCGCGTCGAGGTCGGCGCCCTCGAGACCGGCGGATGCCGCGAGCTCGGGCAGCAGCGCGATGAGGGCCGCCCGACCGGGGCCGACGGCCTCGAGCACGCGTTCGACGCCCTCATCGGCGACGAGCGATCGGAGCGCGGACTTGACGGGCGCGTACGGCGAGGCGACGGTGCCGAGGTCGACGCACTGGCCGAGCACGAATCGGGCGCCGCCGTCGACCCGCTGCGCGAATTCGCGTACGAGCCTGGTCTTGCCGATGCCCGCCTCGCCGCCGATGATGACGGTGAACGGCGCACCGGTGCGCACCTCGTCGAGGGCGGTGAGGAGCCTCGAGAGATCGGCGTCCCGGCCGATCATGGCCGGCGCAGACGTGGTCACCAGTTCATGCTGCCACGACCCGGCGACATCCGCCTCGGGCGCGACATCCGCCTCCACCGGCCCCGGTCTGGGGATGAGCGCGGGCTCGACGCCGCCTGCCGCCGTCACCGGGAGACCGTGATGTGCTGCATGATGCCTCCGAGATCGAGGTGGAGCTGATCGCCGGTTCGACGGTCGCGTCGAGCGGATGCCTCGAGCCTCCGCCCTGAGGTGGGTGCGCCCCATCGGACGATCGCCCTATTCATCACGGGCGACGCCTGAAGGCCTTGCGTAGGAGAGGGGTTTCCGTGAGGCTGAGTGCGACGGCGCGCCCGACGACGGGGCGCCGTTCGGCACGTCGACGAGGAGGCACGGGTGGGTTCAGGCACGACGAGCAGGCGACGGCATCCGGCGATCACGGCGGCAACCGCCGTCGTCGCAGGCGGCATCCTCGTCGTCGGCACCGGACTCGCGCTGAGCGGCTGCGTGCCGCAGCCCGCGCCCGCCCCGGCGACGGTGACCGTGGCGGTCACCGAGACCGTCACCCCGACCCCCACCCCGACCCCGACGCCGACCCCGCCTCCGGTTGCCGAGGCGCCGGAGCCCGAGGCCCCCGAGCCGGTGCCGAACGCACCGGCACCGGTCGTCGAGCCCGGGCCGGCCAGCGACCTCGGGTCGCGCGACGGAGCCACGGGCACCCCGGCGGTCGACGCGAACGGCATGCCCATCAGCTACGTGGTCGTCGCCGGCGACAGCTTCTTCGACATCGCCCAGCGATTCGACCTGCCGCAGCAGCAACTGCTGCGCATGAACCCGCAGATCCACGACTTCGGCGAGTCCGTCTACATCGGCGACGTGATCAACCTGGACTGGACGATCACCGGCTGAGGGTCGGGACACGGCGGTAGCCGTCACGGGCGACATCGACGATGCTCGACGCGATCGCTGCGAGCGCGAGAACCGCGAGCGTGATCATGAACATGAACATGGCGCACCTCCTTCCGAATCTCGGCCCGCGAAGATCTCGCCGAGCCTCATGGCAGTCTGCGGTCCGGGGCGGATCGCGTCGTCAGAGCGACCACCGACTCCGGGGTCGGGGCCTGCACCGGGGTCAGCGCCGATCGCTCCGGCGTTCCCCACGTGCGGGTGATCGGCACGACGCCGGCCCAGACCGAGTGGTCCTCGCCGTCGTCGACCGATTCGGAGACGCCCGCAGCGCGGGCCTTCATGACCACATCGTCGAGCCGCAGGCGCAGCACGCGCGTGGCCGCGACCTCCTTGCGGATCGTCGGGCGCACCTCGGCGGGCCGCCCCGGCATGAGCCGTTCGGAGAGCGCGAGGAGCGCGGCATCCGTCTCGTCGTCGGCGACGGGCTCGAGCACGCCGTAGACGACCGCGCTCCGGTAGTTCATCGAGCTGTCGAAGAGCGACCGGGCGTAGACCAGCCCGTCGAGCGAGGTGACGGCGAACGCGACCGTCGACTTCTCGGCCGCGGCGCGAAGCGCGAAGCCTCCTCCGGTCGAGCCGTGCACGAGCACGTCGTCGCCGACGCGCGCGTACCCCATCGGCACGACGATCGGCATGCCGTCGACGACCGCGGCGAGGTGCCCGACGAGCTCCTCGTCGAGCAGCGCGTGCACGGCGTCCCGGTCGACGACCTGTCGTTCCGAGAGCCGGCGGATGCGGCGCGCGGGTGCCGGGTCGGCCGATGCCCGGGTCGGAGCGGCTGATGCCGGAGCGGCTGGGGTCGGAACGGCGGATGCCTCGGAGATCGTCATGGCGTCGAGTCTCGACGAAAACTGGACTTGCGTGCAGTCCAGTTCGTGCAACACTTGGCAGACCAGTTGTCGAACGGAGCACCCATGGACGGCCCGCTGCTCGTCATCGACCGCCTCGACGAGCGACCCGTCGTCGAGCAGATCGTCGACGCCATGCGCGACGCGATCCTCACCGGCACGCTGCAGCCCGGCGACCGGGTGGCGTCGACGCGGGTGCTCGCCGCCGAACTCGGCACGGCACGCAGCTCGGTCGTGAGCGCTTACGAGCAGCTCGCCGGCGAGGGCTACGTCGAGCTGCGCCAGGGCGCTCCGACGCTCGTCGCGCAACTCGGCGGCAGCGCCACGGCGAGCGGCGGTGACGGCGAGTACGACGGCAACCGCGGCGAATCGGATGCCGGCGGCGGGCGCCCGACCGCGGCATCCGCTCTGCGCGTCGCGCCGCCCGACGCGAGTGCCGCGCGCGCGAACCTCACGGCCGCACCCGCGCCGAGCACCACGGGCACCGCGGCCACCACTGCCACGATGGCCAACCCCTCGAGCCCGCGCATCGACCTGCTGCCCGGCCGGCCGTCGACCGTGCGCATCGACGAACGGGCCTGGCGCGCGGCCTGGCGCCATGCGGCGGCGGCCGAGATCCCGAGCGACGACCCGCCGCGCTTCGGGGAGCCCGTGCTGCGCGCCGCCATCGCCGCCCACGTGCGGCACGCGCGGGGGTTCGCCTGCGAGCCCGACGACGTCATCGTCACGGCGGGCACGAGCGAGGCGACCGCGCTCATCGGCACCGCGCTCGGCGACCGCCTCGGCGCCCGGCCGCTCATCGCCGTCGAGGATCCGGGCTACCCCAACGCCCGCCGCATGCTCGCTCGCGCCGGCGCCGACCTCGTGCCCGTCGAGGTCGGTGAAGACGGCCTGCGCATCGACCTGCTGCGACGCATGCCGCGGCCCGCCGACGCGATCCTCGTGACGCCGAGCCATCAGTACCCGCTCGGCGGGCGGCTGCCGGTCGCGGCCAGGCTCGAGCTGCTCGAGCACGCGCGGCGAACGGGCGCGCTCGTCATCGAGGACGACTACGACAGCGAGTTCCGCCATGTCGGGCCGCCGATGCCCACGCTCGCCTCGCTCGACAGCACGGCGGCGACGGACGACCCGGCTGCGACGGCGGCGACGGATGCCGGTGGCGGGCGCTCCGAAGGCGACGCCGACGGCCGGCGCGAGAACCGCCGGGTCGTGCTCGTCGGCAGCTTCTCGAAGATCCTCACGCCGTGGCTGCGCCTCGGCTACGCGGTGCTCCCCCGCGACGAGGCGCTCCGGGCCGCCGTCGCGAGCGTGCGCCTCGAGAGCCCGTCACCCGTGCCGGGCATCGTGCAGCTCGCCGTCGCGCACCTGCTCACCACGGGCGCGCTGCGCCGGCACATCGCGGCAACCAGGCGGGACTACGCACACCGGCGTCTGCTCGTGCTCGCGGCACTCGACGGCCTGCCGGGCGCGCACCTCGTGGGCCTCGACGGCGGGCTGCACGCCGTGCTGCGGCTGCCGAGCCATGAGGCGGTCGATGCCGTGATCGGGCGGCTGGATGCCGAGGGCATCGCGGTCGCGCGGCTCGCCGAGTACTCGGCGGTCGTGGGCGACGGGAGTCCGGGCATCGTGCTCGGCTACGCGGGCGTGGGCGACCGGCACCTCGCCGACGCGCTCGAGCGGATCAGGTCCGCGGTGCTCAGCGCGCCGACGCCAGTCGCCGCCGTGCGATGACGCCTCCGAGCCGGCGGCTCAGGCGAAGAGCGCCCGACCCACGTACTCCCCCGAGCGGATGCCGCCCGGGACCGCGAAGATCGCCGACCCGACGTGCTTGAGGTACTCGTTGAGCCCGTCGGCCGCGAGGCTGCGCTGCACGGTGATGAACTGCTCGGGCGAACGCTGGAACGAGAGGAAGAACAGCCCGGCGTCGAGGCGCCCGAGCTCGTCGTTGCCGTCGACGAAGTTGTAGCCGCGGCGCAGCATGCGCACGCCCCCGTTGACCGTGGGGTGCGCGAGCCGCACGTGCGAGGCGGTGGCGATGAGCGGGGCACCGGTCGGCCCCTCGACCTCGAAGTCGGGCTCGGTGAACTCGGTGCCGCCCGACAGCGGAGCGCCGGACCCCTTCGAACGGCCGACGAGCGTCTCCTGCTCGCCGAGCTGCACGCGATCCCAGTTCTCGATGATCATGCGGATGCGGCGGGCCACGAGGTACGAGCCGCCGGCGAGCCACGCGGGTTCGTCGGCTGACGCGACCCACACCTGCTCCGAGACATCCGCCGTCTCCTCGGCCTTGATGTTCGCCGTGCCGTCCTTGAAGCCGAAGAGATTGCGCGGCGTCTCCTGGGTCGTGGAGGTCGACGAGGTGCGGCCGAAGCCGAGCTGCGACCAGCGCAGGCTCGCACGGCCGAACGCGATGCGGCTGAGGTTGCGGATCGCGTGCACCGCGACCTGCGGGTCGTCGGCGCAGGCCTGGATGCAGAGGTCGCCGCCGCCGCGCTCGGGCTGCAGCGCGTCGCCCTGGAATCGGGGCAGCACCGCGAGCTCGGCCGGGCGTCGGGCGGCGATGCCGAACCGGTCGACGCCGTCGGCATCGGTGAAGAGCGTCGGACCGAAGCCGAACGTGATCGTGAGTCCGCTCGCCGGCAGGCCGAGGGCCTCGCCCGTGTCAGCCGGCGGGGCGTAGTCCGAGCCGCCGACGGCGCCGCCCTCGGCGACCTCGAGCCCTTGCGTGAGGCGCGCCGCGGCATCCGTCCAGTCCTGCAGCAGGCCGATGAGGCCGTCGCGATCGAGCGTCGTCGACACGTCGAACGCGGCGAAGTGCAGGCGGTCCTGCGCGGGCGTCACGATGCCCGCCTGGTGCTCGCCGTAGAAGGGGTAGGCGGATGCCGCGGCCGCGCCCCCGGCGTTCGCCACGCCGGTCGACACAGCCACGCCGACGCCCGCCGCACCCGCAGCCACGCCGACCGCCGCACCCGCGGCACCCGCGCCGAACAGCCCGAGCAGGTGGCGGCGGCTGACCCCGGATTCGGGTTCGGCGGCGTGCTGCTCGGGCTGTCCGGGTGCTGCGGGTCGGGTCATCAGACTCCGAGGATAGTGCTCGTCAACTGCGAGAGCGGCTCGGCGAGGGCGTTGACCTGGTCGCTCAGCGCCTTCTTGTCGGCGTCGGTCAGCTCGGCGTAGTCGACGAAGCCCTCGTCGAGCGAACCGTAGGCGGCGAGCGCCTCGTTCAGCGACGTGAACTGCGCGTCGATCTCGGCCGCGAGCTCGCTGCCGTCGTCGCCCTTCGACTCGGCGAGCGCGCGCACCGCGCCGAAGGCGACGTAGGCGCCCTGCACGTTGGCCTGGAAGTCGTAGAGGTCCGTGCCCGACCACCAGTCCTCTTCACCGGTGATCTTGCCGGCGGCGACCTCGTCGAGCAGGGCGATGGCACCGTTCGAGATGTCGGCGAGGCTGACCGTGAAGTCGTCGGCCGTCACGAGCTCGTGCAGCTGGGTGACGTTCTCGACGAGGCCGTCGGCGTAGGCCTGGCGCTCTTCGGGGGTCGACGGCGCCCAGTCGAGGAACGCGTCCTGTCCGTCGGAGTTCAGGTCGCCCTCCGCCGGCGGCCAGAGGTCCTTCTCGATGCGGTGGAAGCCGGTCCAGTCGATGCCGTCGGCGACGGCGTCGACCTCGCGGAAGTCGATCTTCGGGTCGAGGTCGCCGAACGCCTCGGCCGTGGGCTCGATGCGCTCGTAGGGCACGCGGGCCGGCGCGAAGAGGGCGCGGGCTGCCTCATCGTCGCCCGCCGCGTAGGCGCTGGCGAGCTGCTCGACGAGCGGCAGCAGTTCGGACGATTGCGAGCGCACGTAGGCGAGGTACTCGGTCACGGCCTGGTCGCTGAGCTCCTGCTCGCCGGCCGAGACCTCCGAGGTCTCGCCGGTGACGGTGAACGCGGCGAGGCCGACGGGCGCGCCCACCTGCTGGAACTTGCATGCCGTGTAGTAGTCGCCGGGCTCGAGCTGCGCGACGAAGTCGACCTTCTGCCCCGGCGTGACGTTCTCCTTCTCGCCCACGATGCGCAGCTGGTCGTCGGCGAGGATCTCGAACTCGTTGACGTCGGTGCCGGTGTTCTCGAGGTTGAACGTCACGGCGCCCGCGTTCGCGGTGTCGACCGTCACGGCGCATCCGTCATCGGTGATGGCGACCGAGATCGCATCGGCCAGGTCGGCCTTCGCGACGCAGCCCGAGAGGGCGAGCGCGAAGACGGTCGCGGTGGCGGATGCCGCGAGGACACGTCGGTTCATGGGTGCTCCTGGTGTGGGGTGGGGTTGTTTCGTCGGTCGAGTAGGCGCGCCAGCGCCGTATCGAGACCCTGCTCGGGGAAATCGGGTGCCCGTCATGGGGTCTCGATACGCTCCTGCGTCGCTACTCGACCGGCTGGAGCCGCAGACGGCACGATCGCGGCGGCAGCGGCGGCGCGCGCCCGGCTGCGACGGCGCAGCATCAGGAGGTACAGCGGCACGGTGATCGCGACGTAGGCGACCCAGGCGAAGACCTGCGCCCACGTGGGCTCGGGCGAGAAGTTGAAGATGCCGGCGAGCACGGTGCCGTACCAGCTGCCGGGCGGCACGATGGCGACGAGGCTGTAGGCGGAGGTGCCCCAGCCGGGGATCACCGACGCCTCCTGCAGGTCGCCGACGCCGTAGGCGAGCACGCCGGCCGCGACGAAGATCAGGAACAGGCCGGTCCAGGTGAAGAACCGGCCGAGGTTGAAGCGCACGAGCCCGCGCGAGATGCCCCACGAGATGACGACGGCGGTGAGGATGCCGAGCACGGCGCCGAACGTCGCGAGCATCGGGTCGCTGCCGCCGGCCGCGTTGGCCCAGACGAAGAGCGCGGTCTCGATGCCCTCGCGCCCGACCGAGACGGCCCCGAGCACGACGAGGGCGAACCACGAGCGGTCGATCGCGGCATCCACGCTGCTGCGGAGCTCCTTCGACAGGCTCGCGCCGTGCGACCCCATCCAGAACGTCATCCAGGTGACCATCGCGACGGCGACGATCGAGAGCACGCCGCCGAGGATCTCCTGCGCCTGGAACGTCAGCGCGTACGGGCCCCACGTGAGCACGGCGCCGATGCCGAGCGCCACCGCGATCGCAAGGCCGATGCCGATCCACAGCCGGCCGAGCAGGTCGCGGCGACCGAGCTTCGCGAGGTATGCCACCAGGATGCCGACGACGAGGCCCGCCTCGAGGCCTTCGCGAAGGCCGATCAGGTACGTGGCGAGCACGGATGTCTCCAATGAAGCAGGGGTGGGATGAGCTAAGGCTAGCCTTACTCCGCGCGAACGCAAGTTGGGATTCCTGCCCCTCGTCGAGGTGCGGGTCGCGCGCAGCCGGTGCGGTCGGGCCTGCGCCCGCCACCGGCATCGGCTGGGCACGCCGAAGGGATGCGCGTAGCGTTGAGCCCGTGCTGACTCCGCCGAAGACTCCGAAGCGCCCCATCGAACGCACGCACCACGGCGACACCGTGGTCGACGACTACGAATGGCTCCGAGCCAAGGAGGACCCCGAGGTCCTCGCCCACCTGCACGAGGAGAACGCGTACACCAACGCGCGCACCGAGCACCTCTCGCTGTTGCAGGAGCAGCTCTTCGAGGAGATCCGCGCCCGCACGAAGGAGACCGACCTCTCGGTGCCGACCCGCGAGGGCGACTGGTGGTACTACACGCGCACCGTCGAGGGCCAGCAGTACGGCATCCACTGCCGGGCGCCGATCGCCGGGCCCGACGACTGGGAGCCTCCCCTGCTCGGCAACGACGGCGGTGCGGATGCCGCGGGCGGGCCTTCGACCGCCACGGCGGGCCTGCCCGGCGAGCAGGTGCTCCTCGACGACAACGTCGAGGCCGAGGGCCACGAGTTCTACTCGCTCGGCAGCTTCGACATCACCGCCGACGGCGCGACGCTGCTCTACGGCACCGACCTCGAGGGCGACGAGCGCTACACGCTGCGCCTGCGTGCGCTCGACGACCCCGCGCGCACCATCGACGACGTCATCGAGGGCACGGCGGGCGGAGCGGTCTTCGATCCCTCGGGCAGGTACGTCTTCTACGCGACCGTCGACGAGTCGTGGCGACCGGACACGATCTGGCGCCACGAGGTCGGCACCGCGACATCCGACGACGTGAAGGTGTTCCACGAGCCCGACGAGCGCTACTGGCTCGGCGTCGGCCTCACGCGCAGCCGCCGCTACCTCGTGGTCGAGGCCGGCTCGAACATCACGAGCGAGACGCGCCTGCTCGACGCCGACGACCCCACCGGCGAGTTCCGCGTGGTCTGGCCGCGCAAGGAGGGCGTCGAGTACGACGTCGAGCACGTGGTCGCCGGCGGCAAGGACCGACTGCTCATCGTGCACAACGACGGCGCCGTGAACTTCGAGCTCGTGAGCGTCGCCGCAGCCGACCCCGAGGGCCCGCGCCGCATGCTGTTGCCGCACAGCGAGGCCGTTCGGCTCGAGGGCGTCGACGCGTTCCGCGACTTCGTGGCGCTCGAGTACCGCCGCGAGGGGCTGACGCGGGTGGCCATCGCGAAGCTGCCGCCCGCCGGCCTGCCCGCCGACGCGACACCGGACGACACGCTGCACGAACTCGCGTTCGACGAGGCGCTCTTCGCTGTCGGGGTGCGCGGCAACCCGTCGTGGGAGCAGCCGATGCTTCGCCTCGGGTACACGAGCTTCGTGACGCCGTCGACCGTGCTCGACCTCGTCGTCGCCACGGGCGAGCGCCGCCTGCGCAAGCGCCAGCCGGTGCTCGGCGACTACGACGCGACCCGCTACGCGCAGCGCCGCGAGTGGGCCACGGCCAAGGACGGCACCAAGATCCCGATCTCGCTCGTCTACCGGCACGACCTCGTGAACCTCGGCGATCCCGCGCCCACGCTGCTCTACGGGTACGGATCGTACGAGGCATCCATGGACCCCGGCTTCGGCATCCCCCGCCTCTCGCTGCTCGACCGCGGCATGGTCTTCGCGATCGCCCACGTGCGCGGCGGCGGCGAGATGGGCCGGCTCTGGTACGAGCACGGCAAGAAGCTCGAGAAGCGCAACACCTTCACCGACTTCGTGGCCGCCGCCCGGCACCTCATCGACCAGGAGATCACCGCGCCCGACCGGCTCGTCGCCCAGGGCGGCAGCGCAGGAGGCCTGCTCATGGGCGCCGTGGCGAACCTCGCGCCCAAGTACTTCTCCGGCATCCTCGCCGAGGTGCCGTTCGTCGACCCGCTGACCTCGATCCTCGACCCCTCGCTGCCCCTCACGGTCATCGAGTGGGACGAGTGGGGCAACCCGCTCGACGATGAGGAGGTGTACCACTACATGAAGTCGTACTCCCCCCTCGAGAACGTGCACGAGACGCACTACCCGCCGATCCTCGCGGTCACCTCGCTCAACGACACGCGGGTGCTCTACGTCGAACCCGCCAAGTGGGTCGCTCGCCTTCGAGAAGTGGGCGCCGACCCGCTGCTGAAGATCGAGATGGCGGCAGGCCACGGCGGCGTCTCCGGGCGGTACTCGGCCTGGCGCGAGCGTGCCTTCGCCTACGCGTGGGTCATCGACCGGGCCGGGGCGCACCCGAGCGGGGAGTAGCCGGCCTCGGCGTTGCGGGCCGGCGGGTTCGCCGACGCCGCGTCAGGCGCTCGGGCGCTGCTCAGGCCGATCCTGCGGCATTCGTCCTGAGCAGCGTGCGATCTCCTGAAGCGGATGCCTCGGCGGGCCGTTCGGCCGACGGATGCCGCGGCATCCGCTCGACGTCGACTGCGGCGACTCAGCGCGCGGCGTCGTAGACGATGTGCGTGGCGGCCGCGTTCTCGAACACCTGCACGGGCACCAGGCGGATGCCGGACTCCCCGCCGAGCTCGACGCCGTCGAACAGGCGCTCGCCCGCGCCGAGCGTGATCGGCGCGATGCTGAGGATGAGCCGGTCGAGCAGCCCGGCCGTGAGGAACTGGCGCACGGTGCTCGCGCCGCCGGCGACCGAGATCCGGCCGCCGCCCGCCGCGGCACGTGCCCGTTCGAGCGCCTCCTCGATGCCACCCGTGACGAAGTGGAACGTGGTGCCGCCGAGCATCTCCACCGGCTCGCGCTCGTGATGCGTGAGCACGAACACGGGTGCGTGGTACGGCGGATCGTCGCCCCACCAGCCCTTCCACGCGTCATCCGGCCACTCGCCGCGGATCGGGCCGAACATGTTGCGCCCCTGGATCACGGCCGCGCCGCCGAGGATCTCGCCGGTGACATCGGCGCTCGCGGCTTCGGCCTCGCTGAACAGCCACTCGTGCAGCTCCTCGCCGCGTTCGCCGAGCGGATCGTCGAGCGACTGGTTCGGGCCCGCCACGAACCCGTCGAGCGAGATGGTGATGGTCGCGACCACGAGGCCGTCGTCGATGCTCATGCGCGCGAGGCTACTCCGGGCCCGCCGGGCGGTGAAGACCAGTCCTCGCCGAGACCGGGTGACCAGTCAGGTGCGCCAGGCGATCGCGACCGCTACCAGCCGCCGAACGCGTCGTCGAGCGCGTCGCGTTCCTCGCGCCGCTGCCGCACCTCGTCGAGGTCCTTCAGCAGGTCGAAGGCGACGCCCGCCATGCGGTTCTCGCGCTCGGCGATGTAGGCCTCGTCGATCTCGATGTCGGGCCAGTCGCGTGCGAGGCGCTGCTCGATCGCCTCGGAGAGTTCGCCCCAGGCCTCTTGGCGCGCGCGCTCGGCGAACGCCGCCAGGTACTCGCTGTCGTTGCGCAGCTCGCCGAGCCGTTGCGCGACGGCCTCGTTCACGCGTTCGCGCAGGCGCAGGTTCCACGAGTCGGCGCGATGGTAGTCGTGCTGGTGGGCCGATCGACCCTCTCGCCTGGCCGCCGACTCGCGTTCGGTCTCGGCCCATTCGGCGACCTGGTCGAACTCCTGGATGAGCTCGCGCAGCACCTCGCGCGCCTCGGCCGACGCACGATCGGCGTCGAACGGCTCGTCGCCGCGCAGGGCGCGCACGATGATGCGGTTCTTCAGGGCCATGCGCCCGGCCGCCTCGGCGACGAGCAGGCCTTCGTTGTAGGTCTCTTCGAAGGTGAGCGGTTCGGCCTCGGGCAGGGCGCTGCGGTCGAACGGCTTGAACCGTCGACGCTTGCGCTTTCCCCACCACGCCATGCCGCTCGCCTCGCTTTCGAACGTCGCATCGACCGCCCGTTCGGTCGAAGATCGAGCCTACCGTGGGCCGGTGACGCGCCGGGTGGACAGCGCTGTGGGTGGTGCGACGTAGCCTGCTGACATGGATCGAGCGGATGCCGCGGGCGCGACGTGCGGGCTCCTCGACCCGTCGGGCGTGGCCTGCGGGGCGCCGACCTCCGCCTCCGGCGCCCCCGCCATGCGCCTCTGCCTGCGGCACCTGCTCGAGGCCCACGATCTCGTCGCCGCCGAGGCCGGCGTCACCGATCTCGCGCCGCAGCCGTGCCCGGCGTGCGGATGCCGTGTGGGCGTGCGCTACCCGGCCGGGTGGCTCTGCGCCGACTGCGAGTGGCGGCTGGGCGACGCGCCCGACGGTGAGCTGCTGCCCGTGCGCGTCGAGGTCGTCTACTACGTGCGCTACCGCGACCAGGTCAAGATCGGCACGTCGGCGAATCCACGGCAGCGGCTCTCGGTGATCCCCCACGAGGAGGTGCTCGCCTTCGAGCCCGGCGGGCGCCGAGTCGAGCAGCGTCGGCACGAGCAGTTCGCCGCGCACCGGTTCGCGGGCACGGAGTGGTTCGCGCGGCATCCGGCCCTCGTCGAACACATCGAGGCCCTCGCGATCGGCGTCGACGACCCGTGGGCCGAGTACGACCGGTGGGTCAGCCGGCGCAACGCGGCTCGCGGCTGATGAGCCGGCCCGGCATCGCGACCCGGGTCAGGCCATGCCCTCGGCGGTCTGCTCGAGGTCGGACTTCGGGCGGTCGCGCTGCGTCGCGACGGCCGTGCCGGCGGCCCCGCAGACGATCGCGATGGCGAGCACCTCGACGAGCGTGAACGTCTCGGCGAGCACGAGCCATCCGAAGATCGCCGCGATCACCGGGCCGAAGCTCGTGATGATCGAGTAGAGGCGCGGGGGGATGCGCCGCAGGATGAACGTGTCGAGGCTGTACGGCAGCGCCGACGAGAGCACGCCGACCCCGAGCAGCAGGAGCACCACGGTCCAGTCGAGCGCGCTCGCGTCGAAGGTCGCGATCGCGAAGGGCACGAGCAGCACCAGGCTCACGATGCTCGCGACGGTGACGCCCTCGAGCCCGGGCAGTCCGACCGCGACGCGGCGCGTGAGCAGGATGTACATGGCCCACGTCGCGGCGGAGGTCAGCGCGAGCGCGACGCCCCACGGGTCGATGGCCGCGGCATCCGAAGTACCGGGAGCGATGAGCAGCACGACGCCGAGACCGCCCGCGACCGCGCAGACCGCGTCGAGCCACCGGCGCGAGGTCGCGAGTGCGATGGCCAGCGGCCCGAGGAACTCGATCGTCGCCGCGGTGCCGAGGCCGATCAGGTGCACCGCTTCGTAGAACGAGACGTTCATGACGGCGAGCACGACGCCGAGCGCGAGTGCCGGCCAGAGCCGCGCCCAGGTGAGCTCCGCGCGCTTCGGGCGGTAGATCGGCAGCACCACCACGAGCATCACGAGCTGCCGCACCGCGACCACGACGAACGAGCCGACGACCGGGATCACGAGGCCCGCGAGCGACGACCCGAAGTTGATCGACACCTCGGTGCCGACCTGCGTCGCGGCGCCGGTGAAGCGGCGACGGCTGAGCGCGGCATCCGTCATCGCGGTGGAGTCGTTCTCGTGAGGCACCGTACGAAGATACGTGCAATTCCGAGCGACGGATGACGGATGCCGCGGGCGGGCCGGGCGGGCGGGCCGAGGCGGTCTAGGCGCGTTCCACCGGCAGCCACAACTCGCACGTCGCCGTGCTGAAGTCGGCCGCGCGGTCGAGCACCGCCACGATCGAGGGGCCGGGTCGCAACTGCCACGGGTTGGAGGGGAACCAGTCGGTGGCGGTCGCGGCCCACGTCGACTGCAGTGCCGCCGGGTACGGCCCCTCGGTGCGGAAGACCGCCCAGGTGCCGGCCGGCACCTCGATCACGTCGAGGTCTTCCGGCGCCGTCGTTGCCTCGGTGACCGCGACGCCGTGGAGGTAGGTGAGCTCGCTGCCCTCCTCGTAGTCGGGGTCGACGTCGGCGCTGACCTGCAGGAGTCCGGCCGGCTCGGTGTCGCCGAGCTCCTTCAGGCGGGCGTGCTCGGTCACGGGCAGCGAGGCGATGTACGCCTGGATGTGCGGATTGGCGCCCTCGTGGATGAGCGGCACTCGGGTCGAGTGGCCGATGAGCCGGAAGGCCGGGCGGTCTGCGATGCGGGTGTCCATTGGGGTGTTCCCTTCGACGGTCAGGCGGAACCTGAGCTGCGGTTGCGTGCGAAGGGGGCCGCCGTCACGGCGTACGTCGGCCGGACCCACGCCATGCACCGAGCGGAATGCACGGTTGAACGCCTCGGTGGATCCGTAGCCGAACCGCACCGCGATGCCCAGCAGGTCGCCGTCGCCGAGCACCTCGGCTGCGGCGACCGACATGCGCCGGCGTCGAACGTATTCGGACAACGGCATGCCCGCCAGCGACGAGAACATGCGCCGCAGGTGGTACTCCGTCGTGCCGAGACTGCTCGCCAGATCCGGCACGTCGAGTTCCTCGGCGAGGTGCTGCTCGACGTACTCGACCAGCCGATTGAGCTCCGCGATCACCGCAGCCCCCTTCTTGTCGCCTCAAGCCTGCTCGCCGCGATCGACCCCCACCCGACTATCGCGGTCCGATCCGGTCGGGTCGGCTCGCTCACCACCGCGCCCGTGGCCGCACTGCGGATCGGATCACGCGGGTCGTCAGCCGGTGGGGTCGTTCTTCTGCCCGAGCCGCTCGAGCTGCCATTTGTGCACGTCGACCAGCCAGTACAGCGGGCCGGACGGGTCGAGGCGCGGGTCATCGGGCGCGCGGCCGTCTCGCAGCGCCTCCGCGTACGCGCGATCCAGCGCGAGTCGTGCCCGCAACTGCTCGCCGTCGCCGACGCCGCCGTGGCCCGGGATAACGACGGCGACATCATCGGCCACGCCCTCGAACAGCCCCAGGGCGGTGAGGTAGTCGTCGACCGGATCCGCGGCATCGAGGTCGAGGAACGGCATCAGGATGTCGGAGAGCATGTCGCCGGCGACGAGCACGCCCTGGTCCTCGATCAGCAGCGCCGCGTGTCCTGCGGCATGGGCCCGATGCTCGAGGATCCGGATGTCGGGGCCGTCCCACGGAATCCGCTCGGCGTCGGCGGGCAGGCCCGTGACGAGGCCGAGCAGGTCCATCGGGATGTCGTCGGCGTACTCGGGCGGCAGGGCCGGGGCGAGGAGCTCCTTCCAGTCCGGGTTCGACAGGAAATCCCGGATGGATGCCGCACCGCGGGCCGTTCCATACCGCGGAACGTCGCCGAAGTCGGGGTGCCAGAGCACGTGGTCCCAGTCGGGATGCGTCGAGAAGCCCGCCACCACGGGCTGCCCCAGCTCGCGGAGGTCGCTCGCGACATCCGCCAGCTCGTCGATCGTGATGCCGGGGTCGATGAGCAGCACGCCCGCCCGCCCCTGCACGACCACCGTGTTGCTCTGGAGGAACTCACTCTCGTGAACCCACACGCCCTCTGCGACCTGCCTCAGCACGGGGCAAGGCTACGCCGCCGCGTTCGGGCCGACAACGATCACGCGTTCGGGAACCCATTGATCCATCGCCCGTGCCTCCCCTAGCGTTCGGTGCATGGGAACGACACGACGCGATTCGCGATCGACGACGGTCGCAGCCGGCGTGGCGCTCGCGCTGGCCGGGCTCGCTGGGATGTCGCTCGCCGCGAGCGCCACGATCGGCTTCACCGCTCCGAGCGCCGAGACCTGGTTCACGTTCTCGTGGATCGCCGGATAGACGCTCCTGATCTGGGCGACGATCATCGGCGGTGCGGTCCTGGTCGAGCTCATCCGCACGATCGCATCCCGTCGCCCTCCGGCGCCAGCCGGCGCCCTGCTCGTCATCGCGACCGCGGCCGTCATCGTCGGGGTCGTCTGCACCTATCCGTTCGCCGGCAGTGGAGCCGGTCTGGCGTAGTTCACTCCCCTCGTCAGCCGCCGGCCACCCGAGTCCGCGCCGCGGCGAGCGCGGCGCCCGTTCCGGGCGAGGGCACCTCGGCCACGATGAAGCCGTCGCGGCGCACGAGGTAGACGCGGTCACGGCGCAACCGGCCGTGCGGGTCGGCGCCGAACACGTGGCCCTCGACGCCGAGCTCCCTAGCGATGCGGTGCACCGAGCGCTCGGGCACGCCGTATCCGTGCACCTGCCAGCGCATAGCGCGCAGCACGTCGAAGTTGTCGCCCGTCCAGGGCAGGCGGAGGCCGAGCAGGCCGTCGTCGCGGGCCGGGGACGTCGCGCCCGCGGCATCCGGCATCCGATAGCGGATGCGCGTCTGCGAGACGAACCCGAAGGCGCGCGGCAGCCCGACGAGGCGCGGGATCAGCCGCACCGCGGCCGGGCCGATCGCCGGAATCACCCGCGACCGCACGAATCGCGCCCTACTCGAGTCGCTCGTCACGAGCCCGAAGAGGCGATCGGTCGTCTCGACGAGGGTCTTGCCGACCGGCCGGCGTTCGGCCTCGTAGCGCTCGAGGCGCGACTCGGACATGCCGTCGACGAGCACGTCGGCGAACGCGCAGGCGAGGTTGTGCGCGTCCTGCAGGCCGGTGTTCATGCCCTGCCCGCCGACCGGCGAGTGGATGTGCGCCGCATCACCGACGAGGAAGCACGGCCCCTCGCGGAACCGCGCGGCGAGCCGGTGGTGCAGCCGATAGGTCGTGAACCAGGCGGACTCGTCGTACTCGACGCCGAACTCGCGACGGAACACCGCGCGCGACTCGTCTTCGGATGCCTCGCCGTCGGCGCCGAGGTCGTCGTCGCGCACCACGCCGATGAGGCGCGCCCGATCGCCGCCCATGCCGAACCCGAGCATGAGGTGCCGCTCGCTCACGCGCACGTTGATGGCCTGCGCCTCGAGCCCGCGCATGCCGATCGCGTCGGCGAGCGTGAACGTGAAGGCGTTGGTCGCCCCGTCGAACGGGATCTCGAGCTCGCGCCGCACGGTCGAACGCGAGCCGTCGGCGCCGACGCAGTAGCGGGCCCGCACGGTGACGGCGCCCTCGCGAACGCCCTCGCCCTCGCCCTCGCCCTCGCCCGTCGACAGGTTCGCCAGGGTCGCCAGAACGGATGCCGCGGGCCGGCCGTGCTGCGGCGCGGGCGGCTCGATGAGCAGCCGTTCGAGGCGGTGCCCCCAGCGCACCTCGCGCCCGAGCTGGCCGAGCGCGTCGATGAGCAGCCGTTCGTTGGCGGACTGCTCGAACACCGTGATCTCGGAGTACGGCGTGACGTCGCTGCCGGCGAGCGCGAGGTCGATGCGTCCGAGCTCGTTCCGCCCGGCGCCGGGAATGAGCCTCGTCGCAGGCGAGCGGTTCGCGAGCACGCGATCGACGAGGCCGAGTTGGTCGTAGAGCTCCATCGACCTGGCCTGCACGACGAGCGCGCGCGACTCCCGCGTCGGGCCGGCCTTGCCGTCGACCACGATCGCGTCGACCCCGAGGCGGGCCAAGCAGACGGCGAGCATGAGTCCGCTCGGACCGGCGCCGACGATGAGCACGTCGGTGCTCAGGTCGGCGGATGCATCGGCAGGAGCAGACGGCGCCATGCCTCCACCTTCGCACTGCGCCCTGCCGTGCGCCAGAGCCCGGGCGCTCATCCTCCGCCTCCGGCGCGCGGCCTCAGCCCAACGCGTCGAACAGGCCGAGCTCGACCGCGGCGGCCCGCGCGAGCAGGAACCCGAGGATGCCGACGATCCAGCCGGTCGTCTCGGCAGCGTTGCGCTCCATCCAGCCGCTGATGCGGGCGAGTCCGGCCTCGATCGCGCGACTCGCGACCGATCGGATGGCGAGCAGCACGAGGGCGGGCAGCACCATCACGACGCAGTAGCCGACGAGCACGAGCACCCGGGCCGATGAATCGAGGTCGGATGTCGAGAGCAGGCCGATGCCGATGAGATACGGCAGCATCGACGCGACCTCGACGCCGGCCGCCGCGACGGCCAGCCCCATGAGCGGCAGCACGCTCGAGCGCTCCTCCGAGGCATCCGTCACCGCCCGCTCACGCCACCTGGCGAAACGACCCGGGCCCTCGCGCTTGCGCTTGCCGCCCACGAAGAACGAGCCGACGAGCAGCGCGGCACCGACCACGAGCTGCGCCCAGAGGAACGGTGTCGTCGAGGCGAGCTCCATGAGCTGGGGCAGGGCGACGGCCGCGACGGTCAGCAGCACGAGCCCGACGACGAGGTAGAAGCCGGCGACCGTGGCGAGGTAGAGCACGATGCGACTGCGCCGCAACCGGCCGGGCACCAGCATGAGCCAGATCGGGATGAGCAGCGTTCCGAAGCTCGTCGAGTCCACGAGCGCGAGCACGGCGAGCGAGCCGAGCAGCGCGGGTCCGGTGAGGGCGGCACCGCTGAGCAGGTCGAGGTCCACGGTTCGAGCCTGCCCCAGGAGCGACGCCGACGGATCCGCCGCGCGACGGAGGTTCCAGACCCGCGGGCGGAGCCCCGGTGCCAGACTCGGACTCGTGGCAGACACCGAATCGGGCAAGGCGGCACCCGGCGACTCGCTCGTCACGGTCATCGTCGCGCTCGTGGTGAACGCGCTCATCGCGCTGGCCAAGTCGGTCGCCGCGGCGCTCACGGGCTCGGCATCGATGGTCGCCGAGGCGGCGCACTCGTGGGCCGACACCGGCAACGAGGTGCTGCTCGTGATCGCCGAGCGGCGATCGAGGAGGCCGTCGGATGCGCGGCATCCGCTCGGCTACGGCAAGGACGCCTACATCTGGTCGATGTTCGCCGCGTTCGGCCTGTTCACGGTCGGCGCCGCGGTGTCGATCCAGCACGGCATCTCGGAGCTCATCGATCCGGAGCCCGCGAGCGATTACGGCATCGCGTACGCGGTGCTCGGCCTCGCGTTCGTGCTCGAGGGCATCTCGTTCATCCGCGCCTACCGCCAGGCCCGCTCCGATGCGCAGCGGCGACGCGTCGGCACGCTGCACCACGTGTCGCAGAGCTCGGACCCGACCCTGCGCGCGGTGTTCGCCGAGGACGCCGCCGCGCTCATCGGCCTCTTGATCGCGTTCGTCGGCATCCTGCTGCACCAGGTCACGGGCTCGCCGGTCTTCGACGCGATCGGGTCGATCGCCGTCGGCGTGCTGCTCGGTGTCGTCGCGGTGCTGCTCATCGGCCGCAACCGCGCGTTCCTCATCGGCGAGGCGGTGCCGTCGAACGTGCGCTCCGACATGATCGGCGAGCTGCTCGCCCTGCCGTCGGTCGACCGCGTGTCGTTCCTGCACATGGAGTTCATCGGCCCCGGTCGCGTGCTGCTCATCGCGGCCGTCGACCTCGTCGGTGATCGCAGCGAAGCGGATGCCGCGCGCGAGCTCCGGGCCCTCGAAGCCGTGCTCGAGGGCGACGCCATGGTCGAGCTCGCGTCGCTCACCCTCGCCGCGCCGGGCGGACCGGCGCTGCAGCCGCACGGACCCGGCTGATCCGCCGCCTCGCGGTCGTCGCGGTCGCGCGCGCTCGACCGCCCCCGGACTGGCGCCGCTCCTCGTCCGCGGCACGCGTTCGCGCGGTTCCGCGGGCAGTTCCCGGCCGTCATGATGAGCGGCTCACGACCGTCGTTCGCGACCTGCGCTCGCGCGGGTTCCGAAGAACGTTCCCAGATTCCGAGATGCCAGTTCCGCCTCATCGATGAGGCGGAACTGGCATATCGGAATCGCGACGCATCCGCGCGCCGGACGACGCAAGCGCTCACGGGCCCAGCCGCGGCGCGACGTGGGCATGGGCCTGCACATGCAAGGTGGGCGGGCGAGGGCGCGGTGCGCGGGCGTCGTGCGGGTGCTTCATGCGGATGCGGATGGAAACACGCATGCAGGCGCCAACGCTCAGACGCGCTCGTCAGAGCAGGATGTCGGATGCCGCGTCGAGCCGTCGCCACCCGGCGGCCGCGACGGTCTGCGGCAGCACGTCGGCCGCGACGAGATCGGGCATCGACAGGCCCGTGATCGCGGCGATGTCGGCGATCGGCACCTGGAAGGTGCGGAACGGCCCGAGCGGCGGCACCTCGCCGGGCGCCGGGGCGACGACCTCGCTCGTCTCGACGAGCGGTGACTGGTCGAGCACGAAGCCCGCGGCGGCGAGCTGGTCGGCGCCGGTGTTCCACGCGGCGATCTTCCAGAAGCGCAGCGGCACGCGGATGCCGCGGTACGGCGGATCGTCGACACCGAGCACCGGCGCGGTGAAGACGCTGAGCCGCAGCCGGTTGGCCTCGGCGTGTTCGAGCACGTGGTCTTCGAGGCCGAGCCACAGCTCCTCGGACTGGTTGAAGCCGCCCGCCTGCGGGGCCGCGTTCGTGAAGTGGAAGGTGTCGCTGTTGGCGCGCGCCGCGACCTCGGGCGTGCCCCACACCGGATCGCGCCGCCGTACGAGGTGGCCGCGATCGAGGTCGTTGGCGGCGTAGACGGCGGGCCCGGTCTGCCAATCCTCGGGCACCCGCTCGTCGAACCGCCAGTCGTCGCCGCGCGGGATGTCGAGCAGCGACGCGCCGTCGATGTTCACGCCCGTGACGCGAGCAAGGCGTCGCACCGAGTCGAGCACCACGGTGAAGTGCACGTAGTCGAGGCTGACGGATGCCGCGGCCTCCGCCCCGCTCACGCGCGGAAGCGCTGCGCCGACACCGAGGAAGCGTTCATCGAAGCCCATGCGCCAACCAGATCACACGCCGCCGACATGCGCAGGCCGCCACGCTCGGCGGCGAGACGAGCGGCAGGGGCCGACGCTCACTGGCCAACGCGCACGGGCCGACACGCAGGCTCACTCGAGCTCGCGCAGGCGTGCGGCGACACCGCGACCCTGCGTGGTCTTGCGCTCGGCGCCGACGGCGATCGCGAGGAGCACGGCGCCGGCGGTGGCGAGGGTGATCCACCAGGGCATCGCACCGACCGTGCGGTCGATCTGGGCGACGAATACGACGATGTTCTCGATCGGGAGCACGAGCAGCCCGAGCAGGAACGGCGCAGCGAGCTTGCGCGCAGAGCCCACGAGGATCAGCACGAGCGCGAAGGCGATCACCATGATCGGGCGGTAGAGCTGCGGGTCGGTGGCCGTGGCGAGCACCGAGGGCAGCAGCGTCAGGATGATGCCGGGCGCGAGCAGCCGCCACGATCCGCGAAAGCCGACCGGCCACGAGTCGAGCGTCGGCTTCGGGGTGCGCTCCGTCGGGCGCAGGCACAGGATGCCGGCGACGAGCACGGCGACGCCGAGGGGCAGCGAGAACACCTCGACGCGCAGGTCGCGCTGGCTCCACCCCGAGACGCCTGCCGCCCACGCCAGGGCGTAGACGAACCAGAACGGCGGCAGCACCGGCTCCTGCCTGCGGTCACGGGCGACGGCGACCACCGCGGTGACCAGCAGCACGGCCATCAGGGCCCACAGGGTCCAGATCGTGTACCAGTCGCGCTGGGTCGCGAAGATCGGGCCGATCGCGAGGTAGACGAACGCCGGAGCGCCGAACCATCGGCTCGCCGCGAGCACGGGCACCGCGGCCTGGGCGGCGTCGCGGCTCGCGCCGTCGACCCCGCCGGACCCAACGGGCCCGAGCGACGCCTTCAGGCCGAGGGCACCGAGGCCCGCGAGCACCGCGGCGAGCACGGCGACGGCCAGCACCTGCCCCATGACGGGAACGGTCCACGCGGCGGTGTCGGCGCCGAGCGCCCACCGCACCCCCTGGATCGCGCCGGCCGAGGCGGCCACGATCGCCGTCGTGAACACGAGCGGACGCGCCGTGCGCAGTCGCCGCCGACGTTCGCCGGTGCCGACGCCGAGGACAGCGCCGCCCCCGAGCAGGAGCGCGGCCCCTGCCAGCAGGCCGAGCGTGCGCCACGGCGCCACGGCGGACTCCGAGCCGAGGGCGGCGAGCGCGATGATCGAGGGCAGCACCGCGACGGCGAGTCCGCTGGCGAGCAGTTCCATGCCGCGCCCACGTCGCGCGAGCAGCACGCTCGCCACGGTGACGGTCGCGAGCGCGGGCGGCAGCGTGTACGGCTCGATGATCGCGACGCCCTGGATCGCCCAGACGCACCAGAGCGCGCCGGTCCAGCTCGCCGCGGCGAGCCACCAGCCGTAGCGACGACCGGCGACCACGCGCGCGGCCGCGGCGCCGAGTCCGAGCACGACGAGCACGACGGCCGCGGTGCCGAGGCCGGCCGCATCGCGCACGAGGGCGAGCAGCACCGTGACGGCCGCGGACACGAGCGCGCCGACCTCGAACCAGAGACGTGCGGATGCGGCATCCGCGGCCGGGATCTCGCTGCGCAGCATGGTTCGTTCGAGCAGCACCGTGACGGGCAGGGCGACGGCGACGAGTGCCGCGATGATCGGCAGGGTCACGGGCGAGCCGCTCGAGTCGATGGTCGCCGCGCCGAGGCAGATGACGACGACCGAGAGGGCCGGCACGATCATCGCCGCGGCGGCCGAGCGCACGAACCGGTTCAGTCCGGGGCGGCGCGTGAAGACGAGCGCCACGGCGAGCGCGGCGATCACGGCCGTCGAGAGCGCCGTCCAGATGCTGCGTTCGACGAGCACCGTGGCGATGCCGACGAGGAACGGCACGAGCGTGACGACGAGGATCGCGTACCAGGAGCGCGCGTCGATGCGCCGCACGAGCGTCGCGGCGAGCGCGACGAGCGCGGCGGTCGTCGTGGTCAGGCAGAGCACCGCGACGGTCTCGACGCCGGCCCGCCCGAGGGCGGTGGCCAGCAGCACGAGCGCGTAGGCGTAGGCGATCGCGAGGTGCACGGCCCGGAACGGCACCGGCACGGTGCGCGCCACGAGCAGCAGGGCGACGACGATGACGGCGCCGAGCGGAACGGTGATCGCCGCATCGGCCCAGCTGAGCAGAGCAGCCTCGAGCAGGGCAGCGTGGGCGGCCACGATGAAGGGCGCGCGCACCGCGAGCGCCGCGCGCGCGAACGGCGAGGCGGGAACGACGAGCACGAGTGCCGCGAGCACGGAGACCCCGATGCCGATCGCGACCTGGGTCACGGTCAGCAGCGAGGGCCAGGCGATGAACTGCAGCACGGCGACACCGGCGACCCACAGGGCGACGGCTGCGAGCCCGGTGCCGGTCCAGGTGCCGGCCCCGCGTCGGTGGTCGACGCGCGCGCGCCACGCCAGCACGCCGATGCCGATCGCGGCGGCGACGAGCCCGAGGAGCGCCGCGAGCGCGAAGGTCGACGCGGTCGCGGTGAACATCTCGTCGAACGCGTACGAGGCCGAGGCCCGGCCCGGTTCGGGCAGCGAGGTCATGAACCGCACCGCAACACGCAGGAGCGCCACGAACATCATCGTGAAGCCGGCGCTCGCGCTCAGGAGCAGCACGCCCAGCGCACCCGCCCGAAGCGATTGGGCCTGCAGGCCGCCGATGCTCGGCACGAACGAGGCGATGACGACGGCGACCGCTGCGGCGAGCGGGATCAGCGTGAGCTGCCACACCGTGTCGGCGGCGGAGAGCGTGAGCATGAGCGGCGTGATGGCGACGGCGCTCGCGCAGAGCACGCCGCCGGCCGCGCTCCAGAACCGCTTGGCGCCGGTGCCGACCGCCACGATCGCGCAGGCCCCGAGGGCGAGGAGCAGGAGCACTCGACCGAGCTCGCGTTCGGGGGTGTTGCCGAGGAACGGCACCTGCACGAGCACGAGGAACGTGGCGAGCAGCTGCAGCACGGTGAGGGTGACCCGCTCGGCGCGGATGCTGCCCCCGAACCGGGCGGCAGCACGCGGCGCGAGCAGGTTGGCCGCGAGCGCGACGGCGGCCGCCGCGACGTACCCCCACGCGACCGCGAACTCGGCCCCGGCGTAGCCGAGGAACGCGGGCGTCAGCACGAGCCCGACGAGCGCCGACCAGAACCAGGTGCGCATGCGCGTCAGCAGGCTCACCACGAGCATGAGCGCGGATGCCACGAAGGTGCCGAGTGCGGCGAAGACCCACCCGCTCACGCCCTCGGGCGCGACCTGCACGAGGGTCTGCACGTCGAGCGCGAGGAACACCATGCCGAGCGCGCCGATGGCCTCGGCCGAGAACAGCACGCCGCGGGTGCGCAGCAGCCATGCTCCGACGAGGAAGACGATCGTGACGCCGACCAGCACGAGCGTGCGCACGAGCAGCGTGATCTCGGGGTTGAGGAACGAGAACACGATCGCGGCCACGGCGAAGAGCGCGGCACCGGCGACCGCCAGCACCGACTGCACGCTCGCCTGGCTCGAAGCACGGGGGGCGGATGCCGCGGGCGGGCCGACCGGCACCCCCGACTGCGGTGCCGCGACCGGGGCGGCCGTCGCCGCGGCTGCCCCTGCGGGTGCGACGACGGCGGTCGGGGCGACCCACTGTGCGCCGGCCGCGGATGCCGCGAGCGCGGGCGCCGCGACGGAAGCGGCGGGCGCGGCTGGCGCCACCGCGGGCGCCGTCGGCAGCGCCTGCACCAGCCGTTCGCGGTCGAGCAGTGCCGATGCTGCGCGCTGCGACGCCTCGAACACGGCGACCGCCTCTGGCCCGCGCAGGTCGGCGCGGCAGTTCGGGCACACGGTTGCCGTGAGCGCGGCGCGACACCTCGGACACTCGGTGGTGGCGGTGAGGTATGCCGCCGACTGTTCACTCCACGAGGACGCCATCCGCGCAGTCTATTGAGGCGCGACCCCGTCGTACGCGAGGCGCCCACAGGGCCGCGGCGGGTCGCGCGGCACGCCGGGTGTGGAGGGCGAGTCGCGGCATCCGCCCTCGAGGACCGACGCGCGCATCCTGAGCCTGCTCACGCCGTGATCGGCTCCGACAACTCGTCGATGATGCGGTCGATCTCGGTGAGCGCGTAGGCCGCGAGCGTTCGCTGCGCGACATCCGTCGGCGTGCCCTCTGGCTCCTCGAGGTCTCCGATGACGACGATGTTCTCGTCGTTCAGGGTGTTGGCTGGCGCCGTGTAGTTGAAGCTGCCGACGATGAGCACGCGCTCGTCGAGCACCATGAGCTTGTGGTGCAGCTTGCGCACGCCGGTGCCGAGCTTGGTCGTGTAGAGCTCGACCGCCCCGCCCGCGAGGCCCTTCGTCGCCGCCCACTTGGCCGCGCCCTGGCCGCGGTCGAGCACGCCGCGCAGGCGAGGCACGAGCGGCCGCAGGCGGATCATCGTGTCGTCGATGCCCGACGACTGCGCGAAGGTGAACATCGCGAAGTCGATCGACTTCGTCGCCTTCAGCATCTGCTTCATGATCTCCATCTCGGGGCCGTGCCTCGGCGCGAAGAGCGGCTTCACCCGCACCTCCGGCAGCCCGAACTCCCTCGGCTTGGACTCGACGCGCTCATGCTGGTCGCCGAAGGTGCCCGACCGCATGCGCTCGAACTCGGCGAGGTACTCGGTCGCCGCCCGCTGCCCGCGCAGCACGACGACGTGGTTGAGGTTCTGCCCCTTGCCGGTTCCGGATGTCGCGTTGGTGCCCGTGTCGGTGCGCGTGAAGTTCGTCGATCCCGTGAGCACCGCCGCACTCGGCTTGCCCGCATCGCGCACGATGAACTTCTGGTGGAAGATCTTCGGGTTCAGGTCGCTGACGACGTCGACGCGGGACTTCAGCAGCGCGGCGAGCAGGAACCGGTTCTCGTCGTGCGCGCCGGGGGTCGTCCACGGGTCGAGGATCGCCTTGTCTTCAGTGAGGTAGTCGCCCTCGAGGATCAGGCGCACCTTCACGCCGCGCTTCGTGGCCGCGACGATCGCCTCGGCGATCGGGCGCGAGTCGATCTCTTGCACGGCGATGGCGAGCGTGTGCCCGGCGCCGTCGATGAACTGCCGGATCGCGAGGTCGAGATCGTCGGGCCCGCCGACCGAGGTCGGACCGACGTACAGCTCCACTCCGCCGACTGTGACCGACATGGCGCACGTCCTCTCCTTGAGGTTCTCTCATGTCGAGTTCTACGCTCATCATGCACCCTCCGGATCAGGGATGCCACGGATGCCGTCGCGGGCACCGCGGGCCGAGAAGGCGTGCGCAAGACTGCACCGCGACGCGCACTATCGTTCGATCGATCGACCTGCAACACATGAATAGTGCGCCTGATTCCGTTCTCGCGCGCGTTTTTGCACCAGGGCATGCTCGTGTGCGACGCTGCTCCTAGCTCGCCGAACCCGCGCGACTCGAAGGGACGCTCCATGAACACCGACCACCGCATCGCCCCCGGTTCGGCACCGGCCGACCCCACCCGCATGCACGCCAACACCGCCGAGGCCGAGGCCATCGTCGACCTCGTGCTCGACTACTCGCGCCGCCGCATGCTCTCCGAGGACACCCCGCTCGACAAGCCCTTCTCCCCCGCCGAGCTCAACCGCCTCGCCGGGCGCACGATCGACGAGCAGGGCATCGGCGCCCGCCGTGCCCTCGCGATCTTCGAGCACGTGCTCGCGCCCGCCTGCATCACGACCGACCACCCGCAGTACCTCTCGTTCATCCCGATCGCCCCGACGAACGCGGCGTCGGCCTTCGACCTCGTCGTCTCGGCGTCCGCGATCTACGGTGGCTCCTGGCTCGAGGGCTCCGGCGCCGTGCACGCCGAGAACGAGGTGCTGCGCTGGCTCTCGAACGAGTTCGGGCTTCCGGCCGGTGCGGGCGGCGTGTTCGTGCAGGGCGGCACGCTCGGCAACCTGTCGGCGCTCGTCGCCGCGCGAGAGGCCGCCCGTGCTCGGCTCGCCGAGGCGTCGGTCGCGTCGGTCGAAGGCGGCGAGCCCGCGGCATCCGCCCCCCGCTGGAAGGTCGTCTGCAGCGCCGAGGCGCACTCCTCGATCGCGTCGGCCGCTCGCGTCATGGACGTCGACATCGTGAAGGTCTCCCCCGGGCCCGACGGGCAGCTGCGCGGCGACGCGGTGCGCGAGGCGCTCGAGGAGCACGGGGCATCCGTCTTCGCCGTGGTCGCCACCGGCGGATCGACGAACTTCGGCATCGTCGACGACGTCGCCTCCATCGCGGCCCTCAAGGACGAGTACGACTTCTGGCTGCACATCGACGGCGCCTACGGGCTCGCGGCCATGCTCTCGCCGCTCGCGCGCCCGCGGTTCGCCGGCGTCGAGCGGGCCGACTCGGTCATCGTCGACCCGCACAAGTGGCTGTTCGCGCCGTTCGACGCCTGCGCGCTCATCTACCGCGACCCGAACCGCGGCCGCGCGGCGCACACGCAGCACGCCGAGTACCTCGACACCCTCACCGAGACGACCGAGTGGAGCCCGTCGGACTACGCGATCCACCTCACCCGGCGCCCGCGTGGCCTGCCGATGTGGTTCTCGCTCGCGACGTACGGAGGGGCGGCCTACCGCGAGGCCATCGGCTCGTCGCTGCAACTGGCGCAGGACATCGCCGATGAGATCCGGCGTCGCGACGGATTCACGCTCGTGCGCGACCCGCAGCTCTCGGTCGTGGTCTTCGAGCGTGACGGCTGGACCCGCGAGCAGTACGCCGCCTGGTCGACGAAGCTCCTCGACGACCAGCTCGCCTTCGTCACCCCGAGCTCGCACCTCGGCCGCCCGAACACCCGCTTCGCGATCGTGAACCCGCTGACCACCTTCGAGCAGCTCACGGCGATCCTCGACACCATGGAGTGAGCCGGGCGGACACGGTACGCCGGCCGAGGGCGGGCAGAACTCCCCCTTCCCGTGCTGGCGCCGGTACGCCATGATGATCCGGCGACCGGCGCTCCTGCCAGCGTCGTGCCAACCACCCCGGAGGACCCATGACGTACGCCCCTGCCCAGCAGCCCGCCTCAGCCGAACCGCCCCTGTCGCAGCCCCTCTACGGCGCGTCCCTCGGCCAGGCGATCAAGCGATTCTTCACGAAGTACGCGACCTTCTCGGGCCGGGCGAGCCGCAGCGAGTACTGGTGGTGGACCCTCGCGAACGTCATCGTCACGTCGGTGCTCTCCGGCCTGCTCATGGTGCTCGCATTCTCGGGCGCGACGATCGACGCGACGACCGGCACCTCGCAGCCCGGGCCGCTCTTCGGCCTCGGCATCGCGATCTACGCCCTCTGGTACCTCGCCGTGCTCATCCCCAGCCTCGCGCTCATCTGGCGCCGGCTCCACGACACGAGCCGCTCGGGCGGCTTCTTCTTCCTGTCGTTCATCCCGCTCGTGGGCAGCATCATCGTGCTGATCTTCATGCTGCTCGACTCCGACCCGGCCGGCGCGCGCTTCGACGACTGACCCGCGACTGCGGCCGCGGCATCCGGAACCGATCGGATGCCGCGCCGCGGCGCCGAGGCGATGTCGCCGCCGATGCGGGCGGGCGATGTCCCGACGTCGCAGGTCAGGGTGGTCAGGCTGCGTCGGGCTTGCGGAACACCGTGCGCATGTGGTCGCTGTCGAGGAAGTCGGCGATGCCGATGAGGATCAGGCTGAACACGATCTGCTCGGTGACCATCCAGAACGGGAACAGCCCCGGGATCGCCGCCATCACGAGCGTGACCACCGGGAAGATCTTGCTGAACAGCCGCAGCCGCGAGTACGCCCAGCGGTAGCCGCGCTGCGCACGCCAGGCGAAGTAGAACAGCGTGACGGTCATGGCGAGCACGATGAAGATGCGCATCCACACCGGGAACGCGAACGTGACCCCTCGCGTGAACAGCACCACGGCGACGACGAGCGCGGCCAGCCCGATGAGGACCTCCACGGCGAGCAGCCAGGTGATCCAGGTGAACGCCCGCCGGGTGCGCGGGTGCGCGACGAGTTCGGGGTCGGCCTTCACGCCCGCGTCGCGCCCGCCGGCGATGCGGTCGACCTTCAGCAGCAACGGCTCGAGATCCATCGGTCCCCCTTCGACTCGAGCCTATGCCGAGGCCCCCGCGCGCGGCGTCGATCGGAAGTTCGATCCCACGGGCATCCGCGCCCGCCTCCCGCCTTTCATCTCCCACCTCCCACGTTTTCAGGACCACAGCGGTCATGGCTGCAATATGCGTCCATGACCGCTGTGGTCCTGAAAAGGTCGAGTACGCCGAGCGGATGCCGCGGCGCGGCGCCTACGCGATGTTGGCGTTGTCGCGGAAGAGGTTGTCGGGGTCGACCCGCCGCTTGATCTCGCGCAGGCGCTCGAGCGTGGCGGGCGGGTAGGCCGCCGCGACGTGCTCCGGACCGACCTCGGTCTCGAAGCTCAGGTAGGCGCCCGACATGTGCGGGGCCATGAGCTCGTTCCAGCGCTCGTTCGTATGGTGGCGCGACGAGCCGATGGCCGAGACCGAGAACTCCGCCGCGCGGTGGCCGTAGGCCGTGGCATCCGCCGGCACGTCGTGCACGGCACCGCCGGCCGCGCGGATCTGGAAGAACGGCGTGGCGCCGCTCTCGAGGAACCGAGCGGCGTCGCGCGCGAACTCCGGCGTGATGCGCCCGACGAGCCCCGACCTGGCCATGGGTTCGCCCTGGCCGGCGTGAGCCGTGTCGGCCGCGTTCGAGATGACGGCCTCGTAGGTCGTGAGGCGGACCTCCTGGCCGACGAGTGGGGCGACCTCGGCGAGCGGCTGCAGGCGGGCGAGGATCGTGTCGGGGTCGCTCGAGTCGATCACCGCCATCACCTGCGCCACCGGCGGCTGGCCTGGCCTGGCCCCGCCCATGAGCAGGAAGCTCGTGAGGTCGCGCGGCGAATCGACCACCCAGTCGCCCCACGCCTGCAGGAACCCGGCCGTGTCGCTCGCGTCGAACGCGAGCTGCGCGAACCCGACCTCGCCGACCTCGTCGACCTCGAACTCGAAGGCGGTCGCGACGCCGATGTTGGCGCCGGCGCCGCGAGCGGCCCAGAAGAGATCCGGATGCTCCGCGGCATCCGCCCGAACGATGCTGCCGTCGGCGAGCACCAGCTCGACGGCCCGCACGTGGTCGATCGTCAGGCCGTGCTCGCGCACGAGCCAGCCGATGCCACCGGCGGTCGCGAGGCCGCCGACGCCCACTCCCCCGTAGTCACCCGAGCTCAGCGCCCAGCCGTGCGGGGCGAGGAACGCGGCGACGTCCATCCAGCGGGCACCCGCCTCGACGCGCACGAGCCGGCGCTCGGCGTCGAGCACGCGCATCGAGTTCAGGCGCGAGAGGTCGAGCACGATGCCGCCGTCGTTCGTCGAGCGACCGCTGATGCCGTGGCCGCCGCTGCGCACGCCGAACGGCACGCCGGGGTGACGGCGCGCGAACGCGAGCGCGTCGGCGACCTCGGCGGGGTCGCCCGCCTGCAGCACGATGCCCGGCGAACCGCCGCGCATGTACGTCGACTTCACGCGCGAGTAGCCCGCGTCTCCCGGCTCGATGGCGTGCGCCGCGAGCGACGCGGGCACGGCCTCGTAGTCGATGCCGTCGCGGCGCTTGGCGCGCACGGTCGAGCTGCGCACCGGCGCGCCGGCCGCGACATCCGCCCCTGAAACGACGCCGCTCGCGAGCTCGGCCGCGACCGCCGCGCGCAGGGCCGGCGCGACCTCCTCTGCGAAGTGCACGATCGTGCCGGGGTCGTCGCTCGCGAGGATGAACGTGCCGATGCCGTCCTCGAGCACGAGGGGCAGCATCTGCTCGACCCACTGCTCGGCGGGCCCGTCGAAGCCCCCGCCGCGCCCGCCGCCGGTGCGCCCGGTCGTGAACCGGCCGCCGATGTTCACGAGCCGTCGGATCTCGCGCGGGTCGCGGCCCGCGGCGATCGCGGCGTCGTCGATCGTCTGGTTGCCCCTGGCGAGGTCGCCGGGCTGCAGGTAGCCGAGCGAGGGCAGCCAGCCGTCGCCCTTTCGGCCGATGAGGCGCAGCATGCGCGGCTTGAGGGCGCCGATCCAGATCGGGATGTTGTGCGCCGGCGCCGGGCCGCGCTTCGCGCCGTTCACGTGGTGGTACGTGCCGTCGACGACGAAGCGCGCGTGCTCGTCGACGTCCCACGTGCCGCGGATCACGTCGATCGCCTCCGAGAGGGCGTCCACGGCCTGGCCCGCCGTGAGATGCGGGCCGCCCATGGCCGCGATCGGATCCCAGAATCCACCCGCGCCGAGCGCGAGGTCGAAACGCCCGCCCGAGAGCAGGTCGAGACTCGCGGCGGCGCGGGCGAGCACGGCCGGCGGGCGCAGCGGCACGTTCGCGACGTTCGCCGCGACGTGGATGCGCTCGGTGCGCGCCGCGACCCAGGTCAGCAGCGTCTGCGTGTCGTGGAACGCCGGCTGGTACGGGTGATCCTGGAAGGTCACGAGGTCGTAGCCCGACGCCTCGCTGAGTTCGGCGAGGCGCACGGCGGCCTGCGGCGGGTCGTTCCTCGGGGTGATGAAGGTTCCGAACTGCAGGTCGTGTCCGTAGTGCATGCTGCTCCCGTCGTGTCGCGCTGCACCGACTCTTCCGCATTCGGCCGGCACATGCCGAACCGCTGGTAAGCTGCTTACTTATGGTTAGTGAATCGGATGCCTCGGCGAACGCTGCCGGCGTCGAGCCTGCCGCCGATCTCGTCGCCGACCTCGCGGCCCACCGCGCCCGGCTCGAGCAGTTCGGGCACATCGACGAGGCGGCCTGCCGCCGGTTCCAGCGCTCGGTCGAGTTCGCCGGCCGCAAGTGGAACGGGGCGATCCTGCTCGCCGGGGTGCGAGGCGCCCGCCGGTTCAGCGAGTACCGCGCCACCGTCGACGGCATCTCCGACCGGCTGCTCGCGGCCAGGCTGAAGGAGCTCGAGGCCGAGGGCGTGATCGAACGCCACGTGAAGGCGACGACGCCCGTGACGATCCTGTACACGCCGAGCGCCTCGGGGTTGCAGCTGATCGAGCTGCTTCAGCCCCTCGTCGAGTGGGATGCCGTGCACTCGGCCGCGAGGTCAGCGGGCGACGCGGCTCGCGAGGCGGGCTAGCCTCCGAGCCGCTCGGCGAGCCAGGCCGCCTGCCGCGGCCAGTGCGCGCCCGCCCCGCCCTCGTGCTCGTTGAACGCGTACTCGACGATGTCGGCGACCGGCGCCGCGACGGCGCCCGCGGCATCCGTCGCCCCCGCACCCCCGACGGCCCCCGCGCCCCACCGGTTGCGGGCGGCGAACACCGTCGACGGCGGGCACACCGGGTCCATCATGGCCACCGAGAACAGCGCCGGCGCGGTCGCCCGGGCGGCGAGGTTCACGCCGTCGAAGTACGAGAGGGTCTCGAAGACGGTCGCCGCGGCATCCCGATGCACCGCGAGGTAGCGCACGATCTCCTGGTACGGATCACGTTCGGTGAGGCCGACCGCCCGCTCGAAGTGGCAGAGGAACGGCACGTCGGGCATCGCACCCACGAGCCCGTCGGCGAGGCCGGCAGCCGCGATCGCGATGCCGCCGCCCTGGCTGCCGCCGCACACGCTCACCCGGTCGGCGTCGACCTGCGCGAACGAGCGCACGGCGTCGATCGCGAGCACCGCATCGGTGAAGACGCGCCGGTAGTAGTAGGTCGCCGGGTCGAGGATGCCGCGGGTCATGAACCCCGGCGCCGACGGACCCGTGCCGTGCGGATCGGGCGTCGTGCCGCCCGTGCCCCACGCGCTGCCCTGGCCCCGGGTGTCCATGAAGAAGTGGGCGTACCCGGCGCTCGCCCACGCGAGGCGCTCGTGCGGCAGGCCGCGGCCGCCGCCGTATCCGTTGAACTCGACGACCGTCGGCAGAGGGGCGGATGCCGCGGCCCCCGCCGGCACGATGAACCAGCCGCCGACCGGGTCGCCGCCGAACCCGCTGAACTCGACGTCGTACACCTCGACCGTGGCCAGCCCGGCGTCGACGCGGGTCAGCCTCGGGGCCTCGGCGAGCGCCCGGGACTCGGCGAGCGTCGCGCGCCAGAACTCGTCGAAGTCGAGCGGCTCGGCGACCTCGGGGCGGTAGGCGCGCAGGTCGGCGGGCGACAGGTCGAACCGGGGCATCGGCATCCTTTCGGACGGGCTTCGGGCGGATGCCGCGGCGCACCGCCGCGGCGACGCCCAGCGTATCCCGGGCCGCCCACCCGTCGCCCGCCGTCAGATCGCGCGGTGATCGACGAAGGGCATGCGCGGACCGCGGCGCGGGCGCCCGCGCACCCCGGAGGCGCCGAGCAGTCGCACCACGCGCTGGCGGTGCCCGGCCCACGGAGCCATCGCCTCGACCATCTCGTCGTCGGTCATGTCGCGGCCCCAGAGCGCGTGGCCGAGGTAGTTCGAGAGGTGGTAGTCGCCAACGGCGAGGGCGTCGGGGTCGCCGAACGCCCGCTGCGCGACCTCGGCGGCGGTCCACACGCCGACGCCGGGCATGAGCATGAGGCGGGCCGCGGCATCCGTCGGGCTCATTCCGCTCGCCTCCTCGAGACGCGAGGCGTACCGCGCGGCGTTCACGATCGTGCGCGAGCGCTGCGGGTCGACGCCGGCGCGATGCCACTCCCACGAGGGCACCCGTGCCCACTGCTCCGCCGTCGGGGCGACCTTCAGGCGGCGGCCGGTGCCCCCGCCGGCCGAACCGGCCGCGCCCGGCGGCGGCACCGGCGCGTCTTCGCCGAACCGGTGCACGAGGAACCGCCACGAATCATGCGCCTGCAGCGTGATGACCTTCTGCTCGAGGATCGCGGGCACGAGGGCCTCGAAGACGCGGCCCGTGCGCACCATGCGCAGCCCCGGATTGCGACGGTGCGCCTCGTCGATGAGCGCGATGCGGGGATCGAACCCGCTCGGGTCGTCGCCCTCGCCGAGCACGACCGCCGCCTCGGCGACCGCCTCGGCCGCACCCGGACCCCATGCGTCGACGCGGAGCACGTCGGCGGCGGGCTGCGCGTAGCGCACCGTGGCCGGGCCCGAGGCGGAGCGCGTGGTGCGCCAGAACGACCCGTCGACCGCGCGCAGGAACGTGGGGTCGCCCGGCCCGCGCCGCACCGGACCGATGGTCTGCGAGAGGTCGGTCGGATGCCGCGGGGTCCACGTGCGGGAGTGCTCGGCGATCACGGCTCCAGTGTGGCCCCGCCCCCTGACAGCCGCCACGGAGGCCCAGGGTCGGGCGCCATGTCGGCGGCCGGGTGCAGACTGGTTTCATGTGCGGGCGCTTCGCGAATGACGCAAAGGTCGACGAACTGATCCAGGAGTTCGTGGCGGCCGGTGGTGACTACCGCGACTGGCGCCCGCAGTACTCGATCGCCCCCACCGAGGTGATCCCGATCGTGCGCGAGCGCGCCGACCGCGACACCGGCGAGATCACGCGCATGCTCGATGCCGCCGCATGGAACTTCCACCCGCCGTTCCTGAAAGACGCGAAGCGGCCGCAGTTCAACACGCGCATCGAGACCGTCGCCACGAACGGCCTCTGGAAGGGCGCGTTCGCGTCGTCGCGATGCCTCGTGCCGATGCGCGGCTACTACGAGTGGACCGGCGAGCCCGGCAAGAAGCGCGCCTGGTTCCTGCACGGCGACCGGCCGTTGCTCGCCGCGGCGGGCATCTACACCGTGCGCAAGGTCGACGACGAGTGGCACCTGTCGACGTCGATCATCACCCGCGAGGCGAGGGATGCCTCGGGCGAGGTGCACGACCGCATGCCCGTGTTCCTCGAGGCCGACTTCTGGGGCGAGTACCTCGACCCCGCCAAGCTCGACGAGGGCGGCAAGGAACGCCTGGTCGAGCAGCTCGGGCGGGAGTCCGACAAGGTCGCCTCGACGATCTCGGTCTACGAGGTCGACCGTCGGGTCAACAACTCCCGAGCCGTCGATCCGGCCGATGCGTCGCTCATCGATCCGCTCGATCCCGCGCAAGCTTGACGCGCGGGTCTGACGCGCGGATCTGACACGCGGGTCTGACACGCGGGCCCGCGCGAGGGCCTGAGGCGCCGACTCAGACCTCGGTGGGCGGTGCCAGCGGCGGCGACGGCGGCACGCTCGTCACGACGGACTCGACGCCCGCACCCACGAGCGCGGATGCGACCGCGTCGACGACGGCGGCCGTGACGGCGACGCCGTGCACGGGATGGTGCCAGAACTGCACCCGGTACACGGCCCGGTCGCCGGCGAGCGTGATCGGGAGCAGGTGCACGCCCTCCTTGCCGTGGACGCCGTGCGCCTGCGCCGCGGCATCCGAGATGCGCTGACGCAACGCCTGATCGCCCGACGCGACGCGAACCTCGACCTCGCTGCGCCGCGCGCCGTGCGCCGACGCGTTGACGAGCGGATCCTGCAGCAGCCCAGAGTTCGGCAGGTGCACCGTGCGCCCGTCGGGCGTGCGGATGACGACCGATCTCCCGTTGAGCTCGAGCACCCTGCCCGTGAAGTCGCCACTGGTGATCTCGTCGCCGAGGGCGATCGGATGCCGCGCCTGCAGCACGACGCTCGCCGCGAAGTTGTCGGCGACGCCCCGCAGCACGAGCACGAGCACCACGCTGACGATGAGCGCGATCGCGAGCAGCGGCTGCACCGAGGCGCCGAGGAAGCTGAGGGCCACGCCGATGCCGATGAGCCAGATCGAGTAGACGACGATGCGCTCCGCGAGCACGCGCACGCCGTCGCTGAGGCTCGGGACGCGCAGCATCGCCGCGCGCACGCCCTTGCGCGCCAGGAACGCGAGCAGCCAGCTCGCGAGCAGCGTGAGCACGATCGCCGCGATGCTCCAGCCGTTGATCACGAGCGTCGACCACCAGTCAGCCATGCTCACCTCCGCATGACGAAACTATCGCCTCGCGCGCAGCACGCCCGGAGGCGGCAGCAGGGTCGTCGACTTCGTCACGCGCGTCGCGTCGAGCACTCGGCCGTCAGGCTCTCGGGCGTCAGGCGCGACGTCGACGCGCCGTGAGCACCGTCACCAGGCCGGAGCCGAGGAGCACCGCGCCGATCGCCATCATCGCCCCGGCGGGCGAACCCGACTCCGCGAGCCCAGCGGGGCCCGGCGCGGGAGTGGTCGTCGGCGAGGCCGTCGGCGCGGACGTCGGGGTCGCCGGCGCCGTGGTCGGGGCATCCGTCGTGGGCGGCGGCGTCGTGGGCGGCGTGGTCGTCGGCGGCGCCGTGGTGGTCGGCGGTGCCGTGGTGGTCGGCGGTGCCGTGGTCGTCGTCGGCGGGATGATCTCGCACTCGCCGGTGAACGGGTAGGCGTGCATCTCGACGCCGGTCTGGGTGCCCACGGGCGAGCGGTGCACGAGGTCACCGGCGACCTCGACGCGGCCGTTGGTGCCCGCGACGGAGATCGTGGTCGTGCTCGCGGGGTTGCCCACGAGGATCGACCCGGGCAGTTGGGCGCCGCCCGTGATCTCGACCGTCGTCGCATCGGGGAAGTTCGTGACGATGCGCTGCGTGATGTCGGGGTCGAACGTGTTCGCGCCGTCGATGAACCAGCTGTTCACGTTCGCGAAGGCGACGTCGCCCGTGACGTTGATGACGACGTGTGCGCCGGCCTGCACGTCGACCCCGGTGATCGCGACCTGGGTGTTGCCGAGGGTGCCCTCGATCGTGAACACCTGCGGGTCGCTCACGCCGTCGCCCGTGAACGAGGTCAGGCCATCGGCGGTCGTCACGGTGCCGGTGTCTGGGAGGTCGGCGAAGCACTGCGAGAGCGCCGTCACGTTCGCCACGCGTTCGGCGAAGGCCGAGGCTCCGTCGCCCTGCGCGACCGTCGCCCCTGCGACGACCGACGGGGTGCCGGTGAGGGTTCCGCCGTACTCGACGTCGCCGATGATGGGGGCGAAGTCGGGGAACCCGGTGTCGCCGCCGACGAGGAGGTTCGTGCCGTCGGCGATGGTCAGGTCGCCGCCGACGGTGAGCATCGTCGAGCCGCTGGGCGGCGGCACGCGCGAGCCGACGCCCGCGACGCCCACATTGTAGGAGCCCCCGCCCCGATCGAACGAGGCGTCGCCGAGCACCACGAGGTTGCCCTCGGTCTCGGCGGCACTCGGGCCGGTGGTGAGGTCGCCGCCGACGAAGACGCTCACGCCGTCGTCGAAGCCGACGACGCCCCCGTTGTTCGGCTCGGGCCAGGATGCGGGGCACGCGTCGCCGAGGCACGGGTCGAGCGGCGTGTTGCCGTCGACCTGCACGGCGAACGCGGAGGGGATCGATGCGACGACGAGCGCGATGCCCGCGAGGGCCATCATGCCGCCGGTCACGCGCTTGACGACACGGCTTCGCCTGGTCGCATTGCGCACCTGCACCATCACGATCGGGTTCCTCCCCCTGGAGCGGCTCGATTCGGCCCAGCGTACTCTGCGCCCGGTTCGGCCGATATGCCGGAGACATCCGCGACGAGAACCGCACCACGTGCCACCATGACCGTATGGACCGTTCAGCACTGATCGAGTACGTCCGCGAGCACGGCGATGCCGTCGTCAGCACGATCGGGCCCGACGGCGCGCCGCAGTCGGCCTACCTCAGCATCACGGCCACCGACCTGGGCGAGTTCGTCTTCAACGCCCGCGGCGGTTCGCGCAAGATCGCGAACCTGCGCCGTGACCCGCGCATCGCCGTCGTGGTCGGCGGCCACGACAAGACGACCTTGCAGGCGCAGGGCGAAGCCGAGGTGCTCGCACCCGGCAGTGCCGAGTCCGCGAGGTGCGCGGACGCCTACGCGGCCGCCTTCCCATGGTTCGGCGAGTCGTTGACGAAGACCGAGTTCGAGCTGGTGCGCGTGAGCCTCCAGTGGGCCCGGTACGGCGACTACCGCGAGGGCCCGCCGGTGTCGGTCGAGGTCGAGCTCTCGTGACCGACGCCGCCGCGAGCGGGCCCGGCGCCCGGCGACTCGCCCTCCTCGCCATCCCGGCGATCGCCATCGGCATCGGGTCGGCGCTGAGCCTGCACCTACTGAACGGCCTCGCCGAGGTGCTCGAGGGGTTCCTCTGGACGACTCTGCCCGGGGCATTCGGTGCCGACGAGGCGACGCCGTGGTGGATCTTCACGGTGCTGACCGTCACGGGCATCGCCGTCGGATTGATCGTGTGGCTCGTGCCCGGCCATGGTGGCCCCGACTCCGCGACGACCGAGCTCTCCGGGCCGTTCCCCGGGCTCAAGGCCCTGCCGTCGATCGCCGTCGTGGTCGTGCTCGGGCTCGCGGGCGGCGTCAGCCTCGGACCCGAGAACCCGATCATCGCGATCAACGCGACACTCGCGATCGCCCTGCTCGCGCGCTTCGCCAAGGTGCCGCCGCAGCAGATCGCCGCGCTCGCGATCGCCGGAACGATCGGGGCGCTCTTCGGAACCCCGGTGGCCGCAGCGCTCGTCTTCACCGGCATGGTCGGCGCGATGAAGTCCGGCGGCTCGCTCTGGGATCGCCTGTTCCTCCCGCTGGCCGCGGCCGGCGCGGGTGCGGCGACCATGGACCTCCTCGGCGGCCAGAAGATCGCCTTCACGCTCGAGCCGATGGGCGCCCTCGAGCCGATCTTCCTGCTCACGGGCTTCGTCGTCGCCGCGGTGTCCGCGCTGCTCGGCATCGTGGCGGCGTGGGCCTTCCCGTACGTGCACCGCCTGTTCCACGCCCTCCCGAATCCGTTCATCGCCATCGCGCTCGGCGGCGTGGTGCTCGGACTGCTCGGCGTACTGGGCGGCCCGATCACCCTCTTCAAGGGGCTCGACCAGGCCGGCCAGCTGCTCTCGGACCCCGATGCCTACTCGCCCGGCCAGCTCGCGGCGTTCGCGGGCATCAAGCTCGTCGCCCTCGTGGTCGCGGCGAGCGCCGGTTTCCGCGGCGGCCGCATCTTCCCGGTGGTCTTCATCGGCACGGCGCTCGGCTTGCTCGGGTACGCCCTGCTCCCCGACCTGCCGATCTCCCTCGCGGTGGCGTGCGGAGCGATGGGCATCACCCTGGTGGCCACCCGCGACGGCTGGATCTCGATCTTCATCGGCGTCGCCCTCTGCGGCGACATGGCGGTGCTCGCACCGCTCTGCATCATCATCCTGCCGATCTGGCTCATGGTCACCAGGGCGCCCGAGCTCGTCATCAAGGTTCAGGCAGCGGATGCCGCGCCGACCCCGGATGCGGCGCCTCAGCGCCCCTGACCGCTGGGCGTGCGCTCGACTCGATCGCGCGAACGTCGAACGGGCCCGACCGCGAGACGCGAGCGGGCCCGTTCGAGGTTGAGGACTACTCGCGCGAGAGCATGGCCGCGGCCTCGAGCTCGAGGTCGCGGTACTGCTCGCCGCTCACGTCGACGGTGACGCCCAGCAGCTTGCCCCCCGTGAACGGGAACGGCCGGCCGTACTGGCTGCTCACGGGGTCGGCGCTGTCGAAGCCGACGCAGAGGCCGTCGCCGCAGAGCGTGAACTTGCCGATCTGCGCGCGCATCGGGCCCTCGGCGACGACCTTGTCGTCGACGTAGAGCTTGGCCGTGCCGATCGACTCGCCGTGCTCGCCGGCCGACTCGCGCACGAACTCGACGCCGAGCGTGTGCGGTCCGGGCGTGAGCTCCTCTGACGTGAACGTCTGCTCGGGCGGGATGCCGAGGAAGTTGTACACGTAGGTGAGCTTGCGGTCCTTCAGGAAGAGGGAGTGGCCGCCGAAGCGCGAGCCGTGGGCGAAGATCACGCCCTGCGCGTCGGCGTCGAGCACCACGTCGGCGATGATCTTGTACGACCTGCCGCGCACGTTGACCGCGACGCTCTCGGGAACGGCGGCGGCACCCGGGTAGTACACGTACCGGTCGCGAACCGGCTCGGACTGCGGGCGCTGGATCGACGTGAGCGCGATCGGCCCGCGGTCGTCGAGCGGCAGCACGTCGTTCGCCTCCGCCTCCTCGAACCAGAGGTCGATGAGCTCCTTGAGCTTCTCGGGCTGCTCGGCCGCGAGGTCCTTGGACTCAGACCGGTCTTCAGCCACGTGGTAGAGCTCCCAGACGTCCTCGTCGAAGTGGCCCCGGTCGCTGATCGGCGCGTGGATGGCCGCCGCCTTCCACCCGTCCTTCCAGATGCCGCGGGTGCCGAGCATCTCGTAGTACTGCTGTGTCTTCGTGGTCGGGGCGTCGGCGGACTCGAAGGTGTAGCGCATCGAGACGCCGTTGAGCGGATGCTGCTTCACGCCTCGGTAGACCTCGGGCATCTCCAGCCCCACGACGTCGAGGATCGTCGCGACGATGTCGGTCGAGTGGTGGTACTGGTGCCGGATCTCGCCCTTCGCGTCGAAGCCCTTCGGCCAGTGGATGACCATCGGGTCGCAGGTGCCGCCCGAAAACTGGGCGTAGCGCTTGAACATCTGGAACGGCGTCGAGAACGCCGCGGCCCATCCGGTCGGGTAGTGGTTGTACGTGTCGGGCGAGCCGAGCTTGTCGAGCATCGCGAGGTTCTCGGCGAGGTCGTCGGGGTAGCCGTTGAAGAACTTGTTCTCGTTGACCGACCCGTTGGGCGAACCCTCACCCGAGGCGCCGTTGTCGGCGCAGTAGAAGATGAGCGTGTTGTCGAGCTGCCCCGTCTCCTCGAGGTAGTCGATGATGCGTCCGACCTGCGCGTCGGTGTACTCGCTGAATCCGGCGTAGACCTCGGCGAAGCGGGCGAACAGGCGCTTCTCGTCATCGTTCAGCTCGTCCCACGGGCGCACGAAGTCGGCCGGGCTCGCGGCATCCTCCGGCATGGGGTTGAGCGGGGTGAGCGCCGTGCCCTCGGGCATGATGCCCTTCTCGATCATGCGGCCGAGCACCCACTCGCGGTAGGCCTCGTAGCCGTCGTCGAAGGCGCCCTTGTACTTGGCGATGTACTCCTCGGGCGCGTGGTGAGGCGCGTGGTTGGCGCCGGGGCAGAACCACAGGTACCAGGGCTTCGACGGGTTCGACGCCTGCTGGTTGTGCAGCATGTGCAGCGCCTGGTCGGCGAGGTCCTTCGAGAGGTGGTAGCCCTCTTCGGGCGAGTACGGCTGGTCGATGAAGTGGTTGTCCTCGACGAGGTCGGGGTACCAGTTGTTCGTCTCGCCGCCGAGGAACCCGTAGAAGCGGTCGAAGCCGAGTTGCACGGGCCACATCGAGCGGCTGCCGCCGGGGGCGTTGTCCTCCTCGGGCACGTTGTGGTCCTTGCCGACCCAGAAGGTCGAGAACCCGTTGTCCTGAAGCACGTGGCTGATCGTCGCGCACTCCTCGGGAAGGCGGCCCGCGGCACCCGGGAACCCGTCGGTGGCCTCCATGATCGTCGCCGCTCGGTTCAGGTGGTGGTTGCGACCTGTGAGGAACGTCGACCGCGTCGGCGAGCAGAGCGCGGTCGTGTGCCACTGCGTGTAGGTCAGGCCGCCCTTGGCGAGGCGATCCATGGTGGGCATGTTGATGCGACCGCCGTAGGGCGACCAGGCGGCGAGGCCGGTGTCGTCGTAGAGCACGACCAGCACGTTCGGCGCGCCCTCGGGCGCTCGTTTCAACTCGTAGGGCTTCCAGTCGGGAACCGAGTCCCGAACGTCCAACTTGATCGTGCCCGCGAACTTCGCGCGTTCCTCCGACATCAGCCAACCCCTCTGTTCTCGTCAGGGGCGTGTTTCCCTCCCGCGCCCCGACATCCAACGTATCCCCGTCGCCTCCCGCGCGGGAAGGATTCTCATGGGCCGCTCGGTGAACGTCGGGGCGTGCGCACCGCGCTCACGGCGGAGACGACGACGGCCCCGCGGCATCCGATCGGATGCCGCGGGGCCGGTGTCTCGTGAGGTGCGACTACAGGCTGAGCCCGTGCCCGAACCGGAACAGCGGGTCCTTCGTGTCGAACGGCACGTCTTCGCGGCTCGCCTCGACGGCGGCCATGCTGGACGGCAGGTCGAAGGGCAGCTTGCCGAGCGGTGATGCGGTACCCGTCAACACGTCGAGCACGGCGTTCGAGCTGGCGCCGTAGTTGCCCACGATCGCCGCGACGTCGCCGACGAACGGCGTGAGGATCGCGGGGCGGTCGAGGTGCACGTCGACCACGGTCGGAACCGCCGCGGCGATCTCGCGAATGTGTGCGACGGCCTCGTCGGTGAAGGCGAGCGAACCCTGGTGGAAGAAGTTCTCGAACGTCGACGAGCGCTCCTCGAACGGCGCGTGCGTGCGGATCACCGCGACATCCGCCTCGGCCGCCGTCTCGACGACCGTGCCGTACTCGGCCGCGACCTCGGGGGCGATGCCCTCGACGTACAGCTTGAGCCCGCGCGCGAGGGGAAGCGTCGGCGCGCCGGCATCCGTCACCGTGTTCGTGAGCACCGTGATGGAGGCGCGCTGGGCGGCCTCGCCCGCGGCGACGAACTCCTCGGAGCCGACGACGACGCCGGCTCGCTCGACGTCGACGTAGGGCTGGTCGAACAGGCCGAGCACGAACTTCTCGCGCAGCAGGCGTCGGGCCGACTCGTCCAGGCGGGCCTCGCTGACGTCGCCGGCCTCGACGAGCTCGACGAGGAGCTCGGGGATCGCCTCGCCGCCGAACTGGTCGACGCCCGCCTCGAGCACCTTGATCACGCGCTCGCGCGGCGTGAGGTGCTCGACGCCCCAGGCGCGCGCCGGGAACGGCTCGCCGAAGATCTCGGCGTCGGAGATGAGCCCCCAGTCGGTGCAGACGATGCCGTCGAACGCGTAGCGCTCGCGCAGCAGGCCCGTGATGACCGACTTGTTGAAGCCGAAGCCGACCTCCTCGTACTCGGTGCCGACCGGCATGCCGTAGTAGGGCATGATCTGGCGGGTGCCCGCGGCGAAGGCGTCCTCGAAGGGCTTGAGGTGCAGCTCGAACTCGCCGCCGGGGTAGACCTGCTCGCGGCCGTGCGGGAAGTGCGCGTCTTCGCCGTCCATCTGGGGGCCGCCGCCCGGGAAGTGCTTCGTCATCGTCGAGACCGAGCCCGGTCCGAACGACTCGCCCTGGAACCCGCGGATGTAGGCGGCACCCAGCTTGCCCGTGAGCTCGGCGTCCTCGCCGAACGTGGCGACCTGACGGCCCCAGCGCGGCTCGGTGGCGAGGTCGATCTGCGGGTGCAGGGCCACGCGGATGCCGACGGCCGTGTACTCCTGGCGGGCGATGTCGCCGAAGCGCTCGACGAGCGCCTCGTCGCGGATCGCGGCGAGGCCGATGGTCTCGGGCCAGCTCGAGAACGGGCCCGAGAGCATGCCCGCGAGCGGGTTGTCGCTGAACGAGTGGCGCGGGTCGGTCGAGATCGTCACGGGGATGCCGAGGCGCGTCGACGCGGCGAGCTCCTGCAGCTTGTTGTGCCAGCGCGCCATGAGCTCGCCCGACGGGGCGGAGCCGAGCACGTTGAAGTGCGTCATGCCCTTGCCGACGACCTGGTCTTCATTCGACGGCAGCCCGAACATCGGGTTCGCCTCGGCGAGCTCGCCGTCCTGGCTCATCGCGATCATGGTCTGGAAGAACAGGCCGGCCTTCTCCTGCAGGGTCATCTGGCCGAGCAGGTTCTCGACGCGCTCGTCGACGGGCAGGCTCGCGTCGCGGTAGGTCGGGTCGACGGGCAGGTCGGCGGATGCCGCGGCATCCGTGCTGTTGATGGTGTCGGTCATGGTGTTACTTCACTCCCTTGATTCGGTAGACGAGCACGGCGCCGGCGAGGGCCACGAGGGCGCCGAAGAGGTAGAAGGTGCTGTAACCGCCCAAGGAGGTCGTGGCACCGAAGGCGATGATGGACGGGGCGATCACGGGCGCGAGCGACTGCGGCAGCGCATTCGCCATGTTGAGCACGCCGAGGTCCTTGGCGGTGTCCTTCGGGTTGGGCAGCACCTGGGTCGCGAGGGCGGTGTCGACCGACATGAACGAGCCGGCGCCGAAGCCGATGACGGCCTGGGCGACGAGCACCATCGGGATGCTCGGGGCGAACGCGAGGATCACGAGGCCGAGCACCATGACGCCGCCGGCGACGGCGACGAACGGGCGGCGCTTGCCGATCTTGTCGGAGAGGATGCCGCCGATGGGGCCCGAGAGCGCCATGGCGACCATCGAGGCGAGGTTCGCCATGAGGATCGTGGTGATCGCGTCCTGCTCGCTGAGGCCGAACTGCTCGGTCAGGTAGAAGGGCAGGAAGGTCGCGATGCCCGCGTAGCCGAACATGATGAGGAACTTCGTCAGCCAGGTCCAGCCGAAGTCGGGGTGCTTGCGCGGGTTGAAGACGAACGAGCCGAAGAACTCCTTGACGCCGTAACGCTCGGCGGGCTTCTCGGTGAGTACGCGGTCCTTGAGGGTGAACACGAACACCCCGACGAAGACGACGGCGATGAGGGCCGGCACGACGAAGCGGCTGAGGTCGTCGGAGAGGAAGTTCACGAGGAAGCTGCCACCGAGGATGCCGAGCGGGGTGGTCAGGCCGATGATGCCCGAGACCTTGCCGCGCGAGTCGACCGGCACCTGGTCGGGCACGGTCGCGGTCGAGGCGGCCATGACGCCGTTCAGCGAGGCCTGCACGACGCACCAGCCGATGAGCACGATCCAGACGTCGGTCGCGACGCCGATGAGCGCGAAGGCGGCGAGGCCGACGAGCACGCCGCCGAGCATCCACGGGCGACGCATGCCGAAGCGCGAGACGGTGCGGTCGGAGAGGCGGCCGACGAGCGGGTTGCAGATGATCGCGAAGAGCGCGCCGACGCCCATGATCATGCCGAGCGCGTTCGTGGCCTCCTCGGCGGAGCCGGTGATGTGCTGCACCTTGAAGGCGAGTGAGACGAGCACCGGCGTGAGGAGCGCGAGGTAGAGGCCGAAGTTCGAGAGCGCCAGCGTGGGGATGTACCCCCTCGGCGCCCTGCCGGTCGGGCCGGCGGCGCCCGTGCCGTCGCCGGGCAGGCTGCTGCCGGGGGCGACCGTGTCGGTGAGTGACGACTCTGTCATGAGTTTCCTTCCACGAAAACCGAACCGTCTTCGGCTCTGGCACGAGGATACATGAATCTAGACCAAGTGGTAACTGAAATTCGAACGGGTGGTAACCCGGCTGTGGAAGGATGGGCCGAAGGCGAACCAGGGGGCGGCATGCGACAGGCGATGACGACGGATGCCGCGGCGCCCGCCCCGGCCCCGGCCCCGGCCCGGGTCGCGGTCCCGGCGAACCGGGCCGCCGCCACCGCCCGCACCCGCGCGAACATCCTGGCCGCGGCATCCCGGCTCTTCGTCGAACGCGGCTTCGGCGCGGTCTCGATGCGCGACATCGCGACCGAGGCCGGGCTGTCGCATCCGGGGGTGATCCGGCATTTCGCGACGAAGGACGAGCTCCTCGAGGCGATCGTGGCCGACTTCACCGCCATCACCGAGGGCGAGCTCGACTCGATGTTCGGGCCGGAGGGCGACGGCCTGCGCACCTTCGGCGAGGTCGCCAGGCGCAACGCCGCGATCGACGGCTACCTCCCGCTCTTCACCACGCTCGCGGGCGAGGCGACGAGCACCGAGCACCCCGCGCACACGCATTTCCGCGAGCGCCACGCCGAGCTGCGAACCCGGTCATCCGCGCTGTTCCGGGCCGCGATCGACGACGGCGAGCTGCCGATCGACACCGACGTCGTCGGCGAGCCGATCCGGCTCGCGGCGGCGTGGGACGGCCTGCAGCTCATCTCGCTCTACCTGCCGGACCTCGTCGACATCCCCGCGATGCTCGACCGCCACCTCGACCGGCTTCGCGGGGCGGATGCCGCGGGCGGCCCGGGCGACGCGACCGGTGCCGACTCGACGGGCGTTGCCGCGGCATCCGTCGACGCACCCCACGCACCCGCCATCGGCGCGTTCGGCCTCGCCCCCGAACCGGAACCCGACTCGGGATACGCCCCCGGACGCGCGCGGCGCGCACAGATCGTGGCCGACGCATCGGCGCTGTTCGCGCGCCGCGGGTTCCACGCGACGAGCCTCCGCGAGATCGCCGAGCAGGCGGGCATCGGCAAGTCCACGCTGCTGCACCACTTCTCGAGCAAGGACGATCTGCTCGGCGCCGTCGTCGCGCATCGCGACAGCACCATCGACGAGCGCGTCACCCTCGACGGCGATGCCTCGCCGGACGCGTTCCTGCGCGACATCCCCCGGCATGCCCGCTTCAATGCCGAGCACGAGCCGGGCCTGATCGAGGTCTACGCCGTGCTCTCGGCCGAGGCGGCTGCGGTATCGCACCCGGCGCACGCGTACTTCCGCCGGCGCTTCGAGTCGGCGATCGCGCAGTTCGGCGACCTGTTCGCCAGGGCGGCCCAAGCTGAAGGGCGGCGCATCGATGCCGCCTTCGAAGCCGTCTGGTTCGTCGCCCTCTGGGACGGCCTGCAGTTGCAGTGGCTCTACGACCCCGCCACCATCGACGTCGGCGACCACCTCGAGGCCCACCTCGCGCGCTTCACCCGCTTCTCGCCGGTCGAGTAGCGAAGCGTATCGAGACCACGTTCACGACCGATGGTCTCGATACGGCCCTGGCGGGCCTACTCGACCGGCGCGGCGGGCTCGACCGGCGCGACAGGCTCGGGCGTCGCGAGCTGCCGTGCGAGCCACGCGCGGGCACGACCGAACAACGCCTGCGCGAGCTCGGACTCCCCGGCCCAGACCTCGAACCCGTGCGCCGCCGCCGGCACCACCTCGCTCGTCACGTCGACGCCCGCCGTCGAGAGCGCCTGCGCGTACGCGGCATCCTCATCGCCGAAGAGCTCGAGGTCGGTCCAGTACGTCCACGTCGGCGGCAGGCCGGTGAGGTCGTCGCGCCGGGCCGGAACGGCGTATGCGGGCACCTCGGCCGAGCCCGGCTCGGCGCCCAGGTACGACCGCCACCCCACGAGGTTCGAGCGGTTGTTCCAGACGAGGTGCCTGCGCGCGTCGAGGTCGCGGTTCGCGGCGGTGCGGTCGTCGAGCATCGGGCAGAAGAGCACCTGCGCCGCCGGCCGCTCGCCCTCGTCGTGCAGCCGCTGCACGAGGGCCGCTGCCAGCCCGCCGCCCGCGCTCGCGCCGCCGATCGCGATGCGCCCGACGTCGATGCCGAGCTCGATCGCCGACGCATTCACCCACGCCCACGCGGCCCGCACGTCGTCGATCGCCGCGGGGAACGGATGCCGCGGGGCGAGCCGGTAGTCGACCGAGATCACCACCGCCCCGGTCTCGCGCGCCGTCTCACCGCAGAACCGGTCGTCGCCGGCCGCCGAACCCATGACGAGTCCCCCGCCGTGGATCCAGAGGAGTGCCGAGCCGTTCGGAGCGGCGGGCGTGAACACGCGCACCTTGGCCGATCCGTCCCACACGATCCGACGATCGACGCCCTCGACCTTCGTGCCGGGCTGGAGTCCCGATGCCCGGCCGATGAGGCCGAGCGTGAACGCGTTCTCGAGGTTGAGGGCCGGCACCTTCTTCAACGCCGGGAGCAGCGTCGGGTCGATCTCGTCGGTGGTCATCTGGGCGGTCTGGTCGAGCACGGGCGTCTCCCTCGGGTTCGTGCCCGAAACTCTACGGCCTGGCCGGAGCCGTTCAGAACGGCGGATTCATGGACTGCAGCGAACGCCGGACGGGTCGCGCGAGGCATCCGTCTCACGCGACCCGCACTCCCCGTCGGTCAGGACGCCCCGGCAGTCGCATTCTCCAGGCGCTCCAGCACTTGGTCGATCGTGAACGACGCAGGCTTCTGACGTGGCGGGAACTCGACGAGCGAGCCCAGCATCCTCGTCACGTAGGCCTGGGCGGGGATGAACAGGAAGATGTGCTCGAGCACCCAATCCCAGTACGTGTTCGACGTGATGTCGGCGCGCTCGTAGGGGTCGGTGCGCAGGTTGAACAGCTTCGGAAAGCGCAGGTGCACGTATGGCTCCTGCCAGACGGCGAGCGTTCCGACGGCGCGCTGCTCGAGGAACACGACCTTCCAATTGTCGAACCGCATCGCGGTCAGGTCGCCGTCGTCGGAGCTGTAGAAGAAGTGGCGGCGCGGGCTCTCGTCTGCTGCGCCGGTGATGTAGTCCAGTTGGTTGTTGCCGTCGAGGTGCACCTTGTAGGCGGTGCCGTGCAACTCTGTCCCCTGCTTCAGTCGCTCGGCGATGTCCGTGTCGCCGACCGCCGCGAGGAGGGTCACGAACCAGTCGTTGTGACTCACGATTCCGTTCAGCACCGTACCCGAGGGGATGTGCCCGGGCCAGCGCACCATCGCCGGCACGCGGTACGCGCCCTCCCAGTTCGAGTTCTTCTCGTTGCGGAACGGGGTCATGCCGGCGTCGGGCCAGCTGTTCATGTGCGGTCCGTTGTCGGTGGAGTACATGACGATCGTGTTCTCGGCGAGGCCGAGTTCGTCGAGCAGGTCGAGCAACGACCCCACGACGTCGTCGTGGTCGAGCATCGTGTCGTGGTACTCCGACTGCCAGCGCCCCGCGCGCCCCTTGCTCTCGGGCTTCGTGTGCGTGCGGAAGTGCATGTGGGTGGAGTTGAACCACACGAAGAAGGGCTGGTCGTCGTCGGCCTTCGCACGGATGAAGTCGGCAGCGGCGTCGCGGAACTCCTCGTCGACCGTCTCCATGCGCTTCTTGGTGAGCGGCCCGGTGTCTTCGATGCGCTGGGTGCCGTCGTCGTTCGCCCAGGCGTGGATCACGCCGCGCGGACGGAATTTCTCGCTGAAGCCCGGGAACTCCTCGTCGGTCGGGTAGTCGGGGTGCTCGGGCTCCTCCTCGGCGTTGAGGTGGTAGAGGTTGCCGAAGAACTCGTCGAATCCGTGCGCCGTCGGCAGGAACTCGTCGCGATCACCGAGGTGGTTCTTGCCGAACTGACCGGTCGCATAGCCATGGTGCTTGAGGGCATCGGCGATCGTCGGGTCCTCAGCACGAAGGCCGAGGTCCGCCCCGGGCATGCCGACCTTCGTGAGACCGGTGCGGTACGGGTTCTGGCCGGTGATGAACGCGGCGCGACCGGCCGTGCAGCTCTGCTCGCCGTAGTAGTCGGTGAACCGCACGCCCTCGTCGGCGACGCGGTCGATGTTCGGGGTGCGATACCCCATGAGGCCGTCCGAGTAGGCGCTCAGGTTCGTGATCCCGATGTCATCTCCCCAGATGATCAGGATGTTCGGCTTGTCGGCCATGGATTCCCCTCCGTCGATGTCGGGGTACGCCATCGACCCCCACGCATCCGATCCAAGCACTCGCCCCCATCCTGCAGCCATGTCTGCACCGGGGATCCTCGGTGAACGCACAGGCCGCGTGGGCGAAGCCCGGCACTACGGTGGAACGGTGGCAGACGACATGGTGCGCATCGCCGGGGGAACGTTCCGCATGGGCAGCGACGAGTTCTATCCCGACGAGCGCCCCGTGCACGAGCGGGTCGTCGCCGACTTCCTCATCGACCGCTCCCAGGTGACGAACGAGGAGTACGCGCGCTTCGTCGACGACACCGGGTACGTCACGGTCGCCGAGCGGCCGATGGACCCGAAGGACTTCCCGGGCGCCGACCCCGCCGATCTCGTGCCGGGCGCCATGGTATTCACGCCGACCGCGGGCCCCGTCGACCTGCGCAACTGGCGCAACTGGTGGCGCTGGCAGCCGGGCGCGTACTGGCGGCAGCCGTTCGGCCCCGGGTCGGGCATCGACGACCGGCTGCGGCATCCGGTCGTGCACATCGCGTTCGAGGATGCCACGGCCTACGCGACGTGGGCCGGCAAACGTCTGCCCACCGAGGCCGAGCACGAGTACGCGGCGCGCGGCGGTCTCGACGGCGCGCGGTTCGCGTGGGGCGAGGAGCCGTACCCCGGCGGGGTCGCGCAGGCGAACTCGTGGCTCGGGCGGTTTCCGTACGACAACCAGGGCGTCGGCGGCACGGCCGAGGTCGGCTCGTATCCGGCGAACGGCTACGGCCTCTTCGACATGATCGGCAACACGTGGGAGTGGACGAGCGACTACTACACGCCGCGGCACCTGCAGCTCTCCGACTCCCCCGTCGACGCCGGCAAGCGCGAGAACCTGCTCGCCGCCGCGAGTGCGCAAGAGGGCTTCGCCGAGATCCCCCGCCGCGTGCTCAAGGGCGGCTCGCACCTCTGCTCGCCCGACTACTGCCTGCGCTTCCGCCCCGCGGCGCGCTCACCGCAGGCCGAAGACACGGGCATGTCGCACATCGGGTTCCGCTGCGTCCGCGACGCCTGAGCCCCGCCACGAGCACACGATGAGCGGATGCCGCGGGCGGCCGCCCGCGGCATCCGTCGCCCTGTGGTCGGGCCGGCGTCAGGCCCGGCGCGCGGTCAGGAGACGCTGCGGAAGAACGCGCGGAGGTCGCCCGCGAGCAGCTCCGGCTCCTCCATCGCCGGAAAATGGCCGCCCTCGGCGAACTCGCTCCAGTGGCCGATCGCCCTCCACGGGTCCATCGTGCGGCGGATCAGCGGATGGGCGTCGAACACCGCCCATCCCGACGGCACGCCCGAGGCCATGGCGAAGTCGAGTTCGGAGTGCTCCGACTCGTAATAGAACTGCGCGACCGATGCGCCGCTGCGCGTGAACCAGGAGACGCTGACGTTCGTGAGGAGCTGATCGCGGTCGACCTCGGGCATGCGGTATCCGCCGTCGGTCCGGCGCTTGAACTTCTCGACGATCCACGCGAGCTGCCCGACCGGTGAATCGGTGAGCGCCGGACCGATCGTGTCGGGTCGGTGGTTGTGCATGCCGAGGTACCCGCGCTCCGCCGCACTCGCGGCATGCGCGGCCGCGAGTTGGGCGAGCTCCTCGTCGGACAGGTCGCCGGGCGCAGGGAACTTGTCGCCCACCAGCCCGAGCCACACCCGGTCGGCACCGAGATGCGTGCCGATGACACGTTCGGGGTGCGTCGCCGCGAGGCGGCCGGTGATGCCCGAACCGACGTCGGTGCCGTGTGCGGCGAACCGCTCGTAGCCGAGACGGGTCATGATCTCGGCATACGCCTCCGTGGTTCGCGCCAGATCCCAGCCGGTCGCCGACAGCGGAGTGGAGAAGCCGAGTCCGGGCAGCGACGGGATCACCACGTGGAACTCCTCGGTCAGCAGCGGGATGAGTCGCTCGTACTCGACGAACGACGCCGGCCAGCCGTTGCTGAGGAGCAGCGGCGTGGCGTCGGGGTCGGCCGACCGTGCGTGCACGACGTGGAAGGTCTGGCCGTCGACGACGGTCGTGAACTGCTCGTGCTCGTTGAGCTTCGCCTCCTGCGCGCGCCAGTCGAAGCCGTCGCGCCAGTACTCGGCGAGGTCCCGCAGGTACGGCAGCGGGATGCCGCGGCTGAAGTCGGTGCGATCGTCTCGGCCCGGCACGGGCAGCGGCCAGCGCGTCTGCGCGAGGCGGTGTCGCAGCTCGTCGAGGTCGGCCTGCGGGATGTCGATGCGGAAGGGGGTGAGTGCGGTGTCGGCGTTCATAGGTCGACGTTCTCAGGGAATGCGGAAGATCAGCTTCCGCGATTGCTGGAATGATCGAGACCATGTTGGAGACCTCGGCCCGCCTGCTCGAGCTGCTGTCGTTGCTCCAGCTCAAGCGCGACTGGACGAGCGCCGAGCTCGCCGGCCGCCTCGAGGTGAGCACGAGGACCGTGCGCGCCGACATCGGCAAGCTGCGGTCGCTCGGGTATCCGGTGGTCGCGCGGCCCGGGGTGGCGGGCGGGTACCGGCTGGCCGCCGGCACGGCGATGCCGCCGCTGCTGCTCGACGACGACGAGGCCGTCGCCGTCGCGGTCGGGCTGGGTGCGGTCGCGACCTGGAAGCTCGGCGTCGAGGAGACCTCGCTCACCGCGCTCGCGAAGCTCGAGCAGGTGCTGCCATCGCACCTGCGGCAGCGCGTCGACGCGGTGCGCGAGGCGATGAGCGTGGTTCCGGGCGCCGAACCGCAGCTCGACCTCTCGGCGCTCAGCGCGATCGCCACCGCGATCCGCGGCCACGAACGGCTCAGGTTCGCGTACACGAAGCCCGGCGGCAGCGAGTCGGCGCGCCACACCGAGCCCCAACGGCTGGTGAGCTGGGGTCCGCTCTGGTACCTGCTCGCGTGGGACCTCGACCGCGACGACTGGCGGGTCTTCCGTGTCGATCGCATGGTTCCGAACGCACCGACGGGTGCGCGGTTCCGCCCGCGTGCGATCCCCGAGGACGACGTCGTCGAGTACGTCGTCCGCCGCGTCATCAGGGCGTCCTGGCGGTACCGCGCCCGGGTGCTCGTGCACGCACCCGCCGCCGAGGTCGCCGCGAAGATCCTCATCCCGGTCGACATCGAGCCGGTCGACGACTCCACCTGCCGCGTCGAACTGGGCTCCGAAGACCCCGATCGGCTCGCGCTGTGGATGGCGCAGCTCGACGTCGACCTCGAGGTGATCGAGGGCGACGAGCTCGCGGCGGCGTTCGGCCGCCTGGCGACGAGGTTCGGCCGCGCGTCGGACGTGCGCTAGGCCCGGCGCGGGGCGAGGTCGAGCAGCGGGGCCACGCCCTCGGCGAACCAGTACGCCTCTTCGAGGTGCGGGTAGCCCGAGAGCACGAACTCGGTGAAGCCGACCGCGCGGTACTCGCGGATGAGCGCGGCGACTTCGGCGTAGCTGCCGACGAGGGCCGTGCCGGCGCCGCCGCGCACCAGGCCGACGCCCGCCCAGAGCCCGGGGTACACCTCGAGGTCCTCGCGGCGAAGGCCGCCGTCGACGAGTTCGGCCTGACGGCGCTGGCCGACCGATCCGGACGAGAGGAACGACTCGCGGGCCTTCGCGACGACCTCGGGGTCGAGCCCGGCGACGAGCTCGTCGGCCACGCGCCACGCCTCCTCGCTCGTGGGCCGGGCGATCACGTGCAGGCGGATGCCGTAGCGCAGGGTGCGTCCACGGGCGGCGGCCGCCTCGCGCACGCGGGCGATCTTCTCGCCGGCCTGCACCGGCGGCTCGCCCCAGGTCAGGTAGACGTCGCAGTGCTCGGCCGCGACGTCGATCGCGGCATCCGACGACCCACCGAGGTAGATCTCGGGCTGCACGCCGAGCTCCGGGATCTGCGCGCCCTCGATCGTGTGGAACTCGCTGTCGACGTCGACCCGCTCGCCGTTCCAGAGCCGACGGACGATGTCGAGGTACTCGGCGGCGCGCGCGTAGCGGCCGTCCTTGCCGATGCGGTCGCCGTACTTGCGCTGCTCGGCGTCGTCGCCGCCGACCACGACGTTCACGCGCAGGCGGTCGCCGCTGTAGCGCTGGAACGTGGCCGCGACCTGCGCCTGCAGCGTCGGCGACATGAGACCGGGGCGGAACGCCACGAGGTAGTCGAGGTCGCGCGTGTGCTGCGCGAGCGAGCTCGCCGCGACCCAGCTCTCCTCGCTGCGGCCGCCGGTCGGGATGAGCACGGCGTGGTAGCCGAGCTGCTCGACCGAGCGGGCGATCTGCGACAGGTACCGGATGTCGGGTTCGCGCCGTGCGGGCGCGGCCGACTGCCCTGCGTAGGTCATCGCCGAGCCCTGGCTGAGGTCGGTGCGCGAGTCGCCCGTGAGCGGGATGAACCAGTCGAGGATGATGCCGCCGTCGGCCGGTTCTGCGGTGGGGGTCTCGGTCACGTCGGGAGCCTAGTCAACGCCCGCGCGACGGGCTCCGGATGTTGCCGCGCATGACGCGCGCGCGAACACCGCCGGTCGAGTAGCGCGAAGCGCGTATCGAGACCAGCCGTCGCTATTCAAGGTCTCGATACGGCGCTGACGCGCCTACTCGACCAACTCGGCGTGGCGCGCCGCAGCATCCGATCTGATCAGGGGTTTCACGACGAGATCACCCGCAAACGGGGGACGGAACACTTCGTCATGTTGCACGGCCTGACTTAGGTAAGGCTATGCTAACCCCCGGCCAACCGGCCCGACCGCGACCGACAGGGGGAGCCGACGCGCATGCGTGATCTGCTGATGAGTTCGACCGTTCCCGAGTACACCGACCTTCTGGGGCGCGCGACGGGGCTCGTGGCCTCTCGCGTGGCCTCGACGATCCAGCCGTTCTCGGGTGCCGGCCGCGCCGAACTGCAACGCCTCGTCGACGACGTCGACCTCGAATCCGCGGGCGTCGGCACGGCCGAGGCGCTGCGCGAGGTCGACGGGCTCTTCCTCGAGCACGCGATCTGGTTCCACGACCCGGCGTACGCGGCGCACCTGAACTGCCCGGTCGCGCTGCCCGCGGTCGCCGCCGAGGCGATCCTCGCCGCGGTGAACCCCTCGGTCGACACCTACGACCAGTCGGCGGTCGGCACGCTCATGGAGCGCCGACTCGTCGAGTGGACCGCGCGGCGCATCGGCTTCGAGCACGGCGACGGCGTCTTCACCTCGGGCGGCACGCAGTCGAACCTGCACGCACTGCTGCTCGCCCGCGAATGGGCGCTCGCCCGGCACGGCGGCTCGCGTGCCGAGGTGCTCCCCCGCTTCAATATCCTCGCCACCGCGTCGAGCCACTTCAGCGTCGAGAAGTCGGCCCTCATCCTCGGCCTCGGCGACGACGCCGTCGTGAGCGTTCCCGACGACGGCGAGGGACGAATGGATGCCGCGGCCCTCGCCGCATCGCTCGCGGCGATCCGTGCCGCGGGCCGCATCCCGATGGCCGTCGTGGCGACCGCCGGCACGACCGACCGCGGCGTCATCGATCCCGTCGCCGCGATCGCCGAGCACTGCGACGCCCACGACGTGTGGCTGCACGTCGACGCGGCCTACGGATGCGGACTGCTCGTGTCGCGCCGACACCGCGAGCTCATCGCGGGCATCGAGCGCGCGCGCTCGGTGACCGTCGACTTCCACAAGAGCTTCTTCCAGCCGGTCTCCTCGAGTGCGATCGTCGTGCGCGAACCGGCCGACCTGCGGGCCGCCGCCTGGCACGCCGACTACCTGAACCCGCTCGAGAACGAGGAGCCGAACCAGGTCGACAAGTCGCTGCAGACGACCAGGCGCTTCGACGCGCTGAAGCTCTGGACGACGCTGCGCGCGATCGGCGCCGACGGCCTCGGCGACCTCTTCGACGAGGTGATCGAACTGGCGCGCGTCGTCGGCGACGGGGTGGCCGCCGACCCCGAGCTCGAGCTCGTCGGTCGCACGCAGCTCAGCACCGTGCTGTTCCGCGTTCGCCCCGAGGGTGCCGACGAGCAGGCGCAGGACGCCCTCGTCGCCCAGGTGCGGCGCGTGCTCTTCGAGTCGGGCCGGGCGCTCGTCGCCAAGACCGTCATCGACGGGCGGCCCTGCCTCAAGCTCACCCTGCTGAACCCCGAGACGTCGGCGGCCGACATCCGTCGCGTGCTCGATCTCGTGAAGGATGCCGCGGCGGCCCTCGTCGACCTGCGCGACGTGGAGGTCGTGGCATGAGCCCGACGCAGCCCGGCGCGCCCGGCGCACCCGGCGCGCAGCCCGGCGCACCCGCCCGCGTGCACGACGTCGTCGGCATCGGCATCGGCCCGTTCAACCTCGGACTCGCCTGCCTGCTCGAGCCGCTCGCGCTCGACGCCGTGTTCCTCGACCGCGCCGACGGGTTCGCGTGGCATCACGGCATGATGCTCGACGGCGCGACGATCCAGGTGCCGTTCATGGCCGACCTCGTGACCATGGCCGACCCGACCTCGCCGTTCTCGTTCCTCAACTGGCTGAAGCAGAGCGGACGGCTCTACCCCTTCTACATCCGCGAGAGCTTCTACCCGCTGCGCGCCGAGTACGACGCGTACTGCAGGTGGGCGAGCGAGCAGCTGCCGTCGCTGCGGTGGGGGCGCGACGTCGTCTCGGTCGACCACGACGAGGCGAACGACGTCTACACGGTCCGTGCGCTCGACCTCGCGACGGGCGACGTCGAGACGTACTCGGCCAGGCACCTCGTGCTCGGCGTCGGCACCGCGCCGACCGTGCCGGCGGCCCTGCGCGACCTCCCCGGTCTCGTGGTGCACAGCTCGGAGTACCTGCCGAACCGCGAACGCCTGCAGGGCGCCGGATCGATCACCGTCGTCGGCAGCGGGCAGTCCGCGGCCGAGATCTACCGCGACCTGCTCGGCGACGCCACGGCAGCCGACGGCTACCGCCTCGACTGGATCACCCGGTCGCCGCGGTTCTTCCCCATGGAGTACACGAAGCTCACGCTCGAGATGACGAGTCCCGAGTACACCGACCACTTCCACGGGCTGCCGCTCGCCCTGCGCCAGCAGCTCGGGCGCGAGCAGCGCGGCCTCTACAAGGGCATCTCGGGCGAGCTCATCGACGAGATCTACGACACGCTCTACGAACTCAGCGCATCGGGCCCGGTGCCGACGACGCTGCTCACCGACACCGAGCTGCTCGAGGCGTCGTGGGACGGCACGCGGTTCCGCCTGCGGCTTCGGCACGCCCAGCTCGAGCAGGAGTACGAGCGCGAGACCGACGCGCTCGTGCTCGCGACCGGCTATTCGGCGCGCGTGCCCGCGTTCCTCGACCCGGTGCGCGACCGCTTCGAGTGGGACGCGCTCGGCCGGCTCGACGTCTCCCGCGACTACAGCATCGACGGCGGCCGTGGTCGCGTCTTCGTGCAGAACGGCGAGGAGCACACCCACGGCCTGACCGCACCCGACCTCGGTTTCGGCGCGTGGCGCAACGCGCAGATCATCGCGAAGATCTGCGGACATGAGATCTACCCGCTCGAGCGCAGCATCGCGTTCCAGCAGTTCGGGGTGCCGGCGGATGTCGCGGCTGGGTCTCGATACGGCGCCGGCGCGCCTCCTCGATCGGCGGAGGTCGGCGCTGGCGCGCCCACTCGACCGGCGGAGGTGCTGCGATGACCGTCGTGACCGACTACGAGATCGACATCCGACCCGTGGATGCCCGGCTCGACGCACCCGTCGTGCAGCAGTGGCTGGCGGCTCCGAAGTCCGCGTTCTGGGGCATGCAGGAGCTCGGCGTCTCCGAGGTCGCCGACTACCTCGCGGAGGTCTCGACGCATCCGCGCCAGGACTCCTGGCTCGGCGCGGTCGACGGCGCCCCGGCGTTCCTCGCCGAGACGTACGACCCCGCGAGCGTGCTGCTCGTCGGCATCCACGACGCACTGCCGGGCGACCTGGGCATGCACGTGCTCGTCGCCCCGGCCGACGGCCACGGCCGCCACGGACTCACGGATGCCGTCTTCGCCGCCGTCATGCGCTGGTGCTTCGACGAGCTCGGCGCCGAGCGCGTGGTCGTCGAGCCCGACGTGCGCAACGAGCGCATCGCGGCCAAGAACGCGCGGGCCGGATTCCGCGTGCTCGGCGAGGTCGAGGTGCCCGAGGGCGAGCACGTGAAGCGGGCGAACCTCTCGGTGTGCACGCGCGCCGACTTCGCGGCATCCGCCCTCGGCTCCCTTCCCGACCACGAACGACTCGGATGACGCACATGAACGATCAGACCCACGCCGCCCACCAGCCGATCACCCGCCCGGCGAACCCCGCCGCGCACCTCACCCCGGCCGCGATGGCGGCCGCGCAGCGGCACCTCGTGGCGAAGGCGATCGCGGAGTTCACGCACGAGCGGCTGCTCGCGCCCGTGCCGGCCGCCCCCGACGCCGGCCCCGAGGCATCCGCCCGCTCCTACCGCCTCGCCCTCGACGGCGGCCGCGTCGAGTACCGCTTCGAGGCCGACCGGTTCGCCCTCGAGCACTGGGTGCTCGACGAGCCGACGCTCGAGCGGTTCGTCGACGGCACGCCGACGCCGCTCGACGCGCAGGCGTTCATCATCGAGCTGCAGCCCCTGCTCGGCATCCCCGATGCGCTGCTCGCGACCTACCTCGAGGAGATCGCGTCGACCCTGGCGAGCAGCGCGTTCAAGCTGACGCAGGGCGGCCCGACGGCGGCCGAGCTGGCCCGCGCCGACTTCCAGACGATCGAGTCGGCGATGACCGAGGGCCACCCGGGCTTCGTGGCGAACAACGGCCGCATCGGCTTCGGCGTCTCGGAGTACTCGGCGTACGCGCCCGAGGCGGCCGAGCCGTTCACGCTCGTCTGGCTGGCCGCCCGGCGCGAGTTCACGCACTTCGCGCTCGGCGAGGGGCTCGACCGGCAGTCGTTCCTGCGCGAGCAGCTCGGGCAGGCCCAGCACGACGCGTTCGAGGCGCGCCTCGTCGAGGCCGGACTCGACCCCGCCGACTACCTGCTGCTGCCCGTGCACCCGTGGCAGTGGGAGCACCGCATCGCGATCACGTTCGCGCCCGACCTCGCGAAGGGCAACCTCGTGTTCCTCGGCGAGGGGTTCGACCGGTACCTCGCCCAGCAGTCGCTGCGCACGATGTTCAACGCCGACGACTGGGGCCGCGACTACGTCAAGACCGCCCTGTCGATCCAGAACATGGGGTTCCTGCGCGGCCTCTCCCCCGCGTACATGCGGGTCACGCCGGCGATCAACGACTGGGTCGGCGAGCTCGTCGAGGCCGACGAGGCCCTCGGCGAGGCCGGGTTCCGCGTGCTGCGCGAGCACGCGTCGATCGGCTACACCGGCGACGCCTACCACCGCACGCGCACGGTGTCGCCGCATCGCAAGATGCTCGCCGCACTCTGGCGCGAGAGCCCGGTGCCGCTGCTGGCCCCGAACCAGCGGCTCAGCACGATGGCCGCGCTGCTGCATCGGGATGCCGCGGGCGGCTCGGTCGCCAGTGCGCTCGTCGCGGCATCCGCCCTGCCCGCCGTCGACTGGGTGCGGGCGTACCTGCGCGCCTACCTGCGGCCGCTCGTGCACTGCCTTCGCGCGTACGACCTGGCGTTCATGCCGCACGGCGAGAACCTGATCCTCGTGCTCGAGGACGCGGTGCCCGTCGGGGTCTTCATGAAGGACATCGGCGAGGAGGTCGCGCTGCTCTCGGCTCCGCGGCCCGGTGCCGCCAACCGCACGCCCCCCGTGCCAGAGGATGTGCAGCGCATCATCACCGAGGTCGACGACCGCGAGAAGGCGCTGGCCGTCTTCACCGACGTGTTCGACGGCGTGCTGCGTCACCTCGCCGGAATCCTGCACGTCGACGGCACGCTCGACGAGCACGCGTTCTGGGCACTCGTGGCCGAGTGCGTCGACGAGCACGAGGTCGCGCACCCGCACCTCGAGTCGGGCATCGACCTGCGCGCCGAGACCTTCGCGCACTCGTGCCTGAACCGCCTGCAACTGCGCAACACGCTGCAGATGGTCGATATCGCGAACCAGTCCGAGTCGCTCATCTACGCGGGCGAGATGGCCAACCCGATCGCCAGGTCGCGCCGGTTCGGGACCGCGGGCGCGGGTGTTCGGGGTGGCGCGGGCGTTCGGGGTGGCGCCGGTGCCGATCATGGGGCGGATGCCGCGGCCGCCGCCATCTCGCCCGCCTCGGCCTGAGCGTGCGACCGTGATCACCCGCGACGAGCACGGCATCCCGTACCTGCGCGGCAGAGACGTCCTCGAGCTCGCCGCCGTGCAGGGCGAGGCGACGGCGCACGACCGCGGATGGCAGATCGAGGTCGACCGGCGCCGCGCCGAGGGCACGCTCTCGGCGCTCATCGGCCCGGCCGGGCTCGACTGGGACGTGTTCGCCCGACGCGCCCGGCTCGACGACACGGCTCGTCGCGCGTTCGCGGCCCTCGGCGACGAGGACCGCGCGTTCGTGCGGGCCTACGTCGACGGCGTGCGTCGGGGCATGCGCGAGGGTGGCACCGGCGCCGGTGCCCGCTCCGGCGGGGCGGCGGTCGAGTTCGGCGAGCTCGACGCCCGCTTCGGCGAGCGCGCACCCCTCGACGACTGGCCCGAGCACGCGCCGCTCGGCATCCTGCACGTGGCGCACGCGCTGTTCTCGTCGTTCCCGAGCCTGCTCTTCGGCGAGCACGTCGCGCGGACCCTCGGCGACGACTGGGTCGACCTGCTGACGGGCGCGGACGCCGCCGAGCCCTCGTCGGGCAGCAACGGGTGGGCGGTGCACGGCTCGCTGACCGAGTCGGGGTTCCCGATGCTCGCGGGCGACCCGCATCGGCTGTTCGAGCTGCCGGGGGTCTACCAGCAGGTCGGCCTCGCCTGCGACGAGTTCGACGTCATCGGCCTCGCGTTCCCGGGCGTGCCCGGGGTCGCGCACTTCGGGCACACCGGGCACGCGGCGTGGGGCGTCACGAACGCGCTGGCGCACAGCGTCGACGTGTTCCGAGAGCGGCTGCGCCGCGTCCCCGACTCCCCCGCCGCCCCCGACGCCGGTCGAGTAGGCGCGCCAGCGCCGTATCGAGACCCCGCCGACGCTGCCGCCTCGGGCACGCCGCACTACGAGGCCCTCGGCCCTGACGGCTGGCGCGCGGCATCCGTCGAGCACTCGACCATCCACGTGCGCGGCGCCGCCCCGGTCGAGGTCGAGGCGATCGAGACCGAGCGCGGCACCGTCGTCACCGACCTGTCGCCCCTGGCCGACGGCGAGTTCGAGGCCTGGAGCGTGCGGATGCCGGCGCGCGCCGACCGCGACCTCGGATTCGCCGCGCTGCTGCCGTTGCTGCGCGCCCGCTCGGCGGCCGACGTCGTCACGGCGTTCGACCGCTGGGTCGACCCGGTGAACCGCGTGCTCGCCGCGGACCGGCAGGGCACCGTGCTCTCGGCGACCGTCGGCCGCGCGCCCGATCGCACGCGCGCCGAGCGTCGCCTGCCCCTCGATGGCCGGCTCACCCGTGCGGTCGGGGATCGACGGATGCCGCCGGCCACGCCCGTCGACACGATCGCCGTGGATGCGAACGAGCGCCCGACACGCTCCGACGCGGATCTCGGGCGCGCGTACGCCCCGCCGCACCGCGCCCGCCGCATTCGCGAGCTGCTCGACGAAGGCCGACCCGGATCGGTCGACGACCTCACGCGGATCTGGGGCGATGCACTCCTCGGCGGACTCGACGACTGGTTCGCGCTCCTGCAGGCGGCGGATGGCGCGGCCGCGACGCCCGATGCAGGCGCCGCGCTCGACGAACTCCGCGCGTGGGACGGCGTCATGCACGCCGACTCCGCGGGGGCCGCGCGCTTCGCCGCCTTCCGCGAGGAGCTCGTGGCCCGCGTCGCCGCCCTGCCCGAGCTCGCACGCCTGCACGACCCGCATCCGTTCGGCGCGATCTACGACCCGTGGATGGGCGCCCGTGGCCGTATCGCCGCCGCCCTGCCCGGGCTCCTGCACGCTCCCGTCCTTGCCGCCCACCGTGACGCGCTCGTGCGCGACGCCCTGAGCGGGGCCGCCGCACGCCCGGCCGAGACCTGGGGCGACGAACATCGACTGCTCCCCCTGCACGTTTTCGCGGACATCGACGGCGTCGCGGACCCGGGCCGCGACCTCGACGCCCCGCTCGGCGGCGAAGGCGAGTCCGTGCGCTGCACCGGATCCACGCCCGGCGTCACCCGCCGCAGCTGGCGCGGCTCGGTCGCGCGCTGGGCGTGGGATCTCGGGGATCGCGACCGCAGCCGCTGGAGCGTGCCCTTCGGCGCCTCCGGCGACCCCGCCTCGCCGCACTTCGCCGACCAGCTCGCCGACTGGGTCGCCGCCGATCCCCCGCCGGTCGGCCCGCCGCCGGTCGGCCCGCCGCCGGTCGAGTAGCGCGAATCGCGTATCGAGACCAGCACCCACCAGCGCCCGCCACCGACATCCGCTCACCACCGAATCGAGCCGAGCATGACCGAGACCACCAGCACGACGACCGCCACCACCGATCGCCTCGCGACCGGCCGGCCCGGCGACCTCGTGCACACCGCCCACGACCCCGCCCTCGGCACGATCGAGGTCTTCGTGCTCGACCCCGACGCGCACCTCGACGTGATCCATGCGTGGGTAACGCAGCCGCGGGCGAGGTTCTGGGGGCTCGGCGAGCTCTCTCGGCAGGAGCTGCGCGACCTCTACGCCTACGTCGACGGGCTCGAGACCCACCACGCGTTCCTGGTCTTCCGCGACGGCACGCCCGTCGTGCTGCTGCAGACCTACGAGCCCGAGCACGACCCGATCGGCGAGTGCTACATCGTCGAGCCGGGCGACGTCGGGCTGCACGTCTTCATCGGCGACCGTGGCGCACCGATCGACGCCTTCACGACCCGCATCTCACGCGTGCTCGGCGACTTCCTCTTCGCCTCACCCGGCGCGCAGCGAATCGTCATCGAACCCGACGTCGACAACGAGGCCGCCGTGCAGCGCATGGTGCGCACCGGGTTCGAGCCGGGCCCGATCATCGACCTGCCGACCAAGCGCGGACAGCTCGCGTTCCTCTCCCGCGAGCGCTGGAGCCCCAGCTAACCGGCGAACGACGACCAGGTCGACAGCACGAGGATGACCACGTAGACCTGCGCGACCACGCCGGCGATCGCGAGGAAGGCGATGAACAGCACCGAGATCGTCAGCACGGTGATGCGCTCGAGCCAGTCGAACGCGCCGACCCGGCCCTCGTGCGTCGGCAGGAGGCCGGCGGAGCCGCGAAGCATTCGCCCCGAGTACCAGAACGGCACGACCATCGCCAGGGCGAGCGTGCCGAACATCGGCAGCGACGAATCCACGAAGGTCAGGCAGAAGAGGATCAGGGCGACGATGGGCAGCCCGACGGCGATGAACAGTTGACCGTGCCCGGCCCACCAGACCCCGCGTTGGAACCGGTCGAGGTCCCCCGGCGGGCGGCGGCGGTACCACCGGGGTTTCAGGGCCTGCTCGTCCGAGTCGACCGCGGGGGCGTCGGCGTCGAGGGCGTCGATTCCGTCTTCGGCCGCGGCATCCGCGGCAGCGCCGGCATTGACCATGGGTCGACCTCCTCGGCATCGAGCATGGCATGCTCGCGACCGACGGCCCGGCGCGGCATCCGCATGTTCCACACCGACCGCACCGTGACCGCCCTTCGCGCCGCGAGCGCGACATAGGCTGGACACTCAGCTTCACTCTGCTCTCCCCTCCCCGCTCGACCCCGAAGGAGTCCGCCGTGCGCACCGTCCACGCCTACGCCGCCCCGTCCGCCACCGAGCCGCTCGTCGCCACGACGATCGAACGACGCGATGTGGGCCCGAGCGACGTGCTCATCGCGATCCGCTACGCCGGCGTCTGCCACTCCGACATCCACACCGTGCGCGGCGACTGGGGACGGATCGCCTACCCGCAGGTCGTCGGTCACGAGATCGTCGGCGAGGTCGTCGAGGTCGGGGCGGATGTCTCGAAGCACGCCGTCGGCGACCGGGTCGGCGTCGGCTGCATGGTGAACTCGTGCCGCGAGTGCGAGAACTGCAAGGCCGGCATGGAGAACTACTGCCTGAAGGGCAACACCCAGACCTACGCCGCCCGCGACCGCGACGGCTCGATCACGCAGGGCGGCTACTCGACCCACATCGTGGTCGACGAGGACTTCGTGCTGAAGGTGCCCGCCGCGATCCCCTACGAGGCCGCGGCTCCACTGCTCTGCGCCGGCATCACGACCTACTCGCCGCTCGCACACTGGAATGCGGGCCCCGGCAAGCGCGTCGCCGTCGTCGGCCTCGGCGGACTCGGCCACATGGCCGTCAAGATCGCCGCCGCCATGGGCGCCGAGGTGACGGTGCTGTCGCAGACGCTCTCCAAGCGTGAGGACGGCCTGCGATTCGGCGCGACCGACTACTTGGCCACGAGCGACGACGCGACGTGGACCGAACTCGCAAACCGCTTCGACCTCGTCATCAACACGGTCAGCGCACCGATCGACCTGCGCAAGTACCTCTCGCTACTCGCGCTCGACGGCACGTTCGTGAGCGTCGGCGCCCCGGCCGAGCCGCTGCCCGTGCACGTGTTCACGCTCTTCGGCAACCGCCGCTCCTTCGCGGGCTCGAGCATCGGCAGCATCGGCGAGACCCAGGAGATGCTCGACTTCTGCGCCGAGCACGGCATCGCCCCCGAGATCGAGCTCATCTCGGCCGACCAGATCAACGACGCCTACGAGCGCGTGCTCTCGAGCGACGTGCGCTACCGCTTCGTGATCGACGCCGAGACCCTCGCCGGCTAGCTCCGAGCGGCGGCGGATGCCGCGGCGCGCGCCTCCGCGGAAGCGGCCGCCCGCGGTATCCGCGACGTCGAGCTAGGCCCAGAGCGGCCGAGAAGGCACCGTTTCCCAGGGCCAGTTCGATGGAGCATCCGCGTCGACGACCTTGTACGCCGGTGCGCCGCGAATGGAGAGCCCCCAGAACCTGGTCCTCCCGCATGCTTCGCACAGGAGGAAGCTCACGATCGTGTAGGTCAGGTCGGACACGGCCAGTGCGAGCATGTCCTCGAGCGGGACATCGCCCCGCAAGTACCGCATACGCCCGCTCTCGACGCGTCCTTGAAGCGCCTCGGACGTCTTCGCGATGTCGACATCGTGGGGCGGCGTGCCCCCGTTGCGCACCAAGGCCGTATCGCATGTTGCGCAGACCGTCTCCATGCCACCACCGTAGGCGAAACGCCCGACCTCGAGCGCGAGCGCTGCGGTCTCAGCGCTCCGACTGCCCGAGAGATTCGCGTGCGGCCCTCGCGCGCGCCTTGATCGCCAGGATGACGTCGGTCTTGGCGTCGGCGTAGTCGTTCATGTCGTCCCATCGCCTGCTCAGTAGCATCCGCTTGGTGCGTTCGTAGAGGGCTCGGTCGTCCGCATCGGAGCGCAGGTGGTCGCGGAGCAGGAGGTATTCGGCCACCGCAGGATCGTGGCGTTCGAAGAGGTGCACGTGCACGTCCCGCTCCGGCGTGCGCACGAGGCGATGTCCGGGCTCGCGAACCCGCAGCTCGTATCCCGCCGCCAGCAGTGCGTCGAGGTAGTCCTCCTCGGCGGTGATGTCGTCGACCGTGACCACGATGTCGATGATCGGCTTCGCCGCCAGTCCGGGAACCGAGGTGGAGCCGATGTGCTCGATCTCGACGTCCGTGGCGGCAAGCGCGTCGAGGATCCGCCGCCGGTGGTCGAGGTACATGCCAGGCCAGCGCTCGTCGTACTCGTGGAGTTCGACCACGAGTCGCTCGGGACCCCCGACGAGGTCGAGCGTCGAGACATCCGGTCGGCGCGGTTTTCGGCTCTGAGTCACCCCACCATCGTCCCAGCGCCACGCCGACCGCGCTCCTCGAGGGGTCACGATCAGTCGCCATCGCGCGGCCGGATGCAGCACAAGACGACCACTCGCGAACCCACGGCGGCGCGTCCGGGCATCCGTCGCGCGCTCAGGCGGTCGCAGCCGGCGCGCCCGCCGCAGGATCTGCACCAGCCCGCCGCCACCGGATGAACGGCAGCGCCGAGAGCACGCAGCTGACGGCCGGCACGATCGTGAGCGCGATGAACACGGTCTGCTGCATGTCGGGCGTCACGGTCACCCCGCGCTCGTAACCGGCGATCACCACGAACACGCCGAAGACGAGCACGGCGAGCGCGTTCATGATCTTCGACACGAACGTGAGCGACGCGAACGAGATGCCGTCGTTCCGCACGCCGAGTCGCCGCTCGGCGTCGTCGACCGAGTCGGCGATCATCGTCGCCTGGGTCACGAGGAACACCCCGAGCATGAGCCCGGTGAGGAAGATGAACACGAGCAGCACGGCGAGGTTCGCGAATCCGACGACGAACATCAGCAGGTAGAGGGCGGCCGCGACGAGCGAGCTCCACACCATCACGCGTCGCGCCGACATCCGGCGCAGCAGCAGCGGGCTCGTGAACGACGAGATCACCATGCCCAGGATGATCGCGGCGCCGACGAGCGTGAACGCGCCCTCGTCGCCGTAGGCGATCACGACGAAGAGGGCGCCTCCCGCCTGCACGATGAACCGTCCGAAGCCGAGCACCGAGGCGAGCAGCACGGTGAGCAGGGCCTTGTTCTTGAAGAGCGTCGTGACGAGCTGGCGAACGCTGAGGCCGTCGGATGCCGCAGCGGTCTCGCGCTCGCGCCCGAAGAAGAACGCGAGCAGGAACACCCCCATGCCGAGGAACGACGTGAGGAACACGGCGAGCGTCCACCCGCTGCCCGTGGTCTCGGGACCGAAGCTGAGGAGCTTCGCGAGCCAGGGCATGCCGAGCGTCGAGAGGCCGAGGGCGATCGACCCGAACGCGCGCACGCTGCCGATGACCCGCGTGCGCCGGTCGGGTTCGACGAAGGCCGATCCGATGAGCCCCCAGAACGGCACGTCGCACACGGTGTACGCGAGGCTCCAGAGGATGTACGTCACGCCGAAGAACGCGATCTTCGCGGGTTCGTCGACGTCGGGCACCGCGAACAGCAGCCCCGAGAGCACCGCGACCGGCGCCGCCGAGAACAGGATGTACGGCCGCAGCTTGCCCCACCGCGACCGGGTCATGTCGACGATGCTGCCCATCACGGGGTCGAGCACGGCGTCGATGAACTTCGACACGGTGATGATCACGGTCACGGCCGCGAGCCCGCCGGTGCTGATGCCGGCGTACTGCAGCAGGTACACGAGGATGAACGTCGACACCGTCGTGAGCACGAAGTTCTGCCCGAACCCCGCGGTGACGATGGCCCTCGCCTGCGTCTTCGGGGCGATCGTCGTCGCGGTGGCCTCGCTCATGCGCGTGCGTCCAATCGGATGGTCTTGATCTCGAAGGGCCCGAACTCGAGCTGGGCGAGGTCCACTCGATCGCCGAGTCCGGCCGGTCGTTCGAGCAGGTCGGTCTCGACGGCGGCGAACGCCGGTCGAGTAGCGGAGCGTATCGAGACCCCCGGAAGCGCCACCCGCAGCGCCGTGGTCGTCGCCCGCCCGAGGCTCTCGTAGAGCCGCAGCACGACTCCGTCGCCGTGCTCGGCTCGCTTCACGGTCTCGATGATCACGCCGGGGTCGTCGACGGATGCCGCGGACTCGAAGGGCGCGACATCCGTCACCTGCAGCGGGTTGTTCAGCCGGTACGCCTCGCGCACGACCTTCGCCAAGTCGCCGGAGGCGAACGGCGTGAACGCGTACGTGAAGCGATGGAGGCCGCGGTCGGCCGTCTTGTCGGGAAAGGTCGGCGCGCGCAGCAGGTTGAGGCTCAGCAGGCCGTTCTTGGCGCGGTGGCCGTACTTCGCATCGTTGAGCAGCGCGAACCCGCCGTCGGTGTCTTCGGTGGCGACCCACTTGTGCGCGCAGACCTCGAACTGGGCCTGCTCGACCGAGTCGCGTTCGGTCGTGACGCGCTCGAGGTGCCCGAACTGGATCTCGCAGCGCACGGTGTCGCCGTAGTGCGTCGGCCGGAACTCGGCGCGAAGCATGCGGTGCTTCTCGTGCCAGTCGACCTCGGTCTCGAAGCGCACCACGTCGCTGCCGGCCTCGAGCACGATCCGCTGGCGAACGGTCACCGCGCGCGAGCGGTACTCCTGCGTGCGCCACACGGTGGGGCCGTCCATGCCGGATTCCACATGCGACATACGCAGCACCCGCGTCGGCCGCTTCACGTAGTCGGGGTTGATGTCCCAGGCGTTGAAGGGCCAGACGTAGGGGTCGCGATGCACGACCAGGCGGTTGAGCCCGGCGCCCGCGTGCTCGGCGCCCTCGCCATCGCCGGCAGCGGCGCGGCACGACACGATCACGCCGTCGGCGTCGAAGCGCAGGGCGAGCACGCCGTTGCCCAGGCTCTCGTCGGTGAAGGCGAGGTCGGATGCCGCGTCGGCCGCCCGCAACTCGGCCGCGGCGTACGGCCCGACCTCCGCCCGAAACCAGCCGTCGCGCACCTTCACGACCTCGTCGCGCGGGTGGCTCGTGAGGTTGAGGGCCGTGCGCGGCGACCTGGTGGATGCACCCGGGGCCTCGCCCGCGGCATCCGCTCGCCCGTAACCATCTGAGCCGGAATCACCCTCGGCCCGCTGCGGCAACCGCCCGAGGAGCTCGGCCGCATACGCGTCGAGCTCGCCCTCGATGCGCTCGTAGGTCGCGATCGCCTCACGGTTCACGCGCGCGATCGACGACCCGGGGATGATGTCGTGGAACTGGTTCAGCAGCACCTCGCGCCAGTGGCCGGCGAGCACGGGCCGGTGGTCGTCGCCCGCGAGCACCGCGAGCGCCTCGACCTCGTGCAGCTTGCGCTCGACGAGCCGGTTGTGCCGCTTGATCTGCGCCTGCGTCGTGTAGGTGCCCTGGTGGGTCTCGAGGTAGAGCTCGCCGACGTGGGTGTGCGCGATGTCGCGCTGCTCGAGCCGGCGGAAGAAGTCGCCCGCCGTCGACATCCGCACCTTCGGCAGTCCGCGCAGGTCGCGCTCGCGATCGGTGAGCTCGTGGTGGATCTCGTTGGGGCCGCCGCCGCCGTCGCCGGAGCCGTACACGAGCAGGGCGGTCTCGAGCGCCTTCTCCGGATACCTCGCGAGGCCGGTCAGCAGGTTGTCGGCGCCCGCACGACTGTTGTAGTCGCCCTCGGGCGGCATGTGCACGAGCACGCTCGACCCGTCGATGCCCTGCCACGTGAACGTGCGGTGCGGGAAGTCGTTCGTCTTGTTCCACGCGAGCTTGATGGTCTGGAACCAGTCCATGCCGCTCTTCTTGAGGATCTGGGGCAGGTTGCCGTTGTAGCCGAAGGTGTCGGGCAGCCAGCACAGCCGCAGTTGCTCGTCGGTGAGCCCGAACTGCTCCTGCAGGTAGGCGCGGCCGACGAGCGCCTGGCGCACGAGCGACTCCCCCGACGGCAGGTTGGTGTCGGGCTCGACCCAGAACGACCCCTGCAGTTCCATGCGGCCGTCGGCGACGGCGGCCTTCATGCGGTCGAAGAGGGCCGGATGCTCCTGCTGCATCCAGTGCATCTGCTGCGGCTGGCTCGTGCCGTACACGTAGTCGGGCCGGCGTTCGAGGGCGTTCATCGCGCGCACGTACGTGCGCGCCGACTTGCGGTGCGTCTCGCGGAGCGGCCAGAGCCACGCCATGTCGAGGTGGCCGTGGCCGACGGCGTCGTACGTGAACTGGCTCGTCGAGGGCGCGGCGAGCGCCGGGGCGAGCGCCGCCCGCGCCGCGGTGACATCGCCGGAACGGAACGCGGCCCACGCCGCGGAGAGGGCGCGCCGCAGCTCGGCGGCCAGCACCGCGTCATCCGTCGCGTCCGCCAGCACGACGAGCGTCAAGTAGTCGTAATAGAGGGAGTACGCCTCGTCGTCGCGGGTCGCCAGGTGGGCCCCGTGATACCGACCGCGGCCGACCTCGTAGAGGATGAACCCGTTGTAGGCGACGTCGGCGTAGAACTCGACGGCTCCGTTCGCGAGGTCGACGCCCTGGATCGGGCGGAACCGACCGCCGCTGTGCGGGTGGTCGCCCTGCTGGAAGACCGTGCTCACCGAGTCGAGCAGCTCGCCCCCTGGCGAGTACACCGCACCCTCGCCGCGGATGCCGAGCAGCACCACCGGGCGCTCGACCCCGGCGGGCACCTCGCCCGTGATCCGCAGCCAGGCGCAGTCGAACACGCCGCCCCACGCCGAACCGGGCCGGATCGCTTCGAACCGCGATCGGTCGAGGTCGCCGAACGCGATCGGCTCGGGTGAGCGCACGATCTCGGCCTGCAGCGGTGCGACCCGGGTGTAGATGCGCTGACGGATGCCGCGGAGTCGCCGGTACTCGGCCGGCTGGCGCGCCGCGAGCCCGAACAGGAAATCGCCGAACCCCATGTGCCGCCTCCGATCGGGGCGATCACCTCGTGACCCGGCCGCGTCGGTGCGGCGCGATGGGGGTGTCGCCGCAGCAGTCTAGGTCACGCGGTCACGACGCTGAGCCTGGGTCGCGAACGGATGCCCGGGCGGGCGTCGCCTCCGAGCGCTCACGGACGCAGAGGCGTACGTTGGTTCCATGACCGATGACACGAGCACCGCAGTCGAATACATCGTCGAGCACGTCGACGGACCCCTGGCCGGAACGACCGACCGCCGCGTGCTCATCGACGGCGAGATCGATCAGCGCATCTCCACGGTCGCCGCCGTCCGCGGCGTCGAGTCGATCTTCTGGTACGTCGCGGGCGACGAGCGCACGGTCGGCGACGAGCGGTACGTGAAGTACCACTTCGACCCCTCCGAGAGCGACCCGGTGCAGTCCGATCCCGACGAGGAATCGCTCTGAGCGAGCCGCACTCCTAGCTCGACGTAATCCCTTCCGGTCCGGTGCCGGATGCCGCGACCGACCCCGGGTGCTCGTGACGAGCCCCGGGGTGGGTACCGTTGTCATGTGACACCTTCAGCTGCGGCATCCGATGCCTCCCTTCCCCACGTCGTGATCGTCGGCGGCGGATTCGCCGGGGTGAACGCGGCGAAGGCCCTCGCGAAGGCGCCCGTGCGCGTGACGCTCATCGACCGCCGGGTGTACAACACGTTCCAGCCGCTGCTCTACCAGGTCGCGACCGGGGGCCTGAACCCGGGCGATGTCACGCACTTCCTGCGGAGCCTCCGCATGCACCAGCCGAACCTCGACATCGTGCACGAGCACCTCATGGAGATCGACCCCGACGCCAGGTCGGTGCGCCTGCTCGACGGCAAGACGATCGACTACGACTACCTCGTGCTCGCGAACGGCGTGACCACGGCCTACTTCGGCACGCCGGGCGCCAAGGAGCATGCGTTCGCGGTGTACTCGCGTTCGCAGGCGATCCGCATCCGCGACACCCTGTTCACCCGGCTCGAGCTGGCCACCCAACAGGAGGGCCGCACCGACGGCCTGCATGTGGTCGTCGTCGGCGGCGGCGCGACCGGCGTCGAGATGGCCGGAGCCCTCGCGGAGCTCCGCGACCAGGGCCTGCGGCCCGCCTACCCCGAGCTCGACGGCGAGGCGTTCCGCATCACGATCGTGCAGCGCGGCGAGGAGCTGCTGAAGCCCTTCATCCCGAAGCTCCGCAGCTACGCGGCGAAGCAGCTCGTGCATCGCGACGTCGAGCTCTGCCTCGGCACGGGCGTCGCCGAGGTGCAGGAGCGGGCCGTGGTGCTCACCGATGGCCGGTCGATCCCCTCGGACATGACCATCTGGGCCACGGGCGTCGCCCCGCACGAAGAGGTGCAGTACTGGAGCCTCCCGCTCGACAAGCACGGCCGCATCCGGGTCGGCGAAGACCTGCAGGTCGTCGGCCTGCCGGGGGTCTTCGCGGCCGGTGACATCGCGATCGCCCCGCAGGACTTCCCGCAGCTCGCGCAGCCGGCCATCCAGGGCGGCCATCACATCGGCAAGCAGATCATCCGCATCCTCGCGGGCCGGCCCACCGAGCGCTTCGAGTACTACGACAAGGGCCAGCTCGCGATCATCGGGCGCCGTTCGGCGGTCGGCGAGATCCCCGGCATCGCGAACCTGCCGGTGCTGCACTCGATGAGCCTCCTCGGCCGCATGCCCGGATTCCGGCGCCTCATCGGGCTCACCGGCTACACCGCCTGGGCCGCCTGGCTGTTCGTGCACATCAACAGCCTGCTCGGATCGCGCAACCGGCTCAGCACGATGATCGGGCTCTGGGCCCGCTACGGATTCCGGCGCTGGCGCACGCCCGTTCCCATCGTCGGCGACGTGCCCGCCATCCGCCCCTCGAAGGCCGAGCGCCTGCGGCTCACGCCCGAGCAGCTGAAGGCGACCGAAGCGGCGCTCGAGTCGGATCGCGCCGACGAGGTCGTCAAGATCGAATCGCCCGCCGAGTCGAACGCCCCCGAGCCGGAGCCCGCCGCCGAGCCGGTCGAGTAGCGAAGCGTATCGAGACCAGCGCCGCCGAGCCGGTCGAGTAGCGAAGCGTATCGAGACCAGCGCCGCCGCGCATCCCGCCGAGCCCGCCCGCCCGCTCAGAGCACCGGCCGCCCGATGCGGCTCGACAGCGCGGTGCCCGCGAGCACACCGAGCGAGATCGAGACCATCGTCGCGAGCGTCGTGATGAGCGAGCTCGATCCGGTGGCCTCGCCCCCGAGCACCGTTGCGACGCCCACGAGCCCGAGCGCGCCGGGAACGAGCAGCCAGAACGCCGGCAGGAAGCTGACGAGCGCCGCCGGCCCTGACCGCTGCCTGGCGACGATCGCCGTCACGGGCGTGACCACGAGCGCGCCGATGAGCGCCGAGAGCACGCCGCCGAAGAACACCGCCCCGAGCACCTGGGCGCCGTAGGCGACGTAGAGCACCACGAGGATCCAGCCGAGCGAGCGCCTCGGCCCGCACTGGTACACGACGATGCCCACGCCGAACAGGGCGACGGCGATCCACGGCGCGATGACGCCGAGCGTCGATGCCGAACCCGTCGCCGCGAGCGCCGGGATGCCGATCAGGGCGCCCGCCGCGACGATGCCGACGCCGAGCAGCACGAGCTGCATCGCGCCCGCGGCGAGGCGTCCGGCGCCCGAGAGCATCTGGCCGGTCGCGAGCTCGATCGAGCCGACCGTGAGCAGGGCGCCGGGCAGCAGCACCACGAGGGGGGCGATGAGGGCGGGCAGCACGCCGGAGTCGAGCCCGAGGCGCAGGCCGAGCAGCACGATGATCGCCACCGAGAACGCGATGGCGACGGTGAGCAGCGCCCGGTACCGGCCAGAGAGCCGCTCGCCGACGAGCAGCACGGTGCCGACGCCCGCTCCGAGCACGCCCGCGAACACCACACCGGTCCATGAGGCGCCGAGCAGCACGGCGAGTCCGGCGCTCAGCAGCACGTATGCCGCACCGCGCTGCACCGGCGAGTACGGCCGCGGCAGCTCGCGCATGCGGCGGACGCGCTCCCGTGTCTCTTCGGGCGCGACCGACCCCGATCGCGCGTCGTCGACGATGTGCTGCAGGTCATCGACCTGGTGCAGCAGCAGCGACCGCTCGCCGCTGGCGACCGCCCCGGTGCTCATCGCTCCGACGCCCCGCGCCGACACCAGCAGGGCGGTCGGGAACACCACGATCTCGGTTTCGGCGAGGCCGTTCACCTCGGCGACCTCGATCAACGTCTGCCGAACCGTCGTGACCGAGTAGCCGGCATCCGTCATCGCCGCGCCGATGTCCTCCATGGCCGCCAGGGTCGCCGGCGCGTCGACGTCATGCTCGGCACCGGCCGACGAGCTCGGCACGACGGATGCCGCGACGCCCGCCCCGATCACGTCGCCGCCATCCGGGCCACCGGCCGTCTCGGCATCCGCTCCCCTGCGCCGGACCAACAGCAGGATGCCCGCCGCGACGACGAGCACGAATGCCGCGATCACCCACGACACCACCGACGTCGTCGGGTCGGCGGCGGCGGGCGGAACGGCGGGCACCACCGTCGGCACCGGGGTCTCGGTGGGCGCCTCGGTCGGCTCGGGAGTCTCGACCGGCTCCACCGTCTCAGGTGGCACGGTGGGCGCCTCGGTCGGCTCGCCGGTCGGCTCCTCGGTCGGATCGGGCTCGGGGGTCGGCGGCGGCCCGGCGGTCTCGGTCGGCTCGGGGGTGGGCGTCGGCGTGGGCGTCTCGCTCTCGTCCGACTCCGGGACGACCGGCAGCGGCTCGCCCCACACCCGCAACGGTGCGGTCGCGACTCGTGCCGTCGTGACATCCGCAGCACTGGGAACGGATGCCGCGGCTACCGTGGGCGTCGCGAGCAGGGCGGATGCCGCGCCCCCGCCGAGCGCGAACGCGAGCACCGCGACCGTGGCCGCGCCCGTCACCCCGCGAGCGGATGCCGCGCGCCACGCACGCTCCGCGCTGCCCGAGCGGACCCCCACGCTGCCCCCGATCCGCCGCGCCCCCGCACGCCTCGCCCCCAGCGTAGGACCGGCGCCCGCCGCACGCACGCGTCTGCGCCTGCTTCGCGAGCGCAGAAGAGGGCGCTACCGGGTTTCGCCGACGGCTGCGTGGAAAGGTGCGTCAGCCGACCAGGCCTGCGGAACCCATCACGCGATCCGGTGCGATCCGGATGACCACCCGCTTCGGATTCACGCGGGGCTGCCGGTAGCGCTGCGCATACAGCTCGACCGCGTGCGCCACCGCGGCGGGGTCGCGTTCGATGACCGCCTCACCGGCGATGCTCAGCCACTGCGGCCCGGAGACCTGCCCCACGGTGGCGCGCCCATCGCGCTCGACGTTGCGCACCTTCTGGCTGCCGTCGCTCGTGATGATGCGCACGACGCCCGCATCGACCGTGTAGCCGACCGCAACGACGTGGATGCCACCGTCGCGACCGATCGTCGAGAGCGTCGCGAGGTGGGAATCCGAGACGAAGCGGCGCCCGTCATCGGTGAGTGAGTCGATCGATGCCATGGGTCAATCCTGCCCGCCTCGCCGTCGGGTCAGCGCATCGTGTCCAGTGTCGCCAGCAACTGCGTGTGAGTGTCCGCATCCGCGGCCGCGATCATGCCGTGCTCCCCCGTGTGCAGGTCACCGCCGGCCAGGTTGGTGACGACCGCGCCGGCCGCACGGCACAACGCGATCCCGGCGGCCCAGTGCACGCTGTCTCGAAGGTCTCCGCCGGTGATGTAGCCGGCGTGCTGCCCGGCGGCGACCCATGCGAGCGCCAGCGTCGTCGAGAGGCACCGCGGACTGAACCGTGCGCGGAACGTCTCGTCGAACAGCAGCCGGCTGCCGATCGGACCCGGGTCGGGACCCTCGAGGTTGACCGTGACCAGGCGCGACGACGAGGACGGTGCGATGCGATGCCCAGGCTCGGCGCCCTGATCTTCGGCCCGCTCGGCCCGCTCGGCCCGCTCGGCCTGCCAGGCGTGGACGCCGTCGGTCCAGAGCACCCGCCCAGCAGGGGGGTCTGCGACCGCTGCAGCCGCGGTGACGCCGTCGACGTCCAGAGCCACATTGACGGCGAACAGCGGCACGCCCGCTGAGTAGTTGAGGGTGCCGCAGATGGGGTCCACGAGCCAGCGACGGGACGAATCGCCGCTCGCCCCGAGCTCCTCGCCGAGGATGCCGTCGTCTGGTCGATACCTCGTGAGCACCGCGCGGATCGCCCGCTCCGCCTCGATGTCGGCCTCCGTCGTGAAGTCGGGGCCCGCATGTTCGATGCGGCGATGCTCGGAGCCGAACCTGGCGCGCGCGATCGCCGCCCCCGCTCGGGCCGCGCGCACCGCGACATCCGCGTCGGAGAGAACCGGCTCGACCAGCATCACCCAAGTCAACCAGTACGGGACCGCGTCATGCCGGGCAAGAGAAAACGGCCCGGATCTCATCGAGATCCGGGCCGTTCATCTTCTTGTGGGGAGTTAGCGATATCGGCCATGCCCAGCATGTAGGCGGCAGAGCGGGTGCCCGGTTTGTTAACATTCCATAACGGTCCATGGATTCTTCCGCCTCCCAAAGAAGTGCAGGCCCGGGGGCAGAACGCCCCACCTTGCTCGCTTCGCGAGTTAGCGCTGCCCGGTCGGGTAGGCTCCGGTACGCGCCGACAACGGCGCACGCCTAGAGTGACCGACCATGCGCACCCCCGGAGCGCTCTTCCCAGACCTCGTCGAGTGCTCGACTCAGCTGCTTCGCGTCAAAGTCTGCATCGGCATAGGGCGGCTCAAAGCGAACGTGTGTAAGCATCTTCTCCGCGACCGTCCAGCTGTTCAGGTGCCCGGGAAGATCCAGAAGTGTCTTCCTCATCATCGAGGTGTACCGATCTAGGGCAGTGTGGACGGCGCTCATCGCCAACTGGTCGGGGAAGTGCTGGGCTGCGATCGAGCGTCCTTGCTGGACCATGCTCTGCAAGAGCGAGAGAATCTGTAGGACAGGGTCCTCACCCACGGTCGGCAGCAGCGGTTTTCTGATTTCTCGATAGTCGCTGACGGCGCGCCACGTCTTCTCAAGGGTGTGCATGATCAACTGTGCCCCGAGTGCCATGCCCCCGCTAACGATGGACTCCGCACCTACCGCGGGGAGCGCCAGGATTTGAGGCACTGCGACTGCGGCCGCGCTATCGATAGCGACGTCGACCCCGATCTTCGCCAAGAATGGCAGTCCGTGCAGGGTCGGAGAAGACGCCCCACTTAGATCAAGCCGCTCATCGAGCCGCTCAATGAGACGTAGAAGTCGCTTCCGGGCGAACAGCGCAGCCTCACGGAACTCTCGCTGTGACTGAAACTCTTGGCGCTCGAGCGCATGCCGCACGTTGGAGGAGAGGCTCGCGGCCATTTGAGCTGGGTCGGGCGGCGGTGGGTACGAATATCCGCCGGCCGCTAGAAGCTCGAACCATGGTTGATCGCCGAGTGCACTCAACCGCGCGCGATCTTGGGCGGCACGAGTGTAGTCGGCTTGCGAGAGAGCCCGCCACAACTCGACATCATTGGCAAGCGCACTCAAGCAACTGATGAGACCGGAGAGATGCCCGTGAAGCTCGTCGGATACGACCGCGTGCGCGGTCGCCACTCGAATTGGATCAGCCTGTCGAATTAGACGTTCGCTGAGGTTCCTTAGCCGGTCGGTCTCAAATTGGTCCATTTCGCTTCCTCCCCGCCGGCACGGTACAAAGAGCTTGAGGCCGTCGTCGCCTGCAACGGCTGCCTGCTAGGGGGCCTGAGAATATCAGCCGCCCAGCTCCTTCCGAAGAGCTATCAGAAACGTCGCGACATGCCCTGCAACGCGCGAGGCAACCGGGACGAGCGCAGATGCCGCCGTACTCATCACCTCACGTGGTTTACTTTGACCGTGTTGGACGGAATGTGGGTCACTGGCGACGTTCGCATTCCTGAGGCGATTCTGACTGCTCACTCCGAAGGTCGCCTCGTTTTCTTTGTTGGCGCTGGGGCCTCAATCGACTCGCCCTCCGACCTCCCACTTTTCGACAAACTGGCGGAGCACCTCGCCGGTGTGGCCCGCGTGACCTACGACAGCGAGGCGCCGATTGATCTCTTTCTTGGCTCCATGCCCGACAACTTCGATACCCACGAACACGCACGCAGGCGGATCAGCCAAAAAAGTTCGGCACCAAACTCCACCCATGTGGCCCTTGTTCAGGTGGCCGCAGCAGGCGGACCGCTGAGAGTTGTGACCACGAACTTCGACAACCACCTTTCCACGGCCGCCGCTGAGGAAGGCGTTCTGGTCCCGGACCAGTGGACGGCACCCGCACTCCCACTGGGGGATGACTTCGCGGGCATTGTCCATCTGCACGGCTCGGTGCTACGGGACGCCCAAGAACTCGTCCTTACAGATGTCGATTTCGGACGTGCCTACCTCACCCAAGCTTGGGCGACACGTTTCCTACTCCCCATGTTCCAGAAGTTCACGGTCCTGTTTGTCGGCTACAGCCATGACGACCCGATCATGCGGTACCTCGGCCTCGGCTTGCCCCCCGGAACTCCCCGATTCGTCCTAACGAGCCAGACGGGCGCGGGCGACCCGAAATGGGCCAGGCTCGGTGTGAAAACGATCGAATATCCGGTTCACGGCAATGACCATAGCGCGCTGTTGGCCGCTCTGCAGGCGTGGAACAATCGCGCTCGCATGGGAAAGCTCGACCATCAGGCGCGAATGAAGACGATCGTCGAAGGCAGCACAACTCTCAGTCCCGTTGAACATGATTACCTTGCGGACAGGTTGACGACGCTTGACGGTGCCCATCAGTTTGCCCAAGCAGTCGATGACCTCGATACGCATGGGCAATTGGCGTGGCTGCTTTGGATTGAGGACCTCCCTGAGTTCAGAACCCTGTTTGCAGGGTCGGGCACAATTCCAGCGGCATCGATTCTGAGCACCTGGTTTTGCAAGACCTTCATCGCCTCCCCGGAACTCCATTCAGCAGCGCTTCAGACTGTGCAACGCTTGGGCCAGGCATTCTCGAGCGAGCTCTTCCAAGCCGCAGGCTGGGCCGCGGGAACGCTGGTCGAGAGGGATCCGGGCGCAGGCCGACGCTGGAAAGCCATGCTTGCAACTTCTATCGAAGGCCACTCGACACCCGCTAATAGTGGGCGGCTCATGCCGTATAGAGTTGGCGAAGCGCCCGAAGACATGTCGGTTCTGCGAGCTGCACTACGCCCATCGTTGTCACTAACGAGGCGCCTGAGTTTCAACGAAACGGCAGATCACACCGCGTTACCTGATGCCGAGGTTCGATGGAGTGGCGGCTCGAAGAGTCTCTCCGCTCACATCCAGAAGGCCGTTGATGCCTCCACCGCCGGCGATGCGAAACTCGCTGCAGTTCTCGAAGACTCGCTCAACGCGGCATACGACCTTTCCGCCGCATACTTTGGCGGCCGGAAATGGGATCCGATGAGCTTCGGACGTTCGGCGATTGAGCCTCACCCGCAGGACGCACATCACGAGCACGTCGACGCAGTTATCGATGGGCTCCGAGCGTTCGGTGAGAAGGCAATCGTCGCCCACCCACAGCTACCCGAGCGATGGTGGTCGATTGGCACCGCTCTCTTCCGGCGTCTGGCGATACACCTCGTCACGGAAGATGCATCACGGGATGCCGGCGAGAAACTCGCCTGGCTCCTCGACCGTTCACTCCTCTACGCAACCGAGCCGAAGCACGAGACCTACCGCCTCCTACAATCGGCTGTCGGACTCGCGTCAGCCGAGCAACGTGAGCGACTCTTGGCGGCGGTCGCAGAGGGCCCCGCTGTCTCGTTCGACGCGCCCGACTCAGATCGATACATCGCCTATGCGAAGTACAACTTGTTGGTTTGGCTGACGGGATCCGCGCCCGAGTGGTCCATGGCAGGCGACGCCCTCAAAGCTGCTCAAGCAGCGAACCCTGACTTCGCGCCGCGCGAGCATCCGGATCTCGACCACTGGATGACGAGCGGAACATGGGGCGGAAGCCTGCCGATGGAACCGGCTGCGTTCGCAGAGGCGGTGGATCATGATGCAAGCGCTGCAATGGATGACCTCATCGACCGTGACTATTCGGCACAAGACTTCGGCCAGCCTGAATGGCGCGATGCGCTCGCTTTGGTGAGCGAGGTCGTTCAGGCTCGACCGGCACTCGGCGAGTTGATTTGGATGCACGTCGCTGAGCGGACGGATATCGAGAGCAAGGCAGGCGACCTGCGCCGGGCGATCATCGAAGGGTGGGGTAAGACAGAACTTGGTCTCGCCGCTGACACCGTGGTTGGCCTCGTGCGTACCGAACTCTTCGCCGCGGAATCGGCGCGCACGATCAGCAGGTTCCTGTTAGACCAAATCCGGCGACAAATCGAGAGTCACGAGACGCTGGCGTCAGCCACGATGCGCTCGATCGCGGCCTCGCTTTGGCACGAACATGGCGACGGATTCACTCACACGGTGGAGGATCCAGTATCGAGCCTTCCGCTCTACCTGAACTCCTGGCCCGGCGAACTGGCCCAGTACTGGATGACGGAAATCGATCGCCGGTGGCGCGGCAGTCGAGACGATTGGTCCGGCCTCAGCGAAGAGGAACGAGAGGCGCTTAATTCTCTCCTAGCCGGGCCAACCCCTTCACTCGATGCCACGGTCCCGGCAATCACGACCGAGTTGTTCTTTCTCTTCGCTGCCGATGCAGAGTACGTCACCGAGAGAGTCCTGTCACTCTTTGAGACTTCGAGTACGAGACGGCTCGCCTGGACGGCCTACCTGCATCGCCCGCGATACAACGACAAGCTGCTCGCCGCGGGGTTCCTCGACCACGTCATCGCCGAGTGGGATCGCCTCGACGAACTCAGCCAGCCTGCATTGCGTACCAACTTCTACGGTTTGGTTGCCTCAATAGTCTCTTTCGCAGGCATCGCTCCTGAAGACCGTCAGCGCCTTCTCGATCAGAGCGCGCTCGCTAGCAATGGTGAACGCGCCGCCTCTTTCGCAGAATCGGTTGTCTACATGCTGCGAAGCGACGGGATCGCCGGGGCAGAACTGTGGAAGCTTTGGCTACACCAACACCTCGATGCGAGGCTGAACGGAATACCGAGAACCGCCGGGGCAGAGGAGCTCGCCCGTTGGGCGGATGCCGTCCCACACCTGGGTGAGGCAATCCCCGAAGCGGTTGCCGCATTGGAGGGCCGAGGTGTGGGACTCGGTGAACGATTCCACTTTGAGGGGACCCCTCACGCTGCGCTGGAAATGCATGGAGACGCAATCATCGCGCATCTCTCCGACCGGATCCGCTTTTCGTCTCCCGCGGGTTTCGGAGTGGCCCACGCTGTCAGTGAAATGATCGCCGAGTTCAGAACCGCTCTTGGCGATGCTGCCATCAAGCCACTTGAGATCGCGGCGGCGGAGAGCGGAATTTTCCAGGATGAGACGGACTAGGGGCGCACCGGTAGACGGTCCGCTCTAATGGTCCGGAGTCTCATCGTCGCCGAGCCGTCTAACACCTTGTTGCCTGTCGGCTCAATGCGCCAATACTGAAGCAGGTCGGTGATTCTGTCCGAACTCGCCGCCGCGCGGCCCGCAAACAATCCCGCTCCGCATCCCAGCGCAATGTTCGCCTCGATCTGGTTTGGCCGCAAGAGGAATCGGCGCCGCTCGTGGACGCCCGGCAAACGAATGCAAAGGCCCGTTATCGTGAACCTGTGACTCTCCAGCAATACCTCCAGGAGGACGGAACCGGAACGTTCCGGAACTTCCGCGTCCCCGATCTAGTCCCCGGGAGCGGCGATGACATCGAATTGCTGTTGGTGCTGGAGTCACCGCACGTAGATGAACTGCGCACAGGACGACCGCTCGCAGGGGACGCAGGGCAGAGAGCGCTCGCGTTCCTATCGCCAACAGGGAAGCCCCAGGCGGCGCTCGGGCCTTACCTGGCCCTCCTGCACGCCAACAGTGACTTCCGGATCGGCATCATTAACGTGAGCCCGGTACCGCTCCAGTCGGCCGCGTTCGCGAGGCATCGCTTGCCACCGGTCCTGGTTCAGTCCGACTGGGAACTGCTGGAGATGGTGCGCTCTCACAGGGCCTCGACAATAGCTAATCTGCCAACGCGGACGGCGAGGAATGCCAACACCATCCTCTTGCCGGGCCTCCAGGCTCGCCTCGACGGAGTGAATCTCTCATCAAACGCGACAGTCTTTATCGCGGGAAACTTCGTTCACCGGACTTGGGAGTCACTCGCTTCTCCACCCAAGCGCGTCATGCTGCCGATTCCGCACCCGTCGAATGGTTGGTGGACCAGAACCAAGGTACAAAAGAACCTCGACCACCTGGCCGAGCTAAAGTCACAATTCGCGCGCCTGACGTCCTGAGTAATCCGGGAGCCAGCGACGACCGGACTCGAGTTCAGCCGGCCTGTATCAAGAACAGGGTCGCGATCAGGATGTCGAGAAGGTCCTCACCCGACGCCATCGGCTCACGGGCCGAAGCCCCCGAATGTACTGTGCTCCATGAGCTGAAGCTGGGCCTTCCGACGGACCTGGCTCGGCGAGTCGCGCCAGCCGGCCGAAAACAGGTGCTCATGTCGCCCATCTCGCCGCTCCGACGGGTCGTCTGAACCTCGGGCGCGTTGGCGATCCGCGACGCCGCCGAGCTGGTCAGCGTTCTCCTCGGCGACGGCGCCACGCTGCGGAGCTCGTTTGAGCGCGTCCACGGAGATTTCGTCCGTTCGCACGGACCCGGTGGGAGGCAGGACGATGCCCGGACTTTCCAGCGCAATCGACGGTCACCAATCGGGTGTACGGCGCATCAAGATAGTTGGTCGACGGATCGCACGTCGAATAGATGGCGCTCCTCAGTGAGGAATCGGCGGTGTGGGTGCTTCCCGGCCCCTGCGAATCGAACCACTCAGCGCAAGCGGCGGACTTGGATAGCGAAGCAAGCCAGTGGCCTCTTGAGCGAACTCAGTTACTGAATCGAATTCCTTGACGAGCGCTGTCCACCGCAGGTACGCGATGTCGTCAATTCGTCGCAGGCAATCGAGAACGCCCGCAGCGAGTTGACTGCTCAACACAACTTCCTGACCCGCCAACCCCCACATAACCCACTCGGCGATTAGATCCACTTGGCCGTCGCGTGTTTTCTCGTCGAAGCGACCGACGACCGCGAGGCGAATGCTGCGTTTGAACTGTTGATAGTCAAACGAACGTTGCCTGTCGCGTGCGTGCTCGCCGCGGCTCCGCTTGACGATCTTCGACGGGAGCGGCGCGGGGGCACCGGGATGAACCCAGGTTTGAGACGCCTGTTCCGGAGCCTCAGGAAGCACAACCTCGGGAAGTGTCGGGTAGCGGTCCGCCAACCACACCAACACCTGCCGCGCGTCGGCCCAGCCTTCACGACCTGTCCGATCGCGCCTTCCCCTCGTTGACAGCGCGTACAGAACCACGGCCATCCGGTCTCGACGCTGAAGCTGGCGCTCTACCTCGTCCGCAATCCGGTGGTCCCACATCCAACCTGAGGCCATCGGGATGGAGGCGCGCTCGCTCTCGCTCAGCTCGGAAAAGTCACCTTCCCGCTCAAGCGCTGCCACAGTGTCTTCAACAACGTCGTTTACGCCCGCTGCAGAGAGTCGCGACAGAACCCCATTCGCTATGTCGCGATACAGGCGCGCAGGGTCGAAGAGTGCGGCGCCAAGGTCGCCACTGCCCGATCTTCGGACAACGATCTGACGCATGTCGTGACTGGGGGGTGCGCTCTCGCGAGTGTTGAAACGATGCGGTTTCGATCCCTCGCACACGCGAGTCCTTGTAATGCCGTATCCGTTCAGGATTTCTCGCGTTCGGACCACTCGGGTATCAGCATCGCAGTAATAGCACTTCATTGGGCCTCCCTGCACATCGTGTTTGTCGTCTCCGAAGAACTCTAGTACCGCCGCGGTCATGAATGTGTCAATTGACCTCCGTCAATGAGAACTAATGATCGGGAGGAGAATAGATATCCAACGAAGTGCGGTTATTTGCGATTGAACCAAAGCGAAAATAGCCGTATACATTCTGTATAGACACTCCCAGTCGTCTGAAGGGTGGCCCGCAAATGAGCAACGAAGTAGTTCTCTCAAGCACCATCAATGCAGTCGGTTTGACGATCGCGGCGCTGATCAAGAGTTTCCGTGCGTCAAACCTCGTTCAGAAATCCGACCTCGAGACCCTGCGTGAACGACTCGCTGAAGCCAAGGCGCTCGCCAGACTCCAGGCCAATGGCTCTTTGATCCGAGCCAATGTCGATGAACTCATCAACACCCAGCGCAAGATCGACAACGGCGGGCTGCATGGCAAGGCGCTCGAGTTGGCGCTGGAGCAGATGTATCTGCTGGCTCAACTGAATACGCGAGCGATTGAGGGGTTCGGACGTGGCTAGGTGGCCGAGGGTGGTGCGCGTGCGTAGCCAGCCGCCGGTCACCGCGTCGGAGCGGGCGGACGCACCGCCAGTGCCGGCTGGATATCACCGTGACGTACCGGATCCAGAGATTACGACGCGGCCTCCACAAGTCCATGTCGTCGACGGAGCTTCCGAGTGGGACAAGAAGCAAGCCGACGAGGTTTCGACGCAAAACCCGGATGCTTCATCCACCAGCTCAACGCAGGCTCTAGGCGGCGAGCCGATCAGCCCTGTTGACTGCATCGATCCGACACAGGATTTGATGACGTTGATCGGCCAGGCACTGGACACCTGGGCACTCAGGCACGGGATGGAAAACCTCCCCCGCGACATCGTTATGGAACAGGCAATGCCAGTGATGACTCAGATGCTCCCGTTTCTACGCGCGCAGACTGGCCGAGCGCGTGACTAGTGTCCAGTTGCGTGTCTTGGAGCAGAACGGTGCGGAGACACGCCTCGTGACGAGAATTGTTGTCCGTGGTGCGGAGTTGCCGACACACATACGGCGGACCTTCTATCTCGCCGTCATCCGCGCGAACGGGATTGTGATTCGCGCGCGGATCCAAGGCTTGGTGCTTTGGTCCCAGGTGGTGGATTGGTGAATCACACATTCCATCAAAGAAGGAGAGCCGAGACCGACTCATACCACGCCTGTCGCGAGTCAGAGCCGGCGCCCAATCACGCCGGGCCTGCTCTGAACCGATATGGTGCTCGCCGACGTTCTTCGTCGCCGCCCGAACGGCAGCCAGCAGTACTCCTACCCCGACCCTGACGCCTACGGAATCGCATACGACCCGAAGACCGGCGAGGTCCTCGACCTCCCACAGCAGAAGACGATTGTGATCCCCCGCGAGATCGAGTGCCGGCTACAGCTTCACCCGTACGACTCGCCCGAGTGGAAAGCCCAGTACGGCCTGAGGAACACCGTCGAGGGCGTGAACAACATGCTCAAGGGCGAGAAGTCCGAAGACATCGGCAACGCACGCAAGCGTGCGCCACGAGGAAACACGTTCTCCGCGTTGGCGGTCGGGATGGCGATCGTGTCCCTCAACCTTCGAAAGCTCCTCGCGTTCTACCGGGAGCGCCTGGCGAAGAAGCCGCTCGGCACGGCGAACGCCATGGTCATGGACACGTACTACTCAGAACAGGAACTCCGAGACATGCGCGCGCGAGTCCCGAACCGGCGACCAGTTGACGAGGACGATTCACCGCCACAACGTCTGTAACGGCGCGCCCGCCATCTGACTCCTGCACCACCACGCGTACCGACAGCTTCGCCCTGCCCGAAAGCAGGGCAATTCGTCGTTTAAGCACTTCACGCAGCGCCACCGAGCCCACCTGACCGCATCGAACGTCACAAACCGGCTTTGCGACCCCGTTCCAGGCACAAAAAACGGCCCGGAACCTCATCGAGGTCCGGACCGTTTCTATATCGCTAACAGGTCTCAGCTATTTCGCTAAGACCCCCTTGTGCGCGAGGGGGGACTTGAACCCCCACACCCTTGCGAGTACTGGCACCTGAAGCCAGCGCGTCTGCCAATTCCGCCACTCGCGCAAATGTGGTCGCACCGTAATGCGTCCAGCCACGAGAGCCTAACATCTTGCGTGGCCAAAGGCCATTCGAGCCGGGAGTGCCCTGAGAGGGGCGGGAACACCCTCCGTGAATGCTCCGAACCCCGGCATCCGCCCTCGCGCTGGCGCACCCCGGCGCAATAGCATCGAACGGCTGGCCCCAGAGCCGCGACCGGCACGACGAAAGGACGGCCGTGACCTCGCCAGACACCCCCGAAACCCGACCGAACGCACCGGGCGCCACCGCTCCGGCATCCCCCCGAGACGCATCCCCCCGAGACCTCTCCCCCGCCGACCTCGACCTCACGGGCGTCCGCGGCTGGCTCTTCGACCTCGACGGGGTGCTCACGCCCACGGCGGTCGTGCACATGCACGCCTGGTCCCGCCTGTTCACCCCGTACCTCGAGTCGCACGGCGCGGCGCCCTACGTCGAGGGCGACTACTTCGCGTACATCGACGGCAAGCCCCGCTACGACGGCGTGCGCAGCCTGCTCGAGAGCCGCGGCATCCGCATTCCCGAGGGCGAGGTGAGCGACGGGCCCGACGTCGACACCGTGCACGGACTCGGCAACCGCAAGAACGACGCCTTCAACGCCACGCTCGCCGACGAGGGCGTCGCGCCCTACCCTGCGAGCGTCGCGTTCCTCGACGCGGTCATCGATGCCGGATGCCGCGTGGCCGTCGTCTCGAGCTCGAAGAACGCCCCGTCGGTGCTGGCCGCCGCTGGCATCGACGACCGGTTCACCGTCGTGGTCGACGGTCTCGTGGCGGCCCGCGAGGGAATCCGCGGAAAGCCGGCGCCCGACATGTTCGACCGGGCGGCCGAGCTGCTCGGCCTGCCGACGACGGCGTGCGCGGTCGTCGAAGACGCCGAGTCCGGCGTCAAGGCCGGCGCCGACGGCGACTTCGCGCTCGTGGTCGGAGTCGACCGGGGCGTCGGGCGCGACACCCTTCGCGAGCTCGGCGCCGACGTCATCGTCGACGAGCTCGACGAGCTCCTGCCCGCCGTCGAGCGAGCGGCAGCGACCGCCGTCGATGCCACGCAGAAACGCACTGCCGAACCCGCCGCGCGCACGAATCCCGAGAACCCAGATGAAAGGGACGCCGAATGAGGTTCGCCGACACCGATCCCCTCGACCGCAACCGGTTCTCGATCGACGAGTGGGCCCTCGTCGAGAACGAGTTCGGCCTCGACGACATGGGTCGCACCGAGACCCTGTTCGCCGTCGGAAACGGCTACCTCGGCTTGCGCGGCAACATCGAGGAGGGGCGCGACGGGCACCTGCACGGCACGTTCGTGAACGGGTTCCACGAGACCTGGCCGATCCGCCACGCCGAGGAGGCGTTCGGGTTCGCCCGCGTCGGGCAGACGATCGTGAACGCGCCCGACGCGAAGGTGATCCGCCTGTACGTCGACGACGAGCCGCTGGTGATCACGATCGCCGAGCTGATCGACTACGAGCGTCGGCTCGACTTCCGGCAGGGCGCCCTGTCGCGCGCCATCGTGTGGCGCACCCCGTCCGGCAAGCACGTGCGCATCACGAGCCGCCGCATGGTCACGTTCACCGACCGGCACCTCGCGGTGCTCGACTACGAGGTCGAGATGCTCGACGCCGACGCCGCGGTCACGATCTCGAGCCAGATCCTCAACCGCCAGGACGGGCGCGACGAGTACCGCTCCGGCGTGCAGGAGGTGCCGAGCGCCTTCGATCCTCGCAAGGCCGAGACGTTCGCCGACCGCGTGCTGCAGCCGCGCGTGCAGCGTCACGAGGGCGGCCGGTACATGCTCGGCTACCAGTGCACGAACTCGGGCATGACCATCGCGGTCGGCGTCGAGCACGCGATCGCCACCGAGAACGCCTTCACCGAGTCGGGCTCGATCGGCGACGACCTCGCGAAGCACATCTACCGGGTGCGCGCCGAGCAGGGCAAGCCGATCCGCATCACGAAGTTCATCAGTTATCACACCGCCCGCAAGGTGCCGGCGCGCGAGCTCGTCGACCGCTGCGACCGCACGCTCGACCGGGGCGCCGAGCAGGGCGTCGCCGAGCTGTTCGAGCACCAGCGCGCGTGGCTCGACGACTTCTGGGAGCGGTCGGATGTCGCGATCGACGGTGAGCCCGAACTCCAGCAGGCCGTGCGGTGGAACCTCTTCCAACTCGCCCAGGCCACCGCCCGCACCGACGGCGACGGCGTCGCCGCGAAGGGCGTCAGCGGATCGGGCTACGGCGGTCACTACTTCTGGGACACCGAGATCTACGTGATGCCGTTCCTCAGCTTCACGGCCCCGATCGTGGCGCGCAACGTGCTGCGGTTCCGCCAGCGCATGCTCGACAACGCGCGTGCCCGCGCCCTCGAGCTGAACCAGCGCGGCGCCCTGTTCCCGTGGCGCACGATCAATGGGCTCGAGTCCTCCGCCTATTACGCAGCCGGCACCGCGCAATACCACATCGATGCCGACATCGCCTTCGCGCTGTGCCAGTACGTGGCGGCCACGGGCGACACGGACTTCCTCGGGCGCGGCGCGATCGACGTGCTCGTCGAGACGGCGCGCATGTGGGAGGACCTGGGGTTCTGGCGCTCCGGCGGCACGGTCGACGACGTCTTCCACATCCACGGCGTCACGGGGCCCGACGAGTACACGACGGTCGTGAACGACAACCTCTACACGAACGTGATGGCGAGGGCGAACCTCGCGTCCGCGGCATCCGCCGTCGACAGCCTGCAGATGCGCGACCCGGTCGCGTACGCCAAGCTCGTCGCCCGCCTCGGCGTGACCCCCGGCGAGGTCGCCGAGTGGCGTCGGGCCGCCGCGCACATGCACATCCCGTTCGACGAGCAGCTCGGCGTGCACCCGCAGGACTCGGCGTTCCTCGAGAAGGAGCTGTGGGACCTCGAGAACACGCCCGAGAGCAGCCGCCCGCTCCTGCTGCACTACCACCCGCTCGTGATCTACCGCTTCCAGGTGCTGAAGCAGGCCGACGTCGTGCTCGCCCTCTACCTGCAGGGCGACCGGTTCTCGGCCGAGCAGAAGCTCGCCGACTTCGAGTACTACGACCCGCTGACCACGGGCGACTCGACGCTCTCGGCGGTCGTGCAGTCGATCATCGCGGCCGAGGTCGGCTACCACGACCTCGCGCTGCGCTACTTCCGCTCCGCCCTCTACGTCGACCTCGCCGACCTGCACCACAACGCGGCCGACGGCGTGCACGTCGCGTCGACCGGCGGCGTGTGGGGCGCGCTCGTCATGGGCTTCGGCGGGTTCCGCGACCACGGGGGCCGGTTCACGTTCGATCCGCGCCTGCCCGACGGGTGGGAGCGGCTGACCTTCCGCATCGCCCTGCGGGGCACGCGACTGCGTGTCGCGCTCGAAGCCGACTCGATCTCGTTCCACGTCGAGGAGGGCGACTTCGCCGAGGTGTCGGTGCGGGGCGAGAGGGTGCTCGTCACATCCGGTGCGGATGTCTCGGTGCCGCTCGACGGCCACGGCCCACGCCTCACGGGCGCACCGCGCATGAAGGACGTCGCGGGTTCGCGGCGCTCCGACGGCACGCTGCTGACCGCATCGATCCCGACGCTCTCGCTCGACCTCGACGCGGACGAAACGGCGATTCCGGTGGATTGAGGAATCCCGTTCCCAGTGGAGCGGGCTAGCATGTCACACAATCACGGAACCGGATCGGGAGACCTGTGGGCCTACTGGACAACTTCGAGAAAGGTCTCGAACGCGCCGTCAACGGCGCCTTCGCGAAGACCTTTCGCTCGGGGCTGCAGCCCGTCGAGATCACCGCTGCCCTGAAGCGCGAGCTCGACACGAAGGCGGCGGTCGTCTCGCGCGATCGCGTGCTCGTGCCGAACCAGTTCGTCGTGCGCATGTCGCCGGCCGATCACGAGCGCATGTCCGCGCTCGGCCCGGCCCTCACCGACGAGCTCGTCGACCTCGTCCAGAAGCACGCCGCGAGCCAGCACTTCCAGTTCGCCGGCGCCATCACGATCTCGCTCCGATCCGACGAGGGCCTCGCCGAGGGCATGGTGCAGGTCGACTCGCGCAACGTGAAGGGCCAGGTCGCCTGGACCCCCGTGCTCGACATCGGCGGCACGCGGCATCCGATCATCAAGGGCCGCACCGTCATCGGCCGTGGCAGCGAGGCCGACGTCACGATCGACGACTCGGGCGCCTCGCGGCGTCATGCCGAGGTGCAATGGGACGGCTCGCGCGCCCGCGTTCGCGACCTCGGCTCGACGAACGGCACCCAGCTGAACGGCGCCCGTGTCACCGAGGCGATCCTCGAACCCGACTCCGTGATCACCATCGGCCGCTCGCGTATCGTGTTCCGAGTGCTCGCCCAAGCCGCAACCCCCGCGCCCCACGCCGACCCGGCGACCGAACGTCACGATGTCGGCGGGTTCTGGGGGCCGGCCGAATGAGCGAACTGACCCTGCTCGTTCTGCAGCTCGGGTTCCTACTGCTGCTGTGGGCGTTCATCTTCGCGATCGTCTACGCGCTGCGCAGCGACCTGTTCGGGCAGCGGGTGCGCAAGCTCCAGCCCGAGGGCGGTGCAGCCGCCGCGGCATCCCCCGCAGCCGCCTTCCCCGCAGCCGCCGGTGCTGCTCAGGCCGCCCCGACCTCACCCGTCTCCCGACAGCCGGCACCGGCAGCCGGCGACGGCGCCCTCAAGCTCGTGATCACGAGCGGCCAGAAGGCCGGCACCGAGTTCCCCCTCGGGCGCGACGAGATCACCATCGGCCGGTCGAGCGACTCGGCGATCATCATCCGCGACGACTACACGTCCACCCACCACGCGCGCATGATGCTCTGGAACGGCAAGTGGATGCTCCAAGACCTCGACTCCACCAACGGCACGTTCCTCGACGGCGCCCGCGTGACCGTGCCCGTGCAGATCCCCCTCGGAGCGACCATCAAGGTCGGAGCGACGACGTTCGAGCTGCGGCGGTAGCCCATGGTCTCGATCAAGGCGAGCGCCGCGGTCTCGCATGTCGGACGCATCCGTGCGAACAACCAGGACTCCGGCTATGCGGGCCGACGGCTGTTCCTCGTGGCCGACGGCATGGGCGGCCACGCCGGAGGTGACGTCGCGAGCGCGATCGTCACGCAGCGCGTCGCCGACGCCGACGCCGACTACCACTCCGCACCAGAGGCGGCGGCCGCCCTCGAGGGCGCCCTGATCTCGGCCAACCGGCGCCTCGCCGAGACCGTGGCCGAGCACTCCGAGCTCACCGGCATGGGCACGACCGCGAGTGCGATGCTGCTGCACGAAGACCGCGTGGTCATCGCGCACATCGGCGACTCGCGCATCTACCTCCTGCGCTCCGGCGAGCTCAGCCAGATCTCGATCGACCACACGTTCGTGCAGCGCCTCGTCGACGCCGGCCGCATCACCGCCGAGGAGGCCATGGTGCACCCGCGGCGCTCGGTGCTCATGCGGGTGCTCGGCGACGTCGAGGCGTCCCCCGAGATCGACTCGATGGTGCTCGACACGAGGCCGGGCGATCGCTGGCTGATCTGCTCCGACGGCCTCTCGGGCGTCGTGTCGTTCGACGAGCTGCACGAGCAACTCTCGGCCGATGCGGGCGCCAAGCAGGTGGCCGACCGCCTGGTCAAGGCCTCGCTCGACGGCGGGGCTCCAGACAACGTCACCGTCGTGATCGTCGACATCGGCGACCCGCCGGCGCCCGCGACTCCTCCGCTCGTCGTCGGATCGGCCGCGGCGCCGCTGGCGTTCGGCGCGGCCTCCGAGCCGGCACGCCCTCGTGCCATCCGCCTCACGCCGTTCCGTCCGCACCCGGTGCAGGAGACGCACTTCGAGCCCGACTCCGAGGACTTCTTCGACGAGATCCTCGAAGAGGACGCCCGTCGCAGGCGCCGACGCCGATGGGTGTGGGGGTTCTGGATCTTCACGCTCATCGCGGCCATCGTGGCCGTCGTGATCCTCGGCTACCAGTGGACCCAGACCCGGTACTACGTGGGCGAGTCCAACGGCCGGGTCGCCATCTTCCAGGGCATCCAGCAGGACATCGGCCCGATCTCGATGAACGAGCTCTACCGCGAGACCACCATCGACGTCTCCGAACTCCGCCCCTACGACCAGCAGCGCGTCGAGAAGACCATCAACGCGGGCTCGCTCACCGACGCGACGAAGATCGTGTCGCGATTGGAGGAGTCCCTTGAGTGACGCCGACGCCTTCGGCGGCCAGGTCTCCGGCGGGCAGGTCTCCTCGGCCCAGCCACCTGCAGCGACGCCGCCCGCCGGCATCCGACGCATCCGGATGCCGCAGCGACTGCGCAACCTCGAACTGTGGCTGCTCCTCGTGGCCTGCCTCATCAACGCGGGCTCGATCGTGCTGGTGCAGCTCGGCGCCCTCGGCCGCATCGACACGCAGCTCGTGCTGCTCGGTGCCGGACTCTCGGTGCTCGTCTTCGGACTGCACATCGCCATGCGCTTCGTCGCGCGCGACGCCGACCCGTTCCTGCTGCCCATCGCGACGGTGCTGAACGGCCTCGGCATCGCGATGATCTACCGCATCGACATCGCCTACGGCGACAGCGGATGGCAGAGCGCGGCCGTGCGCCAGATCGTGTGGAGCGCGATCGCGATCATCTGCGGCATCGCGACGATCCTCATCATCCGCAACCACCGGGTGCTCTTCCGCTACACCTACGTCGCCGGGTTCGTGGCGATCATCCTGCTCATGCTGCCGCTCGTGCCCGGTCTCGGCCAGGCCCGCGGCGGCGCGCGGGTCTGGATCGGCATCGGCGACATCGCCACCTTCCAGCCGGGCGAGATCGCGAAGATCGCCCTGGCCGTCTTCTTCGCCGGCTACCTCGTGCGCAACCGCGACTCGCTCTCGATGGTCGGCAAGAAGTTCCTCGGCATGCGGTTCCCGCGCGCCCGCGACCTCGGCCCGCTGCTCATCGTGTGGGCGCTCTCGATGAGCGTCATCGTGTTCCAGCGCGACCTCGGTACCGCACTGCTGTACTTCGGCCTGTTCCTCGTGATGCTCTACGTCGCGACCAGCCGCCTCTCGTGGGTCGTGCTCGGACTCTCGCTGTTCCTCGCGGGCGCCCTCATCGCGAGCCAGACGCTCGACTACGTCAACAACCGCTTCCAGAACTGGCTCGACCCATTCAGCGAGGCGAGGTACGACGCCGACCTCGGTGGCAGCTACCAGCTCGTTCAGGGCCTGTTCGGCCTGGCCAACGGCGGCCTCATCGGCACGGGTTGGGGGCGAGGCAGCCCCGAGCTCACCCCGGTGCCCCAGAGCGACTACATCATCGCCAGCCTCGGAGAGGAGCTCGGCCTCGCCGGCATCTTCGCGATTCTCGCGCTCTACGTGCTGCTCGTCGCCCGCGGGTTCCGCATCGGCTTCGCCGGTCAAGACGACTTCGGCAAGCTGCTCGGCGTCGGACTCGCGTTCGTCATCGCCCTGCAGGTGTTCATCGTCGTCGGCGGCGTGACCCGCGTCATCCCGCTGACCGGCCTGACGACGCCGTTCCTCGCCGCGGGCGGATCCTCGCTCGTGGCCAACTGGATCATCATCGCGCTGCTGTTGCGGCTCTCCGACACGGTCCGCAACCATCCGAGGCTGGTGATCGACGGATGAACCGCGAACTCAAGCGCGTCAGCATCTTCGCCCTGCTGATGTTCGTGGCCCTGTTCGTCTCGACCACGGTCATCCAGTACTTCACGGCCAGCGACCTCGCCGCCGACCCGCGCAACGCGCGCACCCTGTACGCGAGCTTCTCGGTCGAGCGCGGGCCGATCCTCGTCGACGGAACGCCCGTCGCCTTCTCGCAGCCCTCCGACGACGACTACAAGTTCCTGCGCGTGTACCCGAACGGCCCGCTCTACGCCGGCGTCACCGGGTACATCCCGGTGAACGGCGAGGCGACCGGGCTCGAGAGCTCGGTCAACGAGTACCTCAGCGGGCAGGACTCGAGCCAGTTCTTCGACAAGATCAACCGGCTGATCTCCGGTCAGGATCCGATGGGCGCATCGGTGGATGTCTCGATCGACCCGGTCGCCCAGCAGGCCGCCTGGGACGCCCTCGGCGACTACCAGGGCGCGGTCGTCGTCACCGAACCCGCCACCGGACGCATCCTCGCCATGGTCACCAAGCCGACTTTCGACCCGAACACCCTGGTGTCGCACGACACCGATGTCGTCGAGGAGACCTACCAGGGGCTGCTCGCCGACCCGAGCGATCCCCTCATCAACCGTGCGACCGGCGGCGACATGAACCCTCCCGGATCGGTGTTCAAGCTCGTCGTCACCGCGGCCGCACTCGAGTCCGGCCGGTACACGCCCGAGAGCACGTTCCCGAACCCCGGCGAGCTCACCCTGCCCGGCACCGACTCCGTCGTGATCAACTCCGGCGGCGGCACCTGCGGAAGCGGCGGAAGCACCGTCACCCTCGCCGACGCACTGCGTTTCTCGTGCAACATCCCGTTCGCCGAGTTGGGCATGGAACTCGGCGACGACGCGATCCGCGAGCAGGCCGAGAAGTTCGGCTTCAACCACGAGTTCGAGATCCCCACCGCGACCGAGCCGAGCGTGTACCCCCGCGGACTCGACGAGCCGCAGACCGCGCTCAGCGCGTTCGGTCAGTACACGGTGCGAGCAACGCCGCTGCAGATGGCCGTCGTCTCGGCCGCGATCGCCAACGGCGGCATCGTCATGAACCCGAACCTGGTCGACCAGATCACCGCGCCCGACTTCACGCCGCTGCAGGAGTTCGAGGGCTCGGAATTCGGTCGCGCGATCAGCGAGGACACGGCCAGGACGATGACCGAGATGATGACCAACGGCGTCGAATCCGGTGCCGCGAGTAATGCAAGAATAGACGGCGTCAGCGTGGCCGGTAAGACGGGTACAGCGGAGAACGGCGAGGATGACCCTTACACCTTGTGGTTCACCGGTTTTGCCCCCGCAGACAACCCTCAGTATGCGATCACGGTACTCGTGGAGGATGGCGGGGGTCTTGGTCAGGAGGGGTACGGCAATCTCATCGCCGCACCCATCGCAAAGCAGGTACTAGAGGCGGTGCTGAACAAATGAGACCGAGCGCAGGGCTCACCTTCGGGGGGCGCTACGAACTGCAATCCCGCATCGCGATCGGCGGGATGGGCGAGGTGTGGCAGGCCACCGACCTCGTCATCGGCCGACAGGTCGCGATCAAGATCCTGAAAGACGAGTACCTCGGCGACCCGGGCTTCCTCGAGCGCTTCCGCGCCGAGGCACGTCACGCCGCGCTCGTGAACCACGAGGGCATCGCCAACGTCTTCGACTACGGCGAAGAAGAGGGCAGCGCCTACCTCGTCATGGAGCTCGTGCCCGGCGAGGCGCTCTCGACGATCCTCGAGCGGGAGCACGTGCTCTCGACCGACAAGGTGCTCGACATCGTCGCGCAGACGGCCAACGCGCTCCAGGCCGCCCACGCGGCCGGCCTCGTGCACCGCGACATCAAGCCCGGCAACCTGCTCATCACGCCCGACGGCCGTGTCAAGATCACCGACTTCGGCATCGCGCGCATCGCCGACCAGGTGCCGCTCACGGCGACCGGCCAGGTCATGGGCACGGTGCAGTACCTCTCGCCCGAGCAGGCCTCCGGGCACCCGGCCTCGCCGACGACCGACATCTACTCGCTCGGCATCGTCGCCTACGAGGCGCTCGCCGGCCGTCGCCCGTTCACGGGCGAGTCGCAGGTCGCGATCGCCATGGCGCAGATCAACGAGACGCCGCCCGACCTCCCGGTCACCGTCTCCGAGCCCGTGCGCAACCTCGTCTACACGTGCATCGCGAAGAACCCGGCCGAGCGCCCCCAGACGGCTGCCCACCTGGCACGCGCGGCATCCGCGCTGCGACGTGGCGACGTGCAGGGCGCCGCCGTGGCGGTTCCCGCGGTGCTCGGTCTCGCAGGCGGCGCGACCGCGGCGACGATGCTCATGCCCCAGCAGGGCGCGACCGCGGCGACGACCGTGCTCCCCACCGGCGCCCCCGGTGAAGAGTCGGCCGAAGAAGAGGTCGAAGAGAAGAAGCGCAGCCCCTGGACCTGGCCACTCATCGTGCTCATCGCGGTGCTCGCGATCGTGCTGATCGGCACGATCATCGCCCTCGCGGTCAACGGCGGCGGCAGCAACGCACCCGCCACGGAGTCGAGCAAGCCTCCGACGCGGAGCGCGCCTGCGTCGTCGGCGCCGCCGCCCACGTCCGAGGCACCCACCACTGCGCAGATCAACGCAGACGACTTCGTCGGCCTCTCGATCGACGACGCACGCGCCAAGCTGCAGGAGCTCGGCATGTCCGCGAACGGCGTCGAGGGCAACCCCGCCGCCGACCCGTCTGGCACCGGCATCGTCTACGAGGTCAACCCGACCGGGCCTGTTCCGATCGGTTCCGAGGTGACGGTCACGTACTACGCGGCTCCCGAGACGCCCGCGGCGCCTGGAGCAGCCCCTTCAGTGTCGCCCTCGACCGCCACGCCCGGCGGATCCATCCAGGTCTCCTGGCCCGCCGCGCAGTGCCCTGCCGGCCAGACCCGGTCGGGTTACCAGGTCAACGTCGACGGCCCCGCGGCGGCCGCGCCCCCGCTCGGCGCCGACGCCACGAACGTCACGATCACCGTGAACGCCGACGCCGCCGACGGTGCGACCATCAACATCAGCTACCTGTACTTCTGCGGTGCGCTGAGCTCGGCCGCTTCACCGTCGGCGCCCGTCACCGTGACCGCGAGCCCTGCTCCGACTCCCGATGCCGGAGCCGGCGGCGACGACGAGACCGACAACTGATGCCCGTCCTGCCGTGCTCGATTCGAGCGCGGCAGGCATCGGCACACCGAACGCGACGCGAATGAGAGAGGAACCGGGCGCACGTGACTGACGAAGGACAGGTACTCGCCGGGCGCTACCGGGTGGGTCAGCTCATCGGTCGCGGCGGCATGTCCGACGTCCACGTCGGCCAGGACACCCGGCTCGGCCGCCAGGTCGCGATCAAGCTGCTGAAGCCGCAGCTCGCGACCGACCCCGCGTTCCGCATGCGGTTCCGCCAAGAGGCGCAGTCCGCCGCGCGCATGGCGCATCCGACGATCGTGCGCGTCTTCGACGCCGGCGAGGAGACCGTCGCCGACGCCTCCGGCCACGAGGTGCAGCTGCCGTTCATCGTCATGGAGTTCGTCGAGGGCCGGCTGCTCAAGGACATCATCCACGACGGTCCTCTCGAGCCGGCGGCGGCCGTGCGCGTCATCGACGGCGTGCTCACCGCACTGGAGTACTCCCACCGCGCCGGCGTCGTGCACCGCGACATAAAGCCCGGCAACATCATGATCACGACCACCGGCCAGGTGAAGGTCATGGACTTCGGCATCGCCCGAGCCGTGTCCGACTCCTCGACCACGGTGGCGCAGACCACCGCGATCCTCGGCACGGCCTCGTACTTCTCGCCCGAGCAGGCCAAGGGCGAGACCGTCGACGCGCGCACCGACCTCTACTCGACGGGCGTCGTGCTCTTCGAGATGCTCACCGGTCGGCCTCCCTTCCGTGGTGACACCCCGGTCGCCGTCGCCTACCAGCACGTGAGCGAACGCCCGGTGAAGCCGAGCGTCATCAACCCCAAGGTCTCTCCGGCGCTCGACGCGGTCGTCATGCACGCGCTCGTGAAGACGCGAGACGGCCGCTATCAGACGGCCGCCGAGTTCCGCGCCGACATCGACACCGCGGCATCCGGGCGTGTGCCGGTGCACCAGCGTCCCGACGAGTCGAACATGCTCTTCGGAGCCCCAACGGGCTCGCTCTCGACGTCCGAGCTGGCGCTGCGACAGCTCACCGAAGACGAGACGATGACGCGCACCCAGCGGCGCCCACCGGCGATCTGGATCTGGTCGGGCATCATCGGGGTCATCGTCATCGTGATCGCCGTCATGTACTGGGCCTTCAACCTGCAGCCGACCGTCGAGGTTCCGTCGAACGCGCGCGAGGTGCCCGCATTCGTGGACACGACCTACGAAGACGCCGTCGACCAACTCCAGGAGCTGGGCCTGCCCGCCTCGCGCATCGACGAGAACAATGCCGAGATCACGGCCGGCAACGTGATCCGCACCGATCCGCCGGCCGGCGAGATCGTCGATGCGAGCACGCCGATCACCATCTACGTGTCAGCGGGTCGCGAGTCGGTGAAGGTTCCCGACGTGAAGAACTCCGCGCTCGAGCAGGCGAAGAAGAGCGTGACCGACGCAGGACTCGTGGCCGGCACCGAGACACGCCAGACCTCTCCGACCGTGGCCGCTGACGTCGTGCTCGGCAGCGACCCCGAGGCCGGCACCGCGGTCGAGGTCGGGTCCACCGTCAACTTCCTCATCTCGAACGGCATGGTCACGCTTCCCGACCTCACCGAGCAGACGCTCGACGCGGCTTCCTCGCTGCTCTCCGCCGAGAACCTCCAGCTGACACCGGTGCCCAAGCCCGACCCCGGGTGCGCGTCGCAGCCCGGGTCGCCGGTGACCCAGCAGTCGCTCTCGCCCGGAGATGTGCCGCAGCACTCCTCGGTCGAGCTCACCTACTGCGCCGGGTAGCGACTGGCCAGGGTCAGTCGGCGACTGGCCAGGGTCAGTCAGCGACCGGCCAGAGTCAGTCCGCGGCGCGCAGCAGCGGATTGAGGCCGGCGGCCCGCTCTGGTGCCTCGGCGAGGCCGGCGACGGCGAGCCAGTTGCCCAGCATGAGGTACCCGCCCTCGGTGAGCACCGACTCGGGGTGGAACTGCACGCCGTAGATCGGTGCGTCGACATGGCGCAGGCCCATGATCACGCCGCCCTGGGTGCGACTCGTCACCTCGAGCTCGGGCGGCATCGTGCCGTCGACCACGGCGAGCGAGTGGTATCTCGTCGCCGTGAACGGCTGCGGAACGCCGTCGTAGAAGTCGCTCTCGTCGTGCGAGATGCTCGACGTCTTGCCGTGCATGAGCTCCTCGGCATTCGTCACGACCCCGCCGAAGGCCTCGGCGATCGCCTGGTGGCCGAGGCACACGCCGAGCAGCGGCGTGTTCGACGCCAGTGCGGCGCGCACCACCGGGATCGAGACGCCGGCGTCGGAGGGCTTGCCCGGGCCGGGCGACAGGAGCACCGCGTCGTACTCGGCGATGCGTTCGGCGACCTCCGACTCGGGGAAGGCGTCGTTGCGGAACACCTCCGTCTCGGCCCCGAGCTCCTGCAGGTAGCCGTTCAGGGTGTAGACGAAGCTGTCGTAGTTGTCGATGACGAGGATTCGGGTCATTGGTCCACCGTGACGTCGATCGGGTTGACGATGCCGTCGACCCAGGGGAACACCCACGTGAAGAGGGCGTAGACCGCCGCCGCGATGAGCAGCAGCAGCAGGATGATGCGCAGCCAGATCGGACCGGGAAGAACCCGCCACAACGCTCCGTACAAGCTCACGACCCCCAGGTTGCGACGATGTCGGCGATCTCCGCCGGTGGTCCGGCGGAGGCGGGCTGCCACGAGTCGAGCACGCCGTAGGCCACGAGGCGCTCGGCCGTCGAGTACAGCGGGTTGCACGTGGTCAGCGTGATGATGCGGTCGGTCGGCTGCACCGTCGGCTGGTGCGGCACTGCGGCGAGCACATCGACCGTGTCGGGTGTCACGTACTCGAAGTCGCGGAAGCGGTAGGTGTACCAGCCGTCTTTCGTCTGGATGTAGATGGGGTCGCCGAGCTGGAACTGCTCGATCTCGTGCATGCCGCCGCCGTAGGCGCTGCGGTGCGACGCGATCGCGAAGTTGCCGACCTGGCCGGGCATCTGCGTGCCCGGGTAGTGCCCGACGCCCGTCTCGAAGCTGTTCAGCACGTCGGTGCTGTAGCCCTCGGCGATCTGGCGCACCGAGTCGTGGGTGCCCGGCGCATCGAAGCGGGGCACGTACATGACCGCGAAGGCCTCGCCGTGCGGATACTCGGCCGGTCCGACGACGGGATCGCCGTAGTCCTCTGGCGTCGGCACCGGCTCGTCACCGCGCTCGGCGCGCGCCTGCTCGTTCCAGTCTGCGCTCTGCGCGGATGCCGCAGCCGACTGCTGACCCGCCATGATCGCGTCGTTCCACCAGAGTTGCCATCCGAGGAACAGCAGGATGAGCACACCGGCCGTGAGCAGCAGCTCACCGAAGACGCCGACGACGCTGACCCGGTGACGCGGCTTGGCCGCGCCTGCTTCCGCGCCGCGTCGCTCGCGGTCGCGACGGCGACCCTCGGGCAGCGACTCGGACATGAGGACGATTCTATTCGGCCTCGAGGACCCCCGGCTGTGAGTCGTGCCCGCTCTCGGATAGAATCGCCCGCATGGCACGTACGAAATCCTCCAAGCCCGCACGCGCGGAGCAGACGAGCGGCGAAGAAGCCCCGAACCCGGTCTGGTTCAAGCCCGTCATGTTCGGCTTCATGCTGCTCGGGCTCGCGTGGATCATCGTCTTCTATGTGAGTCAGGGCAAGCTGCCCATCGCCGACCTCGGCTCGTGGAACATCCTCATCGGGTTCGGCATCGCGTTCGTCGGCTTCCTCATGACGACGCGCTGGCGCTGAACCTGCTCCTCTGAACCACTGAAACGGGCGGATGCGACATCCGCCCGTTTTGTGCACCCTGAACCCGTCTCAGCTCCTCGAACGCGCGACAATTACACGCGTGTAACTCTCTCCCCAGTTGTGGATGGAGCTGTGGATAATCAGAGCGAGGCGAGCTTCGCCTCGGCGACGACCGTGCCGACGACGAGGAGTACGACGGTGAACGCGATGAGGAGTGCGATCTGCATTCCGCGGCGTGCACGGTTTCTCGTCTCGAGGTAGATCAGCCCCACCAGCGCGCCGCCGACGAGCCCGCCGAGGTGCGCCTGCCATGAGATGTTCGCGCCCGGGAGGAACCCGATGCCGAGGTTGATCGCCAGCAGGATGTAGAGCTGGGTCATGTTGCCGCCGAGGCGTCGCTGGATCACGACGAACGCACCCATCAGGCCGAAGATCGCGCCGGAGGCGCCCAGCACCCAACCGAGCGGCGCCGCGAGCAGCACGACACCGACGGAGCCTGCGAGGCCGCTGATCAGGTACAGCGCGAGGAACCGTACGCGACCGAGCATGGGCTCGAGCAGTTGTCCGAACAGCCACAGCGTGTACATGTTCAACAGCAGGTGCAGGATCGAGGCGTGCAGGAACACGCTGGTCAGCGCGCGCCATGGCTCGTAGGTCTCGAGCGACATCGCCTGCGGCGTGAAGGCGAAGTAGTTGGCCATGAACGATCCGGTCAACCACTGCAACACGTACACCACCACCGAGATGCCGATGAGGGAATACGTGACGACGGGGGCACCGCGTTCTGCGGCAGCCCGGAACCGCGTGACGACCGCCGGCTTCGTGCGCGGGGCCGAGGCGCGCTGTTCGCGCATGCACTCGGGGCAGATCACGCCGACGGGCGCAGGTGTCTGGCATTCACCGCACACCGTGCGCCCGCAGCGCTGGCAGAGTACGAAACTCTGACGGTCGGGATGCCGGTAGCAGAAGTTCGCGCGATCAGCGCCGGCATCCGTCACCTGATCGTCAGACCTGCTCGACGGTGACGCTCTCGATGACGACGTCGTCGAGCGGGCGGTCACGGCCGTCGGTCGGCACGGAGGCGAGCTTGTCGACGATCGCCTGGCTCGCGGCATCCGTCACCTTGCCGAAGATGCTGTGCTTGCCCTGCAGCCACGTGGTCGGGCCGACGGTGATGAAGAACTGCGAACCGTTGGTGCCGCGGCCGCCCTGGATGCCGGCATTGGCCATGGCGAGCACGTAGGGCTCGGTGAAGTCCAGCTCGGGGTTGATCTCGTCGTCGAACTGGTAGCCCGGTCCGCCGATGCCCTGGCCGAGCGGGTCGCCGCCCTGGATCATGAAGCCGGGGATGATGCGGTGGAAGACGACGCCGTCGTAGAGCGGGTCGTTGGACTTCTGGCCGGTGGAGGGGTGGGTCCACTCGATCTCGCCGGTCGCGAGGCCGACGAAGTTCTTCACCGTCTTCGGTGCGTGGTGTCCGTAGAGGTCGACCTTGATCGGTCCGAGGCTGGTGTTGAGCGTCGCGACTGCAGTGTGAATCGGCATTCCCATATTCTGTCACGCACTGATTCGTCAAGGGGAACGGGCGTTTGCGACTCCCACCTCGCTTCCAGCCGTTTCGGTGGCAAGATGGAGTGATTCGCTGCACATCGATGGAGGGTCAGATGAGCCTGTCACGCAAGCGCCAGAAGGAACTCAAGCGGCTGCGCAGTAGTGCCGAAGATCTGTGGGGAGACCAGCAGCAGGTACTGGATCGCGCAAACGCCGTTGCACGTGAGGTGAGCCGCCAGTTGAGCGCGCTCACGCATGAGGAGGTCGTTCCGCGCGTACGCACCGGCTACGAGAGCTACGTCCGGCCCCGCATCGGCCAGGCGCGCGATCTCGCCGCAACTGCCGGCGATGGCGTGGAGCGCACCCTCGGCTCCGCGCTCGGTTCGGTGCTGTCGATCGGCGACATCGCCAACGACGCCCGCGTGCGCCGTGCGGTCAAGCGCGTCTCGCCGACGGCTGCAACCGTCGTGTCCAAGAATCGCGGCCCCGGCTTCGGCTCCTACCTCGCCATCGGCGCGGGCATCGCCGTCGCGGCGGGCATCGCCTACGCCGTCTGGCAGACGTTCCGTGCCGACGACGAGCTCTGGGTCGCCGACGACGAGCCGGCGACCGCCAGCCCGTCTTCGCCGGCTCTCTAGCCGCACCCTGCGTCGTTGAAAGGTCCCGCCAGACGGCGGGACCTTTCGCGCGCCTACTGGCGATCGCGACGAGTGATCGGCCGCCTCCTCGCCACGTCGCGACGCGCTGCTGCGCTGCTGCGCCGGCCCTGAACGGTCAGGGCCAGCACTGAAGTTCGATCGAATTCGCGATTCGCGCTTGCGCTCCCTGTGAATATGCCGGTATGTTCGTGAACCGGCGAACGCGCCCCGAACCAAGAGAGGAGTTGAGTCCCATGAACAAGCACATCATCACTGATCGGCACATCGGATTCCTCCTCGTTTCCGCGGCCGGCTGAATCGTCCTCGGCATCGCGCACCAGTGTGCGTGATCGTCGCTCCGCCCGATCGGGCGTGAGGCTCGTCTCCACCCGCGACCACGTCGCATCCGGAGCCTCGATCCCTCTCGACTGATCTCGCACGATCCGCGCCATCGCGCCGGATCGCCTCGCTGCCTTCAGCTGCGCCTCGCACGTGCGACGAGCGCCGCTGCCGTGCCGCCGTCCCTCGCGCCTCAGGCGCGACAGTGAACCTCTCCCCCCGCCGGCGTCCGTCGCGCGGATCTTCACCTCCAACGAAGGAATCATCGTGAACACCACCTCACTCACGGCCACCCGCCCCGTTCCGGGACGAGCGACCATGTACCAACCGCGGGCCCTCGGCCTGCAGGAACGAGCGGCGCGGCGACTCGGCCTGGCGCTCCTCCGATGGAGTCGACGTCGCGAGGCGCTCAACTCCCCCGAGACCGTGCTGCTCCGCCGACACACCGAACTCGAGATGCAGAACGCCACGGCCGAGCTGCAGCGCAAGCTCGCCACGCTCGGAAACCCGGTCGTCTGATGAGCTCGGCAGGCGGCGGCAAGCCCCGTCACGGATCGGATCCGGGTCACCGCGACTCGATCCGGTCCGTGCACGGCCGCGTACACATCCGCCCTGAGGCCGCGCACGGTCCGTCGGCACCTCGCCGAGAGCGGAGCGTCGTGCGACGCTCGGCTGTCGGCGTCGTGCCGACGGCGTCCGTGAAGGCGCCGCTCGGAGGCCGATCGGAGTCAGGCCGGCGAGGGCACCCCGTCGGCCGGCTCCTCGGCGTTCAACCGCAGTGCGACGTCGACGAGACCGACCTTCTTCAACGACGACAGCGAGTCGAGTGGGAACCACCTCGCCTCATCGCTCGACCCGCCCACCTCGTTGCGCAACGTGCCACCCGTGACGTGGGCGCGATAGACGACGCGCATGGCGTACAGGGGCGCCGAACCGCTGATGCGCTTGGCGGCCGGCACGATCATCGTGTCGATGCCGAGCAGTCGCTCGACGGCCGCATCGTGACCGGTCTCCTCACGGACCTCGCGCACTACGGCCACGGCGGGGTGCTCCTCGCCCTCGATGCCTCCACCGGGCAGGGTCCAGCCGGATCGACCATGCTCGTTCCAGTGGGCGAGCAGGATCTCGTCGTCGCGGATGATGACGGCGTACGCGGCGATGCGAATGTCCATCCGCATACTGTAACCGTTGCGCGCGGAGCACAGCCGATGCGGCATAACGACGAGGTGCCGGCGAGAAGAGATCGTCGCGCGGCGAGAAACTGTGGAGCCTAGGAGATTCGAACTCCTGACATCCTGCTTGCAAAGCAGGCGCTCTACCAACTGAGCTAAGGCCCCGATTCGGATGCCAGTGGCATCCGATGTATGGAGTTATGGAGTGGGGATACGAGGACTTGAACCTCGGACCTCTTCGTTATCAGCGAAGCGCTCTAACCGCCTGAGCTATATCCCCGAATTTCGGCCGTGGAAAAGACTACCTGAAGGTCGCCGAGAATCCGAATCGAGCCGAAAAGGCCATCAGTTGTTGGTGAATCCGACGAGGATGCCGCCCGTGATCTTGACGCTCAGGTTGTACAGAACGGCCAGGATCGCACCGAGTGCGGTGGTCACGACCAGGTTCAGCAGCGCCGCGACGATGGCGAATCCCATCACGTTTCCGAGCGAGAGCACGGCCGTGAGGTCGGTGCCGGCACCCGCGACATCCTGCACGAGGGAGTTCAGGTTCTCGAAGATGCCCGTCGAGCTGAGCACGGTGTGCACGAGGAACGTGACCACGATGCTCACGACCGCGAGCGCGACCGCGATCAGGAACGACAGCTTCACGGCCGACCAGAAGTCGATGTAGACCAGACGCAGGCGAACCTGCTTGGCCGCCGGTCGGCGGTTCGATTTGCGTGCGAGCTTCTCGGCAACGCTACTCATAGACGGTTACTCCTCTCCCGTGGTCTCGTCCGCTTCAGGTTCTGCGGCTTCCTCCACGAGATTCCGTTCGGAATTCTTCGCGATCGCGATGATCCGGTCGGCTTCGGCGAACTTCGCGAAGACGACGCCCATCGTGTCCCTGCCCTTGGCGGGAACCTCGGCGACGTCAGAGCGTACCACCTTGCCACTGGCAAGAACCACAAGCACCTCGTCGGTGCGCGAGACGATCAACGCACCCGCCAGGTCGCCACGATCGTCGTTCAACTTGGCCACCTTGATGCCCAGTCCGCTGCGCTGCTGCTTGCGGTACTCCTCGATGCGGGTGCTCTTGGCGTACCCGCCCTCGGTGACGACGAACACGTACGTATCGGTCGGACTGAGCTTCTGGCCGGCCACCTCGCCCGCGGCATCCGGAGCGGAATCGATCGCCTCGGGCACTGCATCGGGGTCGGAATGGGCGACGACGGATGCCTCGAGCAGGCTGTCTCCGTCGCGGAAGCTCATGCCCTTGACGCCGGAGGTCGAGCGGCCCATCGGCCGCAGCGCCTCATCGGTCGCCTCGAAGCGGAGCGACATGCCCTTGCGCGACACGAGCAGGATCTCGTCGTGCTCGTCGGCGAGCATGGCCGAGACGAGCTCGTCGCCTTCGCGGAGGTTGATCGCGATGACACCGCGCGCGCGGTTCGTGTCGTAGGCGGTGAGTTCCGTCTTCTTCACGAGGCCGTCGCGTGTGGCGAGCACCAGGTACTGCGCCACGGCGTAGTCGCGGATGTCGAGGATCTCGGCGACCTGCTCGTCGGGCTGGAGCTCGAGGAGGTTCGCGAGGTGCTGGCCCTTCGCGTCGCGGCCACCCTCCTGCAGCTCGTACGTCTTCGCACGGTACACACGGCCCATGTTCGTGAAGAACAGCAGCCAGTGGTGCGTGGTCGTGACGAAGAAGTGCTCGACCACGTCGTCGGCGCGAAGCTGCGCGCCCTTGACGCCCTTGCCACCCCGGTGCTGCGAACGGTAGTTGTCGCTGCGCGTGCGCTTGACGTAGCCGCCGCGCGTGACGGTGACGACCATCTCCTCTTCGGGGATGAGGTCTTCGACCGACATGTCGCCGTCGAAGCCGGGCATGATCTGCGTGCGGCGGTCGTCGCCGTACTTGTCGACGATCTCGGCGAGCTCTTCGGAGACGATCGTGCGCTGACGCTCGGGCGACGCGATGATCGCGCGGAAGTCGGCGATCTCGATCTCGAGCTGAGTCGCCTCGTCGATGATCTTCTGGCGCTCGAGCGCGGCCAGGCGACGCAGCTGCATCTCGAGGATCGCACGCGCCTGCAACTCGTCGATGTCGAGCAGCCCCATCAGGCCGTCACGCGCCTCTTCAACAGTGGGCGAACGACGGATGAGGGCGATGACCTCGTCGAGCGCGTCGAGCGCCTTGAGGTAACCGCGTAGGATGTGCATGCGCTCTTCGGCCTTGCGCAGGCGGAACTGGGTGCGGCGCACGATGACGTCGATCTGGTGGTCGACCCAGTGCGCGATGAAGCCGTCGATCGAGAGGGTGCGGGGCACTCCGTCGACGATCGCGAGCATGTTGGCGCCGAAGTTCTCCTGCAGCGGGGTGTGCTTGTACAGGTTGTTCAGCACGACCTTGGCGACGGCGTCGCGCTTGAGCACGAGCACGAGGCGCTGGCCGGTGCGGCCCGAGGTCTCGTCGCGGATGTCGGCGATGCCGCCGAGCTTGCCGTCCTTCACCATGTCGGCGATCTTGATCGCCAGGTTGTCGGGGTTCACCTGGTAGGGCAGTTCGGTGACGACGAGGCAGGTACGGCCCTGGAGCTCTTCGACCGAGACGACCGCGCGCATGGTGATCGAGCCGCGGCCCGTGCGGTAGGCGTCGTTGATGCCCTTGACGCCGAGGATCTGCGCCCCGGTCGGGAAGTCGGGACCCTTGATGCGCTGGATCAGCGCCTCTTGCAGCTCTTCGCGGGATGCCTCGGGGTGCTCGAGGTACCACTGGGCGCCGGATGCCACCTCACGCAGGTTGTGCGGGGGGATGTTCGTGGCCATGCCGACGGCGATGCCGACCGAGCCGTTGACGAGCAGGTTCGGGAACCTCGCGGGCAGGATCGACGGCTCCTGCGTGCGGCCGTCGTAGTTGTCCTGGAAGTCGACGGTGTCTTCGTCGATGTCGCGCACCATCTCGAGCGCGAGCGGAGCCATCTTCGTCTCGGTGTATCGAGGGGCTGCTGCGCCGTCGTTGCCGGGCGAGCCGAAGTTGCCCTGCCCGAGGGCGAGGGGGTAGCGAAGGCTCCACGGCTGCACGAGTCGCACGAGCGCGTCGTAGATGGCCGTGTCACCGTGCGGGTGGAACTGGCCCATGACGTCGCCGACCACGCGGGCGCACTTCGAGAACGCCTTGTCGGGGCGGTAGCCGCCGTCGTACATCGCGTAGATCACGCGGCGGTGCACCGGCTTGAGGCCGTCGCGCACGTCGGGCAGCGCACGTCCGACGATGACGCTCATCGCGTAGTCGAGGTACGAGCGCTGCATCTCGAGCTGCAGGTCGACCTGGTCGATGCGGCCGTGGATGCCGTGGCCGCCGGTGGTCTCTTCGCCGCCCGCGCCGGGCTCGATCACGTCAGATGTCAAGGAAACGCACGTCCTTCGCGTTCTTCTGGATGAAGTTGCGGCGGCTCTCGACGTCTTCGCCCATCAGGGTCGAGAAGATCTCGTCGGCGGCGGCCGCGTCGTCCATGGTGACCTGCAGCAGCGTGCGGGTCTCGGGGTTCATCGTGGTCTCCCACAACTCTTGGTGGTTCATCTCGCCGAGACCCTTGTAGCGCTGCACGCCGTTGTCCTTCGGGATGCGCCATCCCTTCGCCTGGCCCTCGACGAGCAGCGCGTCGCGCTCCCGGTCGGAGTAGACGTACTCGTGCTCGGCGTTCGTCCACTTGAGGCGGTACAACGGCGGCTGCGCGAGGTACACGTAGCCGAACTCGATGAGCGGGCGCATGTAGCGGAAGAGCAGGGTGAGGAGCAGCGTCGTGATGTGCTGGCCGTCGACGTCGGCGTCGGCCATGAGCACGATCTTGTGGTACCTGGCCTTGTCGGTGTTGAAGTCCTCACCGATGCCGGCGCCGAACGCCGTGATCATGGCCTGGACCTCGGCGTTCGCGAGGGCGCGATCGAGCCTGGCCTTCTCGACGTTCAGGATCTTGCCGCGGAGCGGGAGGATCGCCTGCGTCTCGGGGTTGCGGCCCTGCACGGCGGAACCGCCGGCCGAGTCGCCCTCGACGATGAAGATCTCGGAGATCGACGGGTCCTTCGAGGAGCAGTCCTTGAGCTTGCCCGGCATGCCGCCGGACTCGAGCAGGCCCTTGCGCCGCGTCGCCTCGCGCGCCTTGCGCGCCGCGAGGCGAGCGGTCGCAGCCTGGATCGCCTTGCGGATGATCTCGCGTGCCTGGGTCGGGTTGCGCTCGAACCAGTCGCCGAGCTGGTCGGCCGTGACCTTCTGCACAAACGACTTCGCCTCGGTGTTGCCGAGCTTGGTCTTCGTCTGGCCCTCGAACTGCGGTTCGCCGAGCTTGACGGAGATGACCGCGGTCAGGCCTTCGCGGACGTCGTCGCCGGAGAGGTTCTCGTCCTTCTCCTTGATGATGTTCTTCTCGCGCGCGTAGCGGTTGACGAGCGTGGTGAGCGCGGCGCGGAAGCCCTCTTCGTGGGTGCCGCCCTCGTGGGTGTTGATGGTGTTCGCGTACGTGTGCACCGACTCGGAGTACGAGGTGGTCCACTGCATGGCGACCTCGAGTGCGATCTTGCGATCGGGATCCTCGGACTCGAACGAGATGATCTCGTCGTTCACGACGTCGTTCTTCTTCGAACGGTTGAGGTACTCGACGTAGTCGACCAGGCCGCGCTCGTAGAGGAAGGTGTCGGTGCGCGGCGCGGCGGGATCCGCCTCGTGCTCCGCGGTGTCTTCGTGGGAGACCTCATCGTGCCCGGCCCGGAGGTCGGTGAGCGTGATGCGCAGGCCCTTGTTGAGGAACGCGTACTGCTGGAATCGCGTTCGGAGCGTCTCGTAGTCGAACTCGACGGTCTCGAAGATGTCGGTGCTCGGCCAGAACGTGATGGTCGTACCGGTCTCGTCGCTCGCCTCGTCTTGCGAGAGCGGAGCGTCGGGGACGCCGACGGAGTACGACTGACGCCACGCGTGTCCTTCGCGCTTGACCTCGACGTCGAGGCGGGTCGAGAGGGCGTTCACGACTGATGAGCCGACACCGTGCAGGCCGCCCGAGACGGCGTAGCCGCCGCCGCCGAACTTGCCGCCGGCGTGCAGCACCGTGAGCACGACCTCGACGGTCGACTTGCCCTCGGACTTGTGGATGCCCACGGGGATGCCGCGACCGTTGTCGATGACACGCACCCCGCCGTCAGGCAGGATCGTGACGTCGATGGTGTCGGCATAGCCTGCAAGCGCCTCGTCGACGGAGTTGTCGACGATCTCGTAGACGAGATGGTGGAGGCCTCTCGGCCCGGTCGAGCCGATGTACATTCCCGGCCGCTTGCGGACCGCTTCGAGGCCCTCGAGAACCTGGATCTCGTCCGCGCCGTATTCAGGCGCGCGCTCGGCCTTCGTGGGTTCCGCTGTCATGGGTGAATCGGGCTCCAAACCGTCGTACAAGCGACTCTCGATCCTATCAAACAGACCTGCGCGAGCAGCCCGGAATTGCCGTTCTCAGACGATCTCGCACCTCCGTCGACCGAATTTGCCGTCTCAGCCGTAGGTATCGCGTGGACCACGCCCTGGAATCGATCTGGGGCCCCTTTTCCAGGTGGGGGCGTCCGGCCCTTGAAAGCGGATGCTCTCGACTCCGGCCTCCGGGTAGCGGTCGAGGATGCGCGTGACGAGATCGGCTCGGAGCAGTCTGAGCTGGGTCGCCCACGCCGTCGACTCGCACCGCACCTGCAGCACGCCGTGCTCGATGCCGATCGCATCGGAGTGCGCCGCGATCTCCTCACCGACCAGGGACGACCACGATGCGAGCAGTTCATGCTGCGACAGCGGCGCGCTCCAGCCGAGTTGCGACGTCAGCCCGTCGATCGCATCACCGAGCGGCCGCGGGTCGCGGCCGGGCGTGAAGGGTTCGCTGCCTGAGCGTTCGCGCACCTTGCGGCGGGCACGCGAGGAACCGGAGCGCGGCTGCCCTCCGAACACCTCGCGGAAGTGTTGGTAGACGCGCAGCGACTCGGACTCGGCGGGCTGCTCAGCCATCGGCCGCTCCCCCGGAATCGGCCTGCGCGTCGTCGACCACGGTGCCCCGGTCGATGCGGATCACGCGCGCCACCAGGTGTTCGGGCACGTCTTCGAGCACGGCCGCCGTGACGAGCACCTGCTCGTAGTCGCCGATCGCCGCGGCCAGGCGCTCTCGGCGTGTGCGATCGAGCTCGGCGAAGACGTCGTCGAGCACGAGCACCGGGTCGCCGGTCGCGGAATCACGGCGAAGCAGGCGAGCGGATGCCAGTCGCAACGCGAGTGCGAACGACCACGACTCGCCGTGGCTGGCGTAGCCCTTGGCCGGCAGCCCGTTGAGCATGAGCAGCACGTCGTCTCGGTGCGGCCCGACGAGCGTGACCCCGCGCTCGAGCTCTTTCGAACGGAGCACGCGGAGCGCTTCGGCGAATCGCAGCGCGGTCGTGGAGGTCGGCGAGCCCGAGGCATCCGGAACCGACGACTCGGCGGGGTCGGGCTCGGGGGTGCCGGAATCCGAGCCGTCGGCATCGGGATCTGCGCCGTCGATCGAGAGCATCGACCGCAGCTCGGGCCGGTGATCGTCGTCGACGATCGAGGCGTACGCCTCGGCGAGCGGAGCGGCGAGCTCGTCGACGAGCGCCGAACGACGGTCGATGAGCTCGGAGCCGAAGTGCACGAGACGTTCGTCCCAGATGTCGAGGGTCGTGAGCTTGTCGGCCGCGAGCCCGCGAGCCCTGGCACTCTTCAGCAGCGTGTTGCGCTGGCGGAGCACGCGGTCGTAGTCGGCCATGACGCCCGCGAGCCGTGGGGTGCGCTGCACGAGCAGTTCGTCGAGCAGCCGGCGACGCACCGAGGGCTCGCCTCGCACGATCGCCAGGTCTTCGGGTGCGAACAGCACACTGTGCGCGTATCGCGGCAGCTCGCGGGTCTTCACCGGCGAGCGGTTCAGCTGCGCCCGGTTCGCGCCCTTGCGGTTCAACTGGAGTTCGAGCAGCAGTTCGCGTTCGGCATGCGCGAGCAGTGCTCGCACGATCGCGGCATCGGCGCCGGCCCTGATGAGCGCCTGGTCGTTCGAGACGCGGTGCGATCCGAGCGTCGCGAGGTAGCCGATCGCCTCGACGAGGTTCGTCTTGCCCTGGCCGTTGCGGCCCACGAAGACCGTGGTGCCGGGGCCCAGCTCGAGTTCGGCGCGCGCGTAGTTGCGGTAGTCGGTCAATGAGAGCCGGACGACGTGCACGTCAGCTCCCTTCGATTCGAACCCGGTCCACGCTACTCGCGCCCGCCGACACGATTCGATGCGCGAGCGACGACCGGCGGTGCAGCGAAGCCGGAGCCGGCCCTCGAACCCCGCCGTCGAACGGATGCCGCGTCTCGCGACCTCAGCGCAGCAGCAGGTTCGGCTGCAGCAGGTAGCGGTACGTGTCGGCGCCGGCCTGTTCGCGCGAGGTCTGGCTCGTGATCAGCACCGGGCCCGGCTTGTTCGGGTTCTCGGTCTTCGTGAACGAGATGCGCACGAACTCGGAGTTCACGGCGCCCAGGCCGTCGAGCAGGAACTGCGGCTTCAGCGAGACGATCGTGTCGGCGCCGGTCACGATCGCGTCGATGCTCTCTTGGGCCTGGGCCTGCTCGCTGCCGATCGCCTCGAGCGTGAGGCCGTCGGAGGTGAACGTGAAGCGGAGCGCGGCCTCGCGCTCGAGCACGAGTGCGACTCGGCGCGTGGCCTCGATGAGGTCTGCCGTGTTCATCACCGCGTAGTTGTCGACCGTCTCGGGGAACAGTCGGCGAACCGGCGGGAAGTTGCCCTTGATCAGCAGGCTCGTGACGGTCTTCTTGTCGGCGCTGAACGCGATGAGCTCGCGGTCGTCGCGGCTCGTGATCGAGACCGAGATCGTGCCCGAGTGGCCGAAGGTCTTGCCGACCTCCTGCAGGGTGCGGGCGGGCACGAGCGCGGTGACGGTCTCGTCGGCAGCCGCGGTTCCGCCGACGGCGCCGCCGTCCCAGTTGATCTCGCGCACGGCGACTCGGTAGCGATCGGTCGCGACCAGGCCCAGGCTGTTCTCGCGCACCTCGAGCTGCACGCCGGTGATGACGGGGGTCACGTCGTCGCGCGACGCGGCGACGGCGACCTGCGCGACAGCGGCCGCGAACTCCTCAGCCGGCACGACACCCGACTGTTCGCCGATCTCGGGGATCGACGGGTACTCCTCGACCGGCATCGACAACAGGGTGAAGCTCGCGGAACCGCAGCTCACCGAGATGCGCGACTCCTCGGTCGCGATGCGGACGGGCGCGTTCGGAAGACGGCCGGCGATCTCGGCGAGCAGTCGGCCGGAGACGAGCACCGTGCCGGTCTCCTCGACGTCGGCCTGGATCTCGGTCTGCGACGAGACCTCGTAGTCGAACGAGGAGAGCACGAGACCGTCTTCGTTCGCATGGATGAGCACGCCGGACAGGATCGGAAGCGTGGTGCGCTGCGGCAGCAGTTTGACGGCGAACGACACGGCTTCGCTGAAGACGTCGCGATTGACCTGGAACTTCACGGTTCTCCTGTCGTGGAGGTGCTTGGTGGCTCCCATGCTATCCGCAGGGTGCTCGCCGTCGCCGAGGGAATCGATCGGGGCGAGCGAGAACCGACGGCCGACCGCACATGTTGTGGAGCCCTCTGGGATTAACCAGTTCTCTTAACGGTGTTAACCGTTGTGGAAACTGTGGATGGTGTTCGGAGATGCCCGGAACCGTGCCGATCGGAGGCCATCGCATCTGTGCACGGTGTGTGGATTCGTCGCGATCCGGGACCGGTCATATCTGCACGCCGTCTGCAGTTCTCCACAGGCCTGTGCGAAAGGTGCACAGTGTTCAGGCGGTTGCTCGTTAACAATCCACAAGCTGTCCACAGGTGTGGGATTCGGTTGCGGATGTCGCGTCCGCACGCATTTCGGGCGTGTCCGGCGTCGCCGAGCACCGCCGGCGTGGTCGAGGCGCCGTGATGCGACATCCGATCAGCGGTAGCGGCTGACCTGCTTGATGCGCGCGGTCAGCTCGGTCACCTGGTTGTAGATCGACCGGCGCTCCTTCATGAGCTCGGAGATCTTCTTGTTCGCGTACATGACCGTGGTGTGGTCGCGGTTGCCGAAGAGCTGCCCGATCTTCGGCAACGACAGGCTCGTGAGCTCGCGACACAGGTACATCGCGATCTGGCGTGCCGTCGCGACGGCCTGCGAGCGGCTCGACCCGTAGAGGTCGTCGACGGTGAGCTTGAAGTAGTCGGCGGTGGCCGTGATGATGTCGACCGGAGCCACGACGTTGTCGGCGTCATCCGTGATCAGGTCCTTCAGCACCGTCTGCACCAGGGGCATGTCGACCGGCGTGCGGTTGAGGCTCGCGAACGCGGTCACGCGAATCAGGGTGCCCTCGAGCTCGCGGATGTTGCTCGACACCTTCGACGCCATGTACTCGAGGATCTCGTCGGGAACCTGCAGCCGCTCGGACTGCGCCTTCTTGCGGAGGATCGCGATGCGGGTCTCGAGGTCGGGCGCCTGCACGTCGGTGATGAGGCCCCACTCGAAGCGGCTGCGCATGCGGTCCTCGAAGCCGGTGAGGTGCTTCGGCGGCACATCGCTCGTGATCACGACCTGCTTGTTGTGATCGTGCAGGGTGTTGAAGGTGTGGAAGAACGCCTCCTGCGTCTCCGCCTTGCCCTGCAAGAACTGGATGTCGTCGATGAGCAGGATGTCGATGTTGCGATACCGCTGCTGGAACAGCGACCCGCGGTTGTTGGCGATCGAGTTGATGAAGTCGTTCGTGAACTCCTCGGAACTCACGTATCGAACGCGGATGCCGGGATACAGGCTCATCGCGTAGTGGCCGATGGCGTGCAGGAGGTGGGTCTTGCCGAGACCGGAGTCGCCGTAGATGAACAGCGGGTTGTAGGCCTTCGCCGGCGCCTCGGCCACCGCGACCGCGGCCGCATGCGCGAACCGGTTGGACTGGCCGATGACGAAGCTCTCGAACGCGTACTTCGGGTTCAGCCTCGTGTCGCCAGGGCGATCGGGACTCGTGTTCTCGAACACCGACTGCGGCGAGGCCGGCAGGTCGACCCGATCCTCCATCGCGGAGAGCCCCATCGGGGATCCCTGCCCCATCGGGGACATCGGCTCGGGCTCGGGCGAGCGGGCCTCCTCGAGCTCGGGGTTGACGACCACGTAGAACGACGTGACCGGAGTCGGCGCCTCGATCACGCTCATCGCCGAGAGCAGCGAGACTCGCATGCGCTGGTTCAGCATCGTGGCCGTGAAGTCGTTCGGCACCTCGAGGTAGAAGGTGCCCGCCGCGATGCCCTTCGGCTCGACCAGGCTGAGGAATCCCTGGAGCATCGGCGTGATCGCCACGTCTTCGGAGAGTCGATCGAGGACCGACGCCCATGTATCGGTGATGGGCTGTTCGGTCATCTTTCCCCGCATTCTCGGTGCACTCGACATCCGCTCGTCGTCCCCCCGAACGACGGAGTGAGCGGCGCGAGGCGAAGTATTCACAGTGTTATCCACTGGCTGTGGGGAGATTCTGGGCGAAGCCCGTGATTCCGCGCCATAGGCTGGGGATAACTGGTCTCAAACGGTAGCGAAAGTCAGGCCTGTGGACAAATGCCGATCGAGGGATTCATGATTCTCGGCGTGTCTTTCCACAGGGATTCCGAAGGAACGAGAGATACTCTTTCGTTTGCACTACGCCGACTCGAACTGCGCCTGGTTTGACCCCGGGACCTCGAGGCCGTAGTTTTAATCAGTTGACCCCAGCCCATTGGGCACCCAGTTTTCCCGTCACCTCCTGGATCGGCACCGCCGAACCGTCTTGTGAGACGCGGAGATCCGAAAGTCGGAGAAGAAGAATGAGCAAGCGTACGTTCCAGCCGAACAACCGTCGTCGCGCCAAGAAGCACGGCTTCCGCCTTCGCATGCGCACCCGCGCGGGCCGTGCCATCCTGTCGGCACGACGCTCCAAGGGTCGCACCGAACTCTCCGCGTAGTCGTTCGGTGCTCGCCAAGGCCAATCGCATCACGAGCGCCGACGACTATCGAGTCGTCGTGCGCCGTGGTGCGAAGGTGGCGACACCGCACACGGTGAGCTACGTTCGCCCGCGCGACGCCGTCAGCGACGCGCGATTCGGCTTCATCGTCTCGAAGAAGGTCGGCTCTGCAGTGCGACGCAATCGCATCCGCCGTCGACTGAAGGCGGTGAGTCGCGAGGCGCTGCTCGCCGGCGCGCGCGACGTCGACGTGGTCGTTCGAGCCCTTCCCGGTGCAGCGGATGCCTCGTGGCCCGAGCTTCGTTCCGAAGTGATCCAGGCACTCGTGCGGCGACACGTCATCTCCGGTCTCGAACCCGACGCCCATGCGGCGCCGGGTTCTTCGAGCACCCCATCGTCGAAGACGGTGCATGATGCGTGATCTCGCGCTCTTCGTGGGACTCGTTCCACGCAACCTCGGAGTCCTCCTCCTTCGCGGGTATCGCGCCGCCATCTCTCCGCTCTACGGAGACGTGTGCCGCTACTACCCGTCGTGCTCGGCATACGGCCTCGGCTCCGTGCAGCAGCGCGGTCTCCTGATCGGCAGCGCCCTGACGGCGTGGCGCATCCTCCGATGCAACCCCTGGACCGCGGGTGGCATCGACGACGTGCGACCGCCGCGTCACGATCGCTACCGCACGACGACCTTCGGTTGGGTCGTGCCGGCGGGCATGTTCCCCAAGGCCGAAGCGGTTGCCGCGGCCTCACGCCTCGCCCACGAGCAGGCTCACCTGCAGGCCGACCACGCTTCCGGCGTCGCGGCCTCCCCCATGCTTCGCCCGCTCGATGCCGAGCCGGTGCTCACGAACTCCCCCGCACTGTCCCGAAAGGACTGACCCGCCGCAATGGATATCATCAGCCTGGTTCTCTGGCCCATCAAATGGGTCATCGAGCTGATTCTCGTCGCGTTCCACTCGCTGTGGACGTTCGTGGGCCTCAACCCCGATGCGGGTCTCACCTGGATCCTCTCGATCGTCGGACTCGTCATCGTGGTCCGCGCCGCACTCATCCCGATCTTCGTCCGCCAGATCAAGAGCCAGCGCCGCATGCTCGAGGTCGCGCCGCAGCTGAAGAAGATCCAGGAGAAGTACAAGGGCAAGAAGGACCAGTTCTCGCGCGAGGCGATGTCGCGCGAGACCATGGAGCTCTACAAGAAGACGGGCACCAACCCGCTCTCGTCGTGCCTCCCCCTGCTGCTGCAGATGCCGATCTTCTTCGGCCTGTTCTCAGTGCTCAACGACGCTCAGCATGACAAGGCCGGTGTCGGTGTCTTCACGCAGGAGCTCGCGAACTCGTTCGCCAACTCCGAGTTCCTCGGCGCACCCCTCAAGGGCACGTTCATCGGTGCGATGAACGGCGAGTACCCCTGGCAGGTCATGGTCATCGCGGCCACGATGATCGTGCTCATGACCGCGTCGCAGTTCATCACGCAGCTGCAGATCGTCTCGAAGAACATGTCGCCCGAGACCAAGGCGAGCCCGATGTTCCGCCAGCAGCGCATCATGCTCTACCTGCTCCCCCTCGTCTTCGCCTTCTCTGGTGTCGCCTTCCCCATCGGCGTCATGTTCTACTGGCTCGTGTCGAACTTCTGGACCATGGGCCAGCAGTTCCTCGTGATCCGCAACATGCCGACCCCGGGCAGCGAAGCTGCCAAGGCTCGCGAAGCTCGCCTCGCCAAGAAGGGCAAGCTCGTGATCGAGGAGCAGGACGCCACGACGATCGTCGTGGAAGAGAAGAAGACGACGCAGCGCCAGCAGCCGGTGGGCAAGAACCGCTCGAAGAAGCAGGGTGGAAAGTAACCATGACCGACGTTCAGAACCTGAATGACGAGCGCACCGTGTCGCAGCTCGAAGAAGAGGGCGACATCGCCGCCGACTACATCGAGGAACTGCTCGACATCTGCGACCTCGACGGCGACATCGACATCGATGCCCGCAACGGCCGCGCCTACATCTCGGTGAACGCCGGCGACGGTGCGAACCTCAACCTGCTCTCGAAGCCCGAGACGGTCACCGCCCTGCAGGAGCTCACGCGCCTCGCGGTGCAGACGAAGACCGGCGTGTTCTCGCGGCTCATTCTCGACATCGGCGGTTCGCGCGATGCACGCCGCGACGAGCTCGCTCGCCTGGTGGAGCGCGCCGCCGAGCGCATCGAGGCCGGTTCGGCCGAGGCAGCACTCCCCCCGATGTCGTCCTACGAGCGCAAGCTCGTGCACGACCTCGTGAGTGAGCGCGGACTTCACTCCGCGTCGCGTGGCGAGGGTGCCGACCGTCACACCGTCATCACCCGCTCCGCCTGACGTTTCACGTGAAACGATGAGCGCAGAGCACTCGAGTCCTGATGCGGTGAGCCCCGAGCTCGAATCCGAGCCGGCCGCTGCGGCAGCCGTCTTCGGCGAGCACCTCGAGCTCGGTCGACGCTTCACAAACTCCCTCGCCGAGCACGGTGAGGAGTTGGGGCTCATCGGCCCCCTCGAACTCCCCCGGCTCTGGACGCGACACATCGTGAACTCAGCCCTCATTGCGCCACTGCTGCGCCCGGGCCGTGTTGCCGATGTCGGGTCTGGCGCCGGCCTGCCCGGTCTGGTGCTCGCGATCATTCGACCGGATGTCTCGTTCACCCTGATCGAGCCCATGGAGCGCCGTGTCGACTGGCTCTCGCGTCAGGTCGACGAACTGGAACTCTCGAACGTCGTGGTCGAACGCGCTCGCGCCGAGGACTCCGGTTTCAAACGGCAGTTCGACCAGGTGACCGCTCGTGCCGTGAGCGCCCTGCGCACGTTGATCCCCGTGACCGCTCCCCTCCTCAAGCCCGGCGGCGAGTTCGTCCTGCTGAAGGGCGCGGGGGTCGACGGCGAGGTCGGTGCCGCCGACAAGGTGTTCCGCAAGTACCGGGTGGTGGACCCCGAGGTCGTGGTGCTCGGCGAGGAACTCGGCACCGAGCTCACCCGGGTGTTCCGCGCGAAGATCGCCGGGGTCTGACTCGCGGACGGCCGGGTCTCCCCCGGCCGCGCGCTCTTGCACGGGTGCGCTGCGGTCTTGCTCGACTCTCTGTGCGGTTCGTCGATCCGGATCTGCTGGATCTCGTGGCACCCGTCTGTTCACGTTGGTGCTGGGTGGTCAACTTCGCCTGTGAGCCTGTGAGCCTGTGAGCCTGTGAGCCTGTGAGACCCGCTCGGTGCGCGCAAACCACCCCGCGCTCCGGTCGTCAGTTCCACTCATCCCCGTTCCACCGAAGATGCTTTTCCTCAGCGTTCCTCAGCGTTCCTCAGCGTTCCTCGGCGTTCCTCGGCTTTCATCGGAGTCCTCCCGAGCGAATGGCATGCAAGTCAGCACCCCTCCACCCGTCGGTCATGGCGGCTGGAGCCCCGAGTGGTCGAGCCGCTGAAAGAATCTGATCGCGGCTCGATCTCGGCGGGCCGGCAGTAGTGCGGTGCTCCCTCCGAGCTGCACAAGGCGCTCCTCGTCGTGCCGATGGAGTCCGCACTCTGGTTCCTCACCGCTCGAGTATCGGTCCGCGGGGTGCCACCCACCGTCGGTCACAGGCACCCTCGGCTCGCGGCGCATCACCAGGTGCGGATGCTCAGCTCACGATTGCGTCTGCGCCGTCTGCGCCGTCCGCGCTACCGCGACAGGGATGCAACCGACACGTCTTCTTCTCAATGTGTGGCCCGTGCCGCAGGCGTGCATGGAGCGCGTCCATCAACCAACGGCATGGGCAATGCGCATCGACTGATGTTTCACGTGGAACGGTCAGTGACCGCCGACGCAGAGACTGCCATCCTGCCCAACGAGCACTCGGCAGCCTCCGCGGGGTCGCGAGGCGCCGTGAGGCTCTCCTCGAGGTCGCGAGCTATACACGGCGTGCCCGCTGCGCCCGCAGCGTTGCTCGGGCGATCTTCACCGAGCGCGGTTGCTTTCGCCTTGGCACCCGCTCGCGACCGCAATCTCCGCCGGATGCGTTGCGGCCCTTGTCCTTTCCTGAACCCCCTCCCCAGCCCGATATAAAGATGGGCAAAGGTCGCAGGCACATCGACACCCGAATCATCTCTGCGCCTTTGAAGGGCCCACGGCTGTTCTCCTTCGAGCGCTCTGCGGACCTCTTTTCTCGATGGCGTGGCTTTCGAGGCCTCTTTCACGACGCAGGGAGCCCTGTCACCGTGGTTCAGGGCGTGTAATAAGAGATGTATCTCTACGACCCGACGCCGCCGCGTGGTGTCACGCAGATCCTGGAGGCGGCTCTCTGGGAGCCCGTTGGAGCACAACCCCACGAGTCTTCGCGCGTGGCGCACGGGACCTGTCGTCAATGCAATGTTTCACGTGAAACGGGTGAGCTATCCCGCGCGTTGGCGAGATCAGCCAGATCAGTCGTCCTCCAGGCCGCATCAATTTGGGCAGTCTCGGTGGGCCAGCGAGTGGTGGGTTGGCCACACGTACTCGCAGTCCATGCGTTCCACCCGTCTTGCCTCAAAGCTGGGGACTTGAGTGGTGGCCCCTGCTGGTGGGCGTACGCCCAGACGGACCTGCCTGTCAGTTGTTGTTCTGGCCAGGCAGCGGCGCGCCTCGATGGTCGACTTCAGGCTGCTCGGATCTGTCGGGCTAATGCTGAACTCGTACGTGCAGATCATCGGGACTGTGCGCGTCGGATGATGCTTGGCCACTTGCACGTCGGGCGGACGCTTGGGTGCGCGTGGTGTGTGCGCAGGCCGGCGCGATGCACGCCAAGGGCCAGGCGCGTGATTCAGGTGCCAGGATCAGGCGCGCCCTCATGACTGAAACGGGGCGTCGACCCGTGGTTGGGGAGGCGGTCGGAATGACCAAATGAATGGGCCGGCAATTCACCGGTTGGATCGGCTGGGGATCGTCTCGCGGCGAGCAAGGGTGTCTGGTCGAACCTCGAGCGCGGCGGGCTGCCGGATGAACGTGGGCATCGAGTCCTCGGCACCTGGGGTTCGATACGTGAGGGTACTGGCAGCGAATGGGTTGGAACGCGAGGGCGCGAAGCGCCAGGCGTGGGGCTCGCCGTGGCGGGGTTTCGCCCCGGATAGGCATGATTCTTCTTCGGCGTGACGGACTTCGGGCGATGACGCCGGGCTGTCGTCATGGTGGCGGGTGGTCCCACCCACCCTGGTCCCCTGCGGGCAACACGCGCAACGGTCGGAGACCATCTCTCGCCATGGACGGTTCGGGTCAGTACATCGGCGAGATTTTAGGTCGAATAGCACGCCCGCGGCCGGTCGATGTCATGAGGCGGGCAGATTCCATGAGGCGGGCAGATTCCATGAGGTGGGAACACTACTTCCAGCGAGAGGTGAGCGTCGGTGCGGGCGGTCTGGGAAATGTCGCCAAGCCTCGCCTGCATCGGGCACGTCGTCCAGTCCTGTGGTGGGGCATCCGCGTCGACTCGTTCAACTCCAGGCTGGCCCAGCGGGTGCCGATAGGTCAGCAGGCGCACCACGCATTCCGTCGAAGAGTTTCACGTGAAACATCCGCTCGGCCGGCGATATGTCCTTCCTGCACGAACATGAAGTGGAGTTCACATGGCAATACCGTGTGATCCGTCGGTCTACGTCAGTGCCGCCAGTAAGCTTGACTGTCTGGCGCGGCGGCGACGTCGCACCGCACATGGTGGGCACCCGATCGTGGGGAATGACGGATCAGGTTTGGAGAATTCGGCATGGCGCAGGGCGGAGGACGCGGATGGTTTCATCGGCGTCGGCCTCAGCCCGAACCAATCCCCGAAATCGACCCGTCCGCGATCCGAGCGAAGACCGATCCCCCAGTGCAGCACCCATCTGATTCGCCGCCACAGCCTGTGGGCTTGCGGCCGGCGGTTCCCGAGCCGCCAACTCCGACTGCCCCCCCGGCGCCCGTCGAATCGACAGCTCCTGTCGCGTACGCCTCACCAGAACGTGGTGGACAAGAGCTGTTCCAGCGCGCGCCGTTGTCGGCCCCCGCTGTCGGTGCGGGCGAAGCGACCACGTCGTCGCCCTCGCTCACGGCTTCATCCACTCCCCCAGTACCTCCAGCTGTTGCATCCCGAGGTGCATCGTACGACTGGGACGCTGCGACGGCGGCAGCTTTTGCGGACACCGACGTGCCCGCGGATGCCACCCCCCACGTCCATACGCAGAGTGAACCCGATCGCCTGCTCGAGGACGTCATCCGCGAGATCGTCGGTGATGCGGCCGCTGATACGGTCAGCTCGCTGCACTCGGCACGCGCGGCGGCCATCGCGGCACCCGACGCACCCGACGCTAAGGATCAGCGCGCGGACGTCGACGACACCAGCCAGCCGATCCCCCACCTCGACACAGCAGAGGCCAGCGCTGTGGAGAACGATCAGGCGCTGAGCATTTCTGGCCGCGACATCGAGTCGAGTGGCCCAGATGCACTGCCACAGCCGGATGAAGACACGAAGAGCGTGGCTGAAGCGTCCGAGACCCCAACGGAATCACCTAGCCGCGACGCTTCCACGGATCTGGTCGTGCCGGTCGATCGAGACGTTTCACGTGAAACGAACGCCTTCCCGTCGCCACCCTCGCTCGAAGTCGATCGCGACCCGAGCGACCACGCCGACTCGACCGACGCGCAGCCGACCGCGGCCACGCCCCCGGTCGCTGCTCCCGCTCAGGTGCTGCCTGAGAAGATGATTGCTCCGGATGTTTCACGTGAAACGTCCGCTGAATACGGAGGAACCCCCCTGGCTGACCAGATTGCCGACGAGACTCGTCGACGCATCGCACTCGAGACCGCGGTGCTTCCGCTTCCGGCAACCACGCGCGTCTTCACTATCTCGAACCAGAAGGGCGGAGTCGGGAAGACGACATCGGCCGTGAACCTGGCCGCCGCGCTCGCTCGATCCGGCGCGCAAGTGCTCGTGGTCGACCTCGACCCGCAGGGGAACGCCTCGACCGCGCTCGGCGTCGACCACCGTTCCGATCAGCAAAGTGTCTATGAAGTGCTCGTCGCCGACCTCGAGTTGGCGCAGGTCGTGCGCCCTTCGACGGAGCACGAACGGCTCGACTGCGTGCCTGCCACCATCCACCTCGCGGGCGCGGAGATCGAGCTCGTCTCGCTGGTCGCTCGTGAGCAGCGACTTCGCCGGGCGATCGACAAGCACCTGGCTTCGATGGAGCGCCCGTACGACTACGTGTTCATCGACTGCCCGCCGTCGCTCGGCCTGTTGACGATCAATGCCTTCGTCGCCGCGCGCGAAGTGCTGATTCCGATCCAGTGCGAGTACTACGCGCTCGAGGGTCTCTCTCAGCTGCTCAGCAACATCGAACTCATCGAGAAGCACCTCAACCCCGAGCTGCGTCTCTCGACGATCCTGCTTACGATGTACGACTCGCGCACCAACCTCGCACAGCAGGTGGCTCAAGAGGTGCGCGACCACTTCCCTGCGGAGACCCTCGAGACGATCATCCCCCGCTCGGTCCGCGTGTCTGAGGCACCGAGTTACGGCCAGAGCGTGATCAGCTACGACTACTCCTCCTCTGGCTCGCTCTCGTATCGTGAGGCTGCGGCGGAGATCGCGCAGCGCGCTGCGATTGCGGCGGCGGCACAGAAGGAAGGAATCTGATGGCCACCAAGCGCACCGGCCTCGGGCGAGGCATCGGCGCCCTCATCCCGTCGAGCGATTCCACCGACGGCGCGGTTCGCCCGGTGGATGTCTTCTTCCCGGGCGTCGAGGCGACACCGGCGACAACGGCCACCACGGTCGCAGTCGTCGAGCAGGCGGCCGACGATGCAGGGCTCCTGAACGTTCCGGGCGCGCGCCTCGCGCGGTTGAATCCTGAAGACATCGTGCCCAACGCCGCGCAGCCACGAAGCGTCTTCGACCCCGACGACCTCGCTGAGCTCGTGCACTCGGTCCGTGAGTTCGGAGTGCTCCAGCCCATCGTCGTGCGACCGCACCCCGATCAGCCCGGCAAGTACGAGCTCGTCATGGGTGAGCGTCGTCTTCGTGCGACGAAGGCCGCCGGCCTGGACTCGATCCCCGCGGTCGTGAAGGACACCGCGAACGAGGACATGCTCCGGGACGCGCTGCTCGAGAACCTCCACCGCTCGCAGCTCAATCCACTCGAAGAGGCCTCGGCGTACCAGCAGCTGCTCGCCGACTTCGGAATCACGCAGGAGGAACTTGCGAACCGCATCGGTCGTTCGCGCCCGCAGATCTCGAACACGCTCCGACTCCTGAAGCTGCCGGAGCCGGTACAGCTTCGGGTGGCTGCCGGCGTGCTGAGCGCCGGCCATGCGCGGGCGATCCTCGCGACCGCCGGCGACGCCGCATCCATGCAGCGATTCGCGGACAAGATCGTCAACGAGGAACTCTCGGTCCGAGCCGCCGAGGCCGCAGCGACCTCCACGGCGCCCGCGCCCTCGCGCGCGAAGCCCGCGGCCGGGAAGCGACAGGATTTCCTGGACGATCTCGCGACCCGACTGGGTGATCGATTGAACACCCGCGTGAAGATCGCTTTGGGTGCACGAAAAGGCCAGATCAGCATAGATTTCGCGACGGTTCAAGACCTTCGCCGCATCCTGACGGACTTGGGCGAGGATCTCGATGGAGTGTGATTCGGGTTCGCGCTCAGAATCGTTCCTGACGAACTGAAATCGACGAGAAATGGCCCTCGATCCACGCGGATCGAGGGCCATTCGTCATCGCCGGGTGCGGCGGACCGATTGGACGGTCAGCTGCGGGCGGTACGTTCCGCCCGCGCGACGGCGGCGTGCACGAGTCCGGAGTACACCGTCGAGGCATCCGTTCCGAACGCCTCGATCGCGAGGGGAACCAAAGAGGTCTCGGTCAGACCGGGCAGCACGTTCGCCTCGAGGAACCACGGCACGCCGGCGGCATCCACGATGAAGTCGATCCGCGAGAGATCACGAAGGCCGAGCGTCAGGTGCGCATGGATCGCGGCCGCGGCGACCGTCTCGATCGCGGACGAGTCGAGACGCGAGGGGGCGTAGAACGTCGTCTCCCCGGCGTTGTAGCGAGCCTGGAAGCTGTAGATGCCGGCCGTCGGGTCGATCTCGACGGGAGTCAGCGCGACAGGGCCGTCGCCGGTGTCGACGATGCCGACCGCGATCTCGGTGCCGATGACGCGGCGCTCGACCACGACGATGTCGGCGTACGTGAAGGCATCGACCATGGCGCGCGGCAGATCGTTCGGGTCGGTGACGATGCTGACGCCCTGCGCGGATCCGCCCATGGCGGGCTTCACGACGAGTTCACCCGCGAGCGCCTCACGCACGACCCGCAGCACGCCCGAAGCGCCGAGTTCGCGGAACGACTCGTGCGAGAGCACGATCGATCCGGGCACGGCGGCACCTGATGCGGCGATGAGTGAACTCGCGACGGGCTTCGACCACGCGCGGCGCGCCGCTGCGGCGCTGGAGCCGACCGTCGGAATTCCGATGGCGTCGAGAAGGCCGAGCAGTGAACCGTCTTCACCGCTCGAGCCGTGCAATGCGGGGAACACGACGTCGGGACGCTCGTTCGACAGGAATGGCAGGAGTCCGGCATCGGGATCGCGGAGCACCACTCGATGGCCGGCTGCCGCGAGGGCGTCGGCGACGCGGCGTCCGGAACGAAGCGAGACGTCACGCTCGTGGGAGATGCCACCCGCGAGAACGACGACGTGCAGACCGCTGGAATCGCTCATGATCTGGGGTTTCTCCACTACTTGAGGTCGGACGGGGGTGCGAGCTCGATGCCGGCCTTCGCCGGGAGCTGAAGCGTGCCGGTGCCGGCGAACGTGTCGAGCAGGTCGAGTTCGCCATTGACGACGGTCGCGAGTCGGCGGATGCCGACCCGGATCGCCTCGGGCGTCGGATAGCAGAACGACAGACGCATCGCGTGCCGGCCGCGACCGTCTGCGAAGAACGCCGTGCCGGGCGTGTAGGCAACGAGCTCTTTCACTGCACGCGGCAGCATCTGCTTCGAATCCAGTACATCGGGCATGGTGACCCAGACGTAGAAGCCACCATTGGGGTTGGTCCAGCTGAGCTGCGGGAGGTACTCCCCCAGCGCTTCGATCATGGCGTCCTTCCGTTCACGATAGACGCCGCGGAAGGTGTCGATCTGCGCACGCCAGTCGGTCGACGACAGGTACTCGGAGACGACGAGCTGGCTGAACGAGCTGGGTGAGAGAATTGCCGACTCGGCCGCCAGGATGAGCTTCTCGCGGATGGCGTGGGGCGCGAGCGCCCAGCCGACGCGGAATCCGGGCGCGAGCGTCTTCGAGAACGAGCCGAGGTAGATGACGCCTTCGGGGTCGAGCGAGCGGAGTGCGTTCGGCGCGGGCTCATCGAAATGCAGGAGACCGTAGGGGTTGTCCTCGAGCACGAGGATCTCGTTCGAACGGCAGATCTCGAGGATCTCGGGGCGCCGCTCTGCCGAGAGCGTGACGCCCGCCGGGTTGTGGAAGTTCGGGATCGTGTAGAGGAATTTGATGCGACGGCCCTGGCCTCGCAAGTGCGCGATGGTCTGACGGAGCGCCTCGGGGATCAGGCCGTTCTCGTCCATCGCGACGTGCACGACGTTCGCCTGGTATGAACGGAAGACGCCGAGCGCGCCGACGTAGCTGGGCGATTCGGCGAGGATCACGTCGCCCGGATCGATGAACAGCTTCGCCACGAGGTCGAGGGCCTGCTGCGACCCGGTCGAGGTCACCACGTTGTCGACCGAACCCTTGATGCCCTCGAGTGCCATGACGTCGAGAATGTGCTCACGCAGTGCCGGAATTCCCTGACCAGAGCCGTATTGCAACGCAGTCGGTCCGTCAGTGCGCATGACCCGATCCATCGACGAGATGATCAGGTCCTGCGGCAGCGCAGACACGTACGGCATGCCACCGGCCAGCGAGACGACCTCGGGGCGCGAGGCGACGGCGAACAGTGCTCGGACCTCGGAGGCGGCCAGGCCGGCGGCTCGCTCGGCGTAGTTCGCGTACCACGGGTCGAGGTTGTTGCCGGTCCGCTGGGGGACGCCGTCAGAGGTCACGAGGGATGCTTCCGTTCTGTTCGAGGTTGTTCCATGCTAATTGCCGCATGGTGGGGTGATTCGCACCGGGTCGCCCGGTGAAGGCGGGCGGCCCGGAGATGCAGAAGACCCGCCCGGCGTGTGCCGGGCGGGTCTCGAGGCGTTACGAGGCGGCCGGCTACGCGATGTAGGCGGCGAGGTCGGCCTCGAGGGCGGGCTTCGGCTTCGCGCCGATGACGGTCTTGACGACCTCGCCCTTCTGGAAGACCTTGAATGCGGGGATCGCGGTGATCTGGTACTTCATCGCGAGCTGCGGGTTCTCGTCGACGTTGAGCTTGACGATGTCGAGCTTGTCGGCGTGCTCGGTCGCGATCTGGTCGAGGATCGGGCTGACCGCGCGACACGGGCCGCACCACTCGGCCCAGAAGTCGACCAGGACGGCCTTCTCGTTGTTCAGGACCTCCTGCTCGAAGGTGGCCTCGGTCACGGCACGTGCGGTCATGGGTTTCTCCTCAGGTTGAAGCGGGTGGGCGTCGTCGGTCAGTCGACCGAGACGAATTCGTTCTCGAGCAGCGCCTCGGCGGCGCGCTCGTTGCCGAGTGCCGCCAGGAAGTGCTCGGCGTCGAGTGCGGCGACCGTGCCCGAACCGGCAGCCGTGACGGCCTGGCGGTAGTGGGGGTCGATGACGTCGCCGGCCGCGAAGACGCCGGGCAGCGAGGTCTTCGACGTGCGGCCGTCGACCCAGATGGTGCCCTCTGCGGTCAGGTCGAGCTTGCCGTGCACGAGGTGGGTGCGGGGGTCGTTGCCGATCGCGACGAACAGGCCGTCGAGCTCGAGCAGGCGCTCCTCGCCCGTGACCGTGTCGCGCAGGGTGACGCCGGTCACCGCAGTCGTGCCCTGGATGGCGGCGACCTCGGAGTTCCACACGAACTCGATCTTCTCGTTGTCGACGGCGCGCTGCTGCATGATCTTCGACGCCTTGAGGCTGTCGCGGCGGTGGATCACGTAGACCTTGTCGGCGAAGCGCGTGAGGAAGGTGGCCTCCTCCATGGCGGAATCGCCACCGCCGACGACCGCGATGGTCTTCTGGCGGAAGAAGAAGCCGTCGCAGGTGGCGCACCACGAGAGGCCGTGGCCCGACAGGACCTCTTCTTCGGGCAGGCCGAGCTTGCGATAGGCGGAGCCGGTCGCGTAGATGAGCGCAGCAGCCTCGTGGGTCTCGCCGTTGCCCAGCGTGACGCGCTTGACGGGGCCGTCGATGTCGAGCGAGACGACGTCGTCGTAGACGACCTCGGTGCCGAATCGCTCGGCCTGCGCCTGCAGCTTGCCCATGAGATCGGGGCCCATGATGCCCTCGGGGAAGCCCGGGAAGTTCTCGACCTCGGTCGTGTTCATCAGCTCGCCGCCGATCTCGACGGAGCTGGCGATGAGCAGCGGCTTCAGCTCTGCGCGGGCGGCATAGATCGCCGCGGTGAAGCCCGCGGGACCCGAGCCGATGATGATGATGTCGCGCAAGGCGGCTCCTGTCGTCTGTCGATGGTTCGTGGCATCCGAATCGTTGGACCGATCGGAGGCAACGACATGATCAACACAGTCTAGGCGTCGCGTATTCCGCAGCCCTCGGCGCTTCCCGGTATGTGACGGATGCCGCGGGCGACCCGAGTTCGAGCGCCGCGCCTCTGCCCTGCGCGCGCGGCCTGCGGCGGCTCAGCGCCGGCGCAGGCGCGCGAGGACCGGCTCGGCGAACCCTCGGAACTCGGGCGAACGCAGCAGCCAGAGGCCGCCGAAGTAGAGGCCCGACATGACGACGCCGATGATGATCATGGAGACGATGGCACCGACCCTGCTGGAGACCGCGTAACCGCCATCGGTGGTTCCACCGAGGGCGACGAGCAGCGCGAGTCCGGCGACGACCGGAACCACGAGGGCAAGCAGCGATCGGCCGACCGCGACGCCGATGCGACGACCGTCGAGCGTCGAGAGGCGGCGGCGGAGGAGCAGCGTGGCGAGCACGAACTGCGCGAGAACGGCGAGGGTGGTCGCGAGGGCGACGCCGACGCCGATCCATTCCTCGGGCAGCAGCAGGCAGGCGAAGGCCGCGATCGAGAAGACGACCACCTGGAAGAGCGTGAAGAAGAACGGCGTGCGCGTGTCGTTCAGCGCGTAGAACGTGCGTTGCACGACGAACAGCAGGCTGAAGGCCAGGAGGCCGATCGTCAGGGCGATGAGGATGTTTCCGATGGCGGATGCCGCGACGAACCCGGTCTGGAACACGGCGCCGAACGGGTACGCGACGACCATCAGCCCGGCCGACGCGAGTACGAGGATCACGAGCACGCCGCGCACGGCGCTCGAGAAGTCGTTGCGCACCTCGTCGAGGTCTTCGAGGTGGGCGTGCTCGCTCATGCGCGTGAAGTACGCCGTCGCGATCGAGACCGTGATGACGGAGTGCGGCAGCATGAACACGAGCCAGGCGGTGTCGAACGCCGCGACCGAGGCGCCTTGGCCGGTTGCGACGATGAGCACGCGGGTCTGCACGATGCCGGCGAGCGTCGTGAGGAGCAGCATGCCGAAGGTCCATCCGGCGAGTCGGCCTGCGGTTCGAAGGCCCACGCCGCGCCACGCGAAGTCGGGCTTGAAGCGCAGCCCGACCCGACGCCAGAACCAGAAGAGGATGAGCGCCTGCGCGGCGATGCCGAGCGTCGCAGATCCTGCGAGCAGGGCGACCATTCCGCCGGTCCAGTCGCCGACGTCTCGGAGTCCGTCGGGGTCGAAGCCGAACACGAAGCCGAACACCACGAGGCCGACGATCGCGACGATGTTGTTCAGCACCGGAACCCAGGTGAAGGGGCCGAAGCTCCTGCGCGCGTTCAGCACCTCGCCGAGCAGCGTGTACATGCCGTAGAAGAAGATCTGGGGCATGCACCACCAGGCGAACGCGATGGCCAGCGGCAGGATCTCCTCGTTCGATCCGGCGTAGAGCGCCGTGAGCAGGGGTGCGGCCGCCGTGGCGACGACCGTCGCGCCGAGCAGGATCACCATCGCGAGCGTGAGGAGTTTGTTGATGTAGCCGCTGCCACCATCGGCATGGGCCGAGGAGCGGACGATCTGCGGCACGAGCACCGCGCTGAGCACGCCGCCGGCGACGATCACGTAGACCGTGTTCGGCAGGCCGTTCGCGACCGCGAACGCGTCGGCGCTGATCGATCCGACGACACCGATCGTGCCCGCGAGCACGATGGCCTTCACGAAGCCGAGCACGCGCGAGACGAGCGTTCCTGAAGCGAGGAACAGGCTCGCACGCCCGATGCGATCGTCAGTCATCGTGTCGTTCGCTCGTCTCACTCGTGGAATCGTTCGGCTCGGCAGGCTCGGCAGGCTCGGCGGGCTCGGCAGGCACTGGTGGGGTGGACTCCGCGGAATCCGTCTGCCCTTCGACGGCAACGTCGCCGCCGCCGACCGGGTCGTCGACCACGCCGGCGCCGGCCTCGCCGCCGCCGCTCGCCGCCGCGGCATCCGCTGCTCGTGCCCTGCGCCGGCGGCGGATGTTGCGCCAGATGCCGATGCCGAACACGATGATGACGATGCCGCCGAGGATCGCGGCGCCGAGGCCCTCCCAGTCGGCGCGCACGTCGGCCGTGATCATGACCGTCGAGCCGACGGAGACGCCCGTGAGCGACCGGAGCGAGACGGCCAGCTGGACCTCGCCGTTGCCGAGGCCGGCGGCCACGGGCACGCTGACGGTGCTGCGGGACTCGGGCTCGACGGTGACCTGCACGGGCTCGTCGACGACGAGGCGGCCGTTGGACGGGGCGACGTCGACCTCGACGGTGACCGTGTACGGCAGGCCGTTCTGCACCGTGACGGGGATGCCGGTCTCGCTCGCGACGATCAGCACCGTGCTGCTGGGAACGACGGAGATCGCGTCGACCCGCTCGCGCTGCACGGTGAGCCAGTCATTCGCTGAGCTGCTCCACTCGGCGGGGGTGGCCAGCCAGCCGACGTCGAAGAGCGCGAGCAGCTCGCGGCGCACCGGGCCGGTGAGGTCGGTCGGCTCGTCGAGCACCGAGGCGAACGCGTCGACGTCGGCCTCGGCGGTGATCATGCTCTCGGCGAGCGTGCGGCGGGCCTCGTCTTCGGTCGAATCGACGAGGGCTCGGGCGACGGGCGGCGAGCCGATCGTCTGGGCGAGGCCGGTGAGTGAGACGAAGGACGAGTTCGCGAGCTCGTCGAGGAGGTCGCTCACCCGGTCGGAGATCATGCCGTAGTCGCGTCCGAAGGTCGCGAGCAGGGGTGCACTCGAGCCGCTCGTCGACGCGTCGAGTGCGGCACGCGCGAGCACCTCACCGGTGGCGTCGCGCCACTCGAGGTCGGTCGAGGCCACGCCGGCGGTGCGGACCGCCTCGGTGAGGTCTTCGTCGGAGACGATCGCCGTGCCGCCGTCGACGAGTGCCGAGGCGCGCGAGCCGTCGAGCGGGCTGACATTGGCCGCGTCGAGCACGGTCGTCGTGAGTCCGGCAGAGCTGAAGAAGGCGAGGTTGCCGGGGCCGACGGTCGTGTCGCCGGGCCAGGCGATGTCGGTGCGCGTGTACGGCCAGTCGAGCAGCTCTTCGAGGCTCGGCACGGGCGACGGCGGCTCGGTGGGCGTCGGCGTCGGCGTGGGCGTGGCCTCGGCGTCACCTGCGTCGGGGCCGTCGGTCGCTTCTGGCGAGGGGTCGACCTCGCTCTCGCCCTGCTCGTCTGCGGGGTCGGCGACGAAGTCGTCGGGATCGAGTGCGTCGGCGAACGAGATCGGCTGCAGCGGTGCCGCGAGGCCGACCTGCGCCTGAAGTGCGAGATCGGCGTCGGCGTAGCCGAGCGGGAAGGTCTCGTTCGGCATCGCCGCGAGCCGATCGAGCCAGTCGATCGCCGTCTGCGGCGCCGAGGTGCCGAGCACGCGGATGGACGCGATGACGCGCGGGTCGATGCCGATCGCGACCTGCCGGCCGTCGAGTGCATCGAGCTGCCGGGTCAGCAGGCCGGATTCGGAGGTCCAGTTCTCGAGGTCTTCGCTGCCGATCAGGCCGGACGACGACGCGGGCACCGTGATCGGCGCGAGCAGCGCGAGGGGTGCCCCCGTCGACGCGACCGCGGAGTTCGCGAACGCCGACGTGCCGGTGGACGTGACGGTGTCGCCGATCTGCAGCTCTGCGCCGAGCCCGATGACGGGCGAGGCGGCGAGGTCGGCGAAGGCCGCGGCGGGAACCGTGAACGCGACCTGGGTCACGCCGCCGGCCGCGAGCGTGCGGGAGCCCTCTTCGCCGATGACCACGCTGCTCGTGCCGAAGGCTGCTCCGGCGTCGAGCTCGGCGAGCCATGCATCGAGCTCCGCATCGTCGTCGATCGTGCCGGCGGAGCGCACGAGGCGCACCGAGCCGGCTTCGACGAACGAGCCGCTGCGGTTGACGAGCTCGACCGTGATGGTGACGGGGCTGTTCGCGGCGCCGGGCGTGAAGGTCGGCGCGAGCGTCGGCGCGATGCTCAGCAGCACGCCCTCGGCGCCGCCCTCTGGCGTTGCGCCATTGAGCATCGCCGTGCTGCTCGAGCCCGGGTCGTCGCCGTCGACGTCGCCCGCGGTCGGGTCGGTCGCATTCTCGGTGCCGAACAGCACGTCTTGGATGTCGCCGACGGTGTCGGACCCGCCGGTGGCCGCCGACAGCGGAACGAGCGCGAGCGCCGCCACCGCGAGGGCGGCGCCGGTGAAGACGAGGGTGCGGCGCACACCCGTGGCGCCGGTGGATCCGACTCGCCTGCGGGCGCGACGACGCGCAGCATTCGAGTCGGCCATGGTGGCGATTCTACGACCTGCATTCGGCGCGCCTGTGCGTGTTTGCACAGCTTCGCGATGACCGGCGGATGCCGCGGGCGACGCGGTTCGGGCGTGCGGCCGTCGGCGGGCGACGGCCGGCGACATCCGCCCCGCTTAACATGGGAGGCATGCAGAGTGTCGCGGCGGCCCTCGACCGGCTGGGCGAGCTGGCGGCTTCGCCGACGGTTTCGAAGCTCGCCACGGCGTTCGAGCGAGCGGGGCACGAGCTCGCCCTCGTCGGCGGTCCGGTCCGCGACGCGTTCCTCGGCCGGTCCGTGAACGACCTCGACTTCACGACGGATGCCACGCCAGACGAGATCCTCGCGATCGTGAAGCCCATCGCCGAGGCGCACTGGGACATCGGCCGGGCGTTCGGCACCATCGGTGCCAAGGTCGCGGGCGAGACGGTCGAGATCACGACCTACCGCGCCGATTCGTACGACGGCGACTCGCGCAAGCCCGAGGTGGTCTTCGGCTCGAGCCTCGACGGCGACCTCGGCCGGCGCGACTTCACGGTCAATGCGCTGGCGCTGCGCCTGCCGAAGCTCGAGCTCGTCGATCCGACCGGCGGCGTCGAGGACCTGCTCGCGAAGACGCTCCGCACGCCGGCGGCCCCCGAGCGCTCGTTCGGCGACGACCCCCTGCGCATGCTGCGGGCCGCCCGCTTCTCGGCCCAGCTCGGCTTCGAGGTCGAAGCGGGAACGCTCGCGGCGATGTCGGCGCTCGCCCCCGAGATCGACCGCATCTCGGCCGAACGCGTGCGCGACGAGCTCTCGAAGCTGCTGCTGACCTCGTCGCCCCGCGGCGGCATCCGTCTGCTGGTCGAGTCGGGCCTCGCCGAGCGGGTGCTGCCCGAGGTGCCGGCCCTGCGGCTCGAGGTCGACGAGCACCATCACCACAAGGACGTCTACGAGCACTCGCTCACCGTGCTCGACCAGGCCATCGACTACGAGCTCTCGCGCGGCAACCTCGACTCCCCCGACCTCGTGGTGCGCCTCACGGCGCTGCTGCACGACATCGGCAAGCCCGGCACGCGCCGCCTCGAGTCGGGCGGGGTGGTGTCGTTCCACCACCACGACGTCGTCGGCGCGAAGCTCGCGCGCAAGCGCCTGCGCGCCCTGCGCTTCGACAACGACACGATCGCGGCGGTCTCGCGCCTCATCGAGCTGCACCTGCGCTTCTTCGGCTACGCGGATGCCGCGTGGACCGACTCCGCGGTTCGACGCTACGTGCGCGACGCCGGCGACCAGCTCGAGCGACTGCACATCCTGACCAGGGCCGACGTGACGACCCGCAATCGGCGCAAGGCCGATCGCCTCGGATTCGCGTACGACGACCTCGAGGAGCGCATCGCCGTGCTCGCCGAAGAAGAGGAGCTGGCGGCCGTGCGCCCCGAGCTCGACGGCGCCGACATCATGCGCCTCCTCTCCATTCCGCCGGGGCCGATCGTGGGCGAGGCCTACCGCCACCTGCTCGAGGTGCGCCTCGACGAGGGCCCCATCGGTGCGGATGCCGCGGAGCAGCGCCTGCGCGCCTGGTGGGCCGCCCGCGAGGCCTGAGCCCGCTGAGCGGTTCCGCGCGGAATGGCGCCGGAACGCGGCATCCGCTATGCTGTCAAGGTTGCCCGTGCGCCTCGAATGTGAGGCCTCCTCGGGTGGCGTATGCACAACCCTCCTGCTGCAGAGATCCTGTAGCCGTTTGAGTCCGAAGGAGGTGGGTTAGTCATGCACCAGTACGAGCTGATGGTTATCCTCGATCCCGAGATCGATGAGCGCACCGTTGCTCCCAGCCTTGACAAGTTCCTCAACGTCATCCGAAACGATGGCGGCAGTGTCGACAAGGTCGACATCTGGGGACGTCGTCGCCTGGCCTACGAGATCAACAAGAAGAACGAGGGCATCTACGCCGTCGTCGACTTCACCGCCGAGTCCAAGACCACCGACGAGCTCGACCGCCAGCTGAACCTCAGCGAGGCCGTCATGCGCACGAAGGTGCTCCGCGCCGAAGAGGCGATCGCACAGGTCGCCGCTCACGCGAAGGCTCAGGAAGAGAAGGCCGCCAAGAAGGCTGCCGCTTCGGCCAAGAAGGACGCCTAGTCCCCATGGCAGGCGAGACCATCATCACTGTGGTGGGCAACCTCACGGCAGATCCCGAACTGCGTTACACGCAGGGCGGACTGGCGGTTGCCAACTTCACCATCGCTTCCACTCCCCGGACGTTCGATCGTCAGGCCAACGAGTGGAAGGACGGCGAAGCGCTGTTCCTGCGTGCGAGCTGCTGGCGTGAATTCGCCGAGCACGTCGCGGGATCGCTCACCAAGGGTTCCCGGGTCATCGCTACCGGACGTCTCAAGCAGCGTTCCTACGAGACGAAGGAAGGCGAGAAGCGCACCTCCATCGAGCTGGAGATCGACGAGATCGGTCCCTCGCTCCGGTACGCGACGGCTTCCATCACGCGTGCACCCTCCAACCGCGGTGCGGTCGGCGGCGGTGGCGGCGGCTCCTACGGGGGCGGCGGCAACCAGTCCGACGACGCATGGGCACCCAGTGCCCCCGCAGCCCAGTCGGGCGGCGGCGGCGGCGACGTGTGGAACACGCCCGGAACGAACTACGGCGACGAGACGCCCTTCTAGGCCTCACGGCCGGTGAATCAGATGCGGCCCGCCGCTGCATCCGATTCGCACACCATCTTCAATAGACAGGAAATCCAATGGCTGGAAAGAGCAGCGGCGATCGCCGCAAGCCGAGCCGCGGGAAGGGCGCGAAGAACGCCGCCCCGGCGAAGTCGATCAAGGTCGGCATCATCGATTACAAGGACGTTGCGACCCTTCGCAAGTTCATCTCCGAGCGTGGAAAGATCCGCGCCCGCCGCATCACCGGTGTCTCCGTGCAGGAGCAGCGCCTCATCGCCCGTGCCGTGAAGAACGCACGTGAGATGGCGCTTCTGCCCTACTCGGGCTCGGGCCGCTAAGGAGCACGACAATGGCAAAGGTTATTCTCACGCACGAGGTCACCGGCCTCGGTGCCGCCGGCGACGTGGTCGAGGTCAAGAACGGCTACGCACGTAACTACCTCGTCCCCCAGGGCTTCGCGACTCCGTGGACCCGCGGTGGCGAGAAGCAGGTCGACCAGATCAAGGCCGCTCGCGCGGCTCGCGCCCTGCACTCGCTCGAAGACGCGCAGGCCCTCAAGGCCTCGCTCGAGTCGGGCAAGGTCAAGCTGGCCGTCAAGGCCGGCGTCGGCGGACGCCTCTTCGGCTCCGTCAAGACCTCCGACGTCGCGGCTGCGGTCGAGGCCGCCGGTCTCGGCTCGGTCGACAAGCGCAAGGTCACGATCCCCTCGCCGATCAAGTCGGTCGGCGACCACGAGGCCATCGTGCGTCTGCACGACGAGCTCTCGGCCACGATCACCCTCCAGGTGGTTGCCGCGAAGTAATTCGCGCAGGCATGACGAACGGCGGTTCGGGCTTCGGCCCGGGCCGCCGTTTAGCATGTCGCAGTGGGTCACCGCCCAAGCGCATCCGAGGTCGCTGACGGGGCCGTGGAGGGCTGTAGAAGGGCATGCCCTGCGCGTCGCCCGCTAGCATCGAAACGGGCGCGAAAGCAAGGATTCATCAGTGTTGGCTGAGACTGTTGTACACAGGTGGGGTATCGCACACCGTGGAGTTCTCAAGAACTTTTTCCACACAGGTGTGGAAACTGCAAAAGCCTGATCAGATCAGAATTCAACCCATGTAATTCACGGGATTTCCACAGATATCCACAGGCTGATTGCACATGTTCCACGGCGTTTCGCCCAGATTCTCCCCAGAGTTATCCACAGGCTGGGTTGTGCTGTGGAGATCGCTTCCATATCGTGAAGCAGCGCCCATCGATCAACCCGTTCTCAGCGTGCCGAAGCCCCCATGTCAGTGGTTCGGCCGAGACTCGGTCATGGGCGCACACGCACGCGGCCCGAGGGCTGGAACCGGAGGTCATGGAGTTGTCGATCGCGCACATCGGGCTCGCCGAACCGGCCGACGACGGTGGCGCCCGCCGCGGCGAACGCGTGCCGCCGCACGACCTCCTCGCAGAGCAGAGCGCCCTCGGCGGCATGATGCTCTCGAAGGACGCCGTCGCCGACGTCATCGAGACCGTGCGAGGCGTCGACTTCTACGTGCCGAAGCACGAGGTCGTCTTCAACGCGATCCTCACCCTCTACTCGCACGGCGAGCCGACCGACGTCATCGCCGTCACCGACGAACTCACGAAGACCGGCGACCTCCAGCGCGCCGGCGGCATCGAGTACCTGCACACGCTCACGAGCATCGTGCCGACGGCCGCGAACGCCGGCTTCTACTCGTCGATCGTCGCCGAGCGCGCGCTGCTCCGCCGCCTCGTCGAGGCCGGCACCCGCATCGTGCAGATGGGCTACGCCGGAGAGGGCGAGGTCGTCGACCTCGTCAACAACGCCCAGGCCGAGATCTACTCCGTCACCGGCTCGGTCGAGACCGAAGACTACGTGCCGCTCTCCGAGGCCGTCACGGTGGCCATCGACGAGATCGAGGCGGCCAAGCACACCGACGGCAAGTTCACGGGCGTGCCCACCGGGTTCGCCGACCTCGACGACCTCACCAACGGGTTCCACCCCGGCCAGATGATCATCGTCGCCGCCCGTCCCGCCATGGGAAAGTCGACCCTCGCGCTCGACTTCGCCCGCTCCGCGGCCATCACCAACGGTCTGCCCGCCGTGTTCTTCAGCCTCGAGATGGGCAAGAGCGAGATCGCGATGCGCCTGCTCTCGGCCGAGGCATCCGTTCCCCTCCAGAACATGCGAAAGGGCACCGTCGACACGCGCGACTGGACCACCATCGCGTCGACCCGCGGCCGCATCAACGACTCGCCGCTCTACATCGACGACTCCCCGAACATGACGCTGGTCGAGATCCGCGCCAAGTGCCGACGCCTCAAGCAGCGCGTCGGACTCAAGATGGTGGTCATCGACTACCTGCAGCTCATGACGAGCGGCAAGCGCGTCGAGAGCCGCCAGCAGGAGGTCTCGGAGTTCTCGCGTGCGTTGAAGCTGCTCGCGAAGGAGCTCCAGGTGCCGGTCATCGCCCTCTCGCAGCTGAACCGTGGCCCCGAGCAGCGCGCCGACAAGATGCCCGCCCTCAGCGACCTGCGCGAGTCGGGCTCGATCGAGCAGGACGCCGACATGGTGATCCTGCTGCACCGCGAGTCCGCATACGAGCGCGACAGCCCCCGCGCCGGCGAGGCCGACCTGATCGTCGCCAAGCACCGTAACGGTCCCACCCGCACCATCACGGTCGCGTTCCACGGCCACTTCTCGCGCTTCGCCGACATGGTGCAGGGCTAGCGGCCCTCGGAGGGAGCGCCCGCGCGGCCGCCGCAGGGGGGTGTGTCACGGCGCGCGTGTGCAACGCCGGGCGCAGCATCGGGTGCGGCACCCGGTGCGCGTATCGAATCGATTCGATACACTGGTCGCCGCGGTGCCCGAGCGGACCGCCGAATCCTGACCGCACACGTCCGCGAAAGCCTCACCGATGTCCACCGCCCTGACCACCGGACGCCCCTGGCGCGTCATCCTGCTCTTCTCGATCCCGTTGCTCATCGGCAACGTGGTGCAGCAGCTCTACCAGTTCGCCGACGCGATCGTGGTCGGCCGTCACCTCGGGGTCGACTCACTCGCCGCGGTCGGCGCGACGGGCAGCCTGCTGTTCCTGCTGCTCGGGTTCGCGTGGGGTGTCACGAGCGGGTTCGCGATCCCGACCGCGCAGGCGTTCGGGGCGACCGACCATGCAGCCGTTCGGCGCTCGGTGGCGACGGGAACGCTGCTCACCGGCATCCTGAGCCTGGTGCTCACCGTCGTCGCCCCGCTCATCGCCGAGCCGGCACTCGTGCTCATGCAGACCCCGCCCGAGCTGCTCGCCGAGGCGACCGTCTACACCCAGGTCAGCTTCCTCGGGGCCTCGACGATGATGGCCTTCAACTACCTCTCGGCGATCATCCGCTCGATCGGCGACTCGCGCACGCCGCTCGTCTTCCTGAGCATCGCGTGCGCGCTGAACGTCGGGCTCGTGGTGCTCATGGTCGGTCCGCTCGACTGGGGGGTCGGCGGCGCGGCGCTCGCGACGGTCGTCGCGCAGGCGGTCTCGGTGCTGATGTGTCTCGAGTACGTGCGTCGACGGGTGCCGGTGCTGCACCTGCGCCGCGACGACTGGCGCATCTCATGGGCGGATGTCGCGGCCCACCTTCGACTCGGCCTGCCGATGGGCTTCCAGGCGTCGATCATCGCGATCGGCACGCTCGCGGTGCAGGTCGCACTCAACGCCCTCGGTGCGAACGCCGTCGCCGCGTACACGACCGCCTCCCGCGTCGACGGGCTCGCGGTCGCGCTGCTGCAGTCGCTGGGCCTCGCGGTGTCGATGTACGCCGCGCAGAACTCAGGCGGCGGCCGCCCCGACCGCATCAGGCGCGGCGTCGTCGAGGCGACGTGGATGTCGGTGATCCTCGCGGTGGTGCTCGGCGTGACCCTCGTGGTCTTCGGCACGGCGCTCGTGCGCCTCTTCGTCGGCGACGGGTCGGACGACGTCGTCGAGCTGGCGACGCTCATGCTCGTCATCAACGGCCTGAGCTACACGCTGCTCGGTGTGCTGTTCGTGCTGCGCGGCGCCCTGCAGGGGCTCGGCCACACGCTGATCCCGACGGTGACCGGCGTCGTCGAGCTCGTGATGCGCGTCGCGGCCGCGGTCGTGCTGGCGGGCGTCGTCGGGTTCGTCGGCGTCGTCTGGAGCAACCCGCTCGCCTGGCTCGGTGCGGTCGTGCTGCTCGTTCCCGCCTATGTGCGCGAGCACCGGCGCCTCGGGCGCATGCCCGTGCAGCCCGCCGTGCCGACCGAGACGACGGCGATCGCGATCATCGGGCCGACCGACGGGTCGATGGTCGTCGACGCGGTCGTCACCCAGTGGGTGCCGGTCATCACGGTTCCGGATGCCGCGGCGCGGCCGAATCGCGCACGCTCGCGCACTCGCTGAGGGCGCCCCGCGGCATCCGCTCAGACCTCGACCTCGAACCCCAGGTCGACGTCGCCGGCGGCCTCTCCGCTCGAGAGCCCCCAGCTCTGTCGCGGGATGTCGTGGATGATCGTCGAGACATGGCCCCGCGGGATGCCGACGTGCTCGAGCCGCTCGACGATCTCGGCGTACAGGGCTCGCTTGGCCGCGTCGGACCGGCCGGCGAAGCAGTCGATCGTGACGATGGTGCGGAACTCGGGCTGCGGCGTCTCGGGCGAGATCGCGAACCGATGCGGCTCGTGCACGACGAGCCGAATGTTCCGGTCTTCGGGCGGAACGCGGAACGCCGCGACGAGGGCGCCGTGCACCGCGTCGATGATCGCGACCTCTTCGGCCTCGGAGTACGGTCGGCGCACCTCGATGAGCGCAGCGGGCATGTCGGCGTCTCCCTCTTCTGACGAACAACCTCGCGCGCCAGACTAGGACACCGCCGACATGCCCGCGGAGCCTATGCGGTGCTCGGCTGCTCGGCGTCGAGCCGCTGGGTGGCGAGCCACTCGAGTGTCGCGTCGGCGACATCCCGCCATCCGCTGTCGATCGTCAGGGAGTGACCGCGCCCCTCGAACTCGCGGTACTCGGTGAGCGACGAGGGGTTGTCGGCGTAGAGGCCGAGCACCTCCTTCGTCACGGCCTTCGGCACGGTGTGGTCCTCGGTGCCCGACACGAGCAGCAACGGTCCGCGAACCGCGGTGTGGGTGTCGACGGTCGCCGGCGAGTTGCGCGTGAAGTTCGCCGTGGCGTCCTCGAAGAGCGGGCGGCCCGGGCCGGGAATGGTCCACGCGGCGTGGAGCGCGTCGGACTCCTCCTCGGAGATCGCGTTGCCGAAGCTGTAGCGGAACTGCTTCGCGCTCAACGAGACCGTCCGCTTCTTGTTGGCGGGATTGCCCAGCACGGGGAAGCCCGAGCGCAGCTGGGAGAACGGCAGGGTCTTCACGCCCTTGATGGGCGCCGGGTCGATCGCGACGCCGGCGATGGCGAGGTCGTTCGCGAGCAGCTCCTGCGCGATGAGCCCGCCGAACGAGTGGCCGATGACGATCGGCTTGGCGCCCAGCGTGTCGATGAAGTCGGCGTAGTGGTGGCAGATCTGCTCGATGCCGACGTCGTCGAGGTGCTCCGCGTTCGCACGCGTCGCCTCGACCGTGTCGGCGTCTCCGGGCCAGCCTGGGGCACTGGGCTCGTAGCCGTTGGCGGCGAACAGCTCCTGCCAGGGCGCCCACGCCGAGGCGTGGATCCAGAGGCCGTGGATGAAGACCACCGGGGTCTTGGACATGGTGAAACTCCTTCGTGTTCGGTGAGGCGTTGGTGGTTCGGTGGTGGCGGGTGGTGGATGGGAGCGGCGGCTAGAGCTCCTTCGTGAGCCCGCCGTCGATGAGGAAGTCGGCACCGGTGACATTGCCCGCGCGCCGGCTGGCGAGGAGCAGCACGAGGTCGGCGACCTCCTCGGGTTCGGTGAAGCGCCCGGTCGAGAACCCGCCGCCCGCTTCGATGATGCGTTCGCGGGCCTCGTCGAACGACACGCCCATGCTTGCGGCGATCGTCGCCGCGACGCCGGTCTCGCCGAGCCAGAGCGGAGTCGACACCGGTCCTGGGCTGATCGTGTTGAAGCGCAGCCCGCGCGGGCCGTACTCCTTCGACAGCGACTTCGACAGGTTCCAGACCGCGGCCTTCACCGCCGCGTAGTCGATGACGCCCGGGTCGGGAAGGTAGGCGTTGACCGACGCGATCGTGACGACGTTGCCGGCGCCCCGTTCGAGGAGCAGCGGGATGGCCGCGCGCGTCGTGCGCACGCCGGCCATGAGCGTGAGGTTGAACGTGGCGAGCCAGTCCTCGTCGGTCACGGCGAGGAATCCCTCGGTGCGCGGCGTCACGGCTCCGACGTTGTTGACGAGGATGTCGAGGCCGCCGAAGTGCGATGCGCGCGACACGAGTTCGGCAGGCCCGCTCGTCGTCGAGAGATCGACGGACACGGCCATGACGTGCCCGGTGTCGGAGAGGGCCACGAGTTCGTCGGTGATGGTTCGGGCGCCGGCGATCACGCGCGCTCCCTCGGCGACGAGCGCCCGCGTGACCGCGAGGCCGATGCCCTTGCTCGCGCCGGTGACCACGGCGACCTTGTCGACCAGATCCAGATCCATGGGCGCGACGCTAGTCCTGCCGGTGCTGCCCCGCCTGTCCCTGCGACTACCCCCGAGCGGCCTGCGGCTGCACACCTTGGGCGGCCAGTGCCGCTAGTGCCGCCAGCGCCTCGGCCGACGGTGAGCCCGGCTCGGCTTGGTACAGGTAGACGGTGTGCCCGTCGGTGCCGGCCAGGGGCAGGCGCATGAAGTGCAGGGTCAGCGCACCGACATCCGGATGCTGCAGCGAATGCACGCCGTCGGTGACCTGCACGACGTCGTTGCGCGCCCACAGCTCGCGGAAGCGGGCGCTGCTCGACGTGAGCTCGTCGACGAGGGAGCCGAGCCGGGCGTCGCCGGGACGCACGCCGAACATCGACCGGAAGAGCGCGACCGATCTGGCGGTCAGCCCGTCCCATCCCTCGTGCAGCGCCCGATCGGCGGGATCGGTCAGCAGCGACCTGAGGTTGTTGACGCCGACCCGGTAGTTCGGGCTCAGTGCCCGAGCCAGCGCATTGCTCGCGAGCACGTCGATGTAGCGGTTGTGAATGACCGCCGCGGTGCACGGCCACGAGTCGATGAGCCACTGCACGTGCGGTTGCACCAGGTCGCCGCCATGCACCGGCACCGCGGAAGGTCGCTGTGCGAGTTCGTGCAGGTAGGCGCGCGCGGCCGCGTCGAGGCGCAGCGCGCGGGCCAGCGCGTCGAGCACCTGCGCCGACGGGTTCGATTCGCGCCCCTGCTCGAGCCGCAGGTAGTACTCGGTGCTGATGCCGGCGAGCACGGCCACCTCTTCACGGCGCAGGCCGTCGACGCGTCGCTGCTCCGCGCCGACCGGGATGCCGACGTCCTCCGGTCGCACCCGCACCCGTCGCGCCCGCAGGTAACCTCCGAGCGGGGTGTCACTGCTCATGCGGGCGCCCCGCTTCCGGCTCGTCGATCGGCATGCGGACAGTATCGTCCTGTGCGGCGGGGCTGTGGGCGTTGCGGCGCAACATGACGGGTACCCGCAGTGCCTCCCGGTCGTGGGTGGCCGGGCGTAGCGTCGAAGCATGACGATTCCCACGCTCACGCTGAACAACGGCGTCGAACTGCCCACCCTCGGCTTCGGCGTGTACCAGGCCGCACCCGACCAGACCGCCGCGGCCGTTCGCGAAGCGCTGCGCGTCGGGTACCGGCACATCGACACGGCGGCGGCGTACCTGAACGAGCGCGAGGTCGGGCAGGCGATCGCCGAAGCCGCCGTGCCGCGCGACGAGCTGTTCCTCGAGACCAAGGTGTGGATCAGCGACTACGGCTACGACGAGACCCTGCACGCGTTCGACAAGTCGGCCGCGAAGCTCGGCGTCGACCAGCTCGACCTGCTGATCCTGCACCAGCCGTTGCCGACCGCGTTCGAGCGCACCCTCGAGGCCTACCGGGGGCTCGAGGCGCTCTACGCCGATGGGCGGGTGCGCGCGATCGGCGTCAGCAACTTCATGCCCGAGCACCTGCGCCGGTTGCTCGACGTCGCCGGCGTGGTGCCGACGGTGAACCAGCTCGAGATCCACCCGTTCTTCCAGCAGCGCGAGGTGCTCGCGCTCGACGACGAGCACGGCATCGTGAATCAGGCGTGGTCGCCCATCGGCGGCATCACCTTCTACCGCGAGGGGCAGGGCGGCAGCACGCTCGACGACCCGACGATCGCCCAGATCGCGGCGGCGCACGGCAAGTCGTCTGCGCAGGTGATGCTGCGCTGGCACGTGCAGCACGGGCGCTCGGCGATCCCGAAGTCGGTCACGCCGCACCGCATCGCCGAGAACTTCGACGTGTTCGACTTCGAGCTCGGTGCCGATGAGGTGGCACGCATCGACGCGCTCGACGCCGGCGTGCGCCGGGGCCCCGAGCCGGTGGCCATCACGCTCGAGCGGTTCGGCATGCCGATCCCCGAGGCCTGAGTCCTCGAGCTGATCGAGACGAGCGGATGCCGCGGCATCCGCTTGTCGTCGTGGCGCGCGCGACCTACACTGACTGAGCGATATCGGAATAGCGTGTTCGTTTATAGAACGAAGCATTGCGACAGCCGACCCACGACGAAGTGAGGAAGATCCGTGCAGTTCCACCACTACGGCTATGTCTCGGGTGACCCGAGGGTCGAGCCCGCGGCCGGTGTCGGCCTCGACCGCCCCGGGGAGCTGCCCGACGAGGTCGACGTGCTCATCGTGGGGTCCGGCCCGGCCGGCATGGTCGCGGCGGCGCAACTCGCGCAGTTCCCGGGCGTCACGACCCGCCTCGTGGAGCGGCGCGGCGGAAGGCTCGAGATCGGGCAGGCCGACGGCATCCAGGCGCGCAGCGTCGAGACGTTCCAGGCGTTCGGCTTCGCGGAGCGCATCATCGCCGAGGCGTACCGCATCACCGAGATGGCGTTCTGGAAGCCCGATCCCGAGAACCACGCGAACATCCACCGCGCGGCCGTCACGCCCGACGACCCCACCGGCATCAGCGAGTTCCCGCACCTGATCGTGAACCAGGCCCGCGTGCTCGACTACTTCGCCGAGTACGCCCGCAACTCCCCCGGTCGCATCGTGCCCGACTACGGGTGGGAGTTCGTCGGACTCGCGGTCGCGCAGCCCGGCGCCGGTGGCGATTTGCCCGAGTATCCGGTGACCGTGACGCTCGAGCGGGCCACCGGCGTCGGCCTCGGCGCGGGCGACGCCTCGCACGCCGCAGCACTCGACGGCGAGCACACGGGCGAGCGACGCACCGTGCGCGCCAAGTACGTCGTCGGCGCCGACGGTGCACGCAGCAAGGTGCGCGAGTCGATCGGGGCGCAGCACGTCGGCGCGCAGTCGTTCCATGCCTGGGGCGTCATGGACACGCTCGCCGTCACCGACTTCCCCGACATCCGCACGAAGTGCTCGATCCAGTCGGAGGCGGGCAACATCCTGCTCATCCCGCGCGAGGGCGGGCAGCTGTTCCGCATGTACGTCGACCTCGGCGAGGTCGCCGAAGACGACCACGGAGCGGTGCGCCGCACGACCCTCGACCAGGTCATCGCGAAGGCGAACGACATCCTGCACCCCTACACGCTCGACGTGCGCAACGTGCCGTGGCACTCGGTGTACGAGGTCGGCCACCGCGTCACCGACCGCTTCGACGACGTGCCGCTCCACGAGCAGGGCAGCCGCACGCCACGCGTGTTCATCACGGGAGACGCCTGCCACACGCACAGCGCCAAGGCCGGCCAGGGCATGAACGTCTCGATGCAGGACGGCTGGAACATCGGCTGGAAGCTCGGCCACGTGCTCGATGGGCGGGCCGATGCGAAGCTGCTCGAGACCTACCACGCCGAGCGGCACGTCGTCGCGGCGGAGCTCATCGCCTTCGACCGGGAGTGGTCCAAGCTGATGGCGACGAAGCCCGAGGACCTCGGCGACCCCGCCGAACTCGAGGACTTCTACGTGCGCACGTTCGAGTTCCCGGCCGGGTTCATGACGCAGTACGAGCCCTCGATGATCGTCGGCTCGCAGCAGCACCAGTCGCTCGCGACGGGCTTCCCGGTCGGCAAGCGCTTCAAGTCGGCCCCCGTCGAGCGCGTCTGCGACGGCAATCCCGTGCACCTCGGCCACCACCACCGCGCCGACGGCCGGTGGCGCATCTACGCGTTCGCCGATGCGGCCCCTTCACGAGCGGATGCCTCGGCGCTCGCCTCGTGGGCGCGATGGCTCGCCGAGGCATCCGATTCACCCCTCGCTGCGCACGTGCCGGCCGGCGGGGCCTTCGACGACGTGTTCGACGTGAAGGTCGTCTACCAGCAGCCGCACCTCGAGGTCGAGCTCGGACATGTGCCCCGCGTGTTCCTGCCGGCGACCGGGCCGTTCGGGCTCACCGACTACGAGAAGGTCTACGCCGCAGACCCGGCGCACGACATCTTCGAGGAGCGCGGGCTCTCGAGGGACGGCGTCGTCGTGGTCGTGCGACCCGACCACTACGTCGCGCAGGTGCTGCCCCTGTCGGCCATGGTCGAACTCGCCGACTTCTTCCGTGGAGCGCTGCTGGCCCGCTGAGCGAGGTGGCGAAGGCGCCTCCTCGTCGGAGCGATGCTACTCGGGGTGGGTGTCCCGTTCCGCCTGCTTGCGCGCCCGCTGCCTGAGGGCGGAGCCGACGACGATCGTGCACCCGCCGAACAGGATCCAGATCAGCGCCACGGTCACCGGAAGGGCCGCCTCCGAAGCGGTCAGCCCGCCCGGCAGCGCACCGATGAACATGACCGCCGCGATGACGATCCCCACTGCCGTCAGCGTCAGCCCGATCACGGTGAGGTAGGTCGGCGCCTTCGACGGACGGGCGAGGTCACTCGGCTTCGACATGCTTGAAACAGTAGTCGGCTCGCCTCGGGAGCCGGCCAGCTGCGGTCAGGCGCCGTACGCGCGCCTCACGCTCGCGGCCGCCGCCATGAGCCGTTCGGCGATCTCGGCCTCGGTGCGCGAGAACGACACGTGGATCACGGCGATCGACGCGGCCGGCTGCCCGGGAAGGGCGAGCGGAACGGCGACCGACCGCAACGAGGGCACGACCTCGTCGTGGCTGACGGCGTAACCCCTTCGTCTGGTTACAGCGATCTCGTCGCGCAGGGCGTCGGTCGCGGCATCCGGCCACGCGTGCTCGGGCAGGCTCGAGAGGATCGCCTTGCCCGGCCCGCCGCGGGTGATCGGATGCCGGTGGCCCGGGCGGTACGAGACGACGGCCATGCTCTGCCGCGGGGCCGCGCTCACGAGGGTCGCCGCCTCGTCGGCGTCGACCTGCACGGCGAGCAGGCAGGTCATGCCGAGCTCGTTCGCGACATCGGTCAGCTCGGGCAGGGCGACCTGCTGCAGATCGCGTGCCACACCCGAGGCGAGCGCCGCGAGTCCGGTGCCGAGCGTGACGCGGCCGGCCGAGTCACGCGCGACGAGCCCATGGTCCTCGAGGGTGCGCAGCAGCCGGTAGGCGACCGAGCGGTGCACCCCGAGTTCGGCGGCGAGCTCGTCGATCGTCAGGTTGCGCTCGGCGGCGGCGAGGATCTCGAGCAGGCGGATGCCGCGGCTCAGGGTCTGCGAGCCGGTCTGCGTCGCCGGGGCGCCCGCCGGTGTGCGCGCCGGAGTGTCTGCCATGCGTCCGATACTAGAACGCGGTGCTCGATCATCGGACGCAGGCTCGATCATGGCCCAACGCAACGGGCTCACGCCGCCCCGTAGCACCCGGCATTTCTGCAGGGCGAAAGAATCGTGAATCCTTCATGTTCGTCGTGACGAAACATCGCCACGACGGCCATCGACGGCCCCTACGCTGAACCCCGAGCACGACCACCCGAACGGCCGTCACCGGCATCCGCGGAACGCATCTGAAGGTGCTGCCTGCGGGGCCGGTCTGCGCCTATGGTGGTGCTCGCAGCACCGTCGCCGCACCGCACGTTCGTGCACCCGAGGCGACGGCCGTCCAAGCCGCAGCGCCGCAGGATCGGGCGCGTCGACGTGAAGGAGCACCGCATGTCCCGCATCGGGATCGTGACCGAGCACAGCCCAGAGACGCGTGTCGCGGCGACGCCCGCCACGGTGAAGCAGCTCGTCGCCCTCGGGTACGTGGTGTCCGTCGAGGCGGGGGCGGGAGCGCGGTCGTCGTTCCCCGACGAGGCCTACCTCGAGGCGGGCGCGGAGATCTCGACGCGGGCCGCGTCGCTCGGCGCCGAGGTCGTGCTCATGGTGAACGCGCCGACGGAGGCCGACATCGCCGCCCTCTCCCCCGGCTCCATCGTCATCGGCCTGCTGGCGCCGGCCTTCAGGCCCGAGTTGTTGCAGGCGCTCGCCGATCGCGGCGTCACCGCACTCGCGATGGACGCCGTGCCGCGCATCTCGCGCGCCCAGTCGATGGACGTGCTGAGCTCCATGGCGAACATCGCCGGATACCGGGCCGTCGTCGAGGCGGCGCACGAGTTCGGCCGCTTCTTCACCGGCCAGGTCACGGCCGCCGGCAAGGTGCCCCCGGCCAAGGTGCTCGTCGCCGGCGCGGGCGTCGCCGGACTCGCGGCGATCGGTGCGGCATCCAGCCTCGGAGCCATCGTGCGCGCGACCGACCCGCGGCCCGAGGTCGCCGACCAGGTGAAGTCCATCGGCGGCGAGTACCTGAAGGTCGAGGTCGCCGAGCAGATGCAGTCGACCGACGGCTACGCGAAGGCCACGAGCGAGGACTACGACCGCCGCGCGGCCGAGATCTACTCCGAGCAGGCGGCCGACGTCGACATCATCATCACGACCGCGCTGATCCCGGGTCGCCCGGCCCCCAAGCTCATCACGGCAGCGGATGTCGCGAGCATGCGTTCCGGCAGCGTGATCGTCGACATGGCGGCGGGCCAGGGCGGCAACGTCGCGGGCTCCGTCGCGGGCGAGCGCGTCGTCACGCCGAACGGGGTCGTGATCCTCGGCTACACGGATCTCGCCTCGCGCCTGCCGACGCAGGCGTCGCAGCTCTACGGCACCAACGTCGTCAACCTGCTGAAGCTGCTGACGCCCGGCAAGGACGGCGAGCTCGTGCTCGACCTCGACGACGTCGTGCAGCGCTCGGTGACCGTCGCGCAGCCCGGTGCGGTGACCTGGCCGCCGCCGCCCGTGCAGGTGTCGGCGGCGCCGGCGACATCCGCTGCTCCCGGGTCGGCGGCCGTATCGCCCGCGCAGCCGAAGCCCGCCAAGGCGCCGATGACACCGGTCAAGAAGGTGTTGCTCGTCGCGGTCGGCATCGCCGCGCTCTTCGCGGTCAACGCGATCGCCCCGGCCCCACTCCCCCAGCACTTCACGGTGCTCGTCCTCTCGGTCGTCGTCGGCTTCTACGTGATCGGCAAGGTCGCGCATGCGCTGCACACGCCGCTCATGAGCGTCACGAACGCCATCTCGGGCATCATCGTCGTCGGCGCGATGCTCCAGATCACGAGCGACGTGCCCGTCGTGCAGGTGCTCGCGGCAGTGGCCGTGCTGCTGGCCAGCATCAACATCTTCGGTGGATTCGCCGTGACCCGACGCATGCTCGCGATGTTCTCGCGAGGCCCGGCCGCCGCCGGTCCGGCCGCATCCCGAGCGGATGCATCCCGACCGGGCGGCTCGTCCGCCCGGCCCGGCAACTGACCGCGACGCGCTGAACCCGAGGAGCCCCCAACGTGCCAGAGACCACCGCCCTGCTGACTCCCGCGTCGATCGCCGGAGCCGCCTACATCGTCGCCGCGCTGCTGTTCATCATGAGCCTCGCCGGCCTCAGCAAGCATGAAACCGCCAAGTCCGGTGTCGGCTACGGCATCGCCGGCATGACCATCGCGCTCGTCGCCACCGTCGGCGTCGTCGTCTCCGACGCCTGGGGCGACCCCCAGGCGATGGTCGGCCTCGGTCTGCTCGTCGCGGCGGTCGTCGTCGGCGGGGCGATCGGGCTCTGGCGGGCCCGCGTCGTCGAGATGACCGGCATGCCGGAGCTCATCGCGCTGCTGCACAGCTTCGTCGGCCTCGCGGCCGTGCTCGTCGGCTGGAACGGCGCGCTCGAGGAGACCGGCATGAGCGGGGCGCTGCTCGACATCCACCACGCCGAGGTCTTCATCGGCGTCTTCATCGGCGCCGTCACGTTCACCGGATCCATCGTCGCGTTCCTCAAGCTCTCGGCTCGCATGAAGTCCGCTCCGCTCATGCTGCCGGGCAAGAACGCGCTCAACCTCGGCGCGCTCGTCGCGTTCGTCGCGCTCACCGTCTGGTACGTGGTCACCCCCGAGCTCTGGCTGCTCGTCGTCGTCACCGCCCTCGCGCTGGCGCTCGGCTGGCACCTCGTCGCGTCGATCGGCGGCGGAGACATGCCCGTCGTCATCTCGATGCTGAACAGCTACTCGGGCTGGGCGGCCGCCGCGGCCGGCTTCCTGCTGAACAACGACCTGCTCATCGTGACCGGCGCGCTCGTCGGCTCCTCCGGTGCGTATCTCTCCTACATCATGTGCAAGGCCATGAACCGGTCGTTCATCTCGGTGATCGCCGGCGGGTTCGGCATCGCCGCGCCGACCGCCTCATCGACCGAGGAGCAGGGCGAGATCCACGAGATCACGGCGACGGATGCCGCGGCGCTGCTGCGCGACGCCACCAGCGTGATCATCACCCCCGGCTACGGCATGGCGGTCGCGCAGGCGCAGCACCCCGTCGCCGACCTCACCGCGAAGCTCCGCGAACGCGGCGTCGACGTGCGCTTCGGCATCCACCCGGTCGCCGGCCGACTTCCCGGGCACATGAACGTGCTCCTCGCCGAGGCGAAGGTGCCCTACGACATCGTCGAGGAGATGGACGAGATCAACGACGACTTCGCCGGCACCTCGGTCGTGCTCGTCATCGGCGCGAACGACACGGTGAACCCGGCCGCGGCGGAGGACCCCAGCAGCCCGATCGCCGGCATGCCGGTGCTCCGCGTCTGGGAGGCCTCCGACGTCATCGTGTTCAAGCGGTCGATGGCGGCAGGGTACGCCGGCGTCGCGAACCCGCTCTTCACGCGGGACAACGCCCAGATGCTCTTCGGCGACGCGAAGGACCGCGTGGAGGACATCCTGCGGGCGCTCTGACGGCGGCCCGGCGCCTGCGGGCTCTCAGGTTCGCGCGGCCACGGCACGTAGGATGGATCGGTACTCCCCTCCGAAGCGAAAGAGGTCGCCGTGGCCACCGCCCGCGATGCTGCCCCGGAGCGCGCCCGCTACTGGGTCGCCCCGGTCGTCCGCGGACTCCTGGCCCTCGTGCCGGCCGCCGTCATCACGTTCTCCCCGAACCATTCGGCCGGGTTCGGCCTGGTGACGTTCGGCGCCTGGGCCGTCGTGTCCGGCCTCGTCGTCGGGGCGCTGTCGCTGCGGCTCATCGAGGATCGCGGCATCCGCTCGCTCTTCGCGATCAACGCGGTCGTCACCGTGGTCGCCGGCCTGCTCGCCCTCACCGTGCCGGGCGGCCTGCCGTTCCTGCTCTTCCTCGTGAGCGCCTGGGCGGCTGTCACCGGATTCGTCGAGCTCTACGCCGGTCTCCGCGGTCGCGGACGCACCGCCGCCGCGCGCGACTGGATCGTCTCGGGTGCCTTCACCGCGATCCTCGCGATCGTGTTCCTGCTGCTGCCGCCCGACACGGTCACCGCCGTCGGCCTCATCGGCGCCTACCTCGTGATCCTCGGCGTCTACCTGCTCATCGGCGGATTCTCGTTGAAGTGGGCCGTATCGGCCGACGCCCAGGCATCCGGATCGGAGCAACTCCCGTGAGCAAGCCTTCTGGCGACTACCAGCCGAGCCGTCGCGAGGTGCTCCGCCCGGCCGAGTACGTCGGCGGCGCAGCCATCGCCGCGGTCTTCGTCGGCGTCATCGCGCTCGTCGCCACGCGCGACATCGTGCTCGCGGCCATCGGCACGGGCGGCGTCTTCATCATCGTGCTCGTGGTGCTCGCGCTGCTCGCGATGACCATCAAGCCGGATGCCGCCGAGTCGGCCGAGCTCGACGACGACGCAGCAGAGCGGGCCCGCCGTGAGGGCGACCGTCCTGCGGGCGATGCGCCCGGCGCCCCCGAGGGCCCGAAGGGCCACTGACCGCCGTCCTCGCGGTGGCCTCGCCGGTCGCGCGACGGGCGTGCGCCGGACGTCCGGTCGCACGCCCCGCGGCGTCAGAGCCGGTCGACGAGGTCCGACGCGATGCCCGTGTACGTGCCGGGCGTGAGCGCGAGCAGGCGCTGCTTCGCGTCGTCGCCGATCTCGAGGCCGTCGACGAACTCGACGAGGTCGGCCTGGCCGATGCGCTTGCCGCGCGTGAGCTCCTTGAGGAGCGCGTAGGGGTCGGCGATGTTCGAACGGCCGGCGGCGACCTCGGCGCGGATCACCGTCTGGATCGCCTCGCCGAGCACCTCCCAGTTGCCGTCGAGGTCGGCGGCGAGCACCGCGAGGTCGAGGTCGATCTCGCCGAGGCCGCGCTGGATGTTGTCGAGCGCGAGCATCGAGTGCCCGAAGCCGACGCCGATGTTGCGCTGCGCCGACGAGTCGGTGAGGTCGCGCTGGAGACGCGAGGTCACGAGCGTCGCGGCGAGCGAGTCGAGCACGGCGCTCGAGAGCTCCAGGTTCGCCTCGGCGTTCTCGAAGCGGATCGGGTTGACCTTGTGCGGCATGGTCGACGAGCCCGTCGCGCCGGCGACCGGCGTCTGGCGGAAGATGCCGAGCGAGATGTAGGTCCAGATGTCGGTCGCGAGGTTGTGCAGCACCCGGTTCGCGTGCGAGATGCGGCCGTAGAGCTCGGCCTGCCAGTCGTGCGACTCGATCTGGGTGGTGAGCGGGTTCCAGCCGAGCCCGAGCGACTCGACGAACTCGCGCGACACGTCGGGCCACGAGACATCCGGAGCCGCGACGACATGCGCCGAGAAGGTGCCGGTCGCGCCCGAGAACTTGCCGAGGTACTCGCTCGCCTCGATCTGCTTCGCGATGCGCTCGAGCCGGTAGACGAAGACCGCGAGCTCCTTGCCCATGGTCGACGGGGTCGCGGGCTGGCCGTGCGTGCGCGAGAGCATCGCGTCGTCGCGGTGGGCGCGTGCGAGCTCGGCGATCGTGTCGATGACGGCGCGGTACTTCGGCAGCCAGACCTGCTGCACGGCGTCGCGCACGGTGACCGCGTACGAGAGGTTGTTGATGTCTTCACTGGTGCAGGCGAAGTGCGTGAGCTCGGCGAGGTGATCGAGGCCGAGATCGCTGAGGCGGCGGCGCACGTAGTACTCGACGGCCTTCACGTCGTGACGGGTGGTCGCCTCGAGCGAGGCGAGCTCGTCGATGTCGGGCTGGCCGAAGTCGGTGACGACGCGTCGGAGGGCCGCCTTCTGGTCGGCGGAGAGCGGCGAGGTGCCGAAGAATCCGCGGTCGGTCTGCGCGATGAGCCATTCGACCTCGACGTGCACCCGGGCGCGGTTGAGGCCGGCTTCGGAGAGGTGTTCGCCGAGGGTGCCGACGGCCGAGCGGTACCGTCCGTCGAGCGGGCTGAGCGGCTGGGGAGGCAGCGTGGTCATCGTGTTCCTTGTCTGAGAGCGGGAGCGAGTTGGCGGAAGAGCGCCTTGGTCGCCTGCTCTATCATCCCAAGAACTCGATCGAAGGCCGCCCCGTCGGAGTAGTAGGGGTCGGGCACGTCCTGCAGCGCGGCGAGTTCGGCGTCGAATTCGAGTAGCAGCCGAACCTTCTGCTGGTCGGCCGAGTCGTGCGCCCAGTTGCGCAGGATCCGCGCCTGACCGCGGTCGAACGCGACCACGAGGTCGAGGTTCGGGTAATCGGTCGCGTCGAACTGGCGTGCGCGGTGCTTCGAGCCGTCGTAGCCCGCGCGCTCGAGGGCGGCGACGGTGCGGCGGTCGGCCTGCTCGCCGACGTGCCAGTCGCCGGTCGCCGCGGACTCGATCTGGATGCGCGAGGAGAGCCCTTCGCGTTCGGCGAGCGAGCGCAGCACGGCCTCGGCCATCGGCGACCGGCAGATGTTGCCCGTGCAGACGAATGACACTCGGAACGGCTGCGCGATACCCCCTGCGGCGTCCGCACGCGTCATGCCCTCCATTGTGGCCGCGATGCGCGCCCCGCGCAGCAGAATGTTCGCGCGTACGCTGGCGGAGGTCGAGAGGAGCGATGCCCGTGCCCGATGCGCCCGAACCCGACCTGCACGTCGACGAGGAGCTGGCGCGGCGACTCGTCGCGGCGCAGCATCCCGACCTCGTGGCTCCCGTGCGCCGGGTCGCGAACGGCTGGGACAACGTGATGTTCCGCCTCGGCGACGAACTGGCGGTGCGGATGCCGCGGCGCGAGCTCGCGGTCCAGCTCATGCTGCACGAGCAGCGGTGGCTGCCCGAGCTCGCGGCGGGCCTGCCGGTGCCGCTGCCCGCGCCCGTGCGGGTCGGCCGCCCAGCGCCGGAACTCGGCTACGACGTGCCGTGGAGCATCGTTCCGTGGTTGCCCGGCTCGGCAGCGCTCGCGTTCGACGCCGCGGATCGAGATGCCGCGGCTCCCGAGCTCGCGGAATTCGTCGTCGCCTTCGGGAGGGCCGCGCCCGGCGACGCGCCGGTCAATCCGTTCCGCGGCGTACCGCTCGCCGCGCGCGACGCCTCGGTGCGTACGAGGCTCGCCACCGGGCGCGTCGCCGAGCCCGACGCCGTCTCACTGGTGTGGGAACGTTCGCTCGCGGCATCCGTCTGGGCTCAGCCCCCGGTCTGGCTGCACGGCGACCTGCACCCGGGCAACCTGCTCCTGCACGCCCACGGCGGGCTCGCCGCGGTCGTGGACTTCGGCGACCTCACGTCGGGCGACCCGGCGACCGACCTGGCGACGGCCTGGCTGACGTTCGGGCCGAGCGGGCGCGAGGCGTTCCGCCGTCGGATCGACGAGCTGGTCGGTGCGGCCGCCAGTGCGGCCGACCTCGCCGTCGGTGGTGCGGCCGGCCTCGACGACGCGACGTGGGAGCGCGCCCGCGGGTGGGCGCTCGTGATGGCGACGGCGATGGTCGACGCGACCGATGCGCACAGCCCCCTCGGCCGGCTGGGCGCGCGGGTGATCGAGGAGATCGTCGCCGACGCCGGGTGACGGAGGTCGCCGCGGAGGGCTGACCGGCCGGTCGCCCGTCCTCCACAGGCACAGCTCCGGCCGAGGGTTTCGACCGACGGATGCCGCGGGCAACCGCCATCCGTTCGGCCCCGCCAGGCTGGCGCGATGACCACGTACGACGACCATCTCGCCGCACTGAGCGCCTTGCGCAACGGCACCGCCGTGACGCCGGAGTGCGTCGACGACGTGTCGAGCGCCCAGCAGACGCTGCGCGAGATCGCCGAGGAGCTTTCCGGGCCGATCGCCGCGGCCATGCCCGAGCCGCCGACGCGCTGGAGGTCCGACGCCGCCACCGCCTACGCCGAGGCGCTCGAGGAGGCACGGGGATCCCTGGTCGTGGTCGCGAGGGTCATGACGCAGGCAGAAGGCGCACTCGGGTCGTGCGCGGTGATGCTCCGTGCGCGGCTCGACGACCTCGAGGCAGCGCTCGCGTGGCGGCCGTCATCGTGAGCGACGATCTCGTCATCTCGGGCGGCGGATCGACCCGCGTCGCCGTCGACGAGCTCTTCGCCGACGTCGGTCGACTCGACACGACCGAGGGGCTCGCGCGATACGCGTCCGAGCGGTTCGGCGTGGCGCGGTCGAAGCTCGACGCCGTCGAGCATCAGGCGACGGCGAGCGGGCCGCTCCCCTGGCCCGCCGACGACCTGCGCTTCGGGTGGTTCGCCTTCGAGGTCGCCCTCGCTCGCATCCGCGTGCTGCGATTCCGGCTCGTCATGGCGGCGGAGCTCTACGGCGCGACCGAGCGCACCGTCGCCGCCCTGTGGGATCTCGGGGGTGCCGTCGGCGCCTCGGTGCTCGGATTCCTCGCGCCACGGGCGATGGCGGGTGCGGCCGTCGCGATGCTGCCGGTCGCGCTCCCGGCCGCAGCGGCCCTCGCGCTGGCACGCATGGCCGGCTCGGATCCGGCTCCGGCCGTCGAGGCGGCGGTGCGGCAGTGGCTCGTCGAGCACCGCGGCGTGCTGAACGATCCGGTCTTCGTGCGGTTCGTGCGCACGTTCGCAGACCACGCAGACGACTTCGTGCTCGGCGCGCTCAACGTGCCGGCGGCGCCACTGGTCGGCTCGGCGACCGATGCACCTGAGTCCGCGTCGCTGATCCTCGGCGTGACGGGTCTCCTGTCCGCCATCGGCATCTCGACTGGACGCACCCTCGTCGACGGCCCCGTTCGGGTCGAGCGCGTCACGAGCGGGACCGCCCGCGACCCCGCCGTGGCGCCGCCGCCGTCGAACGCCGCCGTTCCGCCGCCCAGCGGCTTCGAGGACCTGGCCGACCGCATTCCGCGCGGCGATGCGCAGATCACCGTCGAACGCCACAGCGTCGACGGAGAGAACCGCTGGCTCGTGTACATCGCCGGCACTGCCGACTTCGGGCTCGCCGCCGGTGCGGAGACGAACGACATGACCTCGAACGTGCACGGCATCGCCGACGACTCGCCGCTCGACGCCCTGCGCCTCGCCGGGGCGAGTACGGCGGGCGCCGAGCGCGGCGTGCGCCTGGCGCTCGCCGAGGCCGGTGCCCTTCCTGGCGACCCGATCATGGCCGTCGGCCACTCCGGCGGCGGGGTGATCGCCGCGGGCCTCGCCGCCGATCCCGCGCTGAACGTCGTCGGCGGGCTCAACCTGGGCGGCCCGGTCGCCTCGGCGCCGATCCCCGAGACGTGCTCGTTCATCTCGGTCGAGCACGACGACGACCTCGTGCCCGCGACGGGCGGGTCGGGGCATCCGTCGTGCGTGGTCGTGGTGGCGCGCCGGGTGAACGAGCACGGCTACGACGGCGATGCCGTGCTGCCCGCCCACCAGCTCGTGGAGTATGGGCAGACCACTGCGCTGCTCGACGCATCCGATGCGCCGCAGGCGGTCGCCTTCCGCGAGCAGCTGCGGGAGTTCACGGCAGGCACGGTCGGCGGGCAGACCAGATGGCGCGCAGAGCGCGTTCCCGGCGAGGAGCGGTGATCGCTCCCTCGGGTTGCCGGAACGCCGCGTCAGTCCCGGCTGGGCCGAACCACGAGGCCGATGAGCCAGCTGAACAGGCCGAGCACCAGCGCACCGAGCACGCCCCACCAGAACGACTCGACCACGAGACCGAAGCCCATGAGGTCGCTGAGCCAATCGACGATGAGGAGCAGCAGGCCGTTGACGATGAACGAGATCAGCCCGAGGGTGAGCAGGTACAACGGGAAGGCCACGATGCGGATGAACGTGCCGATGATGGCGTTCACGAGGCCGAAGATCAGCGCGACGAGCAGGTAGGTCAGCACGGTGCCGATCGGCGTGTCGTCGTAGGGAACGACGTTGACGCCGCCGACGAGCAGCGTCGTGAGCCAGAGGGCGAACGCGACGACCAGGACCTTGATGATGAACCGCATGGGCCAACTCTTCCAGACGCGACCGACGAAGTGCGAGAAGGTACCGTGGAATCCGTGACCAATCCCGAGTCGACGGCGCCGGGCATCCGCCTCCGCCCAGAGATCGCCGCGCTTCCCCCGTACCGTCAGGGGCGCCCCGCGCCCGCCGAGGGCTACAAGCTCTCGAGCAACGAGAACCCGTTCGACCCGCTCCCCGGCGTGGCCGAGGCGGTCGCGGCGACGGCCGCGCAAATCAACCGGTATCCCGACGCGACCGCGCTGGCGCTCCGCGAGAAGCTCGCCGGGCGATTCGGCGTCACCTCAGACGAGGTGCTCATCGGCGACGGTTCCGTCGCGCTGCTGGCCCAGTTCATCCTCGCCGCGGCCGCCGCGGGCGACGAGGTGCTCTACTCCTGGCGCTCGTTCGAGGCCTACCCCGGACTCGTGACCGTCTCGGGAGCCACGAGCGTGCAGATCCCGAACCGGCCGGACCACGGGCACGACCTCGACGCCATGGCCGACGCGATCACCGACCGCACGCGCGTCGTCATCGTCTGCTCTCCCAACAACCCGACGGGCGTGACGGTCACCGCCGCCGAGTTCGAGGCGTTCATGGCCCGCGTGCCCGGCGACCTGCTCGTGCTGCTCGACGAGGCATACATCGAGTTCGTCCGCGACGCGGCATCCGTCGACGGGCGAACGCTCATCGGCCGCTACCCGAACCTCGTGGTGCTGCGCACCTTCTCGAAGGCCTACGGGCTCGCGGGGCTGCGCGTCGGCTACGCCGTCGGGCCGGTCGCGATCCTCGATGCGGCGCGCGCGACCGCGATCCCCCTGGGTGTCACGGCCGGCGGCAGCGCAGCGGGCATCGCGTCGCTCGAACCCGCCGCCGAGCGTGAACTGCTCGCCAGGGTCGACGTGATCGTCGAGCGCCGAACGCGCCTCCGCGACGGCCTCATCGCGCTCGGCTGGCCGATCCCCGAGGCGCTGGGCAACTTCGTCTGGCTGCCCACCGGCGCCGAGACGGTCGCGGTCGCCGAGCGCCTGTTCGACGCCGGTGTCGTGGTGCGCGCCTTCCCGCCCGAGGGCATCCGAGTGTCGATCGGCGAGGAGGCCTCTATCGAAATCCTCCTTGAGATTCTGCGAGAGCTTGTACCAGGTTCACAAGAAGGGCACCCGAAGTAGCGGGTAGCGTGAAACCCGTGGTCGCCCAGGAACGAGAATTCACCGCGCCGACGGTGCAACTGCTGACCCCCGAGGGAGCGCTCAGGCCCTCCCCCGAGGCCGAGGCCTACCTCCCGCTGATCGAGGCGCTCGACGACGCGACGCTCGAGCAGTTCCACCGCGACATGGTCGTGTCGCGCCGCCTCGACATCACCGGCGCGAACCTGCAGCGGCAGGGCCAGCTCGCGCTCTGGGTGCCGAGCCACGGCCAGGAGGCCGCGCAGGTCGGCTCCGCCAGGGCAGCTCGCCCGCAGGACCACATCTTCCCGTCGTACCGCGAGCACATCGTCGGCATGATCCGCGGGCTCGACCCGGTGCGCATCTTCGGACTGCTCCGCGGCGTGACGCTCGGCGGGTGGAACCCCGCCGAGAACGGCAACTTCCACCTCTACACGCTCGTGCTCGCGTCGCAGACGCTGCACGCCACGGGCTACGCCATGGGCATCAAGTTCGACGGGGCGTCCGGAACCGGCGACCCCGAGACGGATGCCGCGGTGCTGGTGTACTACGGCGACGGCGCGACCTCGCAGGGCGACGCGAGCGAGGCGCTCGTGTTCGCCTCGAGCTACCAGTCGCCCCAGGTCTTCTTCGTGCAGAACAACCAGTGGGCGATCTCGGTGCCGGTCTCGCGGCAGTCGCGCAGCCCGCTGGGCCTCCGCGGCGGCGGGTTCGGCATGCCGAGCCTGCGCATCGACGGCAACGACGTGCTCGTCAGCTACGCGGCCACTCGCGTCGCGCTCGAAGAGGCGCGCGCCGGCGACGGCCCGAGCTTCATCGAGGCGCTGACCTACCGCATGGGCGCGCACACCACGGCCGACGACCCCACGAAGTACCGCACCGACGACGAGGTCGCCTACTGGGCGCAGCGCGACCCGATCATCCGCTACCGCGCGTGGCTCGAGTCCCGCGGCGCCTCGGCTGCGTTCTTCGACTCGGTCGACGAAGAGGCGGCGGATGTCGCGAGCGACGTCCGCAAGCGGGCCCTCGAGGTCGTCGCTCCGACACGGGAGAAGATCTTCGAGCACGTCTACAGCGAGGCGCATCCGGCGCTGGCCGAGCAGTCGGCGTGGCTCCAGGCGTACGAGACCGGATTCGAAGGGGGCGCGGCGTGAGCACCGACATCGAGGAGCAGCTGCAGGCCGGCGCGGTCGAGCCCGCCACGGCGACCGAGTCCAACGTGCCCGGCCCGTCGAGCGGCGAGCCCGCGGCATCCGCGGAGCCCGCCGTGAAGGGCGTGCAGACGCTCTCGATGGCCAAGGCGATCACCGCCGGACTCCGCGAGGCGCTGCGAGCCGACGACAAGGTGCTCCTCATGGGCGAGGACATCGGGCCGCTCGGCGGCGTGTTCCGCGTCACCGAGGGCCTCCAGGCCGAGTTCGGCGACCACCGCGTGCTCGACACGCCGCTCGCCGAGTCCGGCATCGTCGGCACGGCCATCGGGCTCGCGATGCGCGGCTACCGGCCGGTCATCGAGATCCAGTTCGACGGCTTCATCTTCCCGGCGTTCGACCAGATCACGACGCAGCTGTCGCGCATGACGCTCCGCCACGACGGGTCGCTGTCGATGCCCGTCGTGATCCGCGTGCCCTATGGCGGGCACATCGGCTCGATCGAGCACCACCAGGAGAGCCCGGAGGCCTACTTCGCGCACACGCCCGGCCTGCGCGTGGTCAGCCCCTCGAGCCCGCACGACGCGTACTGGATGATCCAGGAGGCGATCGCCTCGAACGACCCCGTGTTGTTCTTCGAGCCCAAGAGCCGGTACTGGCCGAAGGGCCCGGTCAACCTCGACCACTCGGGGGTGCCGCTGCACTCGAGCCGCGTCATCCGCTCGGGAAGCGACGTCACCGTCGTGGGGCACGGCGCGATGATCTCGACCCTGCTGCAGGCCGCCGACATCGCCGCGGGCGAGGGCACGAGCCTCGAGGTCGTCGACCTTCGCTCGCTCTCCCCCATCGACTACGGGCCCCTGCTCGAATCGGTCGGCCGCACGGGCCGGCTCGTCGTCGCGCAGGAGGCCTACGGCTCGGTCAGCGTCGGTTCGGAGATCGCCGCGACCGTCGCCGAGCGCGCCTTCTACTCGCTCGAGGCGCCCGTGCTGCGGGTCTCGAGCTTCGACACGCCGTTCCCGCCGGCCGCGCTCGAGACCGAGTACCTGCCGAGCCCCGACCGGGTGCTCGAAGCCGTCGACCGTGCGCTCGCGTACTGACGACGACACGATCTCGATATGACGATGACGGCATAGACCGACTGCGAGGGTGGACACATGACTGAGATCCGGTTCCCGTTGCCAGACGTCGGTGAAGGACTCACCGAGGCCGAGATCGTGCAGTGGCGAGTCGCGCCCGGCGACTCGATCGCGCTCGACCAGGTGTTCGTCGAGATCGAGACGGCCAAGTCGCTGGTCGAGCTGCCGAGCGCCTTCGAGGGCGTCGTGACCGAGCTGCTGGTCGCCGAGGGCGCCACGGTCGACGTCGGCACCCCCATCCTCGTGGTGCAGACGGCGGATGCCGCGGGCGCGCCGTCCGCGCCGGCACCGGGGTCCGCCGGGGCCGCTAGTGCTCCCGCCGCCGCGACCGCTGCCTCCCCTGCTCCAGCAACCCCTGCGGCGCCGGCCACGGTCGCGTCCCACGCGCCCGCGCCCTCCGAGGGCGGCGGCGCGGTGCTCGTCGGCCACGGCACGTCGGGGCCGTCCGCGACCAGACGTCAGCGGCATCCGTCTCCCGGGGGCGCTCACGAGCACCTCGCACCGACGCCGCCCGCCCCGCCGGTCACCACCCCGGCCCCCGACGCCTCGGCGCCCGCGCCGACGCGCCCCGACTCCGGCGTTCCGGTCATCGCGAAGCCGCCGATCCGCAAGCTCGCGAAGGACCTCGGCGTCGACCTCTCGCGGGTCGCGCCCACGGGGCCGATCGGCGACATCACGCGCGACGACGTGATCCGCGAGGCGAGCCAGGCGAGCGTGTTCCGCAACATCCAGACGCCCGAGGCGCCCACCGATCGCGAGGAGCGCATCCCCGTGAAGGGCGTGCGCAAGGCCATCGCGGCGGCGATGGTGCAGAGTGCATACTCCGCGCCGCATGTGAGCGTGTTCGTCGACGTCGACGCCACCCGCACGATGGAGTACGTCAAGCGGCTCAAGGCCTCGACCGACTTCGCGGGCGTGCGCGTCTCGCCGCTGCTGATCATGGCGAAGGCCATGATCTGGGCCGTTCGCCGCAACCCGTCGGTGAACGCGCAGTGGACCGACTCCGAGATCATCGTGAAGCACTACGTGAACCTCGGCGTCGCCGCGGCGACGCCCCGCGGGCTCATCGTGCCGAACGTCAAGGAGGCGCAGTCGATGACCATGGTCGAGCTCGCCACCGCGCTCGAGCAGCTGACGCTCGTCGCCCGTGAGGGGCGCACGCAGCCGGCCGAGATGGCGAACGGCACGATCACGGTGACGAACATCGGCGTCTTCGGCATGGACACCGGCACGCCGATCCTGAACCCCGGCGAGGTCGCCATCGTGGCCCTCGGCACGATCAAGCAGAAGCCGTGGGTGGTCGACGGCGAGGTGCGCCCGCGCTTCGTCACGACGATCGGTGCATCGTTCGATCACCGTGTGGTCGACGGCGACGTCGCGAGCCGGTTCCTGGCCGATGTCGCGTCGATCATCGAAGAACCCGCGTTGATGCTGGAGTAGCCGGCTGGTCGCCGGTCTCGATCCGGCGCCGGGGCGCCTTCTCGACCGGCGGTGCGGGTGCCGTGCTTACTCGACCGGGCTGTTGCGTGCCGGTCGGAGAAGCCTCAGAACCGGATCTCGTAGGTGATCGACCCGTCGGCGCGAGCGCTCTCGCCCATGCCCGAGCGCTCGAGCACGCGGCGGGCCGGCAGGTTCGCGATCTCGGCCTCGGCGCGCACGATGCGGGCGCCGTTCGCGCGGGCGAGCGCGAGCGCCTCGCTCACGACCTGGTCGGCGAGCCCGCGACCGCGAGCGGCCGGGACGAGCGCGAAGGCGAACTCGATCGCACCCTCATCGGAGAGCGGGCCGAACAGGTTGACGCCGCCCACCGCGGCGCCCGTGACCTCACCGTCGACGAGGTGCACGAGATATGGCCCGAAGGGCTTCGGATCACCCGAGGCGCGCACCGCGGCGACGTACTCGAGCAGCAGTTCGGGCTCTTCGGTGAACGAGTAGCCGCCCTCCCAGCCGTCACGCGGATCGACCTCGCCGGAGAGCAGCCGCTCGGCGTCTTCGACGGTGAACGGACGCAACGTGAGTGAAGGGGTCGCTGTATCCACGTGCCTCATGTTCGCATGGGCGACCGACATGCGCGAGCGGTTGTGACGGAGATTTCACGTACGCGCAACCTGCGCACATGGTTTTGACAATCATTATCAATAAGCGTAGGTTCGTGGTCATGAGGCACTCCCCCACCCGCTCCCCGCGCACACTCCCGATCCTCGCCGCGATCGCGACGATCGGCACGGGAACGCTGCTGCTGAGCGGGTGCGCCTCCCCCGCGGCATCCGGTGACACGACCGGCCTGCAGATCGTCGCGACCACGACCCAGGTCGGCGACTTCGTGCACGAGCTCGTGGGCGACGACGCCGAGATCACCCAGCTGCTCTCCCCGGGGCAGAGCGCCCACAGCTTCGACCCGTCGGCGGCCCAGCTGCTGGCCCTCGCCGACGCCGACGCGGTCGTGATGAACGGCGCGGGGCTCGAGTCCTGGCTCGACGACGCGCTGCAGGCGTCGGGCTTCGACGGCGTGCTCATCGACTCCAGCACGGGCATCGAGCTCTTCGCGACCGATGACCACGACCATGAGCACGACGATCACGCCGCCGACGATCACGCCGCCGACGAGCATGCGGATGACGAGCACGACGAGCACGATCACGGCGCGGGCAACCCCCACATCTGGACCGACCCCGAACTGGCCGAGCGCATGGTCGAGAACATCTCCGAGGGTCTGGCCGGCCTCGACGGCGTCGACGCCGCCGGACTGGAGACTGCGACCTCCGCCTACGTGGCGAAGCTCGTCGCCCTCGACGAGTGGATCGAGCAGAGCGTCGGCCAGGTTCCCGAGGGCCAGCGCCTGTTGGTCACCAACCACGACGCCTTCACGTACTACGTCGACGCATACGACCTCGACTTCGTGGGCAGCGTGATCCCGAGCTTCGACGACAACGCCGAACCGAGCGCCGCCGAGATCGACGAACTCGTCGCGGCCATCGAGGCGACCGGCACGAAGGCCGTGTTCTCCGAGGCCTCGCTCTCGCCGAAGGCCGCAGAGGCGATCGCCCGCGAGGCGGGGGTCACCGTCTACTCGGGTCCCGATGCGCTCTACGGCGACTCGCTCGGCGAAGCCGGCACCGAAGGTGAGACCTACGTCGGCTCGCAGGTGCACAACACCCGCCTGATCGTCGAGTCGTGGGGCGTGGAGCCTTCCGCGCTTCCGGCGTCGCTGCAAGGATGACCCCATGAGTGCCATCGCGGTTCTGAGCTTCGAGGGCGCCGCGTTCACGTATCCCGGGGGCGACGGCGTGAGCGACCTCGACTTCGCGATCGCGCCCGGCGAGGCCGTGGCGCTCATCGGTCCGAACGGCGCCGGCAAGTCGACGCTGCTCCGCGGCGTGCTCGGCCTCGTGCCGCTCACGCGCGGGCGCATGTTCCTCGGGCGTCCGGCAGCCCCGGCGGCAGCGAGCATCGAGGCCCGTGGCGTCGTCGGCGACGAAGCACATGCCGATCGAGGCATGGTCGGGTTCCTGCCGCAGACCATGGAGTTCGACGTCGACTTCCCGATCAGCCTCGAGCAGGTCGTGATGCAGGGCCGCTACCGCCGGCTCGGCCTGCTGCGCTGGCCGGGGCGGGCCGATCGCGCGGCGGTGCGACACGCGCTCGAGACCGTCGGCCTGACCGAGTTCGCGACGAAGCGCTTCGGGTCGCTCTCGGGCGGTCAGCGGCAACGAGGGCTCCTCGCACGCGCGCTCGCCGCCGATCCGAGCCTGCTGCTGCTCGACGAGCCCTTCAACGGGCTCGACCAGCCGAACCGCGACGCACTCGTCGCGACGCTGCGTCGTCTGAAGGGCGAAGGCGTCGCCGTGCTCGTCTCGACGCACGACCTCGAGCTCGCCCGTCAGGTCTGCGATCTCGTGCTGCTCGTGAACGGGCGCCAGACGGCCTTCGGCCCGGTCGACGACGCCCTCACCCTGGCGAACGTGCAGCGCTGCTTCGCGGGCGTCGAGGTGGAGATCGATGAGCACACCCTCGTCGTTCCCGGCCACGAGGGCCATTGATGCCGAAAACGGAATACACCCGGCATCCGGTGCGGGGGAGTGGCGGCGCATGAGCCTCACCGACGCCCTGTTCGGCGCGTTCGCGCTGCCCTTCATGTGGCGCGCCCTCGTCGTGATGCTCGTGCTCTCGGTGATCGCGGGTGTCGTCGGCGTGCTCGTCAACCTGCGGAGCCTCGAGTTCATCACCGACGGGCTCACGCATGCCGTGTTCCCCGGTCTCGCGGTCGGCCTCGCGGTCGGCGGCGCGTCGGGCGTGCTTCCCGGGGCCGCCGTCGCGGCGCTCATCGGCGCCGTGCTGCTGACCTGGCTCATGCGATCGAACGTCGCCTCCGATGCGGGCATCGCCGTCGTGCTCACGGCCGCGTTCAGCGTCGGCGTGATCGTCGTGTCGAAGAGCGACGACTACGCCGGCGCGCTCGAGGAGCTGCTCTTCGGTCGCGTGCTCACGATTCCGCCGTCCGACGTCGTGCCGCTCGTCGTGGTCTCGTCGATCGCACTGGTGCTCGTCGCGCTGACCGCGAAGCAGCAGGTCTTCCGGGCGTTCGACGCGGCCGGCAGTCGCGCAGCGGGCAATTCGGGGTTCGCGCTGGACCTCACGCTGAACGTGGCCGTCGCGCTCGTCGTGGTGGCCGGGGCGAGCACCGTCGGATCGCTGCTCGTGCTGGCCCTGCTCGTCGTGCCCGGAGCCGTCGCGCGCCTGCTGACCGGGCGCCTCTGGCTGCTCTTCCCGGTCGCCGGGGTGTTCGCCGCGCTCGCATCGTGGCTCGGCCTCGCCACGGGGTTCGCGGCGAGCGTCGGAGCCGGTGTCGACCTCCCCGCCGGCAGCACGATCGTCGCCGTCTTCGTGCTCGCCTACGCCGTGGTGCTGCTCGGCCGTCTCGTTCGCGACGCCGTCGGACGGCGCGCCGCGGCACCGCCGTCGGCAGCCGCCGGGTCGCGCGCAACCGCCGCGTCGACGGGGGAGGGGGCCGCATGAGCTACTTCGAGCGGGCCATGCTCGCGGCCATCGTGATCGGCGCCGTCGGCGGATTCGTCGGATGCCTCGTGGTGCTGCGCAAGCGCACGTTCTTCGCCCAGGCGCTCACCCACGGCACCTACCCGGGCGCCGTCGCGGCGGCCGCGCTCGGCGTGAGCGTTCCACTCGGGGCCGCCGCGGCATCCGTCGTGCTCGTGCTCGTGATGACGGGCATCGCGCGCGTGCGCAACCAGGGTGCGCAGGTCGCGGCCGGCATCGTGCTCACCGGCGGATTCGCGGCTGGAGCCATCCTCGCGGCCGTCGTGCCGAGCCTGCCCGTGCAGCCCGAGTCGCTGCTCGTCGGCTCGATCCTCACCGTGACCGACGGCGACATCCTGCTCGCCGCCCTGGTGGGGGTCGCCGCGCTCGTGCTCGTCGTGCTGTTCGGGCGCAGCATCGTGTTCTCGACGTTCGACCAGGCCGGATTCCGAGCGACCGGACGGCGCGAGTGGCCGATCGAGCTGCTCGCGCTCGGGCTCACGGCCGCGACCGTGGTGAGCGCGCTGCCCGCCGTCGGGGCGATCCTCGCGATCGCGCTCATCGCCGCACCGGCGGCGGCGGCGCGCGTCGTGACCTCGACCTACCGCGGCATGCTCGTGGTCGCACCCGTGATCGGCGCGGCATCCGGGGTGCTCGGGGTGCTCGCCTCACGCGCATTCGCGATCGCCGCGGGCCCCGCGATCGTGCTCACGGCGACCGCGTTCCTCGTCATCGCCCTCGTCGGCTCCAAGCTGCGCGCGCTACCGTGGAGGGCATCCGCGATTCCCGTGGAGACCGCAGAGGACGCACGCACCGCATGAAGCGCAACACCTGGCAACGCGAAGCCGTTCGAGAGGCACTCGACGGCACCGAGGGCTTCATCAGCGCCCAGGCGCTGCACTCGTCGCTGCACGCCAGCGGCTCGCCGATCGGCCTCGCGACGGTCTACCGCGCGCTCGGCGACCTGGCGACCTCCGGCGAGGCCGACTCGCTGCAGTCGCCGGACGGCGAGGCGCTCTACCGGGCCTGCAGCACGACCGGCCACCACCACCACCTGATCTGCCGCAACTGCGGACTCACGGTCGAGATCGCCGCCGACGAGGTCGAGGCGTGGGCCAAGGTGGTCGCGGCCGAGCACGGGTTCACCCAGGCCGCGCATGTCGTCGACGTGTTCGGGCTCTGCGCCGACTGCACGGTGCTGCTCGCCGCCGATCAGGCCTGAGGGGTCGACGGCGCCCTAGGCATGATGCCGCAGGTGCACCCAGACGGGTGGATGCGGCATCCGATGCTCTCGATACAGCCGGTTCGCGAACGGCGCCCAGATGATCACGGCGATGCCGGCACCGACGAGCAGGCCGCCGACCGTGTCGGAGATCCAGTGCGCGCCGAGGTAGGTGCGGCTGAACATCATGAGCAGCGTGTACACGGCACCCGTCACCCAGACCCAGGTGCGCAGGAAGATGAGGCCGAGGGCGACCGCGGTCACCGCCGCGTTGGCGCTGTGTCCGGACGGGAACGACCCGAAATCAGGCTGCACCAGGATCTCCTCGGGTCGCGGACGCGCCACGACGACCTTGATGACGCGCGTGAGGGTCGCGCTCGCGACGGTCGCCAGGAGGTAGTAGCCGGCGGCCCACGGCCGTCGGAAGAGCAGCAGGCCGCCGACGATCACCGCCGGCACGGCGAAGGTCGACAGGAGGCCGCCGCCCACGGCGTTGAACACGAGCGCGGGCGTCGTCAGCCAGTCGGCCCGGTTCGCGGCCAGCCCGGCCATGTACTCGACCTCGAACCCGAACGGCTTGTCCTGCCCGCGATAGACGAGCACGAGGGCGAGCACCGTCACCAGCGCGAGCGCGGCTCCGCCCGACACGACCGGCCAGAACCGGGCCACGCGCACGGCAGCAGGCGCAGTGGAGGCCGTCACGGCCGGGTGGGCCCCGTGACCGTCGACCTCGCCCGGCCGGTCGGCATGCGGGCGCCGGTCGTCGCCGGGCTGCTGCTCCTCCATGCGGCTCATTCGTCCCGATCGGCCTCCGACGCGTCCACTTCGGCGGGCGTGCCCACGCGCACCGTGCGCCAGGTGTCGACGGCGATCACGATGCCGAGCACGACGAGCGACAGGGCGATCGACGCGAGCGCGTCGGTGGCCCAGTGATAGCCGAGGTAGATGCGGCAGGCGGCGGTGAGCAGCACGATGACGGATGCCGCGACGAACGCGAGCACCGTGATCACCGGCCTGCGGTGGCGGGAGAACACGAGGTACGTCGTGATGAAGAGGAAGTCGGCCACGCCCATGACGTGCCCCGATGGGAACGACGACGTGTGGTCGATCTCGAGCATCATGTCGCCGACGGGCGGTCGCTCGCGCGAGATGACGGGGGCGAGCACCTGCACGATGATCACGCCGAGCAACATGCCGCCGGCGAGCAGCAACGGACGCCAGGCGTGCTTGGCCGCGATGCCCCACGTGACCGTCGTGACGAGGATGATGATGGGCATCGCGATCGGTCCGAAGACGGTCGCGAGCACGATCATGACGATCGTGACCCACTCGGCATGGTTGCCGTCGAGCCAGTGCTCGACCGGCGCGTCCACCGATGAGATGTCGTCGGCTTCGAGCACCGAGTCGAAGATGAAGAGGAACGCGGCGAGGCCGGCGACGACGAGGATGAGCGCGACGATGAAGAGGTTGCGTCTCGCGGATGCCGGGACGACCCGCTCCTCCACGATGAACCGCTCGTGGAAGCGGCGCAACCGGCCGGGCCGCTCGGTCGTCTCCGTCATGATGTTGCCTTTCAGCCGGGTTCCCGCGGGAGGCGGGTTCGGGTTCCTTCACCGTAGGGCCGGTCGGTGCGTGCAGCGAAGCCCAGGTCGAGGCGTTGCGCCACCGGGCGCGAGATGCTAGCCGGCACCCCCATCACCGTTCCATCCGAACTCAGGTCATCGGAAACCCCAGATCAAGTGATAATTCTTCAGATTCGATTTGGCGGCCTCCGTCGCACGGCCATACGGTGGTCTACGGCCCTCACGGGTCGACCCACCCAGTCCGCGCCCCTCGGCGAGACCCGCTTCGGCGGTTCCCGCGACGGGGGTCGTACGGTTCCGCGCGTGGTGCACCGCCCCGATGGCGGTGCGCGCTGGAGCCGGGATTCGCCCGACCTGCGTCGGCGCTTGAGTCCCGGATCCCGGATCGCCAGAACCCGGCCGTGACGCGTGCGCATCCGCCTGCCCACCCTGCACCGGGCGGCGGAATCCGCACGTGCCATTGGAGCACCTTTCGATGCCCGAACATCACAGCACGATCGATTCACGCAACACGAACAGCACCAGCACGAGCACCAGCAGCACCACCGCCCAGGCAGCCGGCACCGCCAAGGCCCCCAGCCCCACCACCTTCGCTGCGGTTCCGAACGCCCTCGAGGTGCGAGGCCTCACGAAGTTCTACGGTCGCCGCCCCGCCGAGGCCCTCGAGCGGCTCCGCGGCGGCGCGACGCGGTCCGAGCTCGCCGAGCTCGGCACGGCCGCGGCCATCGACGTCGACTTCGACGTGCGGCAGGGCGAGATCTTCGTCGTCATGGGACTCTCGGGCTCCGGCAAGTCGACGCTCATCCGCATGCTCAACGGCCTCGTCGAGCCGACCGCCGGCACGGTCACGGTGATGGGGGAGACGCTCACCGGTGTCGCGCCACGCCGGCTCCGCGGCATCCGTCGCAAGCACGTCGCCATGGTGTTCCAGCATTTCGCCCTGCTGCCGCACCTCACGGTGCTCGACAACACCGCGTACGGCCTTGAGATCCAGGGCGTGCCGGCCGCCGAGCGGCGCGAGCGCGCCGAGCGCGTGCTCGAGCGCGTCGGCCTCGGCGAGTGGGGCCACAAGTTCCCGTCGGAGCTCTCGGGCGGCATGCAGCAGCGCGTCGGCCTCGCCCGCGCCCTCGCGGCAGACGCCGACATCCTGCTCATGGACGAGGCGTTCAGCGCGCTCGACCCGCTCATCCGCCGCGAGATGCAGGAGCAGCTCATCGAGCTGCAGCAGGAACTCGGCAAGACCATCGTCTTCATCACCCACGACCTCAACGAGGCGATGTTCCTCGGCGACCGCATCGCCGTCATGCGCGACGGCCGCGTCGTGCAGATCGGCACCGCCGAGGAGATCCTCACCGACCCGGCCGACGACTACGTCGCCCAGTTCGTGCAGGACGTCGACCGTGCGCGCGTGCTCACGGCAGGCAACGTCATGGAGGCTCCGCGAGCCCTGGCCTCGGCAGCGGCCGGTCCGCGCGCCGCACTGCGGGCGATGCGCGACCTGCAGACCTCGATGGTCTTCGTCGTGGCATCCGGTCGCAAGCTGCTCGGCGTCGCCCACGATCGCGACGTGCTGCGGCTCGTGCGCCGCGGGGAGCGCTCGCTCGAGGGGGCGATCTCCGGCGACTACGCTGCCGTCGGCCCCGACGTGCACCTCTCCGAGCTCTTCGAGAGCTCGGTCGAGCAGGACCTCCCGCTCGCCGTCGTCGACGACGAGGGTCGCCTGCTCGGCGCGGTTCCGCGGGTCACCCTGCTCGCCGCCCTCGGCAACGTGACGACCGACACGGCCGAGCTGCAGGTGCTCCAGACGCCGGCGACCGTCTCGGCCGAGGTCATGACCGCGACGCTGCGCGAGACGGCGGCATCGGCTCCGCCGGACACCCCGCAACCGATCGATGAACTCGCCCTCGTCGAGGGGAGCGCGTCGTGAACGACTTCCGCCTGCCGCTCGGCGACCTCGCCGAAGGCTTCATCGACGTGCTCACCGACACGCTCGGCTGGTTCTTCTCGATCGTGCGCACCGTGTTCCTCGCGTTCTACGACGCCGTCGAGTTCGTGCTCGTCACCCCGCCGTTCTGGGTCGTCATCGCCGCGATCGCCGCACTCGCCTGGGTGCTGAAGGGCTGGAAGCTCTCGCTCGGCACCGTCGTCGGCCTGCTCGTGATCGTCGGCGTCGACCAGTGGGAGCACGCGATGGAGTCGCTCGCCCTCGTGCTCGTCGCGAGCGCGATCGCGATCGCGCTCGCCGTGCCCGTCGGCATCTGGACCGCCAGGTCGGACCTCGCCTCGAGGATCGTGCGCCCGGTGCTCGACTTCATGCAGACGATGCCGGCGTTCGTCTACCTCATCCCGGCGCTCATCCTCTTCCGCGTCGGCGTCGTTCCCGGCATCGTCGCGACGATCGTGTTCGCGATGGCCCCCGGCGTGCGCCTGACCGAGCTCGGCATCCGCGGGGTCGACAAGGAGGTCGTCGAGGCTGGCCACGCGTTCGGCGCCTCGCGCGGCCGCATCCTGCGCCAGATCCAGCTGCCCCTCGCGATGCCGAGCATCATGGCCGGCGTCAACCAGGTCATCATGCTCTCGCTCTCGATGGTCGTCATCGCGGGCATGGTCGGCGCCGGCGGGCTCGGCGGCGACGTGGTCGCCTCGCTGAACCGCATCGACGTGGCCCTCGGCTTCGAGGCGGGCCTGTCGGTCGTGATCCTCGCGATCATCCTCGACCGCATCACGGGCGCCCTCGGCGCGGGCCGCGGCCGTCGCACCCGGGCGAAGACGGGGGCGGATGCCTCGGGCGCCACGCCGGACGACGACCGAGCGGATGCCGAGGCCGAGGCCGAGCGCGAGATCGCGTCGCCCCGTCGTGCCCCCATGCCCACCGGCGTCTGACGTCGACCGGGAGCGCCGCGCCACCGTCGGGCCCCGCACGCACCTCCGGACGCGGCATCCGTGGATCGCCGTGCCCGCCGACCCGTCGCGCACGCCGCGCGACGCTCCCCAACACCCGCGACCCACAGCTCGCGGGAGGAAAGGAAACACCATGAAGAAGTCCATGCTCACCGGAGCGCTCGCGCTCACCGCGGCATCCGCCCTCGCGCTCACCGGCTGCTCGGCCGACGGCGGCAGCGCCGAGGCGCTCGAGAACGGCGACCAGAAGGACGTCACGATCGCCGTGTTCAACGGCTGGGACGAGGGCGTCGCCGCGAGCGAGCTCTGGAAGGCGATCCTCACCGAGCAGGGCTACGACGTGACGCTCGAATACGCCGACCCGGCTCCCGTCTACAGCGGCCTCGCGAGCGACGACTACGACGTCACCCTCGACACCTGGCTGCCGACCACGCACGCCGACTACGTCGAGGAGTACGGCGACGACATCGTCGACCTCGGTGCCTGGAACCGCGACGCGAAGCTCACCATCGCCGTGAACGCCGACGCGCCGATCGACTCGCTCGACGAGCTCGCGGCGAACGCCGACCTCTTCGACGGCCGCCTCGTGGGCATCGAGCCGGGCTCCGGCCTGAACCGCGTCACGAGCGAGGACGTGATCCCGACGTACGGCCTCGAGAAGATGGAGTACCTCACCAGCTCGACGCCCGCGATGCTCTCGGAGCTGACCGCGGCGGCCGACGCCGGCGAGAACATCGCCGTCACGCTGTGGAGCCCGCACTGGGCGTACGACGCGTTCCCCATCAAGGACCTCGAGGACCCGGAGGGCGCGCTCGGCGGGGCCGAGGGCATCCACTCGTTCGGCGCCGCCTCGTTCGAGGAGACGCACCCGACCCTCGCCGGCTGGCTGCAGGGCTTCACGATGGACTCGAAGCTGCTCTACTCGCTCGAGAACGCCATGTTCAACGAGAACGACTCCGACGACTACGCCCCCGTCGTCGAGCAGTGGATCTCCGAGAACCAGGAGTACGTCGACTCGCTCACGTCCTGATCGGCGAGCAGGCGAACGGATGCCGCGGGCAGCAGGTGCTGCCCGCGGCATCCGCGTCTCCGGGGTCGCCGACGACCTTGCCGACGGCCGGCCGCCCTGCCGCCGCTCAGTGCGTGAACGTGGAGATCAGGCCCTCGACCGGCATCGGCGCCTCGAGCGCGTCGAGGTAGGCCACGGAATCCTGGATGTCGAGCACGAGCGACTCGGCGAGGTTGCGACTCAGCCCGTTGCGCACGACGATGCGCTGCACGACGAGGTCGGAGATGTCGTCGGGCATCGGATAGGCGGGGATCAGCCAGCCCTTGAGCCGCAGTCGCTCTGACAGGTGGTAGAGGTTCCACTTGTCGGTATGGCCGGGCTTCAGCTGCCACGCGAACACCGGGATGTCGGTGCCGTCGTTCCAGAGCTCGAACGCCTCCATCTTGCCGATCTCGCCCGAGAGGTACACGGCGACGTCTTGGGAGGCCTGCTGCACCTTGCGGAATCCGTCCCATCCGAGGCGGAGGAACAGGTAGTACTGCAGCAGCACCTGCGCGCCGGGCCGCGAGAAGTTCAGGGCGAAGCTCGGCATGTGCCCGCCGAGGTAGGTGACGTCGAAGACGAGCTCCTTCGGCAGGTCGTCGATCGTGCGCCAGACCACCCAGCCGAGCCCCGGGTAGACCAGCCCGTACTTGTGGGCGGAGGTGCTGATGGAGACCACGCGCTCGACGCGGAAGTCCCACAGGAGATCGGGCTGCAGGAACGGCGCGATCATGCCGCCCGATGCCCCGTCGACGTGGATCTTCACGTCGAGGCCGGTCTCGGCCTGGATCGCGTCGAGGGCCGCGGCGATCTGCGCGACCGGCTCGTACATGCCCGTGTAGGTCACGCCCATGATGGCGACGACGCCGATCGTGTTCTCGTCGACGTACTGCTCGAGGTCGTGTCCGTCGAGCACCTTGTGCTCGTCGCTGATCGGCACGTACCTGGCTTCGACGTCGAAGTAGTTGCAGAACTTCTCCCAGCACACCTGCACCGCGCTCGAGAGGATGAGGTTCGGCTTCTCGGTCGACTTGCCCTCGGCGCGGCGTGCGAGCTGCCAGCGCCGCTTGAGTGCGAGCCCGCCGAGCATGCACGCCTCCGACGAGCCGATCGTGGAGGTGCCGATGGCGCCCTCGGCGCTCGGGGCGTTCCAGAGGCTCGCGATCATCTTCCAGCAGCGCGTCTCGATCGCCGCGGTCTGCGGGTACTCGTCCTTGTCGACCATGTTCTTGTCGGCGGACTCGGCGTACAGCTTCGTCGCGAACGGGTCCATCCAGGTGCCGACGAACGTCGCGAGGTTCAGCCGTGCGTTGCCGTCGAGCATGGACTCGTCGTGCACGACCTGGTACGCGGTCTCGGGCAGTGATTCGCTCTCGGGCAGCCGATTGAGCGGGAAGTCGGTGGCTTCGCCCTCCCTCGCGAAGATCGGATTCAGTTGGTTGCTGTCGCCGATGCCCGAGAATCCGCGGGTCGTGCGATCCGGTTCGGCGTCGCCCCGACCGGGACGCGGGCGTGGCTTGCGATCGGTCATGAGTGTTCCCCCGTGCTTCTGGCTGCGTCGTGCATGAATGAGAGCGCGCCGGGAAGTGGCAGAGGCAGGGTGTCGTTCCCCCGAAGACGGCCCAATCCCCGAGTGTGGCCCTGCGGAGGGAGGGGCGTCAAGACATCCGGTCCGCGCGGCGACGGCATGGCTAGGGTTGGAGCCAGCGGGGCCCATCGGATTCCTGCTCCCGTGCCGGGTGGGCGGTGCGGCTGTCGCGGCGGCGAAGGGCTGGGTGCATGCGAGCGGATGTCCCGAGCGGCCCTCCTGCGGTCGCCGACCCGGGTCGGCGGCAGCTCAGGCTGCGCCGCGAGGCCTGGGGCTTCGCGATCGGCTCGCTGTGCTTCCTCGTGGGCGCGATCCCGTTCTACGCGGAATGGGCCGGGCCCGTCGGCACCGGCGTCACGTTCGTCGTCGGGTCGGTCTTCTTCACGCTCGCGGCGTTCGTGCAGCTGAGCCTCAGCGGCCGCCACGTGCCGCGCCGCGGAACCAACCGCGCCGACCGGTGGGACTGGTGGGCCGCGGCCGTGCAGTTCGCTGGCACGCTGCTCTTCAACCTGAGCACGGTCGCCGCGCTCGCCGCGGCGGTGGCCGACCCCACCCGGCTCGGCGCGGGCTGGCGGCCCGACGCCTGGGGCTCGGCGGCGTTCCTCGTCTCGAGCACCTTCGCCATCGTCGCGACGCGGGACCGTGGAGACCTCTGGGATCGGCACGCCCGCTCGTGGCACGGCACCTGGCTGAACATGATCGGCTCGATTGCGTTCGCCGTCTCGGCGATCGGCGCGTACGTCGTGCCCGTGACGGACTCGCTGGTGAGCGCCTTCTGGGCCAACCTCGGCACCCTCATCGGGGCGCTCTGCTTCCTCGTCGCGGCCCTGCTCTCGCGGCGTGCGGTCGGCGAGGCGGTCGGCGAGGCGGCCGACGCCGCACCTGACGGCGCGGCCGCCTCGGCGTGACGCCCGCCCGCGGCCGCTCGATTCGGCCGTGATCAGCCTCTCTGGTAGGCTGTTCCTTTGGCTGGGTACATCCACTACCCAGACCGCGACCATCCCCCTTCGAACTGCGCGAGAAATCGCGGGTTTCGGCGTGGGAAGTCAGCAGACAAGAGACCTTGGGAGGGGCGTCCGCCCCTCGGTATTGGAGGAAAGACCAATGGCAGCAGTGTGCCAGGTGACTGGAGCCGTTCCCGGCTTCGGCCACAACATCTCGCACTCGCACCGCCGGACGAAGCGCCGCTTCGACCCGAACGTGCAGAGGAAGACCTATTACGTGCCGTCGCTCCGTCGTAGCGTCACCTTGAACGTGTCCGCCAAGGGCATCAAGGTGATCGACGCCCGCGGCATCGAGTCGGTCGTCAAGGACATCCAGGCTCGTGGGGTGAAGATCTAATGGCGAAGCAGCAGGACATCCGTCCCATCATCAAGCTCCGTTCGACGGCCGGCACCGGGTTCACGTACGTGACCCGCAAGAACCGTCGCAACAACCCGGACCGTCTCGTGCTCAAGAAGTACGACCCGGTGGTCCGCAAGCACGTCGATTTCCGAGAGGAGCGCTAAACATGGCGAAGAAGAGCAAGATCGCGCGCAACGAGCAGCGCAAGGTGATCGTCGACCGCTACGCGGCCAAGCGCCTCGAGCTGAAGAAGGCCCTCGTCGACCCGAACGGCACCGACGAGTCCCGCGAGGCCGCTCGCGTCGGCCTGCAGAAGCTGCCCCGCAACGCATCGCCGATCCGCGTGCGTTCGCGTGACGCCATCGACGGCCGCCCCCGCGGTGTCCTCACGAAGTTCGGCGTCTCGCGCGTCCGCTTCCGTGACATGGCGCACCGTGGCGAGCTGCCCGGCATCACCAAGTCGAGCTGGTAACACACAGCTCCAGGCTTCATCGAGAGGGGCGTCCCGGGTTTCCGGGGCGCCCCTCTCGGCGTACCCGGGTGAGGGCGACGGATGCCGCGGGCGGGCGCAGTGCGCGTCCCGCGCGGGTGCCGAAATGACATGATCGGTTCGCCGCGGGCGTCGTCACGGAGCGACACGCCGGGACATCCGTGCCCGAAAAGGCTGGAAATCCGCGAGTTTCCGGGCTTCTCTGCTACATTCGAGGCGGCCCGATCGGCCACGGGGGCGGTTGAACGATCGTTCCCGAGAACTCACAAGATGCTGTACAGAACAGCGAACGTCCGAGGAGGACATTCAATGGCTGACAAGTCGCTCAACAAGACCGAGCTCGTCGCGAAGGTCGCAGCGTCGACCGGACAGAGCCAGGCCACCGTCGACGCCGTTCTCGGCGGTCTCTTCGAGGCTCTCGCCGAGTCCGTCGGCGCCGGCACCAAGGTCTCCATCCCGGGCTGGCTCGCCGTCGAGCGCACGCACCGTGCAGCCCGTACCGGCCGCAACCCGCAGACCGGCGCCGAGATCCAGATCCCGGCCGGCTACTCGGTGAAGGTCTCGGCCGGCTCCAAGCTCAAGGCCGCCGCGAAGTAGTCTTTCGCGACCCCGAGGGGCGTCCGGCTTCGGCCGGGCGCCCTTCGTCGTTCCGCGACGCGGCGCCCGGCGGGCGGGTAACCACCTGTGGCCGGGCAGGGGCCCCGCGCCGCGTAGGCTTGTGCGGTGCCCCGCTCCGTCCGCGTGTTCGGCCCCGCCGTCCTCATCCTCGTCGCCGTCGCGGCGACGATCGCGGCGCTCGCGTACGGCGGGGGAGCCGCTCCGCAGCTGATCCAGGATCCAGGGCCCATGGCCCGGTGGGGCCTGCCGATCTCGAAGCTGTTCGTGAACCTCGGCGCCGCCGGCATGATCGGCGCGCTCGTGCTCGCGGTGTGGGCGCTGACCCCGAAGCAGCGCGAGTTCGATGTCGCACTCGACGCGGCCGCGGCATCCGCTGCGGTGTTCACCGTGGCCAGCGCCGTCACGGGCCTGCTCACCTTCCTCGTGGTCACGGGCGTGCCGCTGAGCTTCGGCGACACGTTCGGCGCGCAGATCGGGCAGTTCCTCACGACGATCCCGCTCGGCCAGTCGTGGCTCACGACGACGCTCGTCGGCGCCGCGGTGACCGTGCTCTGCTTCGCCGTGCGCAACCACACCGCGCTCGTCTTCGTGACCGTGCTCTCGGTCGTCGCCCTCGTGCCGATGGCGCAGCAGGGCCACTCGGCGGGCACCGCGGGCCACAGCGCGGCGATCACGTCGCTCGGCCTGCACCTGATCTTCGCGGCCGTCTGGCTCGGCGGCCTGCTCACGATCGTGCTGCTGCGCCGCGAGCTCGACGGCGCGCGCCTTCCGATCGTGCTGGCGCGGTACTCGACCGTCGCCCTCATCTGCTTCATCGTCGTCGCGGTGTCGGGGTACGCGAACGCCGCGCTCCGCATCGGCACGTGGGACCAGCTGACCACCCCCTACGGCGTGCTCGTGATCGTGAAGCTGCTGGCCCTGCTCGCGCTGGGCGGGTTCGGGGCGATCCAGCGCCGTTACCTCATCGGGCGGATGTCGCGCGCGACCGAGGCGGGCAAGGCCGGGCGTCCGGCATCCCGCATCGCCGAGTTCTGGGTGCTCGTGGTCGCCGAGCTCGCGTTCATGGGCATCGCCTCCGGCGTGGCCGCCGCGCTCGCGCGCACCGCGACCCCGGTCGCCGAGCAGCCGGGCACCATCGCGCAGACGCCCGCCGAGATCCTCACGGGCGAGCCCCTGCCGCCGTGGCCCGAGATGTGGCGCTACTTCACCGAGTGGAACCTCGACCTGCTGTGGATCCTGGTCTGCGGCTTCGGCATCTTCTTCTACCTGGCGGGCGTGTGGCGGCTGCACCGTCGCGGCGACAAGTGGCCCGTGTACCGGTCGGTGCTCTGGGTGGCGGGCATGCTGATGCTGGCCTACATCACCAACGGCGGCGTGAACGCCTACGAGCAGTACCTGTTCTCGGCGCACATGGCCGCGCACATGGTGCTGACGATGGCCGTGCCGGTGCTGCTCGTGCCCGGCGCGCCGGTGACGCTCGCGGCGCGCGCGATCCGGGTCAGGAAAGACGGCTCGCGCGGAGGCCGCGAGTGGATCCTGCTCGCCGTGCACTCGAGGTTCGCGGGCTTCATCGCCAACCCGATCGTCGCGGCGCTGCTGTTCGCCGGCTCGCTCTGGGTGTTCTACTACTCGCCGCTCTTCCGGTGGACGATGGTCGACCACCTCGGGCACGAGTGGATGATCGTGCACTTCCTCATCACGGGGTACCTCTTCGTGCAGTCGCTCATCGGCATCGACCCGGTGCCGTACCGCCTGCCCTACGCGTTCCGGCTCGTGCTGCTGCTCGGCACGATGGCGCTGCACGCCTTCTTCGGCCTGGCGATCATGTCGAGCGCCGGCCTGCTGCTCGCCGACTGGTACGGCGCCATGGGCTGGGGCACCGACGCGCTCGTCGACCAGCAGATGGGCGGCGGCCTCGCCTGGTCGATCGGCGAGATCCCGACGGTGGCGCTCGCGATCACGGTCGCGGTGCAGTGGTCGCGCAGCGACCAGAAGGAGTCGAAGCGGCGCGATCGCCATGCCGACCGCACGGGCGACGCCGAGCTCGAGGCCTACAACGCACGCCTCGCGTCGATGGCCGAGCACGACCGACAGGGCTGAGCGCCCCCTGCAGGGCTGAGCGCCGCCTGCAGGGCTGAGCGCCCCTGGCCGGCCCCGCGCTCGATGCGGCGGGAGAGCCGACCTAGTCGGTCTGCTTCAGCTGGATCGCGATGCTGTCGTCGGGGCGGATCGTCGCGCTGAGGGCGAGCTTGAACGGCCGGTCCTCCTCGAGCTGCGAGATCTCGCCGTCGAAGAGCGACTGCACCTCGACGGAGATGTGCGCCATGCCGTCGGTCGGGGGCATGTCGAACGCGGTGTCGCCCGCCGTGAGCGTCACGTCGGGGTAGTCGACGATCGACCAGGCGGGCACGCCGAGCACGCGGTCGTCGATCTCGATGCCGAACGGGCAGTCGGACGGCTGCAGCACGGGCTGCGTCGCGCAGCCGTCGAGGTAGGCGTCGACCTGCGTCTGCACGCGCTTGACGAAGTCGGCGGTGGGCTGCGCGTCGACGGTCACCGCGACCCGCGACCCGAGCTCGGCGGTGACCGGCACCGGCACCGCGGAGACGAGCGTGTCGGAGTACCCGAACTCGTAGGCCGCCGGCGCGATCGCGAGGTACGGCGCGGTCTGCGTGAACGCGGTGAGCTCGTCGCCCGACTTCAGGGCGCGCGTGTCGAGCGTGAGGTCGCCCACCGTGAACAGCGGGTTGTGCGCGGCGGTGACGTCGATCACGGCGATGGGGCTCTCGACGAACTCCCAGCGGTTCAGGAGCCCGTAGAGCGGGTCGATGGCGCGCACCGCGAAGTCCGTCTGCAGGATCGCCGTGTCGAGCCGGTAGCTGGCCGTGACGGTGTGGGTGCCGTCGTCGTTCACGACGTCGTCGACGATGCGGACGTCTTCTGGGCCGGCTTCGATGACGCCCGATCTCAGCATCGCCGTCGAGACGTCGGCCGGCAGCGACCTGGCGGTCAGCTCCTCGTCGTCGAGGGCGACGCCCGGCGTCGTGATGGCCGTGGCGAGGTCGTCGTCGGCGACCGCATCGAGGTAGCGCTCGACGAAGTTCGCGGCGCCGTACGTGGTCTGGTTGAGGCCGCCGAGCGCGGCGAGGAACGCGCCTCCGAGCAGCACGGCGAGCCCGGCCCACCCGGCGATCGACAGCGGTGAGAGCCGGCCTCTTCGAACCCCCGAGCCAGTCACCCCGTCATTCTAAGCGGCGACGGATGCCACGGGCCGAAGGCGTGCGCCCGAGCGGGCCCGAGCCGGCGCACGCGGCTGCGCCGCGGCATCCGCTCGTCCACAGGATGCGCCGATGTGCACGGGCCGTGCACATCGCGACGAGGGGTCGGCGCCGAACCTGCGTCGCCCGGTTACAGTGGGATCGCGTCGGCCGCCGCCAGCCGACGACCCCGATCCGACGAGCCGGAGATCCCCTGTGCCCCCCTCTCTCACGCGCGAGCAGACCGCGGTCTTCGAGGCGATCGAGGGCACGCGCGACCACGTCTTCGTCACGGGTCGTGCCGGCACCGGCAAGTCGACGCTGCTCAACCACCTGAACTTCAACACGCAGAAGCAGATCGTGATCTGCGCCCCCACCGGCGTCGCGGCGCTGAACGTCGGCGGGCAGACGATCCACTCGCTGTTCCGCCTGCCGATCGGGGTCATCGCCGACCAGCAGATCGACCAGAACGACGCCGTGCGCAAGATCCTCAACGCGATGGACACCCTCGTGATCGACGAGATCTCGATGGTCAACGCCGACCTGATGGACGCCATGGACCGCGCGCTGCGGCAGGCGAGGCAGCGCAGGCACGAGCCGTTCGGCGGGGTGCAGGTCGTGCTGTTCGGCGACCCCTACCAGCTCGCCCCCGTGCCGGGCGACGGCGACGAACGGGCCTACTTCGCCGACACCTACGACTCGATGTGGTTCTTCGACGCGAAGGTGTGGCACGAGACCGACCTGCGCATCTTCGAGCTCGGCGAGGTGCACCGCCAGCACGACGCCGAGTTCAAGCACATGCTGAACGCGGTGCGCCACGGCATGGTCACGGCCGAGATCGCCGGGGTGCTGAACGGCATCGGCGCCCGCCGCCCGCTGCCCGAGCACGGCGCGATCACGCTCGCGACGACGAACGGCACGGTCAACCGCATCAACGCGAGCCAGCTGCACCGGCTGCCGGGGCACTCCAAGGCGAACGCCGCCGAGGTCACCGGCGACTTCGGCGGCCGGGCGTACCCGGCCGACGAACGTCTGGAGCTCAAGGTGGGCGCCCAGGTCATGTTCCTGCGCAACGACACCGCCATCGGCCCAGACGGCCAGCGGTGGGTGAACGGCACCATCGGCACCGTCACCCGGCTCGATCGCGAGCTGCGCGTCGAGGTCGACGGCGACGAGCACGAGGTCGAGCCCGCCACCTGGGAGAAGTACAAGTACACCTGGGATCCGGCGCGTAAGAAGCTCGAGCGGCAGATCGTGGCGGAGTTCACGCAGTTCCCGCTGCGGCTCGCGTGGGCGGTCACGATCCACAAGTCGCAGGGCGCCAGCTACGACACCGCGATCGTCGACCTGGGGCCGCGGGTCTTCAGCCCGGGCCAGACGTACGTCGCGCTCAGCCGCCTCACCACGCTCGACGGGCTCTACCTCAGCCGGCCGCTGCGGCCGAGCGACATCATCGTCGATCCGGCGGTCGAACGCTTCATGTCGGGGGCCCACCGGGAGATCGGCTCGGCTTCCTGATCGTTTGCCCGGCCGCGTCGGGTTAGAATCTCGACGAGACACAGCTAGGGGGGCATGTGGCTGCTCGCCGGGGGAATCGGCGACGGCGATGGGGTATCGCCGCCGCAAGCCTCGTCGCGCTCTCGATCGGCCTGCAGGGGTGCTCATTCGGCCCCGCCGATCCGGCAGCGCAGTTCGATCCAGTCGACGCCGCGCTCAGCACCGAGACGGGCGACGCGCTCCAGGGCGTGCTCGAGCAGGCGATCGCGCTGAGCGGTTCGAGCGGCGGCATCGCCGGCGTGTGGGCGCCGTGGGCGGGGGAGTGGACCGCGGCATCCGGAACCGTCTCGTTCGACGAGGGCGCCGCGCCGGTGACCACCGACACCCCGTTCCGCATGGGCACGCTCACGTCCGAGGTGACCTGCGCGATCATGCTGAAGCTCGTCGACGAGGGCCAGCTCGAGTTGAGCGACGAGATCGGCGAGGACGTCGACTGGATCCCCTCGCTCGGCGACATCACCTACGAGCAGCTGTGTCGCCACACCTCGGGCATCGCGGACTACTACCGCGACCTCGAGCGCATCTTCGTGGCGAACCCCCAGCGCACCTGGTCCGACAACGAGCTCGTCGCTGCGGGCATGGGCCTCGACCGAACGGACGCCCCCGGCACCGCCGTGCGGGAGTCCCGCACGGGCGTGCTGCTGGCCGCGATGGGCCTCCAGCGCCACACCGGCAGGTCATGGGCCGACCTCGCGGAGCAGTACGTGTTCGAGCCGCTCGGCATCGAGGACACGTCGATCCCCCCGCCCGACGCCACCGGCAGCGGACTGCTCGGCGCCTATGCCGCGGCGATCGGTGAGGACGGCAAGCCCGACTGCGCGGCGAGGCTCGACCAGTCCGACCAGTCGAGCACGATGGGGGCCGAGGCCGCCGGCGCGACGACCACGCTCGACGACCTGCAGGTGTTCAGCGAGGCGTTCGCCACCGGTGCGCTGCTGTCGAAGAGCACGAAGGCCGACCAGTGGAAGCTGCAGCCGCTCGCCGGCTCGGCGCCCTCCTGGTACGGCGCCGGCATCGGCGGCGCTTCGTACGGCCCGATGCGCGGCGACGTGAGCGAGACCGCCGGCATGCTGACGGCGGCGCTCACCGACCCGAAGTCGGGGTTGACCGTCGTGCTCGTGCTGAACAACTCGACCTCGTCGGATGCGTTCGCGCGCGAGGCGGCGTTCGCGCTGGCCTCCATCGGGTCGAAGGCGGATGCCGCGGCCGGCGCCGAGGCCCCGCTCGTCGAGCTCCCGTGGTCGCTCGAGCAGGCGACGACGAGGATGAACGAGCAGGCGGCCTGCCCGCCGACCGCCTGACCCGGGGATTCCCGCACCGATGCGGAATACCTCCGGGTGAGGTACCGTTGTGTTCAAGCGAATACCCCATGGGGGTACCCGTTCGAACTTCAGGAGGATCACATGAGCACGCACGACGACGCCACCACGACCTACGGCGTGGCCGGCATGACCTGCTCGCACTGCGTCGCGTCCGTGACCGGCGAGCTCGGCCGGCTCGACGGCGTCGCCTCGGTCGACGTCGACCTCGTGGCCGGCGGCGTGTCCCGGGTGACCGTGCGGAGCGCGGGCGCCCTCGACGCCGACCAGGTCGCATCCGCCATCGACGAGGCCGGCTACGAACTGGCCGACCTGGCATCATGACCGCCCAGCAGGTCGACCTCCTCGTCGGCGGCATGACGTGCGCCTCGTGCGCCGCGCGGGTCGAGAAGAAGCTCAACCGCATGCCCGGCGTCGAGGCGACGGTCAATTACGCGACCGAGAAGGCGAGCGTGCGGCTGCCGGACGGCGTCACGGTCGACGACGCGATCGCCACCGTCGAGGCCACCGGGTACACCGCCGCGCTTCCGGCGGCGAAGGTCGCGCCGGTTCCGGCCGCGCACGCACACGGCACGTCGGTCGCGCACGGCGGAACCGACGGCGGGGCCCACGGCGAGTCGCACGGCGGCGGCGGGGAGCACGACCACGGCGACGTGGCATCCCTCCGCCAGCGGTTGATCGTGTCGACCGTGCTCGCGGTGCCCGTCGTGGCGCTCTCGATGATCCCGGCGCTGCAGTTCACGAACTGGCAGTGGCTGGCGTTCGCGCTCGCCGCGCCCGTCGCGCTCTGGGGTGCGTGGCCGTTCCACCGCGCCGCGTGGATCAACCTGCGCCACGGCGCCGCGACCATGGACACGCTCATCAGCGTCGGCGTGCTCGCGGCCCTCGCCTGGTCGGCGTACGCGCTGTTCTTCGGCGAGGCCGGCATGCCCGGCATGACCATGACGTTCCAGTTGTTCACGACGCCCGGCGGAGGCGCCGACGAGATCTACCTCGAGGTCGCGGCCGCCGTGACGGTGTTCGTGCTCGCGGGCCGCTACGCCGAGGCGCGCGCCAAGCGCAGCTCGACCGCGGCGATCTCGGCCCTGCTCGAGATGGGCGCCAGCGAGGCATCCGTGCTGCGCGACGGCGTCGAGGTGCGGATGCCGGTGGCGGACCTCGCGGTCGACGACCGGTTCGTGGTGCGCCCCGGCGAGAAGATCGCCACCGACGGCATCGTGGTCGACGGCTCCTCTGCGGTCGACGCGAGCATGCTCACGGGCGAGTCGGTGCCGGTCGAGGTCGCGCCGGGCGACGGCGTGGTCGGCGCGACGATCAACGTCGGCGGCCGTCTCGTCGTGCGTGCGACGCGCGTGGGCGCCGACACCGAGCTGGCCGCCATGGCGAGGCTCGTCGAGCAGGCGCAGACCGGCAAGGCCGACGTGCAACGCCTGGCCGACCGCGTCTCGGCGGTGTTCGTGCCGATCGTCATCGGGCTCTCGCTCGCCGCGCTCGCCGGTTGGCTGTTCGCGGGCTACGGCCCCGAGGTCGCGTTCACGGCCGCCGTCGCGACGCTCATCGTCGCCTGCCCCTGCGCGCTCGGCCTCGCGACGCCGATGGCCCTGCTCGTCGGCACCGCGCGCGGCGCGCAGCTCGGCATCCTGATCAAGGGCCCGCAGATCCTCGAGTCGACCCGTCGCGTCGACACCATCCTGCTCGACAAGACCGGCACGGTCACGAGCGGGCGGATGTCGCTCGCCGAGGTCGTGCCTGCGTCCGGCGAGAGCGAGGCCGAGGTGCTGCGCTTCGCCGGCGCCGCCGAGTCGGGCTCCGAGCACCCGATCGCCCGTGCGGTCGCGGCGGCGGCCGCCGCATCGAGGGCGCTGCCGCCGGTCGAGTCGTTCGCCTCGACGCAGGGCCTCGGCGTGCAGGCCGTCGTCGACGGTCGCCTCGTGCTCGTCGGCCGCCCGGGGTGGCTGGCCGAGCAGTGGGCGGTCGACCTGCCCGATGCCCTCGGACGGCGACAGGCCGAGCTCGAGGCGGCCGGCGGCACGGTCGTCGCGGTCGCGTGGAACGGCCTGGCCCGCGGCATCCTGAGCGTGACCGACACGGTGAAGCCGAACAGTGCCGCCGCGGTCGCGCAGCTGAAGGCGCTCGGGCTGCGCCCCATGCTGCTCACGGGCGACAACGAGCGCGTGGCCCGCGCCGTGGCCGCCGAGGTCGGCATCGACGAGGTGCGCGCCGAGGTGCTGCCCGCCGAGAAGGCCGAGGTCGTGCGTGCCCTGCAGGCCGAGGGCCGCGTGGTCGCCATGGTCGGCGACGGCGTGAACGATGCCGTCGCGCTCGCGACATCCGACCTCGGCATCGCGATGGGCTCCGGCACCGACGTCGCGATCGAGGCGAGCGACCTCACGCTCGTGCGCAGCGACCTCGTGGCCGTGGTCGACGCGATCCGCCTCTCGCGGCGCACGCTCGGCACGATCAAAGGCAACCTGTTCTGGGCGTTCGCCTACAACGTCGCCGCGATCCCGGTGGCGATGCTCGGCATGCTGAACCCGCTCGTCGCGGGTGCGGCCATGGCGTTCTCGTCGGTGTTCGTCGTGGGCAACAGCCTGCGGCTGCGGCGGTTCCGCGGAGTGCGCTGAGACGCGGAGCCTCGCGAACGGGCGCCCCGGTCGAGTCGGACTCGGCCGGGGCGCCGTGCGTCTCGGGGCGGTCACCCGGAGTTCATCCGGACGTCACCGGCCAGGGGCGGGCTCGGCGTCGCGCCGGGTGCTAGCGTGATCGGCGATAGCGCCTAGGGTTCCGGGATCGAGAGGTCCGACTGGTCCGAGCGGCGCCACGGCCGCCGCCAGTGGGGGCCGTCATCTGACAGGACAAAAGCCCGGAGGACCCCGTTCGTCGCGCCCGCGACGCACCGAAGGGTCCCGTGTCCGTTCCTGCGCTCGTCCTCGTCCTCGCCGCGGCGGTCTGCCACTCGGCGTGGAACATCCTCGCCCACGGCGTCAGCCGCATCGGCATGCCGTTCCTCTGGTGGGGCGCCCTCGTGAGCTCGCTCGTCTGGCTCCCGGTGGTGCCGATGACGGGCGGCCTCGGCGAGGCCGACGTCGGTGGCCTCGTGCTCGGCGCCGGCGTCTCCGCCGTGCTGCACTGCGCGTACATGCTCGTGCTGCAGCGCGGATACGCCACCGGCATGCTCTCGACGGTCTACGCGACCGCCAGGGGAACGGGCCCGCTCATCACCGTGGTGGTCGCGGTGCTCGTGCTCGGCGAGCGGCCGTCGGGCTGGGCGCTCGTCGGCATCGCCGCGATCCTCGCCGGGGTGGTCGGCATCGGGCTGCTCGACCGCGGGGCGTCGGCCGGGCCGACGCCGGCATCCGGGCCGGTGCCGAACCAGCGGCGCCGGCGGGGCCCGGACCCCGCGATCCTCTGGGGCGTCGTGACCGGCGTCGCGATCGCCGCCTACACGCTGTGGGACGCGAACGTCGTGCGCACGTGGGACGTGCCCCCCGTGGCCTTCATGGTCGGCTGCACCGTCGGCGAGTTCCTGCTGTTCACCGCGCTGCTGGGTCGCCGTCGACACGAGCTCCGTGCGGTGGGGCGCGCGCACTGGGTGCGCATCCTGACCTTCGGCGTGCTCTCGCCGCTGTCGTACATCCTCGTGCTCGTCGCGGTGACGCTCGCGCCCGTGGCGCTGGTCGCGCCGATCCGCGAGGTGAGCGTGGTGCTCGTCAGCGCCTTCGGTGCGCTCGTGCTGCGCGAGGGCCGCGGATGGGCGCGGATCGGGGCATCCGTCGTCGTTGTGGCAGGGGTGCTGCTGATCGCGGCGTGAGCGCCGCCGCGGTCACTCGCCGACCGGGCGGATGAAGTGCTCGCCCGAGATGCCCCGGCCCGATGCCGACACGGTGAAGCGCACGATGTCGCTGCGGTAGCGATCGTCGGATGCCTCGAACACGCGCCCGTCCTTGCCTCGCGTCACGCGGCGCAGGCGCAGGATGGGCGATCCGACCTCGACCTCGAGCAGGCGCGCGTCGAGCTCGTCGGCGGCGACGGCGTCGATCTCGTGGTCGACCCCGTCGTACGGGTGCCCGCGCTCGCCGAGGTAGTCGGTGATCGACACGGTGTCGAGGTCGACGTCGAAGAGCACGCGCCCGACCTCCTCGATGAACGCGAGGCGCTCGAGCATGGTCGGCCGGCCGTCGAGGGTGCGGAGGCGGGTCACCTCGACGATCAGGTCGCCGGGCTCGATGCGGAGCAGCTCGACGTGGTCGTCGTCGGCCCGACGGAGCGAGACCTCCTGCGTGTGCGCCCCCGGCTCGGCGCCCATCTCGCGCGCCCACTTCGTGAACGGGATCGACACGTCGACGGCCTGGTGCGCCTTGCGCCGCACGACCCGGCTGGGGCGGCCGCGGGTCGTCTCGATCAGCCCCTCGGCGCGGAGCTCGGCGAGGGCGTTGCGGATCGGCCCGCGCGAGGTGTTCCACTGCTGGGCGAGCTCGCCCTCGGTGGGGACATCGTCGCCGGGCGCGAGCTGCCCGTTGGCGATGCGCTGTCGGAGGTCGTCGGCGATGGACTTGTAGACACTGATGGGCACATAGGCACACTACTTGTGTATATGGGTCCGCGTCACGCGGTCTCGAAGTGTTCACCTCCCGACCTCCGCGGTGAACACCGCGTGAATAGGACCTCAGTTAGGTATATAAGCCGGTTTCGGGATGGCAGCATTGCCGACGTCCCCAACCGGAACCACTGCCTGAAAGGCCATCATGTCCACGCGCTTCACCCGCTCCCTCCTCGCCCTCGTCGGCGTGGGAGCGCTCGCCGTCACCCTCGCCGCGTGCTCCAGCACCGCTGAAGCCGGCACCAGCACGTCCGGAGACACCGCTTCGTTCGCCGTCGACGAGAACACCCTCGTGTTCGGCGTCGTTCCCGACTCGGTCGACACCGAGACCAACTACCAGCCGCTCATGGACTACATCGCCCAGGAGACCGGCAAGACCGTCGAGTACCACGAGTCGACCGACTACGCCGCCCTCATCGAGGCCGCGGTCGCCGGCAAGATCGACGTCGCATCGTTCTCGGGCTTCACCTACGTCACCGCCAAGAACAACGGCGCCGAGATCACGCCGGTCTCATCGATCATCACCGCTGAGGGCCAGGAGCCCGGGTACTACTCGCAGGCGATCGTGCCCAAGGGCAGCGACATCACCGACCTCGCCGGCTTCGAGGGCAAGAAGGTCTGCTTCGTCGACCCGTCGTCGACCTCGGGCTACCTGTTCCCGTCGTACAACCTGCTCGAAGAGGGCATCGACCCCGAGACCGACGTCACGCCGGTCTTCGCGGGCAAGCACGACGTCTCGGTGACCAAGGTCGGCGAGGGCGTCGAGTGCGACGCCGGCTTCGCCGAGGACAGCGAGGTCGCCAAGAGCGACAAGGTCGAGATCGTCGCCGAGACCATGGTTCCCGGCGCGCCGATCGTCGTGTCCGACACGCTCCCCGAGGAGCTGAAGACGCAGCTCGCGGGCATCCTCGCCGAGGTCAGCATCGACGACATCATCGCGTCGGGCATCGACTCGGCGGACTCCGACGGCTTCCGCAGCGTGTTCTACGCGACCTCGCCGGTGGATGACGCGTACTACGACACCATCCGCGACATCTGCGAGAAGACGAACGCGGAGCAGTGCCAGGGCTGACGCCCTGCCGCTGAACGACCGACCGCCGAACGACGACCGCTGACCGATCCACCCGGCAACGACCGAACCGGAGCATGACATGAGCCAGACATCCGTCATCGACATCGAGGGCCTCACCAAGGAGTACGGACGCACCGTCGCGCTGCGCGACGTCGCACTCCGAGTGGAGCCCGGCGAGATCGTGGTGCTGCTCGGCCTCTCGGGCTCGGGCAAGTCGACCCTGCTGCGGCAGGTCGTCGGGCTCGAGGGCCCGACCTCCGGGGGCGTTCGCGTGCTCGGCGAGGAGGTGCCGTCCCTCACCGGACGGCGCCTCCGCGCCCTGCGCAGCCGCGTCGGCTTCGTCTTCCAGCAGTTCGAACTGGTGCCCTCGCTCACGGTGCTCGAGAACGTCCTGACGGGCGCGCTCGCCGAGCTCCGCGGGCCGCGGCTCGGGCTCTGGGCCTACCCGCGCCGGCTCAAGCTCACGGCGCTCGGCCACCTCGACCGCGTCGGCCTGCTCGATCGCGCCTACCAGCGTGCCGACACCCTCTCGGGCGGCCAGCAGCAGCGCGTCGCGATCGCCCGGGCGCTCATGCAGGACCCCGAGATCCTGCTGGCCGACGAGCCGGTCGCCTCGCTCGACCCCGAGTCCAGCGACCAGGTCATGGCCCTCATCCGCGAGATCGCGATGGACGCGGGCCTCACCGTCGTCTGCAGCCTCCACCAGGTCGACCTCGCGCTCTCGTGGGGCGACCGCATCGTCGGACTCCGACATGGCGAGGTCGTGCTCGACACGCCCGCGGCCGGCCTCTCGAAGGCCGAGGTCATGGAGGTCTACGGCCGCGTCGCGACCTCGACGGCCGAGCTGAAGGCGATCGAGACCGAACTCGCCGTCCCCGCCGTGCAGACGGGATCGGCGACGCACTCATGACCACCCTGACCACCCCGGTGCGGCCCGCGGCCGATCCGGATCCCCGCGCCTCGGTCGCCGAGCGCGCGCCGAAGCGCCCCATCTCCGCCGAGCGCATCGCCGCAGGCACCACGCTCCTCGCGATCGTCGCCGTTGCCGCCTACGCCGTGATGGAGTCCGGCATCTCGATCTCGGGCATGGTCGAGAGCTGGGGTCACGCCGAGCGCTTCTTCGAGCGTGTCGGCACGATCGAGTTCCCCGAGGCCGGCGAGCTCCTCTACCTCACGGCGCTCACCGTCGGACTCGTGCTCTGCGGCACGCTCTTCGCCGCCGTCGTCTCGGTGCCGGTCGCCTACCTCGCCGCGTCGAACACGACGCCGGGTGCGGGTTGGCAGGCGTTCGGCCGCTTCATCACGGTGCTCACCAGGGCGATCCCCGACGTCGTGCTCGCCATGGTGTTCGTGCTCATGTTCTCGATCGGCACGCTGCCGGGCATCCTCGCGATCGGCATCCACTCCATCGGCATGATCTCCAAGCTCTTCGCCGACGCGATCGAGCAGATCGACGAGGGCCCGCGCCGCGCCATCCGTGCCGCCGGCGGTTCGAAGCTGCAGGAGTTCACGAGCGGCATCCTGCCCCAGGTGCTGCCCTCGTGGGTCGCGACCGTGCTGCACCGCAATGACATCAACCTGCGCGGCTCGGTCGTGCTCGGCTACGTCGGCGTCGCCGGCCTCGGCCTCGAGATGAGCTACGCCTTCAAGTCGCTGAACTACTCGCTCGGCCTCGGCATCGCGCTCGTGATGTTCGCGCTCTGCGTGGTCATGGAGATCGTCTCGAGCATCGTGCGCAAGGCCATGCTCGGCGTCGCCCCCACCGGTCGTGGCCTCGGCGACCGCGTCGTGCGCATCGCCGGTCGAGTAGGCGCGCAGCGCCGTATCGAGACCCGAGACGGGACGGGCCTCGATACGCCTCCTTCGTCGGCTACTCGACCGGCGGGGGCGGCCTCCGGTTCCGGCCGTGCCGCGGCATCCGACCTCGAAGCGGCCCTGCACCGCCCATGGACGGGGGCGCGCGTGCGCAACACCGCATGGGCGTGGATCGCGGTGCTCGTCGTCGTCGGCAGCGTGCTCATCTGCGACATCCGCTGGGCCGACCTCGTCACGTTCTGGGCGAAGGTGCCCGCGATCGCCGTGCAGTTCTGGCCGCCGAGCTTCGGCAACTACGACGCCGAGACGATGTTCGGGGCCATGGGCACCACGATCGGCATCGCGCTCGCCGCCACGCTGCTCTCCTTCGTCTTCTCGGTGGCCATCGGCTCGCTGGCCGCCCGCAACGTCGCGCCGAACGGCACCGTTCGCGGGTCGATGCGACTGCTGCTCGTCATCATCCGCGGGGTGCCGGAGGTGATCCTGGCCATCGTGCTCATCGTCATCACCGGGCTCGGCAGCCAGGCGGGCACGATCGCGCTCGCCTTCGGCGGCATCGGCCTGCTCGGCAAGCTCATCGGCGACTCGTTCGAGGAGGTCAAGTCCGGCCCCGAGCGAGCGCTGAAGGCGACCGGGGCGTCGCGCGGGCAGGTCTACGCCTCCGCGACGCTGCCGCAGGGCAAGCGCGCGCTGATCGGGCACAGCTTCTACCTGCTCGACACGAACATCCGCGCGGCGACGATCCTCGGCATCGTGGGCGGCGGCGGCGTCGGCTACTACCTGCTGAACGCCGGGCAGGGCTCGAACTACGCCGTCGTCACGGCGATCGTGCTCATGATCCTCGCCACCGTGCTCGTCGTGGAGGGCCTGGCCGTGTGGATGCGGCGGGTATTCCGTTGAGCGCGGCAGCCACCACCGGCGCGTCGGCCGCGTCGGGCGAGCGCTTCGACGTCGCCGTCGTCGGCTCCGGCATCATCGGCCTCGGCGCCGCGCTCGCCGCGAACGCACGCGGGTTGCGCGTCGTCGTCATCGAGCGCGGCAGCGAACCGACCGGAGCCTCGATCCGCAACTTCGGACACCTGTGCATCACGCCCCAGCACGGCTTGGCGCGCGAGTTCGCGCTCGCCTCGCGCGAGATCTGGTTGAAGCTCGCGGCCGAGGCCGGGGTCTGGGTGCGCGAGTCCGGCACGCTCGTCGCGGCCCGCCACGCCGATGAGCTCGCCGTGCTCGAGGAGTTCGCGGGCATGCGCGGCGACGAGGTCGCACTGCTCACGGCGGAGCAGGTCGACGAAGCGCTGCCGATCGCGCCCGGCGCGGCGGTCGGCGGCGCGTTCCTGCCGATGGACCTGCAGGCGAACCCTCGCCAGGCGGTCACCGCGGTCGCCGCGTACCTCGCCCGCAACGGGGTCGAGTTCCGCTGGCGCACCGCGGTGGGTGCGGTGCACCCCGGCCGCGTCGAGACGAGTCGTGGGCCGGTGCACGCCGACGAGATCGTCGTGGCGACCAACCACGACCTCGACCTGCTCTACCCCGAGCTCGCCGAACGGCACGGCATCGAGCGCTGCGGGCTCGACATGCTGCGCGTCTCGGCACGGCTGTCGCGCCCGTTGGTGGCGCCGCTGCTGACCGGCTGGTCGCTCGTGCGGTACGGCGCCTTCTCGGCGACGGATGCCGCGGCCGCCCTGAAGCGGCGCCTGCAGGCCGAGGACCCGGTGCTCGCCGCGCTCGACCTCAATCAGATGTACACACAACTGCCCGACGGCTCCCTCATCGTCGGCGACACGCACTACCGCGGAACGTCGATCGCGCCCTTCCAGGACGAGACGGCGTTCGAGTCGCTGCTCGCCGTCACGCGCGAGCTCTTCGGCCTCGCCGAGCTGCGCGTGATCGAACGCTGGCAGGGCGTCTACGCGAGCGGACCAGAGGACTTCCTCATCGAACGACCCGAGCCGGGTGTCAGCGTCATCGCCGCGACCACCGGCATCGGCATGACCACCGGGCTCGGGCTCGCCGAGCACGTCGTGGCCGGACTCACCGGCGAACGCGCCACCACCACCGCTCTGAAAGGCATCGCATGACCACCGCATCCACGCTCGCAACCGCCCCCGGAACCGAGGCAGCTCCTGCCGCCGCGCTCGCACCTCGCGCACTGGGCGACGTCGAGCTCATCGTGCTCGACATGGCCGGAACGACCGTTACCGACGACGGCGCCGTCGAGCAGGCGTTCACCCTCGCTGCGGAGCGCAGCGGCATCGCGCTCGATGACTTCGAGGGTTCGCTGCAGTACGTGCGAGACACCATGGGCCAGTCGAAGATCGAGGTCTTCCGCGTGCTCGCCGACGGCGACGAGCAGGCCGCCCAGCGTGCCAACGCCGCCTTCGAGGGCGCCTACGCCGAGATCGTCGAGCGCGACGGCGCCACCGAGGTCGAGGGTGCGGCCGACGTGATCCGCGAACTGCGTGAGGCCGGGGCATCCGTCGTCTTCACGACCGGGTTCGCGCCGACCACGCGCGACGCCGTGCTCGACGCGCTCGGCTGGCACGGCCTCGCCGACCTGGCCCTGTCGCCGGTCGACGCGGGTCGCGGTCGCCCGTTCCCCGACCTGCCGCTCACGGCGCTCCTGCGCTCGGGCGCGACGAGCGTCTCGTCGATGGTCGTCGTCGGCGACACGAGCAGCGACGTCGAGGCCGGCACCCGGGCCGGCGCCGGCCTCGTCGTCGGCGTGCTCACGGGCGCGCACGACCGGGCCGCGCTCGAGGGCGCCGGCGCCCACGCCGTGATCGAGAGCATCCGCGACCTCCCCGCCCTGCTCGGCCTCCGCGGCGAGTGACCGGCATGACGCTCACGCTCCCCACCGGCGTCGACGTGAACGTCGCGCCTGCCCCCGTCGCGATGGTGTGGAACGAACCCGGCGCCCCGCACCAGTCGGTGGCGACGCCCGGCGTGCGGCTGGCGCCTGGGGACGCGCTCGTGCAGGTCGAGTACGCGACCGTCTGCGGCTCCGACGTGCACACCGTGCGCGGCGACCGCTCGGCGCCCACGCCGCTCGTGCTCGGCCACGAGCAGGTGGGTCGCGTCGTGGCGATGGGCGACGGTGCCGTCCGCGCCGACGGCACCCCGCTCGAGCTCGGCGACCGGGTCGTCTGGTCGGTTGCCGTCAGCTGCGGCACCTGCGACCGGTGCGCCCGCGGCATCCCGCAGAAGTGCCGAACGCTCGCCAAGTACGGCCACGAGCGCATCTCGCGCGGCTGGGAACTCACCGGCGGGTTCGCCACCCACGTGCACGTGCGCGCGGGGTCGTCGATCGTGGTGGTCGGCGAGGAGCTGCCCGCCGAGGTCGCCGCCGCGGCCTCCTGCGCCACGGCCACCGCCGTCGCCGCCGTCGACGCGGCATCGGCGACGGTCGACCTCGACGGGTCGCTCGTGCTCATCACCGGCGGCGGCATGGTCGGGCTCACGGCGGCGGCGATCGCGGTCGAGGCCGGCGCCGAGGTGATCGTCTCCGATCCGGATGCCTCGCGCCGGGCGTTCGCGCGGCGGCTCGGGGCCATCGCGGCCGACCCGAAGGCGAAGAAGGGCACGCCGGAGCACCTCGACCAGGTGCTCGCGGTTCGCGCGCAGCGCGGCCTGAACGAGATCCTCGTCGCGATCGAGGCATCCGGAGCCGCAGCCGCGGTCGAGACCGCGATCAAGCGGGTCGGCGTAGGGGGAGCGGTCGTGCTCGTCGGCAGCGTGTCGCCCGGACCCGCGATCTCGGTCGACGCCGAGTCGATCGTGCGCCGGCTCGTGAGAGTGAGCGGGGTGCACAACTACACGCCGTCGCAGCTGGTTCGCGCCGTGGCGTTCCTGGAGCGCTCGCACCGCACCGTGCCGCTCGCGCGACTCGTCGGCACCGCCTACCCGCTGCACGAACTGGATCGGGCGCTCGAAGACGCGGCGACCGGACGGCATGTGCGCGTCGGCGTGATGACGGGGGTGTGAGCGGGTCGGCCTGACTCGGTCGGGCGAGGCGGGGATGGCGGGCGGATGCCGCGATTCCGCGCCGCGCGCGACGCCCCCGCCCAGTAGGGTGGTCGAGGCGTGCCGACCGACGGCCGCCATCGACGCTGGAGTGCACGCATGTCGACCGGCGAGGGCACTTCCGAGGAGACCCGGTGACGAGACCGAACGCACGCACCCTCGCCCTCCGCATCGCGGGAGAGCTGCGCGAGCGCACGACCGAGATGCCGCGCACCTACGCGTTCGCCCTGCGCGACGACAAGCAGCTGCGCGTGATCGACCAGACCACGGCGGCGGGTGCGCGGGTGCTCATCTTCGAGGCGTATCGCGGCAGCGTCGGCGTCTACGGTCAGTACCCGACGGTCCGGCTCGACGGCTCGGCAGACGACGTCTGGTTCGGCGAGCGGATGTCGGCGCGAGACGAGGGCAACGCCCTCACCGTGCTCGAGAACGCGCTCGTCACCCAGCTCGAGGGCGGCGACTTCGAGCGACGCGATGCCGACATGCGCATCGACGTGCGCGAGGGCGCATCCGGCGCCTCGCCGTACCTGCCGCGGTTCGCGCCCGCCGACTACGCCCGGGTGCTCGCGCGCGGGTCGCTGATCACGGCGTTCTGGGCGTTCGTCGTCGCGTGGGTCGTTTTCATCGCCGGGGCCGTGCTCGCGGCATCCGTCGGCCTGGTGGGCTCGGCCCTCACGATCGTCGGCATGGTGCTCGCGCAGCTGCTCGCCGTGGTCGCCGTCGCCGTCGCCGGCTCCGCGGGCCGAAGCGGCAACGGCACGCGCACGCTCGTGCTCGCGATCCTCGCGTTCATCTGGGTGCCGCTCGCGTCGGCGATGCCGGTCGGGGCGTTCCTCGCGCTCGTCGGCGGCGCGCTCCTGGTCGCGGCGGCGGCCTCCGCGGCGGCGGTGCGCGTGTGGGTTCCGCTCGCGGGGTTCAGCGCGGTGGGCCTGGTCGCGTCGATCGTCGGCGCGATGCTCTGGGCATCGGCGCCGGTCGCGGCGAGCGTCGTGGTCGGACTCGGCATGATCGCCGCGGCCGTCGTCGCTGCGGCGATGATCCGTCGAGCGTGGGCCGCGGCATCCGCCCGCTCGGCACTCGCGACGCAGCGCTGACGCGACCCGAGCGGTCGAGTCGGACGTGCGGGAGCACTAGGCCGATCGCAGGATCGACGTCATCTTCTTGCCGCGTGCGACCTCGTCGACCAGCTTGTCCATGTAGCGGATCTGCTGCATCAACGGATCTTCGATCTCCTCGACCCGCATGCCGCAGATGACGCCCGTGATCAGCGACGCGTTCGGGTTCATGGCCGGCGCCTCGGCGAAGAAGGCGCGCAGGTCGGTGCCGTCGGCGATGACGCGCTCGAGGCCCGCCTCGTCGTATCCGGTCAGCCAGGAGAGCACCTCGTCGACCTCGCCGCGGTGGTGGCCCTTGCGTTCGACCTTCTGCACGTAGAGCGGGTAGAGGCTCGCGAAGCTCATGCCGAAAAGGCGCTGCTCTCGGTGCTCGGCGCTCTCGACCATGGGTGCAGGTTAGCCCACGCGTCCCCGTAAACGGCGAACGACCGATTGCACCAAGAGGTGTACGTGCCAGAACGATATGGAGCCGATGACGGGAATCGAACCCGCGCTATCTGCTTGGGAAGCAGAAGTTCTGCCATTGAACTACATCGGCGTGCGGCATCCGTCTGCCGTGTGACGGCCTTCGGAGCAACGAGAGTCATCCTAGCAAGCGCGTTGCTACGCTGGCACCGTGCTTCTCTCGGATCGTGACATCAAGGCCGAACTCGAGCTGGGGCGCGTGCGTCTCGAACCGTCAGACCCCGCCATGCTGCAGCCGAGCAGCGTCGATGTGCGGCTCGACCGATACTTCAGGTTGTTCGACAACCACAAGTACCCGTTCATCGATCCGGCCGAAGACCAGCCCGAGCTGACGCATCTCATCGAGGTGCGGCCCGACGAGGCCTTCATCCTGCACCCGGGCGAGTTCGTGCTCGCGTCGACCTACGAAGCGGTGACCCTGCCCGACGACGTGGCCGCGCGGCTCGAGGGCAAGAGCTCGCTCGGGCGCCTCGGCCTGCTGACGCATTCGACGGCCGGCTTCATCGATCCCGGCTTCACGGGGCATGTCACGCTCGAGCTCAGCAACGTCGCGACGCTGCCGATCAAGCTCTGGCCGGGCATGAAGATCGGCCAGATGTGCTTCTTCCGCCTGTCGTCGCCGAGCGAGCGGCCCTACGGCTCGGCCGAGTACAGCTCCCGCTACCAGGGCCAGCGCGGCCCGACCGCGTCGCGTTCGTTCCACAACTTCCACCGAACGGATGTCGGCGCGACCGACGCGGGGTCGCTCGGCCGCTGAGCTCACGTCTTCCGGCGTCATACCGCAGGACACTCGGCGTCAAGCCCTCGTTTCCGGACGGCCGAGCGGGTAGGCATAGGTCATGCCGACACCGGAGTCCAGCGCTGAGCGCGCGCCGAGCACGAACCGTCCGACCGTGCCCGGCGGCGCGACGTTCGGCATCGAGGAGGAGTTCGTGCTCCTCGAGCCCGAGAGCCTGCGGCCGGTCGCCCTCAGCACCGAGGCCCTCGCGGTGCTGAAGCCCGAGTTCGACGAGGCGACGACCGAGTTCCTCGCCTCGCAGGTCGAGATCGCGACCGGCGTGTGCCGCACGGCCGATGAGGCGCTCGAGGAGCTCGAGGCGTTCCGCGCGGCGCTCGCCGAGGTGGCCGGCGATCTCGGCGTGGTGGCCGCGGCGACCGGCACGCCCTACGAGGTCGAACGCGCTCCCGAGGTGACGCGGGCGCTGCGGTACGAGCACATCCGCGACGACATCGGCGCCATGGTCGACGACCACCAGGTCTGCGGCATGCACGTGCACATCGGGGTCCCGGATGCCGCGGAGCGCGTGCGCGTGCTCAACGGCCTTCGTGCGTGGATGCCGGTGCTCACCGCCGTGGCCGCGAACTCCCCGTTCTGGCACGGCGAGGACACCGGGTTCGCGAGCTGGCGCACGGTCGTGATGCGGCGCTGGACCACCGCGGGAATCCCGTCGCGGTTCGTCGACGTCGACGACTACGACCGTCGCATCAGCGATCTCGTCGGCATCGGCGCGACGCGCGACAAGCCCCTCGTCGCGTGGACGCTGCGACTCTCGCATCACCTGCCGACGATCGAGCTGCGCTTCGCCGACGCGCAGCTGCTCGCGGAGGACTCGGTGGCGATCGCCCTGCTCTGCCGCAGGATCGTGCGCGGCATCCTGCAGGGTGGCGGCCGTCACGACGACGCGGAGGGCAGGTTCGCCCCGGAGGTCCTCGATGCCGCCGTCTGGGAGGCGGCGCGGCACGGCATGGCGTCCGCGGTGCCAGACCCGGTGCGCGGCATCATGGCCCCGGCCGCCGAGGTCATCGCGTCCGCCCTCGCGATGCACGGCGACGACGACGGTTGCCCGGCGGCCGTCGCCGCCCTGCTCGAACGCGGCACGGGCGCGGATCGACAGCGCGCCGCATTCGCCGAGCACGGGGTGGCCGGCGTTCGGGCGTGCGTCGCCGTGTCCGAACCGGCGGGCGGCGGCCGCCGACTGGCGGGTTGACGGCGTGAATCCGGCTACGATCGTCGGTTCCGGATGCCGCGTGCCCGCGCGGATCATCGGAGCAGACGTCACGACGAGGTGACGCACGATCGAGGAGTTCACCGATGACGACCGCGACGAGGACCCGACCGCCGTTCGACCCCGAGCTGGAGGCGGTGCTCGGCATCTTGGCCGAGAGCATGCCGACCACCATCACCCCCGAGCTGATCCCCCTGATGCGCCAGGCGCCCGTGGTGGCGACGACCGATGAGCTGTTCGCCGAGGCCGGCGTCACCCGTCGCGACGTGACGATCCCCGGCCACGGCGGCGACGAGATCGTCGTCACCGTGCTCGAACGCGAGGGCCGCACGGGCACCGGTCCGGGCATCTTCCACACGCACGGCGGCGGCATGATCATCGGCGACCGGTTCGTCGGCATCGCCGGCGTCCTCGACTGGATCGTGCGCTTCGACGCCGTGTGCGTGACGGTCGAGTACCGGCTGGCGCCCGAGTTCCCCGACCCATACCCGGTGGAGGACTGCTACGCCGGCCTCCTCTGGACGGCCGAGCACGCCGACGACCTCGGCATCGACCTCGGCCGGCTCCTCATCGCCGGAGCCAGCGCCGGCGGCGGACTCGCGGCCGGCGTCTCCCTGCTCGCCCGCGACCGCGGCGGCCCCGCGCTCGCCGGCCAGGTGCTCATCTACCCGATGCTCGACGATCGCGACGCCACTGTCTCGACGCAGCAGATCGACGGCGTCGGCGTGTGGGACCGCACGAGCAACGTCACCGGCTGGAGCGCGCTCCTCGGCGACCGGCGGGCCACCGAGGACGTCTCGATCTACGCGGCGCCATCACGGGCGACCGACCTCTCGAACCTCCCGCCGGCGTTCATCGACTGCGGCAGTGCCGAGGTGTTCCGCGACGAGGACGTCGCGTACGCGTTGCAGATCTGGGCCGACGGCGGCCAGGCCGAGCTGCACGTGTGGCCGGGCGGATTCCACGGCTTCGACATGATGGCCCCGCACGCCGCGCTGTCGAAGTCGATGGTCGAGGCGCGCACGAACTGGGTCGCCCGCATCCTCGGCGCCTGAGCTTCCGCGGCCGCGGGCGGGCCAGCACGCCTGCCCGCCCGTTCGCGGCCGCGGAGAACCTCCGCTCGCTCCCGGCGCCTCGTCGTCGCGCTGGGGATTCGCAGCCGCCCGAACTAGGGTGGGCGCACCACGCGCGATGGAGCCCGGAACATGCAGGAACTCGTCGGTCGGCTGACCGCACTCGACCCACAGGCGAGCGACACGTTGAAGGTCGTCTCGTACTTCGACACGCTCGTCACCGGCGGCGTCGGCCTCGACTCGCTGCTCCGCGGAGCTGCCGTGCTCTCGGGGGCGGTCGCCGGGTACGCGGCCGCGAACGGCGGGCGATCGCTCCGGCTCACGCCAGACGGCGACCACCTGCCGACGACGGATGCCGCGGCATCCGCCTGGCCCGAACGTCGCACCAGCGACGGGTCACGGGTCTGGCTCGAGCGCGACGACGTCGCGCACGCCAACGATGCGATGGTGCTCGAACGGCTCGCACTCGCCGTCGCCATCACCACGGCCAGGCGCTCCGGCACGGCGGATGCCGCGGTCGAGGTCGTCGTCAGCGCCGGAGCCTCCCCGGCCGAGCGCGCCGTCGCCGCCGCCAAGCTTCGACTCGACGCGGCTTCGGGGATCCGCGTCGTCGTCGTGGGCGCCGACGGCCCGTCGCCGCTCGATGGCCCCACCTCGGTCGTCGCCACCCCGCGTGGGCTGGTCCGGGTCGTCCTCGTCACCGCCGCGGTCCGCGTGCCGGCCGGTGTGCGGGCCGGCATCGGCGTCGCCGGCCAGGCCGATCGCCTGCCGTCCTCGTTCGCGTCAGCCCTCATCGCGTTGCGGCTCGGCACGGCCGGCGAGCCCGTCGTCGACGCGGCCGAGCTGGGGGCGCTGCTCCTCGTGGCGGAGGCGGCGGATCGCCATGACGAGCCGCATCCCGATGTCGCCGTCCTCACCGCGCTCGATGCCCGAGCCCGTTCGGTGCTCGATGCGGTCGCGGATGCCGGCAGCGTGCGCGCCGCGGCATCCGACCTCGGAATGCACCACTCGAGCGTGCAGGCGCGACTCGATGCGCTCGCCGAGACGCTGGGGTACGACCTGCGCACGCCCGCGGGCCGCACCCGCTACGCGCTGGCGCGAGCGCTCGCCGCCCTGCAGCGCCCGGGCCTCGGGCTCCCGCCGTCGCCGCTCGCGTAGCGAACCGTCTCGAGGCCGCCGACGGTCGAGGAGCGAGGCGTCTGGAGGCCGACGCGCCCTATCGTGGACTTCGCGCGGAGACCCGCGCGAGGAGGGGACAGCCATGCTCACCGTCCGTGTCACCGCGCCGCACCCGCTGGCCGAGACCATCCGCGAGCAGCTCGCCGCGGAGCCGACCGTCAGCAACGTCGCGCTCGTGCCGAGTGCCGCGCTCGACGGCGAGGGCGACCTCGTCTTCTTCGAACTCGCGCGCGAGAACGCGAACAACATCATGCGGATGCTGCGGCACGCCGGGGTGCCGGCGGTCGGCTCGATCGTCGTCAGCGACCCGCTCGCGGTGGTGTCGGATGCCGCGGCCGCGGCCGAGCGGGCGGCCCCGGGGCATCCTGCCGACGGGGTGCTCTGGGCCCAGCTCGCCGACAGCTCCCGCGAGGACTCGCGCCCGTCGTGGAGCTTCTTCGCGTTCCTGCTGCTCGCAACGCTCATCGCCGGCATCGGCCGGTTGCTCGACCAGCCGATCCTCATCATCGGGGCGATGGTCGTCGGGCCGGAGTTCGCGCCCATCGCGGCCATCTGCTACGCGATCGTGCGCCGCAAGCGAGGCATCGCCGGCATGGCCTCGCTCACCCTGTTCGGCGGCTTCGCGCTGTGCGCGCTCATCGCCTGGGCGATCTGGGCGGTCGTGTACGCGCTCGGCTTCATCACGTTCGAGGAGGCCACGACCGGGCCGCTGACCGACTTCATCATCTCGCCCGACGGCTGGTCGTTCGTCATCGCCCTGCTCGCGGGCATCGCGGGCGTGCTCTCGCTCACGACGTCGAAGTCGTCGGCGCTCGTGGGCGTGTTCATCTCCATCACGACGGTGCCGGCGGTCGGCACGATCGGCTTGACGCTCGCCGTCGGCGCGTGGGACGAGGCGTGGTCCGCGTTCCTGCAGCTGCTCGTCAACGTCGCCGGGCTCATGGTGGCGGGCGTCGCGACGCTGTGGGTGCAGCTGCACGTCGGCCGCCGCATCGGGCGACGGCTCGCAGCGCGCCGCGCCGCGGCATCCGCTCGCTAGGCCCCGTATACGCGAGCCGCGGCGTCGGCGCCACCCCGTTGTCGGCCCCGAGCAGCCGACGTAGGTTGCCGACATGACCTCGCTCTGGCTCGCGCGCCCGCTTCCGATCGAGACCGACGACCCGACCGCCGACGGGCCGGGCTCGTCGCCTCGCGTCTTCGACGAGATCGTCGTGGGGGCCGGGCTCACGGGCCTCGTCACGGCGGTGCTGCTCGCGCGCGCCGGCCGACGTGTTGGGGTGCTCGAGGCGCGCGAGGTGGGTGCCGTGGCGACGGGCAACACGACCGCGAAGCTCAGCGTGCTGCAGGGCGCGCACCTGCAACGGGTTCGCCGGCGCACCTCGGCCGACGTGCTGCGGGCGTACGTCGATGCGAACCTCGCCGGGCAGACCTGGCTGCTCGACTACCTCGCCGAGCGCGGCGTGCCCGTGCAGCGACGCGACGCGGTGAGCTTCGCCGCAACACCGTCGGGCCGCGAGGTCGTCGAACGCGAGGCCGAGGTCGCGCGCGATGCCGGACTGCGCGTCATGACCGACGTCGCCGACGACGTGCCGTTCCGCACCTACGCGCCCGTCAGGCTGGCCGGCCAGGCCCAGTTCGACCCGATGGAGGTGCTCGCCGCGCTCGCCGCCGAGCTCCGCGCCCTCGGCGGGGTCATCCGCACCGGGGTGCGTATGACGGGTGCGCGGGTCGGGTCGCCGGTGCGCGTGCGCACGACCGGCGGCGAGTTCACGTGCGAGCGGCTCGTCATCGCGACGGGCACGCCGATCCTCGACCGCGGCCCCTCCTTCGCGAAGCTGCGCGCGAACCGCTCCTACGCGGCCGCCTATCGAACGGATGCCGCACTGCCGCAGGCCATGTACCTCAGCGTCGACGAGCCCGCCCGATCGATCCGCACAGCACCCGATCCCGATCTCGATGCCGGTGCGGCGGAGCTGCTGCTCGTCGGCGGCTACGGGCACGAGGTGGGCCGGCATCCGTCGCCGCAGTCGCGGGTGGATGCGCTCGACGACTGGGCGCGCACCACCTGGCCGGATGCCTCGTTGACGCACCGCTGGAGCGCGCAGGACTACGAGACCCCGCACGGCGTGCCGTTCGTGGGGTGGCTGCCGCGCGGCGGCGGCCGGGTCTTCCTCGCCACCGGATACGACAAGTGGGGCATGACGAACGCGGTGCAATGCGGGCTCACCCTCGCCGCGGACCTGCTCGGCGACCTGCCCGACTGGGCGCGGACGCTGCGGCATCGCTTCACGACCCCGGTCGCGCTCGGCGTCGGCATCGGCATGAACGCGGCGGTCGCCAAGCACTACGCCGTCGGCTGGGGGCGAGCGCTCGTGCACCGGCTGCCCGCGCAGGCGCCGGTCGAGGGTGCCGGCGTCATCGGCCGCGCAGGCCGGGCTCCCGTGCCGACGGCCGTCTCGACCGTCGACGGGGTCACCTGCGAGGTCTCGGGAATCTGCCCGCACCTCGGCGCCGTGCTCGCGTGGAACGACGCCGAGCGCACCTGGGACTGCCCGGCTCACGCCTCGCGCTTCAGCTCCGGCGGGGCGCTGCTCGAGGGGCCGGCGAAGCGCGACCTCCGCGTGCGCGGCGTGCAGGTCGTGACGCCGGTCGAGCCGCGGGAGGGTTCCGCGGTCGAGGAGAAGGCTGTTCCGGCGGTCGGGTAGCGCAGCGTATCGAGACCCGCGAACCGCGCCCGGCTAGGCTCGCGGGCATGGGTGCGCGCGTCGTGGTGGTCGGGTCGATCAACGTCGATTCGGTGGTGCGGGTCGAGCGGCATCCGGCGCCGGGCGAGACCCTGCTCGGCGTCGGCGTCGAGCTGCTGCCGGGCGGCAAGGGCGCGAACCTCGCGGCCGGGGCCGCGGCTGCCGGCGCCGACGTGCTGCTGATCGGCCGGGTCGGCGACGACGACCTCGGGCGCCGCTACGTCGAACGCCTCGCCGAGCACGGCGTCGACGTCTCCGGCGTCTCGGTCGACGGCGACCGGCCGACCGGCCAGGCGTTCATCACGGTCGCCGCGTCGGGCGAGAACAGCATCGTCGTCATCGCCGGGGCGAACGGCGGTGTCGATGCGGATGCCGCGGCCCGCGCGATCCCCGATGACGCGGCCGTCGTGGTCACCCAGCTCGAACTCGCGCCCGAGGTCGCCGAGGCGGTGCTGCGCCGTGCTCGGGCGCTCGGCGCGATCACGGTGCTGAATCCGTCGCCCGTCTCGCCCGCGGCATCCGCCCTGCTCGAACTGGCCGATGTCGTCATCGTGAACGAACACGAGTGGGCCGCCCTCGGCGAGCCCGCCGATGCCTGCGTGACCCTCGGTGCGGCCGGCGCCCGATGGGGAGATGCGGATGCCGCGCCGGGCCCGGTCGACGTCGTCGACACCACCGGCGCGGGCGACGCCTTCGCCGGGGCGCTCGTCGCCGGGCTCGCCGCCGGTGCCGATCGGGTGGATGCGCTGCGCGATGCCGTCGCCGCCGGCGCCCGCGCGACGACGTACCCCGGCGCGCAGCCGTGGGGCTTCAGCGCGTCGTCGGCCTCGTAGCGGATCGGTGCGGACCGGACCGGACCGCACCGGATCGAGCGCTCGCTTCAGTGGCGGCACGGATGCCGCCGATCGGGCAGGTGCCTACGCTCGCAAGCGGCCCGACCGAGTGGGCTCGGGTCGCCGAGAACGGAGTCATCATGAGCGAGCATGCGAACCGGGCCGAGATCGAACCCCTGGTCGAGAAATGGACCCTCGAAGCGCTGCAGGAGGCGAAGATCGGCCGCGCGAGCCGCGTCGGCAGGATCTCGGCCACGCGACTGCGCGAGGTGCTGCGCGAGCGGCACGATCAGGTCATCGAAGGATTGGACGCGCCCGTGATCTCGCTGTCGGCGAGGCACCCGTGGGTCGACGGCGGCCGCATCGACATGTTCCAGCCGGGCCGTTGGGACACGGAGTACGACCTAGTCTTCATGTCGTCGGACTTCGCGCCGAACTCCGCGTCGATCGGGTACGGCGCCGTCGTCGTCCCCTCCGACGGCACCTATCTCGTGGCCGTGCGGTTCAGCGGCCACGAGACGACGCTCCGCCTGCACGGCCCATGGGGCATCCAGACCGGGTTCTCGGCGACGACCTCAGACCACCCGACCCTGACGGCGATCTGGAGCGGCACCGCCGGGGAGCACCTGAACTTCTCGTTCCTGTTCTCGGGCGGCATCATCGGCTACCTGGAGGCGATCGACATCCACCTGCTCAGTTGAGCCGGGGAACCTGCACGAGCGCGGCATCCGAAGCCGTGACGAAGTCGAGCACCGCGTCGAGGGTGGCATCGGCCCGCAGGATGCGGTTGTGCCCGAGCCCGTCGGTGGGCACGAGTCGAGTGCGGCCGGGGTTCGCGGCCGCGATCCCCGGCGCCTCGGTGAAGGGCACGCGGCGGTCGCCGCGGTCGTGCACGAGCAGCAGGGGCGTACCGTCGGGCAGCGGGTGCGAGAGCGCCGAGTACCGGTCGAACGGGTCCTCGAGGTCGGCGAACACCCTTCGGGCGTACCCACGGGCGAGCGCCTCGCGCGTCGGTCCGTCGAGGCCGACCAGCTCGCCGAAGCCGTCGACGAACACGTTCGGCGTGCCTGCACCGGCGATCGCCGCGATGCGCCGCACGTCGAGGCCCTCGCCCGGTGCGAGGAGTGCGGCGAGCCCGCCGAACGAGTGGCCGATGACGGCGTGGAATCGGCCCAACCGCTGCTGCAGCTCGGCCAGCACGTCGAGGTGGTCGACGAGGTAGGTGCCGCGACCGGCCGATTCGCCGTTCGCGGGCGCATCGAACGCGACGACGCGGAAGCCCTCGCTCCGCAGTTCCCGCACGAGCGCCGCGAACACGCTCGCGCGCGACTGCCAGCCGTGCGCGAGCACGATCGTGTCCGGCCCGCCGCCCCACTCGTAGGTGACGACGTCGACGCCCGAGCGGCGGATGCCCGGGATGCGCACGCTGCCGCGCCTGGCCTCGAGGTGCGTCGCGGCGTCCGCGGGTGAGACGGGCACTCGGCGCCCGACCCGCATGAACAGGGGGAGGGCGAGTCGTGCACCGAGCTCGGGCGAGAGCGAGGAGGCGATGCGGATGCCGCCGGCCACCGCCCGCATGGCGAGCCGCGCCGAGGGCGGGGCGCTCGCCGGGGCGACGGGTGCCCTGACGGCGGGTGTCGACGCGGTGTCGGATGCCGGTGCGGTCACGGGTGCCTCCAAGAAACTCTACGAACGTTCGTACGTAGAGTGTACGAACGTTCGTGCGTAAACTGCAAGACATGACGATGATCGACGGCAGACGGGCTCGCGGGGACGCCTCGCGACGGATCGTGCTCGCGCACGCCGCCGACCTCGCCTCGATGGAGGGCCTCGACGGCCTCTCGATCGGGCGCCTCGCCGCCGAGGCGGAGGTGAGCAAGAGCGGCATCGCGACGCTGTTCGGCTCGAAGGAGCAGCTGCAGCTCGCGACAGTGGCCGCGGCGGCCGAGCGGTTCACCGCGACCGTGATCGTGCCCGCGCGCGTGCAGCCGCGCGGCATCCGTCGCCTGACCGCCCTGCTCGACCGGGTCGTCGCGTACTCCGAGGATCGTGTCTTCCCGGGCGGCTGCTTCTTCTCCGCCAGCGCGGCCGACTTCCACTCCAAGCCGGGCCCGGTGCGCGACGCCTTGGCCGACCAGCTCGAGAGCTGGCTCGGCTACCTCGCGGCATCCGCCCGCTTCGCGGTCGAACAGGGCGAGCTGCCTGGCCTCGACGACCCCGACCAGCTCGCGTTCGAACTGCAGGGCACGTTCGAGTGGATGAACCTGATGGCCGTCATCCGCGAGGCCGACAGCGCCGTGCACTACGGGCGCGCGCGCACGGCGTACCGCGGGCGCCTCATCGCCTACGGCGGCGACCCGGCGATCGCCGAGCTCGTGCTCGTGCCGGGCGCGGCGCTGGGGTCGGACAGCTAGTTCGGCGGAGCCTCTGCCACGAGCGCGAGCGTGGTGTCGCCGCACGGCAGCACGAACTCGCCGCCGCCGAGCACGGCCGCGTGCCCCGGATGCTCCTCGTGCAGCGGTGCGAGCGCCTCAGACAGGCCATCGAGCCGTAGCAGCGCACCGGTCGCCCGGCGAGAATCCGTCGAGGCGAGGATCCGGCCGGAGGCGTTCACGAGCGTGCAGGCGCCGCCCCACTCGCGCAGCACCGGCAGTAGCTCGCGCTCGAGGCGCGCGACGTAGGCGTCGGTGCCGACCACGCCGACCATCTCGCCGTCGGCCATGACGGGCGTCGTGATCGTGACCGTGTAGTCGTCGGTGCAGAGGTAGTCGACGTAGGGGCCGGTGAGGTGGCGGCGGCCCGTGCGCTGCGGAACCCGCCACCACTCGAGCGTCGTGTAGTCGCGGAACTGCTCGGAATCGGGGTCGCTGACGGCCTCGAGCCGGCGGAGCGTCGCCGTGCCGCTGCCGCTGCCCGTGCCGCCCGTGCCCGTGCCCGTGCCGAACGAGTTCGCGCTGCTCAGCCACCAGGCGAGATGCCACTGCGCGTCGGCGAGGAACCCGGGCGCGGCCACGAAGCCCGCACCCGTGATGAGGGCCCCGTCGCGTTCGAGCTCGGCGCCGACGAGGGCCTCGATGACCGCGTCGAGCGTGGCCGCCTCAGCCGTCGGCGAGCCGGTGAGCGCGCCGGCGTACGGGCCGGAGAGCTCGGCCTCGAGCACCCCGCGCCATCCGTCGACCATGGCGAGAACGGGTTCGATCGTCGATGCCACGCGCCAGGCGATGTGCTCTGCCGCGAGATCGAGAGTGGTGCTCACGCGCGGGTTCCTTCCGCTGGTTCCGCTGGGGCCGCTTCGGTGACGAATGCCGCGTCGAGGGCGGATGTCGCACCGCCGGCGGGGTGCGCGGCCTGGTCGATGCGGGACTTCTCGTCGATCAGCCACTGCACCGCCGAGGCGATGTGCTCCGTCGTGACGCGACGTGCACGTTCGGGTTGCACGTCGCGGATGGCCTGGATCACGTCGAGCCGCACGATGCGGCTGCGGTCACGAGCATCTTCCTCCCGCAGGTGCATCCAGAGCAAGGGCCCGGCCTCGGCCTGCAGCCGCAACTCCTCCTGCACGAGGCGCGGCGACTGGCTCACGGCGGCGACCTCGAGCTGGAATCGGCCGACCGCCCGTCGGGCTCCGCCGGCCGTCGTCAGGTCTGCGCGGGCGTCGATGTCGGCGAGGCTCGCCAGGTCGTCGTCGCTCGCGCGATCCGCGGCGACTTCGGCCGCCATGCCCGCGATCGCGGAGTAGTGCAGCGACAGGTCGCGGATCTCGACGCGGCTCAGCGAGCGGAGCCGCCGCTCGACGAGGCGGTTCGAGGCATCCGGGTCGAAGGTGACGAAGCTGCCGCCGTCGCGCCCGCGTCGCGTGTGCACCAGGCCGTTGTCGCGCAGCGCGACGAGCGCCTCGCGTGCGGTGACGACGGCGACGCCGAGGCGGCCGGCGAGGTCCGACTCGCTCGGCAGGCGCTCGCCGTCGCGAAGCACGCCGGCGACGATCGCGTCGGTGATGCGCTGTTCGACGAGGGCGGCGCGACCGGCTCCCTCGAGCGGGGCGAAGACCACGGCTCGGGTCGCATCGGTGCGGCCGGCTGCGTGCGGCATCCGCCCTCCCGGGATCCGATTCGGAAACTGTGACACGACCGTAACACGGAGGTCTGGACGCAGACATCTGGATCCATATGATTTTGAACACGCCTCGCGAAGGAGCACTGCATGACCGACAGCCAGCCGGCGATCAGGCTGACCGGACTCACCAAGGAGTTCGGCGCCGTGACCGCCGTCGACCACGTCGACCTCGAGATCGCGGCCGGGGAGTTCTTCTCGATGCTCGGCCCATCGGGCTCGGGCAAGACCACCGTGCTGCGCCTCATCGCCGGATTCGAGCAGCCCACCGGCGGCAGCATCGAGCTCTTCGGCGAAGACGTCACCAAGCGGGCGCCGTTCGACCGCGACGTCAACACCGTGTTCCAGGACTACGCGCTGTTCCCGCACATGAGCGTGCTCGAGAACGTCGCCTACGGGCTGCGCGTTCGCGGCATCGGCCGGAAGGAGCGCGCCGAACGCGCCCGCCGCGCCCTCGCGTCGGTGCGGCTCGAGCAGATGGGCGACCGCAAGCCCTCGCAGCTCTCCGGCGGCCAGCGCCAGCGCGTCGCCCTCGCCCGCGCCACCGTCGTCGAGCCCAAGGTGCTGCTGCTCGACGAGCCGCTCGGCGCCCTCGACCTCAAGCTCCGCGAGCAGATGCAGGTCGAGCTCAAGCAGATCCAGCGCGACCTCGGCATCACCTTCATCTTCGTCACCCACGACCAAGAAGAGGCGCTCACGCTCTCCGACCGCGTCGCCGTGTTCAACGACGGCCGCATCGAGCAGCTCGGCACGCCCGCCGAGCTCTACGAACGGCCGGGCTCCCGCTTCGTCGCCGGCTTCGTCGGCACCTCGAACCTGTTCGACGACGCTCGCTCGCGCGCCCTCCTCGGCCGCGGGGGCGAGCACTCCGTGCGCCCCGAGAAGCTCGTCGTGGCCGCCGACGCCGAGTCGGGCGACGGCGTGCGCAGCGCCCCCGGCACCGTGGTCGAGGTCATCTACCTCGGCAGCGGCATCCGCACCGTCGTCGACCTCGACGCCGGCCTCCGCCTCACCGTGCTCGCGCAGAACGACCGCCGGGCGCTCGCCGCCGGCGACCGCGGCGACCGCGTGCACGTGAGCTGGCACGACGCCGACGTCGTCGCGCTGGCATCGACGGCTCCATCGGGCGAAGCGGATGCCGCGGCATCCGTCGCTTGAACCGCACCGCAGCTCAGCACCACTCGCACCCCTGCAGTCCCACACAGAAGGAGAGAACCATGAAGCGCATTCCGCACACGGCCCGCCGTGGCGCGGTCGTCGGCCTCGCGATCGCCTCGGTCGCGTTGCTCACGGCCTGCGGCACCTCGAGCGGTTCCGGCGACTCGGGCGGCGAGGCCGCGACCGAGCTCGGCGACTACGAGGGCCAGGTCTCGATCCTCGCGTGGCCGGGCTACGTCGAGGACGGCTCGAACGACCCCGCCGTCGACTGGGTCACCCCGTTCGTCGACGAGACCGGCTGCAAGGTCACCACGAAGACGTTCGGCACGTCGGATGAGGCGCTGAACCTCATGAAGACGGGCGACTACGACGTGGTCTCCGCCTCGGGCGACGCCTCCCTGCGCCTCGTCGCCGCCGGCGACGTCGCCCCCGTGAACACCGACCTGATCCCGAACTACGAGGGCATCTACCCCTTCCTGAAGGACCAGGCCTGGAACTCGGTCGACGGCGTCTCGTACGGCGTGCCGCACGGCTACGGCGCCAACCTGCTCATGTACAACACGGAGGAGTTCTCGACGGCGCCCACCTCGTGGGACGTCGTGTTCGACAAGGCCTCCGAGAACGCGGGCAAGGTCACGGCCTACGACTCCCCGATCTACATCGCGGATGCCGCGGTCTACCTCATGGCGCACGAGCCCGACCTCGGCATCGAGAACCCCTACGCGCTCGACGAGGAGCAGCTCGCTGCGGCCGTCGACCTGCTGAAGGTGCAGCGCGAGAGCATCGGCGAGTACTGGTCCGACTACCTCAAGGAGATCCAGGCCTTCACGACCGGCGACTCCGTCGTCGGCACGAGCTGGCAGGTCATCGAGAACGTGCTCGAGGGCGAAGGCGCGGCGACCGACGTCGTGCTGCCCGAGGAGGGCGCGACCGGATGGTCCGACACCTGGATGATCGCGTCCGAGGCGAAGAACCCGAACTGCGCCTACGCGTGGCTCGACTACATCGCCAGCCCCGAGGCCAACGCCGCCGCGACCTCGTACTTCGGCGAGGCCCCCTCGTCGGATGCCGCGTGCGACTACCGCGAGGACTGCGAGGCCTATCACGCCGGTGACGCCGACTACGCGTCGCAGATCTGGTACTGGTCGACCCCGATCGAGGAGTGCCTCGACGGGCGCACGGATGTCACGTGCACCGACTACGCCGCCTGGACCGCCGCGTGGCAGGAGATCAAGGGCTGATGACCTCGGCCTCAGTGGAGTCCCGTCCACGCCGCTCTGCGGCGCGGGCGGGCTCCGCCTTCCTCACGACCCACCCGCGCACGCGGTTGGCGCTGCTGCTGGCGGCGCCCCTGTTCTGGCTCGTCGTGGTCTACATCGTCGCGCTCGCCCTGCTGCTCGTCACGGCGTTCTGGTCGGTCGACAGCTTCACGGGCGAGATCACGACCGAGTTCACCCTCGACAACATCATCGAGGTCGTCACCGGATCGCTCTACCAGACGGTGACCCTGCGCACGGTCGGCGTCGCGCTCGCCGTGACGCTCATCGACGTGGTGCTGGCGCTGCCCATCGCGTTCTTCATGGCGAAGGTCGCCTCGCCGCGCATGCAGCGCGTGCTCGTGATCCTCGTGCTCACGCCGCTCTGGGCGTCGTACCTCGTGAAGGCGTACGCCTGGCGCTCGGTGCTCTCGCAGGACGGCATCCTCGAGTGGCTGCTCGCCCCGTTCGGCGGGCACACGCCCGGGTACGGGCTCCCGGCGACGATCATCACGCTGTCGTACCTGTGGCTGCCGTACGTGATCCTGCCCATCTACGCCGGGCTCGAGCGCGTGCCGGACTCGCTGCTCGAGGCGTCCGGCGACCTCGGCGGCAAGTCGTGGTCGACCCTGCGCCTCGTGGTCTTCCCGCTCATCCTGCCCGCGATCATCGCCGGCACGATCTTCAGCTTCTCGCTCTCGCTCGGCGACTACATCACGGTGAACATCGTGGGCGGCGCGAACCAGATGCTCGGCAACCTCGTGTACACGAACGTGGGCGCCGCGAACAACCTCCCGCTGGCGTCCGCGATCGCGCTCATCCCGATCGTGATCATCTTCGGCTACCTGTTCCTCGTGCGCCGCACCGGCGCGCTCGACAACCTCTAAGGCAGACGGATGCGCCTCTCCCGCCCCGCTCGCGTCACGCTCGGCGTCATCACCGCGATCATCCTCGTGGTGGTCTACGTGCCGCTGTTCGTCGTGCTCGTGAACTCGTTCTCGACGTCGACCTCGTTGACATGGCCGCCGCCCGGATTCACGTTCGAGTGGTGGGTGAAGGCGTTCCAGAGCGCCGGCGCACTCGAGGCGGTGCTGACGAGCGTGCAGGTCGCGATCGTCGCGACGATCATCGCGCTCGTGCTCGGCACGCTCATCTCGTTCGCGCTGCAGCGCTTCGAGTTCTTCGGCCGCGAGGCGATCAGCCTGCTCGTGATCCTGCCGATCGCCCTGCCCGGCATCATCACCGGCATCGCGCTGAACAACTTCTTCCGCACGATCATGGGCGTGCCGCTCTCGATCTGGACCGTCGTCATCGCGCACGCCACGTTCTGCATCGTGACGGTGTTCAACAACGTGATCGCGCGCCTGCGCCGGCAGGGCACGAACCTCGAGGAGGCCTCGGCCGACCTCGGTGCGGGCGTGTGGACGACGTTCCGGCTCGTGACGTTCCCGCAGCTGCGGTCGGCGCTCCTCGCCGGAGGCCTGCTCGCGTTCGCGCTCTCGTTCGACGAGATCATCGTGACGACGTTCACCGCGGGCTCCGGGGTGACGACGCTGCCCATCTTCATCCTGAACAACATGTTCCGGCCGAACCAGGCGCCCATCGTCTCGGTCATCGCCGTGGTGCTGGTGCTCGTGTCGATCATCCCGATCTACATCGCGCAGAAGCTCTCGGGGCCGGCCGAACAGAAGCGGTAGTCCTCGCCGATCGGATGCCGCGGGCGGGCGTCGGGCGCGCCGGGTAGGGTCGGCGGGTGCAGACCTTCCGAACCGCAGACGGCACCGAACTCGCGTACAGCACCATCGGCACCGCCTCGTCCGAGCGGCCTCCCGCGCTCGTCGTGCCGGGCGGCCCGTGCCGCGGCGTCGACTACCTCGAGGACCTCGCGGGCGTCGGCGCCGAACGGCAGCTCGTCGTGCTGCATCCGCGTGGCACGCCCACGTCCGGTGGTCGATCGAACGGCTGGTGGGCCGACGCCGACGACCTGATCGCGCTCGCCGACCACCTCGGGCTCGACCGGTTCGACGTGATCGGGCACTCCGCCGGCTCGCGGCTCGTGCTCGCGGCATCCGCACGCTTCCCCGATCGGCTGCGCCGCCTCGCGCTCATCACCCCTGCGGCGGCGTGGCTCACGGATGCCGCGTGGGACGGCGACGCGATCGGCGGGCGCCGCGGCGACCCGGCGGTGATCGCGGCGCTCGAGTCGCTCACCGGGGCCCAGCCCGTCGATCAACGGCAGTGGGATGCCGCCCGTGCCGTCGAGGCACCCGCCGGATACGCGCACTGGACCGCCCGCGAACGCACCCACAGCACCGTCGGCGGCCGGGAGCTCGCCGCGGTCGAGGCGTGGTTCACGGGGATTCCGGATGACGCGGTGACCCGCATCCTCGCGTCGCCCCGCATCCCGACCCTCGTGATCGCCGGCGACGCCGACATCCTCTCGGGGGTCGCGCCGGTGGCGGCGTACGCCGAGGCGCTCGGCGCGGAGCTGCGCATGATCCCCGACTGCGGTCATTACCCCTGGGTGGAGCAGCCCGAGGCGTTCCGGGCGGCGCTCGGCGGGTGGCTCGCGGCCTGAACCGGGCGAACCGGGCGCCTGACACCGGCCCGCGGCATCCGTGCGCTCAGCGGTTGACCCAGTGCGTCGAGAGGTAGTACTCCGCAGCCGCTCGGGCGTCGGCCGGATCGGGGCGCGCGTCGCGCCGGGCGTCGGCCCGCGACATCCGGAATCGGCGAATGCCCGCGATGGTCCTCGCCCAGGCGCGGGCGAGGAGGTCGCGTGCCCGGGCCCGATGCTGCGGCAGGCGTGCGGCGAGGTCGGCGCACATCTGCGCGCCGGGCATCGGTTCGGTCGTCGCGGCGGTGCAGGTCATGTCGGCGGTCCCTTCGTCGAACGCGGTCGGTGGTCGGTCAGTGGGCGGATGCCGCGGGCGCGGGCGCCTCGATGAGGAGGCCGATGCCGACGCAGGCGAGCAGCACGGCGGTGGCCCGTCGCTGCCAGGTGAGCCATGCGGGGCGCCGGCGCAGGAGGGCGGCGATCGCGCCGGCGCCGACGATGATGAGCGCGTTCACGACGAGGCTGACCGCGATCTGCACGCCGCCGAGCACGAACCCCTGGGCGACGACGGCGCCATGGGTGGGATCGATGAACTGCGGGATGAGCGCGACGTACATGATCGCCGCCTTCGGGTTCAGCAGGTTCGTGACGAGGCCCATCGAGAACAGGCGGGCCTTGGAGTCGCGGGCGAGGTCGCGCACCTCGAAGAGACCGACGCCGCCGCCGGCGACGGCCCGGTACGCGAGGAAGAGCAGGTAGAGCGCGCCGGCGACCTTGAGGCCCGTGTACAGCCACGGCACGACGACGAACACCGCCGCGAGCCCGAGGTTGGCCATCGTCATGTAGACCATGAAGCCGACGGCCGTTCCGCCGAGCGAGACGAGCCCGGCCACCGAGCCCTGCGAGAGGCTCCGCGAGACGAGGTAGATCATGTTCGGCCCGGGCGTGAGCACCATCGCGAGCGCCACGAGGGCGATGCCCAGCAGTGCGCCTGGTTCGACGAGCACGGCGGCCTCCGTTCGATCGCGCCTGCTGCGGGGTGCGGATGCCTCCTGCCGCGCGTTCGACCACCTTGGTACACTCACGAGAAATCATCCAAAGTGTCACACGACACTTCTCACGAGAGGGAGCGGCATGCGCGTCTCGTCGGGCTGGACCCCGCGGCTGGCGGATGCCGCTGCGCCCACGTCCGAGCGGCTCGTCTCCGCGCTCGCCGAGGACATCCTCGACGGCGTCGTCGCCGAGGGCGAGCGCCTGCCCGCCCATCGCGCACTGGCCGATCAGCTCGGGGTCGCGCTCGGAACCGTGTCGAAGGCCTACGCCGAACTCGGCCTGCGCGGGCTCGTGCGCGGCACGCACGGGCGGGGCATGTTCGTCAGCTACCGGGCGTCGCCGACGTCAGGCAGCATCGACCTCGCGATGAACATGCCGCCGCGCCTGCTCTCAGACCGGGTCATCGCCGATGCGCTCGCGGCCAGCGCCGGCCGCGTCGACGCCGAGGTGCTCTCGGCCTGCGGGCCGCCGGGCGGTCGCCTCGAGTACCGGCGCACCGCGGCGGCCTGGCTGGCCTCGACCGGACTCGAGATCCCCGCCGAGGAGCTCGTGCTCGCCCACGGCGCCCAGCAGGGCATCGCCGCGGTGCTCATGGCGGTCTCGCCGCCCGGCCGACCGGTGCCGGTCTACACCGAGGAGGTCACGTTCCACGGCGCCCTGAGCTACGCCCGGCTTGCCGGGCATCCGGTGCACGGCGTGCCCATCGACCGGCAGGGCCTGCGCCCCGACCTGCTCGATCGCATGCTCGCCCACGACGCCCGCTCCGCCGCGCACCCGGGTGCCCGACCGGTCGTCTACGTCACGCCGACGCTGCACAACCCGACCGGCGCGACGATGTGCGCCTCACGTCGACGCGAGCTCGTGCGGGTCGCCCGCGCGCATGACACGCTGATCATCGAGGACGACGTCTACGCCGTCTCCGAGGAGCGGCTCATGCCGGCGCTCGTCTCGCTTGCACCCGAGCGCACGTTCTACGTCAGCAGCGCGTCGAAGGCGCTGAGCCCTGCGATCCGCTTGGGCATGGTCAAGCCGCCCTGCGCGTTCCGCCCGCGGTTGGCCGACACGGTGCGCGCGCTCGGCCTGCCCGTCTCGCCGCTCATCTGCGTGCTGCTCGACGAGCTCGTCAGCGCGGGCATCGCCTCGACCGTGCGCGCCTCGATCCGCGATGAGGGCGCCCGCCGCACCGCCTTGGCGCACGAGCAGTTCGGATCCGCCCTGTTCGTGACGCCGAAGACGGGGTACCACGTGTTCGTGCCGATGCCGCCCGAGCAGGCGCGACGCCTCGCGGCCGCGGCGCAGGACGAAGGCGTGCTGCTCACCGACCCCGACACGATGATGGCCGACCCCGGGCAGCGGGCCGGCGGGGTGCGGCTCAGCCTCGGCGCGCCGACGATGCCCGAGCTCGCGCGCGGCCTGTCGATCGTGCGCGGCCTGCTCGCGGCATCCGCATCGCCGGGCTCGCCGGGCTCGCCGGTCTCGCCGGGCTCGCGGGTCTCGCCGGGCTCGCGGGTCTCGCCGGTCTCGCCGGTCGAGTAGGCGCCCCAGCGCCGTATCGAAACCCTCACCCGCGACGGCGACGTGCGCACCCGTGATCGACGGGAGGACATGAGCCGGAGGGGAGGACGGTTTCACCGAACCGGTCCTCACGCGCGCGCGGGAGCCTCCCGCCGGTCCGAGCGAGCGGATGCCGCGGTTCGGCGTCAGCCCGTCAGTGCGCCTGCGGGGGCAGCACGCTGATGACGGGGTGGTCCTTGGCGATGACGCCGACCTTGGCGGCGCCGCCGGGCGAGCCGAGGTCGTCGAAGAATTCGACGTTGGCCTTGTAGTAGTCGGCCCACTCGTCGGGGAGGTCGTCTTCGTAGTAGATGGCCTCGACGGGGCAGACCGGCTCGCAGGCACCGCAGTCGACGCATTCGTCGGGGTGGATGTAGAGCGAGCGCTCACCCTCGTAGATGCAGTCGACCGGGCACTCGTCGATGCAGGCGCGGTCCTTGACATCGACGCACGGGAGAGCGATCACATACGTCACTCCCCCAGTCTACGACTCGCTGCCCGTCCGATCGCCNCAGGCACCGCAGTCGACGCATTCGTCGGGGTGGATGTAGAGCGAGCGCTCACCCTCGTAGATGCAGTCGACCGGGCACTCGTCGATGCAGGCGCGGTCCTTGACGTCGACGCACGGCAGCGCGATGACGTACGTCACGAGACGACCAGCGACCCGTCGCGCGAGATCTCGACCTGCTCGTCGCGGGGCACGACCTTGACGCGCTCGCGGACGACCTCGCCGTAGTGCTCGGGCGCCTCGAACGCCTCGCCGAGCGAGCGCTCGTGCGCGTCGAGCGTGAGCCAGCCGTTCCACGTCGTGTAGGCCACCTCGCGCGAGTCGAGCAGCGCGAAGATCTCCTCGCCGTCGGCCGCGTCGACGAGGGCCGCCGGGAGCGAGCCCGCCGTGGCATCCGCGACCAGGTTCGTGATGGTCTCGAGCGCGTCGCCCTTGGTGTGGCCGATGAGGCCCACCGGGCCGCGCTTGATCCAGCCGGTCGCGTACACGCCGGGCAGGTGGGCGCCAGAGGCGTCCGTCACGCGGCCGCCCTCGTTGGGGATGACCGCCTTGCGCTCGTCGAACGGCACGCCGTCGATCGGGCTGCTCGCGTAGCCGACGGCGCGGTAGATCGCCTGCACGGGGATGTCGGTGAACTCGCCGATGCCCTCGACCGAGCCGTCGCCGACGGGGCGGGTGAGCTCGAAGCGCACGGCCTCGACGGCGTCGGTGCCGAGCACCTCGACGGGCGCGTGCAGGAAGTGCAGGTGCAGGCGCCGCGACGCCGTGTACTCGTGGCCGGCGGGCTTGCGCCAGCCGTTGAGCGTGCGGGTCATGACCTTGACCTGGTTGTTCGAGGCGAACAGCGCCTCGGCGTGCGGGTCGTTCGCGGCGCGCTCGAAGTCGTCGTCGTAGACGATCACGTCGACGTCGGGCACCTCGCCGAGCTCGCGCAGCTCGATGGGCGTGAACTTCACGTGGCCGGGGCCGCGGCGGCCGAAGACGTGCACGTCGGTGACGGGCGAGGCCTCGAGGCCCTCGACGACGTTCGCCGGGACATCCGTCGTCAGCAGGTCCTTCGGGTGCTTCGCGAGCACGCGGGCGACGTCGAGCGCGACGTTGCCGTTGCCGATGACGGCGATCGACTGCGCCTCGAGCGGCCAGGTGCGGGGCACGTCGGGGTGGCCGTCGTACCAGGCGACGAAGTCGGCCGCGCCGTACGAGCCGGGCAGGTCGATGCCGGGGATGTCCAGCGGGGCGTCGCGCAGCGCGCCGGTGGCGAAGATGACGGCGTCGTAGCGCTCCTGCAGCTCGTCGACCGTGATGTCGCGGCCGACCTCGACGTTGCCGATGAGGCGGATCGTGCCCGCGTCGAGCATCTCGTGCAGCGAGTTGACGATGCCCTTGATGCGGGGGTGGTCGGGGGCCACGCCGTAGCGGATCAGGCCGTAGGGCGCGGGCAGCGACTCGTAGAGGTCGATCGCGACCTCGCCGCCGGCCTCGGTGACCTGGCGGTTCAGGATGTTGCCGGCGTAGATGCCCGCGGGGCCGGCGCCGATGATCGCGACGCGGAGGGAGAGAGTCATGGCTGCGTGGTCTTTCGGTCTGCTGAGGCGGGGGCCTCGGGGGCTGTGGTCGCGATCGGCGTGCCGGCCGCAGACGTGATGGCTTCTGGTGCGTAGGGGCTCAGGGTCACCACGTCGCCGACGACGACGACTGCGGGCGAGCGGATGCCGCGGCGGGCCGCCTGCAATGCGATCGTGTCGAGCGTACCCACTGTGACACGCTGACCTGAGCCGTAGCCGTCTTCGATGATCGCGACCGGGCATTCGCCGCCGCGCTCGCCGCGCGAGAGGGTGATCGCGGAGTTCGCGAGCGTGCCGACGCCCATGAGCAGCACGACCGTGTGGTCGCGGCCGCCGCCGAGCGACTGGATCTGGTCGTGCCCGGTGACGACGGTGAACGTGGTGGCGAGGCCGCGGTGCGTGAGCGGGATGCCGGCGATCGCCGGAACCGAGATCGCGCTCGTGATGCCGGGCACCACTTCGACGGCGATGCCGGCCGCCTGGCAGAAGGCGAGCTCCTCGCCGCCGCGACCGAAGATGAACGGGTCGCCGCCCTTGAGGCGCACGACGTTCCTGCCGTCGCGGGCGAGCGAGACGAGCAGGGCGTTGATCGCGTCCTGCGGCACCGCGTGGTGGCCGGGGAGCTTGCCCACGTCGACGACCTCCGGCGTGAGGAGCACGCCCTCGGCGGCGAGCCCGTCGAGCACCGAGCGTGCGCCGAGGCGGTCGGCGACGATGACGTCGGCGGCCTCGAGCGCCCGCAGGCCGCGGATGGTGAGCAGTCCGGCATCGCCGGGGCCGGCGCCGACGAGGGTGACCAGGCCGCTCTCGACGCGCGGCCGCGCAGCGGCGACGTGGGCCGTCAGGGATCCGTCGGCGTTCGAGGGCACGTTCACGCGAGCCCTCCGGCGATCACCGCGGTGGCCACGATCGCGGCCGCGAGCACGAGTCCGCCCACGAGCGCCGCGATCGTGCGGGTGCGGGTGCGGGTCGTGACGCTCATACGGCGACCCAGGCCGCGGCGGCCTCGGCCTCGGCCAGGTCTTCGGGCGATGCAGGAGGCGCGTCGGTCACGATGCCGGCGGCGAGCGTGTAACCCGACTGCGGGTCGATCACGAGGAACGCCCCCGCCCGCCGGTGCGTCGAGTACTCCTCGACGGGCAGTTCGGAGGCGAGGCGCACGCGCACCTGGCCGATGTCGTTGATCTCGAGCGCTGCGGCCGGCTCGAGCGCGAGGGTGTCGAGGTCGCGGCGCCCCACGATGTCGGTCACGAGCGCCTGCACCGTGCTGGTGCCCGACTTCACGAGCACGCGGGCTCCGGGGCGGAGCGGCGTCGCGCCGAGCCAGAACACCGAGGCGTCGAGCTCGCGGCGCGGGGTGGGCAGTGCGCCCTCGGCGACGATGACGGCACCGCGCGCGGCGTCGAGCTGGTCGGCCAGGCGCAGCGAGACCGAACGAGGGGCGGATGCCGCGTCGACCGTCGTCGACCCCGCGTCGATGCCCGTGACGGTCGTCGTCGCGCCGCCCGGGAACACCTGCACCCGGTCTCCGACGCGCACCGTTCCGGAGGCGATGCGCCCGGCGAACGCCCGGTAGTCGCGGAACGCCTCGGCGTCGGCGACGTCGTGCGCCAGCGCGCCCTGCGGACGGATCACGAGCTGCACCGGCATGCGCAGCGCCTCGAACTCGGTCTCGAGCTCGTCGAGCGACGGCAGGGTCTCGAGCAGCTCGAGCAGGCTCGGGCCGTCGTACCAGGGCGTGTTCGCCGACCGGTCGACGATGTTGTCGCCCGCGAGGGCCGAGACCGGGATCACGTGCGTGTCCGCGAGGCCGAGTTCGCGCGCGAGCGCGGCGACATCCGAGGCCACCGTGTCGTAGGCCTGCTGCGAGTAGTCGAGCAGGTCGATCTTGTTGACCGCGATGATCACGTGCGGCACGCGCAGCAGCGCGACGACCGCGAGATGCCGGCGGGTCTGCTCGAGCACGCCGTTGCGCGCGTCGACGAGCACGACGACCGCGTCGGCCGTGGTCGCGCCGGTGACCATGTTGCGCGTGTACTGCACGTGGCCGGGGCAGTCGGCGAGGATGAACGACCGGCGACCCGTCGAGAAGTAGCGGTAGGCGACGTCGATCGTGATGCCCTGCTCGCGCTCGGCGCGCAGGCCGTCGGTGAGCAGCGCGAAGTCGATCGCGCCCGGCTCGCCGCCGAAGCCGCGCTCGGCGCTCGTGCGCGCGACCGACTCGAGCTGGTCGGCGAGGATCGCCTTGGAGTCGTGCAGCAGGCGGCCCACGAGCGTGGACTTGCCGTCGTCGACCGAGCCGGCGGTGGCGAAGCGGAGCAGTGCGCCCATCAGAAGTACCCGTCCTTCTTGCGGTCTTCCATCGCCGCCTCCGAGATGCGGTCGTCGGCGCGCGTGGCCCCGCGTTCGGTGAGCGTCGAGAGGGCGATCTCGCGCACCACGTCGGCGACGGATGCCGCGTCGGACTCGACCGCGCCGGTACAGCTCATGTCGCCCACCGTCCGGTAGCGCACGATGCGGCGTTCGACCGTCTCGTCGGCCCGCGCGGGCGAGACGTCGGAGATCGCGCGCCACATGCCGTCGCGGAGGTACACCTCGCGCTCGTGCGCGTAGTAGAGCGGCGGCAGCTCGATGCCCTCGCGCTCGATGTAGCGCCAGACGTCGAGCTCGGTCCAGTTCGAGATGGGGAACGCGCGCACGTGCTGGCCGACCGTGTGCCGGCCGTTGTAGAGGTCCCAGAGCTCGGGGCGCTGGTTGCGCGGATCCCACTGGCCGAACTCGTCGCGGAGGCTCAGGATGCGCTCCTTGGCGCGTGCCTTGTCTTCGTCGCGACGGGCGCCGCCGAAGACCGCGTCGTGCCGGCCCGCCGCGATGCCGTCGAGCAGCGGCTGCGTCTGCAGCGGGTTGCGCGTGCCGTCGGCGCGCTCGGCGAGGCGGCCGTCGTCGAGGTAGTCCTGCACGGATGCCACCTCGAGGCGCAGCCCGAGCCGCTCGACCGTGCGGTCGCGGAACTCGATGACCTCGGGGAAGTTGTGGCCCGTGTCGACGTGCAGCACCGGGAACGGCACCTTGGCCGGCCAGAACGCCTTGGCGGCGAGGTGCAGCACGAGCACCGAGTCCTTGCCGCCGGAGAAGAGCAGCACGGGGCGCTCGAACTCGGCGACGACCTCGCGGATGATGTGGATCGCTTCGGCCTCGAGGGCGTCGAGCGTGTCGATGCCGGTCTCGACCGGGATGGTGTCGATGGCGCTCATACGTGCAGCCCGCATTCCGTCTTGTCGAGGCCCGCCCAGCGACCGGCCCTCGGGTCCTCGCCCTCGGCCACCTGCCGCGTGCAGGGCTCGCAGCCGATCGACGGGTAGCCCTGGGTCAGCAGCTCGTTCACGGGCACGCCGAAGGCGCTCGAGTAGTCGATCAGGTCGTCGAAGCTCCACGCCGCGACCGGGTTGACCTTGACCAGCCCGTTGCGTTCGTCGAACGTGACGAGCGGGGTGTTCGTACGGGTGGGGGCCTCGTCGCGTCGCACGCCCGTGAACCACAGCTCGTACCCCGTGAGAGCGTCGTGCAGCGGGGCGACCTTGCGCATGGCGCAGCACTCGGCGGCGTCGCGGGCGAACAGGTCGAGTCCGTACTTCGCGTTCTGCTCGGGCACCGTGAGCTCGGGGAGCACGTCGACCACCCGCACGTCGAGTGCCGAGGCGACGCGGTCGCGCGTCTCGTAGGTCTTCGCGAAGTGGTATCCGGTGTCGAGGAAGAGCACGTCGACGCCGGGCAGCGACTGGGCCACGACGTGCGGGAGCACGGCGTCGGCCATCGAGCAGGCGACCGCCGCGGCATCCGTGTCGAAGTTGCGCGCGACCCAGGCGACGACCTCGTAGGCGGATGCCTCGTCGTCGGCCAGGCTGCGGAGTTCGACGTTGCCCGCCTCGGCCAGTGCCCGCAGCTCGTCGTGGGTGCGCAGCGCCGTGGCGCGGGGGGCGAGGGAGACGCTCACCGGAGCACCTCCTCGTCGGCGCGGTGAGCCCACTCGGCGAACGTCTCGTCGCCAACGGCGTCGCGGTCGTCGAGGAAGCGCTTGACCACCCGCTCGACGTACTCGGCGATGCCGTCGGCCTCGACCTTGAGCCCGCGCACGGTGCGGCCGAGGCCCGCCTCTTCACGGTCGGCCGTCGCGAGGCCGCCGCCGAGGTGCACCTGGTAGCCGGGCACTTGCTCGCCGGAGTCGTTCATGACGAGCTGGCCCTTGAGGCCGATGTCGGCGGTCTGGATGCGCGCGCACGAGTTCGGGCAGCCGTTGACGTGCAGGCTGATCGGGTGCGGCAGGTCGAAGCCGTCGAGCGTGCGCTCGAGGTCGAGCACGGCCGCCGTGGCGAACGCCTTCGTCTCGACGATCGCGAGCTTGCAGAACTCGATGCCCGTGCAGGCGATGGTGCCGCGGCGGATGAGGCTGGGGCGGGCCGAGAGGCCGAGCTCGTCGAGGCCGGTGATCAGCGACTCGACGCGATCTTCGGGGATGTCGAGGATGACGAGCTTCTGGTGCGGCGTCGTGCGCAGTCGCGCCGAGCCGTGCGCCTCGATGAGTTCGGCGAGCTTCACGAGCGTGGGGCCCGAGACGCGGCCGACGATCGGCGTGACGCCGACGTAGGAGCGGCCGTCCTTCTGGCGGTGCACGCCCACGTGGTCGCCGTGCGCGAGCGGCTTCGGTGCGGCGGGGCCGTCGGGCAGCGGGGCGTCGAGGTACTCGGTCTCGAGCACCTCGCGGAACTTCACGGTGCCCCAGTCGGCGAGCAGGAACTTCAGGCGCGCCTTGTTGCGCAGCCGTCGGTAGCCGTAGTCGCGGAAGATCTGGGCGACGCCGTGCCAGGCCTCGGCGACCCGCTCGGGGGCGACGAAGACGCCGAGGCGTTCGGCGAGCCGCGGTGCGGTCGAGAGGCCGCCGCCGACCCAGAGGTCGTAGCCGATGCCGAGCTCGGGGTGCTGCACGGCGACGAACGCGACGTCGTTGATCTCGTGCACCACGTCTTGGCTGGGGTGGCCGGTGATCGCGGTCTTGAACTTGCGGGGCAGGTTGGCGAGGGTCGCGTCGCCGATGAACCGGCTCGTGATCTCGTCGATCTGCGCGGTCGGGTCGATGAGCTCGTCGGAGGCGATGCCCGCGACCGGGGATCCGAGCACGACGCGCGGCACGTCGCCGCACGCCTCGGTCGTGCCGAGCCCGACGGCCTCGAGGCGGCGCCAGATCTCGGGCACGTCCTCGACGCGGATCCAGTGCAGCTGCACGTTCTGGCGGTCGGTGAGGTCGGCGGTGTCGCGGCCGAAGTCGATCGAGATCTGCCCGATCACGCGCAGCTGCTCGGTCGTGAGCTGGCCGCCGTCGATGCGCACGCGCAGCATGAAGTACTCGTCTTCGAGCTCGTGCGGCTCGAGGGTCGCGGTGCGCCCGCCGTCGATGCCCGGCTTGCGCTGCGTGTACAGGCCCCACACGCGGAACCGCCCGTGCAGGTCGGTCGGGTCGATCGAGGCGAACCCGCCCTTGGAGTACACGTTCTCGATGCGGCCGCGAACGCTCAGGCCGTCGTCGACCTGCTTCCACTCCTCGTTGCCGTTGAGCGGTGCGGTGCCGTCGACCTTCCACTGTCCGTTCGGGCGATTGGCGCCGGGGCGCGCGGGGCGCTCGGCGCGGGCAGGGCGCTCAGGGCGAACGGCGGCCGCGGCGGTCTCGGTCGCAGCCGCGTCGAGCGCACTCGCGTCGGTCGCGACATCCGTTGGCGGGGTCGTCACAGGCTGCTCCTTCCGTCGGCGGCGCACGGTGCGCTCTTGGCCTTCCGCTCGAAGCTAGGCGAGGCCGCCGGATGCCGTCAGGCGAGGGCGTCACGTCCGGTCACGTCGTGACGTATTGCGTCACAGTGGGCGAGAACCCTTGCGCTCGCGTCGCCCGCCGGTCGAGTAGCGAAGCGTATCGAGACCCCGGGTCCGGACGTGAAGGTGGTCTCGATACGGCGCCGGCGCGCCTACTCGACCGTCGGCAGGGCCGCGTCGTAACGGTCGAGCACGATCTCGACGAGCTCGGCAGGGGCCGGGGCATCGGGCAGCAGCAGCGGATCGGCGACGACATCGGCGCCGGCCGAGCGGGCGAGGTCGTCGAAGTAGCCCGGAGCGAGCAGGTAGTTCGCGATGATCACGCGGGGCGCCGCGGCATCCGTCACCCGATTCGTGCCGGGCACGCCGGGGAAGCCGGGGATGTCGGAGACCCCCGGGATGGCGAACGGGCCGCCCGGGGCGTCGAGCGCGCGGGCGATCGCCGCATCGGCGCGGGCCGCGGCGACGGCGTCGGGCAGCGCGGGCTCGGCGGCGGACAGGAACCCGACCGAGACGCGACGACCGGATGCCGCGGCGAGCCGTGCCGTCATGTCGAGGCAGTCGTCGACGGCGCGCCGATCGCTCGAGCCGGCGACCGCGAGCACGACGGCGTCGTCGTCGCGGATGCCGGCCTCGGCGAGGCGGCGGATCAGCACGGTCACGAGCCGGTCGTCGGGCCCGAGGGCGCCGCCGAGCGCCACGGGCCGGCCGGCCTCGGCCTCGACGGCCTCGGTCAGGTCGACGTGCACGTGGTACCCGGCCGAGAGCAGCAGCGGCACGACGACGGCCGGCTCGCCGTCGGCGAGCGACGCGAGCGTCGCGGGCACGTCGGGCTGCTCGACGTCGACGTGTCCGAGGCGCAGCGACGGCACCGTGGACGCCCGGCGCGCGAGCGCAGCACCGACGGCGTCGCGGAGTCCGCGGACCGCGGCCCGACCCTCTGGCGAGCTCGTTCCGTGCGAGATGGCGACGAGGGCGGGCGTTCGTGCTGGCATGCGCCCATGCTCGCACAACGGAGGTTTCGACGAGGAGACGGCGGCCCGCGGCATCCGCTCGCCCGCCGACGGCACCGGTCAGGTCAGCGACAGCTCCGCGGGCACGGGCGGCGGCTCCTCGCCGACGGCGCGCACGGCCGCCGGGTCGTGGCGAAGGCAGGCGACCGAGCGGCGCGGGTCGTCGCCCGGCACGTTCGGGAACACGAGCTCGGGGTTCACCTTCGAGCAGGCGTCGAACGCGAACGCGCAGCGATCGGCGAACGGGCATCCGGCGCCGAGGCGCGAGAGGTCGGGCGGGGACCCGGGGATGCCGATGAGCTCGCGCCGCGGCCCGCGCAATGGCGGGAACGAGTGCAGCAGCGCCGACGAGTACGGGTGACGTGGCTTGTTGTACACGTCGAGCGCCGCGGCATCCTCGACGATCTCGCCCGCGTACATGATCGCGATGCGGTCGGCGATCTCGATGAGCAGCGACACGTCGTGCGTGATGAAGATGACCGAGAAGCCGAGCCGATCGCGGAGCTCGGCGATCTGCTCGACGATCTGGCGCTGCATCACGACGTCGAGCGCCGTCGTGGGCTCGTCCATGATCAGCACCTGCGGGTCGAGTGCGAGGGCCATCGCGATCATGACGCGCTGACGCATGCCGCCCGAGAGTTCGTGCGGATACGAGCGCAGGCGGTCGGGTGCGATGCCAACGAGGTCGAGCAGTTCGGCGGCGCGCTCGAGCGCCTCCTTCTGGCTGGTCTTCGGCTCGTGCGCGCGGATGCCGTCGGCGATCTGCCGGCCGATGCGGTACACCGGGTTCAGCGAGTTCATCGCGCCCTGGAACACGATCGCCATGTCCTGCCAGCGCGAAGCACGCAGTTGCGTGTCGTTCAGGCGCAGCAGGTCGGTCTTCACGCCGGAGCGGTCGGTGAAGAGCACCTCGCCGCCCGTGATGAGGCCGGGAGGCGGCAAGAGGCGGGTCGCCGCGTACGCGAGCGTCGACTTGCCGCAGCCCGACTCGCCGGCGAGGCCGAGCACCTCGCCGCGGCCGAGCGTGAGCGAGACCTGGCGCAGCACGTGCACCGGGTCGTCGTCGTAGCCGTAGTCGACCGAGAGGTTCTTGATCTCGAGCACGGGATCGGCCGACGGGGTGAGGCGCTGCTGGTCGCCGATCGGGGTGGCGATGGTCATGCTCGGTCCTCCTTGGCCTCGCGCACCACGGGGGTGAAGCCGATACGGGGGCGGATGCCGCGCTTGCGCAGCGACTTGGCGTTCAGGCCCGTCGATCGCAGGCGCGGGTTGACGAACTCGTCGATGCCGAAGTTGATGAGGGTCAGCGACATGCCGAGCAGGGCGATGCAGAGGCCCGCGGGAACGAACCACCACCACGCGCCGCGCTGCAGCGCGAGCTGCGACTGCGCCTGGTAGAGCACCGTGCCCCAGTTCCATTCGCCCGTGTTGCCGATGCCGATGAACGAGAGGGTGATGAGCGAGAGCACGGCGAACGCGACGGTGCCGACGAAGCCCGACGCGATGATCGCCGTGAGGTTCGGCAGGATCTCGGCCGTGATGATGCGCCACGTGCGTTCGCCGTTCGCCCTGGCGGCCTCGACGAAGTCGCGGCGTCGCAACGAGAGCGTCTGGGCTCGAAGCACGCGCGCACCCCATGCCCAGCCCGTGATCGCGATGACCACGGCCACCGTCACGCCGCCGACCGTCGGCAGCTGGCCCGCGATGATGATGATGAGCGGCAACTGCGGGATCACGAGGAACACGTTCGCGAGCACCGAAAGGGTCTCGTCTCCGAGGCCGCCGACGTACCCGGCCGTGACGCCGACGATGACGCCGATCGCCGTCGCGAGGATGCCGGCGACGAAGCCCACGACGATCACGCCGCGAGTGCCGACCAGGATCTGCGAGAACACGTCCTGACCGAGGTGGGTCGTGCCGAACCAGTGCTCCCATGACGGCGGCTGCAGGATGTCCTCGCTGCGGGCGCTCGGATCGTACGGGGCGATCCACGGCCCGATGATCGCGATGAGGAGGAAGAACCCGAGGATCACCATGCCGGCGACGGCCTTCGAGTTGCGCAGGAAGAGGAACTTGCGCGGCTTGCCGCGTCGGCGCACCTCGTTCGCCGCGACCACGCCCGTCATGGGCGCCTGCGACGGCTTGTCGAGCTCCTGGCCCTCTTCGACGATGCTGGTGTCGATCGTCATGTCAGCCCTCCTGTCGGGTGCGCGGGTCGAGCACCCCGTAGATGAAGTCGGCCACGATGTTCGCGAACAGCACCGCGACCGTGATCACGAGGAAGATGCCCTGCATGAGCGGGTAGTCCTTCGCGGCGACCGCCGTGAAGAGGTAGTAGCCGATGCCCTGGTAGGAGAAGACGATCTCCATGACGAGCGTGCCGCCGACGATGAAGCCGAGCGAGAGCGCGAAGCTCGACACCTGCGGCAGGATCGCGTTGCGCGCCGAGTAGCCGAACAGGGCGGTGCGCTCCGAGACGCCCTTCGCCTGCGCGACCGTCACGTAGTCCTCGGACGAGACGGTGACCATCATGTTGCGCATGCCGAGGATCCAGCCCGAGATCGACGAGATCACGATCGTCAGCGCGGGCAGGGTGCCGTAGTAGATGACGGAGGAGATGAACTCCCACGAGAACGACGGAACCAGCGAGCGGTCGTAGCTGCCGCTCGCGGGGAACCAGCCGAGCGTGACCGAGAAGACCGAGATCGCGATCAGCGCGAGCCAGAAGTACGGCACGGCCGAGAAGAACGTCGAGATCGGCAGGAGCGAGTCGGCCCACGTGCCGCGACGCCAGCCGATGCCGGAGCCGATGAGCGTGCCGAGCGTGAAGCTGATGATCGTCGCGATGCCGACGAGGCCGATGGTCCAGGGGATGGCTCCGGCGATGACGTCGGCGACCGGGGCGGAGTAGGCGAACGAGGTGCCGAGCTGGCCGTGCAGCAGCAGGTTCCAGTACTGCACGTACTGGTCCCAGAGCGACATGTTCTCGTCGAGGCCGAACAGCGTGCGCAGCGCATCGGCCGCGTCGGGGCTGATGCGGCCCTGGTTCTTCGCGATGAGCGCGCTCACCGGGTCGCCCGGCATGATGCGCGGGATGAAGAAGTTGATCGTGACCGCGGCCCAGAAGGTGATCAGGTAGAAGCCGAGTCGGCGGAGGAAGAACCTCATGCGAGCGCCTCCGTGATGTCGCTGAGCGTCGGGCGGTCCGGCCGTTCGGAGTAGCCCCAGCATGCGGCCTCGCGGCCGTCGCCGACGGGGAGCAGCGGCGGCGCCTCGGTGCGGCACAGCTCGGTCGCGAACGGGCAGCGGGGGTTGAAGCGGCATCCGCTCGGGGGCTTCACGAGGCTGGGGGCCTCACCACGCGCACCGTGCGCACGCGCCTCGAGGTCGTCGGGGTCGGGCGCCGAGCGCACGAGCAGCTGGGTGTACGGGTGCTTCGGGTCCTGCGTGACCGACTCGGAGTCGCCGGACTCGACGATGCGGCCCGCGTACATGACCATCGTGCGGTCGGCGAAGTAGCGGGCCGAGGCGATGTCGTGCGTGATGTAGAGGATCGCGATGTGCAGGCGGTCACGGAGGTCTTGGAGCAGGTTCAGGATGCCGAGTCGGATCGACACGTCGAGCATCGAGATCGGCTCGTCGGCGAGCAGCACCTCGGGGTCTGCTGCGAGGGCGCGGGCGATCGCGACGCGCTGGCGCTGGCCGCCCGAGAGCTCGTGCGGGAACTTGTCGATGTAGCGCTCGGCCGGCTTCAGCTGCACGCGCTCGAGCAGTTCGACGAGCGCGTCCTCGAGGTCGGTGCCACGCCGGCGGCCGCGGTGGATCCGGATGCTGCGGGTGAGCATGTAGCGCACGGTGTGCACGGGGTTCAGTGACCCGAACGGGTCCTGGAAGATCATCTGCACCCGGCCGACGTACCGACGGAAGGCGCGGCGGCCCTTGGCGGCGGCATCCGACCCGTGCAGGAGGATGCGCCCACCAGTTGCGGGCATGAGCTGGGCGAGCAGTCGGGCGATGGTCGACTTGCCCGAGCCCGATTCGCCGACGAGGGCGAGCACGCGGCCGCGCCGCAGTTCGAAGTTCACGCCGTCGACCGCGTGCACGACGTCGCGCGAGTTGAGCCCGCGGAGCTTGAAGTGCTTCTGCAGGTCGACGGCCTGCAGGACGACGTCGCCGTCGGATGCCGCGGCCTGGGCCTGCGACGCCTCTGAGGAGGAGGGGGACATTCGGGTCACCTCTTGGTCGGAGCTCAACGTTGAGTGGGTGGTGCGGCGGATGCGCGTGGCACCCGCCGCACCTCATCGTCACATCCTGCGGGAAGTGGGGGGCTTCCGGGATGATTCCGATGTTCCGGGCTCTCGCCCGGGGAGGGTCACTCGCTCGGGGTGAGCTTGGACAGGATGAGTGCCGCCTGCGGGCCCGTCGGCTGCGGGTTCGCGTACGGGTCCTCTGCGGTGGGGAATCCGGTGTAGTTCTGCGTGGAGTACTGCGCCACGGCAGGACGCGACCAGATCACGATGCCCGGGACATCCTCGACGTAGTGCTGCTGCACCACGTCGAGCGAGGCCTGGCGGTCGCCCTCGTCGGTCGTCGACTTGAAGGTCGACAGCGCCTCGGTGACGTCGTCGTTGTTGTAGCGACCGAAGTTCCAGTTGGCGGTCTCACCGAGCGGCACGTACGAGGCGCCGTCCATGATGTTCGAGTACAGGTTCCACGGCGTCGAGCCGCCGTCGGTCCAGTGCAGCGAAGCCTGGAAGTTGCCGAACGGGATGGTGTCGTTGAACCAGGTGTCCTGCACGATCGCGTCGACCGTGGCCTCGGCGCCGAGCGATGCGGCACCCTCGGCGATGATTCCGAGCGCGTCGAGGTAGTCGGTCCAGCCGCTCGGGTTCGTGAGCTTGAACGAGACCGCCTCGCCATCGGGGTCGATGAGCTTGTCGCCGTCGTAGGTGTAGCCGGCATCCGTCAGCACTTTCTTGGCGCCGTCGACGTCGACCGTGAGCTCCTGGCCCTGGTACTCGTCCGAGATGAACGCGTCGCCCGACGGCTGCGGCAGACCGGTGACGCTCGTGATCTCGGGCCAGACGCCGTAGCCCGCGGTGGCGGTGATGTCGGCGTGGTCGATGACCATGTTGAGCGCCTGGCGGAAGGCCAGGTTGTCGAACGGCTTCGTCTCGTTGTTCAGGTAGAGCACGTCGACGCCGAAGCCGCCGCCGGCGACCTGGTTGAAGTGGTCGGGGTCCTTGGCGATGTAGGTCGACTCGTAGTCGGGGATGAAGGTCCAGCCCCACTGCGCCTCACCGGTGGTGAGGGCGGTCGTCAGGCCCGCGTTGTCGTTGTAGGCGTCGTAGCGGAGCTCGCCGACCTTCGACTTGCCGCCCCAGTACGTCTCGTTCGGGGTGAGGGTGACGGCCTGCGGGCTGAACGACTTGAGCGTGAACGGACCGGTGCCGATCATGTCGTCGTCGCTGAACGTGACGGCGTCCTCGCCCTCCCAGATGTGCTTGGGCACGATGAGGAGACGGTACAGCTTGACCTCGTTGACGTACTGGCCGGTCGTGAAGTTCACGACGACCTTGCCGTCTTCGACGGTGATGTCGCCGTACTGGTCGGGGAAGTCGATGTTCAGCTCGGGGTTGTCCTTGCGGAGCTGGATCGAGAAGGCGATGTCGTCGGCGGTGAAGTCCTCACCGTCCGACCACTTCACGCCCTCGCGGGGCGTGATGGTCGCCTGCGTGTACTCGGGGTTCCACTCGATCGACTCGGCCAGCCACGGCGTGGGCGCCTCGGTCGGGTCGATCTCGTTGTTCTGCATCAGTGACTCGTAGACCACGTACGCGTAGCCGAGCGACAGCGATGCCGATCCGGTGGCGAGCGGGTTCTGATTCGGCTGCTGCGGACCGTTCGGCATGCCGACGGTGAGCACCTTCGTGCTCGTTCCACCGCCTCCGCCGCTCGTGTCCGCGCTGCACCCCGTGAAAGCCAGGCCGGCGGCGACCAGTACGGCGCCTGCGGCGAGGATGCTCTTTCGCATTTCCATGCCTCCTTGCATTGTGTGTGGGTTGGTGCGTTGGGTGGTGCTCAGCCCGCGACCGTGTGAACGGAATCCAGGCGGAGATCTCGGGAGGACCGGCCCGCGTGCACGCGGTACGTGCATTCGGGAAGGCTCCAGGTGGCGGCATCCGTCGACCAGGTCTCGAACGACCGGCGGGCGAGGGGGATGTCGACGGTCGCGGTGCCGCCGGCGGCGACCTCGGCCACGGCGAAGCCGGCGAGCCAGCGCACCGGGCGGGTGGCTCGGGCGGCGTCATCGGCGGTGGCGTCGGCCGACAGGTAGACCTGCACGACCTCCCTGCCGTCGCGGCTGCTCGTGTTCTCGACGGTCACGCGGGCGGTGACGAGGGCATCGCCGGCGGTTCCGGATGTCGCGTCGACGAGTTCGAGCCCGCGGTACTCCCATGCGGCGTACCCGAGTCCGTAGCCGAACTCGCGGGCCGGCGTGCGGCCGAGGCGGTCCCAGCCGCGGTGCCCGACGTCGACGCCCTCGGTGTAGTCGATGACGCCGTCGACGGGGATGCCGTGGGGCACGGGCACGTCGGCCTCGGAGGCGGGAAGGGTCCACGGCAGGCGGCCGCTCGGCTCGATCGCGCCGGTGAGCACGGCCGCGAGCGACTGCCCGGCCTCCTGGCCCGGAAGCCACCACCAGAGCACGGCGGCGACCTCGTCGAGCCACGGCAGGAGCACGGGGGCCCCGGCGTTCACGACGACGACGGTCGCGGGGTTCGCGGCGGCGACGCGGCGGACGAGCTCGTTCTGACGGCCGGGCAGCTGCAGGTCGGGGCGGTCCCAGCCCTCGGACTCGGTCTCGGAGTTCGTGCCGACGACGACCACGGCGAGGTCGGCGCGCTCGGCTGCGGAGACGGCCTGTGCGATCTCCTCCTCGGTGCCGGGGCTCGGCTCGAGGTGCCGGAAGTGCAGTCGCACGAAGCGGCCGTACGACTCGCCGTCGATGATCTGGGCGTCGCCCTCGATGCGCACGAGGCGGGCCTCGTCGGCCTCGATCACGGTCTCGACGTGCTCGGGGTTGGCGTAGCTGGAGTCGAGGATGACCTCGGCACCGACGACCCGCGTCGAGACGCTGCGCTCGACGCCGTCGACCACGATGCGGTGCGCGCCGACCGGTCCGAGGTCGATGAGGTGGCGGCCGGGACGCGTGAGGTGCAGGTCGGTCGCGATGCGGACGGATGCCACGGCGTCGTCGTCGATCGGGAACCAGAGCCCCTCGGCATCGGGAACCAACTGCGACCCGATCTGCTCGCCGTTCGCGTCGAGGTGCTCGACGAGGATGCCGGGCTCGCCGGTGGGCGTCGTGAGCAGCTCGGCGGGCACGAGCGGCGCGCGCAGGGTGGTCGCCCCACCGCGGAGCAGGTCGACCGCCGCATCGGGGAACGCGGCGCGGAGCGCGTCGATCGGCTGGCTCACGTGCGGCGGGGTGACGAACGCGCTGCCGCCGCCCTGCGTGAAGGGCTGCACGGCGTTGTGGCCGATGAGCGCGATGCGGCCGCGCAGTGCGGGGTCGACGGGCAGGAGTCCGCCGTCGTTGCGCAGCACGACGGTCGAGCGTGCCGCCGCCTCGGTCAGCAGGGCCACGACGTCTTCGCCCGCCGGGTCGTCGGTCGCGCCGGTGGCGTCGAACGGCAGGGTCTCGCCGGCGATGCCGCTGAGGGCGCCGACGCGCTCGGCGAGGCGGATGATGCGCGCGACCTTGTCGTCGATCACGGACTCGGGCACGAGCCCGGACTCGACGGCGGCGAGCAGGCCGTCGGCCCACGGGCCGCCGGGGCCGGGCATCACGAGGTCGAGGCCGGCGATGGCGGGTTCGACGGCCGTCTTCGTGGCGAGCCAGTCGCTGATCACGACGCCGTCGAACTGCCATTCGCCCTTGAGGATGCCGCTGAGCAGGGGCTCGTGCGCGGTCGAGGTGGCGTCGACGCCATCGCGGGTGAGGCCGTTGTAGGCGGCCATGATGGTCCAGACTCCGGCGTCGACGACGGCCTCGAACGGGGCGAGGTAGACCTCGCGGAGCGTCTGCTCGTCGATGCGCGAGAGGTAGGAGGTGCGGTCGGTCTCGGTCTCGTTGCCGATGAAGTGCTTGACGCAGGCCGCGATGCCGCCGGCCTGGATCGCGCCGATGAACGCGACGGCGAGGCGTGCGGTGAGCAGCGGGTCCTCGGAGAGGCACTCGAAGTGGCGGCCGCCGACGGGGCTGCGCTGGAGGTTCACGACGGGTGCGAGGATCACGTCGACGCCCTTGCGGCGGGCTTCGCCGGCCATGAGGGTGCCGAGCCTGGCCTGCAGGTCGACGTCCCACGTCGCGGCGGTGGCCGAGGGGGCGGGCAGCTGAGCGGAGGGGAGTCCGTCTTCGCCGGTGCCGCGCACGCCGATGGGCCCGTCGGAGACGGTCATGGTGCGCATGCCGATCTCGGGAATGGCCCGGAGCGTCCAGGTCGCGGCGCCGGTGAGCAGCGCGACCTTCTCGGCGATGGGGAGCGAGGCGGCGATGTTCGCCGAGTCGATCGCCGATTCGCCGACCGTGTCGGCTGCGGGTGCCCTGTTCGGGTCGAGGGCCCCGGGGGCGGTCGTCGTTGCGGTCACGCCTGAACTCCATCCATGCTCGTCGTTGAGTGACGTTGGACATCGTGACACACTTACTGACATGTAAGTAAGTGAGTGATGTCACGGTTCGGTAACGTCGGACGGTGGCACTCAACAGACCCGAACATCGAGTGCTGCACTCGACATGCGGCGCCTCAGGCGGCATCCTGCACAGGAGCGGATGCCGCGAGTCGGCGCTGCACGAGGAAGGAAACATCCGTGGTGGACACAACGCGAGCCGGGGCCTCCAAGCCCGCGGCCGAGCGCGTGCAGCGACCCCAGGCGCGCACGACCGAACGCCGCGAGGCGGTGCTGAAGGCCGCCCTGAACGTCTTCGGCGCCCGCGGCTACAACAAGGGCGCCCTCGTCGAGGTCGCTGAGCAGGCCGGCATGACCCACGCGGGCGTGCTGCATCACTTCGGCTCCAAAGAGGGGCTGCTCGTCGCGATGCTGAAGTACCGCGACGGCGAGGAGGTCGCCGGCATCCCCGAGCAGGCGCAGGTCGAGGGGCCGGCGTTCCTGCAGCACCTCGTCGACACCGTCGAGGAGAACACGCACCGCCGAGGCGTCGTGCAGGCGTACTCGGTGCTCTCCGGCGAATCGGTGACCGACGGGCATCCGGCCCACGACTACTTCCAGAGCCGAACCGAGGGGCTGAGGTCGAAGATCGCCGGCGTGCTCGGCGAGGTCTCCGGCAACACCGACGAGCGGGAGCTGCGAGACTCCGCCTCAGGACTCATCGCGGTCATGGACGGCCTGCAGGTGCAGTGGCTGCTCGACCCCGACGCCATCGACATGCCGCGCCTGGTCGGGCGCGCCATGGACGAGGTCGTCGAGCGCCTGCGCGCGGCGGCCTGAGCGCCTAGCTTCGCGGCGCCTTCACGAACAGCATCAGCACGAAGCCGACGGCGAGCACGAGCACGATGCCGAGGATGCCGAAGTAGGGCGCCCCGCCGACCGTCACGAACAGGGCGAACGCGGTCGGCGCGAGGAAGCTCACCGCGCGTCCGGTCGTCGCGTAGAGCCCGAACACCTCGCCCTCGCGTCCCGCGGGGATGAGGCGCGCCAGGAACGTGCGGCTCGCCGACTGCGCCGGTCCGACGAAGAGGCAGAGCGCGAGCCCGGCCGTCCAGAACACGATCTGCCCGCCGTCGTGCAGCAGGAAGACCAGCAGGCCGCTCACGATGAGGCCGATGAGGGCGGTCATGATCACGGGCTTCGCGCCGAGCCGGTCGTCGAGCGTTCCGACCGCGATGGTCGAGATGCCGGCGACGACGTTCGCGGCGATCGCGAAGATGATGACCTCGCCCGGCGAGAATCCGAAGACGGATGCCGCGAGCACGCCGCCGAACGTGAACACGCCGGCCAGGCCGTCGCGGAACACGGCGCTCGAGAGCAGGAACCAGACGGTGTTGCGCTGCTCCTTCCAGAGGCGCTTGATGTCGCGCCCGAGCCGGGCGTAGGAGGCGAAGAACCCGACCTTGCCGCGATCGACCGCGGCGGGGTTGCGGTACTCGGGCACCGCGAACAGCACGGGGAGTGCGAACAGCCCGAACCAGAGTGCCGAGACGAGCACGGTCACGCGAATGTCGAGCCCATTCTCGGATGTGACTCCGAACAGGCCGACTTCGGGACTGATGAAGCCGAAGTACACGACGAGCAGCAGCACGATGCCGCCGATGTAGCCCATGCCCCAGCCGAAGCCCGAGACCTTGCCGATCGAGCGCGGCGTCGACACCTGCACGAGCATGGCGTTGTAGTTCACCCCGGCGAACTCGAAGAACACGTTGCCCGCCGCGACGAGGAAGAGCCCGAGCAGCAGGTACTCGGGAGCCGGCTGCACGAAGAACATCGCGAGGGTGATCGCGACGACGATGTAGGTGTTCACGGCGAGCCAGAACTTGCGTCGGCCGCTCGTGTCGGAGCGCTGCCCGGTGATGGGCGCGAGCACCGCGATGAGCAGGCCGGCGATCGCGAGCGCCCACCCGAGCTGCGCCTCGACCGTGCCGCTCGGGCCGAACGACTCGCTCGTCAGGTAGACCGTGAAGACGAAGGTGGTGACGACCGCGTTGAAGGCGGCAGAGCCCCAGTCCCAGAGGCCCCAGGCGAGGATCCGCCCCTTGCGCGCGCCGGCGGCGGAGACGGCCTCGACCTGTTCGGTCGGCACGCCGATCGTCGCTGCGGCGCCGTCGGGAGGCGTGAGGTGCGACGGCGGGAAGTTGCGGGGCGCGTCGTCGGTCGGGTCGGTCATGCCTGCAGTCTCATTCGGTCGGGTGAACGGCCGGTGACGGATGCCGCGGCCCGGCGCCCATCGACCGGTGCCGCACGCTGGGCGGGCGTTCGATCGTCGGTGATCTGCAGGAACACTACTCCGCGGGGCGACCCGCATCTCGTTGCGATGCGAACGGGTCGCCGCCGGAGGTCTGGTGCCGGTGCGCACCAGATGCAAGACTCGACGAATGCTCGATACCGCCCGTCACCAGCCCGCACCGAGGGCGCGTCGTCGTCGTGGCGGAATCGCGATCGCCACGGCGGTCCTGGCGCTGCTCGCCGCGTCGGCGGTCGGGTTCGGCTCCGTCGCGCCGGCGGCGGCCGACCCCGAGATGACCTACTTGGCCGTCCCGTCCGGGCGGTATCCGATCGACGTCGACGCCACGCCCGACGGTGCACACGTCTTCGTCATCTCACGAGGAGACGGCGGCGCGGCCGACCTGCGGGTCTACGACACGACGGACTTCGCCCAACTCGGCGTGGTGACGTTCGGGCCGGGCACCGACTTCAACCCCACCTCGGTGCAGGTCTCGCCCGACGGCTCGCAGGTGTGGGTCGCGTTCTACAACCCGGGCCAGATCCTCGTCTACCCGACCGCCGACCTCGTGGCGGGAGGAACGCCGGCCCCGATCGTGATCACCGCCGGGGGCGGCTTCGTCGACCTCGAGGCCGACACCGCGGGCACCTACGTCTACGCGGCCACGCTCTTCAATCCGCAGTACCAGTTCTCCACGGCCGACCCGACGGCGCCGCCTCGCACTGTCGCCGTGCCCAACGGGTCCCGGGGCGTCTCGGTGCGCACCGACGACACGCAGGCGTACTTCACCTCGTTCGCGCCGGCGCCGACCGGCGGCGTGCAGGCGGTCGACGTGGCCGGCGACGGCTCGCTCACGCTCGGCACGCTCACCCCCACGGGCGACCTGCCATGGGATTCCGCGTACGTCGAGAACGTCGACCGGGTCCTGAGCTCGAACTCCGGCACGCCCACGTCGATCTCCGCCTTCACGCCCGGGTCCGCCGATCCGGTCTCGACGGTTCCCGTCGACTGCGGTCCGCGCCTGCTCGATTCGACCCCGAACGGCGACCGGGTCTACGTCGCCTGCCTCACCGGCGGCATCGTCGCGATCGACTACGAGACCGGCACGCCGGTCGGGGCGCGGGTGGACATCGGTGCGAACGTCGAGTCCGTCGACGCCTACAGCGCGACCGGTGCCGACGCCGACCGCGTGTACGCGACCAGCGGCGGCACCGATGAGCTGCTCGTCTTCACGAAGCCGACGATCACGGGCGGGGGCGACCTGACCGTCGACGAGGGCGCCACCGCGACCTTCACGGCGACCGCCGACGACTTCTGGCAGCAGATCCGATGGCAGTCGAGCACCGACGGCGGCACCACCTGGACCGACGTCGCCGGTGCGACCGGCGAATCGCTCGCGGTCGACGGAACGCTCGAGAACTCGGGCCTGCGCGTGCGCCTGGTCGCCACGAGCGCGCTCTTCGACGCGGTGATCGGCGACCCGATGCTCCTCACGGTCACGCCCGCTCCCACGCCGACCCCGACGCCGACGGCCGGGCCGACCCCGGCGCCGAGCCCGACCGGCGCACCCGAGCCGTGCACCGCCGGTGCGCCGTGCCTGCCCGCGACCGGTGTCGATGCGGCATCCGGCGTGACGCTCGCCGTCGGCGCGCTCGCCGCGTCCGGATTGCTGCTCGCGTTCGCGCGCACGGCTCGGCGCCGCGCCGGGCGGTCCTGACCGGGTCAGTCCACGGCGACGTCGATCGCGTGCAGCGGCGTGCTCACGAACGTGAGTCGATCGGTCTCGACCACGACCACCGAGGGCACGCCGGTGCCGGGATCCGTCGGCCCGCTGTGGGCGCCGGGCACCGGATCACCGGTCTCCGCATAGCCCGCGGCCGCGAGCGCAGCGGGCCACTCCGAGGAGGCGACGTCGATGCCCGAGAGCTGCACCACGGTCAGCGTGGCGTCGGACGACGGCCGGCCCCACTTGCAGGCCAGGCCGCCCGCCTCGATCAGGTCGTCGGCGATCGGGTAGAAGGTCGAGGCGCCCACGTCGATCTGCTCGAGGCCGTCGGCCTCCAGACGGGCGATCGCCTCCTCGGTCAGCACGGTGTCGCAGGTCGGGTCGCTCGTCGCCGGGGCCGGCTCGGCGGCCGGTTCGGGCGACGCCGATGCGGACGCCTCCACGGGAGCGCTCGTCGCGTCGACCGGCGGGGTCGCGCTGCATCCGGCCAGCGCGGCACCCGCCAGGACGACCGCGACGGCGAACATCGAACGGCTGGTGGCAGGAGTCATGGGCGCGATCCTAGAGAACCGGGCGACCCGGCCGCTTCCGGGCACGCCCTGATGCGCCCGCCCGCCGTGCGTCACCAGATCACGGCCACGAGCTCGCCGAACAACGCCTCGGCGTCGCATTCGAGCCGCTGCCTCGTGAACCAGTCGCAGACGTTCACGCAGTCGCGGTGCAGCAGGTCGAGGCCCTGCGGGTTCGAGACGAGGTCGACGACCTGCGGCAGGTCGATCGCCACGACGCGCCCGCGGTGCACGAGCAGGTTGTAGGGCGAGAGGTCGCCGTGCGCGAGGCCGTTTGCCGCGAGCACGTGCATGAACTCGACGACCTGGTGGAACAGGTCCCGGAGCTCCTCCGGCGTCGCGCGCACCTGCGCGAGGCGCGGCGCCGCCACTCGTCCGTCGCCGATGAACTCCATGAGCACCTCGGTTCCAGCGACCTGCACCGGGTACGGCACCGCGGCGCCGAGCTCGGTGAGGCGGCACAGTGCCTCGAACTCGGCGCTGGCCCACTGCACGCGGGCGACCGAGCGTCCGAACGAGGTGCCCTTCGCGACCGCGCGCACGTCGCGCGTGCGACGCAGCCCACGCCCCTCGGTGTAGATCGTGGAGCGGTGGAAGTCGGAGTGCTCGCTCGAGCGGTAGCGCTTGGCCGCGAGCACGACGAGGTTGCCCGCGACCTCCGCCGCGGCATCCGGGATCGCGCGCTCGATGAGGAACACGTCGCCCTCCTTGCCGGTCTTCACGACGCCGAGTTCGGTGTCGATCGCCGCGGCCGAGGTGACGAGCCAGTCGGGGCGGGGCGCGGGGCCGCGCTCGCTCGGGGTGGTCGCCGGCCAGGTCGACCAGCGTTGGCCCTCGCCCGGTTCCGTGGTCTGGAACGCGAGGGAGGACAGGTCGGATGCCGCGGTCGAACGCGCGGCGGAGGTGTCGTCGAGAGACGAGAGGAAGGTCACGATGGTTCTCCGAGTGAGATGGAGGCCACCGGGCTGCCCGGCCGAACGGCTGGTTCGACTACAGGCGGGGGGCCTCACAGGAAAGGGGGTCTGCGAAACGCGCGACGAAGGCGTCGGTCATGACTCGCTCCTTCCACTCGGTGAGTCGGATGCCGCGTGGTGCGGCTTGCGACACCATACGCGCCCTCGCGGGCGGCTGTCCACCACGACGTTCGCCGCGACGGTCCCGCGGCCCGACTCGGAGAAACGCGAGGATCCCTCTATCGCAAGCGGCGCGCGGTGTGGTTGAGTGCGGCTATGACTGGGGGCGCAGGCGCGCAGGCGCCGTTCAACTTCCGTCTCGCGATCCTCCTCGCGATGGCGATGTTCGTGCTGGTGGTCGACACGTCGCTCATGAACGTGTCGATCTCGGCGGTCGTGCGCGACCTCGACACCACGGTGAGCGGCGTGCAGGGCGCGATCGCGCTCGAGGCGCTCGTGTCGGCCGCGTTCATCCTCATCGGCGGCAAGACGGGCGACCTCATCGGCCGCAAGCTCGCCTACGTGCTCGGGCTGCTCGGCTACGCCGTGGGTGCGATCGCGATGGTCTTCGCGCAAGACCTCACGGCGATCATCATCTTCTGGGCGATCATCGGCGGCATCGGCGCCTCGCTGCTCCTGCCGGCGATGCAGTCGCTCATCCACGGCAACTTCGAGGGCGCGCAGCAGAAGCGGGTCTACGCGCTGGTCGGGGCGTCCGCGGCGATCGCCGCCGCGGTGGGTCCGCTGCTCGGCGGCTTCATCACGACGTTCCTCTCGTGGCGGGTCGGCTTCGCGCTGGAGGCCGCGATCATCGCCGTGGTGCTCATCGGCATCGGCCTCGTCAAGGACGTGCCGTACCACGGCGACCGCTCGATCGACCTCGTGGGTGCGCTGCTGTCGATCGTCGGCATGGGCGGTGTCGTGACCGGCATCCTCGTGTGGCAGGAGGGCGGCGGCTACGTCGGTCTGATCATCGGCATCGGCGTGCTCGGCCTCGGCCTCCTCGTGTTCTGGTTGCGCAGCCGCAAGCGGCGCGGCAAGCCGACGCTGCTCGACCCCGCGCTCTTCGAGTCGAAGATGTTCCGCGCAGGTGCGAGCGGGCAGCTGCTGCAGCAGATCGCCCTCGGCGGCACGATGATCGTGCTGCCCATCTACCTGCAGATGGTGTTCGAGTACAACGCGCTGCAGGCGGGGCTCTCGATCGCGCCGCTCTCGCTCAGCATGTTCGTCGTCGCGCTGCTCGCGGGGCGCGGGCTCAAACGCCGACCGGCGAACATCATCCTCGGGGGGTTCGCGCTCGTCGTGATCGGCGTCGCCGCCATCGTGCCGATCGTGCCGATCGCCGACTCCGGGTGGTTCCTCGTGGTGCCGCTCATCATCGCGGGCTGCGGCCTCGGGCTGCTCGTCTCGCAACTGAACAACTACACGCTCTCGCCGATCTCCGACGAGCGGGTCAGCGAGGCCGCGGGCGTGAACTCCGCCGCCGGGTCGTTCGGCCTCTCGTTCGGCCTCGCGTTCGCGGGCGCGATCATGCTCGCGACGCTGGCCTTCACGTTCACAGCGAGCGCCGACGCGAGCACCGTCCTCGACGACGCGCAGCAGGAGCAGGTCTCGACCGTGCTCGAGGAGGACGCCGAGATCATGACGAACACCGGGCTCGAGGCGCTCCTCGCCGACGAGACGCCGGAGGTGCAGGAGGAGGTGCTGCGCATCAACACCGATTCCCGCTTCATCGCGCTCCAGATCGCACTGCTCGTGCCGATCCTCGCTGGGCTCCTCGGCGTGCTCAACGGCTTCCGGATGCGGCGGCTGCCCGATCCGGCGCCGAACGCGTCGGCCGAGGGGTCGATGCTCGGCTGACGGCCACGCGGGAGCCCCTCCTACGTGAGCACGAAGTACGCGAGCGCGGCGAGCCCGATCACGACGATGACCACGCGGTACGCCGTCTGCGGAATGCGGCGTCCGTAGCGACCGCCGAGCGATCCGCCGATGAACGAGCCGATCGCGATCGCCGCGGCCGCGGGCCACGCCACCTCGGTCGCCACGACGAAGACGACGGCCGCGGCGAGGTTCGCAACCGCGGCCATCGCGTTCTTGTAGGCGTTCGCCCGCGAGAGGGCGCCGGTCATCGTGATCGAGAGCAGTGCGAGCAGCAGCACGCCCTGGGCTGCGCCGAAGTACCCGCCGTAGACCGCCGTGAGTCCGGCGACCGCGGCCGTCGCGGCCGGGTGGTCGCGGTGACCGGCCTCGCCGTGCAGCCGGGTGGTCCACCGCTTGATCCACGGACCGAAGATCACGAGCAGGAGCGCGAGCAGGATGAGCGCGGGCACGATCGCGTCGAACGCCTCGCTCGGCAGCTGCAGCAGCAGGAGCGCGCCCGCGACGCCGCCCGCTGCCGAGAAGCAGAGGAAGAACGCCAGCCGCCGCCACTCGCCCCGGAACTCCGCGCGATTCGCGTACGTCGCGGCGAGCGAGGCCGGCAGCACGCCGACGTTGTTCGTCACGTTCGCGAGCACCGGCGAATAGCCGAACGCGAGCAGCAGCGGGAACGTCACGAGCGAGCCCGATCCGACGACGGCGTTGATCGACCCGGCCACCACGCCGCCGGCCATGAGCGCGACGAACTCGAGCGGGTTCAACGCGGGCTCGACGTCACGTGGGGCATCCCTCGATTCAAGCAGTCGCATGGCGCGACGGATGCCACGGGCGACCCGCGATGACATGCGACCCCGGGGTGCGCCTCCGCCGTTCCGCCCGGCGTCGGGGCGAGCGCGGGGGGTTCAGTCGAGGCTGATCGGCGAGAACTGCTCGTCGGCCGACGAGCCGACCGGGGCGGCGATCGCACCGTAGCGGCTGCGCACCTCGAGCGCCGAGACATCCGGATGCGCGTACAGGTACGCCGCGACCGCCCGGTACTCGGCGAGCCGGCCGTCGGGCACGCGCGATTCGCGGATCGGCTCCCCGCCCAGCAGGGCCGCACCGAGGGCCGTCCAGTACGTGCCGATGCCGCGGAACGCCCGCGCCGGGCGCTGGGGCTCCGCGTCGGCCAGCACGAGGTCGTTGGCCGTGCGCGCGCAGGCGATCGCGAGGCGACGTCCGAGCTCCGAGAACTCGGCGAAGCCGTCGGAGAGCGCCTCGTAGCGGTGCCAGCCCGCGGCACGCACGACGCTGCGCAGCTCGCGGCCGGAGCCGGTCACGATGCCGAACGGCACGTCGAGCGCGGCGGTCACGACCTGGTCGAGGGCACGGGAGTCGCCGTCGTACTGGATGAAGCGGCCGATGTAGCTGCGCTCGCCTCCGCCGTCGCCGCGAGGTGCGGTGCCGATCGGCCGTGCCTCGTCGACATGGCGTCGGATGCGGTCGAGGTTCTCGTCGGCCTGTTCGAGGAGCGCCGCCGAGAGCGCGAAGAGCCGGTCGACGTCGCGGGGCAGCTGGCGCGCGGACTTGTAGCGGAAGTCGTGCTCGAGCTCCGACCAGGTGTCGGACAGCGCGGTTCGCAGCTGCACCTCGACCTGCGGGGCATCGGCGTCGTCGACCCCGCCGGGAGGCTCGATTCCGGCGCCGCCGGCCGTGACGGCCTCGGGGATGTGGCCCACGAACTGCACCGACCGGTAGCCGAAGGCGTCGATCGGCAGGAGTTCGGACTTGTCGACCCAGGAGTCGTCATCGACGATCAGCGCCTCGCGCACGACCTGCTCCATGGCCGGCAGGTCGCCCTCGAAGTGCGCGATGACGCGCACGCCGAGGATGTCGCGGACCTCGCGGTCGGGCGCCCGGCGCACCTTGCGCTCGAACGACTCGCGGGACTTCACCCTGGCCGAGACGTGGAAGTACCGGAAGCCGGCGGCTTCGAGCCGGCGTGCGAAGTCCGCCTCGATGCGGCTGCGCAGCCGCCGGTACCGCCGGAGCTCGCCGTCGTATCGGGCGAGCTCGGCGGCGACGATCTGCTCGTCCTGGTCGCGTGCGTCCACACCGGCAGGCTATTGCGTCGCCGCGGGTGCGGGCGGGCGCACGCGCCCGGAATACTGAACGCCGGCTGTGAGTTGAGTCAAGTGCACTCAAGTTCGGGTGCACCAACTTGACACGATCCGAAGCCGCTGGGAGGCTTGAGTCATCGGGACTCAAGTTCCGAAGCAGGACTTCGGTTACGGGCCGCTCAGGCCGAATCGACAGCCGAACGGGTGCTCGCGGCATCCGCCAGCGAAACCCAGGCAGAAGGAGAGACACACATGTCACGTGCAGTAGGAATCGACCTCGGAACCACCAACTCGGTCGTCGCCGTGCTCGAGGGCGGCGAGCCCACCGTCATCGCGAACGCCGAGGGCTTCCGCACGACCCCTTCGGTCGTCGCCTTCACGAAGGACGGCGAGGTGCTGGTCGGCGAGACCGCCAAGCGCCAGGCCGTCACCAACGTCGACCGCACCATCGCGTCGGTCAAGCGCCACGTCGGCACCGACTGGAAGACCGACGAGATCGACGGCAAGAAGTACACGCCGCAGGAGATCTCGGCGCGCATCCTGCAGAAGCTGAAGCGCGACGCCGAGCAGTACCTCGGCGACACCGTCACCGACGCCGTCATCACCGTTCCGGCGTACTTCAACGACGCCGAGCGCCAGGCGACGAAGGAGGCCGGCGAGATCGCGGGCCTCAACGTGCTCCGCATCATCAACGAGCCCACCGCCGCGGCCCTCGCGTACGGCCTCGACAAGGGCAAGGAAGACGAGCTCATCCTCGTCTTCGACCTCGGTGGCGGCACGTTCGACGTCTCGCTGCTCGAAGTGGGCAAGGACGACGACTTCTCCACCATCCAGGTGCGTTCGACCGCCGGTGACAACCGCCTCGGCGGCGACGACTGGGACCAGCGCATCGTCGAGTGGCTCATCAAGCGCTTCAAGGAGTCGACCGGCGTCGACGTCTCGAACGACAAGATCGCCAAGCAGCGCCTCAAGGAGGCCGCGGAGCAGGCCAAGAAGGAGCTCTCGTCGAGCATGTCGACGAGCATCCAGCTGCCCTACCTCTCGCTCACCGAGAACGGCCCCGCCAACCTCGACGAGACCCTCACGCGCGCGCAGTTCGAGAACATGACCTCCGACCTGCTCGACCGCACGAAGAAGCCGTTCGAAGACGTCATCCGCGAGGCCGGCATCAAGCTCGCCGACATCGCGCACGTCGTGCTCGTCGGCGGCTCGACCCGCATGCCCGCGGTCGCCGAGCTCGTCAAGAAGGAGACCGGAAAGGACGCGAACAAGGGCGTCAACCCCGATGAGGTCGTCGCCGTCGGCGCCGCGCTGCAGGCCGGCGTGCTGAAGGGCGAGCGCAAGGACGTGCTGCTCATCGACGTCACCCCCCTGAGCCTCGGCATCGAGACCAAGGGCGGCATCATGACCAAGCTCATCGAGCGCAACACGGCCATCCCCACCAAGCGCAGCGAGACCTTCACGACCGCAGACGACAACCAGCCGTCGGTCGCCATCCAGGTCTTCCAGGGCGAGCGCGAGTTCACCCGCGACAACAAGCCGCTCGGCACCTTCGAGCTGACCGGCATCGCTCCGGCCCCGCGCGGCGTGCCGCAGGTCGAGGTCACCTTCGACATCGACGCCAACGGCATCGTGCACGTGTCCGCGAAGGACAAGGGCACCGGCAAGGAGCAGTCGATGACGATCTCGGGCGGCTCGAGCCTCCCGAAGGACGACATCGAGCGCATGGTGCGCGAGGCCGAGGAGCACGCCGCCGAAGACAAGAAGCGCCGCGAGTTCGCCGAGACCCGCAACTCCGCCGAGCAGCTCGCCTACTCGACCGAGAAGCTCATCAAGGACAACGACGACAAGCTCCCCGCCGACGTCAAGTCCGAGGTGCAGGGCGACGTCGACGCGCTGAAGTCGGCCCTCGCGGGCGACGACGACGAGGCCGTGAAGTCGGCCTTCGACAAGCTGTCGCAGTCGCAGGGCAAGCTCGGCGAGGCGATCTACGCGCAGTCGCAGGCAGCGGATGCCGCGTCCGCCGATGAGGCGCAGGCCGGCGCCGAGCCGCAGGCCGAGTCCTCCGACGAAGACGTGGTCGACGCCGAGGTCATCGACGACGAAGACGACAAGAAGTAGGCCCGAGCATGGCTGAAGCGAACGAGAACCCAGAGGTTCCCGAGCCCGACGCCGCCGACGAGGTGACGGATGCCGCGGCATCCGTCACCCCCGAGGAGCTCATCGACGGGGTCGAGGCCGACGAGGCCGAGACCGATGAACGAGTGCTCACGGTCGAGGACATCCTGAACGCGGCGAACGCCGAGGTCGAGGATCCGACCGACGAGCACCTCGCCGACCTCAAGCGGATCACGGCCGAGTACGCCAACTACCGTCGGCGCACCGAGGCCAACCGCGAGCTCGAGAAGGAGCGCGCCATCGGCGCGACCGTCTCGGTGCTGCTGCCCGTGCTCGACGACCTCGACCGTGCCGAGAAGCACGGAGACCTCGAGGGAGAATCGGCGTTCGCGACGATCGCGGCGAAGCTCCGTGCGTCGGTCGAGCGTCTCGGGCTCGCCAAGTTCGGCGAGCCGGGCGACGTCTTCGACCCGCAGAAGCACGAGGCGATCTTCCAGCAGCCCTCGCCCGACGTCGAGGTCGACACGGTCGCCGACGTCGTCGAGACCGGCTACACCCTGGGCGGCACGCAGCTCCGCGCTGCGAAGGTCGTCGTCAAGACGCCCGCGTAACCCCGTTCGCCGGTCGAGGAGCGATCAGCTCCTCGACCGGCGTACCCTTTCCACCAGACTTCGAGAGACGAGGTGTCGATGGCCAGCCAGGACTGGTTCGACAAGGACTTCTACAAGGTGCTCGGCGTCTCGAAAGACGTGAGCGAAGCCGAGCTCAAGAAGACCTATCGCAAGCTCGCGCGCAAGTACCACCCCGATTCGAACGCGGGTGACGCGACGGCCGAGGCGAAATTCAAGGAGATCAGCGAGGCGCACTCGGTGCTCTCCGACCCCGAGCAGCGCAAGGAGTACGACGCCGTACGGGCCATGGGCTCCGGCGCGCGCTTCACCGCGCCCGGTGCCGGCGGCGGCAACGGCGGCTTCGACGACGTCTTCGGCGGCATGTTCGGCGGCGGCGCAGGTGCCGGCCGCGGCGGTCGCCAGCAGTACTCCCAGCAGGGCGGCGACTACGACGACCTGCTCAGCGGCCTCTTCGGCAACGGCCGATTCGGCCAGTCGACCGGCGGATTCCGCGGTGCGGGAGGCCCCACCAAGGGTCGCGACGTCACCGCGACGACCACGCTCGACTTCATCACCGCCACCAAGGGCGACCAGCTCACGCTGCAGACCGGTGAGGGCCGCAGCATCACCGTGCGCATCCCCGCGGGCGTGGCCGACGGCCAGAAGATCCGCCTCGCGGGCAAGGGCCAGCCATCGCCGGATGGAGGCGCTCCCGGCGACCTCGTGCTCACCGTCACCGTGCGCAAGCACCCGGTGTTCGAGCGCGACGGCCTCAACCTGCGCGTGACCGTGCCGGTCACGTTCGCCGAGGCCGCGCTCGGCGCGACGATCCAGGTGCCGACGCTCGGCGGCGATCCGGTCAAGCTGCGGGTCGCACCCGGCACCCCGAGCGGCCGCGTGCTGCGCGTCAAGGGCCGCGGCGTCGAGACGAAGAAGGCCACGGGCGACCTGCTCGCCGTCGTGCAGGTGGTCGTGCCGTCGCATCTGTCGAAGGACGCCCAGCAGAAGCTCGAGGAGTTCGCCGCCGAGCTGCCCGACGAGAACCCCCGCGACGACCTCATCGCGCGCGCCCGAGGCTGAGCCGACCATGAGCATGGACGAGTCCAGCCCGATCTTCGTCATCTCGGTGGCGGCGGAGCTGGCCGGCATGCACCCGCAGACCCTGCGGCAGTACGACCGCATGGGCCTCGTCTCGCCGACCCGCACGGCCGGGCGCTCGCGCCGCTACTCGATGCGCAACGTCGTGCAGCTGCGCGAGATCGCGCAGCTCTCGAGCGAGGGCGTGAGCCTCGAGGGCATCCGTCGCGTGCTCGGCCTCGAAGACGAGGTCACCACGCTGCGCGCCAGGGTGCGCGAGCTCGAGGCGATGCTCGCCGACGAGATGCTGAACCGCCCGGGTCGCCGCGTCTTCGCGGCCGGCACGCAGGGCGACGTCGTCTCCCTGCGTTCGGGCACGCGGGTGCGGCGCGAGACCGCGATGGTCGTCTGGCGACCGCTCGACCGCGGCTGACCGGCGCTCTGCCGAACGGCAGGCCGCGTCAGCGCCCCCAGGCCTCCGCGGGCGCCTCGATGACCTCGTAGGGTCGCGAGCTCCAGTGCGTGCCGTACCCGTAGTGGCTCGACGCCCACGGGGAGGCCCAGATGGCCTGCGCCGTGGCATCCGCCGAATCTCCGCGCTGCAGCGCCGCGTCGACGGCAGGGTACCGACCGGACTTGATGTTCTGCGCAGCGTAGAACGCCGCCTCGACGAGGTCGACGTAGCTGCCGAGACCCGAGCCGCCGCCGGATCCCTGCCCGTTGTTCAGCGGGTTGTTGCGGTTCCACCAATTGTCGGCGCCGTTCTCCTGCCGGGTCCAGCGCATCATGAACGTGATGTTCTCTTCGGTGACGGGCCAGTCGCCGTCGATGAGCACGAGCTTGGCCCAGTCGACGTTGGTGCCGCCGGCGACGAGCGTCTGCGCGCCGGTCGCCGCCGCGTACGACTCCTGCGAGACCTTCTGCGCCTGCACGCCCCCGGCGACTTCGACGGTCTGCGCGGGTTCGACGCTGTCGGTTCCCGCGGCCATCACGGGTGAGAGCGGCGTCGCGGGAACGAGCGAGAGCGTCGCGACGATGCCCATGACGATGAGGGTCGAGAAGGCGGCGAGCGGGCGGATGCCTCGACTGCGCCGAGTGGCGGTTCGCCTGACGCGCAGCCCGGCATTCTGCCGTGCCGCGGTGCGCTCCCCGATCGACTGTGCGTTCCCCATGCGGGCCCGAGAGTAGCAAACGAGTCTGCGATCCGCACTCAGGAAGCCTCCGGCAGGGTCGCTCCGCGTAGCCTTGGCGGGTGAGCCTGCCCTTCGAACTGCTGCGCCGCGAGCCCGACGTCGAGGGCCGGGGGCTCGAGGCGTCCGACGCCGCCGACCGGCTCATCCTCGACGAGGCGGCCGAGGCGATCGCCGCGGCGGGGCCCGGCGAGGTGGTCGTGCTCGACGACGCCTACGGCGCGCTGGCGCTGGGCGCGGTGGCGCTCGGCGCGACGGGTGTCCGCGTGCATCAGGACCTGGTCACGGGCGAACGCGCGCTCGCCCGCAACGCCGCCCGTCTCGGCTTCGACGGCGAGCGGATGCCGCGGTCCCTCCCGCTCTCGTCCGACCTTGCCGCGGGCGCGCGGGTCGTGCTCATGCGGCTGCCGCGCTCGCTCGATCGGCTCGACGAGCTCGCGGGCATCGTGGCCGGGCACGCGGCATCCGAGGTTCGGATCTTCGCCGGAGGGCGCCTGAAGCACATGGCCCTCGCGATGAACGAGGTGCTCGCCGCCTGGTTCGACCGGGTCGACGTGTCGCATGCGCGCCAGAAGTCCCGCGTGCTGCTCGCGAGCGGGCCGCGCGAACCGCGCGGACTGCGGCAGCCGCCCGCGCCGGCCTGGCCTCGCGTGCAGCACGACCCGGCGCTCGACCTCGACGTCGCGGCGCACGGCGGCGTGTTCGCGGGCAGCTCGGTCGACATCGGCACGCGCCTGCTGCTCGCCTCCCTCGACCACGCGGTTCCGGATGCCGCGTCCGCCGTCGACCTCGCGTGCGGCACCGGCGTGGTCGCCGCCTGGCTCGCGCGCGCCAGGCCGGGGCTCGCGGTGACGGCGACCGATCGCTCGGCGTCGGCCGCGGCATCCGCTCGCGCGACCGCCGAGGCGAACGGCGTGGCCGACCGCGTGACCGTGGCGCAGGCCGACGGGCTCGAGCTGCTGCCCGAGGCGAGCGAACGGCTCGTGGTGCTGAACCCGCCGTTCCACTCGGATGCCGCACTGCACACCGGCATCGCCGAGCACCTGTTCGCCGACGCCGCCCGCGTGCTCGCGCCGGGCGGCGAACTCTGGTGCGTGTGGAACTCGCACCTGCGCTACCGCCCCGCCCTCGAACGCCTCGTCGGACCGACGCGGCAGATCGCCCGCGACCCGAAGTTCACCGTTACGGCGTCGCGCCGCTCCGGGTGACCGCCGCGTCCGATGGCGGACTGGCGGGCGTGGAGCCCGTGGGGTAGACACGACCCATGTCGCGGACGAGTGATTGGCTGGACGGATACCTGCACGCGTGGCGCACGAAGGCGCCCGACGACGTTCGGGCGATCTTCACCGACGACGCCGAGTACTGGTTCCGCCCCGACGACCCCGATCCGGTGGGCGGCATCGACGCGATCGTCGAGATGTGGGGCGAGGACGAAGCGGCCGGACCCGTGGCGGACCTCGAGGTCCTGATCGAGAACGAGCGGCTCGGAATCATCAAGGGGCACGTCGACTACCCGGGTCACGCGTTCTACTGGAACCTGTGGGAGGTGCATCTCGCACCCGACGGGCGTGCCGAGCGTTTCGTGGAGTGGTTCATGACGCCACGCGCGACGCCCGAGCCAGATGGCGGGGGCGTGGGCGCGGGCGACTGAGGTCGTCATCCGGGTTTCGGCGAAGGCGCGCTCGTGTCAGTCTTGACGGGTGACCTCCACGCTCGAAGAACTCGACCTCGACACCATCACGCGTGTCGCGGCCGACGTGCCGTGGCAGACCGTCGTGTGGGACGATCCGGTCAACCTCATGACCTACGTGAGCTTCGTGTTCCGCACCTACTTCGGGTTCCCGCGCGCCGAGGCCGAGCGCCTCATGCTGTGCGTGCACACCGAGGGGCGGGCGATCGTTGCGACCGGCAACCGGGAGGCGATGGAGCGCCACGTCGAGGCGATGCACGGATACGGCCTGCAGGCCACCGTGTCGAGGGCCGAGTCGTGATCGTCGCGGGCCGCAGCGACGGCGAGGGCGTCCGTCTCGTGCTCGAGACCGAAGAGGCGATGCTGCTGTCCGAGCTCGCCGACCAGGTCGACTCGGTGCTGCTGCTCGGCGAGGTCGACGATCCGGCGCTCGGTCGCCTGCTGCCGAGCGCCTACCCCGAAGACCACGCCGCCTCGCAGGAGTTCGAGCGGTACACGCGCGACAGCCTCGTCGACGGCAAGCGCCAGGCCGCGCAGCGCGTGCGCGACGCGACGGCGTCCCACGAGGGCGAGCGCGTCGTGCAGATCGAGCTCGACGAGTCCGAGGCGTGGGGGTGGCTCACGTTCCTCACCGACCTGCGGCTGATCCTCGCCGAGCGGGTCGGCGTCATCGAAGAGGGCGACACCGAGTCCGACGAGACGCGCGACGACTACCTGCGCGCCGCCTACGAGTGGGCGGGCTTCGTGCAGGGGTCCATGCTCGAGGTGCTCGACCCGATCTCGTCCTGACCGACGATCGGATGCCGCATCCGATCGCCGAGCCTGTGGACTGCGTGCGCTCGGCGGTGCCATGCTGATCCCGAATCGCCGCGTCGCCCGTTGGAGCGCGTGGCCCGAGGGGTGGGAGCAGACGTGACGCGAACCGTGGCGGTAGAGGATTCGGCATCGATCAGACGGGTCGTGCGCAACCCGTCGGCCAACGTCTCCTCGCTCGAGTCCGCGGCGCTCATCATCGGGGCCGCCTTCTTCGTGGTCGGCGGGCTCGTCGGACTCTTCGCGTTCTGGGGCGAGGCGCTCCCGATCGCGGGTCGTGGCTCGCTGGGCGCGTTCGCGGGCGTCGGCGGCGCGATCGCCGCGTTCCTCGCGTTCGTGCTCGGGCGCTACCTGGCCGATCGCACGCCCAACCCGGCGCTTCGCCGCGAGATCGGCCAGGGGCTGTCGGTGCCGGGGGCGCGGCTGCACTGGTTCGACATCGCCGCCCTCGCGATCGCGCACGCGGTCATCGCGCTGCTCGGCTGGCTCGCGATCTCGACCGTGCTCGAGCTGAGCTTCCGCGATGCCGTGGTCTTCCCGCTGCCGGCCGCCGCGCTCGGGGGCGTGGCGCTCGCGCTCACGGCGTACGTCAGCTTCCTCTCGGCCGCGCGGATGACGCCGATGCTGCTGTCGCTCGTGCTCGCGGTGTTCCTCGTGGTCGGCGCGTTCGCGAGCATGCTCTCGGCGAGCGACCCGCACTGGTGGGAGGAGAACCTCTCCGCGCTCGGCATGACCGACGACGTGTCGGCGAAGGCCTTCAACCTCACGCTCATCATCGCGGGGGCGATCGTCACGATCGTCGCCAGGTACGCGACGGCGACGCTCCCCACGTCGACCCCGCCCGATCGGCGCGGCCGGGACCTCGTGCGCCTCGGGCTGATCCTGATCGGCATCTTCCTGGCCTGTGTCGGCATCTTCCCGGTCGACGAGTTCTTCGCGATCCACAACACGGTGGCGACGGGCATGGCGGTCTGCTTCGCGGTGATCGTGATCGGGCTGCCGAAGTTCATCCGCACGGTGCCCAAGGTGTTCGTCGTGCTCGGCTACGTGTACGTCGCCGTCATCGTCGTGGTCGCCGTGTTCTTCGCGACCGGGTACTACAACCTCACCGCGGTCGAGCTCGTCGCGGGATGCCTGATCTTCAGCTGGATCATCGTGTTCCTTCGCACGGCGGGCGCCTCCGGCGATCCCGAGGCGGGTGCCGGACTGCAGGCGCAGCCGGCGGTCGTGACGCCGGGCGAGTAGCCCAGCGTCTCGAGACCCGGGGGCACGACGAGAGGGCCGGATGCGATGCATCCGGCCCTCTCGGTTCGTGCGGTTCGACGCGCAGGTCAGCTCTTGGCGAGCGCCTTCGTCTTCAGGTGCGCGAACTCCTCGGCGGTGATGGCGCCCGAGTCGAGCAGCCCCTTCGCCTTGGCGATCTCGTCTGCCGCGCTCGGCGCGGAGCCGGCCGTCTGACGGATGTAGTCGTCGGTCGCCGCCTGCACCTGGCGCGCCTCACGCTGCGAGCGCTCGGCCATGCCGCGACCGCGGGCGATCAGGTAGACCAGTGCCGTCAGGAACGGCACGAAGATGAGGAAGATGATCCAGACGGCCTTCCACCACCCGCTCAGCTTCTGGTCGCGGAAGAGGTCCCCGATGATCGAGAAGAGGATCATCAGGTAGGCGACGAAGACGAAGATCCACAGGAACCACCAGATGATGTCCCAGAAGTTTGACCAGAAATCCATGTACTTTGTTCCGTTCTCGAGTTTTCTGCGCCCCCCAGGGATCGAGCGCCTGAGCCGAATGTAGCGTCGTTCCGACGACGTCGTCCAGAGAACGCGCTGGAGTGCGACGGTTCCGTTCGGGGCGATCGGTAGGGTGACCTCTGGGAGGCCCCTATGGCGGATGCCGCAGCAGACCACGTGCCCGACGAGCGCCCGAACGGCTCGCCGGCGTTCACGCTCGGCCACCGGAGGGTGATCGCGCTCGCCGCAGCGGTCATCGTCCTCGGAGGTGTCTGGCTCGCCCGCGACGTGCTCGGCCCCATCGCGGTCGCGGCCGTCGTCGTCACGATCGCGCATCCGATCCGGTTCCCGCTCGAGCGCCGTGGATGGTCGAAATGGCTCGCCACGAGTGCGGTCGTGGCGCTGGCCTGGGCGATCCTGGTCGCCCTCGCCGTGCTGCTCGTCGTCGCGTCAGCCCAGTTCGTGTCGATCCTCCCCGACTACCTCGATGAACTCGAGCAGACGGCGGCGTCGTTGATCGCGTGGGTCGAGTCGACCGGGGTGACCACGGATGCCACGGCGAGCCTCGGGTCGGTGCTCGACCCCGCCCAGCTCGTCGGGTTCGCCGGCGACCTCGCGGGCGCGCTGCTCGGGCTCGCGACCGCGTTCTTCTTCGTGCTCGCCTACGTGATCTTCATGTCGGCGGATGCGGCGCGCTTCGCGAGGGCCCGACCCGTGTTCGGCACCACCGCCGGCGACGTGATCGGCGGCCGCTACTTCTCGGGAGTCCGCCGCTACTACGTGGTCAACGCGTCGTTCGGCCTCATCGTCGCGGTGATCGACGGCCTCGTGCTGTGGGGGCTCGGCATCCCGATCCCGCTCGTGTGGGCGATCCTCGCGTTCGTGACGAACTTCATCCCGAACATCGGCTTCGTGATCGGGCTGATCCCGCCCGCGGTGCTCGCGCTCGTGATCGGCGGATGGCCGCTCGCCCTCGTCGTGGTGCTCGTGTACTGCGTCGTGAACGTGACGCTGCAGGTGCTGATCCAACCGAAGTTCGTGAGCGATGCGGTGTCGCTGAGCCTCACGCTCTCGTTCGTCTCGGTCGTCTTCTGGACCCTCGTGATCGGGCCGATCGGGGCGATCCTCTCGATTCCGCTGACGCTGCTCGTTCGCGCGCTCTTCCTCGAGCCCGATGAACGCACGGCGACGCTCAGGAGGCTCTCAGGCGATTTGCCGCCCGCACCCGTAGCGCCGCCCGCCGGGCAGGGATAGTCTGCAGAAACACTGACTGAGGGGGGAACCGATGGCGGATTTCGAGTACGGGCCGGTCGATCTGTACCTGATCGGATTCGAAGGTGATCGGCCCGACGGCCGGACGCTCGAGGCGATCGCGGATCTCGTGGACAGCGGGGAGATCCGGCTCCTGGACTTCCTGCTCGTCTCACGCGGCGAAGACGAGGTGACCATCGTCGAGTTCGAGGACTTCGGGGACCAGATCGAGTTCGATGTCGAGGTTCTCGAGGCCGGTCTGGTCGGCGACGAGGACGTCGACGACCTCGCCGAGCGCATCCCGGTCGGCAGCTCTGCGGCGCTCATCGCCATCGAGCTGGTGTGGGCGAAGAAGCTCGCGTCGCGCTTCGCGGAATCGGGCGCAGAGCTGCTGCAGGTCGAGCGGATCCCCGCGCCGATCGTGAACGAGATCCTCGCCGAGGTCGAAGGAGCGGAATCATGATGGGACGACGGATGGGCCGCCCGGGCCTCATCGGAATGGCGGCGCGCACGGCCGTCGTCGCGGGCACCGCGACGGCGGTGAGCGGCAGCGTCCAGCGCCACCAGCAGGACAAGTACAACCAGCAGCAGCAGGCCGACGCCTACCAGCAGCAACAGCAGCAGGCCCAGATCGACGCCTCGGCGCAGCAGGCGGCGCAGCAGGCCTACCAGCAGCAGCAGTGGGCCGCGCAGCAGCAGGCGGCCGCAGCGCCGCCCGCACCCGCGGCCCCAGCGGTCGACATCGTCGCCGAGCTGCAGAAGCTCGCCGCGCTCAAGGAGCAGGGCATCCTCGACGACGCGGAGTTCGCGGCCGCGAAGGCCAGGCTGCTCAGCTGAACGGCACACCACGAACGCGCCGGCGACCCTCTGGGCGCCGGCGCGTTCGTCGTGCGAACCCGCTGAGCGTCTGCCGCAACCCCTGTCGCAGCATCCGCTCACGTGCCTAGGGTGGGGCATGGCCATCACGCTCAGGGGGATCTCGACGGTGGTTCCGGCCACCGTGCTCGTGCAAAACGCGGTGCGAGACGTGTTCGCCGCGCAACCAGGCCTCAACCGGCTCGCGCAACGCATCGTCACGACGTCGTTCAACGTGTCGGGCATCGAACGCCGGCACTCGGTGCTCGAGGAGTTGACGCTCGAGCCTCGAGAGGAGACGCCGGTCTTCTTCGACCAGGCGAGCGGCGAGCTGCTGATGCCGGGCACGAAGGCGCGCAACGCGATCTACGCGCGGGAGGCCACCGGCCTCTACGTCGAGGCGGGCCGGGCGGCGATCGACGCGACACCGGGCGTCGCGGCATCCGATGTCACGCATGTCATCACGGTCTCGTGCACGGGGTTCTACGCGCCCGGTCCCGACTTCATGGTCGCCCGAGAGCTCGGGCTCGACCCCGGCGTCGAGCGCTATCACCTGGGGTTCATGGGCTGCTACGCGTCGATCCCCGCGCTGCGACTCGCCCGTCAGCTGTGCCAGGCCGATGCCGCGGCCGTCGTGCTCGTCGTCAGCGTCGAGCTCTGCACCCTGCACCTGCGCTCCTCGAACGACCCCGACACGATCGTCGCGTCGTCGCTGTTCTCCGACGGGGCCGGGGCGGGCATCGTGAGCACGCGGGCGCCGGAGCCCGGCGAGCGGGCGTTCGAGCTCGACCGGTTCGCGACCCGCATCACGCCGGTCGGCGAAGACGACATGGCCTGGAGCATCGGCGACCACGGGTTCGAGATGGTGCTCTCCAACGCCGTGCCTGCGATCATCGACGCGCACATCACCGGAGCGCTCGAGCCGCTCTTCGCACACGATGCCGCGCTCGCCGAGGCGCTCGCGACGGATGCCTCGAGCGCGGCGATCGAGCACTGGGCGATCCACCCGGGCGGGCGCAGCATCCTCGACAAGGTGGAGTCGCGGCTGGCCCTCTCCGAGGCGCAGCTCGTGCCGGCCCGCGAGACGCTTCGCGACTTCGGCAACATGTCGAGCGCGACCGTGCTGTTCGTGCTGGCGAACATTCTCGAGTCGGATGCCGCCGCCGACGGCGATCGGGTCGCGGCGGTGGCCTTCGGCCCGGGGCTCACCGTCGAGTCGGCCCTCATGACGGTTCGCGCCTGAGCCATGGCGCCGGTGCGTGCGGGGCGGAGACCGTGGTGAGGTCCTTGCGCACGCGAGACGACGAGGCCCGAGAGCTGATGGACGCGCCCGACTGCGATCCCGTCATGCTGGCCCGAACCTACGAGCAGTTCGGCCGCATCAACGCGGTGGTCTCGAACCAGCGGGCGATCTACCGCCGGTGGATCCGGCCGCGCCTGTCGCACGGTACGACGCATCGCGTGCTCGACATCGGCGCGGGCGGCGCGGACGTGCCGCGAGCCCTCCTGAGATGGGCGCGCGCCGATGGGCTGCGGCTCGAGGTCACGGCGATCGACCCAGACGAGCGGGCGTTCGCGTGGGCGTCGCGGCAGCCGCGAACGCCGGGGCTCGTGCTGCGCCGCACGACGAGCGCTGAGCTCGCCGCCGCCGACGAGCAGTTCGACGTCGTCACCTCCAACCACGTGCTGCACCACCTCGACGGACGGGAGTTCGGCGCACTGCTCGCCGACTCCGAACGGCTCGCGAGCGGCGGCGGCGTCGTCGTGCACGGCGACATCGAACGCAGCCGCTGGGGGTACGTCGGGTTCGCGGCCGGCACCCTGCCGTTCTCGTCCACCCTGCTCGCCGGGTCGTACATCCGCGCCGATGGGCTCACGTCGATCCGCCGAAGCCACACGGCGGTCGAACTCGCGTCGATGCTTCCGCACGGGTGGCGGGTGCGCCGCGGCGTCCCGTCGCGACTTGAGGTGCTCTGGGGTGCGGATGTCTGAGCGAGCCGCCGAGCGGCCGGCCACCGACGCACGGGCCGACGAGGCCAGACACGACGTCGTGGTCGTCGGCGCCGGCGCGGTCGGCCTGCTGCTCGGCTGCCTGCTCGCGCAGCGCGGCATCGACGTGGTGGTGCTCGAGCGGCGGATGTCGCGGGGCTCGGGTCGTTCGCGCGCGATCGGCATCCACCCGCCGGGGCTCCGGGCGCTCGCCCGGGCCGGGGTCGAGGCCGAGGTGGTCGCGTCCGCGGTGCCGATCCGCGGCGGACGGGCGACGTGCGAGGGACGCACGCTCGGCACGATGAGGTTCGGCGGCGGCAGCGGTGGTGGCCGTGGCGGCGGCGTCGGCGGCGGCAGCGCCGATGCTGGCGACGGTCGCAGTGCCCGGCGAGGCGCGCACGGCGCGGCCGTGCTCTCGCTGCCGCAGCTCGAGACCGAGGCGATCCTCGAGGCTCGGCTCGCCGGCATGCGGCCCGACGGCATCCGACGGGGGGTCGAGGTGCGGGCCGTACACGACCGCGGGGCTGACGTGCAGGTCGACGCGTTCGCCGACGGCGCGTCGCTCATGCTGACCGCCCGGTACGTGATCGGAGCCGACGGCGTGCGCAGCGGCATCCGTACCGCGCTCGAACTGGGATGGCGAGCCCGGCGCGGCCGGGCGCAGTACGTGATGTGCGACACGCGCGACGACACGGGCGAGCCCGAGACGGCACTTCTGCACTTCGAGCCGGCTGGGGTCGTCGAGTCGTTCCCGATGCCCGGCGGACGCCGGCGCTGGGTGGCGTGGGTTCGGCGCGCGCCCGCTCGGCTCACCGCGGACACGATCGCCGCGATCGTCGGCTCACGGACGGGCGGGGCGTTCGACGTCGAGGCGGCGAGCGAGCCGAGCGCGTTCGAGGCGCGGCAGCACCTCGCCGACCGCATGGCCGTCGGCCGCATCGCGCTCGCCGGCGACGCGGCGCACGAGATCAGCCCCATCGGCGGGCAGGGCATGAACCTCGGCTGGCTCGACGCGCTCCGGCTCGATCGCGACCTGGCGGCGGCGCTCGCGGTGGGCGCCCCGTTCGAGGCGTTCGAGGTCTACGACCGCGTTCGACGAGCGGCCGCGCGGCGAGCCGTGCGTCGGGCCGCATTCAACATGTCGGTCGGCGCGCCTTCCTCGGGGCTGCGCCTGCGCGTGCGCAACGCGTCGGTGCGCACGCTCGACCTGCCGCCGCTGCGCGCCCTGCTCGCGAGGGCCTTCACGATGCGCGGCCTCTGACGGGCGCCAGGCCGGAGCGGCTCAGCGGAGGCCGGCGCAGGCCAGAGCGAGCCGGAGCGGGTCAGCGCGAGGTCAGAGCACGACGCGCTGGAGCAGGAACACCGGGATCACCCGGTCGGTCTTGGTCTGGTAGTTCGCGTAGTCGGGCCAGGCCTCGACGGCGCGCGCCCACCACTCGTCGCGCTCGGCGCCTTCGAGCTCGCGCGCGGTGTAGTCGTGCTTCTCGCCGCCGTCCTGCAGCTCGACGTGCGGGTGCTTCAACAGGTTCCAGTACCAGACCGGATGCTTCGGGGCGCCGCCCAGCGAGGCGACCACGGCGTACTCACCGTCGTGCTCGACGCGCATGAGCGCCGTCTTGCGGAGCTTGCCGCTCTTCGCCCCGACGCTCGTGAGCACAATGACGGGGCGCCCGCGCAGGAGGTTGGCCTCCGCGCCGCCGCTGGCCTCGAAGGCCTCGGCCTGCTTGCGGGCCCAGCCCGACGTGCTCGGTTCGTATTCGCCTTGCAGCGGCATCCGTTCTCCTTCGTCTCTCGTTCGAGGCTACGCCCCGGGCTGCCGGCGGGCTGCCTGCAGTATGCGGCCGGGCTCACGCCCGCGCGACCTCGAGCGAGAACTCGACGTAGCCGTCGGGCTCGACCGAGACGAAGCCGAGGTTCGGCGCCTCGACGCCGAAGTCGGCGAAGGTGATCGGGATGCTGCCGGCGACCTGCCCGGTCTCGCCGTTCAGCACGGCCTCGAGGTCGACCGTGACCGTGCGGGTGACGCCCGCGAGCGTGAGGTCGCCCGTCGCCTGGATCGTCTGCACCTCGCCGACGGCCGGCGTCTCGCCGCTCACGACGGCGTCGGTGAGCACGAACGTGGCGGTCGGGTTCTCGTCGACGCGCATCGCGCTCTGGCGGAAGTAGTCGTCGCGGTTCGAGCTGTCGGTCGCGATCGAGGCGACGTCGACGGTGATCTCGGCCGAGTCGAGGGTCGTGCCGTCGACGGCGAGTGTGCCGGTGACCTGCTCGGTACGGCCGACGACCGTGACATCCGTGCCGTTCAGCACCTCGTCGACGCGGTAGCCCGCGAACGAGCCGTCGGCGACGGCCCACGCGCCGGTGAGGTCGGATGCCGCGGCGTCGCCCTCACCGGCATCCGCACCGGGGTTCGGGGTCACCGTGACCGTCGGGGCCGCGGCCTGCTCGCCCACGATGAGGTCGCGGTAGATGATCGGGCCGGCGATCGCGGCCGTCGCGCCGAGCACGAGTACTCCGGCGACGATCGAGGCGGTGATGATCTTCGTGCGCTTCTGCATGGCGGGCCCCCGGGGGTTCGTCGTGGTTCGTCGGTCGGAGTTCGAGCATGGCGCATGTTCGTATGAGAACGCATTGAATCCACCATGAGGTGCCGGCGGCTGTTCCGCTGCGCGACCGCATGCGGTAGTGGCGGCGTGGTCGAAGGGTTCCAGGACGACGACGGATGCCGCAGACTGGCGCTATGAGCGATGAAGCCGTCGAGCCGGGCGTCGCTGCCGACGCCGGCGGGGTCCCCGACCCGCACCTGCTCGGACCGGGGCTCCTCCCCACGCCGTTCACGGCCGAGGAGATCCGCGTGGCGAGCGGAACGGGCAAGACGATCCGGCTGCTCGTCGAGCTGCCCGACGGCCAGCGCTTCGAACGCGTCAACCGCTTCGTCGACGTCGACGCCGAAGGGGCCACGCTCGAGCAGTGGCGGCTCGACGCGGCCGGCGGCGTCGGCGAGGTGTCGAGCGAGCGCGTGACCTGGAGGGAGTTGCAGGAGCACGCGGCGTTCCCCGCCGAGAACGCGGCGACGTCTCGCGGGCCGCTCGACCTGGTGCTCAGCGGGGAACGGCGCGTTCTCGATTGCCTGCTTTACGAGGTGCGGCACAGCGACGGCTTGCAGGTCACCGGTTCTGGTTCGCGCTCGCCTACCCGGGCATGCCGGTCCGCTACGAGATCCCGGCGGCTGCCGGTGTGGCGCGCACGACCGTGACCTCGATCGAGCACGCGGCCGCCTGATCGGGCGACGCGCGGCAGCCTCGGGGACATCCTCGCAGCCTTCGCCCTCCCCGTGCCGCCTCGATGCGCGCGGAACGGCCCGCTCTAGCGGCGGCGCTCGAACTGCCGGCCGTGCACCTCGGTGGGCGTGATGCGTACCCACCGGTCCTTCGTCTCGGGAGCCCAGGGCTCGACGCCGAGCCGCTCGGCCTCGGCGATCTCGGACTGGCGATCGAACTCGACGGCGTCGCCCTTCACGACGACGCTGAACGCCTCATGGTCGTCGGCGCCGTCGACCTCGAAGGCGACGCGATGGTGGATCGTGAGCTCGAGCAGCTTCGTGCCGGGAGAGGTGCGGAAGACGATCGTGCGATCGTCTGTGACGACGTGGTTCACCGGGAACACGTCGACATCGCCGCCGGCAGCTGCGGCGATGCGGCCGTACGGGGCGTCGGTGATGCGCCGCCAGCATTCTGCGTCCGTCAGGTGACGGGTGGGAGGGCGTTCGTCGAGTTCGTCAGCCATGCTTCGAGTCTGCTCCTGTCGCGGGAGGATCGCGAGAGGGGTATGCAGAATTCCGGCGTCGCGGCCCGCGGCCCGAGCTCGCATCGGGCGCTCCGGCCCGTGGCCGTCAGCCGCGCGTCGGCGCCCATCCGAGGCTGGGCGCGACGTGGTCGGCGAACGCCGCGATGAGTCGCAGGTTGAACTCGACTCCGAGCTGGCTCGGGATCGTGAGCATGAGCGTGTCGGCCTCGCGGATCGCGGCGTCGCGCTGCAGCTGCTCCACGAGCTTGTCGGGCGTGCCGGCGTAGGTCTTGCCGAAGGTCGAGCGGATGCCGTCGATCATGCCGACCCCGTCGCCGTCCTGCCGGCCGCCGAAGTACAGCTCGTCTTCCGCCGTCGTGATCGGGAAGATCGAGCGGCTCACCGAGGTGCGCGGTTCGCCGGGGTGCCCGGCCTCGCGCCAGGCCTCGCGGAAGGCCCTGACCTGTTGCGCCTGCAACTCGTCGAACGGGATGCCGCGATCCTCGGTCAGCAGGGTCGACGACATGAGGTTCACGCCGGCGCGGCCGGCCCATTCGGCCGAGTCGCGATTGCCGGCACCCCACCAGATGCGCGAGCGCAGGCCGGGCGAGTACGGCTCGATGCGCTGCATGCCGTGGCCGCCGCCGAACGGTGATGCCGCGTCGCGCTCAGCCAGGCCCTCGCCCTCGATCGCGCGAAGGAAGCGGGCGAAGTGCTCGCGCGCGAGGTCGGCGCCGCGGGGATCCTCGGAGCCGGTGTAGCCGAAGGCCTCGTAGCCGCGCACGACCGACTCGGGTGATCCGCGGCTCACGCCGAGCGCGAGTCGGCCGCCCGAGATGAGGTCGACCGCGGCCGCCTCCTCGGCGAGGTGCAGCGGGTTCTCGTAGCGCATGTCGATGACGCCGGTGCCGACCTCGATGTGCCGGGTGCGGGCCGCGATCGCGGCGAGCAGCGGCATCGGCGAGGCCTGCTGGCGGGCGAAGTGGTGAACGCGGAAGTAGGCGCCGTTGACGCCGAGCTCGTCCATGCCCTGCGCGAGGTCGATGGCCTGCAGCATCGAGTCGGCGGCCGAGAGCTCGCGCCCGCGGCCGAGGGGTCCGTAGTGACCGAAGGAGAGGGTTCCGAAGCGTTCCACGTGAACCGGCAACCGCGCGGCTCCCGTGCCTATTCCGCCGCCTTCCTCCGCCTTCTTCCTTCTTCACATGGATGTCTCGGGTGGGTCTTGTGCGCTTCGACACGACGATGTACGTTGGCAACACCAACGTTGGTATCACCAACGAATGAGCCTGAGGAGCGAGATCATGAGCACCGCAACTGCAGGGGCCGCAGCCCCGATCACCCTCGATGACCGGGTGCACCTGACTGAACTGGTCTCGCGCCTCGGTGCGGCCCTCGACGAGCACCGCTTCGACGTGCTGCGCGAGCTCCTCACCGAAGACGTCACCGCGACGACGCCCGGCGGCACCGCCTCGGGCCGCGATGCCGTCGTCGCCCAGGCCACGCGCAACCACGTCGGCTTCGAACGCCTGCATCACGTCATGTCGAACGTGCTCGTCGACCAGGGCGAACCCGATCAGGGTGCACGCACCGCCGAGGTCCGGGCGAACCTCACCGCCCACTTCGCCCACGCCGACGGCGTGCCCGTGCAGGCGATCGGCGCGGTCTACCGCTTCGGCGTGCGCGAGACGCCTTCGGGCTGGCGCATCGCCGAGCTGCGGGTCGCGCCGACCTGGCGCACGGGAGCCGCCACCGTCCCAGCCGCCGCCCCGGCCGCAGCACCATCCGCCGCATGACCCCGGCGGTCCCTTCCGACGGAATGGGCGTGCAGCCGATGCCGCCCCGCCGGCTCGTCGAGCTGTCGAGCTGGCTGCTCAGCCGCGCGGCCGGCCTCGGCGCCGGCATCGTGGGCGAGGCGCTCGCGGCGCACGGCCTGCGCAGGCACCACTTCTCGGTGCTGCACGCCCTGGCCGAGGGCGGTTCCGTGAGCCAGGCCGAGCTGGGTCGCCGGCTCGGCCTCGATCGCAGCGACCTGCACGCCGTGCTCGGCGAGCTCGAGGCATCCGCCCTCATCGCCCGCTCCCCCGACGCCCGCGACCGGCGTCGCAACAGCGTCGCGATCACGACGCTCGGCCGGGCGCGTCTCGTCGAGCTCGACGGCGCGGTCGACGAGGCGCAGCGGGCGTTGCTCTCGCGGCTCGACGACGGCGAGCAGGCCGAGCTCCGACGGCTGCTGCTCGCGCTGCTCGGCGACTCGATCCCCGCGCCCGCGAAGTGATGGCGGTCGCCGCGGCATCCGTCTACCTTGAACAAGGGGGATCTCAGGCACGAGTCGGAATATCACCCCACTTCGCAAAGTTGAGTTAAGTACACTCAAGTTTGGAACGAAGGGAGTCCTGAGTGGCGAACATGCAAGGCGCACCGAACTCGCAAGAGGAGCAGAAGTCCGCACTCGAGCAGTACGGCGTCAACCTCACCGAGATCGCGAAGGCCGGCAAGCTCGACCCCGTCATCGGGCGTGACGCCGAGATCCGGCGCGTCAGCCAGGTGCTCACGCGCCGCACCAAGAACAACCCGGTGCTCATCGGCGAGCCCGGCGTCGGCAAGACGGCCGTGGTCGAGGGCCTCGCCCAGCGCATCGTCGCGGGCGACGTCGCCGAATCGCTCAAGGGCAAGCAGCTCATCTCGCTCGACATCTCCGCGCTCGTCGCCGGCGCCATGTACCGCGGCCAGTTCGAGGAGCGGCTGAAGGCCGTGCTGAAGGAGATCGACGATGCCGACGGCGAGGTCATCACCTTCGTCGACGAGCTGCACCTGCTCATGGGCGCCGGCGGCGGCGAGGGCTCCGTCGCAGCGTCGAACATGCTGAAGCCGATGCTCGCGCGCGGTGAGCTGCGCCTCATCGGCGCCACCACGCTCGACGAGTACCGCGAGTACATCGAGAAGGATGCCGCGCTCGAGCGCCGCTTCCAGCAGGTGTACGTCGGCGAGCCGTCCGTCGAAGACACGGTCGCGATCCTCCGCGGACTCAAGGGCCGCTACGAGGCCCACCACGGCGTGACGATCACGGATGCCGCACTCGTCGCCGCGGCATCCCTCAGCAATCGCTACATCACGTCGCGCCAGTTGCCCGACAAGGCGATCGACCTCATCGACGAGGCCATGTCGCGCCTCAAGATGGAGATCGATTCGAGCCCGATCGAGATCGACCAGCTCAAGCGCGAGGTCGACCGCATGAAGATCGAGGAGCTCGCCCTCAAGAAGGAGAAGGACGACGCGTCGAAGGAGCGCCTCGCGAAGCTGCGCGAGTCGCTCGTCGGCAAGGAGCGCGAGCTCGCCGCCCTCGAAGAGCGCTGGTCGCGGGAGCGGATGTCGCTGAACCGCGTCGGCGACCTGAAGAAGCAGCTCGACGAGGCGGTGACCGCCCGCGATCGTGCGATGCGCGAGGCCGACTACGCCACGGCGTCGCGGCTCGAGTACGAGACGATCGCACGCCTGCAGCGCGACCTCGTCGAGGCCGAGCGGGCCGAGTCGGTCGCGACCGACGAGCCGCGCATGGTCAACGAGCAGGTCACCGACGAGGACATCGCCGCCGTGATCGCCGCGTGGACCGGCATCCCGGTCGGCCGGCTGCTGCAGGGCGAGACCGAGAAGCTGCTGCACCTCGAGCGCGAGCTCGGCAAGCGGCTCATCGGCCAGAAGCGCGCCGTCGCGGCCGTCGCCGACGCCGTGCGCCGCACGCGTGCGGGCATCAGCGACCCGAACCGCCCGACCGGTTCGTTCCTCTTCCTCGGCCCGACCGGCGTCGGCAAGACCGAGCTCGCCAGGGCGCTCGCCGAGTTCCTCTTCGACGACGAGCGCGCCATGGTGCGCATCGACATGTCGGAGTACGGCGAGAAGTTCTCGGTCTCTCGGCTCGTCGGCGCCCCTCCGGGCTACGTCGGCTATGACCAGGGCGGCCAGCTCACCGAGGCGGTGCGTCGTCGGCCGTACTCCGTGGTGCTCTTCGACGAGGTCGAGAAGGCGCACCCCGAGGTCTTCGACGTGCTGCTGCAGGTGCTCGACGACGGTCGCCTGACCGACGGCCAGGGCCGAACGGTCGACTTCCGCAACGTCATCATGATCCTCACGTCGAACCTCGGCTCGCAGTACCTCGTCGATCCGACCCTCTCGTGGGAGCAGAAGGAGGACGCGGTGATGCAGGCCGTGCGGCAGTCCTTCAAGCCCGAGTTCGTCAACCGGCTCGACGACCTCGTCGTGTTCTCCGCGCTCACGCGGGAGGAGCTCGCCGAGATCGTGAACCTCTACGTCGACCGCCTGTCGGCGAGACTGCACGAGCGGCGACTCGAGCTCGCCGTGACGCCCGATGCCAGGGCCTGGCTCGCCGAGCGCGGCTACGACCCGCTCTACGGCGCGCGCCCGCTGCGCCGCCTCATGCAGCGCGAGATCGACGATCGGCTCGCGCGGGCGCTGCTCGCCGGCGACATCCGCGACGGCGACGCGGTCGTCGTCGCGCTCGACGCCTCGGGCGAGGCGCTCAGCGTGCAGCGGGCCGAGCGGTAGGGCTGAACGCACGGCCTGAGCGAGCGGATGTCGGATTTCCCAACCTTTTTCGGCAGGTTGTCGATCCGGCATCCGCTCGTTCGACGCATGAGTGAGGCGGGCGATCCGGCCCACCCGAGATCCACCACACCGAGGAGAACACCGTGAAGTACATGCTGATCATGCGCTCGAACGATGCGGCCGTCGAGGCCTACGAAGAGCTCGATTTCACCGAGGTCATCGCCGCGATGGGCGCCTACAACGAGTCGCTCATCAAGGCCGGCGTACTGCTCGCGGGCGAGGGCCTCGCCGACGCGAAGGAGGGGTTCGTCGTCGACTTCGACTCGACGCCCCCGGTCGTCACCGACGGCCCCTACGGCGAGACCAAGGAGCTCTTCAACGGCTTCTGGATCATCCAGGCCTCGAGCCCCGAAGAGGCTGCCGAGTGGGCGAAGCGCTGCCCGCTGGGCCCGGGCTCGAAGCTCGAGGTGCGTCGCGTCAACGAGCTCGAGGACTTCCCCCAAGACGACGAGTGGATCCAGAAGGAGGCCGGCTGGCGCGAGGAAGCCGAGAACCGGGCTCGCTGAGCCGGGTTCGCTGAACCATGGGCGAGACGGATGCCGCGGGTGCGGCCGGGTCGGCGGGTGACGCCGGCCCGACGTCCGCCGACGTGGCGACCGCCGACGTGGCTGACGCCGACCGCGCCCGTCGCGCCCTCGCGGCCGTCTGGCGCATCGAGTCCGCCCGCATCGTCGCGACCCTGACCCGGTTCGTCGGCGATGTCGGCCAGGCTGAAGACCTGGCGCAGGAGGCCATCGTCGAGGCCCTGCGACAGTGGGCGGTCGACGGGGTGCCGAGCAATCCAGGGGCGTGGCTGACCACGGTCGCCAAGCGTCGGGCGATCGACGGATGGCGGCGGCGCGAGCGGCTCGACGAGCGCTACGCGGCCATGGCGCGCGACCTCGACGAGCGGGGCGGCGCGGCATCCGACGTGTTCTGGGACCCCGACACCATCGACGACGACGTGCTGCGCCTGATCTTCGTGTCGTGCCACCCGGTGCTCTCGCGGGAGGCGCAGATCGCCCTCACGTTGCGCATCGTCGGCGGCCTGTCGAGCGACGAGATCGCGCGCGCGTTCCTCGTGCCGACCGCGACCATCCAGCAGCGCATCGTGCGCGCGAAGAAGACCCTCGCGGCCGCGAACGTGCCGTTCGAGGTGCCGGAGCCCAACGAGTACCCGGCCCGGCTCGCGTCGGTGCTGCACGTGCTCTACCTCGTGTTCAACGAGGGGTACCTGCCCGCGTCGGGCACCGAGTGGGTGCGAGCGGATGTCTCGAACGAGGCCCTGCGCATGGCGAGGGTCGTCGCGGGCCTGATGCCGCGCGAGCCCGAGGCGTCGTCGCTCGTGGCCCTCATGGAGTTCACGGCGGCGCGATTCCCGGCGCGCACGGCGCCCGACGGATCGGCGATCCCCCTCGACGAGCAGGACCGCACGCGCTGGGATCGCGCGCAGCTCGGTCGCGGGCGCGACGCGCTGGCCAAGGCGGATCGCCTCGGCCGGGGTCGCGGCCCCTACGGGCTGCAGGCCGCCATCGCCGAGCAGCACGCGATCGCGCCGTCGGTCGACGAGACCGACTGGGCGCAGATCGTGGTGCTCTACGAGGCGCTCGGACGCATCGCCCCGTCGCCCGTGGTCGACCTCAATCGCGCCGTGGCGATCGCGATGTCGACGGGGCCGGTGTCGGCCTTGCAGGTCGTCGACGAGCTCGCTGCCGCGGGGCGGCTCGCCGGCTATCCCGGACTGCCCGCCGTGCGCGGCGAGTTGCTCGCCAGAATCGGCCGCATCGACGAGGCGCGGTCCGAGCTCGAGCGGGCCGCCCGCATGACGGGAAACGACCGCGAGCGCGACAGCCTGCTCGCCAAGGCCGCGAAGCTCTGAGTTCTGGCGCCGAACTGCGAGCGCGCCGGTCCATCTGCGCGGCCCGCGCGCCTGAGCGCCCGATGGGCAGGGCAGGCCGTCAGTCGACCACGGGCTGCGGCTTGACGACGCCGTTGACCTCGGCGGAGATGCGGCGCTCGAGTGCGAGCGCCATGACCCCGATGCCGAGGCAGCAGACCACCATGAGCCCGATGAACACGGCGTCGAGCCCGTGGTCGAGCAGGATGCCGGCCGCGATGGGCCCGACGATCGCCCCGCCCTGGAACGCAGCGGAGTTGATGGCGTTGTAGCGGCCGCGGTTGTGGTCGGAGGCGAGGTCGTTGTAGACCGCGGGCACCGTCGGCTGCAGCAGCGTCTCGCCGAACGCGAAGACGCCCATGAATGCGATGACGCCGATCGCGGCGGCGACGGTGTCGGGCACGAGCCCGGTGGCACCGAGCACCAGCCAAGCGGCGGCCCACACGAGCGCCATGATCCACATGACGCGGGTGCGCCGCCGTCCCGAGATCCAGCGCAGCACGGCGAACTGGAACACCACGATCACGAGGGTGTTGATGGCGAACGCGAACCCGACCGTGCGCGTCGAGACCTCGGCGACCTGCCGGGCGAATGCGGGGAACCCGGCCTCCATCTGCCCGTACCCGACGAACATCGCGACGAAGGTCAGCAGGCTCACCCAGATCACGGCGGGCCGCCGGAGGATCTGCCGGTAGCCGCCGCTCGTCGGCTCGTCTGCTGAGGGCTCGGACTGCGTGCGCACGTGGCGCAGCGGCCCGAGCAGCAGCGCCACGGGAATGAGGCAGCTCGCGGCGTCGATCAGGAAGATCACGGTGAAGGTCTCCGGTGCCTCGACGTTCACGTAGAAGCCGCCGATGACCCCGCCGATGCCGATGCCGAGGTTCACGAGCGCGAAGTTGATGCCGAAGTACTGCTGCCGCAGGTCGCCGGTGACCACGCTCGCGATGAGCGCGTTGAACCCGGGCCACGAGACGCCGAAGTTCACGCCGATGAGCACGAGGCCGACGGCGGCCAGCCCGGGATTCGTCGCGAACGCGAGCAGCGTGCAGCCGATGATCATCGCGCCGAGCCCGATGATGAGGATCGTGCGGGCGCCGTAGCGGTCGATCAGGCTGCCGCCCGGCCCGGTGACGATGAGCCCGACGACCGCGATGAGCCCCATGAGCGCACCCGCGAGCCCGAGGTCGAACCCGCGCACCTCGTGCAGGTAGATGATCGTGAACGGCAGGGTCAGGCCGCGCCCGAGCGTCTGGATCGCGACCGTCGAGAGCAGCCACCGGCCCTCGGTCGGCAGGGCGCGCCAGAAGCCGCGGATTCCGTTCACCAGTGCATCCTGTCGCATCCCACCGACATCCGTGTTCGTGCTCCAGAGGCGCAGCGTTCACTGTCGGCGGGTAGGCTCCCCGCATGCTCGTGGGGGGTGGCGTCCGTGCCGACGGCCTGGTCGTCGAGACCGATCTCGGCGCCGCGCGCGGGGTGCGCGAGCGCGGCATCCTGGCCTGGCGCGGCATCCCGTATGCGGCGCCGCCGGTCGGCCCGCGACGGTTCCTCGCGCCGATGCCCGCCGAAGGGTGGGGCGACGTTCGCGACGCGTCCGCCTTCGGTCCCGTCGCGCCGCAGAACCGCCACGGCCAGTTCATCGGCGCCGCCTCGCACCTCCCCCGCAGCGAGGACTGCCTGAGCCTCAACGTCATCACCCCCGATGGGGCAGCCGGTCGGCCGTCCGGCGGCGGCCTCCCCGTGATGGTCTTCGTGCACGGCGGCGCCTACAGCGTCGGCTCCTCGCGGGAGTATCCGCGTCAGGGCGAGCGGCTCGTGCGCAGGCACGGCGTGATCTACGTGAGCCTGAACTATCGGCTCGGGGCGCTCGGCTGGCTGGACTTCCGCGCCTACGCCGGCCCGCGGCATCCGTTCGACGTGAACCTGGGGCTGCGCGACCAGGTCGCCGCGCTCGAGTGGGTGCGGCGCAACATCGCGGCGTTCGGCGGCGACCCCGACCGGGTCACGCTCTTCGGGGAGTCGGCGGGCGCCAACTCGGTGACGACGCTGATGGCGGTGCCGAGCACCGAGGGCCTCTTCGCCCGGGCGATCGCCCAGAGTTCTCCGGCGAACGCCGTGTACCTGCCCGAGATGGCGGCGAAGTGGGCCGGCGAGTACGTGGCGATCCTCAGCCGGCTCGTCGACGACGACGACCTCGAGAGCGAGGGCGCCGAGGATGCCGCGGCGATGCTCCGTGCCGCGGATCCGTCGGTGCTGGCCAGGGCGACGACCGAGCTGACCGTGCGCACGCCCGACGAGAACCCGGGCACGATCAGCCTCGCGCCCGTGATCGACGGGGACTTCCTGCCCGTGCGTCCGCTCGACGCGTTCCGCGACGGCACCGCGCACCGGATACCGCTCGTCATCGGCACGAACGACCGCGAGGGGTCGCTCTTCGAGGGTCGCATCGACATCCTGCCGACCACGAAGCCGCGTATCCGGGCGATCTTCGCGAACACGCGCAAGAAGTCGCGCAAGGCGATCAAGCGGCAGTACCCCGACCTCCCCGAGCGGCGCCCCGCCGCCGACTTCGGCGGCGACTTCACGTTCTGGTTCCCGAGCATCAAGGCCGGCGAGCGGCACTCCCGGTACGCGCCCACGTGGTTCTATCGGTTCGACGCGGCGCCGCGCACCGCCCGGCTACTCGGCCTCGACGCGACCCACGGGCTCGAGCTGTTCGCGCTCTTCGAGAAGTTCGACACCCCCGTCGGCACCGCCCTCACGCTGCTCGGCGGGCGGCGCATGTTCCGCTCGGCCGGACGGCGCATGCAGGCGCACTGGGCGGCGTTCGCGGCATCCGGCGCACCGCTCGAGAGCTGGCCCCGATACGACGAGCGGATGCGGCGCACCCTCGTCTTCGACGCCGCCGACCGGGTCGAGGCCGACCCGCGCCGCGAGAAGCGACTCGCGTGGCAGGAGTTCGTGCCGCACGTGTGAGCCCGGCCGTTCCGCGGGCGCACCGGGATTGCGTCTGTCGCCCGCTCTCGCCGATCACTACGCTGGTGGCAACGAGGCGAGGGGGACGTCATGTCGGATCCGGTGGTCGAAGCTGGGGCGGTCGTACTGACGAGGGGCCAGGACCGCGGATTGCGGTTGATCGGCCTCGCGGGAATCATCGGCGGTGCGCTGCTGATCGTCGTCGCGGTGATCGCGTGGATGGCGGTCTCGGCGCAACTGCGGGCCGAGAACATCACCATCTCCGACGATGCGCCCATCCTCGCCGGTCAGCAGGTCGACGGCCCGATCGACGCGTACGTGCAGGCGAGCGTCATCAACACGCACGCCCTCGAGATGGCCGACGGCAAGACCTATGCCGAGCTCGACATGGACGACCCGGTGCGCGCGACCGTCATGGACGCGTCGTTCCTGCGGGCGTCGCTGTTCACCTCGGTGGTCTCGTTCGGCGTCGCGTTGTTCGCCGGGGGCGTCGGCGTGATCTTCATCCTGTTCGGGTGGGCGATCCGCATCCTCGTGCCGGCACTCGGGAAGGCGCAGCCGGTCCTTCGACGCTGAGTCGCCTGACACGCAGATCCTGCACGTGCGCGGAGGGGCGGGCGTAGGCTCGAACGCATGCTCGCCACCGTGATCCACGCCGCCCGCGACATCCGCGTCGAGACCGTGCCAGACCCCGTGCTCTCCACCGGAGGTGACGCGATCGTGCGCGTCGTGGCCGCGTGCGTCTGCGGGTCCGACCTCTGGCCGTACCGTGGGGTCACCCCCACCGATCAGCCGCACCGCATCGGCCACGAGTTCGTGGGCGTCGTCGAGGCCGTCGGCGACGACGTGACGCTCGTCGACGTCGGCGACTTCGTGATCGCGCCGTTCTACGTGTGCGACAACACGTGCGTCAACTGCCGCAACGGCGTCAGCACCTCGTGCCTGAACGGCGGCTGGTGGGGCAGCGACGACCGCCTCGGCGGATTCGCGGATGCCGGCCAGGGCGAACGCGTGCGCGTGCCGCTCGCCGACGGCACGCTGGTTCCGGTCCGCGAAGAGGTCACCGCCGACATGGTGCCCGGACTCCTCACCCTCAGCGATGTGATGGGCACAGGGCACCACGCGGCCGTCTCGGCCGGGGTGCAGCCGGGCGACTCCGTGGTCGTCGTCGGCGACGGCGCGGTCGGGCTCTGCGCGGTCATCGCCGCGAAGCGCCTCGGGGCCACGACGATCATCGCGATGTCGCGTCACGCCGATCGGCAGGCGCTCGCGACGGCCTTCGGCGCCACCCACATCGTCGCCGAGCGCGGCGACGACGGCGTCGCGGCGGTCAAGGAGCTCACCGGCGGCATCGGCGCCGACCGCGTGCTCGAGTGCGTGGGTACCAAGGAGTCGATGGACCAGGCGATCCGCTCGGCCCGCCCCGGCGGCATGGTCGGCTACGTCGGTGTGCCGAACGGCGGCCCCGAGCTGCCCGTGCGGCCGCTCTTCAACCGCAACGTCGGCGTCAACGGCGGCGTCGCCCCCGTGCGCGGCTACATCGAGGAGCTCCTGCCCGACGTGCTCTCGGGCGCGATCGAGCCCGGACGGGTCTTCGACCTGAAGCTCCCGCTCGCCGAGGCGGCCGAAGCCTACGCCGCCATGGACGAGCGCCGCGCGATCAAGGTCATGCTGCAGCCGTAGCGAGCGGCTCCCGTTCTCAGAATTGTCCGACGGCGGTCATCGTGGCACTGAACATCGCCTCGACGAGGCGGACGAAGAGCCAGCTGGATACAGCTGTCGAGCAGACCACGACGGCGATCGCCGCCCAGAGTGAGGCCGGGCCCCGACCAGACTGGCGCCGGACGACGACGAAGCGCCCGATGACGTAGACGAGAGACCCGATGAACGACCACGCCCAGTGGAAGCGCCGGCCGTAGGCGAGACGGCCGAGGGCAGCGAAGTCGAGGTAGGCGAACCAGACGGTCAGGCCGTAGAGCGGCCATCCGAGGAGCGCGGCGATGTTGTACCAGAGGTCGCCGAACGGGGAGCCGGTCTGAATGTTCGTCGCAGCGAGCTGATCGACATCGACGAGCAGGATCGGCGCCAAGCTGACCAGGGGCAGAAGGACGGCGAGCCAGATCCAGAGGGTGTCCACGGGCGTGCCGTCGGGCACGTGCGCAGCCGGGAGGTGCTCGCCGTAGGGCCGCTCGGTCGGTGCGACGTGATCGGTCCAGGTGTAGCCGTCCCACCAGCGGCGCATCGGCGCACCATGCGGGTCGGGGTACCAGCCTGCAGGTGCGGCGGATGCGGGCTGGGCGAGTTCGTTCGTCATCGGGCTCCTCGTCGGGTCGGCCCATGCTAGCCGCCGACGGGCCGGCGAAGGCTGGTCGCCGAGGACGCCGTCTCTCGGCCCCTACGCGTCCACGTCGTCGAGCCGGGCGATGACGACCTCGAGCAGCCGGGCGAGCTCGCCGCGCTCATCGTCGCTGAGGTCCTGCAGCACGTCGGACTCGACGACGTCGGAACCCCGGATGGCGACGCTGAACAGCTGCCAACCGGCATCCGTCAGGCTCACGAAGATGCGAGTGCGGTTCTCGGAGTCGGGCGTGCGCTCGACGAGCCCGCGTTCGACGAGCTTGTCGATGCGGTGCGTCATCGACGAGGGTGCGACGTTCGTCAGCTCGGCGAGCTGACTGGGGGTGAGTGACTCGCCAGCCTTCGCGAGCGAGGTGACCACGGCCCACTCGCCCGCGGTGACATCGAGGTCGACGAGCTGCCTGACGTACCACTGGTCGAGCTTCTTGGTGAGGCTCTGCACGGCCGTGATCACGCGCTGCACCGACTCCTCGCCGCCCGCCTTGACATAGGTCGCGACGGCGCGTCGGTGGAGCTCCTGCGCGCTCGGGGTGCGTTTCGCCATACGGGAATTCTCGCACGCATCTTTCGGTTGCTAATATTTCGATATCGAATACTTCATGATCGAAGCACTCGGATGCCTCGCGGCCGACGTCGACCCGCGGCATCCGTCGCTCCGACGACGACCCTGAGAGGAGGGCGCCTCGATGCGCGCGAAACTGCTCGTGCTCGCCAGCGCCATCGGCTCGCTCGGCTGGGGCGCCGTGCTGCCGTACCAGTACGCCTACGCAGCCGACACTCGGGACTGGGGGGCGCTCATCGCCGCCGGCGCCTCGTCGCTCTTCTCGATCGGCGCGCTCGTGGCGGCGCCGCTCGCGGGCCGGCTCGCCGACCGCTTCGACCCCGTGCGCGTCGCGGTGCTCGCCCAGCTGCTGGGCGCCGCCGGTGTCGCCTCCCTCGTGCTCGCGGACGCGCCGGCGCCCTTCCTGGCCGGCATGCTCGTCTTCGGTCTCGGCCTCTCGGCGGCGGTACCCGCCAAGCAGGTGCTCGCGCTGAACTGGTCGACATCCGATGATCGCCGAAAGATCTTCGCCTACAAGTTCACGGCGGAGTCGCTGGGCATGGCGGCGGGCGCCTTCCTCGCGGGGCTCGTGGTCGACCTCGACCGGCCGGACGGCCTCGACATCGGGTTCCTCATGGCCGCCGGCGGGTTCGTCCTGTCGTCGGCGATCATCGCGCTCGCAGGGCGGATGCCGCTGGCGCGCGCCGCGGCGACGCCCGCCGGACGTGGCGCGGGCGCCGAGGGCCGCGGCGTTCCGGCCGACACGGGCGCGTTCGGCGCCGTCGACGCCGCGACCGGGGCGATCGCCGTGGTCGACGTGGACGGCGACGGGCGCCCCGATGCCGCGGCGCGCTCGCGCGGCGCCCTGCGCGTCATCTTCGCGCAGCCCGCGATGCGCTGGACGGCCGTCGTCACCATCGCACTGGCCCTCGGCTTCTACGCCCAGTTCGAGTCCGGCCTACCCGCCTACGGCCTGACCGTGCTCGACGTCGACCCGTCGGCGATCGGACTCGCGGCCGCGATCAACTGCATCGTGATCGTGGCGCTGCAGGTGATCGTCGTGAAGCTCACGGCCAAGCGCAGTGCGCCGGTGCTGCTCATGGGCGTCGGCGGCATCTGGGTGGTGTCCTGGCTCATCCTGTCGGCGTCGCAGTTCTCGCCGGCGATCGCCACGGCGCTGTTCGTCACGACCTACGGCATCTTCGCCGTCGGCGAGACGATCTACAGCCCGGTGCTCAACCCGCTGACGGCGCAGCTCGCGCCGAAGGGCATGGTCGGCCAGACGCTCGGCACCGTGGCCGCGCTGCAGACCGCATTCTCGGCGGCCGGCCCGATGGTGGCCGGAGTGCTGCTCGGCGCCGGCCTGACCGACGTGTTCCTCGGCATGCACCTCGCCGTGAGCGTGCTGGCGGTGTTCGCCGCATGGCGCGTCAAGCGCGCGCTCGCCGTCGCTCCGGCGAGCATCGAGTTCCCGGATGCCGCGACGAGCGTCGCGCGCCCCCGCGAGGAGCCGCCGACGACGCCCGTCGACCTCGTCCGCACGTAGGCCGAGGCAGGCGAGGCAGGCGACCGCTCCGGCCGGAGACGCAGGATGCCCCGGGGTTCGACCCCGGGGCATCCGTCGTTCTGCGTCGTGGACTACGCGCCGGCGAGCACCAGCTCGTCGAGCGTCTTGCGCTGACGGGGCGCGACCTCGCGCTCGCGCAGCACGTCGGGCAGCGAGTCGACGTCGCCGAGCACGCCGATCGCGGTGACCGAGACGACCTCGAGGTTGTCGGCGAGGCCGAACGCGTCATGGAGCTTCGCGGCATCGAAGCCACCCATCTGGTGGGTGTGCAGGCCCTCGTGCTGCGCCTGCACCGTGAGGTGGGCGACGGCCTGGCCGAGGTCGTAGCGCGCCCACGGGCGGGCCTTGCCCTCGGCGTCGGCGGTCTCGGCGATGTTCACGATGAGCACGGCGGCCGAGTCGGCCCAGGCCTGGTTGAAGCCCATCATCGCGTCGTGCGTGGTCGTGAACTCGGGGGTTCCGCGGTGCGCGACGATGAAGCGCCACGGCTGGGAGTTGTTGGCCGACGGCGCCCAGCGCGCGGCCTCGAGGATCGTGCGCAGCGCCTCGGGCTCGACGATCGCGGCTGGATCGAACGCGCGGGGGCTCCAACGGTCGACCAGGGGGTCGATGAGGGCGGCCGAGGTGTCGGCCTTGCGGGACGTGAGGTCGGTGACGAGCGTCATGGCGAACCAGCTTTCAAGTGGGGGAACACATGCCGGGGCGCCTTCGTCCCAGTGCATTCAAACGCATGGAGGCTGTGCGTATTCCGCGCACTCGGCGAACCCGCAGCACGGCGACGCATTCGACGCATTTCGCCATGTCGTCATGTCGCGCGATGCCGATAGCGCCTCCGGAGCTGACGGATGCCGGTGCCGGCCGTGAGCCAGGGGAAACCCGAGGTCGCTCGCCGCCCTTGCCCTGCCGCGACTCGGCCACCATCCGGGGAGATCGCACCCGTGACGCGGAAGCCCGCGGTCACCCGCACCCTCGCTGGCTCGAGCGGCTCGGTCACCGCTCGACGGCCGGCCACCGGCCCGGATCCCGCATGAATGCTGGTGTTGCGGGTGTTTGCGGGTGGTGCGACACGCCCGGGGTGTGGGTTGGATTTGTGTGTGTGGGGTGGGGGATTGTAGGTTTTCATATGTCGCCGCGGCGGTGTGCGGGTGTTTGCGGGTGGTGCGACACGCCCGGGGTGTGGGTTGGATTTGTGTGTGTGGGGTGGGGGATTGTAGGTTTTCATATGTCGCCGCGGCGGTCAGGCAGGACTTGAGGTTCTGGTTGATGGTCRGGTGGAGTTCTAGCCAAATAACCTCGTAGGCGCGTTTGCGACTCGGTGATTTCAAGTCTAGGATTTGATCCTTTCCTCCTGTGTTTCCTGGTGTTCGGGCCKTTSKGGTTCGGGTTGCTGGGTGGCTGCTGGGACTGGCCCTGTTGGGTTTGGTTGTGGTGGTTCGGGTGGTATGGTTGACAGGTTGCCCTGATTGCGGGTCCACAGGTTTGTGGGTGTCTGGTTCGGGTGCGTCCGTTTCTTGAGAACTCAACAGCGTGCACTATGTTCAATGCCAATTTTTTGAACCCCAACCGGTTTTCGGATCGGTGGGATTCCTTTGATTGATGGACAATT